>CBCTJT010000007.1:0-228278 GCA_965147305.1 uncultured bacterium
GAACTGTCGGATCGTTCAACCGATCATTTTTGTCTTAACTGATCGGCATTACGCCTGATGCGCCCTTTCTGTTTTAATCCGCCAACAAATGCCCGTACATCGTCATTAATCGACGTGTCACACCGTTGGTCCAGCCAAATCCATCCTGCAACGGATATTCACCGCCGCCACCCGGACGTGCACGATCGCCGCTGATGTCATACTTCTCCACCAGCTTGTGATGCAGCGAATAGAAGTTCTTCACCGTGGTCAGCCAGTTAACGGCAATCTCTGTCGCCAGCGTCTCTTCACCGTAATGATTCAGGCCAACTATCGCCATCCACTGTAGCGGCGCCCAGGCATTCGGTTTATCCCACTGTTCGCCGCTTTCCACCATTGATGTCAGCAGGCCGCCCTGAGTCAGCAGCAACTGACGCAGCGCAATAGCTTGCAGATGCGCCTGTTCTGGTGAAGCGAGGCCGAGGAACAGCGGCACTACCGCCGCAGCCGTAAAGGCACCAAAACGCTCATCGCGCCAGTTGTAATCGCGGTACACGCCTGCGGTGTCATCCCACAGGTAACGGTGAATCGCCTGCTTACGCGTGTCGGCTTTTTTCTGCCACGCCAGCGCGGTCAGCTCTTCGCCTTTGGCGTGCGACAGCGTGGAGATCATCAGCTCCAGCTTGTAGAGAAAGGCATTCAGGTCCACCGGGATAAACTGCGTGGTGCGAATGCTGGCCAGACGTTGCGGATCGCGTAGCCAGCGGGACGAGTAATCCCAGCCTGAAGCGGCACCTGCACGCAAATCACGGTAGACCTCATTGGCCGGTCGGCTGGATTTGCTGGCAGTTTCCACGTCTTCCATCCACGACTCATCACGTGGCGTGTCGCGATCATCCCAGTAACGGTTGAGCAGCGAACCATCAGGCATGCGCACCACGTGGCGATATGCCTGATGCGGCATCAGCTCGCCCGCGCCATCCATCCAGAACTGATACTCTTTCATCAGCTGGTCGAGATAGCGTTTTGCACCGCGAATACCATCCTCTTCGAACAGCTCCACCATCAGCGCAAACACCGGTGGCTGTGAACGGCTCAAATAATAGGTACGGTTGCCATTCGGCACATGACCGTAGTTATCGATCAACCACGCGAAGTTGTCTGCCATGTCTCGCAGCAAATCGTCGCGTCCCGCATCGGCCAGGCCGAGCATGCTGAAATAGGAGTCCCAGTAATAGGTCTCGCCAAAACGTCCGCCCGGCACCACATAAGGTTTTGGCAGCGGCAGCAGCGATGAGTGCGGTAAATGCTGCTGTGGCATTTTGGTTAACACTGGCCACAGGTCGTCAATATGTTCCGTCAGCGATTTATCCGGATTGGAAACATAAAAACTTTCATTCACCTGCGGCAAATAAAAATGGTCGTGCACGAATTTTTCGAGGTCGAATTCAGCCGAGCGACGAGTGCGACGATAGCGGATTAATATATCCAGCGGATCATATTTTGGCGCGCAGTCCGGGAAGGTTTTTCCATCGGCAAATATGCGCGACATCTGCACGTGCTCGAACAGTTCAAGATAGCGATCGGCAGGGGTGAGCGCATCTGGCGCGGGCAGACCCTGAATCAGCTCCGGTTCCGGCTCGGAATCCTCCATGCCTTCGCGGATAAATTCGTGAGGATCGTATTGATACCCCAGATCAGCATGGGCTTCGTGTTCCCCGAAAGCTTGATGTTGCTGGTTAGTATTAATAGCGGCCTCCTGAAATTGCCTGGTTGCTCAAAGGACAAATTATAGAGCTTTGAATAGCCGAGACAACAATGCGAAATATCTATGAACGTAATAAATCTTGTCGATTGATCCGGCTTTTTAGTGAATTTACAGCGATTACAACAAGCTATATTTCAGGAAATGAAAGCAGTGTTTTAAATGGTGGTTCAAATCAGCGCACAGAATTATCTGTAAATAAGAAAATCGCCATTATTTGGCTTAAATACCGCGCTTTGCTTTGATCATTTGGTGGCATACGAGACGGGAATCAGGCCAGCGTTGGCTGGCCTGAAGAGGCATTACTTCGCCAGTGTGGCTTTAATCACTTCAGCATATGGCGTGGTCGGGCGACCAATCAATTTGCTCAGCGAACGGCTGTCATCGAACAATCCGCCTTGCGCGGCACCGGCATCGGAATCCGCCAGCAGTTCTGCCAATCCATCCGGTAAACCGGCGCCTTTCAGCGCCGCTTCGAACTCCGCAGGCGGCAGGTTGATGTAATCCACTTGTTCGCCAGACTGTTTCGCAATCTCGGCGCTGAACTCGGCCAGCGTGTAGCTCTCATCGCCGGCTAATTCGTACACTTTGCCTGCCTGATCGTCACGGCTGATGACTTCAGCCGCTGCGGCTGCGTAGTCTTCGCGTGAGGCTGACGCGATGCGGCCTTCGCCCACGGCACCGATAAAGGCGTGGTGTGCCAGCGCTGGCGCAATGCTGGCGGCATAGTTTTCGGTGTACCAGCCATTACGCAGCAGAGCAAACGGCACGCCAGAGGCTTTCAACTGCGCTTCGGTGGTGCGGTGTTCTACGCCCAGGCCCAGTGTGGAGGTATCCGCATGCAACAGGCTGGTGTAAGCAATAAACTTCACGCCCGCCGCTTTCGCTGCATCAATCACCGCCTTGTGCTGCGCTTCACGTTGACCGACTTCGCTGGAAGAGATCAGCAGCAGTTTGTCTACGCCGCTAAACGCACTCTGCAGCGTTTCTGGTTTGCTGTAATCCGCTGTACGCAAGGTCACGCCCAGAGCCTGTAAATCTGCGGCTTTTTCAGGTGAACGCACTGCGGCAATCACTTCGCTGGCAGGGACTTTTTTCAGTAACTCGTTAATCACTAAACGGCCTAATTGGCCAGTGGCACCGGTAATCGCAATCATGATGTTCTCCTTCAGTTTGAGCTGGAATGAAATCAGCCTAAGGGATAAACTAACTTTTAGTAAGTGCTTACAGATTTGTTAGTTTGGAAGAGGCAGCATAAATGTCTGAAAAATTGAGTAATAAATTTATCCGTGGCGAGCTACTTAATGTGAATTGCCCTTCACGCGACGTGCTCAAGCGCATCACCAGCCGCTGGAGCGTACTGGTATTATTAGCGCTGCGCGAAGAAACGCTGCGTTTTAGTGAACTGCGCCGCAAGATTGGTGGCGTCAGTGAACGCATGCTGGCGCAAACGCTGCGCTATATGGAAGAAGATGGATTTATCGAGCGTATTGCCTATGAAGTGGTGCCGCCGCATGTGGAGTACCGCCTGACGCCGCTCGGGCGTGAAGTCGAAGGGCATGTGATTGGCCTGGCCGACTGGCTGGAAAGCAATGTGCATCGCATTGTGAAGGATAACGCGGAGGCGTAGCGGAGCACATTTTCCCGCTGCTACGCCTAAATGGCACTATTAGCCGTGCAAATACTTCTCAAACCACCCCAGTGTCCGGCTCCACGCCAGCTCTGCCGCCGCTTTGTCATAACGCGGGGTCGAGTCGTTGTGGAAGCCATGATTAACGCCGGGATAGATGTAGGCTTCATAGGTTTTGTGGTTAGCTTTCAGCGCCTCTTCGTAGGCTGGCCAGCCCTCGTTGATGCCTTTGTCTAACGCGGCATAGTGCAGCAGCAGCGGAGCGTTAATGCGCGGCACGTCTTCCGCTTTGGGCTGGCGACCGTAAAATGGCACCGCACAAGCCAGTTCCGGAAAGGCCACCGCAGCAGCATTCGCCACGCCGCCGCCGTAACAGAAACCGGTGATACCGACTTTGCCGGTGCCTTCTTCGTGGTGCATCAGGAAATCCACCGCAGCAAAAAAATCGTTCATCAGCTTGGTGGGATCGACTTTGGCCTGCATTGCACGGCCTTCTTCATCGTTGCCCGGATAGCCGCCCATTGAACTCAGGCCATCCGGTGCCAGCGCGATATATCCGGCTTTCGCCACGCGGCGTGCGACATCTTCAATGTACGGATTCAGTCCGCGATTTTCGTGTACCACCACTACCGCACCCACTTTGCCGGTTGCTTTGGCAGGACGCACCAGATAGCCGCGCACCTCGCCATGGCCTTGCGGAGAGGGATAGTGAATGTATTCGGGTGTGATCTCGGGATCGGTGAATTCAACCTGCTGCGCCAGTGCATAGTTGGGGCTCATGGCGGTAAGCAAGGTGGCACCGGTCATGCCTGCGATAGTGAACTTGGCGGCAAGGGTGATGAACTCTCGTTTGCTGATCCTGCCGTGCGCGTAATAGTCGTATAACTCAAGCAGTTCCTGGGGAAAATCTTGTGCGGTAAGACGGGTCATAACCTCTCCTTCGCTGATTAACCGATTGCTTTGCCGCTTTAAAAAAGCACAGCTGGTTAACGCTTGCAAACGGCATGGCGCAAAGGGTTAAGGCTGGAAGGCGTGATATCACTGTTTTATATGATATTGGACGCGGCAGGGCTGTATGCCTGCTGAGTTAACTGCGATCTTGCGTCGCGCGGCAATGTGCTTCGCTTAACAGAAATCAGTCTTCAATCGCGTTCAATGGCGACCTTTCTCACAAAGTTTTCGTAGAAGCCTCAGTCAAAAACGTTAGTAACCTAAGCAATTAATGCTTTTCCCGCCTCGCTGCCTTTACTCTTCCTTACGTTAGTAATACGTTTTTGTTATATTTATGTGACTAATCGCGCAAATTCATTACCTTCACACTTATCACTCGATCAAAAAAATCATGCTCAGCCTGAATCTAAAAAAACAGTACATCAACGATCTGGTGGACTGGATAGAGGCGAATCTGACCGACGAGCTTAATATCGATCTGATTACCCTGAAATCTGGTTACTCCAAGTGGCACATGCAGCGCATGTTCAAAGAGATGACCGGCCAAACGCTGGCCTCGTATACGCGTAAACGTCGACTGACCATGTCAGCGATGGCGCTGAAACTGACCAGCATGCCGCTCATCGATATTGCCGTGCGCTTTGGTTTTGATAACCAGCAGAATTTCACTCGGGTGTTCAAAAGCCACTTCTCCATGACACCGGGCGCCTACCGCCGCATCCCGGAGATGCTGATGAAAGATTTCCACAGCCGCATTTCCACGCAGCGCTCATGGGTCAATGCGCGTCTGGCGGAGAAGCCCGAACTGCAGCTGTGTGGTGAAGTGATCGAGTGGGAGTGCCGCTTTGGCGAGTACATCGACCATCACAATCAAGTGGTGGCGCAACATACCCGTGATTTTGTGAACTTTGCGGGTAAGCATGTCAGCCGTGGCTGGTTGGGGTTCCAGTTTAGCCCTGGCGTTAATTCGGCTGACCAGCAGCACATCAGCATGTTCCAGGCACTGGAAAGTCAGTATGCCGATGTTCTGCCGCGCAACGTGCAGAACTGGACCGGTGAAAGCGGTTTGTATGCCGAGATTGACTGGCATGGCGCACCGGAAGAGATCAATGCGTTTACCGCCGAGATTTACTACAACCATCTGCCGGCACTCGGCGTGGCGCGTAGGGCAGGTAAAGATCTGCTCAAACTGGATCTTAAATACAGCACGTCAGATTTGTTGCAGGGCACCTTCTATATTCCGGTCTCGACCTGCTAAAGCATAAAACGTGCGGTTAACTGTGACTAACCGCACGATTTTATAAAATTATTGCCATAACTGGCGTAAAATCCTCCATCGAAACCTGATTGGCCGCGTAAAACACCAGCCGCCATACATCAGGCTGGATAATCACCTGCATTCCTGGTCCGCTCTGGACCGTCAAAGTGAAAAAGAAAAATTATGCGACTTTTACCGTTGTTCCTCATGACAGCGCTTGTGGCGTTTTCCTCGCTGGCAAGTGCACAGATGGCTGAGCCTTTCTCTCCGCCGGGCGGCCTGCATCCACATCAGACTCACTGCCAGCAGCATGAAATTTTGGGTGATAACCCGCTGCCGCAGCACAGTCAGGATGACAATAGCTTCGTTAACTGCGGCAACCATCAGGCCTGATTTCCCTCTCTTTACCGCGCTTTACCCCATTAATATCGATGACACGCCGCACGTTTGTTGCGGCGCGATCGTTGCCCGCTAATCGAACTTAACCCTTTCTCTAATGGCATTAGCCGCGATTCTCCCGTGAAGCCCTATCGGCGTTAATGTCTGCCCCACAGTCGGCGCAAGCCACACCTAAGGTTCTGCAACTTTTCTCAATAGCATTTTTCGGCATTGCAACGAAGATATATCATAGCTATTCTTCCTGGCGTCAGATGAGAATGATTTTCGATAACGTTTGATTCATGCGCGGACTTCTGACGTCCGGTACGGGGCAAAATTATGGATAAACAATCAGCATCGGCCAGCAGTGCGCTGGCAAACCCTTATCACAGCATCTCTTTGGCGGCCGCACGTGTGGTGATCAACGCCGCATTCGAGGCAGCAGCAGAATTCGGCTGGCACATCAGTGTGGCAGTGGTGGATCGTGCGGGCGAAGTCGTCAGTCTGGATCGCAGTGACAAGGCGATTGGCATCAGCCCGACGGTGGCGCTGGGCAAAGCGCGCACGGCAGCACTGCTGCGTGCACCGTCAAAAGAATTTGAGACCTTTATCAACGCTGGCAGCCCGAGTTTCCTGGCCACACCGGGCGTCACCCCGTTGGAAGGCGGCATTCCGCTGTGGCTGAACGGCGAAGTGATTGGCGCGGTTGGCGTGAGCGGGGCGCACGGCGCTAACGACTCACAGGTGGCGGAGATGGCGGCCGAAGCACTGGCAACGTTGTAAGGAAGCAATGATGGCAAGCTTACAAGACAAGCATGTTGTGGTGTTTGGCGGCAGTTCCGGCATTGGCTTGCGGGTAGCGCAGCAGACTGCCGCGCTCGGTGCCGCACTGACGCTGGTGGGTCGCGATCGCGACCGTCTGGATCTCGCGCAAGCTCAACTGCAAGAGCAGGGTGCAAACGTGACGCTGTTGGCCGTTGATGCTCACGATCACGCGGCGCTGCGTGAGGCCTTTGCCCACATCAAGCCGTTCGATCATCTGGTGTCGATGGTAGGTGATGCTATGGGCGGCGGTTTTCTCAGCGCGGATATGTCGCTGATTGAGAAAGTTATCCACTCGAAATTCCTGACCAACGTGCTGATTGGCAAACTGGCAGCGGAAAAGATCCTTAATGGTGGATCTATCACCTTCACTGCTGGCACCGGCGGCCGTGCGCAGAATGCCTGCGCCAGCTACGTCGGCAATCAGGGCATTGTTTCGCTGGCACAAGGTTTAGCGGTGGAACTGGCACCCAAAGCGCGGGTGAACTGCGTGGCGCCTACCTGGACCGTGACGCCATTCTGGCGGCAGCAGGCAAAAGAGCAGGTTGAGCAAGCGCGTCAGCATTTTGCCGACATCATTCCGCTGAAACGCACCGCAGAGATTGATGAAATCGCCAGCGCCTATCTATTTTTAATACAAAACGAATTTATTACCGGACAACAAATTGCGGTGGACGGCGGCATTATGCTGGGCTGATCCCCTGGAGAGAACACTTGCAAAAAAACACCAACGACCGCGCACCGAAGCGCGTACGCAACGAATTACGCTTCCGTCATATCACCGTGGCGAGCAAAACCTTAATCGCCGGGGAGTTCTGGCGCATCGAGTTTACCGGCAGCGATCTGGCGGGCTTCAATTCGCCATCGTTCGACGATCACATTAAAGTCTTTTTCCCGGAAAATGCGGGCAGCGCGATGGCCTTACCGCAAATGACCGATGACGGCATTGTGTGGCCAGGCGGCGTGCGCCCGGCGGCACGTGACTACACGCCACTGACGTTTAATGGCACTGATTCTCTGACGATCGACTTCTATATTCATGATGGCGGCGTGGCCAGCAGCTGGGCGAATGATGCGAAGCCTGGCGATCAGATTGCCATGGGTGGACCGCGTGGCTCTTGTGTGGTGCCGGTGGATTATGCCTGCCAGATTTACGTGTGCGATGAGACCGGTCTGCCAGCCTTTAAGCGCCGTTATGCTGAGATGCAGGCGCAGCAGATCCATCTGCTGGCCTACGCCGATGAAAACACCGGGCGCGATTACCTCGGCGATCTGCCAAATGTGCAGGTGACGTGGCTGGGCAGTGGCACTATGCAGGTGGATAACCTCGGCCCGCTGATTGCGCAGCTGGATCAGATCTCACTGCCAACCGAAGAGTACTTCATCTGGCTGACCGGAGAAGGCGAAGCGGTGAAACTGCTGAGCGACTACTTCACGCAACGCCGTGGTGCGCACACTGACTTCGTGCGTGCGGTGGCGTACTGGCATCAGAAATAACTGACTTCGCCGCGCCCGCTGCCGCCTGTGTTGAATTTTGCCAGGCGGCAGACTACTATCAACCTCCCTTAATTGACCTCAGGGAAGGCAATGAAACATCAGCGGGATTTTCCATGGCAGTCCGATAATGCACAACGTGCAATCTGTGCAGGTGCGCGTAAAAAGCGCCGGGAAAGGATGCTGGATGCCAGTGATATCCGCCTGTTAATGATGCACTTCCTCGCCAACGGTTCTGCACATGGCTATGAGCTGATCAAGTCAGTGGAAGAGCTGTCAAAAGGGGAATACTCCCCCAGCCCTGGCATCATCTATCCTAACCTCACTTTGCTCGAAGAGATGGATGCGATCCGCGTGGTGGATGCGCATGCGTCGCGTAAAGCCTACGCACTCAATGAGGGTGGCCGCGCATTATTAGCCGAGAACGGCGAGAATATTGCCAATATTATTGAGCGGTTGACTTCGCTGGCGATTCTGGTGAATAACCGCAGTATTCCGGAAGTCGAGCAGGCCATTCATCACATTAGGCATACGCTAAATCATCGCTTATCCCAGCAAGATATTTCGCCTGAGTCGTTGAGTATTGTGATTAATGCACTGAACGAAGCGACAGAAAAAATCTCGAACAGTTAACAGGTTAAAGGCGCGCCTTATCGCGCCTTTTTTATTGCCTGTGGTATTAACCTTTCTGCTACGAAATTAATCAAATAAAAACATCCCAACATCCTTTATTACAGGCATACCAAAAAGGTTTAGCCTGTGAATATAAACGGTAGTTTTTAACTTTTTTATTTGGCGCTACTTTTTCTCCATCGCAGTTAACGCGTTTATGGAGAGAAGTATGTCTGAAAATAAAACCCCAGCCGTGCACGATCTGCGCTCGGCCATCGCGCTACTCACCAGCCTGAAAGGCGAGTTTGTCAGCACCGATACTGAAGTCGATCCACACGCCGAGCTGTCTGGTGTTTATCGCTACGTCGGCGCGGGTGGCACCTGTGAACGTCCAACCCGCAAAGGCCCGGCGATGATGTTCAATAAGGTTAAAGGCTTCCCCGGTGTGCGCGTGGTTACCGGTTTGATGTCGACTCGTGAGCGCGTCGGCCATCTGCTCAACTGCCCGCCTGAAAAGCTAGGCTTCCTGCTGAAAGATTCGGTTCACCATGCGATTGCACCGGTAGTGACCAGCACCAAACCGCTGTGCCAGGAAGTGGTGCACTATGCGGAAGATCCGGCTTTCGATCTGCGCACGCTGTTACCTGCACCCACCAATACCGAAGAAGATGCCGGTCCCTATTTCACCATGGGCATGTGCTACGCCTCAGATCCGGAAACCCACGAGTCGGATATCACCATCCATCGCCTGTGCATTCAGAGCCGTGATGAGCTGTCGATGTGGCTGACGCCGGGTCGTCACATCGACGCCTTCCGTGAAAAAGCGGAAAAAGCCGGTCAGCCTCTGCCGATTTCGATCAGTATTGGTGTCGATCCGGCGATTGAGATCGCCGCCTGCTTTGAACCACCGACCACGCCGTTGGGCTACAACGAACTCAGCATTGCCGGTGCGCTGCGCGGCTATCCGGTGCAGTTAACGCCGTGCGTGAGCATCAATGAAAAAGCCATCGCCCATGCTGAAATCGTGATTGAAGGTGAACTGCTGCCGAACGTGCGCGTGCGTGAAGATCAGAACACCAATACGGGTAAAGCGATGCCAGAGTTTCCGGGTTATACCGGTGAAGCCAAGGATGCGCTGCCGGTGATCAAGGTGAAAGCCGTCACCCATCGTAAACACCCGATTCTGCAAACCACCCTGGGCCCAAGTGGCGAACACGTCAGCATGGCAGGCATTCCGACCGAAGCCAGTATTCTAGATATGCTGGAACGTGCGATGCCGGGTCGCGTGCTGAACGTCAATGCGCACACCTCTGGCGGCGGCAAATTACTGGCGGTGATCCAGTTCAAAAAAGCCTCCGCAGTGGATGAAGGGCGCCAGCGCCAGGCGGCACTGATCGCCTTCACCGCCTTCTCCGAACTCAAACACGTGATCCTGGTGGATGACGATGTCGACGTGTTCGATACCGACGACATTCTGTGGGCGATGCAAACCCGCTATCAGGGCGATGTCGATCACCTCACCATTCCCGGTGTGCGCTGCCATCCGCTCGATCCCTCACAGGTGCCGGAATACAGCGCCAGCATCAGCCAACAGGGCGTGACCTGCAAAACCATCTTTGACTGCACCGTGCCGTGGCACATGAAGGCGCACTTCGAACGTTCGAAGTTCAAAGAGGTAGATGTGAAACGTTTTCTTCCTGATTTCGAGTAAGTGAGGTGGCAGTGAGCAGAAGGCGCATTATCGTCGGCATTAGCGGCGCGTCAGGGTTTCAGTACGGCATGAAGGCGCTGCAGTTGCTGCGCGATCAGGATGTGGAAGTGCATCTGGTAGTGACCAAAGGCGCAGAAGTGACGCGTTCGATGGAAACCCAGTGGCAACGACAGGATGTGGTGGATCTGGCCGATGAGGTGCACAGCATCAGCAATCTCGGCGCGTCGATCTCCAGCGGATCGTTTAAAACCCTCGGCATGCTGGTGGCGCCCTGCTCAATGAACTCGCTGGCATCGATTGCCCATGGGCTGACCAGTAATCTGCTGACGCGAGCAGCGGATGTGATCCTGAAAGAGCGGCGTCGGCTGGTGCTGATGGTACGAGAAACGCCGCTCAATCTGGCACACATCCGCAATATGCAAGCAGTCACGGAGATGGGCGGGATTATTTATCCTCCGGTTCCGGCCTTTTATCAGCAGCCGCAGTCCGTGGATGAGATGGTCCATCACAGCGTGGCGCGCGCCCTCGATTTGTTCGATCTCGACGTGGGCAACCTGAAACGCTGGGGTGAAAAACATAATGATAGGTAAGGAGTAAATTATGGTAGTGGGACCCTTTGTCAACGGCAGCGCGGTGCTGATTGGCGGGCTGGTGGGCGCTTTTCTCGGTACTAAAGTACCAGAAAGGTTGCGCGTCGCGTTGCCCATGACGTTCGGCCTGTCGTCGATGGGCCTCGGCATCGTTCTGATCGGTAAGATCCACAGTTTACCGGCGGTGATCCTGGCGCTGATCCTCGGCGCGGCGCTGGGTGAATTCGCCTATCTGGAGCAGAAGATTGGCCGGTTAGGTAATCTGGCGAAAGGACTGGTAAGCCGTTTTCAAAGCCAGCCCGCAGAAGGCGGGTTGAGTGGCGAAGCGTTCACTGAAAAGTATGTGGCAATCATGGTGCTGTTCTGCGCCAGTGGTACCGGCATTATTGGTGCCATGACCGAAGGCATGACTCACGACGCCAATATCCTGCTGGTGAAATCGATCATGGATATCTTCACGGCGGCGATATTTGCCACGCTGCTCGGTTATGCGGTGGCGGTGATTGCCATTCCACAGTTGATCGTGCAATTGGTGCTGGCCTCGGCGGCGGTACTGATTATGCCGCACACCACAGCACCGATGATGAGTGATTTCACCGCAGCCGGTGGGTTTGTGATGCTGGCGGCGGGCTTTCGTATCGCCGGGATCAAATCCTTCCCGGTGGCGAATATGTTACCGGCGCTGGTGCTGGTGATGCCGATCAGTCACCTATGGAGTATGTATATCCACTAAGCTTGCGCTCAGCGCGGTTGGATCGTTTTTGGCCATGGTAAAGTAAGCGCGAACAGGGCGCGGAGGAATTATGGATCTGAAACGATTGCATTATTTTTGCACGATAGCGGAACAGGGCTCGATCAGTAAAGCCGCGAAGCTATTGAACATCGCACAACCGCCGTTGGGAAAACGTCTGCAAGAGTTAGAACAGGAAATTGGCTCACCGCTCTTTACGCGCACCCCACGCGCCATGGTGTTAACCGAAGCGGGTAGTTTTCTCTATCGTCGTGCCTGCGATATTCTCAGCCAGGTAAATAGTTTAAAACGGCAGACGGTGACGATTGCCACCCACAAACAGCGCCGCGTCACCATCGGTATTTCCTACCTTTATCTGCGTTATTTCACCCCGATCCTGATGGATTATTATCAGAACCGACCCGATTGGGATATCAACGTGGTGGTATCCGACTCCAGCCATCTGGAAGCGATGCTGGTCGATCAGCGTGTCGATATTGCACTGATGCAGGTGCCACACGATCGCCAGGCGTGGTTTGTGCGTGAACTGGAACCGATTGATACTATTGCCGTAGTTTCGATGCATTACAGCGCGATTCTGGCGGGAAAAACCCTCAACTTTGCCGATCTCAATGGTATTCCGCTAATTTTGCTGCACCGCATTGGCGGTGAAGGCACTTATGAGATGCTGCGCAACACCCTGTTTAGCAACCTCAGCCATATCAATATCAGCATCAAAGTTTCAGAACCGCGTCTGGTTCTGGAGATGATGGAGCAGGGCTTTGAGGGCGCGGCTTTTCTGCCGCGCTCTGAGTTCGTGCCGAGTCAGCAGGGCAAATATCTGGCGTGTCCACTGGCTGAGCCGTTTGCCATTTATCATCCAGCCATCGTCACGCTGAGTACTGCGCAGGATCGCCTGTTATGGCCGCTGGAACAAGAGGCTGAGGGTTGAGCAGTCTGGCGCTATGTCTGGCGATTTTGTGATGTTCGATGCGACTTGAGGACATGCGCATTGATCCGTATCGGAATTAACCCGGCTTCTTCTTATCCACGTGCCCTAACTCCCGATCCGGCCAGCAGAAATCACGCACGCGCTGTTTCAACGCGGCCGCATCCGGGAATCCGCCTTCCTGTTTACGCTCCCAAATCACCGTGCCATCAATGCTGATTTCAAACACGCCGCCGGTGCCGGGTTTCAGCGTCACCGCGCTCAAATCTTCGGCAAAAGTGTGCAGTAGTTCCTGCGCCATCCACGCCGAACGCAGCAGCCAGTTGCATTGAGTGCAGTAGTAAATCGTCACAGCCGGTTTTTGCGACATCAGGCGCCTCTTCTTAATTATTGATTATAAACAAGTTAACAAAATGTGCTGTCTAAGATACATCTTAGTGTAAAGTTTATTGATAATGATTACCAATTGCATTACATTCCTGACGAAATTATTTATTACATAAAATAAGTCCACACATTTTACGGTTTATTAACGCTTTTCGCGTTTTTTTGGCGGCAATCAAGTGAGCGAATACTAACAATTAACCAGGTATTTCGCGCATGTCTTCACTCTTTCAGGGAATGACCCAGCAACGTCTGTTTAAAGTTGCCATTTTGTCTTCCGCTATTCACGCAGCTTGCAGCTACGCGGCCAGCGACAACACGACACTTGCTTTATCTTCTGACAAATCTACCACTGCAGAGTCAGTTATGACGGTAACTGCACCGAAGCTGGAGAAACAAGCCGGTAGCAAAAGCACCATCACCGCCGCCGATATGCAGCGTGATGGCGGCAATGATTTCGGTACCATCATGCGCTACGAACCGGGCGTGACGGCAACCGGTGCAAGCGGTGGTTCTTCTGCAGGTAAAAGTGGCTTCGATCGCGCGGGTTACACCGGCTACAACATCCGTGGTCTGGAAAGTAACCGCGTCGATATCAACGTTGACGGTGTTTCTCTGCCGGATGCCACTGGCCGTAGCTACGTCAGCCGCGCCGGTTTGGATACCTTTGGTATTGGCCGCGATTACATCGACCCATACATGTTTGGTCGCGTGGATATTGATAAAGGCGCGACTTCAGTCTCTCAGGCCAACACCGCGATTGGTGGTGCGGTATCGTTCCGCAACAAGACGCCAGACGACTACTTACATCCCGGTAAAACCACCTATTTTGGCTACCAGAGCGACTTCGATTCCTCTAACCGCAGCTGGCACAACGGCATCACTGCCGCAGCAGGCGATGAGGAGCTGCGCGGGATCTTTGTTTACAGCCGTCGCGATGGTCAGGAAACGCAAAACAACGACGCGAGCCGTGGCGCCTATCCTGCCAACTGGCACTCTGACGCACTGCTGGGCAGCGTGGTATGGGAGCCGAATGACGCGCACAAAATCACCGGTACCGCCGATTTCTACCATAAAACCAATCACACCCATTACGACAGCTGGGATACTTCAGGCAATACCGTATACGGCACCGCACAGCAGCAGAGCGATACCCGTCGCTTCGGCCTGAGCCTGGCGGACGAATACACGCCTTACAACGACTTCATCGACAGCCTGAGCACGCGTGTCTACTGGCAGCACACCGAAGCGCATGACAATACCTACATGCCTTCGAGTGCGTCAGCCTATGAAACGGTTTACTCGGACTACAACACTGACAGCTACGGCTTTGAAACCAACCTGGCAAAAACGCTGGGTCGTCATGAGCTGACTGCCGGTTTGAATGGACGTCTGGAAAAAACCGAGCGTCCATTCCGCCAGTCACCGACGCCAAGCACCTATAGTGTGATCATGCAGCCTGAAGCAGACAGCCGCAGCTACACGCTGGGCGGCTTTGTGCAGGATAAGATCAACTTCGACCTGGATGGCCACAACTTTGCTGTGGTGCCGGGTGTACGTGTGGCTTACCAGAATACCAAGCCTGATAACCTCAGCAGCCTGACCAGCGGCAGTACCGTACTGACCGAATCAGAAGTTGAAACACTTTACGGCTCTGGCAATAGCGATACGCAGGTTCTGCCATCATTGGCATTCCAGTATGAGCTCACGCCAACTCTGATGACCTATTTGCAATACAAGCGCGGCGCGCAGTTCCCGAATGCCAGCCAGCTGTACGGTTCATGGAACCTCGGATCCAGCTATGCGGGTAGTGCGCAATATGCGCTGATTGGTAATCCGGATCTGAAAACTGAAACCAGCAACAACTTCGAATGGGGTCTGAAAGGACAGCCGACCGAAGGCGTGGTGATGAACACGGCGGTTTACTACAACGCTTATAAAAACTTCATCGCCTATAACCGTTACACCCGTGCCGGTAGCCCGGAGAAATTCACCAACGTTCCGAGCAACATTTACACTACTTATCAGTCAGAGAACCGCGATAAAGCCTATATCTATGGTGCTGAGTTGAGTGGGAAAGTGAATTTCGGCACCTGGTATGAAGATGTGCAGGGCCTGAGCGCACGCTTCGCCTTTAGCTACAACGAAGGTAAATCGAAGTCGAGCTACCTCGGCGACCGTTACGTCGATCTGGAAAGCGTACCGCCAATGAAAGCGGTGCTGGGCCTGGGTTGGGATGCGCCGCAGAACGAGTACGGTGCTGCTGTGACGGCTACCTTCGTGAAGGGCAAAAAAGCCACGGCGACCAACCGCCAGAGCTATACCAATACCGGTTCTGCACTGACCGATTCCACCACCGATTACGAGCGCGTGCCGGGTTACGGTATGGTCGATCTGACGGCTTATTGGCAGGTGGCGAAGAACGTCAAGCTGAGCGGTGGCGTGTATAACCTGACAGATCGTAAATATTGGGATTACCTGAGCAGCCGCGAAATGACCAGCGATACCGCACAGGATCGCAACGATATCGCACTGGCAACTCAGCCAGGCCGCACCTTCCAACTCGGTGTGAACGTCGATTTCTAATCACTTTTTCGCCCTGCGTTCGCGCAGGGCCTTTTCATGGAGCAAGAGCAATGAACCCACGTTACGATCACTATCTGGCGCTGAAAGGCGAACATCCGAAAAAGTATGCCCGCGATCTGGCGGCCCTGATGGGCATTGGCGAAGCGCAGCTGTGTGAAGCGCGCGTCGGCCAGGATGCGCAAGCGTTAAAAGCAGATTTCCCGGCGTTGCTGAAGGCACTGGAAGCCGTTGGCGAAACCAAAAGTATTACCCGCAACGAATATGCGGTGCATGAGCAGGTCGGCAAATATGAAAACCTGCACCTCGGCGAACATGCCGGGCTAATCCTTAACCCACGTGCGCTCGATCAGCGCCTGTTCCCGGCACAGTGGCACAGCGCCTTCTTCCTGCGTGAGCAGACGGCACGCGGCGAGCGTCAAAGCATTCAGATTTTTGACCGCCACGCGGATGCGGTACTGAAAATCTACACCACCGACAATACCGAGATGGCGGCATGGGATGCGCTGATCGCTGAGTTCACTGTTGAAGCCGCTGCGGCACTCGATCCACAGCCTGCCGCCGCGCCAGAACATAGCCGCACCATTGATGCCAGCAAAGTGGAAGCCGAATGGCGCGCCATCACCGATGTGCATCAGTTCTTTGGCTTACTGAAGCGCCACAACATTTCACGTCAGCAGGCATTCCACGCGGTGCCAGACGATCTGGCGCGCCAGGTCAGCAACGATTCACTGGCTCAACTGCTGGCGCAAGCGCAGCAGGATGGCAACGAAATCATGATCTTCATCGGCAACCGTGGTTGCACGCAGATCTTCACCGGTGCGGTTGAGAAGCTGATGCCGATGGACAATTGGGTCAACATCTTCAATCCCACCTTCACGCTGCACCTGATGGCGGACCACATCGCCGAGAGTTGGGTGACGCGTAAACCGAGTGGCGATGGCTTTGTCACCAGCCTCGAACTGTTCGCCGCCGACGGCACGCAGATCGCACAGCTGTATGGTCAGCGTAGTGAAGGTACGCCAGAGCAGGCGCGCTGGCGTGAGCAGGTCACTGCATTGGGAGCGACAGCATGAAACGTCTGACGCTGTTACTGCTGGGCGCTTTAGCGCTGCCGGCATTTGCCGCTGAACGGGTGATCTCGATTGGCGGTGACGTGACGCAAATCATCTATGCCTTAGATGCACAGGCCGATCTGGTGGCACGCGACAGCACCAGCCAGCATCCGGCGCAGGCTAACAAGCTGCCGGACATCGGCTATATGCGCCAGCTGAATGCCGAAGGCATTTTGGCGATGAAGCCTACGCTGGTGCTGACCAGCGAGCTGGCGAAACCGTCGCTGGTGTTGCAACAGGTTGAGAGCGCTGGCGTGAAAGTGGTGGATGTCACCGGCAAAACCAGCCTCGACGCCATCCCGGAAAAAATCGCTACCATCGGTAAAGCGCTGCATCGTGATGCCGAAGCGAAAGCGCTGATTGAGAAAGTGAACAAGCAGCGCGCGCAGATTCCACAGCAGCCGCTGCCGGTGAAAGTGCTGTTTGTGATGGCGCACGGTGGCATGCGCACTCAGGCAGCAGGTAACCAAACCGGCGCTGACGCTGCGATCCGCAGTGCTGGCCTGGTTAACGCCATGGCGGCGATCCCGCATTATCAGCAGCTGTCACAGGAAGGCGTGGTTGCTGCGGCACCGGATCTGGTGGTGGTCGGTGAAGATGGTCTGCGTACGCTGGGTGGCGAAGAGAAAATCTGGTCGCTGCCGGGTCTGGCGCTGACCCCAGCGGGCCAACACCACGCATTGCTGGTGGTGGATGAGATGGCGCTGCTGAGCTTTGGCTTGGATACACCGGAGACCATCGTGAAGCTGCGCCGTGCAGCCGAAGCGGCGAAACATGACTAACACTGCCGTGATGCGCTGGCTGCTATTGATGGGCATCAGCATGGTGGTTTGCATGCTGATGGCTGCCAATTTTGGTGCCATGCCGCTGTCGATGCGCACACTGTTCCACGCGCCGCTCAGCGATATGGCGTGGCAAATCTGGCTCAATATCCGTCTGCCGCGAGTTTTATTGGCGGTGCTGCTTGGTATGGCGCTGGCGGTATCGGGTGCGGTGATGCAGGGCCTGTTCCGTAATCCGCTTGCCGATCCAGGGTTGCTCGGCATCAGCAGCGGGGCCGGGCTGGCGGTAGCGGTTTCGATTGTGGTGCCGCTCAGTTTGCCGCCGTTGCTGGCGCTGTGGCTGCCATCGATTGCTGCGTTTATCGGTAGCCTGGTCGTCACGCTGCTGATTTTTAGTTTCAGTCGGCTGGCTCTGGGGAATTTGTCACGTTTGCTGCTGATTGGCATCGCCATCAACGCCCTGTGCGGCGCGGCGGTGGGCGTGCTCTCCTGGCTCAGCAATGACCAGCAGTTACGCCAGCTGGCACTGTGGGGTATGGGCAGTTTAAGCGCCGCACAATGGCCGAGTCTGGCGGTGTGTGCTGTACTGATCCTTCCCGCGCTGATTGCCATCCAGACTCGCGCACGTCGGCTTAATCTGCTGCAACTCGGTGAGGAAGACGCGCATTACATGGGCATTGATGTGAAGCGCACCCAGCGAGAGTTACTGGTGCTGAGTGCGCTGCTGGTGGGCACGGCGGTGTCGGTGAGCGGGATTATCGGTTTTGTCGGACTGGTGGTGCCGCACGTGATGCGTTTCTGCGTTGGTAGCGATCATCGCTGGATGCTGCCGGGTTCAGCACTGGCGGGAGCCATCTTGCTATTGCTGGCGGATACGCTGGCGCGCACGGTGGTGATCCCAGCGGAAATGCCGGTGGGATTGATCACCAGCCTGATCGGTGGACCATGGTTTCTCTGGCTGATTCTGCGTCAGAAAAGGGGGATGAATGAGTGATTCAATGCAGGCTCGCGGCCTGCGCTTTAGTCATGGCACGCGTGCGTTGATTGATGATGTCTCTATTACCTTGCAGCCAGGTGAGATGATTTCCTTAATCGGCCCCAACGGCGCGGGTAAATCCACGCTGTTGCGCCTGTTAACTGGGTTTCTGGCGCCTGAAGCGGGGGAGTGCTGGCTCGGCGATCGCCCTTTAAACGATTGGCCGCGTGAACCGCTGGCGCAACGTCGTGCGGTGATGCGTCAGCAAAACAGTGTGACCTTCCCGCTGCCTGCTGAAGAGGTGGTGGCGATGGGCCGTGCGCCCTGGCCAGCCAGCAAATCCAAAGCGGTGATTGAAGAGGTGATGCACATCACCGGCAGCCTGGAACTGGCGAAGCGCGATTATCGTTCGCTCTCCGGTGGGGAACAGCAGCGCGTGCAGCTGGCGCGAGTGCTGGCGCAGTTATGGCATGATGATGGTCCACGCGGTTGGCTGTTTCTTGATGAGCCGACTTCCGCACTCGACCTGTATTGGCAGCAGTACAGCTTACGACTGCTGCATAAGCTGACGCGCAACGGTCGCTTCAGCGTCTGCACCGTGCTGCACGATCTCAATCTGGCGTCGCTGTGGTCCGATCGCATTCTGCTTTTGCATCAGGGAAAGCTGGTGGCGCAGGGCTCGCCCGCAGAGGTGATGACGGAACAAACGCTGACGCGCTGGTATCAGGCTGAGCTGCACGTGGTGATGCCGCAAGAGCAGGGCAGGCCGCAGATTCAGCTGCGGGCGTAGCAGTATTGCCTGGTGCGCATAAATGCGCACCCTACGAAAACAGAGGCACCTGAATGCGCAGCGCCCATCTGGCATGGGCGTCTTTCACGCCGCCCAAAAGATCACCAAAAGCCGCACCGGACCTCGTAGTGGCGCCATTTATGGCGCCTGAAACATTAGCGGCAGTCCACGATCAGACGTCCGCGCACATTCCCCGCCAGCAATGCCTCGGCACCTTCACGCGCTTCACTCAGCGGGATGACTTTGGTCAACTGCTCCAGCAGTGCGCCATCCACTAACTCCGCCAGACGCTGCCACGCTTGCTCACGCAACGGCTTAGCGCACATCACGCTATCCACACCGGCCAACACCACACCGCGCAGGATAAACGGTGCCACGCTGGTAGGCAGATCCAGACCTTGCGCCATGCCGCAGGCAGCGACCACGCCATCACGCTTGATGCCTGCCAGCACATTGGCCAGCGTATGGCTGCCAACGCTATCAATCGCTGCGGCCCAACGCTCTTTCGCCAGAGGTTTGCCGGGCGCACTCAATTCAGCGCGATCGATAATCGATGAGGCGCCGAGAGTGTTAATCAGGTAATCGCTGTCACTGGCGCGGCCGCTGGAGGCCACCACGTCATAACCTAAACGGGCCAGCAAACTGACGCTAAAGCTGCCCACGCCACCGCTGGCACCCGTCACCAGCACCGGGCCATGCTGCGGCGTGATGCCCTGTTTTTCCAGCGCCAGCACGCACAGCATTGCGGTAAAACCAGCAGTGCCAATCGCCATGGTTTGCAACGGGCTTAAAGCCGCAGGCACTTTCACTAGCCAGTCACCGGAAACGCTGGCTTTCTGGGCCAGACCGCCCCAATGCTTCTCACCTACGCCCCAACCGGTGAGCAGCGCCACATCGTCCTGCTGCCATTGCGGATGGCTGCTGCTGATCACCCGACCGACAAAATCGATACCCGGCACCATCGGGAATTGACGCACAATCGGCCCTTTATTGCAGATAGCGAGCGCGTCTTTGTAGTTGAGGGTGGAGTAACTGACTTCGAGGGTGACATCCTGGTCGGGCAACTGTTGTTCTGACAGATCCTGCAGGGAAGTGCGGTATCCCTGCTCATCATTTTCAATGACTAATGCCTTAAACATGCAGCCTCCGGCTGATTGAGGAAAGTGCGGGTCATATTACTCCTCTGGAATACGGGAGCAACACAGCCCAGGTTATACCTTGCATAAATTCTCATAACATAAAGATATTTAAGCGTTTTTATCATGCGATGATTTGATATTCACTTATTAATCAGTTGGTTATTAATTGTTGCTTATGCGTGTCAATCTCGGTGCAACGGGTTGTTCCAGCAAAAAAAAGATGCCATCATTGCGCCGCAGTTTTCCACTGATTCCATCCACCCTGAGGACGCCGCCATGCTCGGTACAATGCGCTTTTGCACTTGTCTCCGTTCGCTTTACGATAAGCGGCCCTCCGTCATCTGTTGTTCGCATTTCTCGCTCACCATGCGGTGAGGCCATCTTAACGCGCTATGCTGTTGGACATGACTAAAGACAGACGCGATCTGACTTTACTGATGTCTATCGGTTGCGGCGGTTGATCCGCCCGAAGACGTTATTCGCCGGGGAATTTTCCTCATTGCTGTGCCACTGGCACCCACTCATCCTTCATTACGGGGATTTGTGTTATGAATCCATTGAAAATCGCTGCCAGCGTTGCGGTAGCGCCAAGCCTGAGCCTGAACACCGCGCGTGATGTGGTGACGCTCGACAATACTGATTTTACCGATGTGGCGGCTGTGGTCGTCTCACTGGCGGATACACGCAGTGGCGTGTTAACGCTGTTGCGCCAGACCGGCTTTAATCTGCCGGTGTTTGTCGCTAACGCGTTCGATGAAGAAGTGCTGAAGCTGCCGGGCGTGACCGGCGAAATCAACGGTGCGCCCGAAGAGTGGGACGCGCTGGAAGCCGCCGCGCAGGAGTATGAATCTGATCTGCTGCCGCCGTTTTTCGATACGCTGACGCGCTACGTTGATATGCAGAACAGCACCTTCGCCTGCCCAGGCCATCAGGGCGGGGCGTTCTTCCGCAAACATCCGGCCGGGCGTCAGTTCTATGAATTCTATGGCGAGAACGTATTTCGTTCCGACATGTGCAACGCCGACGTGAAGTTGGGCGATTTGCTGATCCACGAAGGTTCAGCGAAAGATGCACAGAAGTACGCGGCGAAAGTGTTCAACGCCGATAAAACCTATTTCGTCCTAAACGGCACCTCCAGCGCCAACAAAGTGGTGACCAACGCCATGCTGACGCGCGGCGATCTGGTGCTGTTTGACCGCAACAACCATAAATCCAACCATCACGGTGCGCTGATTCAGGCGGGCGCAACGCCGGTTTATCTGGAAGCGGCACGCAACCCGTTCGGCTTTATCGGCGGCATTGATGCGCACTGTTTTGATGAAACTTACCTGCGCGAACAGGTGCAGAAAGTCGCACCGCACCGCGCCAAAGATCAGCGTCCGTTCCGCCTGGCAATCATCCAGCTCGGCACCTACGACGGCACCGTCTACAACGCGCGCCAGGTGGTGGATCGCATCGGCCACCTGTGTGATTACATCCTGTTTGACTCTGCGTGGCTGGGCTATGAGCAATTTATCCCGCTGATGGAAGGCTGCTCGCCGCTGACGCTGGAGCTGAACGAGAACGATCCCGGGATTTTCGTTACCCAGTCGGTGCACAAACAGCTGGCAGGCTTCTCGCAGACCTCGCAGATTCACAAGAAAGACAACCACATCCGTGGCCAAAAGCGCTTCTGTCCGCACAAGCGTCTCAACAACGCCTTTATGTTGCACGCCTCAACCAGCCCGTTCTATCCGCTGTTTGCCGCGCTGGATATCAATGCGCGCATGCACAAAGGCGAAGCCGGGCGCAGCATGTGGCACGAATGCGTCACCATCGGCATTGATGCGCGCAAAGCGATTCTTGAGCGCTGTGAGATGATTCAGCCGTTCCTGCCGGAGAAAGTACACGGCAAGCTGTGGCAGTCGGCAGAAACTGAAGCGATTGCCGCCGATCCTGCCTACTTCAGCCTTGCGCCAGGCGAGAAGTGGCACGGCTTTGAGGGGTACGCCAGCGAGCAGTATCTGGTCGATCCCTGCAAGCTGCTGCTGACCACGCCAGGCATTGATGCCGCCAGCGGTGAATACACCAGCTTCGGCATTCCGGCGACCATTCTGGCCAACTACCTGCGTGAAAACGGTATCGTGCCGGAGAAGTGCGATCTCAATTCCATCCTGTTCCTGCTGACGCCAGCGGAGAACCCGGAGAAGATGGCGCATCTGGTGGCGATGCTGGAGCAGTTTGAGCACCATGTGAAAGAAGATGCGCTGCTGGCTGAAGTGTTGCCAAGCGTCTATCGCAAAAACATGGAACGCTACAAAGGTTACACGCTGCGCCGCCTGTGCCAGGAGATGCACGATCTCTACGTCAGCTACGACGTGAAAGATCTGCAGAAGGCGATGTTCCGTGAAGCCTGCTTCCCGAAAGTGGAAGTGAATCCACAGGATGCACATCAGGCATACATCCGTGGTGAGGTGGAGCTGGTGGCGATTGCGCAAGCAGAAGGGCGCATTGCCGCTGAAGGCGCGCTGCCGTATCCACCGGGCGTGCTGTGTGTGGTGCCTGGCGAAGTGTGGGGTGGCGCGGTGCAGCGTTACTTCCTCGCGCTGGAAGAGGGCATCAACTTGTTGCCGGGCTTCTCACCGGAGCTGCAAGGAGTTTACACCGAAGAAGATGACAGCGGACGTAAACACTTAGTGGCGAACATGATGGTGCGCTAACGTGCCCGACGGCGTGGGGTGCAATCACCGCACGCCGTCAGCATCTTATCAGTGGCGCACCACCTGAATTTTCTCTTTAGCCAGTCTTCCTGCCGGATATGCTGCCTGCTTGCGGCGTTTACCGGTGATGTAAACACCAACGCACAGCACCATAAACGTCACCATCAGCGTCATCAGACTCTCGTAGCGATACTGTGGCAGATAGAACATATAGCCCAGCACACTGACAATCATCAAAATGCTCAGCCAGGTCAGCCACGGAAACAACCACATTTTGAAATCAGGCGTGATGCCCTGTTTTTCCATCGCCGTGCGCATTCTCAGCTGTGAAACGGCAATCACCAGATAGACAATCAGCGCAATCGCTCCGGTAGTGGAGATCAGGAAGGCGAACACCTCTCCCGGAAAAGCGTAATTGGCAATACAGGCTACAAATCCTGCCAGCGTGGAAGCCAATACCGCCACGCGGGGCACGCCGCCGTTCGACACCGTGGCACAAGAGGCCGGGGCATTGCCGCGTTTACCCAGAGAATAGAGCATACGTGAAGCGGTATATAATCCGGAGTTCATGCAGCTGCACACGGCAATCAGCACCACCAAATCCACCACCAGTTTGGCTCCAGGGAAATTCAGCGTGGATAACACATACTGGAAAGTGCCCTGAGCTAACAGCTGCGGATCATTCCAGGCCACCAGCGACACCACGAGGAAAATAGACAGCAAATAAAATAATGCGATGCGGTAAACCACCAGATTAATCGCACGGCTGATTTTTTTACCCGGGTCTTTGGATTCCACGGCGGCAATAGTGACCACCTCCGCGCCAAAGAATGAAAAAATGATCAGTAAGATACCGGTTAATACCGCGCCAAAACCATGCGGCATAAATCCGATACGGTCATATAAATGCGCCACGCCACTGACATTCGCCAGCGGCCAATATCCCGAAATCGCCATGATACCCACGCCAATAAATCCGATAATCGCCACCACTTTAATGATCGCGAACCAGAACTCAAAGGCGCCAAAGTTTTTAACACTAAAAAGATTGGTGACGGTGAGCAACAGGATAATCGCGGTGGTAAATTGCCACGAAGCAATGGAAGGGAAATAAGCGTGCAGGATATCGGCACCGGCAATCGCTTCAACCGGAATCAGCAACACCCAAAACCACCAATATAGCCAGCCGATAGTGAAACCGGCCCACGGACCAATGGCTTTTGCGGCGTAGGTGGAAAAGGATCCCGAATCGGGTTGCAGCACGGCCATTTCACCCAGCATGCGCATCACCAGCAGCACCAGCACGCCGGTCATGGCGTAGGAGAGCAACACGGCCGGGCCTGCAGTGGCGATGGCATTCGCGGAACCAACAAATAATCCGGCACCAATGATACCGGCGATGGAGATCATACCAACCTGTCGATCCGAAAGACCGTCGCCTAACGAATCTTGTTTTGCGGGTGAATGGCTCATACATTTCCTCTTAGCAATTCAGGCATGACATTGGATATCCCACGGGACGCAAGCCTGCGTGTGGATGGGATAATGTTGATATGCCCGATGCGATGTCATTTTCCGCGATGAAGTGTGATCTCCATCGATATTTTAATTATGCAAATCAAGGTCAGAAATTAATAATAAGGTGATGCTGGTTGTTATTAATTTGTGTGTGGAGACGTGAAATAATCATTGCACCTTATTTAAAAAAGGGTCAATCAGGACGGAAATGCAGGGTGGGATAAAAAGTAAAGAATATAGAATATAAATGATCGGCAGGTGATGTGTGTTGCTGGGAAAACAAGGCGTTGCGATGGGCGAATTTTCACCATATTGATTTCTTATTTTTGTGAGGTCAGGCGAAATTTAATGGTGAGGTTTATATCTGAAATAGCCATGAAAAAAGAGGCAGTCAGAGTCAATCAATTTCTCTCTGTCTGCCCCTAAAATAACTAATGCGTCATCTCATCAGCTGATGATTAATACCGATGATAACTACGCTGTGCCTGATTCACCTTATACAGATAACGGCGTGACTCGCCAGATGGATGGCTGGTGGTCAGCGTCTGATACACTTCATTCGGCGACATGTCGTTAATCTTCGCGAAGGCGCGATCTTTATCGCTGGAGAATACGCGCAGTACGCTACCCGCGCCGCCGTTGTAGGCGGTGATCACGGCATAACGGCGTGACACCGGATCCTGAATCCCGCCTAAATAACTCTTCTGCAGCAGCGACAGATAGGCCGTCCCCGCATCGATGTTATTGGCCGGATCGAGCAGATAGCTGCGGCTTGGTTTGCCCCATTTACCCTTCATGCGGAACACGTCTACGCCAGCGGTGTGCTGAACCACCTGCATCAAGCCCAGTGCATCAGAGTTGCTGACTGCATAGGGGTTGAAGCTCGATTCCGTCTGCATAATTGCCAGAATCAGTGATGCATCCACGCCATACTGTTCCGCCGATTTACGTACCAGCGGCAGATATTTGTGTGCACGTTTGTCGAGGTGGTTGGGCACCATCGGAATGGTCACCGACCAGATAACGTGCAGCCCAGAGGTGCGTTTTTGCAGTTTGTTCTGAATCAGATAATCGGCAAAGCTGGCGGCGCGGCCCTGCCAGCGGATCGGTTGTCCGGTGTTATCCAGCACCTGGCCGTAAAGCAGCGGCTCTTTACTGATCTGAATATCGTTGGCATCGGAGTAGAGATCGACATTGCCCGGATCTTCACCAATCAGCAGCGTGGTGATGATCGCCTGACGCAGGCTGGCCATCGGATCGGTACCGGCAATGGTCTCAATGGTGATGCTACCGCTGTCGAAGTTGATGTGACTGCGGGTGTAATAGCTGTCGCTATATTTGACGTAATCTTTCGGTCCGGCTATCAGGACCTCGTTGATACCCCAAATATTTTCAATGTTGGCGGCGAACTGCCCCATAAGAATGTCGAAACCGTTGGTGTCCTTGACCCACTCTTCGTGATACTGCGATTTTTTTTGTCCAGAGCAGGAAACCAAAAGTGGAGCTATCACTAACAGCGCTATCAGTTTTTTATTCATTGTAAATGCGTGCCTGATTCGAAAAAGAGGGCCTCAAAGGAAGGCCCTGAACGATTATTTTTCTGGCGGGGTGAAACCTTCGATGTGCACATCTTTGCCTTCGAACAGGAAATTGATCATCTCCTTTTCCAGCACTTTGCGATCTTCCGGGTTCATCATGTTGAGCTTTTTCTCGTTGATCAACATGGTCTGCTTGGACATCCACTGCTGCCAGGCTTCTTTGGAAATCTCATTGTAGATGCGCTTACCGATCTCGCCAGGATAGAGCTGGAAATCCTGCCCTTCAGCGTCGCGTTGCAGAAACGTACAAAAAATGGTGCGGCTCATTACTCTTCCTCTTGGATCACGCGCGTGTGCAGTGCCAGTTGCTGGGGATGGCGCAATTCTTGCAGTAAACGCTCTACTGGCGCAGCCAAACCCACTGACGGTGGTTGCGCTAAGTTATACCAGAGACCGCTCGCTTCATCCATCAGCGACCCGGCAGAAGGCCACGCCAGCCACATAGGCACAATGTCTAAGTGGAAATGGCTGAAGGTATGACGAAACGCCGTGAGCTGCTGTGGTTTGGCGTGAATACCGCGTTCGGCCAGCCAGTCAGTTAGCGCTTGCTCACTTGTGAACTGTGGGAAACAGAACAAACCGCCCCATAATCCCACCGGTGGACGTTGCTCCAGGAATACGTCATCGCCATGCTGAATCATCAGGAACCAGCCGGTGCGCTCTGGAATCGTCACTTTGGGTTTCTTACCCGGATATTCAGCCCAGCTACTGTTGGCATAAGCCACGCAGCCGCTGCTGACCGGGCAAATCTCACATTTAGGACGTGAGCGAGTACACACTAACGCACCGAGATCCATCATCGCCTGATTAAACTGGCTAACGCCCTCAGCGGGCGTCACTTCTTCACTGATCTGCCACAACCGTTTCTCAACGTCTTTCTTGCCCGGCCAGCCGCCGACGGCATAGCAACGTGCCAGCACGCGCTTGACGTTGCCATCAAGAATCGGGAAATGCAGTCCGAGCGACAGAGACAGTACCGCGCCAGCCGTGGAGCGTCCGACGCCAGGCAGCGCGGCCACATCATCAAAATTACGCGGGAACTCACCACCGTGCTTATCGACCACCTGTTTCGCCGCTTTATGCAGGTTACGTGCACGGGCGTAATAGCCGAGGCCGGTCCACAGATGCAGAACTTCATCCAGCGGTGCAGCGGCCAGATCGGCAATCGTCGGGAAGCGCGCCATAAAGCGTTCAAAGTAAGGAATAACGGTGGCAACTTGCGTCTGCTGCAGCATTACTTCGGAGAGCCACACCTTATAAGGTGTCTTCTCCTGCTGCCACGGCAGAGTTTTACGGCCAAAGCGGTGATACCACTCCAGCACCTGTTGCGCGAACTGCGGCGCTTGCATCATTAGAAGGAAATATTCCGTGTTTGCTCTACAATCAGGCAGGAATTCCAGCACAGAGACATCGGGGTGTAAACCGGAAGATTGCAAAGGCTTGCTTCTGCTATCTAACTTTGCATAATGCCCGTTTCCCAGAAAAGGCTAACCAGCAGGCTTCAACATGATTAATGACGTCATCACCCCGGAATTTGATGAGAACGGGCGGCCATTACGCCGTATCCGCAGTTTTGTGCGCCGCCAGGGGCGCTTAACGAAAGGACAGCAGCTCGCGCTCGATAATTACTGGCCGGAGATGGGTGTCGAGTTCCAGCAGGAGCCGCTGGATTTGGCTGCACTGTTTGGCCGCGAAGCGCCAGTGGTGCTGGAAATCGGTTTTGGCATGGGCGCCTCACTGGTGACTATGGCGCAAAATAATCCCCACCAGAACTTCCTCGGCCTAGAAGTGCATGCGCCGGGAGTGGGAGCCTGTCTGGCTTCTGCCAAAGAAGCGGGCGTGGAAAACCTGCGTGTGATGTGTCACGACGCAGTAGAAGTGTTGCAGCAGATGATCCCGGATAACTCACTGCGCATGGTCCAGCTGTTCTTCCCGGATCCATGGCATAAAGCGCGCCACAATAAACGTCGCATTGTGCAGGTACCTTTTGCCGAGCTGGTGATGCGCAAGTTGAAGTTAGGTGGCGTGTTCCATATGGCCACCGACTGGGAAGATTACGCAACACACATGCTGGAAATCATGAACAGCGTGGATGGGTATAAGAACCTGTCAGAAGGTAATGATTACGTGCCGCGTCCGGAAACGCGTCCGTTAACGAAATTTGAGCAGCGCGGGCAGCGACTGGGCCATGGCGTTTGGGATCTGATGTTTGAGAGGATTAAATAATGGCCGTACAGCGTAGCCGTCGTTTACGTAAGAAACTGCATATCGATGAGTTTCAGGAGTTAGGTTTCTCTGTTGCCTGGCGTTTTGCCGAAGGCACCACCGAGGAGCAGATTGATGCCACGCTGGATCAGTTTATTACTGAAGTGATTGATCCGAATGGCCTGGCGTATGACGGCAGCGGTTATCTGGTGTGGGAAGGTCTGGTTTGCCTGCAGGAAACCGGAAAGTGCACCGATGAGCACCGTGAGCTGGTGCGCAAATGGCTGGAGAAACGCGAGCTGTCGGATGTTCAGGTGACTGAACTCTTTGACGTCTGGTGGGACTAAGTACTCAACTGGCCTGATATATCGCTTCAGGCTAGCTCACTTGCGCTTTTGGCACCGGACAGTGCTCGCACAAGTTGCAATAGCGACTTGAACGCCCAAAGGGCGGCCCCGAAAGGGGCGAGCAACGCGAGTCATCCTCACGTACTTCAGTACGCTCTGGTTGCTGTGCGCTGGCCGTCACCAAATTCGCTGCGCCGCCTACGCCTGACCTGTTCTGACAGCAAGGCGTTGGCGGCTTTTCATTTTAGGGAGGTTTCATGGTTCGTAAGGCGCTTCTTACCGCACTGCTGCTGGCCGCAGCGTCGCAGGCGCAGGCTGATTATCAGTGCAGCGTTAATCCTCAGGATGATGTGATCATCAAACCGCAGAGCGTGCAGGTGGTGGGCACCAACGGTAATCTTGAAATCTCAACGCAGGGCGATGTGACCTTTAACGGGCAGAAAGCCAGCGTGGATAACGCCACGCGACAGAAGGCCATCGACTATCAGAATGCGTTACGCCGTGATCTGCCGTGGGTGGATAACGGTGCCTCGACGCGTCTGGAACGCAGCCGTGTGGCGTTGGATAAAGTGATTGTGGAAAAGCTCGGTGCCAACAGCAACGTGCGCAATCGCCTGACCAAGCTGGATGGACAGCTGAAGCAGCAGATGAACCGTATCATTGAGCATCGTCCGGATGGTTTGACCTTCCACCACCAGGCAATTGACCAGGTGCGCGCTGACGGCGAGAAGCTGGTGCAGAGCACGCTGGGCGGCATTATGCAGGACAGCCTGAACGAGATGGGCAGCAGTCAGGCTGCCAGCGGCAGTAATCCACTGCAGGCGATCATGGGCAACCTTGGCGGCTTGCAGCAGGCGGTTCAGGCGGAATGGAAGAATCAGGAACAGGACTTCCAGAACTTCGGTCATGAGGTGTGTAATCGCGTGACGGATCTGGAAGGGCAGCGTAAAGCGTTAGTGCAGGGCGTTAAAGGTTAAAAAAAACCAGCGGGACGAAGTAGCGTGCCGCTGGGTTATATGACGGTTTGGACTACATAAACAGCTCAAGCAGTGAGTTCAGGAACAACTTCCCTTTTTCGGTTATCTGCCACTGCTCTGCGTTTTCCACCACGTAACCTGCCTCGATCGCTGCATCCATCTGTGCGCGAATCACTTGCTCATCCAGTCCGGTATAGCGGCTGAAATCTGCACGTGGAGCGGCTTCCAGCAGACGGAAGCGGTTCATAAAGAACTCAAACGGCTTGTCTTCGTTCTCCACATCGTGCTGCTTGTCGAGGTAATTACCTTGCATAAAGCCGCGCGGATGACGGGTTTTGACCGTACGCACAATTCTGCCATCCGGCTGCGTCAGCTTGCCGTGCGCACCACAGCCGATACCGAGGTAATCACCGAAGCGCCAGTAGTTGAGGTTGTGCTCGCAGCGATAACCCGGCTTAGCATAGGCCGAGGTTTCATACTGCTGATAACCGGCGGCACTCAGCAACTCATGACCTTGCTCGTAGATGTCCCACAGCGCATCGTCATCCGGCAATACCGGCGGACGCGAGCTGAACATCGTGTTCGGCTCGATGGTCAGCTGATACCACGACAGGTGCGGTGGATTTAGCGCAATCGCCTGACGCAAATCGTCCAGTGCCTCTTCCAGTGACTGATCGGGCAAACCGTGCATCAGATCGAGGTTAAAGCTGCGCAGACCAAGACCGGCCGCGAGATGGGCGGCACGTATCGCTTCTTCAGGGCCGTGAATGCGCCCTAAGCGCTCCAGCTTCTGCGGGCTAAAACTCTGCACGCCAATCGAAATACGGTTAATACCGGCTTTCTGGTAGCCGCTGAAGCGATCCGCTTCCACGGTGCCCGGATTGGCTTCCATGGTGACCTCTGCATCGGCCGCCAGCGGCAGGCGCGCACGCACGCCATCCATCAACATTTGCATGGCGTTGCTGCTGAGCAGACTCGGTGTGCCGCCGCCAATGAAGATGGTGCGTACTTCACGGCCAGCGGTTAGCGGCAAATCTCGTTCGAGATCGTTGAGCAGGTGCTGCACATACTCGATGTGCGGCACCTCGCCTTTTAACGCGTGAGAGTTGAAATCACAGTACGGGCACTTCTGCACACACCACGGAATATGGATGTACAGGCTTAACGGAGGTAACTCAGGCATTGCGCATCGCATCCAGTAACAGCGTCAATGCTTTGCCCCGGTGAGAAACAGCACGCTTTTCATCTTTACTCAGCTCTGCTGCAGTTTTGCCCAATTCAGGAACATAGAAAATCGGGTCGTAACCAAAGCCGCCTTCGCCGGCTGCCGCGCGGGTGATTTCGCCCGCCCAGCTGCCGTGGAACACCAGCGGTGTCGGATCTTCAGCATGGCGCAGGTAAACCAGCACGCAATGGAACTGCGCCTTACGCTCGCCATCAGGCACGTTTTCCAGCGCCACCAGCAACTTGTCGAAATTTTGCTGGTCGCTGGCGTCTTCTCCGGCATAGCGCGCAGAGTAGATGCCTGGCGCGCCGCCAAGGGCATCCACCGCCAGACCTGAGTCATCGGCAATCGCTGGCAAGCCAGTGATCTGCGCTGCATGACGCGCCTTGAGAATGGCATTTTCAATAAAGGTCAGGCCGGTTTCTTCCGCTGACTCAACGCCCAGCTCAGTTTGCGCCACGATATCGAGGCCGAAGGCCGCTAACAGATCGGCCAGTTCACGAACTTTGCCCGGATTACCGGTGGCGAGTACGACTTTTTGCATAACAGTTCCAGATTAACGAATTACAGCAAATACCAGAGACCTGGGAACAGGTCCATGCCGAGGAAATTCAGCGCGTACAGCACCAGAATCACAATCATGGCAGAGAAATCGATGCCGCCCATGGCAGGCAAAATACGACGAATCGGTGACATCAGCGGTTCAGTCAGCTGAATCAACACGTGATCAATCGGGCCGCGCCCCTGGCTGATCCAGCTCATCAGTGAACGAATGATGATCACCCAGAACACCAGATAACCGGCGGATTTCACCAGCGACAACAGGCCAACTAACAGATTGGTAGGATCCACGGAGAACACGCCAACCTGAATCAATAGCAGCACCGGATATTTTAGCGTGGTCAGCACAAAGGCCAGTACCAGCGAGGCGGTATCAATCGGCCCCAGCGCAGGCAATATACGACGCAGCGGTTTAATAATAGGCTGCGTAATCTTCACCACAAACTGCGCCAGTGGGTTATAGAAGTCACAGCGTGCCCACTGCATCCAGATGCGCAACAGCAGTACCATCACGTACAGGTCGATCAGCGTTTTGACTAAAAACGTCATTGTTAACATGAGGTTCCTCAATTATTGTTGTGAAGGTCGCGCATAATCCCGCGCGCCAAAAACGGCGGTGCCAATGCGCACCATGGTGCTGCCTGCGGCGATTGCCGCATCCATGTCGTCGCTCATTCCCAGAGAAAGCGTATCGACGTCAGGATAATCCTGTTTTAGAGCGTTAAACGCGTCAGCCATCTGCTTACAGACCGCTAACTGACGCTCATATTCTGATTCGGGTGCCGGGATTGCCATCAATCCGCGCAAGCGCAGATGCGGCAGCGCGGCTATCTGCGCCGCCAGCGCCGGAATAGTCTCCAGCATGATGCCAGATTTGCTGTTCTCGTCACTGATATTTACCTGAATTAACACGTTAAGCGGCGGTAACGCAGCCGGACGCTGATCGTTCAGGCGTTGTGCAATGCGCTCACGATCCACGGTGTGACACCAGGCAAAATTCTCCGCCACCAGACGACTTTTATTGGATTGTAATGGGCCAATAAAGTGCCATTGCAGTTCAGGATGTGCGGCCAGCTCTGCCACTTTTTCAACCCCTTCCTGCACGTAATTTTCACCGAATGCCTGCTGACCCGCAGCGATAGCTTCTGCGACTGCGCTCGCAGGTTTGGTTTTGCTCACTGCAAGCAGCGTAATTTCTTCTGGCGCGCGGCCGCAGCGTGCAGCGGCAGCGGCGATACGCTCACGCACTTGCTGTAGGTTGTGCTCAATGGAAGTCATAGTCAGGAGAAGTTAAATGGATTTGGATGAAATTGTGGCCCTTAGTGTAAAGCATAACGCCGCCGATCTGCACCTTTGCAGCGGACATTTACCGCACTGGCGGCGGCAGGGCGTGCTGGAGCCAATCCCACAGCAAGCAGCACTGGATGGCGACTGGCTGGAAACCTTTATGCAGCAGTGGCTCAGTGGCGTGCAGCAGGATGAGCTGGAAGCGAGCGGGCACGTTGATTTTGCCATCACCCTGGAAAGCGGCGTGCGTTTACGTGCCAACCTGTTTATGCAGCGCCACGGTTTATCACTGGCGCTGCGTTTGATTGCCAGCCAGGCACCCGACATCGATCAATTACAGCTGCCCGACGTGGTACAGCAGTTGCTGCAACTGGAAGAGGGGCTGATTTTAATCACCGGAGCCACCGGCAGTGGTAAATCCACCACGCTGGCTGCACTAGTGGACAGCCTTAATCGCGAACAGGCACGTCATATCATTACGCTAGAGGATCCGATTGAGTTTGTGCATCACAGTCAGCGTTCGTTGATTCAGCAGCGGGAAGTGGGAACGCACGCGGCATCATTCCAGCATGGATTGAAGGCGGCGCTGCGCGAAGATCCTGATGTGATTCTTTTGGGTGAGCTACGTGACAGCGAGACCATTCGACTGGCGCTCACGGCGGCAGAGACCGGGCATCTGGTGTTGGCAACGCTGCACACGCGAGGTGCCACGCAAGCGGTGGATCGCCTGGTGGATGTGTTTCCCGCCGAGGAGAAAAACCTGGTGCGCACCCAGCTGGCGGGCAGTTTGAAAGCGGTGCTGGCTCAGCGTTTAGTGCCTGCAAAAAACGGCGGGCGAATTGGCTTGTTTGAAGTGCTGGTGGCGACGCCTGCGGTGGTGAATCTGATACGCGAGGGCAAGATGCATCAACTGCCCGGCGTGTTGCAAACCGGCGCTCAGGCAGGGATGCAGACGTTCGCGCAGAGCGAACAGGCGCGGCAACAGGCGGGATTGATTTGAATGCCTGCGAGTCGATACAAAATGGATGGCATGATTTGAGTACCTGGAGTCGACACAATAAGGGGCATGCTCTCAATTCGTGAAGAATAGTGGGCATGATTTGAGTGCTTACCTGTCATGACGAATAGCGGGAATAATTTGAGTGTTTACGAGTCACGGCAAATGGCGAAAGCATAATAGCCGAACGAAAAACGACGTCGACTCGCGCATCAATCTGTCAGGTGCGCATTCACGCGCACCTGGATTTCAATCAGTGCGTATCGAACCAATCTTCCAGAATGATCACCGCCGATTGTGAATCGACCTGACCTTTCTGTAGCGCACGGAAGCCACCGCGTTCGAACAGGTCGGCGCGCGCTTCCACGGTGCTTAACCGCTCATCCTGCATTTCAACGCGCACGCCAAAACGGCCATGGATGCGGTTAGCGAACTTGCGGGCGCGATCGGTTAACGGCTGCTCGGTGCCGTCCATGTTCAGCGGCAAGCCCACTACCACATAATCCGGCTGCCACTCTTTCAGCAACTTGCCAATCAGGTTCCAGTCGGGAATGCCATCTTGTGCTTTAAGCGCGGCCAAAGCACGTGCGGTGCCGGTCAACTGTTGGCCGACCGCCACACCGATGCTTTTAGTGCCGAAATCGAAGCCCAGCAAGGTTTCACTGGCCATCAGGCGTGCCCTGCATCGCTGGTCATATTATGAATATCGATGCCCATGCTGCGTGCGGCTTCGCGCCAGCGCTCGGCTATCGGCGTCTGGAATAGAATGTTGCTGTTAGCAGGGGTGGTCAGCCATGCATTTTCCAGCAGCTCGTTCTCCAGCTGATCTTTTTCCCAGGCACAATAACCTAACGCCACCAGCACGTTATCGGGCTGTTCTGAGGTGCCGATCGCTTCCAGCACATCCCGTGAAGTGGTGATCACGGTATTGTCAGAAATACGGATGCTGGAAGAGTAAATTTTCTGGGCAGAGTGCAGGATAAAGCCGCGATCTTCCGCCAGCGGGCCACCGGCAAACACCGGTTTGTCCAGCTTGATGGCCGGGTCACGTTCTGATGGGCTGATTTTAAGTTTCTTCAGGATGCCTTCGACCGTCAGGTTTTCCATTGGTTTGTTTACGATCAAACCCATGGCGCCATCTTCATTATGCTCGCAGATATACACTACCGAGCGTTTGAACAGCGGGTCCTGCAGCGACGGCATCGCAATCAAAAAATGATGCTGTAAATTCATTCTCACTCGTATACCAAAAATAACCGGCGTGGCCGCAGCCACGTCGGTTTTGGGTTCTCACGGCGCTTACACGCCGTTGACATCAGCCCAGGCGTTTCTCGATGGCATCCATCAGCATGCCGGTGATCGAGATCGGGAATGCAGCCTCGATTTCACGCACGCAGGTTGGGCTGGTTACGTTAACTTCGGTGAGTTTATCACCAATGATGTCCAGACCGACAAAAATCAGCCCTTTGGCTTTCAGCGTTGGGCCAACGCGGCGGGCAATTTCCCAATCGCTGTCGCTTAACGGACGTGCTTCACCGCGGCCACCGGCTGCCAGGTTACCACGGGTTTCACCGCCCTGTGGGATACGCGCCAGGCAGTAAGGCACCGGCTCGCCATCCACCACCAGCACGCGCTTATCGCCGTCTTTGATCGCCGGCAGATAGTTCTGCGCCATGCAGAAGTTCTGGCCGTGGTTGGTCAGGGTTTCGGTGATGACGCCAAAGTTCGGGTCGTCCTGCTTCACGCGGAAGATGGATGCGCCGCCCATGCCGTCCAGCGGTTTGAGGATCACATCACCGTGCTCCTGCCAGAAGGCACGCAGTTGCTCTTTATTACGCGTGACCAGCGTATCTGGCGTCAGGTCGGCGAACCAGGCGGTGTACAGCTTCTCGTTGCAGTCGCGCAGGCTCTGCGGTTTGTTGACGATCAGCGTTCCTTGCTCTTCCGCACGTTCCAGCAGATAGGTGGCGTAAATGAATTCGGTATCGAACGGCGGATCTTTACGCATCAGCACTACGTTGAGATCGGCCAGTGGAATTACCTGCTCGCTACCGAACTCGTACCATTTGTCGTAATTCTGCTCCACGCTCAGCAGGCGCGTGCGGGCGTAGGTGACGCCGCCGCGCAGGGAGAGATCGCCCATCTCCATGTAATGAATTTCGTAACCACGGCGCTGTGCTTCCAGCAACATGGCGAAGCTGGTGTCTTTTTTAATGTTGATGGACGAAATTGGGTCCATAACAATGCCAAGCTTAATCATTATTCTCTCCTCAAAGGGGGAATGTATTGCCCCGTTCCGTGACAGCGCTGCGGCTTTTCACGTGCGTAGTTTTAAAACCCTAAAAGTATCCCTTAACCCAGGTCACCAAACCTCACCTGAAGTGCCGTAATGGCCGTCAGTGCGGTAGTTTCTGTACGCAACACGCGTGGGCCCAACAAAATATCGGTGAAACCCTGCTGCGCGGTCATGGCAATTTCGTCTGCGGACAAGCCGCCTTCCGGACCAATCAGCAGGCGTACACGCTCAACCGGCTGCGGCAGGGTATTAATACTGTGTCTGGCACGCGGATGCAGATTGAGCTTTAAACCGCTTTCCTGCTCGGCACACCAGGCTTCCAGCGTCATCGCTTCACGGATTTCCGGCACACGATTACGGCCGCACTGTTCACAGGCGGCAATCGCAATTTTTTGCCATTGCTGAATCTTCTTCGCCAGTCGTTCAGCATCCAGCTTTACGCCGCAGCGCTCCGAAAACAAGGGTGTAATCACGTTCACGCCGAGTTCGATCGATTTCTGGATGGTGAATTCCATTTTTTCGCCGCGCGACATAACCTGCCCAAGATGGAGATGGAGCGGAGATTCACGGTCATCAGGCTGACTGGCAAGGACCCTTACTTTTACACGCTTTTTATCAGCCTGGGTGATTTCGGCGTTAAAAGTCAGATTACTGCCATCAAACAGCTCAATTTGTTGACCGGCGGTCATGCGCAGCACGCGCCCGACGTGGTTAGCGGCATCTTCTTCGAGGAAGACTTCACTGTTAACTTCAAGAGGTTCGGGATGATAAATGCGAGGTATGCGCATGCGGTTCCTGCCAGCGTTATGCCGTGTCATCGGACACGGCCCAATCGGAAAAAAGCTAGTGTAGGGTAGCGCTTTTAGCGCTGGCAAGCCTGTTGTACATAGGGATTGTGATTTCCCTGCACCTGCGCGATGCGGTTATCCCTTTCACACTCCCATTGGCTCACCGGATATTGCTTGTTCCAGGCGGTGAAAAGCTGAGTTTGCTGACGCGAAAGACGCAGCTGATACTGGTCACGCATATAGAAGTAGGTGCGGGCGATGGCACCGCGAGCGCGCTCTGGTGGCTGCGCGAGCTTCTGCTTGAAATCGACTTTCATTGAGCACTGACCATATTGCGCGTCGCCGCCGTTCCACTGGCTGTATTGGAAGTTGTTGCGGTCGCCATTCACTTCACCAATCGCCGGTTGCAGATTGTGCAGGTCGCTCTCAATGCGGCGGTAATCGGCATCTTTACTGCAGTTTTTGCGTCCGCCGTTTTGCCAGCACTGGCGCTGGTGGCCGAACTCCCATGCTGGCATCACATGTTCCCATTCAATACGTTCTGCGCGGTTGGCATTTTTACGCACGTTGTAGCCGCAGCTGTTGAGATCGGGCACGCCTTTTTTGCCGTGCCAGCTGATTTTGCAGCCGCAGTAAAATTCTGCCGGTGCATCTGCATTGATCTGCGCGGCAACTGCTTTGGCCTGCTGGAAGTTGTTCTGATTGTAGTGAGTGATACTGAGGCTGAAGGCGCTAATGGGTGCAACTAATAAGGAGAGTAACAACAGCGTTTTGCGAGACATATTCCAAAATTAACCTGGTGCGTAAAAAGGCGGCAGGGTAACAGAATGGAGCAGGGTGGGATATCAGATAAACGGATTAACCTGCTGAATATTCACCAGGTTGCAGCAAGGTGCCGCAATGCACGCAGCGGTATTCACTTTCACCGCGCAGCACGCGATTGTGACGGCGCACGGTGAGCTGATGCTGCTGACAGCGGCAGCGATAGGGGAAAGTATTGCTGCGCACCGAAGCGATTTCGAACTGATGGGTGCGACGCGCGGGAACGCCGAGCACGCTCTCCATCATCCACTTCCACTCTTTGCCGTGCGGCGGCACGCGGCCAAAAGTTTTCCATACCAGCAGATGCGCCAGTTCGTGCGGCACGACTTCATCCACGAATGCCTGCTGATTTTCCAGCAGCAGCACCGGGTTAATACGAATCTCCCATTTTTCCAGCCACGCCGTACCGGCAGCGGTGCCGCGCTGCTGATACACCAGCTTCGGCTCGTCATACTGACCCTCCAGTTTTTCATTGGCGAGCTGCAGATGATGGCGCAACGAGCGCATCACGGCTTGTTGCAGGGCGATGGGAAGGCGAGGAGTTTTCATGGACGGCAGCATAAGACCTTGGGAACAGCGAATCAATTTATTGCGCACAAAAAAAGGGCCGCCAATCGGCAGCCCTTCGTATCGCTTATCAACCTTACTGCTGGCCGATATCGCGCAGTTTTTTGCCTTTCATCAGGTTGCGCTCGATGTGCTCCAGCGAGACGTTTTTGGTCTCGGGAATCAGCACCACGGTCAACAGGATAAAGAATACGTTCAGACCCGCGTAGACCCAGAAGGTCGGCGCGTTGCCCAGCGTATTCAGCATGGTCAGGAAGGTGGCACCGACGATCATGTTGGCAATCCAGTTGGTTGCGGTAGATACGGTGATACCAAAATCGCGGCCTTTCAGCGGCTGAATCTCTGAACACAGTACCCAGATCAGCGGACCAGCAGACATCGCAAAACCAATGATGAACATCAGCAGCATCGCGACAGCGAAGTACTGTGCGGAAGCCGAGTTAATGCCGATGTGCAGCATGGTACCGAGGATGCCCATACCGGCAGCCATCACGATGAAGCCCAACACCAGCGTAGGTTTGCGGCCCCAGCGATCCACCAGACCGATGGCAATAAAGGTCGCCAGTACGTTGACCAGACCAACAATCACCGTGCCCCACATCTGCTGAGTGGTATTGGCGAAGCCAGCAATCTCAAAGATTTTTGGCGCGTAATACATGATGACGTTCATACCGGTGAACTGCTGCATTACCTGCAACAGTACGCCGAGGTACACAGCGCGACGGAAGTTGCTGTTGCTCTGGAACAGCTGCCAGCCAGACTGTTTGATCTTCAGACTTTCACGAATCTCATCCAGTTCACGCTTAGCTTGTTCGCTGGTGTCACGCAGACGAGCCAACACGCGTTCTGCACTGCGGAAATCGCCTTTCGCTGCCAACCAGCGCGGGCTGTTTGGCAGGAAGAACACACCCACCAGCAGCAGCACGGCCGGAATGGTGATGATGCCCAGCATCCAGCGCCACGCGCCTGCGTCACTGAACGCAGTATCCGACAGATACGCGCCCAGGATACCGATGGTGATCATCAGCTGATACAGAGAAATCATGCTGCCACGAATCTTTTCCGGTGCGATTTCAGAAAGATACAGAGGAGCAGTGTAAGATGCGACACCCACGGCCAGGCCGAGCACCACACGTGCAGCAATCAGCATGTCAGGGCTAACCGCCATGGCTGACCACAGCGAACCGATCACGAACAGAATCGCACCCGCCATCAGGCTCTTTTTACGGCCCAGTTTTGAAGACATCCAGCCGCTGCCGATTGCACCCACAGCCGCACCAAACATCATGGAACTCACAATCCACTCTTGCTCATGTGCAGTGACGTTAAAATCTTTTGCGATGAAGGGCAGGGCACCGGCGATAACGCCGATATCCAGGCCAAACAGCAGGCCGGCCAGAGCCGCTAAGAAGCAGACAAACAAGGTCATCATCTTGTTCGATGTTCTGCTCTTATGAGTATTACCAGGCATAATGCCTCCGAAGTTTATCTATCGTTGTTTTTATCAATGTTATGAAACCTGCCGGCAGAAAAAAGTGAGGGCGATCACATCAGTGTAATCGGTTACACACGCTGAAACCCTGCAATCCAGCATTTTCCGCCTGAAATAGTTACGTAACCAGTAAGGTATAGCACCCTTTAAGTTTCTGACATCTCTCTAAATACCGGCTATCAGACGACGCTGAAAATAACGCATTTTCATACGAATAACTACGCTGAAAATTCTCTAAATTAAGGATTACAAAAGGATTTCAAAATGTAATCGTTAACACTTTGTTGTAAACATCGAAAATGAAGTGTAGACGGCGAGGAAAAACTTGCTGGCCGAGTGACAGGCATAAAAAAAGCCCGCATTAAGCGGGCTCGATTATCGCTAAACCGGGCTGAATTACAGGCCCGCTGCCTCGCGCAGTTGAGCAGCTTTATCAGTCTGCTCCCACGGGAAGTGTTCACGACCAAAGTGACCGTAAGCGGCAGTCTCTTTATAGATTGGCTTCAGCAGATCCATCATCTGAATCAGACCGTATGGACGCAGATCGAAGAACTCGCGTACCAGCAGGGTCAGTTGTTCGGTAGAGACTTTCTCAGTACCGAAGGTTTCCACCATGATCGAAGTTGGCTCAGCCACGCCGATCGCGTAAGAAACCTGGATTTCACAACGGTCAGCCAGACCAGCCGCCACGATGTTTTTCGCCACATAGCGTGCTGCGTAGGCTGCAGAACGGTCTACTTTAGACGGGTCTTTACCAGAGAACGCACCGCCACCGTGACGCGCCATGCCGCCGTAGGTATCAACGATAATTTTACGACCAGTCAGACCGCAGTCGCCCATTGGGCCGCCGATCACGAAACGACCGGTTGGGTTGATGTGGTATTTGGTGCTGGCATTCACCCACTCAGCAGGCAGAACCGGCTTGATGATCTCTTCCATCACTGCTTCACGCAGATCGGCAGTTGAGACTTCTTCAGCGTGTTGAGTCGACAGCACTACCGCATCGATACCGACAATTTTGCCGCCATCGTACTGGAAGGTGATTTGGCTTTTTGCATCCGGACGCAACCACGGCAGTGAACCGCTTTTACGCACTTCAGCCTGACGCTGCACCAGACGGTGTGCGTAGGTTACCGGCGCTGGCATCAGCACGTCGGTTTCGTTGGTGGCGTAGCCGAACATCAGGCCCTGGTCGCCCGCACCCTGTTCCAGCGGATCGGTACGGTCAACACCCTGGTTGATGTCAGGAGACTGCTTACCAATTGCGCTCAGTACGGCGCATGAGTTCGCATCAAAGCCCATATCGGAATGGACATAGCCGATTTCACGTACGGTATTACGGGTGATTTCTTCAATATCAACCCATGCGCTGGTGGTGATTTCACCGCCAACCAGCACCATACCGGTCTTAACGTAAGTTTCGCAGGCCACGCGTGCTTTAGGATCCTGTTCAAGGATCGCATCTAACACGGCATCGGAAATTTGGTCAGCGATTTTATCAGGATGTCCTTCTGATACGGACTCAGATGTAAATAGGTGTTTAGCCATTCTGTTCTTTACCTTACAAATGGTTTGAATTCGACTGCATAGCGTAAGTGGACCAGGCCGACTCGACGCCCCTTCAGGCAAAGCCGCGAGCAGTAGGGAGTGTTGATGCATATCACCGACACCGCCTGGATGTTAATCAGTTTAGATGGACAACCATCTGGACGGCTATTCTAGGTCACTCAGTGAGCACTTTTCCAGTGCTTTTTCCGATTCCGCACGTTTACGCAAGCGCTCTACTGGAAGAAATTCCTGACACCTTCCACAGATCCCAGACAAAGATTTTGCTTTTTAACCCTGCAGACTGTATAAAACGCCGCTGCTGTCGACCACAGTACAAAAGGATGACGCCGCCGTGCGTCGCGCCGTCAGAGCTGTTTTCTGATTTTCACCCAAGTCGTTTCTCGTTTGCTGTTTGCAGGCGTTGGAGGTGATAAAAGTAATGAACCACACTTCTCTTCTTTTCGGTTCACTGCGCTCAACGGGCGCGCTGGCAATCCTTTCCCAATCCAGTTTTATTCTTTTCTCTCGTCGAAGTTTTGCGCGTTGCGGTAATTATCCCGACACGAGCGCCGGCTAAGCTATTCCTTCATTTCTCTCGCTGTGTTTCACTCGTCTTTGGCGGTGAAAAGCGTTGGCCCTGGCCCGTTTTTTACTGACTGCGGCGTGGTGTTTTACACTTAGAGTCAGCAACGTGCATGGCAACCCGATAATCGGAGCTCAGCAGGATGGGGAAATGTTTACCCGGACTCACAACAGCAAGACCCGGCAACTGTTTCATATTTCAACGGAAAATTGAGGTTCGCGATGTCTGACGACATGAAGAATATCAAGGGTTCGTCAGCTGGCGAACAGGGTGTACTCCGCTCCATGCAGGAGGTGGCGATGAACGATCAGGAAGCAAGCAGAATGCTGCGTACCTACAATATTGCCTGGTGGGGTAATAACTATTATGACGTCAACGAGCTGGGGCACATCAGCGTGTGCCCGGATCCGGATCAGCCGGAAGTGCGCGTTGACCTGGCGAAACTGGTTAAAGAGCGTGAAGCCGATGGCCAGCGTCTGCCTGCGCTGTTCTGCTTCCCGCAGATTTTACAGCACCGCCTGCGTTCGATTAACGCCGCCTTTAAACGTGCGCGCGAATCCTACGGCTACAAGGGTGACTACTTCCTGGTTTATCCGATCAAGGTTAACCAGCATAAGCGCGTGATCGAGTCACTGGTGAATTCCGGTGAACCGTTGGGCCTGGAAGCCGGTTCGAAAGCTGAGCTGATGGCGGTGATCGCACACGCGGGCAAAACCCGTTCGGTGATCGTTTGTAACGGCTATAAAGACCGCGAATACATTCGTCTGGCACTGATTGGTGAGAAGCTTGGCCACAAGGTTTATCTGGTGATCGAGAAGATGACCGAAGTGCGCCTGGTGCTGGAAGAGGCCGAGCGCCTGAACGTGATCCCGCGTTTGGGTATTCGTGCACGTCTGGCATCGCAAGGCTCCGGAAAATGGCAGTCGAGCGGTGGCGAGAAGTCCAAGTTCGGTCTGGCGGCGTCACAGGTGTTGCAACTGGTGGACATCATGCGCAAAGCGGGCCGTCTCGATAGCCTGCAACTGCTGCATTTCCATCTTGGCTCGCAGATGTCCAACATTCGCGACATCGCCACCGGCGTGCGTGAATCTGCGCGCTTCTACGTTGAACTGGCAAAGCTCGGCGTGAACATCAAATGCTTCGATGTCGGCGGCGGTTTGGGCGTCGATTATGAAGGTACGCGTTCGCAGTCTGACTGCTCGGTGAACTACGGCCTGAACGAATACGCCAACAACGTGATTTGGGCGATTGGTGATGCCTGTGAAGAGAACGGTCTGGAGCATCCTACCGTTATCACCGAGTCAGGCCGTGCGGTTACCGCGCACCACACTGTGCTGGTTTCCAACATCATCGGTGTAGAGCGCAATGAATTCAGTACCCCAGTGGCGCCCGATGCCGATTCACCGCGTCCTATTCAGAGCCTGTGGGATACGTGGCAGGAGATGCACGAGCCGAACGTCCGCCGTTCGCTGCGTGAATGGCTGCACGATAGCCAGATGGATTTATTCGATATCCATACCGGCTACTCTTCCGGCACCTACGATCTCGGCCAGCGCGCCTGGGCAGAGCAGCTTTATTTAAGCATTTGTCACTATATCCAGCAGCATCTGGATCCAAGCAACCGTGCGCACCGTCCGATCATTGATGAACTGCAGGAGCGTATGGCGGATAAGATTTACGTCAACTTCTCGTTGTTCCAGTCAATGCCGGATGCATGGGGTATCGATCAGCTGTTCCCGGTGCTGCCGCTGGAAGGGCTGAATAAGATCCCAGAGCGTCGTGCAGTGCTGCTTGATATCACCTGTGACTCGGATGGCACCATCGATCACTACGTGGATGGCGACGGTATTGCCACCACCATGCCGATGCCAGAGTACGACATTGATAATCCGCCGATGCTGGGCTTCTTTATGGTCGGTGCGTACCAGGAAATCCTGGGCAATATGCACAATCTGTTTGGCGACACCGAAGCCGTTGACGTGTTCGCCTTCCCGGATGGCAGTGTTGAAGTTCAGCTGTCAGATGAAGGCGATACCGTAGCCGACATGCTGCAGTATGTGCAGCTGAACCCAGACGATTTGATGACGCTGTTCCGCGACCAGGTAACACAGCAGAAAGACATCGACGAAGAGCTGCGTGCGCAGTTCCTCGAAGAGTTTGAAAGCGGCCTGTACGGTTACACCTATCTTGAAGATGAGTAATCGTTAATGCTCTCAGCGGGCCCTGATCAGGGCCCGTTTTATTTCCCTTCCATTCTATTTTCTTATTTCCCCAGTTTTTATTTGAATTGTGATGAAGATCACTCTCAATAAATGTTAATCAGCCATTTATAACTCGCGCCTAAAATACGCCTTTTCTATCCCCTTCATTTTTATTCATAAAGCTAAAGAACCGCTGCGCTTCAAACCTGAATATCCCTGCATTAGTTACTGATTTTGTAAGGATTGGACAGGTAATCTGTTATGTTTTCTTATCGATGCATAATGAAAATTTAAACATTAAGGATTGAATAGTCCCTTTGTGAAACTATGTTTTTTGACGTCTTTTGGAATCATGCATTCCAGATCAAAAAAAGTGAATTTTGCGATGCAATTATCTTTATCAGACAAAAGTTTAAAAATTTATCTATTAAATTCAATTGATTCTACATTTACCTATCTGTCAAGATTGGCACTAACTTAAATTTTTCTAGGAATTATCTGATTATTTTGTGAAAGTAAAAGAAATTTACTATGGAAATTGATAGGTTCAAACGATTAAAGTGGGGTTGGGTCTTTACTGAAATCTATTTTGCAAACTGTAAGCTGTACGTTAGGCTTCAGTTAACGTGTTAAGTTTTATCGATGTTTCCCTTACATCTCACATGAGTAATCCTGACAGTTCAGGAGTATCAGTAAGTTGCAGAAGGGACCGTGAAATGAGCAATCAACCTGAATACATTTTCTTGCTGGAACCCGTTCACGGTAAAGCGGGCGAGTTGATTGCATGGGAATTGTTAACGCGATTCTCAGATGATGCAGATATTAATAATAAACGTAACCCTTGCAGGCAAGAAGGGTTCTTCAGTCGGCTTCCTGCTGACGAAAAATGGCAGTTATTCCTCCACCAGATCGGAAAACTTATTCAGCTATACCAGAAAGGGTTTGATCAGATAGTCAGTGTAAATGTGGATAGAGATATCGTCGCCGGTATTTTTGAAGATGCTGAAATACAACAAAAACTGGCGAGCATGACGTTGTTGCGTTTAGAGATATCCGCCTTTTTTACCGCGCGTTTTAACAGCGCAGACCTGCTGATTTTAAAAGGTGTCGCTAAAGTGACGCCCACTCCTTTATGGCTTGATGACTTTGGTCCGGGTTATTCCAACCTGACCATGCTTGATAGCGGAATATTTGAAATCGTCAAGATTGACAAGAAGTTTTTTTGGCAATTTGGCGACGGTCACATTTTTGACACGCTGCTCAGCCACCTCAACCAATTATGCAAAGGCGTGATTGTTGAAGGTGTTGAAAGCCAATCACACCTCGATCTGCTCGCGCATAAAGCGATCTACGGTATGCAGGGCTATCACTGGCAGAGTGTCTATCTAAATGATTTTATTAAGCAATCCTGAATTGGCATGGGTTTGGTCAACACCATCGGGGTAGAGAAAATGTCTAAATCTGGGTTCATTGCATTCAATTTTATTTGTGCTCGCCCAATGGAAAATAAAGGCATTTCCCCCTTTGTTCCGCTGAAAAATAAACCCAGCCCATTTTCAGGATGGAGGCTTAACACGACTCAGCGCGATTTCATCATGAGTTTGTATGAGATCGACCAAGAGAAAAAGTGAGTAGTCCTCGGGATTATTCGCCATTGAAGCCGGTATCTGCGGATGCCGGGCGTTTTTATGGAATTTAATAACTGCGCGGGATTTCGATAACATGAATAATATCTCTATCACTCCTAAAGGTGGGACGGTTGACACAGTAGTTAATGGCAGCCAAGTCAATTTAACCGCGCCAAGCGTGGTTAAACTTCACCTTAATCAATCAGATATTAAGTCTTTCACACGCAATGGTAATGATTTGGTTGTCACCACAAAGTCTGGTGATGTTGTTGTTATTCATAATTTTTATACAGCAGCAGGCGACAGTGATCTGGTGCTGCAGGACGACAAAGGTGCGCTGTGGTGGGTTGAAGATCCGGGCACTGATGGATTCCAGTACGTCAATATCGACAGTACTGAAGGGCTGTTAGCCGAGAACACCACCAATGACGGCACGATTGCCGCCTTCGGTATCGGTGGTGCGGCGCTGGCGGGCTTGGGTGCGATGTTCGCTGGTTCGTCGGGCGGTGGCGGCGGTAATGCAGCGGTCGGTGATGGGAATACCGGCGGCGGTAACACGGGTGGTGGCAATACCGGAGGGGGCAACACCGGTGGCGGCAATACCGGCGGGGGCGATACCACACCTCCTGCCGTAGTCACCAACCTGGTAGTCAGTGATAACGTCGGCCCCTATCAGGGCGCGATTACCACGGGTGCAGTCACCGATGACAACACACCAACCTTAAGTGGCAACGGCGAAGTCGGGGCCATTATTCGCGTTTATGACGGCACAACGCTGCTGGGCTCCACCGTGGTGGGTGCAAATGGCACATGGACCTTCACTTCGCCAGCGCTAGCAGACGGTTCACACAGCCTGACCGTCACCGCGACCGATGCGGCTGGAAATACCAGCGCAGCCAGCGACCCAATTACCTTTACCGTGGATACCACCGCACCAGAAGCGGTGAGTGATCTCAATGTCGGGAATAACGCCGGCTCGGTGGTGGTGCCAATCACTAACGGCGGTTCAACCAATGACACCACGCCGGTGCTGAGTGGCAGAGGCGAAGTGGGCAGTATTATCACTATTCGTGATGGCGATACCGTTCTTGGCAGCGTGACTGTCGGCAGCAACGGTAGCTGGAGCTTCACCAGCCCAGAGTTAGCGCAGGGTAGCCATACCATCAGCATCACCTCGACGGATGCAGCGGGCAACACCAGTGCAGCGACCACCATTACCTTCACGGTCGATACCGACGCACCGGCTAGCGCTACGGATCTCTCACTGAGTGGGAATGCTGAGGGGAATACAACATCGGTTGCCCCTAATGGAACGACCGATGACAGCACACCAACCCTGAGCGGAAATGGTGAAGTAGGTGCGGTGATCAGTGTTTATGACAATAACACCCTGATTGGCACGGCAGTGGTCGGCAGTAATGGCACCTGGAGTTTCACCACGCCAGCCCTCAGCAACGGTGCGCACAGTCTGACCGTGACGCAGACCGATGCCGCCGGCAACGTCAGCACCGTATCTGATGCATTTAATTTCACTGTGGATGCCGGGCTGCCTCCAGCGACGACTTCACTGGAAATTACTGACGACTCTGGCAGCACTTTGGTGCAGCTGACTAACGGCTCAAGCACCCATGACACTACGCCAACCCTGAGCGGCCTTGCCTTTGCTGGTGCAGTCATCACCTTGTACAACGGCACGACAGAAATTGGCAGTGTGGTGGCGGGCGCGGATGGACAGTGGAGCTTCACGCCAGCTGCGCTGGCGGATGGCACCTATAACTTCCACGCCTCCGTCACGGATACCGATGGCACCGTGACACAAACGCCAACCATCGTCATCACCATTGATACGGTGGTGCCGGATGCGGCATCTGGCTTACAACTCAGTGACAATGATAACGGCACCGTTCAACCGATTGCCTCTGGCGGTGCGACTAACACCACTCACCCAGTGCTCAGCGGAACAGCGGAGCCAGGCAGCACGGTGACCGTTCGTGATGGTGATACCGTGCTGGGTACAACGACGGTGGGCAGTAACGGCAGCTGGAGTTTCACCTCTCCAACGCTGTCCGAAGGAAGTCATAGCCTGACCACTACCGTTACTGATCCTGCTGGAAATACCAGTGCGGCTTCTGATCCTATCACCTTCACCGTGGACACACAGGCCCCTGCGGGTGCCAGCGATCTGGTGGTCAGCGATAACGTTGGCACCGTGACCGGACCAGTGACAGCCGGATCCACCACTGACGACAGCACGCCAACCCTGAGCGGTAAAGCTGAAGCCAATGGCATCGTTAAGGTTTATGACGGCACCACGCTGCTGGGCAGTGTGGCGGCAGACGGTGCAGGTAACTGGAGCTTCACCACGCCAGCGCTGAGTAATGGCGCACATACGCTGAGCGTGACGGTTACAGATGCCGCAGGCAACGTGAGTCCGGCAACTACCGGCTTTGGTTTGACGGTGAATGCGGGTGTGCCGCCAACCACCAGTACGTTGCAGGTCACTGATGATAGCGGCAGTACGCTGAAAGTACTGCCTGATGGCTCAAGCACGCATGATAAAACACCGGTTCTGAGTGGCCTGGCGGCAGCCGGGGACATTATTACGCTGTACAACGGCACCACTTTGCTGGGCAGCACCACGGCAGGTTCCGACGGTCAGTGGAGCTTCACTCCCTCTACGTTGGCGGATGGTTCTTACTCCTTCCATGCCGTTGCCACTGACAGCACCGGCAATCCAACCAACTCTGTCACCATCAATATTACGATTGATAGCGTTGCGCCAGCGGCGGCAGGCGACCTGCAACTGAGTAATAACAACGGCAGTACCGTCACGCCAATCGCGGCGGGCGGCACCACCAGTGATAACACCCCAGTACTGAGCGGCACAGCTGAACCTGGCAGCACCGTCACGGTGAGTGATGGCGATAATGTGTTGGGCACTGTAACCGTCGGCAGCGATGGCAACTGGAGCTTCACTTCGCCGGCTCTCGGTGAAGGCAACCACAGCCTGACTACCACAGTCACCGATGCTGCAGGTAATACGGGCCCGGCATCGTCACCGATTGCTGTAACCGTGGATACCACTCCGCCAGCCGCAGTGAGTAGCCTGGTGGTCACTGATAACGCGGGTGATTCACAAGGTGAACTGACTTCAGGGGCGATCACTGACGATAACACACCAACGCTGAGCGGCACCGGTGAGCCGAATGCGCTGCTGAGTATCTATGATGGCACCACACTGCTGGGTAACACCACCGTCGGCGTTGATGGCACATGGACCTTCACCACGCCGGCGCTGAGCAACGGTTCTCATAGCTTCACCATCACCGCCACTGATGTCGCAGGCAATGTCGGCCCTGCCAGTCCGCCGTTTATTGTGGATATTGAGGCAGACCTGCCAACGGCCAGCGATTCTCTGGAAGTGATCGATGATAACGGCAACACCGTTGAGCAACTGGTCGATGGATCCAGCACCAATGATCCTACGCCAGTGCTGATTGGTTCAGCCAGCCCAGGCAACATCATCACGCTGTATGACGGTGACCAAATTGTTGGCAGTACTACCGCCGGCGCAAATGGACAGTGGTCGTTCAGAATGGGCACCCTGAGTGATGGCCCGCATGCGATTCATGGCACCATTACCGATGCAGCAGGCAACATCACTGATACCGTCACCATCAATATCACCGTGGATACGGTGGCGCCTGATGCAGTGACCGGCCTGCAGATCAATAACGATGCGGGCAGCACGTCAGTGCCTATTACCACAGGCAGCCTCACCAATGATGCAACGCCAGTCCTGAGCGGCAGCGCCGAAGCGGGTAGTGTGGTGACCATTCGTGATGGCAACACCGTATTGGGTACTGTGACTGTAGGTAGCAACGGTAACTGGAGCTTCACCACGCCTGCACTGGGAGATGGTAGCCATAGCCTGACTGCCACCGCCACCGATGCGGCAGGTAACAGCAGCCCGGCTACCACACCAGTGACATTTACCGTCGATACCACGGCTCCAGCTGTGGTCAGCGGCCTGGTGGTGACTGATGATGCAGGCAACAGCACCGGTGCGCTGACTTCCGGTGCGACCACCGATGACAGCACACCAACCCTGAGCGGCACCGCAGAAGCGGGCAGCATCGTTAAGGTTTACGATGGCACCACGCTGCTGGGATCAGCCTCGGTGGGTACGGATGGCAACTGGAACTTCACGCCAGCTTCGCCACTGACCAATGGGCAGCATAATCTCACGACTACGGTGACCGATGCCGCAGGTAACGTGAGCCCGGCATCACCGGCCTTTACCGTCAATATTGACGCAGGCGTACCGACCACAAATGAACTCATCGTGGTGGCAGACGACAGCGGCAGCACTATCGTGCAGTTGACGGATAATTCCAGCACCCATGGCAGCACGCCAGTGCTGAGTGGTCTGGCTGGCGCGGGTGATCTGATCACCATCTACAACGGCACCACCGTACTCGGCAGCGTCACGGCCGGCAGTAACGGGCAGTGGAACTTCACGCCAGCCGCGTTAACGGATGGTAACTATGCCTTCCATGCCACCGCCACCAACCCAACCACCGGCGCGATCACCGATACCCCAACCATCAATGTCACCATTGATACCGTGGCGCCAGCGGCACCAACGGGTGTTGGGCTGACCAATGAAGATGGCGATCCGATTCCATCGGGTAGCAGCACCAATACCACGACACCAACCCTGGAAGGTAACGGTGAACCTGGCGGTACTGTCACGATTACTGACGGTACCACAGTGATCGGTACGACAACGGTCGGCGGCGATGGTACCTGGACTTACACCACACCACCGCTGAGTGATGGCAACCACAGCCTGACGACCACAGTAACGGATCCGGCGGGCAACACCGGTCCGGCTTCCACGCCTGTGACCGTAACTGTCGATACGCAGCCGCCAGCAGCAGCGGGCAACGTCCAGCTTAGCAATGATGGCGGCACGCCGATTGCCGCAGGCAGCAGCACCAATGACAACACGCCAACCCTGAACGGCACCGCCGAACCAGGCAGTACGGTGACCGTATCTGATGGCGGAACAGTGCTGGGTACTGCAACCACCGGCAGCGATGGTACCTGGAGCTATACCCCAACCACGCCGCTGGACGATGGCAGCCATAGCCTGACCACAACGGTAACCGATCCGGCTGGCAACACCGGCCCGGCCAGCACGCCTGTCATTGTGACAGTCGATACTGCGGCGCCAGCTGTAGCAACCGGTGTGCAGTTGAGCAATGACTCGAGCGGCACGGCGGTACCGATCACCAACGGCACCACCAATGACACCACACCAGTACTGAGTGGCCGAGCCGAACCTGGCAGTACCGTCAATGTATCTGACAACGGTACTGTTATTGGCTCCACCACGGTGGGTAATGACGGCAACTGGAGCTTTACGCCAACTTCACCGTTGGGCGATGGCAGCCACAGCCTCACCACTACAGTAACTGACCCTGCGGGCAATACGGGTGCGGCAACCACGCCAATCACCGTCACCGTTGATACCACCATCCCTGCTGCACCGGGTGCTGTGGCGCTGAGCAACGATGAGAGCGGCACTCCTGTACCGATTACCTCCGGCACGGCAACGAATGATGCCACTCCAGTTCTGAGCGGCTCCGCTGCGGCAGGTAGCACTATCACCGTCTCTGATGGCGGCACAGTGCTGGGCACAGTGGTTGTCGGCGCGGGCGGCACCTGGAGCTTCACTCCAACCGATCCATTGGGTGAGGGCAACCACAGCATTACCGCAACCACCACCAGCCCTGCCGGTAATACCAGCGGTCCATCTACGCCTATCGTGATCACCGTAGACACCACCGCACCTGGCGCAGCGAGTGGCTTGCAGCTCAATAATGACACCAGCGGCACGCCGGTCCCTATTACCGCCGGTGGCACCACAAATGACACCACCCCTGTTCTAAGTGGTACCGCTGAACCGGGCAGCACCGTGACCGTTTCTGACAATGGCACCGAGTTAGGAACGGCCATCGTCGGCAGCAATGGCAGCTGGAGCTTTACCCCAACAACGCCACTGGAGACGGGTCCGCATAGCCTGACCACCACCGTGACGGATCCGGCAGGTAACACGGGTGTGGCATCAACGGCAATTGCCTTCAACGTTGATACGACACAGCCAGACCCGGCAAGTGGTTTGGTATTGAACAATGACATCACCGGTACGCCAGTGCCGATTACCAATGGCGCAACCAATGACACCACGCCGGTATTAACGGGGTCAGCCGAAGCGGGCAGCACGGTCACCGTTCTTGATGGCACTACGGTGCTGGGCTCTGTGGTGGTGGGTAGCGGTGGAACCTGGAGCTTTACCACTCCGGCCTTGAGCCAGGGTGAGCACAGCCTGACCACCACCGTGACCAGCCCGATTGGTAACGTCAGCGACGCTTCAGCGCCGATCGTGGTCAATGTGGATACTCAGGCACCGGCTTCAGCGGGCGGTCTGCAGTTCACCACCGACGATGGCACACCAATTGCCGCTGGCGGTTCAACCAGCGATACCACCCCAACCCTGAGCGGAACGGCAGAGCCGGGCAGCACCGTCACCATTTCTGAAGGCAATACCGTGCTCGGCACGGTGGTGGTAGGCACAGGAGGGACCTGGAGCTTTACACCAACGACTGCATTGGATGAGGGTAGCCACAGCATTACCACCGTGGTCACTGACCCTGCGGGTAATAGCAGCGCACCAACCTCTGAAGTCGTGGTGATTGTTGACAGCACCTCTCCGGGTGAAGTCGGCAACCTGCAGCTCAGTGATGACTCAACGGGTGTGGCGGTGCCTATTACCGCAGGCAGTGCCACTAACGACGCGACGCCAGTGCTCAGCGGCACCGCAGAGGCGGGCAGCATCGTCACCGTGAGTGATAACGGTAGCGTATTAGGCACAGCCATAGTTGGCAGTGATGGTAACTGGAGCTTCACGCCGACAACGGCGTTAGGTGATGGCCCACACAGCCTGACCACCATCGTCACCGATGCAACCGGCAATGCCGGTCCTGCATCGCCAGCGTTTGAGTTCAGCGTGGATACCGTTGCACCAGAGTCTGCCAATGCGGTGGCGCTGAATAATAATAATGGCAATACCGACATACCGATCACCAACAATGGTGCCACCAATGACACCACGCCGGTACTGAGCGGCACGGCAGAAGAGGGCACCATTATCACCGTGCGTGATGGTGATACCGTGCTCGGCAGTGTGCAGGTCGCTGATGGTGGCACATGGAGCTTCACTTCACCTGCGCTCAGTCAGGGTTCGCACAGCCTCACCGCAACCGTGACGGATGCAGCAGGCAACAGCAGTGCACCTTCTACGGCGATCACCTTTACCGTCGATACTCAGGCGCCAAATACCGCGGGTGCCGTGCAGTTGAGTAATGACAGCAGCGGCACGGCTGTACCGATCACTGCGGGCAGCGTCACCAATGACAATACGCCAGTCCTGAGCGGTACGGCGGAAGTGGGCACGACGGTCACCATCCTTGATGGCAGTAATGTGCTGGGCACCGTGGTTGTGGGAACCGGCGGCACCTGGACCTTCACGCCTACATTGATGTTGGGCGAGGGTCCACACAGCATCACCACGACCGTTACCGATGCCGCTGGCAACGTCAGTGCGCCATCGGCGGCAATTGGCTTTACCGTAGACAGCACACCACCAGCGACACCGGTGGTAACCAGCCTCAGCAATAACAATGGCGGTACTGCCGTGGTGTTCACTGCGGGCAGCACCACCAATGACTCAACACCTGTTATTCGCGGAACCGGCGAAGTTGGCGCTACCGTAACCATTCGTGATGGCAGTACGATTCTGGGTACGGCGATTGTCGGCACCAACGGCATCTGGCGCTATGAGCCAACTACGGCGTTGGGCCAGGGCAGCCACACTCTGACTGTTACCGCAACGGACACCGCAGGCAACAGCAGTGCACCTTCTGCGGGCATCACTTTCAGCGTGGATACCATTGCGCCTAACGCCATTAATGATTTGGTGGCGAAGGATGACAGCGGTAATACGTTGACGGGTGTGACCAACGACAGCACGCCAGCGCTAAGCGGTACGGCGGAAGCGGGCAGCATCATCAAAATTTATGATGGCTCAACCCTTATCGGTTCGACCCAGGCGGGCACTGGCGGTGCCTGGAACTTCACCACTCAAACCCTGACTGATGGCGCTCATACGCTGACGGCCACTGCTACTGATACGGCAGGCAACGTCAGTGCTGCGGGTAATGCGGTGACGGTGACGGTGGATACCTCGGTGCCGACAACGCCAGACTTTGTGGTCACCAACAACGATGCCTTGCCAACGGAATCGGTGGCAAACAACGGCTATACCAACGACAACACGCCAGTATTGAGTGGGACCGCGACGGCTAATAGCCTGGTGACCATTTATGATGGCAACACGGCGATTGGTAGCGCCACCACCAATGCGCAGGGCGTGTGGAGCTTCACGACGGAGACGCTGGATGATGGTGCGCATACACTGACCATTACGGTCACTGATACAGCGGGCAACGTTAGCCCAGCCTCTTCAGTGTTCACGGTCAATGTCGATACTGAAACCCCTGATGTGGCGCAAGGCGTGACCGTCAACAACAACGAAGGCAGCACGCTGGTGCCTATTGTCGCTGATGGCTTTACCAACGACACTACGCCACAACTGACCGGCAGTGCCGAAGCGGGCAGTATCGTCAGAATTTATGACGGTGCTGGCGAAATCGGCTCGGTGCTGGTAGGCAGCAGTGGTAACTGGAGTTTCACCACCGCTACGCTGGATCAGGGTGAACACAATCTGAGTGTCACGGTGACGGATGCGGCAGGTAATACTAGTGCCAATTCCCCAACTCTGACCTTCACGGTAGACAGTGAAGTACCGGATGCAGCGGAAGGCCTGACGCTCGCCAATAACAACAGCGGCACAGATGTTCCTATCACGAGCGGCAGCACCACCAATGACAGTACACCAGTACTGCGCGGTACGGCGGAAGCCAACAGCACCATTATTATCTCTGATGGCAATACCGTTCTCGGTACGGTTATCGCGGATGGCAGTGGTGACTGGAGTTACTCACCAACTCTGACAGATGGCACCCATAATCTGAGCGTGGTGGTGCAGGATGCGGCCGGCAATACCAGCGCGATCAGCGACGTTGTGACCGTCACCATTGATACCGTGGCTCCGCCATCGGTCACCAACCTGGTGCTGACCAACAACCTTGATGGTGCGATTAACATTCCAAACGGCGGCCTGACCAACGACAACACGCCAGTATTGAGCGGTAACGGTGAGGTGGGCAGCATTATCACTATCTCCGATGCCAGTGGGATATTGGGATCCACAACTGTTATTACGGGTGGCACATGGAGCTTTACCCCAACTACCGCGCTGGGAGATGGTTCTCATACCTTCAGCGTCAGTGCGTCGGATGCGGCTGGAAACGTTAGCGGCACTGCCACCATCACTGCGGTGATCGATGCCACACCACCTGCGGCACCGAGTTTGATTACGGCCAGCAATGATAACGGCACGATGCCGGTGGCGATTACGAGTGGAAGCACTACCAACGACAGCACGCCGTTCCTGAGCGGCAGCGGAGAGGCGGGTAGCATCATTCGGATTTTTGATGGCGCTACCGAGTTGGGCAGCACGGCGGTTGGTAGTAATGGTCAGTGGAGCTTCAGTGTGCCAGTGCTGGAGGATGGTACATACACGTTGCGCGTGACGGCGACAGATGCGGCAGGCAACACCAGCCAGGCAACGGGCACCGTTGACTTCACCGTTGATGCCACTCCGCCAGCAATACCAACGCTGGTGGTCACCAACGACATCACATCTACGGTCGTGGCCAACAATGGATTGACCAATGACAACACGCCTTCATTGAGTGGTAGCGCTGAGGCGAACAGTCTGGTGACCATTTATGATGGCACCACGGTGATTGGCTCAACCACCGCGACCGGTGGTGGCACCTGGACCTTTACCTCACCAACGCTTACCGACGGTTCGCATACTCTGACTGTCACTGTGACCGATGCGGTCGGTAACGTCAGTGCCTCCGGTGCCACTATTGTGCGCATTGATGGCACACCGCCGCAGCCGGTCAGCGATCTGCTGCTGCAAAACAACATCGGCAGTACTCCGACCACCATCGCCAATGGCGGCACTACCAATGACAGTACACCACTGCTCAGTGGTAAGGCGGAAGCGGGCTCAACTGTAACGGTCTATGAGGGCACCACCGTGCTGGGTACTGCTGTGGCAGATACCGATGGCAACTGGAGTGTGGCGACCACAACCCTGACCGATGCGACGCATACGCTGACCATCAACGTCACTGACCCGGCAGGCAACGTCAGCTCCAACGCCTCGGCGACGCTGACAGTGGACACCTCGACACCAGCGCAAGTATTGACGTTTGCGATTTACAACAACGCTAATACCACGCCTGTCGAAGTCGCTAACAATGGCTACTCCAACGACAACACGCCAGTGCTGCGCGGCACCGGTGTCGCAGGCACCACCATCAACATCTTTGTGGATGGGGTGCAAGTAGCCACTACTACGGTGGGGAGCAACGGTGTATGGCGCTATGAAACTGGCACGCAAACTGACGGCCTGCACAATTATGCGGTGTCAGTTACCAATGCTGCTGGCACCACTAGCGCTCAAACCGCAGCTATTGGCGTCAATATCGATACGGGTGTTCCTTCAACAGTAAGTGCCCTGTTGGTGAGTGATGATGCAGGTGGCAGTACCGGTAACCTGACGTCTGGCCAAACCACCGATGATAATACGCCAACCTTCAGCGGCTCAGCGGAAGCTGGAAGTACGGTATCGGTTTACGACGGTACTACTCTACTGGGAACCGCGACGGCAGCAGGTGGCACATGGACCTTCACGCCACCGGCAATGTTGTCAAACGGTAGCCATAGCTTCACCTTCACCGTGACAGATCAGGCTGGCAACGTCAGCGCCGCCAGTACTCCGGCATTCACGCTGACTATTGCAGCGGACTTACCGACAACTACCAGTACTTTGGTGATCACTGATGACAGCGGCAGTATGCCTGTCACGCTGGTTAACGGTGCGAATACCAAAGATGGTACGCCGGTGCTGACAGGTTCTGCGGAAGCAGGTGATGTGATTACCATTCACGATATCAACAATGCCGTGCTGGGAAGCCTCACCGTTGGCGCAAGCGGCCAGTGGAGCTTCAATCCTGTGCTGGCAGATGGTGCTCACGCGATTTATGTCACTACCGTTGATTCACTGGGTAATCCGGGAGACACCTCCGCAACCATCACCTTCAATATCGATACCGTTGCACCAGTAGCCGTAACCGACCTGGCGGCTGCCAATAACAATGGCGGCGCACCGGTTGCCATTGCCAATAACGGCATCACCAACGACAGCACACCGCTGCTCACCGGTAACACGGAAGCGAACGGCATTGTCACCATCTATGATGGCAACACCGTCATCGGCACAGCCATCGCCAGCGGCACCGGCGCGTGGAGCTTTATTTCGCCTACCCTCAGCCAGGGCGCACATACTTTGAGCGTCACGGTAACGGATGCGGCGGGTAACGTTGGGCCTCGCTCTTCTACCGTGAACTTCACCGTGGATAGCATTGCGCCTAACGCTACTACGCTGGTGGTCACCAATGATGCCAATGGCAATACGGTGGTGCCAAACAATGGCGCGACCAACGACAGCACCCCAACCCTGACGGGTACGGCAGAAGCGAATGGCACCGTCACTGTTTACGATGGGACGACGCTGCTTGGTTCGGTAATTGCCAGTGCAACAGGGGCATGGACCTTTACCTCTACGACACTGGCTCAGGGCTCACATACCCTCAATGTTACCGTCACGGATGCTGCTGGTAATATCAGCGGAACCACATCGTCAACCTTGGTGGTCGACACCACACCACCGGCTGCTGTAGCGGGTCTGGCTGCCGCCAACAACAACGGCAGTACGCCAGTGGCAATTGCCGCAGGCAGCAGCACCAACGACAACACGCCAGCCTTGAGTGGTACGGCAGAAGCGGGCAGCGTCGTCAGAATCTATGACGGCGGCACCTTGCTCGGTTCAGTCACAGCCAGCAGTACTGGCGCGTGGAGTTACACCTCAACACAGCTGACGGACGGTAGCCACACCATCAACGTGACGGCGACCGATGCGGCGGGCAACATCAGCCCGAATGCATCGATTACCTTTACCGTGGTGACTGGCGCGCCGAACCCGGTTGCTGGCCTGGTGGTGAACGACAACGTGGGTACCTCACAAGGTCCGTTGACGAGTGGTGCATCTACCGATGACAACACGCCAACGCTGAGTGGTACTGCGACAGCGGGCAACATTGTGGTGATCTCTGAAGGCACTACCGTGCTGGGCTCGGTCGTCGTCGGAGCCGGTGGCAGCTGGACCTTCACCACCGCAGCACTGAGTGAAGGCTCGCATCCACTGAGTGTCACAGTCCGTGATGCGGCCGGTAACACCAGTACCGCCACCAACTTCACGGTGGTGGTGGATACCGTGGCACCGGCGACCACATCACTGGTGGTCACCAACGATATCTCCACTGCGGTAATACCAAACGGTGGCGCGTCCAACGACACCACACCAACACTGAGCGGTGTGGCGGAAGCCAACGGTCGCGTCTCCATTTACGATGGTACTAACTTGCTGGGCACGGTGATTGCCAGCGGCACCGGGGCATGGACCTTCACCTCAACGGCGCTGACCACAGGCTCCCATACGCTGAACGTCACGGTCACCGATGCGGCAGGTAACGTCAGCGGTACCACATCATCTGTCGTCGTGATCGACACTACGCCTCCGGCAGCGGTAGCGAGTCTGGCCGCGGCAAACAACAACGGCAGCACACCGGTGGCGATTGCCGCAGGCAGCAGCACTAATGACAACACACCAGCTATCAGCGGTACGGCGGAAGCGGGCAGCGTGGTAAAAGTCTACGATGGCGGACTGCTGCTTGGATCTGTTATCGCGGGCAGCAACGGTGCCTGGAGTCTGACATCCACTACGCTGGCTGACGGAAGCCACACCATCAACGTGACGGCGACCGATGCGGCGGGCAACGTTAGCCCGAATGCGTCAATCACCTTCACCGTGGATACCGCTGTACCCGTCGCGGCGACCGGCCTGGTGGTCACCAACGATGTCACTAACACCGCAGTGCCAAACGGTGGTTCCACCAATGACAATACGCCAACCCTTACAGGTACGGCTGAGGCAAACGCGATTGTTACGGTGTATGACGGCACAACGGTATTGGGTTCCACTACCGCCAGCGGCACCGGTGCATGGAGCTTCGTCAGTCCGGCACTGAGCAACGGTACGCATCCGCTGAGTGTCACGGTGAAAGATGCGGCGGGTAACGTCAGTCCGGCATCGACCACGGTTTCCGTGATTGTCGATACGGTGGCGCCGAACGCTTCAACGCTGGTGATCACTAACGACAACACCAATACCACGGTGCCAAACGGCGGATCGACTAACGACAGTACGCCAACCCTGAGTGGGTCGGCGGAGATCGGCAGCATCGTCAGGATTTACGATGGCGGCACGCTGCTTACTTCCATCACTGTCGGTGCTTCGGGTAACTGGACCTACACCACTGCGGTTCTGAGCCAGGGTTCACACCCGATCAGCGTCACGTCGACTGATGCAGCCGGTAACATCAGTGCTACCACCAGTGCGACGGTGAATGTCGATACCGTAATTCCGACCATCACTCTGGCGGCGGCCAATAACAACGGCAGTACTGCAGTAGCGATTGGCGCAGGCACCAGCACCAACGACAACACGCCTGCATTTAGCGGCACCGCAGAAGCGAACAGCGTCGTCAAAATCTTCGACGGCGGTGTGCAGATCGGTTCTGTGACGGCCAGCAGCACGGGCGCGTGGAGTTGGACTTCTACCACCCTGGGTGAAGGCGCACATACCATCACGGCGACCGCGACTGATGCGGCGGGTAACGTCAGTCCTGTTGCTACCACCAACTTCACCGTGGATACGGTGGTGCCTAACACCGTCACCAACCTGGTGGTCACCAACGATGTCACCAGCACAGCGGTGCCAACTGGCGGTTCCACCAACGACAACACGCCAACCCTCACCGGTACGGCTGAGGCGAACGCGATTGTCACGGTGTATGACGGCACGACCGTACTGGGTTCCACTACCGCCAGCGGTACCGGCGCATGGAGCTTCGTCAGCCCGGTATTGAGCAATGGTAGCCACCCACTGAGCGTGACGGTGAAAGATGCGGCGGGTAACGTCAGCCCATCTTCAACACCGGTCACTATCACCGTGGATACCGTGGCGCCAAATACCTCAACGCTGGTGATCACCAACGATGTCACCAACACTGTGGTCGCCAGTGGTGGTTCCACCAATGACACCACGCCAACGCTGAGCGGTACGGCGGAGGCCGGTAGTCGTGTAACCATCTATGACGGCACAACGACGCTGGGCACTGCTATCGCCAATAGTTCGGGAGCGTGGACCTTCACCACCGCCGTATTGGCGCAAGGCTCACACCCTATCAGCGTCTCGGTGACGGATGCGGCGGGTAACATCAGTGGCAGAACCAACGCCACGGTGGTTATCGACACCACGCCTCCGGTAGCGGTGACTCTGGTGGCGGCCAACAACAACGGCAGCACGGCGGTGACAATTCCGAACAACGGGGTCACCAACGACAGCACGCCGCTGTTGAGCGGTACAGGTGAGGTCGGGGCTAAGGTCAGTATCTATGATGGCGCAGCGTTGTTGGGCACCACCACGGTCGCCAGTAACGGCACCTGGAGCTTCATCTCCACCACGCTGAGCAACGGCAGCCATACGCTGAATGTCACCCAGACTGATGCGGCGGGCAACGTCAGCCCGAATGCATCAACAGTGATGACGATCGATACCGTGGCACCAAATGCAGTCACCAACCTGGTGATCTCCGACGATGTTGGCGCGAGTCAAGGGCCGTTGACCAATGGCGCAGTCACCGACGATGCGACACCGACCCTGAGCGGTACCGCAGAAGCGAATGCCATTGTTACCATCTATGACGGCACAACAGTGCTGGGTTCTGTCACCGCAAGTAGTACGGGTGCATGGACATACACCACGTCAACGTTGAGTAACGGCACGCATCCGTTAAGCGTCACCGTGACCGATGCGGCGGGTAACACCAGTGCAGCTTCCGCTACCGTATCCATTACCGTGGATACCGTGGCACCAGCGGCATCAACCCTGGTGATTACCAACGACATCACCAACACCACGGTGGCGAACGGCGGTTACACCAATGACACCACGCCAACCCTGAGTGGTACAGCGGAAGTGGGCAGCAAAGTGTCCATCTACGATGGCAGCGCACTGCTCGGCACCCTCACCGTGGGCAGTGGTGGCACCTGGACCTACACCACGGCGGTATTGACGCAGGGTAGCCACCCGATCAACGTCACCGTGACGGATCCAGCGGGCAACGTCAGCGGCACCACGTCAGCCACGGTGATTGTCGATAGCGTGGCACCAGCGGCAGTGACCAGTCTGGTTGCGGCGAACAACAACGGCAGTACAGCGGTGACCATCCCGAACAATGGTTCCACCAATGACAATACGCCGCTGTTGAGTGGTAACGGCGAGGTCGGCGCGAAAGTCAGCATCTATGACGGCAGCGCACTTCTGGGCACGACGACGGTGGGCAGCAACGGGACGTGGAGCTTTATCTCCACCACCTTGAGCAATGGTACGCACACCATTAACGTGACGCAGACCGATGCGGCAGGAAACATCAGCCCAACGGCCTCTACTGTCATGACCATTGATACCGTGGCACCAACGGCAAGTACGCTGACCATTACCGACGATACCGGCACCGCGCCGGTAACGCTGGCCAATGGCGCCTACACCAAAGACACCACGCCAACCTTAAGTGGCACGGCGGAAGTGGGTTCGATTGTCACCATCTATGATGGCGCGACCGTTCTCGGCTCCCTCACCGTAGGCAGTACCGGTGCCTGGACCTATACCACTGCGGTTCTGGCGAACGGTGCGCATCCGTTGACCACCACCGTTACGGATGCGGCGGGTAACATCAGTACCGGCAACACGACGGCCACGGTGAACATCGATACCGTGGCTCCAGTGGCGGTGACCAACCTGGCGATTAACACGGCGGGTACTACCGTAACCGGTAATGGTGAAGTGGGCGATACGGTGACGGTGCGTGATGCCAACGGTAACTCGCTGGGTACCGCGACCGTGGGCGCTGCGGGGACCTGGTCGGTGACATTGAGTACCGCGCAGACCACAGGCGCTTCACTGTCGGTCATCCAGACTGACCGTGCGGGTAACGTTTCACCATCCGCAGCGTTGACCGGGGTGATTCGTATTGTGGCCACCAACGATACCAATGAGGTGGACTACAGCACGACCACGCAAACGGTGAATAACGGCACCACCAGCGTCTCGCATGCGGCTCTGGCCACGGTGAACCTTGGCACACTGCTGGGCGTAGGCGTTCTGTCTAACGGTAACGCTTATACCTTCAGCGTGGGCACGGGTGATACCCGCACTGTAACCCTGCACGGTTCGGTCGGTGGTATTGCGCTGGTATCGACTTACTCGCTGTACCTCTATCAACAGAATACAGATGGTTCCTGGACGCTGAAGAGCGTGACATCGAACTATCTGGCGACAACCTTGCTGTCGATTGGTACGCAGACTGGTGCCAACGTCACCTACAGTGGACTCGGCGCGGGTACCTATGCGGTGGTGGTTGGTTCAAGTGGCGGTATTGCTCTGTTGCCAAGCACCACCATCACCACGGTGACGGATACCACGCTGGATGCGGTAACGGTTTCCTCAACAGTGACAGGTAACCTGCTGACAAACGACACCAGCTCAGTCGCGGGTACGGTACCAACCGGTACGGCGGTGACGACGGTGTCGGGCAGTGCAGTTGGTGCGACGGGTAACACGGTGATCAATACCACTTACGGTACTCTGACCATCGATTCGCATGGTAACTACACCTACGTGCTGAAGGCGGGACTGGATGTCGGTACCTTGCCAACCACCGACACCTTCACTTACTCGGTGAGGGATTCAAGTGGTGCGGTGACTTCTGCATCCCTGACGGTCACGTTGCATAACGGTGCGGCGACGTCGCTCACCGTGAACAGCCTGTTGGCGGAAACCACCTCAACCGGTGATCACGATGCCAGCGGCAGTATCTACAGCGACTCGACCACTCACACCGGAACCTTGAGTATCACTAATGAACACGGTGATGTCACAACGGTTCACAGCGTGGGTACCACGTCGATTGCCGGTGACTATGGTGTGCTGAGTATTGCAGCCAACGGAAGCTACACCTACAACCTGAATGCGAATGTGGATGGACAGAGCATTCTGCATAAAGAGGTGTTCAGTTACACGCTGGCGGCAACCGATGGCACCATCACCACGCACTCCTTCACCATCGACCTGCATCCGACCATCACTGGTACGACAGGGGCTGACACCATTACCGGCGGTGCCTATAACGACACCATCACAACCGGTGCCGGTGCAGACACCCTGGTGTATCACCTGTTGGCGAGTGCAGACTCAACGGGAGGGAACGGTCACGATACCTGGACAGACTTTAATGTTGCGCAAGGCGACAAAGTTGACATCAGTAACTTGCTAATTGGATGGAATGATTCCACAAGTAATATTAATGATTTCGTGAAAGTGGATCATACTTCAGATGGCAGCACCGTACTTTCAATTGACCGTGATGGTACCGGGACGGGTTACAGCAGTACCCAGTTGATTACGCTGGAAGGCGTCAACGTTTCACTGGAGGAATTGCTGCAGCAACCGCACCAAAACACCACGGCTTAACGGTGTAAATCAAGCAGGGAAGCAGTATGGGCACAGGGATGTGCCCCTTTCTTTGTTACTGACTGGTGGATTATCGATGGATTTGATGCAATCAGGCGCTCCAACTCGCCGTTATTCTAAGCTCAGCGTCTTCTGTGCGGGCATCGCTTTATTTCATTGTTCTCAACTTATGGCTGCCAGTGATGCGCTCACCTCGGCAAGCAGAATCACCTCCGCAGGCCTGGCGCAACAGCAGCAGGATCTGCCCTCATTAACCGGCGAAGTGGCCGAACCCGCATTGGCCCACGTCCCGAACTCACTGACCATTAATCAGGCCGTTCAACGCGCCATTCAGTGGCATCCGGATATCGCGCAGGCGGTGGGGAAAATGCTGGAACAGGCCAATCAGGTGGATGTGGCGAAAGCCAAATATTACCCGCAGATCAGCGGCGGAATGAACAACGGCTATAGCAATGCCTATACCGAAAAGGGCTTCAGCCCATCGTTTGTGTTATCGGTTTCGCAGATGCTGTATGACTTTGGCAAAGTCAGCAGCTCAGTGCGATCCGCTGAAGCCGGCGTGGCAATGGAACAAGCCAATGTGTTGGTGAGCATTGATACGGTGGCACATGATACGGCTTCTGCGCTGGTGGAAGTGCAGGGCTATCAGCAACTGGTCAAAATTGCTCAGCAACAGCTTGATGCGTTGAGCAAAATTGGCGATCTGGCACGCCAGCGTAATGATGAAGGCGCGGCTTCGCTCTCCGATGCCACGCAAACCGATGCGCGTATTGAAGGTGCGCGCACCACGCTGATTCAGTATCAAGCCAACCTCGATCGCTGGCGCGCCACACTGGCGACCTATCTCGGATGGCCGCTGGTTAAAAATGTGAATGATGATTTCCCGGTGAACCTGACGCGTTCCTGCGCGGTGGGCAAAGCGGATGACAAGCTCAATCCATCGGTGCTGTCTGCATGGGCGCAGGCGAGCCAGGCGCAGGCGAAGCTGGATAACGCTAACGCGCAGAACCTGCCGACCATCTCGCTGGAGCCGCAGGTAACGCATTATCTCAACGATCACTATTCCGGCAGTGAAACGCTCGACCGCACCCAATATCAGGCTTTCGTTAAAGTGGAGATGCCAATCTATCAGGGGGGCGGGATCACCGCCGCGCGTGACGCCGCCGCCAACGCCGTGCAAGCCGCCAATGCGGCCGTCAATTCCGCACGCCTGAAAGCACGTCAGCAACTTAGTGAATCGCAAAGTGCTGCACTCAGCTTGTCGCAGAGTCTGGCGATTATGGGGCGGCAACAGACGTTGGGCGAGAAAACCCAACAGCTCTATCAGGATCAGTATCTGCAGCTCGGCACCCGTCCGTTGCTAGACGTGCTTAACGCCGAGCAGGAAGTGTTCCAGACGCGTTTCACCCTGCAACAAACCATCAGCCAATTAAGATCGTTGCAGCTCGACTGCTTATATAGCACCGGGCATATCCGATCGGCGTTCGCTTTAAATAATCAGCGGATCCAGAATGTGGAGATCCAGCCATGACCCAATTACAAATTCCTGATGCCCCCAACGGTGATACCAACAGTGGTGCCGACGGCAACGTTCCGTTAAATGGATGGGCGACGGCGATCATTCAGATCGCCACCCATTATCGTTTGCCCTGTTCACCGGGCATGATCATGGCCGCCGCCGAATGGCAGGGTAAGCAAACTCGCGACAAAGCGCTGCGTCATTTAGCGCGTCAGGCGGGGCTCTCGCTCCAGCTGTATGAAGAGCACAAGTGGGAAATCACCAGCTGGCGTTTACCTCTAGCGGTAGAGCTTGCCGACGGGCAGGTGGGTGTTATCACCAGCTTTGATGGTGAAGATGAAGTGCGTGTGCATTTCTCGGGCGATGAGCAACCTTCACCCGTTGCGCTGGAAACGCTGCTGCCGGAGATCAGTTTTGCCGCCGCACTGCGCCCGGTGACTGCCGCGAAAGACAGCCGCGTCGATCGCTATCTGGCAACGGTAAAACCTGATTGGCTGCGCCGTTTGGTGCTGCACGATCTGCGGCCTTATAGCCATGTGGTGCTGGGATCGTTCCTGATCAACCTGATGGCGATGGTCGGGATTATCTTCTCGATGCAGGTTTATGACCGCGTGATCCCGGCACAATCCTATCCCACGCTGTATGTGCTCTATATCGGGGTCATTATCTCGGTGGTGTTCACCTACATCCTGCGTGTCGGGCGCGATCACGTTACCGATCTTCTGGGGAAACGTGCTGATATGCGCGTCTCGGATCGCGTGTTTGGGCATGCGCTGCGGCTGCGTAACAGTGCAGTACCGCGTTCCACCGGCACCTTCATCTCACAATTGCGCGAACTGGAATCGATCCGTGAGATGGTGACTTCCACCACCGTCTCCGCCATCGTCGATATGCCGTTCTTCCTGCTGTTTATGCTGGTGATGGCGATCATCGCGCCACAGCTGGCGTGGATCGCACCCATTTCGGTGCTCCTGATGGTGCTACCTGGTATTCTCAGCCAGAAGAAGCTGGCAAAGCTGGCACAGCAAAACCTGAAAGAATCGACGCTACGCAATGCGGTGCTGGTGGAGAGCGTGCAAGGGCTGGAGGACATCAAGCTGATGCAGGCGGAAGACCGTTTCCTGCAGCAGTGGAACAGCTACATCCGCATTACCGCGCAATCCGGTGTGGAGATGCGCAAAGTGATGCATTCGCTGATCAGCTGGGGGGTCACCGTGCAGGGGCTGGTGTATGCCAGCGTGATCGTGGTCGGTGCGCCGATGGTGATCAACGGCGATATCACCACCGGTGCGATCGTTGCGGCTTCGCTGCTCTCTTCACGTATGATTGCGCCGATGGCGACGCTGTGCGGCGTGCTGGCGCGCTGGCAACAGGTAAAAGCCGCCAAAGGCAGTCTTGATGCGTTGATGAACCTACCGGTGGAGAACAGCAAAGACGAAACCTGTATCCACTGTCCGGTGCTGTTCGGTCACTATCAATTTAATGATGCGATGTTCCGCTATTACACCGATTCGCTCACTGTTGCACTACGCATCAAAAGCCTGACCATCAAACCGGGTGAGCGTATTGCCGTGCTGGGTCGTAACGGATCGGGTAAATCGACGCTGCTGCAGGCGATGATCGGTGGTATGGATCTGGTGGGCGGTGAACTGCGTCTGGATAACCTCAGCTTGCCGCATATTGATGTGTCGGATGTGCGGCGTAACGTCGGCTTGATGACGCAAAACGCGCGCCTGTTCCACGGCACGCTGCGTGAAAACCTCACCATGGGCGCGGCCCACGCGACTGACGATGCCATCTTCGGGGCCTTAACGGTTAGCGGCGGCGCAGACTTTATCCGCCGTTTGCCGCTCGGACTTGATCATCCGGTGATGGAAGGCGGGGTAGGGTTGTCGGGCGGCCAGCGTCAGTCAGTGCTGCTGGCGCGTATGCTGTTGCGCGATCCCAACATTATCCTGCTGGATGAGCCGACTGCCGCGCTGGATGATCATACCGAGAAGGAGTTTATCGAGCGTTTGGGCGCGTGGCTGAATGGCCGCACGCTGATCGTGGCCACTCACCGTGCGGCGATCCTCGCGCTGGTGGATCGTGTGCTGGTGCTGAAGGATGGGCAACTGGTGATGGACAGCCCGAAAGAGAATGCGCTGCCGCCACCGCGTGCGGGCGGTAATTCACCGGAGGTGCACTCATGATGAAGCAACTCCCTGGCAAACTGCGGCTGGTGACAGCGGCGGAAGTCGATTCCTCTGACGATCTGTTGGGGGAACTGAAATCTGAGGCCCATTACACCGGTGCGGTACGGCTGATCACCATCAGCGCCGCGCTGATCCTGATATCGCTGATATGGGCATGGTTTGGCGTACTGGATGAAGTCTCAACCGGCACGGGCAAAGTGATCCCGAGTTCACGCGATCAGGTGCTGCAATCCTTAGAGGGCGGGATCCTCACCGAGTTGTATGTGCACGAAGGCGATCGGGTGAAGGCGGGGCAGGTGGTAGCTCGGCTTGATGCCACGCGTTCTCAATCCAGCGTTGGCGAAAGTGCGGCGCGCTATCGGGCGGCACTGGCGGCGGCATCTCGCCTGAAAGCCGAGGTCAACGACGATCCCCTCACGTTCCCGAATGAACTCAAAGCTTATCCCGATTTGATCGCCTCCGAGACGCGGTTGTATAAAACTAAACGCGCTCAGCTTACTGACTCAACCAGGCAGTTCAACGAGTCTCTGGCGTTGGCCAACAAGGAATTGGCGATTACACAAAGACTGGCGAAAACCGGCGCAGCCAGTAGCGTCGAGGTGCTGCGTTTGCAGCGCGATAAATCGGATCTGGAGCTGAAACTCACCGACATGCGCTCGCAATACTATGTGCAGGCGCGTGAGGAGCTGGCGAAAGCCAGTGCCGAAGCGGACAGCCTGGCTGAGGTGATTAAAGGGCGTGAAGATACGGTGACACGCCTGACCATCCGTTCACCGATGAACGGCATCGTGAAAAACATCAAAGTCTCCACGGTCGGCGGGGTCATTCCCCCCAACGGTGAACTGATGAACATCGTGCCACTCAACGACCGTCTGCTGATTGAGGCGCGCCTGTCACCGCGTGATATCGCCTTTATCCATCCCGGCCAGCGTGCGGTGGTGAAGATCTCAGCTTATGACTACGCGATTTATGGCGGGATGAACGGCGTGGTGGAAAGCATTTCACCGGATACCATTCAGGATGAGGTGAAGCCGGAGATCTACTACTACCGCGTGTTTATTCGTACGGATAACGACTACGTGCAGAACAAAGCCGGTAAGCGCTATTCGATCAGTCCGGGGATGGTTTCTACGGTGGATATTAAGACCGGTGAGAAGACCATCATGGATTATCTGGTGAAACCGTTTAACAAAGCCAAAGAGGCGATGCGCGAACGTTAATCGCAAAATCTCGATGTTCAAGAGCCGCCGTTAAGGAGTTAACGGCGGCTTTTTTGTGTCTGTGAGTTGGATGACTTAAATAAAATTGATGTTTTTTAGGGTGCAGACAGGTGCCGTTTTGCGAGGAGGTGACATTTTTTATCCAGTATCAGCGCTAACCTGTTCGCCAAATTTAATGCTGACAGGATGCAGCTAACTAAGGCCATTCTCAGGGAGTTTTCTCGGTTTTCTTTGACCTGATGGGTTGCAATGGTAATTACTGGAAGCTTTTTGACATTTTTAGAAAATTTTAGTGCGAATTAGTGAGGTGTGTTGGGAATTTGACTTAATTTCTCGTTAACAGGATGAATTAAGGCGTTTTATGCCAGCAACTTCTTTGAAGTGGTTAAGGATTAACCTTTGCAATGATAAGGATTCAATAAGAATATGCTTAAAATTCTTGTGCCGCCTGTTGCTGTATGTTACATAGAGTGTCGAATTTCTATCCCTTGCTCACTTCAGATTTTTCCGTGAGCGTCGCAGTGAAAAATAATAAAAAGAGCTTACCTCACTACCCGTTAAGTGGATGCCTAGGCGCACGCTTTGGCTCGCCACTGATAAAGATGGCGTGATGAGGTTTTTCAAGGGATAGAGCAAAATCGTTAATGCAATTTAGCTACGCGTCCGTTGTCTGGAAGCGTAGCGAGAGCATTTGCCAGATAAATCATGCAAAGGAACTGACATGAAGCAGGTTGTTTTTCAGGAGCAGCAAAGCGGCAGCATTTTGCCGGGATTGATCCCTTCAGTTTCTTCGATGTTTCTTAAGTGGCATTCAGCGCTTAGCCTCAACTCTCAGCATGACCCAATAGAATTTAAAAATCCGCAAATAGGGTGCAGAACCTCTAAGTCTCTGCGCTTTTGATTGCCTATTAACTGAATAAAAATAACCAGCCTTGAACAAAATTTCGGCTGACCATGGAGAAGTGGGTGTGAGAGATGTTGCCAAACTCGAATTGTCGTTTGGACACCCCAATAATAATTGATGACTGTTACATGTTGATGAAAGTGAAGTCCGCCGCATCCACGATGCGTTCGCGTTTTCCTGCCATTTCACTGGCGGAAATCCAGAAGCACCTGGCGAAAATTATCATTCTGCTGCCGATGGCGCTGCTGCTGATCTATTTGGTGATCTTCAGCCAGCCGCGCTATATGAGCGAATCCAAAGTCGCGATTAAACGTTCTGATGATCTCACCAGCAGCAGCCTTAATTTTGGCTTGCTGTTGGGTGCCTCCAATCCCAGTTCCGCCGAAGATGCGCTCTACCTCAAGGAGTACATCAATTCACCGGACATGCTACGGGTGCTGGATAAGCAACTCGATTTCCATGAAGCCTTTAGCCACAGCGGGTTGGATTTCCTCAACCATCTGGCGAAGGAAGAGACTGCCGAGCGCTTCCTGCAGTATTACCGAGACCGCATCAGCATCGCTTACGACGATAAAACCGGCCTACTGGATATCCAGACGCAAGGTTTCAGCCCGGAATTTGCGCTGAAGTTCAACCAGGCCGTGTTGAAAGAATCTGAGCGCTTTATCAACGAACTGTCGCACCGCATTGCACGCGATCAGCTCTCGTTTGCTGAAGCGGAGATGGAGAAAGCACGCGTTCGACTGGATGCCAGCAAAGGTGAGTTGCTCTCTTATCAGAACAGCAACAACGTGCTGGACCCGGAAGCACAAGCGTTGGCTGCCAGCACCCTGGTCAATACCCTGATGGGTCAGAAAATCCAGATGGAGGCCGATCTGCGTAACCTGCTGACCTACCTGCGCGATGACGCGCCACAGGTAGTGAGTGCGCAAAACGCGATCTCCTCCTTACAAGCGCAGATCGACGCTGAAAAAGGCAAAATCACCGCGCCGCAGGGCCACAAGCTGAACCGCATGGCGGTGGATTTTGAAGAGATTAAATCAAAGGTGGCGTTTGATACCGAGCTGTACAAGCTGGCGCTGACCTCGATTGAGAAAACCCGCGTGGAAGCGGCTCGCAAGCTGAAAGTATTGTCGGTGATCAGTTCACCGCAACAGCCGCAGGAATCCACATTCCCCAATACCCCTTATTTGATCGCCTGCTGGTTGCTGGTGTGCTGCTTACTGTTCGGCACGCTGAAACTGCTGTTAGCCGTTATTGAAGATCACCGGGATTAATTGAGTTCGTCATGAAATTATTGAAGTCACTGTTACTGCTTGCCGCCTGGCAAGCCACCACCGCCAGTGCTGCGCTGGATATTAATGCCGACCCGAATCTGACCGGCGCGGCACCGTTGCCTTCGTTCCTCACCGGCCAGCAGAGTCAGGTGCAGAGCAGCGATGGTTTTGATAACACACCGCGCCCGGTAGCACCGGCGATGATGAGCCGCATGTTCGGCGCACAGCTGTTTAACGGCACCAGCGCCGACAGCGGTGCCACGGTCGGCTTTAACCCTGGCTATGTGCTCAATCCTGGTGACAGCATTCAGGTACGTTTGTGGGGCGCATTCACTTTTGATGGTGCACTGCAGGTTGATCCTAAAGGCAACATTTTCCTGCCTAATGTGGGACCGGTTCAGGTCGCAGGTGTTAGCAACAGCCAACTGAATACGCTTATCACTACCAAGGTGAAACAGGTTTATCAGGCCAACGTCAGCGTATATGCCTCGCTGCTACAGGCGCAGCCGGTGAAGGTTTACGTGACCGGTTTTGTGCGCAGTCCTGGCCTTTACGGCGGTGTCACCTCTGATTCCCTGCTCAACTACCTGATTAAAGCGGGCGGTGTCGATCCTGATCGCGGCAGCTATGTCGATATCGTGGTGAAGCGTGGCAATCGCGTGCGTTCCAGCATCAACCTGTATGACTTCCTGCTCAACGGCAAGCTGGGCCTGTCACAGTTTGCCGATGGTGACACCATCGTGGTGGGGCCGCGTCAACACACCTTTAGCGTGCAGGGCGATGTGTTCAACAGCTATGACTTTGAATTCCGTGACAGCAGCATTCCGGTGACGGAAGCGCTAAGCTGGGCGCGTGCTAAGCCAGGTGCGACTAACATCACCATCATCCGCCAGCAGGGCTTGCAGAAACGTAGTGAGTATTACCCGATCAGCTCTGCGCCAGGCCGCATGTTGCAGGATGGCGATACGTTGATCGTCAGCACCGATCGCTATGCCGGCACCATTCAGGTTCGCGTAGAAGGTGCGCACTCTGGCGAACACGCGATGGTGCTGCCATACGGTTCGAGCATGCGTGCGGTGTTAGCGAAGATCCGCACCAACAGCATGTCGGAAATGAGTGCCATCCAGCTTTATCGTCCGTCTGTGGCGCAGCGTCAGAAAGAGATGCTGGATCTGTCCCTGCAGAAACTGGAAGAAGCCTCGCTCTCTGCCCAATCCTCCACCAAAGAAGAAGCCAGCCTGCGCATGCAGGAAGCGCAGCTGATCAGCCGCTTCGTCAACAAAGCGCGCAACGTGGTGCCGAAGGGTGAAGTGATCCTCAACGAGAAGAACCTCGATTCGATTCTGCTGGAAGATGGCGACGTGATTAACATCCCGCAGAAAACCTCGCTGGTGATGGTGCATGGCGAAGTGCTGTTCCCGAACGCAGTGAGCTGGGAAAAAGGCATGAGCCCGAAAGATTACATCGAGAAATGTGGTGGTCTGACACAGAAATCGGGTAACGCCAAGATTGTGGTGATTCGTCAGAACGGTGCAGCTGAGAACGGTGAAGATGTTGACACGCTGAACCCAGGCGACGAGCTGATGGTACTGCCGAAGTACGAATCGAAGAACATCGAAGTGACACGTGGTATTTCCACCATCCTCTACCAGCTGGCGGTGGGTGCGAAAGTGATTCTGTCGATCTAAGGATAAAGAGACATGATTGGTATTTTCTCATCGGGGATCTGGCGTATTCCGCATCTGGACAATTTTCTGGCACAGCCGTGCCAGAAGCTTTCTCCGATGCGTCCTATACCCGCTGAGATTGATACTGTCGCGGTGTGGGGCCATCGCCCTAGCGCACGCAAGCCGGTGGAATTAGCACAGGCGGCGGGTAAATCAATTCTCCGTCTCGAAGATGGTTTTATCCGCTCGCTAGATTTGGGGGTAAGCGGGGCACCGCCACTCTCAATGGTGCTGGATGATGAAGGGATCTATTACGATGCTAGCCGACCGAGTGCGCTGGAGCGTTTGATCCATCAACGCGAAGCCAATCAGGCATTAGCCGCTGAAGCGAAAGAAGCGATCCACACCATCGTTACGGAAGATCTTTCCAAATATAACCAGGCTCCAGCATTTATCGCCGGGGAGAGCCTGACCAGTAACTTAGTGCTGGTGGTGGATCAAACCTTTGGCGATATGTCAGTGACATACGGCAATGCGACAGAAGAGGATTTTGCCGCCATGCTGGAGGCGGCCATCAAAGAAAACCCGTCTTCAACCATCTGGGTAAAAGTTCACCCGGATGTATTAGAGGGGAAGAAAGCGGGCTACTACCACCAGTTACAATCCACGCATCGTATTCACTTAATGGCAGATAACGTGAGCCCGCAGTCATTGCTGCGTCACGTCTCACGTGTCTACGTCATGACGTCACAATATGGTTTTGAAGCCTTGATGGCGGGTAAACCAGTAACCTGCTTTGGCCAGCCATGGTATGCGGGGTGGGGGTTAACGGACGATCGCCATCAGCAGGCTGAGTCATTGCGACAGCGCCGTGGTAACTCGACTCTCGAAGAATTATTCGCTGCCGCTTACTTGCGCTATAGCCGCTACATCGATCCAATAACCGGTGAAGCCGCAACGTTATTTGATGTACTGAACTGGATGCAGTTACAGCGTCGTCATCAGCAACAGCGTAGTGGGCATCTTTGGGCGCCGGGATTATCGCTGTGGAAATCCACGATCCTAAAACCGTTTTTGCATACGACGGCGAACAAATTGAGTTTCTCTCGCCATTGCCGTGCTGCGACTGCATGTGTTGTATGGGGCGTGAGAGGGGAACAGCGCTGGCAAGACAAAGCCAGAACTCGCCAACTGCCGCTGTGGCGCATGGAAGATGGCTTCTTGCGTTCTTCCGGCCTGGGTTCGGATTTACTGCCGCCACTCTCATTGGTGCTCGATAAACGCGGCATCTATTACGACGCCAGGCGCTCCAGTGATCTCGAAGTGATGATGAATCACAGCGAGTTAACCTTGGCCCAACAGCTGCGCGCAGAGAAACTGCACAAGCGCTTAGTCGAAAGTAAGCTCAGTAAATACAACTTGGGTGCCGACTTTGCTTTGCCTGCGGGTTCTGAAGGTAAACGTATCTTGCTGGTACCTGGGCAAGTGGAAGATGACGCTTCTATTGAGACTGGCACACTCTCCATCAATACCAACCTGTCGTTACTGCGCACGGTACGTGAACGTAATCCTGACGCCTTCATCATCTATAAACCGCATCCCGATGTGTTGGTAGGAAACCGTAAAGGGAATATCCCTGAGCAAGATGTTGCTCAACTGGCAGATTATCAGGCGCTGGATGCAGATGTGATTCAATGCATCCAGATGGCAGATGAACTCCACACCATGACTTCGCTGTCTGGTTTCGAAGCGCTACTGCATGGCAAGCAGGTGTATTGCTACGGCCTGCCTTTTTACGCGGGCTGGGGACTGACAAATGATGAGCATGTCTGCGCACGTCGCAATCGCAAGTTGGGGCTTGCGGATGTGGTGTTCCAGGCGTTGATTGCTTATCCCACCTATATCCACCCATTACGGCTCACGGCGATAAGCGCAGAAGAGGCGGCAGAATTATTGATTAGCGCGCCGCGTGGAAAGATGTTTGTTAATAAGAAAAAAGCAAATTACCTGGTAAGGCATTACCGCAAGATGTTGATGTTTTTTAAGGTTAAATTCGGTTAGGAAAACCGGCTCATAAAATAACAAAAAGAAGGTTGATGATGCACAGTAATGCTTTGAAGATGTTGCTGTCTGGGAAGAAATACCTATTGCTGCAAGGGCCAATGGGACCTTTCTTCAATGACGTCGCTGAGTGGCTTGAATCGCTGGAGCGTGAAGCTGTTAATGTAATATTTAACGGTGGGGATCGTTTTTACTGTCGCCAGCGTAAATATCTGCCTTATCTCAAAACACCAAAAGAATTCCCTTCATGGCTGCGTGATACGCACAAAGAATATGACTTCGATACGATTCTTTGTTTTGGTGATTGTCGCCCAATGCATCAGGCGGCCAAGCGCTGGGCACAAGCGAAAGGGATTCGTTTTATCGCATTTGAAGAGGGCTATTTGCGCCCACACTTCATTACGGTAGAAGAGGGCGGGGTGAATGCGTTCTCATCCTTACCTCGTGATCCGGAGTTTTATCGTCGTTTACCTGAAATGCCTGCCATGCAGGTTGAGAAATTGAAGCCATCAACGGCGAAGCGTATTGGCCATGCGACTTGGTATTACCTTGTGGGCTGGCGCTATCGGCATGAGTTTCATGAGTATCGCCACCATAAGTCATTCTCACCATGGTATGAGGCGCAGTGTTGGATCAGGGCATATTGGCGCAAACAGTGGTACGGCTGGCGTCAGCGCAATGTGTTATCGCATTTGCAGAACAGCCTGGATCAACGTTATTTCCTCGCCATTCTGCAGGTCTACAACGACAGTCAGATTCGTAACCATAGCCCGTATGAGGATGTGCGCGACTATATTAATGATGTGATCTTCTCATTCTCTAAGAAGGCACCACGTAACGAGTTCCTGGTGATTAAGCATCATCCGATGGATCGCGGACACCGTTTATATGGCCCGCTGATCAATAAACTCAGCAAAGAGTATGGCGTAAAAAACCGGGTGATTTATGTGCATGACGTGCCCATGCCTGAGTTATTAACCCATGCTAAAGCTGCAATAACGATTAACAGCACTGCGGGGATTTCAGCGCTGATCCACAACAAGCCATTAAAGGTGATGGGGAACGCGCTGTACGATATGAAAGGATTGACCTACCAAGGGCATCTTAATCAGTTCTGGACGGCGGATTTCAAGCCGGATATGAAGTTGTTTAAAAAATTCAAAAATGAACTTTTAAATCGAACACAAATTAATACGGTTTATTACAAATCAAATTGTGCTTTATTAGGTCAAGGAGATTTAGCCTTGAAGAGTAAATTAGAGATGAAGAAATCTCTCGGCTTAATCAATAAAACATGAATCTTCAGTTGATATGCAAAATTCACATTTTTTGGAGTAGATAATGCCATCTTTGATTAATGTCACATAAATATCATATACACTATCAGGTAATTCTAGAAGGCTAATGCCTTTCTGGCCTAAAGTTGAATATCCAGATTTAGCATATGAGTATCTGTTAAAAAAAACTATGGACTCAGGCGCGATAGTTTGTTTCCCCATAGGGAAATTGAATGTTTCATTATTGTTCTTGAGTGTTAGGATAAATTTAGAATCTCCCCATGAATTCTGTATTATTCCCTTAACAATAAAGTGACCATCTATATGGAGTTTATCGTTTCTTAACCATCGATTTGATACACCAAAGCATACTAAGTCTTCATCATTGATAACAGGGTTGACCTCCAGTATGATTTCATCTTCTAAACTACGAATCGTTATTATTTTTCCATCATGAACCTCCATTAAATCTAAATTTTTTAATGCGCTAATTTTTCCTTCAAAACTTAGACCGGAAGTCATAACTTGGACGTTCAAGATGTAAGAGCCATAGGGTAGATCATTTATATCAATTCCGATGTTTTTATAATTAGTAATGTTACCAGCACTGTAATCTATATAAACCCTATCAAAATGATCATAAGAAATGTCTCGATTAAGGTTCTTACCTAATGGGATCGATTTTTCAATGCCATTCCCTTTAATAATCAGAAGTTGTTTTATTTTAGAGAAACTATCACATTCATATCCAAGAATAAAAGCTGAGCCATTTAAATATATTTTACCTAGTTCAATTCTGGCTGTAAATAATTCCGCCACAAGGTTTTTTTTATTTTTGATTTCCTTTATTATTTCCTCATTATTTAATTTTGGATATTCTACTTCTCCATTGACATTTGATCCAAGTCTAGGGAATATGCCTTCACCATGGGCATAGATTATTGATAGAATTATTGGTATGTTATATCTCGTAACCCTACTATGTTGCCAAGCTAGCTTGGATTGTGTGAATATAAAATTGAAGTTATTACTTTTCCAAAAAAATGGAAGGTATGGTTTTATTTCGCTATCATACTGTATGTCATCAGGTGAGGATATTAAATATATATTGCTTTCTCGAATTCTATTGCTAGCCAGAAGATCGGGTAATAAAGAATCGAGAGTGGCTATTTTTTCCTGAATATTGGAATTCCCAATCATATAGTTGGAACTCTTCTTCCAGTGTTGACTAACATAGCTACCAATGTTTACCTGAGGGCAACTTGATATAATATTTTTGTAATCATACTTTAGACCATAGTATAGGGCAGCACTACCACCTTTAGAAAATCCTAATAGAGTACACTGACTTTTATTAAGTGAGAGATTAATTCTAATGCTCTCAATTAAAGCTATGACAGACTCTTCAATTGAGAAATTCATTTTCTTACATAGGTAGTAAGAGTAGTTATTATCAAAACTATCTTTAATCCATAAAATATTAGATCTACATCCAGAAGCGGTATTACCCATAAAATCATATGCTGTTGCAAAACCGGAGAAGACTATCAATAGGTGTCTTCGATCTTGCTTGGCTCTGGCGAATCTATATTCAACAGTGTTTTCATTATGATTAAATACATTATCTTTATTTTGCATATTTATATATGTTGGTTTAATTAAATAAAAGTCGCCTCTATCGAGGCGACTAATTTACTTGCTAAGTGATTCCATCATTTGAAAATGGGATAACCTTTTCCAAGTGTTAGAATCTACAAATTCTGGATGGTAGCGAATCAATTCATTTATGCTGAAACTGGCTTCTGTCCATTTATTCAGAAGTTGACATATTTCTGATTTGAAAGTTAGTTCCTCATGATCAAGATTCATGCTCTTTTCGTATTGCATAAAGTAATAATAGGATTTTTCAATGTCTCCTAAAGTTCTATACGCGATGGCTAATTTCTTATTAAGTGATGGGTGGCTAATAGAAAGATTTTCCCATAAATTTAAAGAATTAAGTGCTCTAGACTCAATCCACTCTAAATCTGCCAATATAATGGCAATCTCATCGTCTAAAAATTTATCTTCATTTAGGTTATTAATTACACCTCTGGCTTTAATAAACTCTCGTTTAACCATAATGCTTTTCAAATATAATTTAACAATGGAAGTCGGTAGTTTATTTATATCCCTGTCTAATGAATCAAATTGCTTTATGACTTTTTCATGCTCATTTTTCTTAAATGCTAAAAGGATGATCATCAATCTATGGATTCCATCACTTTTAGAGTGTACTTCATAATTTTGTAATGACCTATGGCTACCGTCAAAATCCGAAGATATAAAATTAAAATAGGAAAGAATGATATCTAGCTTAAATAAGGCGAGTACATTTGATTTTATATTTTTATCACTTAATATTATTTCAGTCTGAGTTTTTGCAAGGTCTATATTTCCAATGGAAAAATTATGCAAAATGCTTAAAAGCTCACCTTCAGTTTTAGTAATAATTTCAGAGGTGCTAAACTGGTGCACATTGAACTCATCCTTATATGTCGAAAATGCTAAAGCTAATAAATAAAGGAATGTGTCAGATGTCGTTAAGCTATTACACTGTCTCCAAAGTAATACTGCTTTATCCCAGTTAAAATGTATCATGTAAATTAAAGATTGTAATTTGTACACTTCACTCTTTTCATAATCAATGCAATCATTAATGCTATCAATTAAATCAATCGATTTGCTAATGCTTCCGCAATGAATCAAAGCTTTAGCATACAGTATTTTTTCCTCGGAAGTCAGAGTCCTGCTAGGTAATAGATAATGCTCATAAGCATCAACGACTCTGTCCCATTTATTATTAATGCAGGAAGTTGAAATATATTGCTTAAGCTTATTTTCTTTTAATTCATCGGTGTTCTCTAGACTCATTATAGCCGAAACTACGCGACTGCAATTGTTTGAGTCTATTACAGGGAAGGTTTCTCTAATCCTTTTTAGATACTTTTCATCAATCAAGAAATTGTTTTTTTGTAGCTTTTTTATTTCATGTGATAGACTCTCAATGTCATTAATTACTGCTCCGAACCCTTTGTCATGATAATTAAAATAACCACGGGAATATGTATGATTACCGTTAAAGAAATCGGACTCATCAAATTGATAATATATGACTGGTTTTTGGGAGTAAGCAAAGTCAAATGCAATCGAAGAGTAGTCAGTGATTAATAAAGATGACTTTAAGATAAGGCTATTAAAAGTATCAGATTTACTAGGTAATTCGATATAATCAGGTAACGAAAACTCGGTAATATAGTCTTTAGTATTAGGGTGAGGGCAAAAGATAACACGAGCAAGGTTTTTTGACGTTATTTCTTTGAGGACTTCAGATTTAATGAGTTTTTGTATTTCTTTAAAATACTCACTATTTTTAAAGTTTTCATTGTAAATCCTCTTTGATGAGTTATTACTTTCAAATTGGCCGCTAAGATTTTTTCTCCAGGTAGGCATTATAAGAATGGTTTTATCAATGCACTTTGTGTTTTTTAGTGAATCGAAACGAGGGAAACCAGTTAGTTTTATTTCTTTTTCCCCATAAATATATCTGTTTCCATCACTTATAATGGAGTTATATTCGTCTTCCGTAGCTGTAAGCATTAAATCGAAATGACAATTATTTATCCATTTAGAAATGTCATCTTTTGTAACCCCGTGTTGGAGAAATACTTTTTTATGATTACATTTTACTGCAAAAGGATTTAATATATTTCCTAGATGCGAACTGATTACATAATCGCAGTTAATTAGATGTGTTTTGTGTAAATCAGAACCATACTCTACCAAATTGAAATTCTTTTTCTTCAATCTGTCCCAGTCCGGGGATTTTTTGCTAAGTATGAAAGCAGGGATAATATTATGAGGGTTGTTTTTGATAATGCCATCGTAAAGATGTTCAGCATTATCTCCTGCACAGTCATCTCTATCCATTAATAACCAGTGTTTAGTTACTTTAGCGGCATTATGTTTTTTTATTGCCACCTTATTTTTATATCTCTTACCTATATAATTTATATTGACTGGTTTTGAATTTATACTAATGGAAAGTTCTCCATTAGAAATAGGAATCCAGAATCTAGATTCAATTAGGAAGATACGATCTAGGAAATAACGGTATGAATGTTTTTCATAGTGTGGAACAATATTTTTTCCATTTATTTTTAAATCAATATCGTCATCGACCGAACTATGGAAATATCGAACTAGCATGAGATTTTGATCATGATCATCTTTTTCAAGGTATGCGACTTGAATATCTGGGTCGCATTGCTTAAAACATCCGAGCATACCAACTTGGCGAGAGAAACCGCAACTTCCTAATTCGAAACTTAATATGGTGTCCTTTTCGATGTATCTAAAAGTTTCATCCATCAATTTTAAGAAATTAGATTTTTCATCATTACTTAAAAAAGATAAATTTTCCTCTTGGTTAACTATATGTTTTACTAACCGTAGCATTTCCCATAAAATAGTTCGTTGCATAAATCGCGGAACCGAATCTAATTTTTTCTGATAGTTCTTCAGAGTGGGGATGTATCCATTTTCAAGGACTACTCCAAATTGCCCTTTATTTAACCAAGCATTATCCATTGTTGAAGATTTATCTTCACGCTTACGATTAAAGTATTTTGGTTTATCAAAGAAGGCTATTTCATTATTGTTGAGTCCTAAAATATAGTGAGCTACAAATTTACCATCTTCAAATGTGGGTTTTAATGTTTCATCAAATCTTAATTCATTATCTATATTTTCCATTTTAAAAAATGATAATGGAGCTGAGAATTGAATGTTTTTTTCGAGGTCATCGCTGGTCACTATACTTAATCCGTTTTTGAAACGGTAGTTTAATGGGTGGCGATCTTCCGCTTTTTTTGTTTCTTCAATATAATATATTTGATTGCAGCAAATTAACTTTAAATTCCTTTTTTTCTCAGCTAGATTATCGATATTTAAAAAATAGTTTTCATCAACAAAATCATCAGAGTCAATGAAAGTAACCCAGTCTGTCTGAACTTTTGTCAGTCCAAGATTTCGAGCTGAAGCTTGGCCACCATTTTCTTTATAAAAGTAATGGATGTTTTGGGGGTATTTATCAACCCATTTTTTTATTTTTATTTTTGAGTTGTCGGTCGAGCCGTCATCGACCATTATCAATTGGATGTTATTTTTAAAGTTGAGTGATTGCCCAATGAAACTTTTAAAAAAATCATCAAGATATTTTTCAGAGTTATAAACTGCAGACACGACAGAATAGCTAAAATACCCAACTTTTTTAGGCTGCATTACATTATTTAACTTTACTACCCTGTTTTTTTTGAAGTCATTAATGAAAAGCTTGGGGTCTCTTAATAACTTTCTGATCTTCCTGTTTAACATATTTTATTTCTCAACTTGATAATAGTTTTCTAATGATTCTGTTAAAGTTTCAATGTAGTTTTCAGGGTGTTCATTTTCAGTATTAAAATCATTTGCGCAGAATGAATGAGGTGCCTGACCCTTGATTTTCAATTCTTTTAGGGCCTTGTAATAGCTTCTAGCAGATTTAGATCTTATGTTAAAGTAATAGCAGATGTCTCTTTTAATTGATGCCATACCTTTAGTATAACTAAACCAAGGGACAAAAAAAGTTGCTAAGTTTAAATCATTATAGGTTCTAAACTTATTAGATAAAAACGATTTTATTTCTAATTCAAACTCATCCCAAACTTCATAGTACATACTTTTACGCAGCGGAACATAAGTATGTACTAAGGGGGAATCAACGAGAAAGCTTGTTTTTAAATTAATTAATTCCGATGATTTCAATGAGGCTGTTAAAGTAGGGGTAAGAACTCCTTTGGCTTTCATTAATGATAGTTTTTTTTGGGAAGTATATAATGATGCTAGACCGTTACTTTCAAAAAAATGATTTTTTGGTAGATCTCTAGCCACAAAAACATCGTCATTAAAGTAAATGAAATATTCTGATAAATTATTTATTTTATGTATATTTGCTTCAATTACATGTGAGTTAAATGTTGGCAGGTATTCTTCTGGAATAATTTCCTTATGATCAACGATGATTACTTTTTTATTTTTTTCTATATTGTACCATTTTGGACTTTGATTATCTGTTACAATGTAAATTTTATTTACCCAGGGGATATGCTTTAATATGCTTTTAACTGAGTAAAGCAATTCATTGTGATTAGTAAATCTAGCTTTATCTAATGCATAAGAAGCAGTTGGTTTTTTTATTTGTTGCGCATATAGATTTTTTTTATCCATCCACTTTTCATCACTATCATCAACCCAAGTAAAAACAACATCTATTATTAGTTTATTTTCTAAATTATCATTCAGTTTTAAATCACTTTTGATTAATATGTCCTGTAATTCTTCTGGGCAATCTATTTCATTTCTAATAGTCGGGTATTTTTTGTTAAGATAATCTTTAAAAAACAAAGGTGGTGATTTTAAAAATTTCTTTATTTTTCTTGAAAGCATGCTTTTTGCTCTACTATGTTGGTTGTTTTTATAATCCTTCATGGTTGATGTATTTATTTATAGCTTCATCAACGCTTTCCATGTACTCAACTTTGTTATCCCTTCCAATATAAAGCGCTGAATTGCAGAAGTTCTTTAAAGAATTAAGGCTATGCGATACCATCAGAAAGGAAGATTCGTTATTTTTTTCTTTGAATATATAATCGCATTTGCTTTTAAACTTGGCATCTCCAACTGCCATTACTTCATCAACTAAATAATAGTCAAAATAAAAAGCCATGCTTAAACCAAAACCTAATCTTGATTTCATTCCTGAGGAATAAGTTTTTATTGGCATGTCAAAGTATTTGCCAAGCTCAGAAAAATTCTCGACAAATCCCACCTTTTCTTTTAATTCTTCGGGCTTAGAATATAGACGCGCAACGAACTTTACATTCTCTCGCCCTGTCAGGCTGCCTTGAAATCCGCCAGAAAGACCAACCGGCCAAGAGATTGTTTTATTGGTAGTGATAGAGCCGCTATCTGGGCGGTCAATTCCACCAATCATACGTAATAAGGTTGATTTCCCCGCGCCATTACGACCTATAAGCGCTACACTCTTACCACTTGGTATCTCAACATTCAGGTCTTTGAAAACATAATGGCGACCTTGAGGCGTACGGTATGATTTCGTTAAATTTTCTATTTTAATCATGATGTGAGCATTGCCTCTTCACGATTGCGATATAACGCAATACCGGTAAATACCGTTACTAAACTACAAAGTGCAAGATAACTGAGACTCACGCCATCACTCACATATCCCGGCATAACCGCTTCTCGACTAAGTTCAACAGCATGCACAATAGGGTTCCATAATATGTATGGCCAATAATCCTTAGGAATTGAATGTAGCGGGTACATAATGCAGGAAATAAAATAGAGTGGTTTAAGTAGTATGGGTAAAAACTTTTGAGTTTCGGCAAAGGTTCTTCCCACTACCATAAAAATCAACCCAATTCCGCATGAAAATAGAATCAGCAATCCCCATGTCGCAACTAATTGCAGGAGGTTGATAACTTCAAAGTATTCACCTGCCATCCACACAACCACCATCAGCAGAATATAAACAGCAGCATAAATCACGGTTTCTAACAATGCGCGGGCAATAATGGTATCGATCGGCTTGACCGGACGGTAATTAAACAGCCCTTGGTTAGCTTCAATCGCACCGACTGAGCGGTTTGTAATATTACTGAAAATAAAGTATGGGATAATGCCGTTCAGCAGAAATACCGGGAAAGAGATATCCGGCATGGTGCGGTGCATAATGAAACCAAATATGCCCAGCAGCACCAGTAAATGCGCAGACGGCTCAAGAATCGCCCAAAAATAACCCAGGCGAAACTTTCCAAAACGGGTGCGAATTTCACGCAAAAACAAGGCCTTAACGGCAGCTTGCTGGACTTCAAATCCACTTCTGGCCATTGATTTAACTCATTTGAATTGGGTGGGATTTTTACACGCTACCGCCCCTGGCTTAACAGCTACCAATGCACTGGACGCAATACGGGCGGTGTAGGAGGGAGGTTTATAGTTTTTTCAGACGGGGGAGCTGAATTAATCAGCATATTTTACGCAAATTCAAAAGATTAGAGCTGATGAATACGCGAAAGGCGTGATGCCATTTTGAACAATTAGATGGTTTGTCGTTGATATGGATCCATCCACTTGAACAGCTGATCCCTGCTTGTCTGTAAGAATTTTCCCTAATTTTGATGGCGTAAGTTACAGAACATGTCGAAATAATCCTAAACGTTTTCGTCTATTAATATTTTGCAAATTATCTGTAAGGCCTATTGAACTAATTTATGCGCCATCAACTCTGCTAAAATATTGAATGTAATGACTTTAATTTATAAATATGCATCTGTTCTTGACCTCGCTCTTCAGACTGAAATCAACACTGCTAATCAATTCATTCACGAGACAATCCACTGAATTTTACAAAAAGTAGTAGTTGTTACATTTGAAAGGTGACGATTGCAGGTCGCCTGATTCTTCGCGATAATCATGCACAACAAATCCCTTCCTCGTCGGGCATAACGACGCGGAGGGGATTTTTTTTCATCTATACCCGTCACAATTCATGCTGCATGTGCGTTGGCTGCTCTCAATCACCCGAATCACTTACTACAGTAAGCTCATCGGGCTTCATTCGTTTGCCGCCTTCCTGCAACATGAATTATTTAGGGTAAACCTTAGTGGCTAACCGACTCACGGATCTAAAGAGGACAAGTTATGTATAACACCCTGGGCAATCAGTACGATAACTCCCTGGTTTCTAACGCCTTCGGTTTCATGCGCTTCCCGGTGAACTTCCAACCTTACGACAGCGATGCTGAGTGGGTGATCACTGGTGTACCTTTCGATGCCGCAACTTCGGGTCGTCCGGGCAGCCGTTTAGGGCCGGGCGCGATTCGTCAGATCTCTACTAATCTCGCATGGGAAGGTTGCCGCTGGCCGTGGGATTTTGACCTGCGTCAGCGCCTGAACGTGGTGGATTGCGGTGACCTCGTTTACGCATTCGGTGATTCACAGGATCTCTCTGACAAACTCCAGGCGCACGCTGAGAAATTGCTGGCAAACGGTAAGCGTATGCTGACCTTCGGGGGCGACCACTACGTTACGCTGCCGCTGCTGCGCGCGCACGCCAAGCACTTCGGTAAGATGGCTCTGGTGCATTTTGATGCGCACACTGACACCTACTCCAACGGTCCAACCTTCGACCACGGCACTATGTTCTTCACCGCACCGAAAGAAGGTCTGATCGATCCAAATCACTCAGTGCAGATTGGTATTCGTACTGAGTTTGATAAGAGCTTGGGCTTCAACGTGCTGGATGCGGCACAGGTTAATGACCGCAGCGTTGATGACATTCTGGCGGAAGTGAAACGGACCGTGGGCGATCTGCCGGTGTATCTGACCTTTGATATCGACTGTCTGGATCCGGCACATGCACCGGGCACCGGCACGCCAGTGATTGGCGGACTGACCAGCGATAAAGCGACCAAGCTGATTCGTGGCTTGCAGGGTATGAACATTGTCGGGATGGATCTGGTGGAAGTGGCGCCGGGTTACGACCACGCTGATTTGACTTCACTGGCGGCGGCTACGCTGGCGCTGGATATGCTGCACGTGCAGGCAGCAAACAAGGGTTAATCCAGATGAGGGCAGGGCGATGGCCTTGTCCTCAACTTAATAGTCGTTGTTGATGTCGTTGCTGGCTGAACGCACTACGGCGAATCCGCCAACCGCCAGTAATGTCACTGCGCCAATGATGATAATTGTCAGCATATGTGGCTCCTGTCAGAGTCTTTGAACCACGCTACATCTTATTTATGACAGAAATCTTGCTTCGCCCGCTAATTCAGAATCATCCATCTATGAGCATTCGCCGCTTCTGAACTTTTTCATCACGTTTCTGCTTTCTCATTCACCACGCGAATTCGTCTACTGATGTTTATCGTCTTTTCTCGACGCGCATTGATAGCAATGATGTCAATCTGTGAAGTGGGTTGGGATTTGTTTTGAGCGGCGCGGATTGATTAAGAAAGGGTGATAGCTGATGGGGCGATCCATTGCCCTCGACGTCCCCGGTTCCTAGTAATCGTCATTCACATCTTTGGCTGCGGAACGTATCACCAGATACGCGCCAATCAGCACAATCGCGATAACGACGGCGAGAATAATCAGAATGGTCAACATAGTATGTGGTGCTCCAGTGACTCTCTCTGATATCGCCTGCAAACAAAAGGTCAGTGTAGACCATGCTCAATATGACATGGCCCCGTCTGGCGAGTTCAGAGCATTGTCACGCTTCTCGCATCAACGGCTCAACAACTTAAAGGTGACAATTCGTTATCGGCTGCGCGTGGCTATACTTTGGTGCGTACGTCATCAATCGCTTCGTTAATCACGGTTACACAATCTTCGGAGGTCAACATGGGCTTTCTGGATGAATTAGTCGGTTCGCTGGGGAACGGCAACGGTCAGGGCAATCAGCTAGGTCAGTTACAGGCGATCTGGAACTGGGTGCAGGAGCAGGGCGGTATTGAAGTGCTGCTGCAAAAGTTTCAACAAGGTGGGCTTGGCGAGGTGCTGGGTTCGTGGATCGGCACTGGCGGTAATCAGCAGGTCGGCGGCGGTGAGATTCAGAGTGCTTTTGGGCAGGAGGAGTTACAATCGCTGGCCGATAAGCTTGGCACCGATGTGAATGGTGCATCTGGCACGCTGGCGGCGCTGTTGCCGCAGTTGATCGATAAAATGTCACCGCAAGGTCAACTGGACGAGCAGAGTCTGCACAACAATCAGATGGATTTGGGTTCTATGGTGGATAATCTGTTTAAGCGCTAGCTGTTGAAGCTGAGAAGAGGAGCGCGTAAGGCGCTCCTTTTTATTGTCGATTATTTGCCATCTGCCGTAATACGGTCGCGAATGTGCTGTGCGCGTGCTGCGGAATCCGGATGCGAATCAAACATCGAACTCGCCTGGCCTTGCTGCATTTTTGCCAGCTTCTCGAAGCTGGTGGCTAAGCCGAGTGGATTAACACCGCGCTTTTTCAGCAAGTCGTATGAGTAATCATCCGCCTGCGATTCCTGCGTCTGTGAGAACTGCGCATTGACCAGCTTCTCGCTTAGATCGCCCAACTGAGATTGCGACAGTTGACCAATCACACCACCCACTGAGGCCGCAGCAGTGCGCGCTGCTGTGGTGGCATAGGCAACCTGCATCGCTTTGCGCGTATGGCCGAGCGCCACGTGGCCCATTTCGTGGCCGAGCACGCCTTCCACTTCGTTGTCCGTCATCATATCCATCAAACCGCTGTAAACGCGGATACAGCCGTTGGCCATCGCCCACGCGTTCACATCTTTGGTCAGATAGACTTTGTAGTTGGCCGGCACGCCATTGATGTTATCGCCCAATGCGGCGGCGATTTTGTTCAGGCGCTGCTGATATTCACTGCTGGCAGGTGCGAGCTGGTTGTCTTTGTCCATCTGGGCACAAGACTGATCGCTCAGCTGCTTAACCTGTGCATCATTCAACGTGTAAGCCTGGTAAGCCTGCGCGCCGGATTGCAGCAGCGCGTTGTTGTCCATCCCTTCACAGCCGCTCAGCAGCGAAGCGATTCCCACAGCAAGTATCGTGGCGCGGATTTTCATTTATAGGTCCTTTGAGTAACAAGGTAGAGAAAACAAACACCTGAAATTGAGATCGGTGTTCAAACGCTTTGTTTATAGCTCGCATCCTGTTCACTGGCTAGCAGACAAGCCCCGAATTGCAACCGTTTACCCGCTATTTAGCACGTCGACACATGTACTTTTGCCCTGCGTTTCATGTACATTGATGTGCGACTTTTTTCTCGCTTCGCCTGATAACTGATTAATTACAATACGTTAAGCGCGGCGGAGCATTAATCCGACCTGGAGTAGAAGATGCCCTCTCGTAAAGAGCTTGCCAACGCCATTCGCGCGTTAAGTATGGATGCAGTACAAAAAGCCAAATCGGGACATCCTGGTGCCCCTATGGGCATGGCGGACATCGCCGAAGTACTGTGGCGTGAGTTCCTGAACCACAATCCGACTAACCCGCTGTGGGCAGATCGTGACCGCTTCGTGCTGTCTAACGGTCACGGCTCCATGCTGATCTATAGCCTGCTGCACCTCACCGGTTACGACCTGCCGATGAGCGAGCTGCAGAACTTCCGTCAGCTGCACTCTAAAACTCCAGGCCACCCAGAATACGGTTACACCGCTGGCGTTGAAACCACCACCGGTCCACTGGGCCAGGGTATCGCTAACGCAGTGGGCTTCGCGATTGCTGAGCGCACTTTAGCCGCACAGTTCAACCGTCCAGGCCATGACATCGTCGATCACAGCACCTATGTGTTCATGGGCGACGGCTGCATGATGGAAGGTATCTCGCACGAAGTATGCTCCATCGCCGGTACCCTGAAGCTGGGTAAACTGGTTGCCTTCTATGATGACAACGGCATCTCTATCGATGGTCACGTTGATGGCTGGTTCACCGACGATACCGCAGCACGCTTCGAAGCTTACGGCTGGCACGTGGTGCGTGGCGTAGACGGTCACGATGCAGACGCCATCAAGAAAGCAGTCGAAGAAGCCAAAGCGGTTTCTGACAAACCTTCACTGCTGATGTGCAAAACCATCATCGGTTTCGGTTCACCGAACAAAGCCGGTACGCACGATTCGCACGGCGCACCGCTGGGCGACGACGAAATCGCACTGACCCGTAAGCAACTGGGCTGGAACCACGCGCCGTTTGAAATTCCTTCAGACATCTACGCGCAGTGGGATGCCAAAGAAGCCGGTCAGGCGAAAGAATCCGCATGGGATAAGAAGTTTGCTGCTTATGCTGCTGCTCATCCTGAACTGGCTGCTGAGTTTAAGCGTCGTACCAACAACGAGCTGCCAGCTAACTGGGAAACTGAGTCGCAGAAGTTCATCGAACAGCTGCAGGCTAACCCAGCTAAAATCGCCAGCCGTAAAGCTTCTCAGAACGCGATTGAAGCGTTCGGTAAGATCCTGCCGGAATACCTGGGCGGTTCTGCTGACCTGGCACCAAGCAACCTGACCATGTGGTCTGGTTCTAAGCCAATCAACGAAGATGCAGCCGGTAACTACATCCATTACGGCGTGCGCGAATTCGGTATGACCGCGATCGCCAACGGCCTGGCGCTGCACGGTGGTTTCCTGCCGTACACCGCAACCTTCCTGATGTTCGTAGAATACGCGCGTAACGCTGCACGTATGGCTGCACTGATGAAGATTCGTCAGATCATGGTTTATACCCACGACTCAATCGGTCTGGGTGAAGATGGTCCAACGCACCAGCCGGTTGAGCAGATGGCGAGCCTGCGCGTGACACCAAATATGAGCCTGTGGCGTCCATGTGACCAGGTTGAGTCTGCAGTTGCCTGGAAATACGCTATCGAGCGCGTTGACGGCCCATCTGTACTGGTGTTCTCTCGTCAGAATCTGGCGCAGCAGGATCGTACCACTGAGCAGCTGGCCAATGTGGCACGCGGTGGTTATGTGCTGAAAGACAGCGAAGGTACGCCAGAGCTGATCCTGATCGCTACCGGTTCAGAAGTAGAACTGGCGGTTGCGGCTTATGACAAGCTGACCAGCGAAGGCCGTAAAGTACGCGTTGTTTCTATGCCTTCAACTGATGCCTTCGACAAGCAGGACGCGGCTTACCGTGAATCTGTGCTGCCGAAAGCGGTTGCAGCACGTGTGGCTATCGAAGCGGGTATCGCGGACTACTGGTTCAAATACACCGGTCTGAACGGCGCTATCGTGGGCATGACCACTTTTGGTGAGTCTGCACCGGCAGAGCTGCTGTTCAAAGAGTTCGGCTTCACCGTTGAGAACGTGGTGAACACCGCGAAATCTATTCTGTAATCAGCGGTCGCCATGAATGGCGACCCTACAGATTTCGATATCGCTACACGAAGGGTGCGCATTTATGCGCACCTTTTTCATTTAATGCTTCGCCTCCCGCCTGAAACGCTTCAATTATTCCTGCAGTAATAATTTTTACATGCGAAATATGTGACGTAGATCCAATAATCAGCAGCGCAATTGATCGCAATCATTCCTGTTATTCCGTGCATGCTTTATTCTAGCTGAACCGTTTCAGTTGCGATTGAGTGGCATCATTTTGCAACGTTAAGCGGGCAATAATTCCCTGTACAAAACGCAGCGAAACGCTCAAGGTATTTGGCACGTTTTTTAGGGTGTTGTGGCAGGAAGTGAGATGACCGTTCGCATAGCAATTAATGGTTTTGGCCGTATCGGACGCAATGTGTTGCGTGCGTTGTATGAAACCGGCCGCCGCGCTGAAATCACCGTGGTGGCGATCAACGAACTGGCTGAAGCCACCGGCATGGCGCATTTGCTGAAGTACGATACCAGCCATGGCCGCTTTGCCTGGGATGTGCGCCAGGAGCGCGATCAGCTGTTCGTGGGCGACGATACCATTCGCATTCTGCATTTAGCCGATATCGATGCACTGCCATGGCAGGAACTGAACGTCGATATCGTGCTGGATTGCACCGGTGTTTACGGTAGCCGCGCAGATGGCGAAGCGCATCTGCAAGCGGGCGCGAAGAAGGTGTTGTTCTCGCATCCGGGCGGTAATGATTTAGATGCCACCGTGGTGTTCGGCGTTAACGAACAGGCTCTTAAACAAACTGACCGCATTGTCTCCAACGCATCCTGTACCACCAACTGCATTATTCCGGTGATCAAGTTGCTGGATGACGCCTTCGGCATTGAATCAGGCACCGTGACCACGATTCACTCGGCGATGCACGACCAACAGGTGATTGACGCCTATCACAGCGATCTGCGTCGTACCCGTGCCGCCAGCCAATCGATCATTCCGGTGGATACGCGTCTTGCTGCTGGCATTACCCGTATTTTTCCGAAATTTAACGATCGCTTTGAAGCTATCGCTGTCCGCGTGCCTACGATCAACGTGACAGCCATTGATTTGAGCGTCTCAGTACGTGACGCAGTGAAGGCGTGTGAGGTCAATGCGTTGCTGCAAAACGCGTCAGAAGGGGCGTTTCGTGGTATAGTTGACTATACGGAATTACCGTTAGTCTCAGTAGATTTTAACCATGATCCGCACAGTGCCATAGTCGATGGCACGCAAACGCGGGTTAGTGGTCATCACCTGATCAAGACCTTGGTTTGGTGTGACAACGAATGGGGCTTTGCTAACCGCATGATCGACACCACGTTAGCAATGGCCGCAAGCGGTTTCAGGTAAGACGCGGACTGCGTCTGGCAAAACTTATGAGAATCAACGAGAGGGTTCACCATGTCTGTAATTAAGATGACCGATCTGGATCTTGCTGGTAAACGCGTTCTGATCCGTGCCGATCTCAACGTGCCAGTGAAAGAAGGGAAAGTGACGTCAGATGCACGTATCCGTGCTTCTCTGCCTACCATCGAAGCGGCGTTGAAACAGGGCGCGAAAGTGATGGTTACCTCTCACCTGGGTCGTCCGACCGAAGGTGAATACAACGAAGAGTTCTCGCTCCTGCCTGTTGTTAACTACCTGAAAGAAAAACTGAACGGCACCACCGTTACCCTGGCGAAAGACTACCTCGACGGCGTTGAAGTCGGCGCGGGTGAGCTGGTGGTTCTGGAAAACGTGCGCTTTAACAAAGGCGAGAAGAAAGACGAAGAGACTCTGTCGAAGAAATATGCCGCCCTGTGCGACGTGTTCGTAATGGATGCCTTCGGTACTGCGCACCGCGCGCAGGCTTCTACCCACGGTGTGGGCAAGTTCGCACCTATCGCTTGTGCTGGCCCGCTGCTGTCTGCTGAACTGGAAGCGCTGGGTAAAGTGATGAGCAACCCACAGCGTCCGCTGGTGGCGGTTGTTGGTGGTTCTAAAGTGTCGACCAAATTCGACGTTCTGCAGTCTCTGGTGAAAATCGCTGACACCGTGATCGTCGGTGGCGGTATCGCCAACACCTTCGTGGCTATCGAGAATAACGTCGGTAAATCACTGTACGAGCCAGACTTCGTTGAAGCGGCGAAAAAGCTGCGTGATGAGCACGGCATTCCGGTTCCAACCGACTCTCGCGTAGGAACGGAATTCTCTGAAACTGCCCCGGCAACCGTGAAAAAGGTTTCCGAAGTGGCGGATAACGAAGAGATTATGGACTTCGGTGATGAAACCGCACTGGCGATGGCTGCTCTATTGAAAGATGCAAAAACCATCCTGTGGAACGGTCCGGTTGGCGTGTTCGAATTCCCGAACTTCCGCAAAGGCACCGAGATCGTGGCTAACGCGATTGCAGACAGTGAAGCGTTCTCTGTAGCGGGCGGCGGCGATACCCTGGCAGCGATTGACCTGTTCGGTATCGAAGACAAAATCTCCTACATCTCTACCGGCGGTGGCGCATTCCTCGAGTTCGTGGAAGGCAAAAAACTGCCAGCTGTAGCGATGCTGGAAGAGCGCGCTAAGCAGTAATTTTTGGGGGCGGCGCTTCGGCGCCGTCTGAAGGCTGCCCATCCTGGGCAAAAATCGACGTCCCTTTGTGGGATGAACGGTAACGAAACAGGACACAACCATGTCTAAAATTTTTGATTTCGTAAAACCCGGCGTTGTCACTGGTGATGACGTTCAGAAAGTTTTCCAAGTAGCGAAAGAAAACAAATTCGCTCTGCCTGCAGTTAACTGCGTCGGCACGGACTCCATCAACGCGGTACTGGAAGCTGCGGCCAAAGTTAAAGCGCCGGTCATCGTTCAGTTCTCCAATGGTGGTGCTGCCTTCATCGCCGGTAAAGGTTTCAAAACCGACAAGCCACAGGGCGCGGCTATCTTCGGCGCTATCGCGGGTGCATACCATGTGCATCTGATGGCTGAACAGTACGGCGTGCCAGTTATCCTGCACACCGACCACTGCGCTAAGAAACTGCTGCCGTGGATCGACGGTCTGCTGGATGCCGGTGAAGAGCACTTCAAGAAAACCGGTAAGCCACTGTTCTCTTCTCACATGATTGACCTGTCAGAAGAATCACTGGAAGAAAACATCGAGATCTCTAGCAAATATCTGGCGCGTATGGCGAAACTGGATATGACCCTGGAAATCGAACTGGGTTGCACCGGTGGCGAAGAAGACGGCGTGGACAACAGCCACATGGACGCTTCTGCCCTGTACACCCAGCCAGAAGACGTTGATTACGCGTACACCGAGCTGAGCAAAATCAGCCCGCGTTTCACCATCGCTGCTTCATTCGGTAACGTGCACGGCGTGTACAAGCCAGGCAACGTGAAACTGACTCCGACCATCCTGCGTGATTCTCAGGAATACGTGACCAAGAAACACAATCTGCCGCACAACGCGCTGGACTTCGTGTTCCACGGTGGTTCAGGTTCTTCTGCTGCAGAAATCGAAGAGTCAATTGGTTACGGCGTAATCAAAATGAACATTGATACCGATACCCAATGGGCGACCTGGGACGGCATCCTGCAGTACTACAAAAAGAACGAAGACTATCTGCAAGGCCAGTTGGGTAACCCAAATGGCGTGGATAGCCCGAACAAGAAATACTACGACCCACGCGTATGGCTGCGCTCTGCACAGGCTTCAATGGTTGTGCGTTTAGAGCAGGCTTTCAAAGAGCTGAACGCTGTCGACGTGCTGTAATTTTTACTTACAGTACAAAAAAGGCCCGAAAGGGCCTTTTTTTATGCATCCGATTCGGAATAGTGAGTAAATTCAGCCCATTTTTGGCGCTTCACTCCATTTTTGTTTACCCTTGTACTCGGGAGTGCCGGAGTTAATCTGGCCGTTTTTGCTTTTTCCTGCGGGAAACTCAACAACAGGGCTAACAAATGGAAGACTTAAATGTCGTCGATGGCATTAACAGTGCCGGCGGCTGGCTGGTACGTAATCAGGCACTGATCCTGAGCTATGCGGTAAATATCGTTGCGGCGATTATCACCATCATCATCGGTATGTTCATCGCACGTATCATCTCCAATGCAGTGAATCGCGTCCTCGTCGCGCGTCATATCGATGCTACCGTAGCTGATTTCCTCTCTGCGCTAGTGCGTTACGGTATTATCGCCTTTACCATTATTGCCGCATTGGGACGCGTGGGTGTGCAAACCGCCTCAGTGATCGCCGTGCTGGGTGCCGCCGGTTTGGCCGTAGGTCTGGCCTTGCAAGGTTCGCTGTCGAACCTCGCCGCAGGTGTGCTGCTGGTGACCTTCCGTCCGTTCAAAACCGGTGAGTTCGTTGACCTCGGCGGCGTGATGGGTACGGTGCAGAACGTGCAGATCTTCTCCACCACCATGAAAAGTGCCGACGGTAAAATTGTGGTGGTGCCGAACGGTAAAATCATCGCCGGTAACATCATCAACTACTCTCGTGAGCCGATTCGTCGTAACGAATTTATTATCGGCGTGGCCTACGATGCGGATGTTGATAAGGTGATCGCGCTGTTCCAGGAAGTGGTTGAGGCGGACGAGCGCGTGCTAAAAGACATGGGCATTCAGATCGGCCTGAACGAACTGGCGGCTTCTTCGCTGAACTTTGTGGTGCGCTGCTGGAGCAAAAGCAGTGATCTGCAGAACGTTTACTGGGATCTGATGAAGAACTTCAAGCGTACGCTGGATGCCAACGGTATCGGTATTCCGTATCCGCAGATGGATGTACATCTGCATCAGGTGAAAAGCGAGCAGCAGGCTGCGCGCGCCGAGTAATCACTCATTAGCGTTGTGTTTTGAACGGTAAACTGAGCAACATCGTTTTAAGGTCGTCATTTATGGCGACCTTATTATTTTCTCTAATGACTGATTAAATCTTTCAATTTCCACTAATATCCTCGCGTCACTATACTGCATCGCATTACCTCGATATTCAGGACTATCACCGTGTTATCTGTTTACTTACAAGGGCTTGCTCTTGGCGCTGCACTGATTTTGCCGCTTGGCCCGCAAAACGCATTCGTGATGAATCAGGGCATCAAACGCCATTACCATCTGATGACGGCGGGACTCTGCACGCTCAGCGACATTTTGCTGATTTGCGGTGGCATCTTTGGCGGCAGTGCGCTACTAAACCAGTCGCCGATCCTGCTGATGTTGATCACCTGGGCAGGCGTGGCATTTCTGCTGTGGTATGGCTGGGGCGCACTGCGCAGCGCGTGGCAGGGCGATGTGGCGCTGGCCGATGATGCGGTGATGAAGCAAGGCCGTTGGCGCATTATTGCCACCATCGTGGCGGTGACGTGGCTCAATCCACATGTCTATCTCGACACCTTTGTCGTGCTCGGCAGCCTCGGTAGCCAGCTGCCTTCTACCGCAGCGCGCCAGTGGTTCGCGCTGGGCACGGTGAGCGCATCGATTATCTGGTTCTTTGGCCTGGCGCTGCTGGCGGCGTGGCTGTCACCGCGATTGCGCACCGTGCGCGCCCAGCGCATCATCAATCTGCTGGTGGGCGGCGTGATGTGGTTTATCGCTATCCAGCTGGCGCGTCAGGGTATCGCCGCGTTCTGATGCAGATGTAAGCCGTACAGTGCGGGCAGCGCGCCCGCACTGGCGATCAGTTCTAAGCGTATTTGCCGGAAACTCACGCCCTGCGGTATTGCGTGATGGCACAGCGAATGATGATTATCCTGCACCTTGACCAATAACATCTCATCCAGCCATAACCGGTAATGCGTGGTGCAGTGCGGCGTCACTGCCTGCGCATGACCCATTTGCACCGTTTCCATCGCGTGGTCGAAGTCATTATCAAACAGCAGCGTGATGTGGCTGGCCTGCTGGGCATCTTCCCAGCGCCAGCTGACGCTGGGTTGTGCATCATCCAGCGCGGGCACCCAGCAGTTGGTGTGCTGTTCCGGGCGCAGCTTGCCGTTGAGCAGATAGTCGCGATGCCAGAGTTTTAGCGGCGTTTCCAGAGCGAACGCCAGCAGCACCTGATGCGGCGCACGGCGCGGCAGCCAGAAATCGAACTCATCCACGCCGTAATCGCCATCGTTAATCTGTCGGGTGCGTTTCGCCACGCGCGGATTAAGGCTGTTGAACACCATCATGATGCCCGGCAACCGCTGGCGCGTGAGCGCTACTTCTACTGCTGGATTCTCTTCAAAGGCGATAAACAGATAGCGGTCGCCCTCCGCGCGGTAATCAAAACTCAATCGATAGCTGCCCTGATCGTTTATCGTCAGCATCTGGCTGGCGATGTGTTTATCGCCACAGGTGTTGGCCGGGTTGTCACTGGTGAGCAGCGAAACCTGCAGTTTCTGCGTGTGTTTGGCACGCAGTTGCACGGTTATCGCCGGTAAGCGTTCACCGGCTTTTAACGGCAGCAGCAGGGCACAGCGTGCTTGCAACCTCTGCCAACCGCCATCAGCGGGCAGGGCGCTGAGTTGCATGGTGCTGCTCACCTCAATCTGCGCATCGTGGACCGGGCTCACTAACTGGTGGCGAGGGATAAACGCGCCCTGACGCAGCAACTTCTGCTGCAACACGCCGACGCGATCCGGCTGTGCCAGCTGTGACGGAGTTAACTGCTGTTGCTGACAGATCGCCGCCGCACGACCCACCACTTCGCCCAACACGCCGCAGGTACACATCACGCGCGCACTGCCAAAGGCGACGTGGGTGGCGGAGATCAAGCGTCCGGTGAGCAGCAGATTGTCGAGTGACTGGCTGTAAAGCGCGCGGAACGGAATGGTGTAAGTGCCTTTGCTGTGGAACTGGCGACAGCCGTCGTGTTCGCTGTAAACGCCATCGGCCGGATGTAAATCAATCGACCAGCCGCCGTACGCCACGGCATCATAGTGGTCGCGCTGTTCAATAATGTCCTGCTGGCACAGCAAGGTGTCGCCGACAAAGCGGCGGCTTTCACGCTTACCGGGGATCAGACCAACCCATTCAATGGTCAGCGTATCGGCATCGGGGAACTCGCCGGAGTTTTTGATGTAATCCCACACGCCCCAAACGATTTTCCACAGCTCCCATTTGATGGTTTCACTTTCGTGCACCGTATCAAGCCGCCCACCCCATTCCAGCCACCACAGATCGCAGCCGTTGAGATCGGAAGTCAGGCGTTTGTAGCGTGGAATGTCCGTGATCTCTTTCAGCGCGAAAGAGGGTGCGACAAAGCGCACCGGCTGCGAAGTGCGCTGAGTGTAGAAGTAAATCGAGTGGCCGAGCTTGTGACCAAAGTGCTCGCCCGGCGCCATCTTTTCGCCGAACTCCTCTATCGTTTCCGCCCCCACACGATGCGCCGCGCCCGCCAGATAGCCCAGCACACCATCACCGCTGGCATCAATAAACTGGCTGGCCTTGACGTGATAGCGCGTCTGGTTGATGGCGTTGAAGGCCTGCACTGATTTCAAATGACGGTCTGATTTCTCGATATCGGTGACCACGGTGTTGAGCAACAGGGTTAATCCGGGCTGCGACTGCACTAAATCCAGCAGCACCATATCGAAAAGCACTGGATTGCCCTCTTTGTTGCGCCACAGGTTCTCCTCCATGATCTCGCCCATGATGCCGCCTTCACGCGCCCAGCGGTTGTTATTGCCCATGTGCGATGTCGCACCGTTGGCCCACAAACGCACTTCGCTAGAGGCGTTGCCGCCCAGCACCGGGCGATCCTGAATCAACACCACCTGTAATCCTTCACGCGCGGCGGCCAGTGCGGCACACACACCCGCAAGGCCGCCGCCCGCCACCAGAACATCGGCGTTTAATCGCAGCTCTGGGAAGTGGCGCGCATTTTGCGAAGAGTAAGTCTGCATCATTTGCTTCCTGTCATGCTGAAGCTAAGATTGGTGTTTTGAGCGCCACAGGGTGAACTATGTCTTCTCAACCCAACCAAAGCCTGATTGATGGGATTCGCTGCTTGCAGTATTTGGTTTCCAGCGATAAAGCCGTGGGCTGCCGTGAACTGGCGCGACAGATGGACATGAACAGCACGCGCGTGAACCGCCTGCTGATGACCATGGCCTCGATTGGTTTGACGATTCAGGATGAACATCGCCGCTATTTGCCCGGCCCTGGCATTCATGCGCTGGCGGCGCAGGCAATTCGCGGTTCCTCGCTGTTTGCCCAGGCGCTGCCGCAGCTGGAAGCCTATGCGCCACGCGATATCGTGGTGGCCCTCGGTGTGCTGTGGGAGGATCAGGTGATCTACATCTGGCACTCTGAGCCGGGTGAGCGCACCAACGCCAGCCAGGCGCTGGCGGGATTTCGTATGCTGCCGGCGTGGCAGTCGGTGATTGGCGTGTCTTTGCTGGCGGCAGAAAGTGATGAGCAGTTGCGTCCACGTTTCACGGATGAACAGTGGGCGCAAATGGCGCCACTGCTGGCACGCAAGCGTGCAGCAGACCATTTGATCTGGCACCGTGATGACGGCGAAATCAGCATGGCGCAGCCGATCAACAACAACCGCGCCGCGCTGGCGTTCGCCAAAATCTGGCAGGCCGATGAGGCGCATCTGCAGCAGCGCGTCACGCAGTTGCAGGCGCTGGCGCAGGAGCTGATCAGCGCGCGCTGACATGCTCGATTTTTCCGACGACGAACAGATAGCTGCAAATGCCTATCGCCGCCAGCACAGCAATAAAGCCGAGTGCCGGAGCGAAATTATCGCCATCGATCAACGCACCAATGGCAATCGGCACCACGATGGACGAGAGAGCGCCGGTAAAGTTGAACACGCCGCCTGCCAGACCAATCAAATGACGCGGTGCCAGCGCGGTGACGAACACCCAGGTAATGGTCGCCAGCCCGTTGCCAAAGAACGCCAGCGACATAAACAGGATAATCAGCGTGGAGTCGTCAGTGTAATTGGCGCCAAGAATAAACAGCGTCAGGAACAGGCCGAGGATCACCGGCAGCTTTCGTGCCACGCTGGGTGACACGCCGCGCCGAATCATGCGGTCCGAAGCGAATCCCGCCAGCAATACGCCACAGAAGGCGGCGAAGTAGGGCACCGAAGCCACGTAGCCGCTTTTGATGAATCCCATATGGCGATACTCCACCAGATAGGTTGGGAACCAGGTGAGGAAGAACCAGAAGGTGGCGGAGATGGTGAACTGGCCGATGTAGATGCCCACCAGTTTGCGACTGCGGAACATCTGTGCCAGATCGGCCCAGCGGGCTTTCGGCTGCTGCGTGTGCTGGCGGCTCTCGAGTAAGGCACCGTTGCTGCGCAGATAGTTTAACTCGGCCTCTGATACGCCTTTATGCTCATGCGGTTCACGGTAAAGCAGATACCACACCAGTGCCCAGATCATCCCGGCCACGCCGGTAATCAGAAACAGGCCGCGCCAGCCAAAGGCATCCTGCACGTGGAACAGCAGCGGCGTCATGCAGGCGAGACCAACGAACTGGGCCGAGGAGTAAATGCCGATGGCGCTGGCACGCTCCTGTTCGGGAAACCAGCTGGAAATGACGCGGTTGTTCGAAGGCATCACCGGCGCTTCAAAAGCACCGACGCCCAGCCGCAGACCAAACAGCGCGCCGAAGCTGTTCGCTAATGCGTGCAGTGCGGTGACCAGCGACCAGGCAAACAGCCCGATGCCATACACCAGACGGGCACCGAGACGATCGATCAGAAAACCACCGGGGATCTGCAGCGCGGCGTAGATCCAGCCAAATGCCGAGAAGATCAATCCCATCTCCATCGGCGTGAAGCGCAGTTCGCCGGCCATTTGCGTGGCGGCCACGGAGAGATTGGTGCGATCCATATAGTTTATGATGATGTTGATGAACACCAGACCCAACATCAGGAATCGGGTACGTCCGGCGCGAACGGCAATGGCGCTATGGATAAGGGGCTGTTCTGTCATAATACAACTCTCCCGGAAGCTAGAATTGTTTCTTTAATAGAAACACCAAGGCGAACTTTCAGCGAATCTGTCAGCATAGTTTTGCGATCGCGGATACGTTAAAACCGCAGTTATCCGAACTTTTTGGTGATTTCAAACTCAGACCATCACGCATAGTAATGTGTTTTAGGTTTAGCCATAGTGGCGACCTGTAAATTGAACCTTCAAGGAGGACTTTCGTGAAACTGAAAGCACTGGCGCTGGCCGCCGTAATGAGCACTGGCGTAATGTCAGCGATGGTACAAGCGGGTGAAGTCCCGAATGGCCCGCATGTCGTGACCTCAGGTCAGGCTAGCGTGGATGCCCGTCCGGATATCGCGACACTCTCCATCGTGGTGAATGTTTCTTCGAAAGATGCGGCAGATGCGAAAAAACAAGCTGATGACCGCGTGGCGCAATATTTCGATTTCCTGCAAAAGAACGGTATCGAAAAGAAAGATATTGATGCGGCAAACCTGAGCACGCAACCCGAGTATGACTACACCAAAGAAGGGAAGTCAGTGCTGAAAGGTTATCGTGCGGTGCGCCAGGTGCAGGTGACTTTGCGTCAGCTGGATAAACTGAATGAGCTGCTGGACGGTGCACTGAAATCTGGTCTGAACGAAATCCGTTCGGTAGAACTGGGCGTGGCGAATGCCGATGCCTATAAAGATCAGGCGCGTAAAGCAGCGATTGCAAACGCCACTCAGCAGGCGGGTGCGCTGGCAGAAGGCTTCAACGCTAAGTTAGGTTCGGTGTACAGCATCCGCTATCACGTGGCGAACTATCAGCCAATGCCAATGGCGCGCATGTACAAAGCGGCCGCAGCCCCAGCGGATACCACCGCGCAGCAGACTTATGAGCAGCAGAGCATTCACTTTGACGATCAGGTCGATGTAGTGTTCGAGATCAAGCCGAATACGGCTCAGTAATCTGATGCGTTAAATCAAAGCGGCGTGATTTATGACGCGGAATGGCAGCGATTCTGCTGTTCATTCATGCGATAAATCGCGCCGCTATGCTCATCTGCAATTGGGATTAGGCTGTCGCCGTATCCTGACGCAAGACGCGATGACCGTGCGCGATTAACGCATCCGTCACGCTGCGCATCAAGCGGCTCTCTGGCGCGAAGCGGTGCCAGTAAAGCATGCGGCGCTGGTATAGACCCGGCGTCAAATCCACCAAATCACCTTGTGCCAGTTCACGCTCAATCTGTAAGTGCGGGATCATACAGCACACCGAACCCTGACGCGCCAGCTGCACGAAGGCTTCCGATGAGTTAACGATATGGCACGGCACGCTGCCCGGTGACAGATCGAAGTTCTGCTGTAAAAATGCCTGATGCATATCATCGAGATGGTCAAACGCCACCGCAGGCGCTTTCAACAAAGCCGAACGCGTGACGCCATTCGGGAAGTAGCGCGCGGCAAAATCCGGCGAGGCGCAGAACAGATAATCCAGTGCACCCAACTGATCCACCAGACAGCTCGGCAGCGGCTGGGGCTGAATACTCACCGCGCCCACCACTTCACCACGACGCAGACGTTCCTGCGTGCGGGTTTCATCTTCCACCTGCAAATTCAGGCGCACCGGCGAATCGGCCAACACATCTTTCAGCGCAGGCAGCAGCCAGGTCGCCAGACTGTCGGCGTTGACCGCCAGCGACAGCAGTAATGGCGTGGTGCCGCCGTTGTCATCACCCAGCCACTCCTCTTCCAGCAGCTCTACCTGATGCAACAGCGCCAGCAATTTTTGACCTTGCTCGGTCGGACGCGGCGGCACGGTACGCACCAGCAGCGGCTGACCAAATAGATTTTCCAGCTGTTTAATGCGCTGTGACACCGCAGACTGCGTGATGCAGAGTTTTTGGGCCGCACGCTCAAAACCGCGCTCGCGAATCACAGCATCCAGCGCCTGAAGCGTTCGATAATCCGGGCGTTTCATTGTTGTTCTCTCTCGTTCAGGATGGAAAGTACTATGCCACAAAACTGTCATATTGTGCTGCGGCGCTTTTTTGCGGGCTGGCTTCCAAAGGCTTAAATCGATGCGTTAACAGCCGCGCATTTTTACGACGCCTTGTTTTATACTACGCGCACTTCGATGTCGCACAGGTTTTAAACATACCATGACCCAGGATGAACTGAAAAAAGCGGTTGGTTGGGCAGCTCTGCAATACGTGCAACCCGGCACTATTGTTGGCGTTGGCACCGGTTCAACAGCGGCGCATTTTATTGATGCGCTTGGCACCATGAAAGATCAAATTGAAGGCGCGGTTTCCAGCTCGGAAGCCTCGACGGAAAAACTCAAGGCTTTGGGGATTCCGGTTTTTGATTTGAATAACGTGGATGAGCTGTCGGTGTACGTTGACGGCGCAGACGAAATCAATCCACAGATGCAGATGATCAAAGGCGGCGGCGCTGCGCTGACGCGTGAGAAAATTGTCGCAGCGGTGGCCAAAAAGTTCATCTGCATCGCGGATGCCTCCAAAGAGGTGGATATCCTGGGCAACTTCCCGCTGCCGGTGGAAGTGATTCCGATGGCGCGCGCGTTTGTCGCGCGTGAACTGGTGAAGCTGGGCGGTCAACCTGAGTATCGTCAGAACGTGGTGACTGACAACGGCAACATTATTCTCGACGTGCATAATCTACGTATTCTCGACCCAATTGCATTGGAAAAAGCCATCAATGCGCTGCCGGGCGTGGTCACCGTTGGCTTGTTTGCTGCGCGTGGCGCGGATGTGGCGTTGATCGGCACCGCAGATGGCGTGAAAACCATCACTTATTGATCTGATAGCGTGTTCACCGGCGCGAGCGCTGCGCCGGTTATTTCCATCTGCAAAACATCTTTTCTTGCTGGGGTGAAATTTGGTGACTTATGTCACAAAAGATTCATCAACAGCAGGTTCGTACTTCGGCGCTCACGCATCCCGCGATTTTGTACGGCTTTGTGCTGCCTCTACGTGGGCGCGTGCTGAGAGTCAGGCAATCGTTTGTATTGCTGTGCACGAAATTTTTGATATTTTGGCAGAAGACTCCCTTATGGTAGTCATCGTTGAATTCTGAATAGGGTCGGGAAATGGCAAAGGTATCACTGGAAAAAGACAAGATTAAGTTCCTGCTGGTGGAAGGCGTTCACCAGAGTGCACTGGATAATCTGCGTGCTGCGGGTTACACCAACATCGAATTCCACAAAGGGGCACTGGATGCGGAGTCGCTGAAGTCCTCCATCCGCGATGCGCACTTCATTGGTATCCGTTCCCGTACCCAACTGACTGAAGAGATCTTTGCGGCAGCTGAGAAGCTGGTCGCTGTGGGCTGCTTCTGTATCGGTACTAACCAGGTTGATCTGGGCGCTGCGGCCAAACGCGGTGTGCCGGTATTTAACGCGCCATTCTCTAACACCCGTTCGGTGGCTGAACTGGTGATCGGTGAAATGCTGCTGATGCTGCGCGGCATTCCTGAAGCGAACGCCAAAGCGCACCGCGGTATCTGGAACAAAGTGGCTAACGGCTCCTTTGAAGCGCGTGGTAAGAAGCTGGGCATCATTGGTTACGGCCATATCGGCATGCAGCTGGGCGTGCTGGCAGAAGGCCTCGGCATGCACGTGTTCTTCTACGACATCGAGACCAAACTGCCGCTGGGCAACGCGACTCAGGTTCGCCATATGTCCGATCTGCTGAACATGAGTGATGTGGTCAGCCTGCACGTGCCAGAAAATGCATCGACTCAGAACATGATCGGTGCAGAAGAGCTGGCGCTGATGAAGCCGGGTTCTCTGCTGATTAACGCCGCACGCGGCACGGTGATTGATATCCCAGCACTGTGCAATGCGCTGGCTAACAAACACCTGTCTGGCGCTGCCATCGACGTATTCCCGGTCGAACCGGCCACCAACAGCGATCCCTTCAATTCACCACTGTGTGAGTTTGATAACGTGATCCTGACGCCACACATCGGTGGTTCAACCCAGGAAGCGCAGGAAAATATCGGTCTGGAAGTGTCGGGCAAACTGGCGAAGTACTCGGACAACGGCTCTACGCTGTCTGCGGTTAACTTCCCGGAAGTGTCGCTGCCGATGCACGCTGCCAGCGCGAGCCGTTTGCTGCACATCCATGAAAACCGTCCCGGCGTACTGACCGCGATTAACCAGATTTTCGCTGAGCAGGGCATTAACATCGCCGCGCAGTATCTGCAAACGACCCCGGTAATGGGTTACGTGGTCATTGATATCGATGCGGAAGAAGATGTCGCGGAAAAAGCGCTGCAGCTGATGAAAGCCATTCCGGGCACCATGCGCGCCCGTCTGCTGTACTGATGGCTCAGGGCACCCTGCGTGCCCGTTCATCTTGTTGATTGCTTAGGGCGCCACATTCGTTGGCGCCCTTTGTTTTATAGCTCGGGGTCATCCCACTGCCAGAGCTTTGACGGGGTCAAAATAGCGGGCAACGGCACATCCCACGCCGCAACGGGCAATGTCTCGACACGCTGGCAATCGTGCGCAATGCCCATCGGTAAAAAGCCATGCTGCTGCCAGTGCTGCAGTGTGCGATCGTAAAAACCTCCACCCATGCCCAATCGCTGACCCTGGTGGTCAAACGCGACTAACGGCACCAGCATCACATCCAACTGATCGAGTGTGGCCATCTGTGTGATATCCAGCGGCGGTTCAGGGATACGCAATTTGTTTGGGGTCAGTGAAGTTTCAGGCGTGTAGAGCAGGAACAGCAGATGACCGGGTGCGAAAGGATGCAGTACTGGCAGATATACCTGCTTTTTTTGCTGCCACAGTTTGGCAATCAGCGGGCGTGTGTTGATTTCACCATCGACGGACAAAAACAGAGCGATGCGTTGTGCATTGGCGATAGGTGCAAAATTGATGGCATGCTCGGCGAGCAGATCGGCAGCTTGTTCTTGTTGATCAGGCGTGAGGTTGCGACGCAGATGGCGTACATGCTGACGGATGTCTTGACGGTCGAGAAGGGAAGGTGTTTGCATGATGCCCCCCGGCAAAGTCGGCGCTTGGCCAACTATATCATGTTCAAACGAACCGGGGGGATAACAGGGTGAAACGAGTAGAGATCTCCGAGATGCCGCCGCAGGCTGTAACCCTTGAACCCATGGTTCAAGGTGAACATGCCGTCACAATTATTAGGCTTCTCGGACGGACCGAGCATGCGCACAAATTGTGGATCGTCACATTCTGTTGGTATTAAATATCGGCTCAGGGGACGGGCCCGCTTGCAAACATCTCAGAGAAAATTGACTTCACCGTGACTCTAACATGAGTACCATGAAGTGTTATTCGAATTTAGGGCCCTGGCGATCAGTTATGCGACCTTGCTCAACTAATGCTTGTTCAATGGTCTGCTGCAGCATGCGGATACGTTGTTCCATGTTTGCTGCATAGTCGCGCGTCTTGCCTTTTTCCTGTGCCAGCTCGTGGCAAATGTTTAAGGCGGCGATGAACACCAGTTGCTCTGTATTGGTGACTCTAGTGCGAACTTTTAAATCTTGCAACCGTTGATTGAGATCCTCTGCAGCCAGATTTAGCGCATCTTGCTGTTCGGGCGGACAATTTACTCTCAATGAACGACCAAAAATCTGAATATCTACCGGTTGTGCAGACATGCCACCATCCTGACTGATTACTCTGTTCGCATCTCCCTTACCTGTCAATGGGTTGGGAGGTGCGCAACTATATAGAGCCGCGATATAAGTTACAACCCCTTTTCTGGAAACCCTGAGGCACCTGGTGGTAGCATAACACGAACTTATTCTGCCAACGACGACCAAAGCCTATGTCTTTACAGAACGAAACTCCTGGTTACAACGCGCTAGCCTCAGCCCTTTCTCAGCAAGGTGTGGGCATGACGCCAGCTGAAATGCACGGATTACTGTCCGGCATTCTGTGTGGTGGCAACAAAGATGCCAGCTGGAAAACCAAAATCCACGACCTCGCTAACGACGGCATGGCGTTTTCGCAAAGCCTGTCACAGCCGTTGCAGGCCCTGCATGAAAACCTGAGCAATACGCTGGAAGAAGAGGGTTTCATGTTTCAGCTGATGCTGCCGGAAGATGATGACATTACCGTATTCGATCGCGCTGATGCGCTCGCGGGCTGGGTCAATCATTTCCTGCTCGGTTTAGGCGTCACGCAGCCGAAGCTGGATAAAGTCACGGGCGAAACCGGCGAAGCGATTGACGATTTGCGCACTATCGCGCAGCTCGGTTACGACGAAGATGAAGATCAGGAAGAGCTGGAGCAGTCGCTGGAAGAGGTGATTGAATACGTGCGTGTTGCCGCGTTGCTGTGCCACGAAACGTTCGCACGTCAGCACACGCCAACTGCGCCGGAAGTACAAAAGCCAACGTTACACTAAGCGCGTCATTGCGGGCGCGTGGTGCCCGTTTCAACAGGGAGTGCAAACATGATTACACTGGATACTTTCCAGCAACGTCGTCAGGCGCTGATTGCCCGTATGGCACCTGGCAGCGCCGCTTTGATTTTCGCTGCACCTGAAGTGACCCGCAGCAACGATACGGAATACAACTTCCGCCAAAACAGCGATTTCTGGTATTTCACTGGGTTCAATGAGCCGCAGGCGCTGTTGGTGCTGATCAAAAGTGATGACAAGCATAACCACAGCGTGCTGTTCAATCGTGTTCGCGACCTCACCGCCGAGATCTGGTTTGGCCGTCGCCTCGGACAAGATTCCGCGCCTGCTAAGCTCGGTGTTGACCGCGCACTGCCGTGGGATGACATCGGTGACCAGTTGCATCAACTGCTCAATGGGCTTGATGTGGTTTATCACGCTCAGGGTGAGTACGCAGAAGCTGACCAACTGGTGTTCAGCGCTTTAGAAAAACTGCGTCGCGGCTTCCGTCAGAATCTCAGCGCGCCTGCCACCGTCACCGACTGGCGTCCGTGGGTGCACGATATGCGCCTGTTCAAAAGCGAAGCTGAGATTGAAATCCTGCGCCGCGCAGGAAAAATCAGTGCGCTGGCACATACCCGCGCGATGCAAACCTGCCGTCCGGGAATGTTTGAGTATCAGCTAGAGGGCGAAATTCATCATGAATTCAATCGCCACGGCGCACGCTTCCCTTCTTACAACACCATTGTCGGATCGGGTGAAAATGGCTGCATCCTGCATTACACCGAAAACGAAAGTGAAATGCGCGATGGCGATCTGGTGCTGATTGATGCGGGCTGTGAGTTCCACGGTTATGCCGGGGATATCACCCGCACCTTTCCGGTTAACGGCAAATTCACGCAACCCCAGCGCGAGATTTACGACATCGTTTTGGCCTCGTTGTACAAAGCGCTGTCGATGTTCCGTCCGGGCATCAGCATCCACGATGTCAATGATGAAGTGGTGCACATCATGATCACCGGTCTGGTCGATCTCGGTATTCTGGAAGGCAATATTGACACGCTGTTTGAAGAGCAGGCACATCGCCCGTTCTTTATGCATGGCTTGAGCCACTGGCTGGGGCTCGATGTGCATGACGTCGGCCATTACGGCACACCAAGTCGTGATCGCATTCTCGAACCGGGTATGGTGCTGACGATTGAACCGGGCCTGTATATTGCGCCAGATGCCAAAGTCCCGCCGCAGTATCGCGGCATTGGCATCCGTATCGAAGATGACATCGTGATCACCGCTGAAGGTAACGAGAACCTGACCGACAGCGTCGTGAAAGATGCCGATGCAATTGAAGCCTTAATGGCGGCGGCACGCCACGCATGAGCATTTTGATTGCAGGTGGCGGCATGACGGGCGCGACGCTGGCGCTGGCGATTTCGCATCTGACGCAAGGCCAGCTGCCCGTCACGCTGATCGAACGCAGTCTGCCTGATAGCCGCAAACATCCAGGCTTTGATGGCCGTGCGATTGCGTTAGCGGCAGGCACCTGTCAGCAGCTGGCGGATATCGATCTGTGGCGCTCGCTGGCAGATTGCGGCACGCCGATCACGGATATTCACGTCTCCGACCGTGGCCACACCGGCTTCGTGCAGCTTCAAGCGGAGGATTACCAGGTCCCGGCGCTGGGGCAGGTGGTTGAGCTATTTGATGTGGGGCAGCGCCTGTTCCAGCGGCTGAAAAGTGCGCCTGGTGTGACGCTGCGTTGTCCGGATTACGTTACGGCGGTAGAGCGCTCAGCCGACTCTGTCACCGTGACGCTCAACAGTGGCGAGGAATTGCAGGGCGCGTTGCTGGTGGCAGCCGATGGTTCACGTTCGCCACTCGCCGCATCCTGTGGCATCAGCTGGCAGCGGGACGATTATCAGCAGCTGGCGGTGATCGCCAACGTCACCACGCAGCAGCCACATCAGGGCCGTGCATTTGAACGTTTCACCGAGCACGGTCCGCTGGCGCTGTTACCGATGTCAGGCAATCGCATGTCACTGGTGTGGTGCCACCCTGTTGAAGCAGAAACCACGGTTAAACAGTGGGATGATGCGACTTTCCTGCGCGAGCTTCAGCAAGCATTTGGCTGGCGTTTAGGGCGATTCACCCATGCCGGGCAGCGCGAAGTTTATCCGCTGGCGCTGCAAACCGCTGAACGCCAGGTGGCGCATCGTCTGGCGCTGGTGGGCAATGCGGCGCAAACGCTGCATCCGATTGCGGGGCAGGGGTTTAATTTAGGTCTGCGCGATGTGATGTCGCTGGCGGAAACCCTGGCAGGCGCGCATCGTCAACAGCAGGATGTGGGCAGCTATGGTGTGCTACAGCATTTTGCTGCGCGTCGTCAACCTGATCGCGCCGCGACAATCGGCGTGACCGATAGCCTGGTGCGGCTATTTGCCAACCGTTATGCGCCTTTAGTGGCGGGAAGAAATCTTGGGCTGGTGGCAATGGACCATCTGCCATGGCTGCGAAACCCACTTGCCGCGCGCACGCTCGGCTGGGTGAAGCGTTAAGCATGAATTAAGGGGCAGCAATGCAAACATTTGATGTGGCCATCGCCGGTGGCGGCATGGTAGGTCTGGCCGTCGCCTGCGGATTGCAGGGCAGCGGCCTGCGCGTTGCCGTGCTGGAAAAAGCACCTGAGCCACAATTTGATCCGGCGAGCGCCGCGTCAATTCGCGTCTCGGCGATCAACGCTGCCAGCGAACGCCTGCTGCAAAAACTGGACGTCTGGTCCAGCATTCTGGCGTTGCGCGCCAGCGCCTACCACGGTATGGAAGTGTGGGATCAGGACAGTTTTGGTTCCATCAGCTTTGATGATGAACAGCAAGGCTTATCCCATCTCGGCCATATTATTGAAAATGAAGTGATTCACAGCGCACTGTGGCAGCGCGCCAGTCAATGCAGCGATATCACCCTGTTTGCCCCTGCGCAGTTACAGCAGGTGGCGTTTGGCGACAACGAAGCATTCGTCACTTTGCAGGACGGCAGCATGATGAGTGCGCGCTTGCTGATTGCCGCTGATGGCGCAAACTCCTGGCTGCGCGACAAAGCCGATATTCCGATTACCTTCTGGGATTACGATCATCACGCGCTGGTCGCCAATATCCGCACCGATATGCCGCACGATGCGATTGCGCGTCAGGTGTTCCATGGCGACGGCATTCTGGCGTTCCTGCCAATGCAGGACCCACACCTGTGTTCCATCGTCTGGTCCTTGTCGCCGCAAGAAGCGGCGCGCGTGCAGTCCATGCCAGAAGCGTTGTTCAACCAGCATCTGTCAGTGGCCTTCGATATGCGTTTGGGCTTGTGCTATGTTGAAAGCGAGCGCAAAACCTTCCCGCTGATGGCGCGTTATGCCCGTAATTTTGCCGCGCACCGCCTCGCACTGGTGGGCGATGCTGCACACACCATTCATCCGCTGGCCGGGCAGGGCGTAAACCTTGGCTTTATGGATGCTGCGGAACTGATCGGTGAAATTCGTCGCCTGCATCAGGAAGGTAAAGATATCGGACAGCATCTTTATCTGCGTCGTTACGAGCGCAGCCGCAAGCACAGCGCAGCGATGATGCTGGCGGGTATGCAGGGATTCCGTGAGCTGTTTGCAGGCACCCATCCGGCGAAAAAGCTGCTGCGTGATGTGGGATTGAAACTGGCCGACACATTGCCGGGCGTAAAACCTCTGATGCTGAAGCAGGCCATGGGGCTGAATGATATGCCCAGCTGGATTCGTTAAACTCTCTTCTCATGGCGCCGATTCAGGCGCCATTTTTTTTGCATTATTCACTGTCTCGTCATACCAAAAGCCGATCCTAAAATGACCGTTACGCCTGCGCTGGGATGTTGCAGTCTGTGTTCGGTTAAGCGCAAATCAAATGGCTTTTTCACCCTATGCACTGCTCTGGTGCGCCCCTGCACTTAAATTGCGCCTCGTTTGATTTATTCTAATTTTACTCATCAATTCGCATTACTTTAACTAATGATGTGGTCAGCGGTTCGCCGGACCAATTTGCCGTACTGAGGCGCGCATTCCATTATCAGGCTATGTTTAAGGTTGTTAATTGTATTTTATGCGTAGTTAATCACAAAAATGCAGTGAATTGTGCTGGATTAGGTTTGGGTGATGCTAAGGGAGTGATACTGTTTCGCCCTCGTTTTCCTTATGGTTAATCGCCGCATTCGGTGGTAACTTCAGCACAAAGAGAACGTTTGCGTCAGCCTGCACAGGCGACGCAGGCGCGTCACACTCACTTGTTTTCACAGGATGGTTATGACTCAGCAAACGCCTCTATTCGAACAGCATCAGGCATGCGGTGCGCGCATGGTGGACTTCCATGGCTGGATGATGCCACTGCATTACGGCTCGCAGATGGATGAGCACCACGTGGTGCGTAACGATGCCGGTATGTTTGATGTTTCCCACATGACCATCGTCGATCTGCGCGGTGCCCGCACCCGTGAATTCCTGCGTTATCTGCTTGCCAACGATGTCGCCAAACTGACGCAGCCCGGTAAAGCCCTCTACACCGGCATGCTGAATGCTTCGGCTGGCGTCATTGATGATTTGATTGTTTACTTTATGACCGAAGACTTTTTCCGCTTAGTGGTGAACTCCGCAACGCGTGAAAAGGATTTGGCGTGGATCAAACAGCACGCTCAGCCGTTTGGCGTCGAACTCACCGAACGCGACGATCTGGCGCTGATTGCCGTACAAGGCCCGCAAGCGCAGCAGAAAGCACAGACGTTGTTTACTGCGGCGCAGCGCGAAGTTGTAGCGGGCATGAAACCGTTCTTCGGTGTGCAAAGCGAAAACCTGTTCATCGCCACTACCGGTTATACCGGTGAAGCTGGCTATGAAATTGCGATGCCAAACAGTCAAGCGGCCGATTTCTGGCAGAAGCTGCTGGCGGCTGGCGTCAAACCGGCTGGTCTGGGTGCGCGTGACACGCTGCGTCTGGAAGCCGGGATGAATCTCTACGGTCAGGAAATGGATGAGGGCGTTTCACCGCTGGCGGCCAACATGGGTTGGACCATCGGTTGGGAACCGACCGATCGCGATTTCATCGGCCGCGAGGCGTTAGAAGCGCAACGTGAAAAAGGTACCGAGAAGCTGGTTGGCTTGATCATGACCGAAAAAGGGGTGTTACGTAACGGGTTAACGGTACGTTTTACCGATGAACAAGGTCAGCCACAGCAGGGTATTATTACCAGTGGTTCCTTCTCCCCGACGCTGGGTTACAGCATCGCGCTGGCACGTGTGCCAGCGGGCATTGGTGAGCAAGCGATTGTAGAGATCCGCAATCGTGAAATGCCGGTGAAAGTCACCAAACCGATTTTTGTTCGCGCCGGCAAGCCGGTCGCTCAGTAATTTTTCAGGAGAAATGGCGATGAGCAATGTGCCTAATGAATTGAAATACCGCAATAGTCACGAGTGGGTGCGTAAAGAAGCCGATGGCACCTTCACCGTGGGAATCACCGAACACGCGCAGGAACTGCTGGGCGATATGGTGTTTGTGGATCTGCCTGATGTGGGCGCCACTTTCGCTGCCGGTGATGACTGTGCCGTCGCGGAGTCCGTGAAAGCTGCCTCAGACATCTATGCACCACTGAGCGGTGAAATCGTTGCCGTGAACGAAGAGCTGGCCGACGCACCGGAGCTGGTCAACAGCGAACCGTACGCCGCAGGCTGGTTGTTCCGTATCAAAGCCAGCGACGTTTCAGAACTTGATTCTATGCTCGACGCCGATGCCTACAAAGGCGCTATCGACGAGTAACCGGTAGTCATCGAAGGTGCTGCAATGCAGCGCCTTCTTTTTTATCTGCCTGATTTAATGCCATTTTTGTAACCCAGCCCGATTCAGGATTTACTGCAAATGACCCAGACTCTCAGCCAGCTTGAACATAACGGTGCTTTCATTGAGCGCCATATCGGTCCTACACCCGCGCAGCAGGCCACCATGCTGGAAGCGATTGGTGCCAGCTCTCTGGAATCACTGATCAGCGCCATCGTGCCTGCCGACATCCAACTGCCAGGCCCACCTGCGGTCGGTGATGCCGCGACCGAACAGCAAGCGCTGGCAGAGCTGAAAGCCATTGCCAGTCAGAACCATATCTACAAATCCTGGATCGGCATGGGCTACAGTGCGGTGATCACCCCGCCGGTTATCCTGCGTAACATGCTGGAAAACCCAGGCTGGTACACCGCGTACACGCCGTATCAGCCAGAAGTGTCACAGGGCCGCCTTGAAGCGCTGCTGAACTTCCAGACCCTGACGCTGGACTTAACCGGTCTGGATATCGCCTCTGCTTCACTGCTCGATGAAGCCACTGCCGCCGCCGAAGCGATGGCGATGGCGAAGCGCGTCAGCAAACTGAAAAATGCCGGTAAATTCTTTATCGCCGAAGACATCCATCCGCAAACGCTGGATGTGGTGCGCACCCGTGCTGAAACCTTTGGTTTTGAACTGATCATCGACAGCGCCAGCAAAGCGCTGGATCACGATGACCTGTTTGGCGTGCTGCTGCAGCAAGTGGGCACCAGCGGTGAAGTGCATGACTACCGTGCACTGATTGCCGAGCTGAAAAGCCGCAAAGTGGTGGTGAGCGTGGCCGCCGATTTCATGGCGCTGGTGCAGTTAGAAGCACCGGGCAAGCAGGGCGCAGACATCGTTTTCGGTTCCGCTCAGCGCTTTGGTGTGCCGATGGGTTACGGCGGTCCACACGCTGCGTTCTTCTCCAGCCGCGATGAGCACAAACGTTCAATGCCGGGTCGTATCATCGGTGTTTCACGTGATGCTGCAGGCAACACTGCGCTGCGTATGGCGATGCAGACCCGTGAGCAGCATATCCGTCGTGAGAAAGCCAACTCCAACATCTGTACGTCACAGGTGCTGCTGGCGAACATCGCCGGTCTGTATGCGGTTTATCACGGTCCTGTGGGCCTGAAGCGCATCGCCTCACGCATTCATCGTCTTACCAGCATTCTGGCCGCTGGCCTGAAAAACGGTGGCCTGAAGCTGCGTCATAACAGCTGGTTCGATACCTTAACGGTTGAAGTCGCTGATAAAGCCGAAGTGCTGAATCGCGCGCTGAGCTTTGGCGTTAACCTGCGCAGTGACGTGCTCAACGGCGTGGGTATCACGCTGGATGAAACCACCTCACGCGAAGATGTGCAGACGCTGTTTGCCATTCTGCTGGGTGATGAACATGGCCAGGAGATTGATGCTCTGGATGCCAGCGTCGCTGCGGAAAACAGCGCCATTCCGGCAGGCATGTCACGTGAAAGCGAATTCCTGACCCATCCGGTGTTTAACCGCCATCACAGCGAAACTGAGATGATGCGTTACATGCACAGCCTGGAGAAAAAGGATCTGGCGCTGAACCAGGCGATGATCCCGCTCGGCTCGTGCACCATGAAACTCAACGCTGCAGCCGAAATGATTCCAATCACCTGGCCAGAGTTTGCTGAACTGCATCCATTCTGTCCGGCGGAACAGGCTTCAGGTTATCTGCAGATGATTGGCCAGCTGTCACAGTGGCTGGTGCAGCTCACCGGTTACGATGCGCTTTGTATGCAGCCAAACTCTGGCGCACAGGGTGAATATGCTGGCCTGCTGGCGATTCGTCGTTATCACGAGAGCCGCAACGAAGGTGGACGTAATGTCTGTTTAATCCCAAGCTCTGCGCACGGCACTAACCCGGCCTCTGCACAGATGGCGGGCATGGCTGTGGTGGTGGTGGCTTGTGATAAACAAGGCAACATCGACCTCGGCGATTTGCGTGAGAAAGCGGCTCAGGTTGGCGAAGAGCTGTCATGCATCATGGTGACCTATCCTTCAACCCACGGCGTGTACGAAGAAACCATTCGTGAAGTGTGCCAGATCGTGCATCAGCATGGCGGCCAGGTTTACCTCGATGGTGCCAACATGAACGCACAGGTCGGCATTACCACGCCAGGTTACATCGGCGCAGATGTCTCGCACCTCAACCTGCATAAAACCTTCTGCATTCCACACGGGGGTGGCGGTCCAGGCATGGGCCCAATCGGTGTGAAAGCGCACCTGGCACCGTTTGTACCGGGCCACAGCGTGGTACAAATTGATGGCGTGCTGACGCAGCAGGGGGCGGTATCTGCGGCACCGTTTGGTAGCGCATCGATTCTGCCAATCAGCTGGATGTATATCCGTATGATGGGCGCGGAAGGCCTGAAGCAGGCGAGTTCGGTAGCGATTCTGAATGCCAACTACATTGCCAGCCGTCTGCAATCTGCTTATCCGATTCTTTATGCAGGTCGAGATGGTCGCGTGGCGCACGAATGTATCCTCGATATCCGTCCGCTGAAAGAGCAGACCGGTATCAGTGAGCTGGATATTGCCAAACGTCTGATCGACTACGGCTTCCATGCGCCAACCATGTCCTTCCCGGTGGCCGGGACGCTGATGGTTGAGCCGACTGAATCCGAAAGCAAAATCGAGCTGGATCGCTTTATCGATGCGATGTTGTCAATCCGCATGGAGATCGACCGCGTGGCGGACGGCGAATGGCCAGCCGAGGATAACCCGCTGGTGAATTCACCTCATACCCAGATGGAGATCGTTGGCGAGTGGGCGCATCCGTACACCCGCGAACTGGCGGTGTTCCCGGCAGGCAGCGCCAACAAATACTGGCCAACGGTGAAGCGTCTGGATGATGTGTTTGGTGACCGCAACGTGTTCTGCTCCTGTGTTCCAATGAGCGAATACCAATAATTTAGCAGTGGTAATCAGGGCCGCCGTGCATTGGCGGCATTCATTCACTCCTGTCTCGGACATCTGTAAGTGACGGGAAAGATGGAAACCGTTGCCTTGTTGCCACTCAAATTATTTTGGCTAAACACAATTTGAACAACTAATCTGAGGGCCGAGAAATCGGCCCTTTTTCTATTCTGGAGGCAACATGGATCTGGCATTAGTTACCGGCGGCAGCCGTGGCATTGGACGCGCAACAGCACTGATGCTGGCGCAGGCGGGCTATCGTGTTGCGGTCAATTATCGCCAGCGCGTAGCCGAAGCGGAGCAGATGGTGGCAGAAATTGAAGCGCTGGGCGGCAGTGCATTCGCGGTGCAGGCCGATATCGCCATTGAAGCGGAAGTGGTGCGCATGTTCCAACAGCTTGATCAGCAGACAGGCAACCTGCGAGTGCTGGTCAATAATGCCGGGATTTTGTTTACGCAATGCCGCGTAGAAGATCTCGATGCGGAACGTATTCAGCGCGTGTTCGCCACCAACGTTACCGGTACTTTTATCTGCTGTCGTGAAGCGGTGAAGCGCATGAGCACCGGACACGGCGGCCAGGGCGGTTCGATTATCAATGTCTCTTCTGCGGCAGCACGTCTCGGTGCGCCGGGCGAGTATGTTGATTACGCGGCGTCAAAAGGGGCGATGGACACACTGACCAAAGGCTTGTCACTGGAAGTGGCGGCGCAGGGCATTCGCGTTAATAGCGTGCGGCCGGGCTTAATTTACACCGAAATGCACGCCGATGGCGGTGAACCTGGCAGAGTTGATCGTGTTGCCAGTTCGCTGCCGATGCAGCGTGGCGGTCAGGCTGAAGAGATCGCCGCCGCGATTATCTGGCTGGCAAGTGATGCTGCCTCTTACGTCACCGGCACCTTTATCGATGCGGCAGGTGGCCGCTAATCTTCTGATTCAATATTCGACACTGTGGCAGCGCGATCGACAGCGCTGCCATCAGCCGGGTGTCACACGCCTGTCACAGAATTATTTTAGCGTACATGTGTACTCTGAAATTTTTCCCGGTTACCCTGATGTTTATAAAAAGCACAGTTCTTACACCGTCATTCAGGAATGAAGCGCATGGCACAGAATCGAATTATCGCTCAGGGATACTCGCTAGCCGAAGAGATCGCCAACAGCATTAGCCACGGAATCGGCTGCATTTTCGGCATTGTTGGCTTGGTGTTGCTGTTAACACAAGCGGTTGAAATGCGTGCCGACAGCATCGCGATTACCAGCTACAGCCTGTATGGTGGCAGCATGATTTTGCTGTTCCTCGCCTCAACGCTGTATCACGCCATTCCGCATCAAAAAGCGAAATATTGGCTGAAGAAATTTGACCACTGCGCCATCTATTTACTGATTGCGGGCACTTATACACCTTTCCTGCTGGTGGGACTGAAATCACCGCTGGCGCAAGGGTTGATGGTGGTTATCTGGAGTCTGGCGTTGGCAGGCATCATCTTCAAACTGACCATTGCGCACCGTTTTAAAGTGCTGTCACTGATCACCTATCTCAGCATGGGCTGGCTGTCGCTGGTGGTGATTTATCAGTTGGCGACTAGGCTGTCAGCCGGTGGCGTATGGCTGCTGGCTGCGGGCGGGATTGTCTATTCGCTGGGGGTGATTTTCTATGTCTCGCGGCGAATCCCTTACAACCACGCTATCTGGCACGGTTTTGTGCTGGGCGGCAGCGTATTGCACTTCTGCGCGATCTACTTTTATGTTGCCTGAGCTTGCTGCGAGGTTGCCATAAAAGGCGTCACCAACCGGGTGTGATTTTCGGCAAAGTCGCCATAAATAGCGACCTTACTGGGGAAACATGCGGGTTTTCCAGAGGTGCGCATTTATGCGCACCCGAAATACAAATCAATCTACTAATGAATACGGCAGTGGCTGAATCGTCAGTTTCCCGCCTTCATCACCTTCCACGCGCAGCACGCTATCCGGCTCCAGATCGTTGTTCATCACCACCTGTACCCAAACGCTGCCGTCATCCAGCTGTACCCCGCTTAATACGGTGCCGGTGCGACGCCATTTATCGCCCATTTGCAGCTCCATGGAACCGTCAGCCTGCGGCACTTTGCTGGCGCTGCCGGCCAGCCAGTAAAGCGCACGCTTGTTGGCACCACGGAATTTAGCTCGCGCCACCATCTCCTGACCGGTGTAACAGCCTTTCTTAAAGCTGATGGCATCCAGCGCCTGCAGGTTTGTCGCCTGTGGGATCAACTGTGCGCTTGTGGCGGTTTCAATCACCGGAATCCCCGCTTCAATATCCAGCGCTAGCCATTGGATGCTGTCATTGAACTGTGCAGCACCGGCTAATTTCTCTTTCAGGGCCTCAGCCTGCGCCAGCGTGGTTATCAGCAGGAAACGCTCGGCGGGGTGTTCAAACCACAGCAGCGTGCTCTCGCCATGATTAACCACTGGTGTTTCCGCATCCGGCAGGGTGGCAAACACATCAGCCAGTGCCGCGCGCGCCTGGAAACCGGCCACGCCCAACAGTACCGCATCATCATCGGCGGCGATGGTCACTTTGGCGAACACGGCATATTTTTTCAGTTCGTTAAGCTGCTGCTCGCGCAGATTGCGACGCACGATGTAGGCGTAACCTTCGCCGCGATGAAACAGACGCAGGTTGCTCCACATTTTACCTTTAGCATCGCAATGGGCTGCGAGGCTATGCTGGGTGGAACCCATCGCCGCAACATCTAAAGTGACCTGACCTTGCAGATACGATGTGCTGTCTTTGCCCTGCACAGACACCAGCGCCCACTCGTCGAGGGAGATCAGGGTTAAGGGCAGGCGTGACGCCGCAGCTGGCTGGCGTGGTGGAAGGGTGAAAATCGGCATGAGGGCATCCTGATTAATAACAATATTGCTTCCAATGTTAAAAGAGCAGTGCGGCATTGCAACCTGTTTACCCAATCTGGCGCACAAATCGCGTGATAACCCTGCAATGGGTAGAACTGCTGTGCGCAATATCACGCAGCATTCAGCGCTGCGCCTGCAGGCAGAGAAAAAAGCAGGTACACTGAGCGCCACTGTTTTCAGCCATGGAAAAAAGACACATGGAAATTCATGATAAAGCTCGCGTTCAGTGGGCGTGCCGTCGCGGCATGCTGGAGCTGGATGTCTCCATCATGCCGTTCTTCAAATACGAATATGACTCACTGACCGACACCGATAAGCAGGTGTTTATCGCCCTGCTCAAGAGTGACGATCCTGACCTGTTCAACTGGTTGATGAACCACGGCGAACCCGCCGATCCAGAGTTCAAGCGCATGGTGCAACTGATTCAGCAGCGCAACCGTGAACGCGGACCGGTTCCAATGTGATGTGCAGCCGTCACGCAGCGCCCGGGCGCTTAACGTGACGCTGTATGTGCTGGTCACCGTTTGGCTGTTGAGTCTTGAGTGGCCTGAAAGCTGGACGTGGGGCAAAGCCCCACTGCTGATTCTGATGCTGCTGGAGTGCGGGCGCAATGAGCGTCGGCTCAGGCAGCGCACAGGCCGCTTAGTACTGGATGAGCAGGGTGACTGGCATTGGCGTGGAATGCGCTGGCAATTAGCGCGACAGGCAGACTGGTTGCCTTTCGGCGTGCTGTTGACGTTACGAAACCAGCAGGGCAAGCGCTGGCGGCTGTGGTTGATGATGGATAACCTGCCGCCTTATGCATGGCGCACACTGCGCGCCTGCTGTTTTCTGCGTGATAGGGGATAGGTAAGCGTCGCGTTAAAGCAGTGCAGCCGTTTCCGTCAGAATCTGTTCACACCACTGTTCGATGCGATCTTCACTCAACTCAAACTGATTCACGTCATCGAGTGCCAGGCCGACAAATTGGGTGCCGTCGGCCGTCAGCGGCTTTTTGCTGACGAATTCATAGCCTTCCAGCGGCCAGTAGCCGACAAACTGCACGCCCATCGGCTGCAGCAATTCATGCAACATGCCGAGCGCATCTAAGAACCATTCTGAGTATTCAGCCTGATCGCCCATGCCGTACAGCGCGACAATTTTGCCGTGCAGATTGAGTGCGGGCAGTTGCTGCCACACCGCTTCCCAATCTTCCTGCAATTCACCAAAATCCCAGGTAGGAATACCGAGGATCAGTAAATCGTACTGCTCCATCAGCGATGGGTCGTCGTCTTTGAGATTGTGCAGCGTGACTAACTCTTCACCGAGAAAGTCGCGAATCTTCTCCGCCGTCATCTCGGTGTAACAGGTACTTGAGCCGTAAAACAGACCGATATTCATGCAATTAATGCTCTGACTGATACACACTTTGGCGCAATTGTACCAGAAGCAGGTGACTTTCAGGCATAATGAGCACGATTTCACACGCGTTGGGGGGAACCGTGCAGGATAGCGATCTGATTGAACAATTTCTGGATGCGCTCTGGATTGAGCGTAACCTGGCGCAAAATACCCTTGCGTCTTATCGCCAGGACTTGCAAACGCTCACCGGCTGGTTACACCACCATGAACGTACGCTGCTGACGTTGGAAGCGCTCGACCTGCAGCAGTTTCTCGCCGAACGCGTCGAAGGCGGCTACAAGGCCACCAGTTCTGCGCGCACGCTCAGCGCGATGCGCCGCCTGTTTCAATACCTCTATCGCGAAAAGCTGCGCAGTGATGATCCCAGCGCACTGCTCTCCGCACCTAAACTGCCGCAGCGATTGCCAAAAGACCTGAGTGAAAACCAGGTAGAACGTCTGCTGCAGGCACCGACTATTGATGTGCCGCTTGAGCTACGTGACAAGGCGATGCTGGAACTGCTGTATGCCACCGGTTTACGTGTATCGGAGCTGGTGGGCTTAACGCTCAGCGACATCAGTTTGCGTCAGGGCGTGGTGCGCGTCATTGGTAAAGGTAACAAAGAGCGACTTGTGCCATTAGGTGAAGAAGCGATTTACTGGCTGGAGCACTATATGGCGCACGGTCGTCCGTGGTTGTTGAATGGGCAAACGCTGGATGTGATGTTCCCCAGTAACCGCGCGCAACAAATGACGCGTCAGACTTTCTGGCATCGCATCAAACACTATGCCACCCTTGCCGGTATCGACAGCGAAAAGCTATCACCACACGTGCTTCGTCACGCATTTGCTACACATTTACTGAACCACGGTGCGGATTTGCGCGTCGTACAGATGTTGCTGGGACATAGTGACCTCTCCACTACCCAAATTTATACGCACGTGGCTACCGAGCGCCTGCGTCAGTTACATCAACAGCATCATCCGCGTGCTTAAACCGCGGCAACAAGGAATTGAGATGAAAAAACAGTTAACGATGCTGGCATTGCTGGTCAGCGCCTTTGCCGGTCTGGCTCATGCCGATGACAGCGCCATTCAGCAAGCATTGAAAAAACTCGGTTTGCAGCAGACAGAGATTCAGCCTTCACCGCTGGCAGGAATGAAAACCGTGTTGACGGAAAGCGGTGTGCTGTACGTCTCTGAAGATGGTAAGCACATGATTCAGGGCCCGCTGTATGATGTCAGCGGTGCGCAGCCGGTGAACGTCACCAACCAGCTGCTGGACAAAAAAATCACTGCGCTGGCGCCGGAAATGATCGTCTACAAAGCGCCAAAAGAGCAGCACGTGATTACCGTGTTTACCGACATCACCTGTGGCTACTGCCGCAAACTGCACGAACAGATGGCTGACTACAATGCGCTGGGCATCACCGTGCGTTACCTGGCTTTCCCGCGTGAAGGTCTGCACGGTCAGGTGGAAGAAGCCATGCGCGCCGTCTGGTGCAGCGCCGATCGCAACAAAGCCTTTGATGCAGCGATGAAAGGCGACGCGCCGCAGATGGATGCGCCAGAAACCTGCAAAATCAATCTGGATAAGCATTATCAGCTGGGCATCCTGTACGGCATTCAGGGCACGCCTGCCATTCTCACCGATACCGGCATGATGATCCCTGGCTATCAGGGCCCGCAGGAGCTGAAACAGGTTCTTGATGGTCAGAAGCGAGGCGGTTAATCCACAGTGATGCATTCTGTCGAACTGCGTCGGCGTGAAATTCAGGCCGACGCCAGCTTACCTGATACCTTACCCCCGCTACTGCGCCGCCTATACCTGCAACGTGGTGTAAAAGAGGCCGCTGAACTTGAGCGAGGTGCCAAAAATCTGCTGCCGTGGCAAACGCTGGGTGGCATCGATCAAGCGGTAGCCTTGTTGCACCAGATGCTGGAAGCAGGTCGCCGTATTGTGGTGGTGGGTGATTTCGATGCCGATGGCGCAACCAGCACCGCGTTAACCGTCTTAGCGCTGCGCAGCATGGGTGGCAACGTCGATTATCTGGTGCCAAACCGCTTTGAAGATGGCTACGGCCTGAGCCCTGAAGTGGTTGAACAGGCACGTGCGCGCGGTGCGGAGATGATTCTCACCGTGGATAACGGTATCTCTTCCCATGCAGGCGTAGAAACTGCCCATCAGCACGGTATTCCGGTGCTGGTTACCGATCACCACTTGCCTGGCGAAACGTTGCCAGACGCGGAAGCGATCGTTAACCCCAATCTCAATGACAGCGCCTTCCCTTCGCGGTCGTTAGCGGGCGTGGGCGTGGCTTTTTATCTGATGCTGGCGCTGCGTGCGCACCTGCGTCTGCAAAATTGGTTCATCGATGGCAGAACGGAACCCAATCTGGCGGAGTGGCTGGACTTGGTGGCGCTGGGCACCGTCGCTGACGTAGTGCCGCTGGATGCCAATAACCGCATTCTGGTGTGGCAGGGCTTGAGCCGCATTCGCGCCGGAAAATGTCGCGCCGGGATTCGCGCGCTGCTGGAGATCGCCAACCGCGATGCGCGCCAGTTGGCTGCCAGCGATCTCGGTTTTGCCGTCGGACCTCGCCTGAATGCGGCGGGTCGACTGGATGATATGTCAGTTGGTGTGGCACTGCTGCTCACTGAAGACATTGCGCAGGCGCGCATGCTCGCTAACGAGCTTGATGCGCTGAACCAAACGCGCAAAGAGATCGAGCAGGGCATGAAGAGTGAAGCGCTGGCGCTGTGCGATGAGCTGGAACGTCAGCACACCGATCTGCCGCTCGGCCTGGCGTTCTACCATCCCGAATGGCATCAGGGCGTGGTCGGCATTCTGGCCTCACGGCTGAAAGAGCGTTTCCATCGCCCGGTGATCGCCTTTGCGCCAGCTGGCGATGGCACGCTGAAAGGTTCGGGTCGCTCGATTGCTGGCTTGCACCTGCGTGATGCGCTGGAGCGTCTCGACACGCTCTATCCCGGCATGATGATCAAGTTCGGCGGTCACGCCATGGCGGCCGGATTGTCGCTGGAAACCGAAAAATACGATCTGTTCCGCGAGCGTTTTGCTGCGTTGATTGATGAGTGGCTAGATGGCGAAGCGTTGCAGGGCGTGATTTGGTCTGACGGCGAACTGCACGCGCAGGAGTTCACACTGCATACCGCCGAAATGCTGCGTGAAGCGGGTCCGTGGGGCCAGGCGTTCCCGGAGCCGGTATTTGATGGCCACTTCAAACTGCTGCAACAGAAGCTGGTTGGCGAACGTCATCTGAAGGTGATGATTGAGCCGCTGGGCGGCGGTCCGCTGCTGGATGGCATCGCGTTTAACGTCGATACTACTCTGTGGCCTGACACCAGCGTACGCCAGGTCAAACTCGCCTATAAACTGGATATCAACGAGTACCGTGGCAACCGCTCAGTACAGCTGATCATCGACCACATCTGGCCGGTATAATCCTACTGTGATGCGGTAGCGGCGCAATTCATTGCGCATCTGTCAGCAGCATCGTTGCTTCAGGTGCGCGCGATGAATCGCGCCGCTACAAAGTGGGTGTACTTTCGGGTAAACTAGCGCGTTACTTTTTATCTCCTTTCACCGAATCGTCAAAAAAGACTGAAAAGCCATGTTTGAAATTAATCCGGTCAAAAATCGTATTCAAGACCTCAGCGAGCGCAGCGACGTTCTTAGGGGGTATCTTTGACTATGATGCCAAGAAAGAACGCCTCGAAGAAGTAAACGCCGAGCTGGAACAGCCTGACGTCTGGAACGAACCTGAACGCGCGCAGGCGCTGGGTAAAGAACGTGCTTCACTGGAAGCGGTGGTAGAAACCTTAGATCACATGCGTCAGGGCCTGGAAGATGTGCAGGGCTTGCTGGATCTGGCGGTGGAAGCCGACGACGAAGAGACCTTCAACGAAGCCGTTATCGAGCTGGATGGTTTAGAAGGCAAGCTGGGCGAACTCGAATTCCGTCGCATGTTCTCAGGCGAGTATGACAGCGCCGACTGCTACATGGATATTCAGGCCGGTTCTGGCGGCACCGAAGCGCAAGACTGGGCCAGCATGCTGCTGCGCATGTACCTGCGCTGGGCGGAAGCCAAAGGTTATAAAACCGAAATTATCGAAGAGTCAGACGGTGAAGTGGCCGGGACTAAATCCGCCACCATTAAAATCATCGGTGACTACGCGTTTGGCTGGCTGCGTACCGAAACCGGCGTCCATCGCCTGGTGCGTAAGAGTCCATTTGACTCCGGCGGCCGTCGTCATACCTCATTCAGTTCGGTGTTTATCTACCCGGAAGTGGATGACAACATCGACATCGACATCAATCCAGCCGATCTGCGTATCGACGTTTACCGCGCCTCGGGTGCGGGTGGTCAGCACGTTAACAAAACCGAGTCTGCGGTGCGTATTACCCACTTGCCGACCAACATTGTGGTGCAGTGCCAGAACGACCGTTCACAGCACAAGAACAAAGATCAAGCTTTCAAGCAGTTGCGTGCGAAGCTGTACGAATATGAGATGCAGAAGAAAAATGCTGACAAGCAGGCCGCGGAAGATAACAAATCCGATATCGGTTGGGGAAGTCAGATTCGCTCATACGTACTCGACGATTCACGTATTAAAGATCTGCGCACCGGCGTAGAGACGCGCAACACGCAAGCGGTGCTGGATGGCGACATCGACCGTTTCATTGAAGCAAGTTTAAAAGCAGGGTTATAAGGAACCGACATGTCTGAACAACAACCGCAGAGCGCTGATGCCGCCCTTGAGTTAAACAACGAACTGAAAGCGCGTCGCGAAAAACTCAGCGCGCTGCGTGAAAAGGGCATCGCGTTTCCTAACGATTTCCGCCGCGATACCACGTCTGATGTGCTGCACGCCAGCTATGACGCCAAAGAGAACGAAGAGCTGGAAGCGCTCGGCGTTGAAGTGAGCGTGGCCGGTCGTATGATGACCCGTCGCATCATGGGTAAAGCCTCTTTTGCGACGCTGCAGGACGTTGGCGGCCAGATTCAGATCTACGTATCACGCGATGATCTGCCAGAAGGCGTTTACAACGAGCAGTTCAAGAAATGGGATCTGGGCGATATCCTTGGCGCACGCGGTAAGCTGTTCAAGACCAAAACCGGTGAGCTGTCGATCCACATCACTGAACTGCGTCTGCTGACCAAAGCGCTGCGTCCACTGCCGGATAAATTCCACGGCCTGGCCGATCAGGAAACCCGTTATCGTCAGCGTTATCTCGATCTGATCTCCAACGACGACTCACGTAACACTTTCAAAGTGCGTTCTAAAATCATGGCCGGCATCCGTCAGTTCATGGTTAACCGCGACTTTATGGAAGTGGAAACCCCAATGATGCAGGTGATCCCTGGCGGCGCGTCAGCCCGTCCGTTCATCACCCATCACAATGCGCTCGACATTGATATGTACCTGCGTATTGCGCCAGAACTGTACCTGAAGCGTCTGGTCGTAGGCGGCTTTGATCGTGTATTCGAGATCAACCGTAACTTCCGTAACGAAGGTATTTCTCCACGTCATAACCCAGAGTTCACCATGATGGAACTCTATATGGCGTATGCGGATTACAAAGATTTGATCGAACTGACCGAAAGCCTGTTCCGCACCCTGGCGCAGGATGTGTTGGGCACCACAGAAGTGCCTTACGGTGACCACAGCTTCGATTTCGGTAAGCCGTTTGAGAAGCTCACCATGCGTGAAGCGATCAAGAAATACCGTCCGGAAACCGACCTGAACGATCTGGAAGACTTTGATAAAGCCGTCGCGATCGCTAAATCGCTGCACATTAAAGTGGAAAAGAGCTGGGGTCTGGGCCGCGTTGTGACTGAGATCTTCGAAGAGACCGCAGAAGCGCATCTGATTCAGCCAACCTTCATCACCGAATACCCGGCTGAAGTGTCTCCGCTGGCACGTCGTAATGACGAGAACCCGGAAATCACTGACCGCTTTGAATTCTTCATCGGTGGGCGTGAAATCGGTAACGGCTTCTCCGAGTTGAACGATGCAGAAGATCAGGCTGAACGTTTCCTGCAGCAGGTTAACGCGAAGGATGCGGGCGATGACGAAGCGATGTTCTATGACGAAGACTACGTCACTGCACTGGAGCACGGTCTGCCGCCAACTGCGGGCCTCGGCATTGGTATCGACCGTATGGTGATGCTTTTCACTAACAGCCACACCATCCGCGACGTGATCCTGTTCCCGGCACTGCGTCCAACCAGTAAGTAAGGCAAAAGGGTGCGCATAAATCCGCGCACTTTGCTGTGAGCCTTCGAGGTCGCCATTATGGCGGCCTTTTTTATGGCGCCCCTTTTTACCCGACGGCATTTTTCATTTCTATTTCCCTGGCAAAATTCCTGATGACAACCCGGCACGCTCTGTGCAGGATAGTTTTTTTATATTCAGGGAATCACCATGAGTGCAAAAGCGGCAACGTTAGAGGGCCGGATACAACAGCACTGGGATCAACTCTCCAGCCACGAGCAGCGATTGGCTGACGTGCTGCTGGCCGCACCGGGCCAGCTGGCGATGAATACCGCCACCGAACTGGCGCAGAGCGCGGGCGTTTCCAAAGCGACTACCACGCGTTTTTTCCGTCATCTAGGGTACGAAAGCTATGAAGCCGCCCGCCGTCAGGCGCGTGAGATGCAGAGCAGCGGTTCACCGCTCTATCTGCAAGCCGCGCCGACTGCATCACCGCTTGCCAGCATCATGCAGCAGCACCTGGAAAAAGAGATCGCCAATCTGGTCAACAGTTACCGCACGCTGGACAGTGAGCAGCTGCAGCAGGCGGTGATCGCCATTGCACAGTCACGCCGAGTGGTGGTGATGGGCTGGCGTCATAGCCAGACCATTGCGCAGCTGATTTACCGCGATCTGGTGCATGTCCATCCTGATGTGCGCCTGTTGCCGCGCCCCGGCGATTCGCTGGCGGAGCATCTCGCCGCGCTGAATCAGCAGGATGTGGTGATCTGTGTTGGCTTGCGTCGCCGTATGCCTGCGTTGGAAGCGGCGATGAATGCGCTGGCAGAACGCAACGTGCCGATGCTGTATATCGCCGATGTGCTCTCCGGCAAACCGGCACGCCACGCGCAGTGGGTGGTGCGCTGCCATACCGACAGCAGTTTGATGTTTGATAGCACCGCTGCGCTCTCCGGCGTATGCAATCTGCTCTGCTCACTGGTGGCCCGACAAATGGGTAAAACCAGTAACGATTATCTCGCGCAGGTTGAAGCCTTACACCAATCCCTCGACGAACTGGAATAACGCCCCGTTCTGGCGCATGCAGCGCCAGAATCTGCTCCATTACAGTGCGCTTCCCCTCCCGCGGCAAAAGCCCATTTCTTCATGTGTGAAACCGTAGAAACTTAATATAAAAATAAAGAAACAGATGTTTCTCACTGATTTTATTAAGTAATACCCCATATACATCAAAGGTGTTACCGGGGTGGTGAAAAAACTGGCACAAAATATGCTCAGTAGAAAAAGACATTTCACCAACACCAGGGAAACACCATAATGAAAAAAACAGCACTGCTGATCGCCGCACTTCTCTCCGTTGGCACCGTGGCACAGGCGCAAGCCGACACGCTGTCTGACATCAAAAGCAGCGGCAAAATCACCGTTGGCATCGATCCAACCTTTCCTCCATACGAATACACCAATGACTCAGGCGAGATCACCGGCTACAGCGTGGCGATCATGCAATCCTTCGCCAAAGACCTGGGTGTGAAACTGGAGTTTCAGAAAACCGCCTTCAGCGGCATTTTGCCGGGCCTGATTTCTGGCTCATTCAACGCCGAAGGTTCTTCGCTTAACGTCACCGCCGAGCGTGCGAAGAAAGTGCTGTTCACCGTGCCTTACAGCAAAACCGTTAACGGCGTGCTGGTGCGTGAAAGTGAAGCTGGCACCTTCAGCGGCAAAACCCTCAGCCCGGAAAGCCTGTCTGGCCTGCGCGGTGCGGTGAAAACCTCCAGCGTGCCCGAGCAGTTGCTCAAAGGCTTTAACGAGCAGCTGAAAAAAGAGGGCAAAAAACCGATCACCATCATCAACGTGGATTCACTCGATCAAACCGTCAGCACCCTGATGACCAAGCGCGCCGACTTCGTTTATGACGACATCTCCGTACTGGCCCCGGTGGCGAAAAAATACGCCGGTAAAGTGGCGCAGGTCGGTGAAGTCGGTCCATCGCAGTGGATGGGTTGGGCAACACGCAAAGAAGACGGCAGCCTGAACAAAGCCATCAGCGACCACATTCTGGCGATGCAGAAAGATGGCGAACTGACCAAGCTGCAGCAGCAGTATCTCGGCACCACCTTTACCGTGCCCGCCAGCGATTTCATTCCCCAGGAGTAATTATGTGCCAGAGCAACCTCACGGTGCCTGCGGGCCACGGTAAAACCTTCCGCGTGCGTAAGGGCCAGTTTATTACCGTGATTGATAGTGAAGGGCAGCAGGCGGCGGATTTCGTCGCCGTTAACGCCGATGACCTGAACGAAAAGCTGTCACCAGTGCACACGCGCCAGCATCTGCGTTCGCTGTTCTTTAAGCCGGGCGATGCGCTGTGGTCGAGCGAAAACCGTCCGATGCTGCGTATTCTGGCCGACAGCATCGGCATTCACGATGCTAACGTGCCGGCTTGTGATCGCACCCGATTCAGCGTCGATTTTGGCGTTGAAGGCCATCGCAACTGCGTCGACAACCTGCTGGAAGGCATGAAAGCCTTTGGCGTGACGTACTTTTCGCTGCCTGAGCCGTTCAACCTGTTCCAGAACGGCCCGGTCACCGCCGATGGCCGGATGGAAGTCACCGATCCTAACAGTAAACCGGGCGACAGCATTACCTTTGAAGCGCTGTGCGACCTGATTTGTTCAGTGTCGTCCTGCCCGCAGGACATCATTCCCGGCAACGGTTTGCAGGTCACGCCGATTGATATCGTGGTGAGTGACCATTTTCACGCAGAGGAGATGAATCATGCTGTTAATGCGTGAAAGTTTTGAAGATACCGCTGAGCGCACGCTGGCTCAGTCAGTCACGGTGGAACCGTGCAGCGTTGGGTCGATTAAGGTGCTGCGCGGGCAGTTGCTGCGTATTACGGCCCAAGGCGACGGCGCGGTGGCTTCCCTGTTTGGCTTCAGCCTTGCCGATCCCGCGGTGTGGCTTTCCGTGCATCACACCCGCGTTTTCAGCAACAGCTACCTGCTCGGATCCGGTATGCGTCTGGTGAACAACCGTCGCCGCCCGATGATGGTGCTGGGTAAAGACAGCGTGAAGCGTCACGACCTGTTGCTGCCAGCCTCGACCAGCGCCTTCCTGACAGAAAAAGGCTATCAGGGCGAGGGCTGTGTGGAAGCGGTGAACGATGAGCTGGCGCGTTTAGGTATGGAAGTGCCAAAGCTGCCGGATCCGATCAACCTGTTTATGCACGTTAAGTTGACGCGCGCCGGTGACATCCTGGCTGAACCGAACCTGACCAAAGCGGGCGACAGCATCACCTGTCGCGTGGTGATGGATACGCAATTCATCGTCTCGGCCTGTAACACCGGCATTGAGGGCAACGCTCAACCGGCACCGCTGCTGTTATCGGTGGCGGAAAACCTGCACGACTTTAACGTGGAGTAACGCATGGGGCTGGATCAACAGGTAGTGGCCGCGCTGCCGGAACTCGGACACGGCCTGCTGATGACGTTGGTACTCACCGTACTCGCCTCATTGGTCAGCGTGGTGATGGGGCAGCTTGGCTGCTTCTTGCAACTGCGCCGTGCCTGGATCTGGCGCGCCATCGGCCGGCTGTATGTCAGCCTGATGCGCGGTACACCGGCCATCGTGCAGTTGTTCGTGGTGTTTTTCACTTTGCCACGCCTCGGATTGGGCGGTCAGCCGATGCTGGCCGCGGTGATTGCCATCGGCCTCAACAGTGGCGCTTACGTGGCGGAGATTTTGCGCGTGAACCGTTCACTGGTCACGCGTGGTCAGCTCGAAGCCGCACGCACGCTGGGTCTGAGCCGCTTCTTAACCTGGTGGTATGTGATTAATCCGCAGGTGATGCGCGCCAGCCTGCCGATGCTGGTCAACGAGTTCACCATCCTGCTGAAAACTACGCCGCTGGCCTCGGTGGTGGCGCTGACGGAGCTGACCTACGCCGGACAGATTGTGATTGCGCGCACCTATGAAGCCACGCAAGTGCTGCTGCTGGTGGCGGCCGGATATCTGCTGATCGCCATGCCGCTGATTGCCGCCGCACGACGTCTCGAAGCTAAAAGGAGGATCGCCTGATGGATTGGCAAGCCATTCTCACCTCCTTGCCGTCACTTGGTGACGGCATGATCGCCACGCTGCAACTGTGCATCGTCGCCGCACTCTGCTCGCTGGCGTGGGGCGGTCTGATGGCCTGGCTGCTGATGCGCGCCTCGCCGTTCTGGCTGCGCTTGCTCAACCTTTACAGTGGGTTAACTCTGGCGCTGCCGCTGCTGGTGGTTATTTACCTGCTCTATTTTGTGCTGCCGGAGTACGACATCACGCTGTCGTCGCCAGTGGTGGGCGTGCTGGCTCTGACGCTCTATTACGCGCCCTATATTTCACAGGTGATCCGTGCAGCCATCGAGGCGTTGCCGAAAGGGCAGTGGGAAGCGTGCCGCGTGTTGGGCCTGAGCCGCAGCGAGCAGTTGCGCGATGTGGTGTTGCCGCAAACCCTGCCGCAGATGCTGTCGCCGCTGGTCGGGCTAATGATTGGGTTGATTAAAGACTCTGCGCTGCTGTCGATTGTCTCGGTGCAGGAGTTTATGTACGCCGCCAAACAGGCGATTTCGGATACCTACGCGCCGCTGGAAATCTATCTCACGGTGGCGCTTTGTTACTGGCTGCTCAACAGTCTGATCGACTGGCTGGCACGCGGCCTTGAATCTCGCATGACGCGCTATCGTCGCGGCATGCAGCATTAATCAGGAGAACACTATGTCAGCTGAATATCAGCATCGTGAAGCGATAACCATTCCTGCGCGCTACGGCAAAGCGGTGCGTCTGAAGAAAGGAGAAGCGGTGCAGGTGATCAATCTGCACGGCACGCAAGTGGTGGATTGCTGGGCGTATAACGCCGAAGACGTCACTGAATATATGTGTATGGAAGCGACGCGAGTATGGAATCAGCGTCTTAATCCCAAAGTCGGTGACAGCTTTATCACCAGTCAGCGCCATCCGATTTTAACGCTGGTAGCGGATACCTCGCCGGGCGTGCATGACTCCTTTATGGCTGCCTGTGATGCGCGTCGTTATGAGCTACTGGGCTGCACCGAGTATCACCGCAACTGCCACGATAACCTGTTCGAAGGCATGCGTGAATTAGGCATCGAGCTGCCGCATGGCAATCTGGCGTCACTGAATATTTTTATGAATATTCAGGTGCAGCCAGACGGCATCACGTTAAAAACGCTGCCGGTGGTGACTAAGCCAGGTGACTACATTGTGCTGCGCGCTGAGATGGATTGCTTCGTGGCATTCTCCGCCTGCCCGCAGGATATCGTCAGTATTCAGGGGCAGGGCGACAACACCCCGCGCGATGCCGAACTGCGTATTCTGACTGCCGGTTTCCCGCAGGTGCAGTTAAAAGGGGCTTGGGTGCCAGCGTAAGCGCCCTTTCACTCAGCCACATTATTGGCTAAGAGAGGGGGATGAGTACAGGCGCTCCCTCTCTATCATTGACTAATAGGGTTAATATAACTGACGCAAATATTCACTTTAAATTCGTCCTCTAATCTTAATTCTTCCCTCCTCTTTTTTATCAGCGCCTTGATGAAACATAGCGGTGTTAATCTTTAATACCTGTCCAATTATCAATAATAAATAATGCTACTAGTGAGGGAAGTGAGTCGAATGAGATTCGTTAGAATAGTCGATGAGTCAGAGACTTTGAATACTATAAAAGCATCAATGAAAATTTCATTATTATCGACGTGATTTTTATCATACCTATGATTAATCACTCATTCCCGAAGTGTTATTTAATCTGCGCACACGCCCCTTAACGTGCTCTGTAGTCATCCCCTTACAATTATAGCGTGTATCGACTACACCAAACGCATCGCTTGATGACGATACTTCTGTTAGTGGTTCGGCTTACTATTTCCCCTCACGAAGCCACCGATTTTAACGGTATGTGGCGTCATGATAAAATGCATTATTATCATCGTGGTGCGAAGCCGGAATTGTTTATGGAATTCCCCCCTCTGATTTCTTGCTTATTTTGGGCATGAAACGAATGACTTTATAAATTAAAAAGGAAATGAAAATGCGTAAGTCTTTATATGCTATTGCGCCGATTGCACTATTGTTGATGGCGGCTTCTGGCGCCACTCAAGCTGCAGCCAGCGGTAAAATAGATATCACCGGTAACGTTTCTCATGGTACCTGCGATGTCAAAATGAGCCACCCCGCCCTGAACCTGGGTAACTACACCGCAAGTGACTTCCCCTCGACGGCTAAAACGGCGGTAGCGGGTAGTGAACGATCCTTCAGCGTTAGCCTGGAAAATTGCACCTTGAGCGCTACCGCACCCGTGGCTGGTGTGGCTGGCCTGATAGTCACCGGCCCAACATTGCCGCTGGATGCTGATGTTTTCAACGCCAATGACGCAGCCACCACAGGCGTGCAGTTGAAGGCGGGTGCAACCGTTATTTCAGCTAACGATAAAGTTGATATGGTGGAGTTTGAAGGTGCTGCTGGCGGTGGTACGGATGCCAACGTCGCTGATATCAACGGCCAAACGCAGACCTTTACCGCTGCGCTGGTGGCAAATACCGGAACTCCCGCGAGCATCACCGGTGGCTTGGTATCAACGCCCATTATGTTCATGTACGACTACAACTAATTGTTGATATGTGGCGGGTGCAGTCAGGCCCGCTACTATCGAGGACTCACCATGTCTCGTTCCCTGTTCCCTCTCTCTGCCATGCTGGCATTGCTGACGGCCCCCGTCATCTCCCAGGCAGCAGGCTTTGGTATCAATACGACTCGACTGATCTATCCTGAGGGTGCTAGCAGTATTACAGCTACGCTGCGCAATCGTGGTGATGCCACCGTTTATCTGGTGCAATCTTCAGTAAGCCTCATCAGCGCCGCCACACAAACGGCGCCTTTTGATGTCATTCCGCCGTTGTTTCGTATGGAAGCAGAGAGTAAACATCAGGTGCGAATTATATTTCGCGAAATGTCATTACCGACCGACCGTGAATCTGTTTTCTATTTTCGCACCGCTGCGATACCCGCTTCGCAAGGCAAAGAAACCGATCAGAACGAGCAACGTATTAAAGGGGATGCCCGCTTTGGTGTTGGCAAAAGTATAAAACTGTTTTATCGCCCGAAAAACCTCGCGGGTGATTCATTATCCGCGCAACGCAACCTCCAAATTAAAGCTGACGCTAAAGGGCTGAAAATAAGCAATCCAACGCCTTATTACGTCAGCTTTATCGATATTAAAGTGGCGGGTAAACGTCTGCCTCTGGAGGTCGCTGAAGAGAAAATGCTGCCGCCATTCGGCAGTCATACCTGGTCCACCAATATTCTAAAAGGCAAAGTCGAGTGGGTTACCATTGACGACCACGGAGGCCATCATGCCTTTAGTCAGACGCTGTAATAAGGCGGCCACCAGTGTGGTGATGCTGGTCACTTCGGTACTGAATATCACCCCATCCGGCGCAGATACAGTGCAGCTCAATTTCAACGCTTTCTTAGTTAACGGTACCTGCGATTTCAATCTGGACAAAACGCACATGAATCTGGGCACCGTCCTGGCGACGGAGATGGGCGCATACACATTGGTTAATCCACAACCCTTTGAATTGGAAATAAAAGATTGCACCATCAAAGGGGCCAGCAACCCGATTGTCAGAGTCAGTGGTCAGGGCGAAATACTGGATAAATGGGTATTTCGCAATCTGTCCTCTACGGCCGAAAACATCGGTGTGATGCTGGTCAACAGTGACGCATTACCCACATATGCCAGCAAGGCGCTCAGCCCGAGTGATTATGTCGAGTTAACCGAAACAAGCGGAAATATTGATAACCAAAAGTTGCCTTTCTATGCCGGCTTGACCTGTGGCGATGCCACACAATGCAGTAAGGCCAGGGGTGGGCAGGTGGTCGCCAGCATCACTTTCAATCTCGATTTTCTCTAAGGTAATCAGTTGAACAGATACAGCTCTCACCGTCTTACTCAAAGTGCGGTCGGCTTACTGCTGATGAGTGGTACGGCCTGCAACGCAACACAGGGTGAAAAAGGGGGAATTCGTTTAGATCACACCCGCGTCATTTTTAACGCGACCGATAAAATGCAAACACTGACAGTGAAGAACCGTAGTGACAAGGTCTGGTTAATTCAAAGTAGGGTGGTGATGTCCACGCAAAGCCTGCAATCAGCCCCGTTCCTGATCACGCCGCCCTTATACCGTTTAGGCGCCGGCACGGAACAGACGCTACGCATTATCCCGCAGAGTCATGTGCTGCCTGAAGATAAAGAGTCGCTGTTGTACCTCTCAATCCAGGCGATACCCGCAAGTCAGCAGCAAATCAGCGCTGCTCTGCAAGCAGCGGTAAGCATTCGTTTTAATCTAAAAATGTTCTACCGGCCGGCACAGTTGAGCGAACCACCGGCTAATCACAGTTGCGAGCTACGCTTCAGCCAGTACCACCGCCAGATTCGTGTTGAAAATCCAACGCCCTGGCACATCACGCTGCGCACTCTGTCTTTGGATGGGAAACTGCGCGATCTGAACATGCAGCCGCTAATGTTGGCACCCCAAAGCGTTCAGCTCATTCCAGATAGTGCCAGCAAGGTGCGCTGGCAGGCGGTCAATGATTTTGGCGGCTTACATCCAGCCTGCCAGTCAGCCGTCAGACCATTCACGGAGTCATGATGAACACCTCTTTCGTGCTGCTGCGTCTCTTGATGACGCCAGGATTACTTTGCCTGAGTGTCAGCGTTTTGCCGATGCTTGAAGCCGCTGAACCTAAAACCGAGCAGGCTGGCATCAGCTTTTACACTACACGCGTCATTTTCACCGCAACCTCGTTGTCGGGTGTAACGCAGACCCTTTACAACAAAACCGATACCGCGCGCTTATTGCAGTCGTTCATCCGTCCGGTTGATGCGCAAACCGGTGATGTAGATATCGACAACCACGGCAACGTTGCATTGCCTTTTATCGTCACCCCGCCGCTAGAACGTGTGGATGCCCACAGTGACGTCACCTTACGTATTCGTCGCAATGATGTGCCGTTGCCAGACGATCGTGAGTCAGTTTTTTACCTGTCAATGAAAGCGATTCCATCTCAACCGAAGCACGCAGAAAGCAACAAAGTGACGCTGGCCGTGGTGAGTAGCATGAAAGTGTTCTATCGACCGCAAGGGCTCAAGCGCTACGCGGTGGAAGAGGCCTCAGGTGCACTCTATTTCCGCAAGCAGGGTAACCAGCTAACGGCGGTAAACCCCACGCCCTACTGGCTGACGTTCGCGGTGCTGCGTGTAGGCAACACTGAGCTGGACAAAGCCCAGTTACGCTTGATGGTGCCACCCAAAGGGGAGCGTGAATATCACTTACCCGCCGGTACACAAGGCGCAATAACGTGGCAATTAATCGATGAAGACACCTGGCTTACGCCGCCGAAACACCAAGACTAACCCTTAACAGGATCGTCGCTTCCGTTACGGTAGTGGACTAATAAAAATGACAACACGACATTCCGAACCCCCATTGCTTGCTTTAATGGTGAGCTTTGCTTTTGCTTTGCAGCCTGAAAAGGCTTATGCCGAAGACTATTTTGATCCTGCCTTCCTTACCATGAGTGGCGTAAACGTTGATGAACTCGATCTGAGTGCCTTTGCAACATCGGGTAAGGTGCCTGCAGGCACCTATCTGGTGATGGTAAGAGTTAATCAGAATGACGTGGGGCAGCACGCGATCTCTTTTGCTGCCGATGACAGCGGAAACGTTGTCGCGGAGTTAACGCCTTATTTTCTCCAGACAGTGGGTGTGAACGTGCAGGGCTTGCCAGCTTTTCGTCACTTGCCGGCGGATAAACCGGTAACCCATCTGGGCGACCTGATTGAACATGCGCGAGTTAAGTTTGATTTTTCTGCATTAGCACTCGACCTCAGTATTCCGCAAATTGCCATGCAGCCGAGTGCGCTGGGGACGATAGACCCCGGCAAATGGGATCAAGGTATTCCTGCCATAATCATGAACTACAGCCTAAACGGCAGCCGCACTCTGCAGGAAAACAGTGGAAGCAGCTCCAACCTGTTCGGCAATCTGAATGGCGGGGCCAACCTCGGTGCCTGGCGCTTGCGCAGCAATGTATATGGGTATCGTACAGAGAGTCAGTTCGGCGGGAGTAACAGGACTAAACAGCAAAAAATTCAGTTCTCTAACACCTTTTTAATGCGTGATATCACCGCGTGGAGAGCCGAACTGCTGGCAGGTGAAAGCATTACCGCTAATGACGTGTTTAATAGCGTGCCTTTTCGCGGTATGAGGCTCAATTCACAGGATGAGATGCTACCGTATGTGATGCGCGGCTTTGCACCGGTGATTGAGGGCATCGCGCAAAGCAACGCGCGCGTTACGGTGCTGCAAAACAACAATATTATTTATCAAACGTACGTGGCCCCAGGGCCTTTTCGTCTGGAGGATCTGGGGCAAATGGGATCGGGTGGCGACCTGATTGTTAATGTCACCGAGGCCGATGGTCGCGTGCACAGCCAGAGCATTCCTGTCTCCACGGTGCCAGTGATGCGACGCCCCGGCAGCCTGAAATATGAAGTGACAGCAGGCCGCTATGACGGTGGGATAACCCACGGCAGCCAGGCCGCGCGCTTTGTTCAGGCCACGGCGATCTATGGTTTGCCTTTCGATACCACGCTGTATGGCGGTGCATTGTTCTCGCACGACTATCACTCTTTCGTCGCCGGAACGGGGATTTCACTCGGCGCCCTGGGGGCGTTCTCGGCGGATGTCACCACTTCCAATGCAAAGATTGTTGGGATAGAGGACACGCAGAAAGGTCACTCTTATCGCGTGCGCTATGCCAAAAGTTTACTGAGGACCGGCACCGCCATTGATCTGGCGGCTTATCGCTACTCTACCAGCCACTACTTCAGTTTTGCCGACTATAACAACCGCGGCTATCGTCTGAACGATAATCTGGCTCCGTGGACAATGGATCGTCAGCGTTCCAGTTTTCAGGTCAGACTCAGTCAGTCGCTGGGCTTCGTCGGTTCAGCGTATCTCTCCGCCTCACGGAGTGATTACTGGGGGAGAAATCAGGTATTAAATTCCCTTTCTGCGGGTTACAACGGCAGCCATCTCGGCATTAATTATAATTTGGCCTATAACATTGAGCGCGCCAAAGGCAAAAGTAACAGTGACTGGCCAGAGAACCGCACGTTGACGCTCAATATGACCGTCCCTTTCAGTCTTTTTTCATCCCGAGCGGCTGTCAGCAGCAGTTATGCCAGCTATCAAGCCAGCCATACCAACAGGGGGCAGGTTCAGCAATTGGCGGGCATCAGCGGAAATGCGCTCGACAGTCGTCTGACGTATGGCGCTATGCAGGGTTGGTCCAATGATAAACAGCAAAGCAGTAACCAATCGCTGAGTCTGGCCTATGCGGGAAGTCAGGGATCGATTGCCAGCGGTTACAGCCAATCCGGCAGCAGTCGCTCAATGAACATTGGCGGTAACGGGGCGTTTGTGCTGCACCCGGAGGGGTTAACGCTCAGTAAAATGGTGGGCAACTCTGTTGCCATCGTCAGTGCGCCGGGCTCTCAGGGCGCGAGAATCGGCAACGGTGGCAGCCATACCGACAGCCGCGGTTTTGCCGTAGTGCCTTATCTCACCAACTATCAGCACAACACTATTTCGTTAGACCCTTCCACTCTGCCTGAGAACGTCGATCTCACCCAATCCAGCGTGGCGGTTTATCCGACCAAAGGTGCGGTAGTCAGGGCAAACTTCACCACTAAAGTGGGGTATCAAGCGCTCATTACGCTGCAGCGCCGCGATAATCTCATCCCTTTTGGCGCCTCCGCCAGCTTAATCGTTGTGGACGATAGCGATACCAACAGCGGCATCGTCGGTGATGCCGGCCAACTGTATATGAGCGGATTGCCAGAGCAGGGCAATCTGTTGGTCAAATGGGGTCAACGTTCAGACCAGCAATGCCGCGTGAACTTTAATCTGAAAAATATTTCTGCTTCTTCCGCGAATAACCCTATTCGCAGTCTGAAAGTAGCCTGTGAATAGTGGAGGGAACTATGAAGATAACAACGTTAACCCGCGTGAAAAAAAGCGTAGTCATTGCGTCGCTCATGATAGCCGCGCAGCCACATATCGCGAGCGCCCAGATAACCATCGGGAAAGATAAAGGGATATTCCCCACCGGACTGATGATCAATGTTAAAGAGACGGCGCCTCAAACCTACACGGATGCCTATCTAAGCACTGGGGTGGCTGCTATTGGTCCGCATGTGCGCTGCGCGTATGAAAGTGATTTAAAATTGATCAATGGTATTTGGGCGCTGCCGATTGCTCAGGGCATTGGCCTTGCCCCCAATGTGATAGCGACAGCCAGCTACACCGGATACCGAAACGGTAAATATCAGTTCGAAACCCTTACCGGAAAAATCACCCCCGAAGGGAGTTACGCCAGTACCAATACGGGATTTAGCATGACCAGCCCAGGCAGCACGCCTAATCACTGGTGCCTGACACCTGTTGATAAAACGGACTATGGTTTTTTCAGCGGCACCGGAAATAAGAGTTTTGAAATGCACGGTGAATGGATGCTGGTGACAGATGGCACCCAAAGGTCAGGATCCCCCAGTATCCCGATAATGCGTGCTGTCTCATTGGGAGGGGGCGCAATCTATAATATTGTTATCCCCGCTTCTATTCCGATTCGCGTATCTACGCTGGAGTGCAATATCAATATTCCCACCACCATCAATTTTGGTGCTGCTGAGCAGAACTATAAGAAAGATGCTGAACTGGCGAAAGTGAGTCACCACATGGCAGTGAGTTGCACCCAGGATCGCGGCTTGGGAATCAGTACACAGATCAACGTGCGTTTTAAAGCACTGAGTGGTTTACATGAGGGGAATAAATACCGGCTTAAGCTTAGTCAGGATGGCGGCTATATTACCGGCACCATCGGCGGCGCAACCTATGAAGGTCGCTGCGGATCTAACCAGGGCATTACCTTTGACAATGCGGCAATCAAAATCGGCGAAATCCACTCTTCGCAATTATCTAAATCATTCAACAATCCCATTGTCTGGCGACTCTGTTCTGGCGGCAGCGATCTGCCCAGCGGCCGTGTCACCGCAACGGCAGAAATGATGGTGACCTATAACTGAATCTTCTGTCGACAGAACGGCTGAGGGAAGTCAGCTCATTAAGACTTCACGACATTCTCCAGCCACACCTGAAAACGCGAATAGGGTACATATAGCGCCACATCCTTATACAAGGTCTTACCGCTCTTGTTGTCATCAATCGCGTTGCTGTAGCCGACAATCACCCCCGCCAGCGTATCGTCGCTGGCGTTATACACCGCACCGCCTGACATGCCTTTCACCACGCCCGCGTTCGCGGCCACCACCACGCAGCTTGGTTTGTTCCAGTCATTCGCCAGCGTGGTATTAATCAAGTTCTTGCCGCTCGACGCCACCGGCATGGCAGAAATAAAGCTGTAGCCATAGAGATTGACGTTGTCGCCGATATGGCTGTTGCGGAACGGGGGAGGAAGATTGGGTTCGCTGTTCTTGTGGTACACCACGGCGATATCGCATTCGGGATGCCAGGCTTTCACCCGATACATCGAGTATTTTGCCACATGTGCGGCCGTCAAACTGTATTCCGGTGTCAATGGAATGGTGGTACCCAGCGCGCCAATGCCCAGCACGGTAGGAATACCGGTCACGGTCATATCGACGCGTTTTGCGGCTTCTTTGCTGTACTCATAGTGCCCCACGGAGCAACCGCTTAGGCAACCCACTGTCAGTGCGATCAGCCATCGCATAGGTGTTTCCCCCTGCATTTTTTGACACCGCATCACCGCGTAACTGGTTGAGGTATCGGCAATGCGCGCCCATCCTTTACTGATTGATTTCTCGCCGAAAGCTGATGTGCTGTGACAGCGATCACATCTGATTCAAGCGTAGCGTGAAAAGTGCTATCTGTCTCAGTGGTCAGGTAAGGTCACTTTCGCGCGCGGGCATTATTGCGCTGTGAGCAAAAAAGCATTGCAGCGCAGAGGCTGGTTGAGCTGCCAAGCCTGTGCTTTAATCAGAATGTGACGCAGTTCAAATATCTATAAGCGTCCGTTGTAACCGCACGGCGTTCGTTGTGCGGCCTGCCTGCAAATATTTTAGGAGAGTGTGTTATGCCTGTTGCATTACTGGCGCTGGCGCTGAGTGCGTTCGCCATCGGCACCACCGAGTTTGTCATCATGGGATTACTGCCGGAAGTGGCGGGCGATCTACAGGTGTCGATTCCTTCAGCAGGATGGCTGATCAGTGGTTATGCACTGGGCGTTGCCATCGGTGCGCCGATCATGGCGTTATTGACCGCGAAATTGCCGCGAAAACGCACCCTGACTCTGCTGATGATCATCTTTATTATCGGCAACGTGCTGTGTGCGCTGGCCTACACCTACAACCTGCTGATGCTGGCGCGCGTGGTTACCGCACTGTGTCACGGTGCCTTCTTCGGGATTGGTTCCGTGGTAGCGGCGAGTCTGGTAGCACCGAGCCGTCAGGCATCGGCAGTGGCGCTGATGTTCACCGGCTTAACGCTGGCCAACGTGCTGGGCGTACCGCTCGGTACCTGGTTCGGTCAACTGTTTGGCTGGCGCGCCACTTTCTGGGGCGTGGCAATTATTGGCATCTTTGCTTTTATCGCCTTGATTATCAGTCTGCCAACCAACAAAGAAGAGAAACCGGTGCATCTGGCGAGTGAGATTGGCGCGCTGGCAAATGGCAAACTGTGGCTGTCGCTGCTGATGACGGTGTTTTTTGCCGCTGCGATGTTCGCGCTGTTTAGCTATATCGCTCCGCTGCTGTTGCAGGTTACCGGCATCACCGATCGCGGTGTCAGCTGGACGCTGTTCCTGATTGGTGCGGGTCTGACGGTGGGCAACATCCTCGGCGGCAAGCTGGCCGACTGGAAAGTCTCCTTTAGCCTGATCCTCAGCTTTGTGCTGATTGCGGTGTTCTCGCTGCTGTTCAGCTGGACCAGCCACGCGCTGTGGCTGGCGGAACTCACCCTGTTCCTGTGGGCGATGGCGACGTTCGCTACCGTGCCGGGCTTGCAGATTAACGTGGTGCGCCACGGCAAAGAGGCGCCAAATCTGGTGTCAACGCTGAACATCGCGGCCTTTAACGTCGGCAATGCACTGGGTGCCTGGGTAGGCGGTGCAGTGATCGACAAAGGCTTTGGCCTGACCGCTGTGCCGGTTGCTGCTGCGGCACTTGCGGTAGTGGGTCTGGTGATTTGCCTGATCACCTTCCGCAAATCGGGCGGGCAGGGCGAAGCGGTCCGCGCCTAAATCAGACGTTCGGCAATGCGTTGAGTAAATGTGGCCACCTGCTGTTGCAGGTGGTCGCAGAAATGATCGACCAGCGCCGATGCCGGCCGATGGAGGGGCCGCACCAGACTCACGGTAAAGGGTACGGCAACACTGAAACGGCGCATCACCACGCCGCTGTCTGCGTAATCCAGCGCGGTCAGCGGATTCACAATTGAAATCCCCACCCCCGCGCGCACCATCGCACACACCGACGCCGCACTGTGCGTCTCCAGCACCAAACGCCGCTCCACCTGTTGCTCATGAAACAGCGAATCCAGCAGCTGGCGATAGCTATCACTGCGCGACAAACTGACGTAATTCTCCCCCTGAAAATCCTGCGGCTTTAGCACGTCACGCTGACACAGCGGATGGTTGGGCGGCAGCACGCACACTTCATCACAGGTCAGCAGCGGCACGCGCTCGGTGCCGGCCGGGGCATGCTGGGTTTCCGTCAAACCGAGATCGTAGCGCTGTGCCGACAGCCACTCTTCCAGCAGCGGCGACTCCTGCGGAATGATATTCAGGCTGACCTGCGGATAGCGTTGCAAAAAGGGTTGCAGCAGCGGTGGCAGCAGGGATTGAGAGAACACCGGCAAACAGGCGATCGACAGCTCCCCCTGACGAAACTGGCGTAAACCTTCTGCCGCATCCATGATGCGATCTAAGCCGTACCAGGATCGCTGCACCTCTTCATACAGACGCAGCCCTTGCACAGTGGGCTGCAACCGCCCGCGCACCCGCTCGAACAGCTCCAGACCCAGCTGCTGCTCCAGCCGCGCCAGCTCGCGGCTCACCGTGGGCTGCGAGGTGTGCAGCAACGCGGCGGCCTGCGTCAGGTTGCCGCTGGTCATCACTGCATGGAAAATTTCGATATGTCGCCAGTTAATTTTTGCCATCGTTCCTCCTCGCCTACCCATATCATATTTGCATAGATGTCGCTAAAACAGATATTTTTATGAATTGAACGACTGTGGCTAAATAGTTGCAAAGACACAGGAGAATTGAGATGCCACGTCCACTGAACAATACTGAAACCGCTCTGACCGCCGCCAACTTACTGCCGCTGGCACAGCGCTATGCGGGACCTTTCTGGGCCTACGATGCCGCCATTATTCAGCAGCGTATTGCGCAGCTGAGCGCGTTTGACGTGGTGCGTTTCGCCCAGAAAGCCTGCTCTAATATTCACATTCTGCGCCTGATGCGTGCTGCGGGTGTCAAAGTTGATTCGGTTTCACTGGGGGAAATTGAACGCGCCCTTGCCGCTGGTTTCCAGCCGGGTGGCGAAGATATCGTGTTTACCGCTGACGTTTTTGATCAGCCGACGCTGACACGTATCGCCGAGCTAAAAGTGCCGGTCAATGCCGGTTCGGTCGATATGCTGCATCAGCTTGGCGCGGTCTCTGCGGGCCATAAAGTCTGGCTGCGTATCAATCCAGGTTTTGGTCACGGCCATAGCCAGAAAACCAACACCGGCGGTGAGAACAGCAAGCACGGCATCTGGCACAGCGATCTGCCGCTGGCGCTGGCAGCGATTCAGCAGTACGGCCTGAAACTGGTGGGTCTGCATATGCATATTGGTTCTGGCGTTGATTACGGTCATCTGCAACAGGTGTGTGACGCGATGGTCGATCAGGTCATCGAATTTGGTCAGGATCTGGAAGCGATTTCAGCCGGCGGTGGTTTGTCGATCCCTTACCGCTTCGGCGAAGAATCCATTGATACTCAGCACTATTTCGGTTTGTGGAGTGGTGCGCGAGACCGCATCGCGGCGCATCTCGGTCATCCGGTGAAGCTGGAAATTGAGCCGGGTCGTTTCCTGGTGGCGGAGTCTGGCGTGCTGGTGTCTCAGGTGCGTGCCGTTAAGGATATGGGCAGCCGTCACTTTGTGCTGGTGGATGCGGGCTTCAGCGATTTGATGCGTCCGTCGATGTACGGCAGCTATCACCATATTTCCGTGCTGCCAGCCGATGGCCGCGCCCTGAGTGATGCCACCGTTGAGAGCGTGGTGGCCGGTCCGCTGTGCGAATCAGGCGATGTGTTTACTCAGCTGGAAGGCGGCAAGGTCGAAACCCGTGCGCTGCCCGCTACGCAGGTCGGTGATTATCTGGTGTTCCACGATACCGGCGCGTACGGCGCATCTATGTCCTCCAACTACAACAGCCGCCCATTGATTCCGGAAGTGCTGTTCGAGAATGGCGCTCCGCGTGAAATCCGTCGTGCGCAGACGATTCAGGAGCTGCTGGCGCTGGAGCTGATGTGATCAACATTGTTCCACTGAACGACGTACCGCATCACGCCAGTCATATCACCGACTGGCTGTGGCAGGCGTTTGGTGCAGGGACGTCGCGCGAGTTTTACGACAGCATTGTGCGCAGCAGCCTCAACGGAGCCGAGTATCCGGTGACTTTCGTGGCGCTGGATGGCGATGTGCCGTTGGGCACGGTGGGGTTCTGGCGCTGTGATTTGATCAGCCGTCAGGATCTCTATCCATGGGTTGCCGCGCTGTATATCGATGAGCACGCGCGCGGCAATGGCCTGAGCGAAGCGTTACAGCAGCATGTGTTGAATTATGCCCGCGAGCGCGGACATGAAAAGTTGTGGCTGTGGTCAACGTTTGGTGGCTACTACGAGCGCTTTGGCTGGCAGTATCAGTGTGACGCGCTGGAGTTCCCCGATGTGCGGGTGAAGGTGTACTCGCAGGCGTTATGATCCGGTGCGCATTAATGCGCACCTGGAGATCAACCCGGTCCGCTCACCGAATGCCTTCTTACCAGCGTTGGGCTAAACATATTGGTCACCTCCGGCATTTCCGTGCCGTTGGCTAATGCCAGCGCCAGCTGTGCCGCCTGCTGCGCCATGGTGACAATCGGGTAACGCACCGTGGTGAGTCTTGGACGCACATAGCGTGATACCAGCACATCATCGAAACCAATCAGCGACATCTCTTCCGGCACGCGAATGCCGTTATCACTCAGCACCGCCAGCGCACCAGCGGCCATCGAATCGTTGTAACAGGCCACCGCCGTGAACTGTTTACCGCGCCCCAATAATTCCGTCATCGCTTGCTCACCGCCGACTTCATCCGGTTCGCCCCACGCCACCAGACGATCGTTAGACGGCAAGCCGTGCTCTTTCAGCGCATCGTAATAGCCCTGCAGACGGTCTTCGGAATCCGAAATCGGGTGGGTCGAGCAAATAAAGGCGATCTGCGTATGGCCTTGCTGAATCAAATGACGCGTTGCAAGCCAGGCGCCGTAACGGTCATCCAGCGCGATACAGCGTGATTCAAAGCCTTTCAGCAGCCGATTGAGCAGCACCATGCCCGGCACCTGCTTCATCAGCATTTCCAAATCGGCATCGGGGATCTTCTTGGCGTGCACCACCAGCGCATCGCAGCGATGACGCATCAGCTGTTCAATCGCCTGACGCTCTTTTTGCTCGTTGTGGTAACCGTTACCAATCAGCAGAAAGTTGCCGGTTGCACCCGCCACTTCATCGACGGCTTTCACCATCGCGCCAAAAAAGGGGTCGGAAACGTCACCCACCACCAGCCCGATAGTTTCGGTGGATTGCTGCGCCAGGGCGCGCGCGTTGGCGTTTGGGTGATACTGCAACTGCTCCATAGCCTGAGTTACGGCGAGGCGTGAACTCTCGCTGGCTTTGGGTGAATGATTGATGACGCGGGAAACGGTCGCGACCGACACCCCAGCCATGCGGGCAACATCCTTAATGGTAGCCATGCGATTACTTGCATCCGGGAAAACGTTTACACATGTCCCCAGTGTTACGGAAAACACTACCTGTAGCAACCCGCGAGAATGCCAGCGCTGTCGCAAAAGCGCGGAAAATCAGGCGCTCACAGCCAGGCTTCAGCCTGCCAGGGCGGCATGTTATGCTGCCAGTACTATTCAGACCTGCCTGCCGGACCCAAAATCATGAAAACACGCGTGCCGCACCTGGCGCACTGGGGCGCTTTCACCGCCGTGACGGAAAACGATCGCCTGATTGGCTGCGAACCCTTCTTCGCTGATGCCGATCCCTCGCCGATGCTCAATACCATCCCGGAACTGGTTTATTCGGATAAACGCATCCGCCAGCCGATGGTGCGCCGTTCTTGGCTGAAGTCGCGCGAAAACAGCGATCGCACCCTGCGTGGACGCGAGGATTTTGTCGCGGTGGATTGGGATACCGCGCTGGATCTGGTGGCCGAAGAGAATCGTCGCGTGCGCGATCGTTATGGCGCATCCGGTATTTTCAACGGCTCTTATGGCTGGTCATCGGCAGGACGCGTTAACCATGCGCGCACCCTGATCCGTCGTTTTTATTTCCAGGGAGGCGGCGGTGTTGACCAGCAGGGCAACTACAGCTGGGGCGCGGCACAGTTCTTCCTGCCATACGTGATTGGCACCTACATGCCGCTCACCGGGCGCGTCACCGACTGGCCAAGCGTGGTGGAACATGCGGAGATCTTTATCGCCTTCGGTGGCCTGGCGCTGAAAAATGCCCAGGTGGCGTCAGGCGGTGCCGGACAGCACAGCCTGAAACCGGCGCTGGAGCAGCTGAGCGCCAAAGGCACACCGATCATCAACATCAGCCCGATGCGCGATGACTGCCCATCGTTCGTCAATGCCGAGTGGATTCCGATTCGCCCGAATACTGACGTGGCGCTGATGCTGGCGCTCGGTTTTGAGATTACGCGCCGTAATGCGCTGGACGAAAGCTTCCTGGCCAGCCACTGCACCGGCTGGCCGCAGCTACGTGAATATCTGCTGGGCGAAAGTGATGGCATTCCTAAAACGCCGGAATGGGCGAGTGCCATCACCGGCATTCCGGCGGCGCGTATCGCGTTACTGGCCCAGCAGCTGATTGGCAAACGCAGCTTTATCACCTGTTCCTACTCGGTACAACGTGCTCATCGCGGTGAACAGCCGTACTGGATGATGATCGCGCTCTCCTCAATGCTCGGCCAGCCAGGCCTGCCGGGAGGCGGCTTCTCGTTTGGTCACGGTTCGATGAACAGCGTCGGTAATCCGCGTCAGGAAGGGCCAGCGCCGATGATGAGCACCGGGCCGAATCCCGGTAACTTCTCGATTCCGGTAGCGCGTATCAGCGACATGCTGCTTAATCCCGGTCAGCCCTACAACTTCCAGGGCGAAACCCTGCACTATCCCGATATCCATCTGGTGCATTGGGCGGGTGGGAATCCGTTCCACCATCATCAACAGCTCCATCGCTTAGTGGAAGGCTGGCAGCGCCCGGATACCGTGATCGTGCAGGACATTGTCTGGACCCCGGCGGCGCAGATGGCGGATATCGTGTTGCCCGCCACCACCACGCTGGAGCGCAACGACATCGGCGGATCGTCACGTGACCGCTTTGTGTTTGCGATGCATCAGGCGGTGAAACCGCAGCATCAGGCGCGTAATGATTTCGATATCTTCGCGGATATCGCCGATCGCCTCGGCTACCGTGAGGTGTTCACCGAAGGGCGCAACGAGATGCAGTGGATTGAGCACCTGTATCAGCAGTGTGCGGTGGCGCACGCGCGCAAAGATATCCACTTCCCGGAGTTTGGTGAGTTCTGGGAGCGTGGTTTCGTTGAAATCCCGGAAGGCGGCAAGCCGTATGTGTTTATGGACGACTTTCGCGCCAATCCGCAGGCCCATCCGATCCAAACCGCCAGCGGTAAAATCGAGCTGTTCTGTCAGACGATTGCCGATTATCAGCTGGAAGATTTCGCCGGACATCCTGAGTGGCGTGAGCCACAAGAGTGGTTAGGCGCGCCGCTGAGCGAAGATTTCCCGCTGCATATGATCTCGATTCAGCCCTCGGATCGATTGCACAGCCAGATGGACGCCACTGCCACGGTGCAGGCGAATAAAACCGCCGGGCGTGAAACCTTATACATGCATCCTCAGGACGCTAGGGCGCGCAAGATCGTTGATGGTGATGAGATTGAAGTCAGCAACGCGCGTGGTCGCATGCTGGCGGGCGTGCGTCTCACCGATGGCCTAACGCCGGGTGTGGTGATCATCGCCACCGGCGCCTGGTTTGATCCCGGTTTCGGCCGCGCCTGGCAGCCGTGGGACCGTGCCGGCAACCCGAACGTGCTGACGCTGGACATCGGCACCTCGTCGCTGACGCAGGGCCCTAACGCCATGAGTTGCCTGGTGGAAATCAAAAAACATCTGATGTGAATGGGGCACTAACAATCTCACTGCTGGTTACATTTTGCGGGTAACTGTTGCGTTTGAGAGATGGTTTCCCATCGTGCCACCTTGCTAAAGTCAGGGTCCCAGAGGTATTGATGGGTGAACATCAAAAAGTTTTCTTGATTACACCGACCTGCGCAGATGCGCAGGTTTTTTTTGCCTGTCGATCCCGCTAACGAACTGAAACACAGTTTTCCTGTCATCATGCCGCGCCTTTCTTTATAACTGCAGATAATAAGCTTGGATTTCCTTTTTACCGCAGCGGACTGCTATGCCCCCGATTAAAAAATTTCTGGGAAAAGACCAGATTAAAGCCCCGTTTAACCCGTTTCGTTTTCGCCTGATTTGTCTGGGCGTGCTGACTTGCATGGTGCTGTTGCTGATCTTCGTTGGCGACCTGCAATTGATCAAGCATCCGATGCTCGAACACGAGGCCGATCAGCGTTCGCTGCGCACCGTCACGCTGCCGACTAACCGTGGCACCTTGCTGGATCGTGATGGTCAGGCGTTGGCGCTCAGCGTGCCAGCGCGCGACATCATCGCCGACCCGATGCGCGTGCTGGAAGCCAATCCCGATTTCACCAGCGCCAAATGGACATATCTGGCGTCAGCGCTCAATTTGCGTCCGGAAGACCTGCGTGAGCAGATCACCGCCAACCCGAAAAAACGCTTCCTCTACCTTGGCCGCAAGATTGAGCTGGGCATTGCGAAGGATATTGCATCGTTGCATCTGAAAGGGGTGAGTTCGGTCTATAACGACAGCCGCTTCTATCCGATGAGTGAAGCCGCCGCGCCGTTGATTGGTATTGTCGGTGCTGACAGCAATGGCCTGAACGGGCTGGAAAAAGGTTTTGACCATGTGCTGCAAGGCGAGCCGGGCAAAGAAGTTTATCGCCAGGACAAAGAGGGCAACATTGTTGCCATGCTCGATTACGAGCCACCGAAGCAGCCGCCGACGGTGCAGCTGAGTATCGATAAATTTGACCAGTTCACGCTCTACAGCAAACTGCGCGATGGCGTGCTGCTGAATAAAGCCGATTCCGGTGCGGCGGTGCTGATCAAAATCGACACCGGCGAGATCCTGGCGATGGCCTCCTATCCTTCGTTCAACCCCAACAACTTCGATAATGCCACGCCAGCACAGATGCGTAACACGGCGATCAATGACAGCTACGAGCCTGGCTCAACGGTAAAACCGCTGGTGGTGATGGAAGGGCTGGAGCGTCATCTGGTGCGTGCTGATTCGGTGATCGATACCACGCCTTACAGCGTCAACGGCCACTTGATTCGTGACGTTGGCCACTGGCCGCGTCTGACCATGACCGGCATTTTGCAGAAATCGAGTGATATCGGCGTCTCGCACATTGCGCTGGCGATGCCTGCCGAAGCGCTGGTAAACACCTATCAGGCGTTTGGCCTGGGTAAGCCGACCGGACTGGGATTAACCGGTGAGAGCGTGGGTTACTTCCCACTGCATCGTGAGCGCTGGGCGGATATCGAGCGCGCGACCTTTGCCTTTGGCTATGGCCTGCGCGTCACGCCGCTGCAAATCGCCCGCGAATACGCCACGCTCGGTTCTTACGGCGTGTATCGTCCGTTGTCGATTACCAAAGTCACGCCGCCGGTATTGGGCAGGCAGGTGGCCGATCCGCAAATCGTACAAACCGTGGTGCATATGCTGGAGAGTGACGTGCTACCCGGAGGTACAGGCGTGAAAGCCGCTGTGCCTGGCTACCGTCTGGCGACCAAAACCGGTACCGCAGAGAAAATGGGCACCAGCGGTAAGTACGATGGCGGTTACATCAACTACACCGCCGGTATTGCGCCTGCCAGCCATCCTGAGGTGGCGCTGGTGGTGATGGTCAACCATCCGACAGCGGGTGATCACTTTGGTGGTTCGGTGGCGGCGCCGATTTTCGGTAGCATTATGGGGCCGGTACTGAAGCACATGAACATCGCGCCGGACGCCATTTACAGTAAGCCAACTTCGGATAAATCCTAGTAAAATCAGGATGTAACTGCCGCGACGTGCTTTTCACACCTCGTTGCACTTCGCCGAACTCCGTTGCGTTTTGCGGCTGTTTTCTCACACCACTTTCGGCGACGATAAAAGTCCCAGAGGTATTGATTGGTGTGAAGATCGGCTGCTGCGGCAGCAATACCTGTTCTCAGGTATTCACCCTGTTCGGTTGCACCGACCCACGCGGATGCGTGGGTTTTTTTTGTCTGCAGTTTATTACCCGCCGCTACAACCCCATGAACTCGCTCACACCTCTTGTCTGAGTCTTAACATTTCCCCGCCAACATAAAAATATCTCGCCGTGTAACCTATGTGTAACGCACCGCGATGCCGCATTCCATTTCGGTTCGCCAGCCCCTTGCCGTGTTGGTAGCGCGGCTTTGGGGCGTTTTTTATTGTCATTCGTTGAGGTTAGTCCCGATGCCAAAAACCAAAGACTGTACGCCGAAAGGCGAGGGCCGATCCTCGGCGTTTCAGCTACGCATCCATCCTGAGTTGCACGAACAGCTGCGCGAAGTGACCGCGGATGACAACATTACGCTGTCATGTTGGCTGAAAGATTTAGCCCGGCGTGAACTGCGTCGTCGCGGGATTGAGCCGAAAGGTTAAATCTGTTGCCCGGCGTGGCGGTAAAAAACCCGCAAAAAGCTAAATATCACAGCCATTTATGGCACGAAAGGTTTACCATTTTCCTTTGGAAAATATATTTTACGCAACCTTAACAACCGCCGTCTTGCTCCCTCCCTACAATGATTTTTTGTGTGTCATCACATTAGTGACTATCCCTCCTTTTCATCCAGAGAAAAATTATGCGCCTGAAACTTCTTTCTGCCAGCGTGGTGTTTTTACTGGCGGCCTGTGACCAGGGCGGAGCAAAGCCCGCTGCATCCGCGACACCCCAGGTGGGTGTCATCGCCCTAAAATCTGAGCCTGTTACGTTAGTGACCCAATTGCCCGGACGTACCACTGCTGTGCGTACCGCGCAGGTGCGCCCGCAGGTCAGCGGCGTGATCCAGAAAATCCTGTTTACCGAAGGTGGGGAAGTCAAAGCCGGCCAGCCGCTGTACCAGATCGATCCGGCGACTTACAAAGCCGCCTACGACAAAGCCATGGCGACCTGGCAAAACGATGCGATGGTGGCGAAACGCTATCAGCCGCTGGCCTCCGCTCATGCCATCAGCCAGCAAACCTACGACGATGCCGTGGCCGCAGAACGTGAAGCGCAGGCCGATGTGGAAACCGCCAAGGTCAATCTGGATTACACGCTGGTGAAAGCGCCGATTTCCGGCCATATCAGCCGCTCGATTTATACTGCAGGCGCGCTGGTGACCAACGGTCAAACCGACTATCTCGCCACCATTACCCAACTCGATCCGATCTACGTGGATGTCAGTGAATCCTCCACCGATCTGCTGCGTCTGCGTCGCGCATTAGCCGACGGCAAGATTGCCAAAGTCGATGACAACACAGCGGCGGTGGGCCTGTCACTGGAAGACAACAGCCAATATGGCCAGCAGGGCAAACTGGCGTTCTCAGAAGTGAACGTCGATACCGCCACTGGCACCGTGGTGCTGCGTGCGGTGTTCCCGAATCCGCATAACGAACTGCTGCCGGGCATGTACGTGCACGCCAGCTTCCCGCAGGGCATTCAGCAGCAGGGGATTCTGGTGCCGCAGGAGTCGATCATGCATGACACCAAAGGCCAGCCCTATGTCTACGTGGTGAAAAGCGACGACACCATTGAGCAACGCAGCATTCACACCGGCGAGATGATCAAAGGCGAATGGCTGGTGAACGCCGGGCTGAGTGAAGGTGAAAACGTGGTGGTGAACAATCTGCAAAGCGTGCGCAATGGGGCGAAAGTCACCACCACCGCCGCCAGCACCAATGACACGCCATCCGCCAGTGCGGTCAGTCTGTCGATGACCGACGCTGCGGCGCAATAGGGGGCGGCATGTCGAAGTTTTTTATTGAACGTCCCATATTTGCATGGGTGATTGCGATTATCGTGATGCTGGTGGGGGCGATTGCGGCCATCAGTTTACCGGTCAATCAGTATCCCAACATCTCGCCGCCAGCGGTATCGATCTCGGTTACCTATCCGGGTGCCAGTGCTGAAACCACGCAGAACACCGTGGTACAGGTCATTGAGCAGCAGCTGAACGGGCTGGACGGCTTGCGCTATCTGGAATCCAGCAGCGCCTCGGATGGCAGTGCGCAGATCATCGCCACCTTCAACCAGGGCATCAACCCTGATATCGCGCAGGTGCAGGTGCAGGACCGCGTCTCGCTGGCTGAATCACAGCTGCCGACCGACGTGACCCAGCAAGGGATCCGCATCCGTAAGTACCAGAAGAACTTCATGATGGTGATCGGGCTTATCTCTAAAGACGGCAAGCTGACCAACGGCGACCTCGCCGATATGCTGGTGTCGAAGCTGGAAGATCCGATCTCGCGAACGCCGGGCGTCGGTGACTTTATGGTGCTGGGCTCGGAATATGCCATGCGCATCTGGCTCGATCCCGCCAAGCTCTACAAGTACAACCTGATGCCGAGCGATGTCACCACCGCGATTGATAACCAGAACGTGCAGGTGTCATCCGGTTCACTTGGCGGTTTACCGACCATTCAGGGTGCGAAAACCCAGGCCACGGTGCTGGGCAAAACCCGTTTTACCACGGTACAGCAGTTTGAAAATGTGCTGCTGAAAGTGAACAGTGATGGCTCGCAGATTCGCCTGAAAGACGTGGCCAGCGTCGCGCTCGGGCCACAAACCTACGGCATTGATGCCACCCTGAACGGCAAACCGGCGGCGGGTATCGCGCTGCGTCTGGCGACCGGGGCCAATGAACTGGATACCGCCAAAGCGGTGCGCCAGACCATTGCCGATCTGAAAGACTCACTGCCGGATAACGTCGAAATTCAGTATCCGTATGACACCTCGCCGGTGGTCAGCGCCTCGATTGAGGAAGTGGTGAAAACGCTGATCGAAGCGGTGGTGCTGGTGTTCTTCGTGATGCTGATCTTCCTGCAAAACCTGCGCGCTACGCTGATCACCACGCTGGTGGTGCCAGTGGTGCTGCTCGGCACTTTTGGCATCCTCTCGGCCTTCGGTTACAGCATTAACACCCTGACGATGTTTGGTATGGTGCTGGCGATAGGACTATTGGTGGATGACGCCATCGTGGTGGTGGAGAACGTCGAGCGTGTGATGCATGAAGAGCACCTCGACCCGAAAACCGCCACCATCAAGTCGATGCAGCAGATACAGGGCGCGCTGTTTGGTATCGCGCTGGTGCTGTCAGCGGTGCTGTTACCGATGGCGTTCTTCTCGGGTTCCACCGGGGTGATTTACCGCCAGTTCTCCATCACCATCGTTTCGGCGATGGCGCTGTCGGTGATCATGGCGCTGATCTTTACCCCTGCACTCTGCGCCACCATGCTCAAACCGGCCGCGGCGGAGCACAAGACCACCGGTTTTGCCGGTTGGTTTAACCGTAAGTTTGATAGCGGCGCGATGCACTACACGCGCGGCGTCAGCAAAGTGATTTCCCGTCGCGGCCTGTTCCTGGTGATCTACCTGGTGATCGTCGGCGTGACGGGCTTTTTGTTCACGCGTGTCCCGACCACCTTCCTGCCCGCAGAAGATCAGGGCCTGATGATGGTGCAGATGACGCTGCCGGTGAACTCGTCTTCACAGCGTACGCAACAGGTGATTAACGACCTGAATGCCTATCTGCAGAAAAACGAAGCCTCGGTGATCACCACCACCTTTGGCGTGGCGGGCTTTAACTTTGCCGGTCGCGGCCAGAGTAATGCCATGGCCTTCGTGCGCCTGAAAGATTGGGGCGATCGTACTCACAGCGGGCAGAGCGTGCAGGATTTGGCAAATCGGGTGATGGCGCATTTTGCCAACTACAAAAACGCCAAAATCTTCGCCATGGTGCCGCCTGCGGTAATGGAGTTGGGTAACGCCACTGGCTTCGATCTCTATCTGCAGGATACTGGCGCGCATACCCATCAGCAGATGATGGATGCCACGCATCAGCTAATCGATTTGGCCAACAAAGATCCGCATCTGGCGCAGGTGCGTATGAACGGGCTGGAAGATGAGCCGCAGTATCAGCTGGAGATCAATGACGAGAAGGCCAGCGCGCTGGGTCTGAGCATGACCGACATCAATAACACGCTGTCGGTGGCGTGGGGCTCCAGCTATATCGATCAGTTTATGTATAACGGCCGTGTGAAAGAGGTGTACCTGATGGGGAAAGCCGACTCGCGCGTTACGCCGTCTGACCTCGATAAATGGTACTTCCGCAACACCAGCGGCACCATGGTGCCTTTCTCCGCCTTTGCCTCCGGCAAGTGGGTTTATGGCTCACCACACTTTGAACGCTTTAATGGCCTGACATCCGAAGAGATCCTTGGGTCGCCTGCGGCAGGGCAGAGTACGGGTGAAGCGATGAAAGCGGTGGAACAGCTGGCGAAGCAGTTGCCTAAAGGTTTCCGCGTGCAGTGGTACGGCATTTCGTATGAGGAGCAGGCGTCCGGTAATCAGACTACGCAGCTGTATCTGATCTCGATTCTGGTGGTGTTCCTGTGTCTGGCCGCGCTGTATGAGAGCTGGTCCATTCCGTTCTCGGTGATCATGGTGGTGCCGCTCGGCATCCTCGGCACCATCAGTGCGGTACTGCTGCGCGGTTTGCAGAATGATATGTTCTTCCAGGTGGGCTTACTCACCACGGTCGGGTTGGCGGCGAAAAACGCCATCCTGATCGTCGAGTTCGCCAAAGAGCTGCACGAACGGGAAGGCAAAACGCTGGTTGAGGCGGCGGTGGAAGCGGCCAGGTTGCGTATCCGCCCGATTATCATGACCTCGATGGCGTTTATCCTCGGCGTGTTGCCGCTGACCATTTCGAACGGCGCCGGTGCCGGTAGCCAGCACTCGATTGGTACGGCGGTTGCGGGCGGTATGATCACCGCCACCTTCCTCGCCATCTTCTTCGTCCCGATGTTCTATGTGGTGGTGTCGCAGTTCTTCGCCCGTAAGAAAAAAGCATCCGCAGAGGTGACAACTCATGAACACTAAAACTTTCCGTATGGCGCTGCTGCCGCTGGCCATGGTGCTGGCGGGGTGTACGCTGGCTCCTCATTATCAGCGCCCCGCGATGCCGGTGGACGCGAAGTACGATCAGCCCACGGCGGTGGGCAACGTGGCCGATCTGCCGTGGCAGAACTTCTTTACTGACGCCACGATGCGCAATCTGATTCAGCTGTCGCTCAGCAACAACCGTGACCTGCGGGTCGCGGCACTGAATGTGGAAGAAGCGCAGCAGAGCGTCACCGTGCAGCGTGCCGCGTTGATGCCGTCGATCAACGCCAGCGCCAGCCAGACTTCCGCGCATGTGCCGGCTAATCTCTACAACACCAAAACCACCGGTGCGGAGACCTATCACGAGCTTAACGCCGGATTGGGCGTCACCTCATGGGAGCTGGACTTCTTTGGCCGTTTACAGAGCCTGCGTGATGAGGCGCAGGAAACCTACCTGTCCACGGCGGCAACCGAACGCGCCACGCGCATCTCGCTGATTTCTGAGGTGGCAACTGCCTGGCTGACGTTAAGCTCGGATAACGATCTGCTGCACCTGGCGCAAAACACCGCGAAAAGTCAGCAGGAATCTTACCGTCTGACGCAGCTCAGTTATAACGGCGGTGCCAGCAGCGATCAGGATCTGGCACAAGCGGAAAGCACCGTGCGTGCTGCGCAAGCGGATGTGGCGAGCTATACGCGCCAGGTACGTCAGGATGTGGATGCGCTGCGCCTGCTGGTCGGTACCGATCTGCCCGCCACCTTGCTATCCCGCGCCACGCTGGATGCCAACTGGCAGTTCCCGGCCACGCCAGCGGGCTTGCCGTCCGATTTGCTGACGCGTCGCCCGGATATCATGGCGGCGGAGCACACGCTCGAAGCCGCAAATGCCAATATTGGCGCAGCGCGGGCCGCTTTCTTCCCGAGCATCACCTTGACGGCTTCCGGCGGATCGACCAGTAGTTCACTCGGCAGTTTGCTGGGCGGCGGCACGGGTGCCTGGTCCTTCGTTCCGTCGATTAACCTGCCAATCTTTGACGGCGGCAAAAACGAGGCTAATCTCAACATCGCGCACATTGAGAAACGCATTGAAATTGCTAACTATGAGAAAGCGATTCAGACCGCATTCAAAGAGGTCAATGATTCACTGGCCGGTCAGGATACCTGGCAGGATCAGCTTGCTGCGCTGCAACAGGAAGTCGGTGCTAACCAGCGCGATTACGACTATTCCGAAATGCGCTTTAAGCAAGGCGTAGACAATTATCTCAATGTATTAGTGGCCCAGCGATCGCTTTACAGTTCGCAGCAGTCACTGATCAGTGCGCATCTGGGCCAGCTGAGCCAGAAAATCACCTTGTACAAAGCGCTGGGAGGCGGCTGGAAGGCTTAAGAGCCTTAACGTTACCCTTACGGTTTCTCCATGGAAATTCCATGGCACTTCAGCTGATAATACAAGCAGTGATGATTTCCTTTGAAATAATCCCCTGTCATTGCAGGGGATTTTCCTTTTTCCTGTTTATCTGAAGAGTCCGATGACAATTAATTCCCCTCGCAGATCGCGTTTCCACTGGCTGAAATGGCTACTCATTTTACTTGTTGTGTTGGTCGTGGCTGGCGTGATTTGGCGCGTGGTGGGCGGCCATGGCGGTGCGCCGGGTGGCATGCCGCCAGGAGGCGGAAAGGGCGGGCATCGTGGTGGCGCAGGTGGACCTCCGGGCATGGCGATGATGGGCGGTAGTGCCACGCTGGTGCACAGTGGTGTGGCTTCAACGGCCAACGTGCCGGTGTATCTCAATGCGCTGGGTACGGTGATCCCCAATGCCAGCGTCACCGTCACCAGCCGCGTAGCGGGTCAACTGGAAAAAGTGTTCTTTACCGAAGGGCAAAAAGTCGAGGCCGGACAGCTGCTGGCGCAGATCGATCCACGCAGCTATCAGGCGACGCTGGCGCAGTATCAGGGCGACCTCAATCAGAATCAGGCCTTGCTGAAAAGCGCCGAACTGACGTTGACCCGCTACAAAAAGCTGGCGGCACAGGACTCGCTGTCACGCCAGGATCTCGATACACAAACCGCTACCGTTGGACAGTACAAAGGGGCGGTCGCGGCCGATCAGGCACAGATCGCCAGTGCGAAGCTGGATATTGAGTATGCGCGCATCGCCTCGCCAGTCAGCGGCCGTGTTGGCCTGCGTCTGGTCGATCCGGGCAACATGGTGCAAACCACCGATACCACCGGCATTGTGGTGGTGACGCAAATGCAGCCTGCAGCTGTCACCTTCAGCGTGCCGCAGAGTAATATCGCTCAGCTCACTAAAGCGCTGCACAACGGGCAGAGTTTACCTGCGGTGGCGTTTGATCAGGACAACAGCACCCAACTGGCGCAGGGCAGCGTGCAGTTCATCAGTAACCAGATTGATACCAGCACCGGCACCATTGAGCTGAAAGCCACCTTCCCGAATGAAGATGAGTCGCTGTTTGCTAATCAGTTTGTGAACCTGCGTCTGCAAACCAACATCCTGAATAACGCCACGGTGATCCCGGCGCAGGCGCTGCAACTGAGTAGCGACGGCAGCTTTGTGTTTGTCATCAACAAAGACAACACCGTGACGCGCAAAGCTGTGACTACCGGTCCGGCATTTGGCGAAGATCAGCAGTCGATTCTTAAAGGCGTCGAGCCGGGCGAGCGTCTGGTCACCGAAGGCATCGATCGTCTGACCAACGGCAGTAAAGTCTCTCTGGCCGATGACAGCAAAACTGCCACAGCGGCCAAAAAATGAATCCGTCTCGACTGTTTATCCAGCGTCCCGTCGCCACCATCTTGCTGATGGTGGGCGTACTGATTTCCGGGATCTTCGCTTATAAATTCCTCTCCACCTCGGCGTTGCCGCAGGTGGATTATCCGACCATTCAGGTCACCACGCTGTATCCTGGTGCCAGCCCGGATGTGATGGCTTCGTCCGTCACCTCACCGCTGGAGCGCCAACTGGGGCAGATGGCCGGTTTAAGCCAGATGACCTCCACCAGCTCTGGTGGCTCGTCGATCATCACGCTGAAGTTCAGCCTCGATCTGTCGCTGGATGTCGCCGAGCAGGAAGTGCAGGCGGCGATTAACGCTGCCAACAACCTGCTGCCGAGCGATCTGCCTAATCCGCCGACCTACAAAAAGGTCAACCCGGCGGACACCGCGGTGATTACGCTGGCGGCAAGCTCGGACAATCTGCCGTTAACCCAGGTGCAGGATCTGGTAAACACCCGCGTGGCGCTGAAGTTGTCGCAGATTAACGGCGTCGGCATGGTGACATTGGCGGGCGGTCATCAGCCGGCTATCCGCGTGCAGATGGACCCGAAAGCGCTGGCGGCACACAAGCTGTCGCTGGAAGACGTGAATACGCTGATCAGTAACAGCAACGTTAACGGTTCAAAAGGTGGCTTCGACGGCAAATACCATTCGGTGACCATCGACGCCAACGATCAGCTACGTACCGCCGATGAGTACGGCAATCTGATTATCACCTATCAGAACGGTGCCGCGCTGCGCCTGAAAGACATCGCGCACATTGAACAGGGGCCGGAGAACAGCTTCCAGTCGGCGTGGGCCAATAACAGCCCGGCGATTGTTATCAGCGTACAGCGCCAGCCCGGTGCCAACGTGATTCAGGTGGTGGACAGCATCAAAGCGCAGCTGCCCACCCTGCAGGCTGCGTTGCCCGATGGCGTGAAGATGAGCATCTTGTCGGATCGCACCCAAACCATCCGTGCATCCATTAACGACGTGCAGTTTGAGCTGATGCTGTCGGTAGCGCTGGTGGTGATGGTCACCTTCCTGTTCCTGCGCAATGTGGCGGCGACGCTGATTCCGAGCGTGGCGGTGCCGCTGTCACTGATTGGCACTTTCGGCGTGATGTATCTGGCCGATTTCAGTCTCAACAACCTGTCGCTGATGGCGCTGACCATCGCCACCGGCTTCGTTATTGACGATGCGATTGTGGTGGTAGAGAACATATCTCGTCGGTTGGAAGAGGGCGAAACGCCGATGCAGGCGGCGCTGAAAGGGTCGCAGCAGATCGGCTTCACTATCATCTCGCTGACCTTCTCGTTGATTGCAGTACTGATTCCGTTGCTGTTTATGGGCGATGTGGTCGGACGCCTGTTCCGCGAATTTGCCATCACGCTGGCGGTGTCGATTCTGGTGTCGATGGTTGTGTCACTGACGTTGACGCCAATGCTGTGCGCCTATCTGTTGCAGCATATCCCGGAAGAGAAGCAGTCACGCTTCTCGCGCAAGGGCGGACAAATATTCGATAAGTTGGTACACGGTTACGACCGCTTGCTGACAGTGGTGCTGAACCATCAGAAACTGACGCTGCTGGTGGCGCTGGCGACCTTTGCCCTCACGGCGCTGCTGTATATTGCCATCCCGAAAGGCTTCTTCCCGACGCAGGATACCGGACTGATTCAGGGCGTCACCGTGGCGTCGCAGGATGTGTCATTTAGCGAGATGTCGAAGCGTCAGCAGGCGCTGGCGAAAGTGATTCTGCAGAACCCGTCGGTGGATAGCCTCTCTTCCACCATCGGTATCGACGGCAGCAACACCAGCCTCAACAGCGGCCGCATCCAAATCAACCTCAAGTCGTTTGATGAGCGCGATGACAAAGCCGATGTGGTGATCAAGCAGCTGCAGCAGGCAGCGGCGCAGGTGGCGGGCATTCAGCTCTATCTGCAACCGGCGCAGGATTTAACGGTTAACGATCAGGTTACGCCGAGCCAGTATCAGTTCACGCTGGATGATGCCGACAGCGAAAACCTAATGAGCTGGACGCCGAAAATGGTGGCCGCCTTGCAGCAGCGCCCGGAATTTAACGGCGTGGTGAGTAATCTGCAGGATCAGGGCCGTGTCGCCTATGTCGAGCTGAACCGCGATAAAGCCGCGCGCTACGGCATTACCGCATCGGATGTGGATACGGCGCTGTACAACAGCTTCGGTCAGCGTCTGGTTTCCACCATCTTTACCCAGGCCAATCAGTATCGCGTGGTGCTGGAAGTCGCGCCGCAGTATCAGCAATCCCCGGCGTCGTTTGATGATGTTTATCTGCCGGTGAGCAGCAGCAGTTCCAGCACCTCAACCAGCAGCAGCTCGAGCACGACATCCAGCAGCAGTTCGGGCAGCAGCTCAACCACCAGTTCCGATAGTGACACCACGACAACGGGCATGGTGAAACTGACCTCGATTGCCACCATTCACCAGCGCACCGGTTCACTGATGCATATGCGTCTGAATCAGTTCCCGGCAGTGATGGTGTCGTTCAACCTCAACAGCGGTTACTCGCTGGAGGATGGGCAGAAGGCGATTGCCGAAGTGACGCAACAGCTCAATCTGCCCTCCAGCATTACGCTGCGCTATCAGGGAGAGACCTCGGCGTTCCAGAGCGCGACCGGCAACACGCTGTGGCTGATTCTGGCGGCGCTGATCACCATGTATGTGGTGCTGGGCATCCTGTATGAGAGCTTCATCCATCCGGTGACCATTCTCTCAACGCTGCCATCGGCGGCAGTTGGCGCGCTGTTGACGCTGTTACTGGCCGGCAGCGAGTTCAGTTTGATTGCGTTGATCGGGGTAATCCTGCTGATCGGTATCGTGAAAAAGAACGCGATTATGATGATCGACTTCGCGCTGGAAGCTGAAAACAAGCAGGGCATGAGCGCGCGTGATGCGATTCATCAGGCCTGTCTGCTGCGCTTCCGTCCGATTCTGATGACCACCATGGCAGCCCTGCTGGGTGCGCTGCCGCTGATGCTGGCCTCGGGATCGGGTGCCGAACTGCGTCAACCGCTGGGTCTGGTGATTGTCGGCGGCCTGATTGTCAGCCAGGTACTGACGCTTTTCTCTACGCCCGTCATCTACCTGTGGTTTGATGGCATCGCGCAGCGCGGCAAGCGCTATATGCAGCGTAAACAGCAGCAGCCGCGGAGCGAGTAATGAACTTAACCAGGCTATTTATTTTCCGCCCGGTCACCACGTTGCTATTAACGTTGTCGATCATGCTACTCGGTTTGCTGGGTTATCGGCTGTTGCCGGTGGCCCCGCTGCCGCAGGTGGATTTCCCGACCATCATGGTCAGCGCCAGCTTAGCCGGTGCCAGCCCGGAAACCATGGCGGCCACGGTGGCGACGCCGCTGGAGCGTTCACTCGGGCAGATCGCCGGCGTCACCGAAATGACTTCGACCAGCTCGCAGGGCTCCACCAGCGTGATTTTGCAGTTTGATCTCGACCGCGATATCAACGGTGCGGCGCGTGATGTGCAGGCGGCGATCAACGCCGCACGCAGTCTGCTGCCGAGCGCGATGGAATCACTGCCGACCTATCGCAAAGCCAACCCGTCCGATGCACCGATTGTGATGCTGGCGCTGACCTCCGCCACGCGCACGCCGGGTGAGCTTTACGACCTCGCCGAAAGCAAAATCGAGCAGGCGATGGGGCAGGTGAAAGGCGTCGGTGAAGTATCGCTGATGGGCAGTGCCTTGCCAGCCGTGCGCATTGACCTGCAACCGCTCAAGCTGACGCAGTACGGCATCTCGCTGGATACGGTGCGGGAAGCTATCGCCAACAGCACCACCAACAAACCCAAAGGCATTCTGCAAGGCAGCAGCCAGTCGTGGGTGGTGGACAGCAACGGTCAGTTAGATAAAGCGGCGCAGTATCAGGATCTGATCGTCAGTTACAAAGACGGCAAAGCGGTGCGCCTGCACGATGTCGCCACCGTCTACGATTCGGTGGAAGATCAATATCAGGCCGGTTTCCTCAATTCCCAGCCGTCGGTGATGGTGGGCATTAAGCGCCAGGCCGGTGCCAATATGCTCGACACCATTGATGCCATCAAAGCGCAGCTGCCGGCGCTGGAAAAAGATCTGCCCGCGGATACCCAGCTGAAAGTGGTAGTGGACCGTTCGCCAACGGTGCGTGAATCCCTTTACGACACCGAAGAGACGCTGCTGATCGCCATGCTGTTGGTGATCGCGGTGGTGTTTGTTTTCCTGCGCAACGTGCAGGCGGTGGTGATTCCGGCGCTGGCGCTGCCGGTATCGTTGATTGGCACCTGTGCGGTGATGTATCTGCTCGGCTACAGCCTCGATAACCTGTCGTTGATGGCACTGATCATCGCCACCGGATTTGTCGTCGATGATGCCATCGTGGTGCTGGAAAACATCACGCGGCACATCGAAGAGGGCTTGAGCCCACTACGTGCGGCGCTAAAGGGCGCGCAGGAAGTGAGTTTCACCGTGCTGTCGATGACCATGTCGTTGATCGCGGTGTTTATCCCAATCCTGCTAATGGGCAGTATCGTCGGGCGTCTGTTCCGCGAATTTGCCGTGACGCTCACCGTCTCGCTGTTGATCTCGATGTTTGTCTCGCTGAGCCTGACGCCGATGCTGTGCGCGCGTCTGCTGAAGCCAAAACCGAAAGTCAGCAAGCGCCCGCATCCGCTGTATCAGTTTATCGAAAACCAGCTGAATGGCTTGCTGGCAGCCTATTCCCGTGGCCTGACGTGGGTGATGGCGCACCAGAAAATCACCATGTTCAGTCTGGTGCTAACGGTGCTGCTGAATCTTTTCCTGTTCACCGTGGTGCAGAAAGGCTTCTTCCCCAATCAGGACACCGGTCTGCTGATGGGCGCACTGCGTGCCGATCAAAACATCTCGTTCCAGGCGATGAAGCCGAAGATGCTGGAGTTCACCAAAATCATCCAGTCGGATCCCGCAGTGGACAGCGTGATGTCGTCGATGGGCAGCGGCATGTTTGGCTCGCGCAATAGCGCCAACTTCTTTGTGCGCCTGAAAGATTTCAGCGATCGTGATGCTACGGCCACCGAAGTCGCTAACCGTCTCAGCCTGAAGACCAGCCATATCGCTGGGGCGCAGATGTTCCTGATGGCGGCGCAGGATCTGCACATCGGTGGGCGCAGCGCTAACGCCACCTATCAATACAGCCTGCAGGCGGACGATCTGGATGTGCTGCGCGAGTGGACACCGAAAGTGCAGGCCGCGCTGGCGGCGATCCCGCAGCTCAACAGCGTGGACTCTGATTCGCAAACCGGCGGCCAGGAAGTGGTGATCAATATTGATCGCGACCGTGCACAACGCCTCGGCGTGAATGTGCAGATGCTGGATACCATGCTGAATAACGCCTTCAGCCAGCGCCAGGTGGCCACGCTCTACCATACGCTGAATCAGTATCATGTGGTGATGTCGCTGCAGGGCAGCTACACGCGCGATCCGGAGATTCTCAAAGAGCTGTATGTGATCAACGACAGCGGCGACCGCGTGCCGCTCTCCGCCTTCGCCAGCTTCAAGGGGGGCAATGCACCGCTTTCGGTAGCGCATCAGGGCCAGTCAGCCACCAGCACGGTTGCGTTTAACCTGAATGATGGCGTGTCGCTGGAGCAGGCACAGGCGCTGATCAAGCAAGCAATGGCGCAGCTCGGCTTGCCGTCCACCATTCAGGCCGGTTTTGCTGGCACGGCGGCCGCCTTTGCGCAGCTGACCGCCACCATGCCGTGGCTTATTATTGCCGCGCTGGCGGCGGTGTATATCGTGCTGGGCGTGCTGTATGAGAGTTACATCCACCCCATCACCATTCTCTCCACGCTGCCATCGGCGGGAGTCGGCGCACTGCTCCTGCTGTTGCTTACCAATACGCAACTAACAGTGATTGCCTTGATCGGCATCATTCTGCTGATCGGCATCGTGAAGAAGAACGCCATCATGATGATCGACTTTGCGATCCACGCCGAGCGCACGCAGGGCATGTCGCCAAAACAGGCGATTACGCAGGCCTGTTTGATGCGTTTCCGTCCCATCATGATGACCACGCTGGCGGCCTTCTTTGGTGCTTTGCCGCTGGCATTAGGCAGCGGCGGCGATGCGGATTTGCGCAGTCCGCTTGGCATCGCGATTGCCGGTGGTTTGGCGCTCAGCCAGTTATTAACCCTGTTTACCACGCCGGTTGTTTATCTCTGGCTCGATAGTTTAAGCCGCGCCACCAAACGTCAGTGGCAGCGGATGCGTCATGTGGAATCCTGATCGATGAAAAATGTTCTGAAATTTACCCCGATGGTAGTGGCACTGTTGCTGGCGGGTTGTGCGGTGGGGCCGGATTATCAGCGCCCGACCATGGCGATGCCGACCCATTTTAAAGAAGCCAAAGGCTGGCAGCAGGCCACGCCGCAGGATGAGCAGAGCAAAGGTGACTGGTGGTCGGTGTATCACGATGCCACGCTGGATAGCCTGCTGCGTCAGGTGAGCATCTCCAACCAAAACGTGGCGAGCTATGCGGCGCAGTACCGTGAAGCGCAGGCGCTAACCTCACAATCACGCGCGGCACTGTTCCCGTCGGTAAGCTACGACGCCAGCAGCACGCGCAGCGGCAGTCGCGCCAGCACCACCGGCCAGCGCAGCGTCAGCAACGCGCATGCTGCCGATCTCAGCGCCAGCTGGGAATTGGATTTGTGGGGCAAGCTGCGCCGTACGCTGGAAGAGAACAAAGCCAGCGCGCAGGCCAGCAAGGCCGAATTGGCGAATATCACCCTGAGTGCCCAGTCGGAGCTGGCGCAGGATTATTTCCAGCTGCGCATCCTCGACGAGAAGATAGCCCTGTATCAGCGCAGTATCGATGCTTATCAGCGCTATATGACGGTAATTCAGAACAAGTACTCAGCGGGCAGTGAATCGCGTGCCACGCTGGCACAGGCGCAGATGCAGCTGGAGAGTGCACGCGCCTCAGCACAGGATTATCAGTGGCAGCGCGCGCAGTCGGAACACGCCATTGCGCTGTTGCTGGGCCGTGCGCCAGCTGACTTCTCGCTGCCGGTGGCTAAGCTGGATGCGACGTTGCCTGCTATTCCCAATACCCTGCCTTCTGCGCTGCTGCAGCGTCGTCCGGATATTGCCTACGCCGAGCGTAATGTCGCTTCAGCCAACGCGGCGGTGGGCGTGGCGATTGCCGGTTACTATCCGGATTTAACTCTGAGCGCTACCGGTGGCGTGAGTTCATCGGCCATCAATAGCCTGTTCTCTCTGCCTAATCGCGTCTGGTCATTAGGGCCGGAGCTGAGCGGTACACTGCTGGACTTCGGTGCTACCTCCGCCAAAGTGGAGCAGGCACGCGCCGCCTATGACGCCAGCGTGGCGGATTATCGCCAGTCGGTGCTGACGGCAATGGGAGAAGTAGAAGATTATCTGGTGCAGCTGAATACGCTGAAGGGCGAGATTGCTTCACAGCAGCTGGCGACCAGTGCCGCGCAGGAGTCAGCACGCGTGACGCGCAATCAGTATGATGCCGGGATGATTGATTACCTTGATGTGGCGACCACGGAAAACAGCAGCCTGAGCGAGCAACAAAGCTTGTTGTCATTGCAGAGCACGCAGTGGGTAAGCAGCGTTGAGCTGATCGCCGCGCTGGGCGGTGGTTGGCAGCAAAATTAAGCACGCTCTGGGTAGCGGCGCGATTTTTCGCGTGTCTGTCGGCGACACCGTTGCTTCAGACATGCGCGATAAATCGCATCGCTATACATTCGTGTGGTTTTATCCCCCGCACCACTTGTCGAAAATCGCCAGATCCTGCAAGGTAAGCGCCATATTTTACCGCTGCTAAGGAGCTGGCATGCTTTTCACTGTTCTGCGTTTCCTGTTTCGCCTGCTATGGCGTGTGGAACTGCGTGGCGATCTCACCGCACTGCACAAAGAAAAAGTGCTGATCACCCCTAACCACATGTCATTCCTTGATGGCATTTTGGTGGCGCTGTTCCTGCCTATCAAACCGGTGTTCGCCGTCTATTCCTCGATCAGCGATCAATGGTATATGCGGCTCCTGAAGCCGATCATCGATTTCGTGCCGCTCGATCCCACCAAGCCGATGTCGATCAAACATCTGGTGCGCATGATCAATGAAGGTCGTCCGGTGGTGATCTTCCCGGAAGGGCGCATCACGGTGACGGGATCGCTGATGAAGATCTACAGCGGTGCGGGCTTTGTCGCGGCGAAATCAGGTGCGACCGTGGTCCCGATGCGCATCGAAGGCGCGGAGTACACGCCGTTTGGGCGACTGGCGGGCGTGTTCAAACGTCGCCTGTTCCCCCGCATCACCTTAAGCGTCTTACCTGCCACCGTCATTCCGATGCCGGAAGCCAAACGCGCACGCGATCGTCGCGTATTAGCCGGTGAGCACTTACATCATGTGATGATGGAAGCGCGCATGGCGGTGCGTCCACGAGAAACGCTGTTTGAAGCCTTCCTCAATGCACGCCGGCGTTATGGCCTGACGAAACCTTGCGTCGAAGACATCAACTTCAAGCCGGATAGCTATACCGGTCTGCTGAAAAAATCGCTCGGCGTCGGCCGTATTCTTGAGCGCTACAGCCAGCAGGGCGAATACGTTGGCCTGCTGCTGCCCAATGCTACGGTCACGGTGGCGGCGATTCTCGGGGCGTCACTTCGCGGGCGTATCCCGGCGATGCTCAACTACACCGCGGGCGTCAACGGCATGCGTGCAGCGCTTACCGCTTCCCAGGTCAAAACCGTGTTCACCTCGCGCCAGTTCCTCGAAAAGGGCAACCTGGAGCACCTGCCGGAAGGCTTAACGGAAGTCCAGTGGATCTACCTCGAAGACCTGAAAGACACCGTCACGCTGAAAGACAAGTTGTGGATCCTGGCGCACCTGCTGATGCCGCGTCGCGCACAGGTTAAGCAGCAGCCGGAAGATGCCGCGATGGTGCTGTTCACTTCGGGTTCGGAAGGTAATCCCAAAGGCGTGGTGCACTCGCACAAAAGCTTGCTGGCTAACGTTGAACAGATTCGTACCGTGGCGGATTTCACCCCGCGCGATCGTTTTATGTCGGCGTTGCCACTGTTTCATGCTTTCGGACTCACGGTCGGCCTGTTTACCCCGCTACTGACCGGCGCGCAGGTGTTCCTTTATCCGAGCCCGCTGCACTACCGCATCGTGCCAGAGCTGGTGTATGACCGGAACTGCACCGTGCTGTTTGGCACCTCAACTTTCCTCGGTAACTATGCGCGTTTTGCCAGCCCGTATGATTTTGCACGCCTGCGCTATGTGGTGGCGGGGGCTGAGAAACTGCAGGAAGGCACACGACAAATCTATGCCGAGAAGTATGGCATTCGTATTCTTGAAGGTTATGGCGTGACAGAGTGCGCGCCAGTGGTGGCGATCAACGTACCGATGGCGGCCAAAACTCACACTGTGGGCCGCATCTTGCCGGGCATGGATTCGCGTCTGATCTCGGTGCCGGGCATCGAGCAGGGCGGTCGTCTGCAACTGCGCGGTCCAAACGTGATGAACGGTTATCTACGTGTTGAAAATCCCGGCGTGCTGGAGAAGCCGGTAGCTGATAACGGCGAAGGCGAGATGGAAGCCGGTTGGTACGACACCGGAGATATTGTCAGCTTCGACGAGGGCGGCTTCTGCCAAATTCAGGGCCGAGCCAAACGCTTCGCCAAAATCGCTGGCGAGATGGTGTCACTGGAAAGCGTTGAGCAAATTGCGCTGAAAGCGTCTGGTGAGAAACAACATGCCGCCTCGCTGCGTCCTGATGGTCATCGTGGTGAAGCCTTGGTGTTGTTCACTACCGACAGCGAGCTGAACCGCGAGCAACTGCTTAAAGCCGCCCGCGAAATTGGTGCGCCAGAACTGGCGGTACCACGTGACCTTCGCTTTATGAAACAGCTGCCACAACTGGGTAGCGGAAAACCAGACTACGTCAGCCTGAAACAGCTGGCCGAAGAGGAGCAGGCATGAGTCAGGCGGTAAATCCCGATTCACCGTTACTGTCACGCAATATGATGGCGGTGATCGTGGCGCAGTTTTTCTCGGCATTTGGTGATAACGCTCTGCTGTTTGCCACGCTGGCGGTGCTGAAAAGCCAGCTCTATCCCGACTGGAGCCAGCCGATTCTGCAGATGATGTTTGTGGCCACTTACATCCTGCTCGCGCCTTTTGTCGGACAGATGGCAGACAGCTTTGCCAAAGGCCGGGTGATGATGTTCGCCAACAGCCTCAAGCTGCTGGGCGCGCTGATTATCTGCTTCGGCTTTAATCCGTTCCTCGGCTACACGCTGGTGGGCATTGGTGCGGCATCCTACTCGCCTGCCAAATACGGCATCCTCACCGAAATCACCAGTGGAGAGCGGCTGGTGAAGGCCAACGGTCTGATGGAGTCCTCTACTATTGCTGCAATCCTGTTGGGTTCAGTGGCGGGCGGTATTATGGCGGACTGGAATCTGCTGGCCGCACTGATTGTGTGTGCACTCACTTACGCGCTGGCAGTGGTGGCGAATATCTTTGTTCCTAAGCTGCTAGCCGCGCGACCAGGCCAGAGCTGGAAGTTTGGCACCATGTTCCGCAGTTTCAAAGATTCCGCTTTGCTGCTGTGGCGCAAAGGTGAAACGCGTTTTTCCCTGCTTGGCACCAGTATGTTCTGGGGCGCGGGTGTCACGCTGCGTTTCCTGCTGGTGCTGTGGGTGCCGGTAGCGCTTGGTATCACTGACAATAAAACGCCCACCACGCTGAACGCCATGGTGGCGATCGGCATTGTGATTGGCGCTGCCGCGGCGGCGAAGCTGGTGACGCTGCAAACCGTGCGCCGTTGCATGCCAGCGGGCATTTTGATTGGTGTGATGGTGGTGGTGTTCTCACTGCAAACCAGCTTACTGAATGCTTATCTGGTGCTGATGGTGATTGGTGCGCTGGGGGGCTTCTTCGTGGTGCCGCTTAATGCGCTGCTGCAAGAGCGCGGGAAAGATTCGGTAGGCGCGGGCAATGCGATTGCTGTGCAGAACTTCGGTGAAAACATCGCGATGTTAGTGATGCTGGGGCTGTACACCATTGCCGTCAGATTGGGTGCGCCAGCTGTGGCAACGGGTATTGGATTCGGTGGGATTTTCGCCGTGGCGATTGCTGTGCTGTGGTGGAAATCGCGCAAGTAAGCAAAGCAGAATGTCGTAGCGGCGCAATTTATTGCGTATCTGCCAGCGGTCGTGCTGCTGCAGAAAAGCGCGATAAATCGCGCCGCTACGGTAAAGTGCCGGTTAAGGTGCTGGGTAAGTATACTGACGATGAATCGCTTCCAGTTCCTCTAACACATCGGCATTCAGCGTCAGGTTGAAACTCTCCACGTTTGTCTTCAACTGTTCCATTGTCGTCGCGCCCAGCAGGGTACTGGCCACAAACGGCTGTTGACGCACGTAAGCCAGTGCCATCTGCGACGGATCCAGATTGTGCTTCTTCGCCAAATCCACATACGCAGCAATCGCCTGATTCGATTGCTCACCGCTGTAGCGGGTAAAGCGGCTGAACAGCGTATTACGCGCACCGGCAGGTTTCGCACCATTCAGATATTTTCCGCTCAGCGTACCAAACGCCAGGCTTGAATAGGCCAGTAGTTCAACGCCTTCGTGCTGGCTGATTTCCGCTAAGCCCACTTCAAAGCTGCGGTTCAGCAGGCTGTACGGGTTCTGGATGGTGACAATACGCGGCAGCTCGTGCTTCTCAGCCAGCTGCAGATAGCGCATCACGCCCCATGCGGTTTCGTTGGACACGCCGATGTAGCGAATCTTGCCCGCACGCACCTGCTCATTCAACGCTTCCAGCGTTTCCAGCAGCGTCACGTTGGCGGTGGTTTCGCTGTATTGATAGCCGAGTTTGCCAAAGTAGTTGGTCTGACGCTGCGGCCAGTGCAGCTGGTAGAGATCGAGATAATCGGTGTTCAGACGCTTCAGGCTGGCATCCAGCGCTTCACGAATGTTTTTGCGATCCAGCGCCTGTTGAGGGCGAATCGACGCATCTGCGCCGCGCACCGGGCCGGCAATTTTGCTGGCCAGAATGATCTTGTCACGGCTGCCGCGCTTTTTGAGCCAGCTACCAATGTACTGTTCGGTTAATCCCTGGGTTTCCGGGCGCGGTGGCACCGGATACATTTCAGCGGTATCAATTAAGTTGATGCCACTGCTAATCGCGTAATCGAGTTGCGCGTGGGCGTCGGCTTCGCTGTTTTGCTCACCAAACGTCATGGTTCCTAACCCCAGTTGGCTGACTTCCAGCGTACTGTGGGGGATGCGGTGATAATGCATTGCCGGCTTCCTTTTTTCATTATGAAAGGGAATGTTGTGTCCTCTGGGACTATATCCTGTGAAGCGGCGCGGAAGGAAGGGGGGAAAGTTCGGGAAATCGCCTGCACCGGGGAAAAAATCGTGCAGGCAATCGAATTTGGCACTTAACGCTCAATGATGGTGGAGACCTCGTCACCATTTATCTGCATCACATGACCTTGATCATCGGTGTACTGCACCAAACCCGTTTCTTTATCGATGGACGGTTTGCCATCGGTCTTAATCATGCGGCCATCTTTGGTCGCCATCACGTAATTACTGCTGCAACCACTCAATGTCAGCGCGACCAGCATAATACCCAAGACACTCACCAACCCTTTCATTCTTATCTTCCTCAACCTACTTCAACTGCAAAAGTGTAGTAATAAATGCTTTCGCTGGCTGACGTAATCGCATCATTCCTAAAATTAAAGGGCGAGATGCGCTCGCCCTTGACATCGTTAAGCCGCGCTTTTCTTGCTGCGCATAAGGTTCAGGCACTCCACGGCCATGGAGAAGAACATGGCAAAATAAATGTAACCTTTTGGTACATGGATGCCGAAACTCTCCAGAATCAGGGTAAAGCCGACCAGAATCAGGAACGCCAGCGCCAGCATTTTCACCGAAGGATGACGTTCAACAAACTCACCAATAGAGCGTGCGGCAAACATCATCATCAATACGGCAATCACCACCGCCGCCATCATAATGAACAGGTGATCGGACAAACCTACCGCCGTGATCACCGAATCAAGGCTGAAAATAATGTCCAGCAACATGATCTGCACGATGGCGCCAAAGAAGGAGTGGACGTTGGTTTTGTGCTCACCTTCGGCGCCTTCAATAGTCTCATGAATCTCCATGCTGGATTTCCACAGCAGGAACAGACCACCAAACAGCAGAATTAGATCGCGCGCAGAGAAGCTGTGATCCATCAGGGTAAACAGCGGATTAGTCAGGCGCACAACCCAGGCGATGGATGCCAGCAGGCCCAGGCGCATCAGCATGGCGCCCATAAGACCGAGGCGGCGTGCTTTATTTTGTTGGTGTTTCGGCAGTTTAGCGACAACCAGCGACAGGAAGATGATGTTGTCGATACCCAAAACCACTTCCAGAATGGTCAATGTTCCCAGTGCCAGCCAGGCATTGGGATCAGCAATCCAGTCAAACATGAATCATTCAATCCTAAACGAAAATTAAACGACGATTATACACGTGATGCGTCAAGTTTCAGGTACGTTGGCTATGTTCATTTGCCTCAGCCACTGACTTGGGCCAGTGCCCGGAGGATGAGCGTGCTTGCCGCTTTGCTGTACCAAAAGTCGGCCCGATTAAGAGAGCCGGACTGATCGTGTCACGAGTCCAGTCAGTTACAGTAAAAAATGGCGCGCCAGCAGCGGTCCGGTAAAGCTTTTCTTGAGATAAAAACCGCGCGGTAGCGTCATTATAGGCTCTCCATGTTCACCAATGGCTTCGGTCAACGCTTTACTATTGGCGGCTTTCGGGCGGATCTGCAGCCAGGCGCCGTGACGGGCAGTGATGCGTTCCACCTGACCCAGCACGATCATATCCATCAACTCTTCCCAGTCTTCACGCAGCTGCTGATCTTCTTCCTCGCTCGGTTGCCATAACAGCGGCGATCCCACACGACGATCCGCGAGGGGCAGGGCACGATCCCCTTCAATCGGGATCCACAACACGCGAGCCAACTTGTGGCGCACATGGCTGGATTCCCAGGTCACGCCGCTGTTGCCGGTTAAGGGCGCGACACAGACGAAAGTGGTTTCCAGCGGTTTGCCCAGTGCATCCACGGGAATAGTTTTGAGTTCGATACCAAGATGAGCGAAATCCTGTTCCGCCTTACTGCCTGCGCTGGCGCCAAGGTGCAGCTCAATCAGCATACCAACCCAGCCTTTATCCCGTCGCAAATCGGCAGGCACCGGCAAGCCCAGCTGCGCTGCCAGTCCAGCAAAAGTCTGGCCTGCCAGCTGTTGTGCACGTTGCAGCAATTCCGCTTCACTTTGTGGTGGCGTCGGCAATAAAACGGGGGAATTCATGGCAAAGCTCATATTGGTTAAAGGATGTACAGCGCGGGCGGATGCGAGTTTTCCACATGTGTACCGCGTGAATAACCGTGATAATAGCATGATTAAGCGTGCTTTTTTATTTGCATTGCCGGACGGTTGTGGATGCTATGACAAGGTTATCCCAGTTTGTTATCGACAATGAACAGGATCTCCAGACTACTTATCCACAGAAAGGTGGGATAACCCCCCTTGCAGAGCACCCCTGTTTCGATTTACAGCCTTGACTTTAGTGATTTGAACGCTTTTTTTCCTTTCTTTGACCAGGTTTAGGGCATTATCTGTGGATAAAAGCGACTGTGGTGGATCTTTGAGCAGCTAATCGAACTTCAGGGTATTCATAAAAATCTCCGCGCTGAAATAGTACTGTCATTTTTCTCTATCACTATGAAAAATAGTGATTTTAGTGCCATTCCCCGTTAGGTGTATGAGAATTTTCTGAAGTGGTTATTCAACTCATTCCCGTGTTCTTCACAAAGCTATCCACAGAAAAGGTGAATAAGATCGCCCGGAAAACCCCTCCGCTGTTTATAACTTGGCTAAACTCTGTGAGTTATCCTGTTGTTATTCTGCTATCGCCCCGTATATCCAGTGGTTTACCGCCTGTAAGGAGTGTGAAACAATCAGGCTATTCAAATTTAGCTTTGAGGTAGTCCAGTGATCGATGATGATGGCTACCGCCCGAATGTTGGTATCGTAATCTGTAACAGGCAAGGACAAGTGTTATGGGCCAGGCGCTTTGGACAGCACTCCTGGCAATTTCCTCAGGGAGGCATCAATCCGGGTGAAACCGCTGAACAGGCGATGTATCGCGAACTGTTCGAAGAAGTGGGTTTACACCGCAAAGATGTTCGAATACTTGCTTCAACCCGTAACTGGTTACGTTACAAGTTGCCAAAACGTTTGGTGCGTTGGGACACAAAGCCGGTGTGTATCGGCCAGAAACAAAAGTGGTTTCTTCTGCAGTTGATGTGTAGTGACGCGGAGATCAATGTGCAACACAGCAGCACACCTGAGTTTGATGGTTGGCGCTGGGTTAGCTTTTGGTATCCGGTGCGTCAGGTCGTCTCTTTCAAGCGTGATGTCTACCGCCGCGTGATGAAAGAATTCGCTGGCGTGGTGATGTCTATGCAGGAGAGTGCGGGGCAGCGTAATAACAATGCCGCTCATCGACGTAAAAGAGGATAGGCCACGCCCTTTATGCTCACTCAGTTGCGCGAAATAGTAGAGAAAGTGGCGAGTGCTCCGCGTCTGAATGAAGCACTCGACATTCTGGTAAACGAAATTTGCCTTGCGATGGATACCGAGGTCTGCTCGGTTTATCTCGCAGATCACGATCGTCGTTGCTACTACCTGATGGCGACGCGCGGGCTGAAAAAGCCGCGCGGCCGCACCGTCACGCTGGCGTTTGATGAAGGTATTGTCGGGCTCGTCGGACGTTTAGCCGAGCCGATTAACCTTGCCGACGCGCAAAGCCATCCCAGTTTCAAATACATTCCTTCTGTAAAAGAAGAGCGTTATCGCTCTTTCCTCGGCGTGCCGATTATCAGCCGTCGCCAACTGCTTGGCGTACTGGTGGTTCAACAGCGCGAACATCGTCAATTCGACGAAAGCGAAGAATCTTTCCTGGTGACGCTGGCCACGCAGATGGCGGGCTTGTTGTCGCAATCGCAGCTCGGCCAACTGTTTGGTCAGTTCCGTCAGACGCGGGTGAAAGCCATCGCGGCAGCGCCTGGTGTGGCGGTCGCGCCTGGTTGGGTTGATGAAACTCAGCCCTTACTGGATCAGGTATCGGCGGCCTCGACGCTGGATGTGCAGCGTGAACGTGAGCGTCTGGTGCTGGCAATGGGCGAGGCGGGCAATGAATTTCGCCGCTTCAGCAAACGCTTTACTGCTAGCGTGCAGAAAGAGAGTGCGGCGATCTTCGATCTTTACTCGCACCTGTTAACCGATGCCCGCCTGAAAAAAGATCTGTTTGCTGAGATCGATCGCGGATCGGTTGCCGAGTGGGCGGTCAAAACGGTGATCGAGAAGTTCGCCGAACAGTTTGCCAGTCTGCAGGATCAATATTTACGCGAGCGCGCGGGTGATTTGCGCGTGCTTGGACAACGTCTGCTGTTTCACCTCGATGATACGCTGGTTGGTACAAATGCCTGGCCTGAGCGCTTCGTGCTGGTGGCAGATGAACTCACCGCCACTACGCTGGCAGAGCTACCACAGGAACGTTTAGCCGGTGTGGTTGTGCGTGATGGTGCCGCCAATTCCCATGCGGCCATCCTGACACGCGCCATGGGCATTCCCACCGTAATGGGTGCGGATATCATCCCTGCGCAGCTCAACAAACGCCTGCTGATCGTCGATGGCTATCGCGGTGAAGTGCTGATCGATCCTGAACCGGTGCTGGTGCAGGAGTATCAACGCCTAATCACCGAAGAGAACGCGCTGAGCAAAATGGCGGAAGGCGTGGTGGAGCAACCCGGCGAGCTGAAAAGCGGCGAACGGGTGCAGGTGATGCTGAATGCGGGCCTGAGCCCTGAGCATGAACAGAAGCTGGATAACTGGGTGGATGGCATTGGCCTGTACCGCACTGAAATCCCGTTTATGCTGCACAACGGCTTCCCGTCGGAAGAGGAGCAGGTGGCGCAATATCAGGGCATGCTGCAACTGTTCTACAACAAGCCGGTGACGTTGCGTACCCTGGATGTCGGGGCCGATAAACAGCTGCCTTACATGCCGATCAGTGAAGAGAATCCTTGCCTTGGCTGGCGCGGTATTCGTTTGACGCTCGACCAGCCAGAAATCTTCCTGGTGCAGGTACGCGCCATGCTGCGTGCAAACGTGGCATCCGGCAATCTCAGCATTCTGCTACCGATGATCAGCCATATCGATGAGATCGACGATGCGCGTCGCCTGATCGATCGTGCCGGTCGCGAAGTGGAAGAGATGCTGGGTTATGTGATCCCGAAACCGCGTATTGGCGTGATGATCGAAGTGCCCTCCATGCTGTTTATGATCCCGCATCTGGCGGATCGTGTGGACTTCATTTCGGTGGGCACCAACGATCTGACGCAGTATCTGCTGGCGGTGGATCGCAACAATACCCGTGTGGCGAATCTCTACGATCCGCTGCATCCGGCGATGCTGCGCGCGCTGCAAAGCATTGCCCATGAAGCCCGTCAGGCCAAACTGGAACTCTGCCTGTGTGGTGAAATGGCCGGCGATCCCATGTGCGTCGCGCTGCTGGTGGGCATGGGTTATCACCACCTCAGCATGAACGGTAAAAACATTCCGCGCGTGAAGTATCTGTTGCGTCACCTCGATCACGAGGAAACGCAGAAGCTCAGTGAGAATGGCGTGGCGGCCCATACCGCTTCTGAAGTGCGCCATCTGGTGTCCGCGTTTATGGAGCGACGTGGCCTGGGCGGTTTGATTCGCGGCGGCCGTTAACGGCGTTTACATTTCCGCGGCAATTGTGAAAAGCGGCTGTGCTATCATGCGCAGCCTTTTATTGTATGACCCCTTAGCCAGACCCGTTTCAGGGCAGAAAAAACGATGGTGAAAGATGACTAACGGCTACATTTCGTTTCCCCAATTCGATCCGGTAATTTTCTCCATCGGACCGATTTCGCTTCACTGGTACGGTTTGATGTATCTGGTGGGCTTTGTATTTGCTATGTGGCTGGCGGTGCGCCGTGCCAACAAACCCGGCAGCGGCTGGAAAAAAGAAGAAGTGGAAAACCTGCTGTATGCAGGCTTCCTTGGCGTGTTCCTCGGTGGCCGTATCGGCTACGTGCTGTTCTATAACCTGCCGCTGTTCCTCGATAATCCACTCTATCTGTTCAAAGTCTGGGATGGCGGTATGTCGTTCCACGGTGGCTTGATTGGGGTGATCGTGGTGATGCTGGTGTTTGCGCGCCGTACCAAACGCACGTTCTTCCAGGTGTCTGATTTCATTGCGCCGCTGATTCCATTTGGTTTAGGTGCCGGTCGTCTTGGCAACTTTATCAATGGCGAGCTGTGGGGCCGTGTCGATCCTAACTTCAAATTCGCGATGCTTTTCCCGGGTTCGCGCAGTGAAGATATCGCACTAGCAGCAAACAATCCGCAGTATCAGCAACTGCTGAGCACTTACGGTGTTTTGCCGCGTCATCCTTCGCAGCTGTATGAACTGTTCCTCGAAGGTATCGTGCTGTTCATCATCCTCAACCTGTTTATTCGCAAGCCGCGTCCGATGGGCAGCGTCTCTGGCCTGTTCCTGATTGGCTATGGCGCTTTCCGCATCATCGTCGAGTTCTTCCGTCAGCCGGATGCCCAACTTGGCCTGTTTGAAGGCGGCATCAGCATGGGGCAGATTCTCTCGATCCCAATGATTCTGGCCGGTGTGATTATGATGATCTGGGCGTTCCGTCGTCGTCCGCAGCAACAAACTCGTGAGGTAAAATGAAACAGTATCTGGATTTAATGCAACATGTGCTGAATGAAGGCGCAGAGAAAGCCGACCGTACCGGTACGGGCACCCTGTCGATTTTCGGCCACCAGATGCGTTTCAATTTGCAGGACGGTTTTCCACTGGTCACCACCAAGAAAGTGCACCTGCGTTCGATCATTCATGAGCTGCTGTGGTTCCTGAAAGGCGAAACCAATATCAGCTACCTGAAAGATAACAAGGTGACGATTTGGGACGAGTGGGCCGATGAGAATGGCGATTTAGGACCGGTCTACGGTAAGCAATGGCGCAGCTGGGGCAGTGCGTCAGGCGAAGAGATCGACCAGATTAGCAAAGTGATTGAGCAGTTGAAGCGCGATCCCGATTCACGCCGCATCATTGTGTCGGCATGGAACGTGGGCGAGCTGGATCAGATGGCGCTGGCACCGTGCCATGCGTTCTTCCAGTTCTACGTGGCAAACGGCAAGCTCTCTTGCCAGCTCTATCAGCGCTCCTGCGATATCTTCCTCGGCCTGCCGTTCAATATCGCCAGCTATGCGCTGCTGGTGCATATGGTGGCGCAGCAGTGCGATCTGGAAGTGGGTGATTTTGTCTGGACCGGTGGTGATACCCATCTGTACAGCAACCACCTGGAACAGGCACAGTTGCAGCTGACGCGCGAGCCGCGCCCGTTGCCGAAACTGGTGATCAAGCGTAAGCCTGCTTCTATCTTCGACTACAACTTCGAAGATTTTGAGATTGAAGGTTACGACCCGCATCCAGCCATTAAAGCGCCAGTCGCGGTGTAAACGCACTCGACATCACGCTGAAGCCCCGCCACTGTGCGGGGCTTTTTTATCTCTGTTATCTGCATCCGCCTCGCAAATATTTGTCTCTGCCTGTACCGCGCGAAAATAGCCTGCGCGACGCTTTCCATCATGCTTTTTATTGCCTTGTTGCTCTTGCAGCAGAGGCGCACCGTTGCCGCCATGAACAAACACGCAAACCTCGGTTTCACCCTGCCAGAGCTGCTACTGGTGATGGTGATCGCTGGCATACTCAGCCTCGGCGCCCTGCACAGTTGGCAGCGCTGGCAACAGCATCAACAACTGCGCGATAGCGTGCAGCAGTTGCAGGGTTTTCTTTTGCGGCTGCGCGCCCACGCGAACTGGCATAACAGCGATCTCAGTCTGTGGCTGATTCCCGGCGAACGCGGCTGCCTGGGCGTGGGCGTAAAACCAGCGGAGGGCTGTGAATTGCCTTCACGTTGGTGGTTAGCACCGCCGCATGCCGATGTGCGCTTCAGTGCCATCATCGGCGAGCCGGGGTTCTTTGGACGGCGTGACGTGGCGCGCCCTGGCAGCATTGAGATTGAAAGCGCGGCCGGTCGCTGGCGAGTGATTATTTCTGCGCGAGCACGCATTCGCGCCTGCCAGACGGGAGAGAAAGGGTGCGAGTAGCGGAGGCCGGTTTCAGCCTGCTGGAGATGCTGATTGCCCTGGCAGTAGGCGCGATATTGATGGTGAGTGTGGGGCGATTTTTGCCGCTGCTGCTGGAGCAAAATCTGCGCCTGCAGCAGCGCGTGCAGTTGCAACAGGAGCTACAGCAGCTTTCCCATACGCTGCAAAAGGCGTTACAGCGCGCGGGATACTGTCATGGGCAGTGTACTGGCCCCGCACTGACTCTGGCTGCGAGTGGCAGTTGTGTGCTGCTGCGCTGGGATGAAAACAGCAATGGGCGCTGGGAAGATGTGGGCAGCAGTGACAGTGACTTTTACGGCTATCGGTTGCGCAGCGGGCAGCTGGAAATGCAGCGCGCAGTGGATAACTGCAATGGCAACGGTTGGGAACGCCTTACCGATCCCGCTTTCCTCACCATCGAGCATTTTAGCGTGATGCGGCAGGGCACACGGTTAATGCTCCATTTGACGGGGCGATCGGGTGCACAAAGTCTGCAGGTTGAGTATTGGATTGAGGGACGAAACTTATGAGACAGCACGGCAACAGCACGCTGGGCATGGTGTTGATGCTGTTACTGCTCGGTAGCCTGACGCTGCATGCCACGCGCACGCAGTTGTCACAGGGCATGGTGCTGGTGGCTGATACGCAGCAGCATCACAAAGATTTTGCGCAGGCACAGGCTGCGCTGCAATGGGGGCTGATGCAGAGTTGGCAGACAGCGTCCGGTTGGCAATGCCAGCAGCTGTCCGCGCACCAGTGGTTAAGCTGCTTATTGCAGATGGAGGAGGGCAATGCGCTGTTATTGGGTCAGGATGAAAAGAGTGATCTCCGCCTCTGGCAATGGGTCTCGCCGCGTAACTATCGGCTGCAACCCCAGGCACATGGCTGGATTGACTACTGTCCATTGTCTAAACCGGAGCACTGCCAGCCGCAGGCAGGATCAGCAGGGCTTTAGCCTGGCAGAAACGCTGGTGGCGATGCTACTGCTGGCGATGACCATCAGCACGCTGTTGCAATACCATCGCGCGCTGGCCTTAGGGTTTAGTCAACAGTGGCAGCAACGGCAGGCATGGCAAGTTGCCGGACAAGCCTTGCTGGGTCGCGAGGTGGCGGGCTGGCAGATTGAGCGGCAGCAGCAAAGCGTGGGTATAGGATGCGTGCTGGAGCGCGTCACGGTAACGGGTTCGCAACAGCGCAGCGCCAGCCTGGCTCAGCTCAATTGTCACTAAGGTGACCTCGATGATAGGCATCGTTAACGATACAGGGTAGAGTGACCAGGCTGCGCTGTTTTCCCTCTCAAGGAGATTTATGTTCCGGGTTTACCACTCCAATCAGCTCGATCTGTTGAAAAATCTGGCAGGCATTCTGATTGAAAACCAGCCGCTCAACGATGCGCTCGCGGCCGAACAGGTGCTGGTGCAAAGCCCCGGCATGGCGCAGTGGCTGCAGATGGAGCTGGCAAACAGTTTTGGTATCGCAGCGAATATCGACTTTCCGCTGCCTGCGACCTTTATCTGGAACATGTTTGTCAAAGTGCTGCCCGGTATTCCAGAGGAGAGCGCTTTCACCAAAGCCAGCATGAGCTGGAAACTGATGCACCGCTTGCCCACCTTGCTGGAGCAGGATGCGTTCCAGCCATTACGTCACTACCTCAATGATGACGATGACAAGCGTAAGCTGTATCAGCTCAGCGCACGTGTTGCCGATCTGTTTGACCAATATCTGGTGTATCGATCTGACTGGCTCAACAGCTGGGAACGCGGAGAACTCATTGACGGCCTGAGCGATGCCCAGCAGTGGCAGGCACCGCTGTGGCGCGATTTGGTGGCGTTCACCGAGCAGCTAGGCCAGCCGATGTGGCACCGCGCCAACCTGTATGCGCGCTTTATCCATGCGCTGGAGCAGGCCGAAACGCCACCGGCGGGATTGCCGCAGCGCGTGTTTATTTGTGGTATCTCCGCGCTGCCGCCCGTGTATTTGCAGGCGCTGGAAGCCCTTGGCCGCCATATCGATATTCATCTGCTGTTTACCAATCCCTGCCGCCACTACTGGGGCGATATTCAGGATTACGCTTTCCTCGCGAAATTGCAGAGCCGGAAACGTCGCCGCATGCAGTCTGACGAGGCACAGCCGCTGTTCCGCGATCCTGCAGTCGCGCAGACGCTGTTCAATGAACTCGGCGAGCAGCAACTCACTAATCCATTATTGGCCTCGTGGGGGAAACTGGGGCGCGATAATCTGTTTTTGCTGAGTCAGATGGAATCCGCCGCTAACGATATTGATGCCTTTGTTGAGATGCCGCAGGACAACCTGCTGCACAGTCTGCAAGCCGATCTGCTCAACCTTGATGACAATGCAGTGATCGGTTTGCATGCCGATGAATTGGGCAACAGCAGCAAGAAACGTGTGCTCGATCCCGACGACCGCACCATCACGCTGCAGGTGTGTCATAGCGCTCAGCGTGAAGTGGAAGTGCTACAGGATCATCTGCTGGCACTGATGGAAGCCGATCCCGACCTGAAGCCGCGCGACATCATCGTGATGGTGGCGGATATCGATAGCTATGCGCCTTTTATTCAGGCGGCATTTGCCAGTGCGCCAGCGGATCGTTATTTGCCGTTTGCCATCTCGGATCGCCGCGCCAGTCAGGCCCACCCGGCGATCATGGCCCTGCTGAGCTTGCTGGCATTACCAGACAGCCGCTTTGCTTCTGAAGAAGTACTGGCGCTGCTGGAAGTGCCTGCGCTGGCACAGCGCTTCTCGGTGGATGAGAGCGGTCTGCGCCTGCTGCGCCGCTGGGTGATGGAATCCGGCATTCGCTGGGGGCTGGATGATGCGAGCGTCGAAGCATTGGCACTTCCTGCCACCGGTCAACATACCTGGCGCTTCGGCCTGCAGCGCATGCTACTGGGTTACGCGCTGGAAAGCCGCAACGGTGACTGGCAGGGCATTCTGCCTTACGACGAATCCAGCGGATTGATTGCCGAGCTGGCCGGACACCTGGCCGAATTACTCTCTCGTCTTGAAGCATGGCGCACCCGACTGACCGGTGAGCGTTCGCTACCGGAGTGGCTGCCGCTGTGCCGCGAGTTGATCGACAGTTTCTTCAACGGCGATGCAGAAAGCGACGCGGCGTTACTGCTGGTTGAAACGCAGTGGAAACAGATTATTGAGCAGGGTATGCAGGCTGATTATCAGCAGCCGATTCCCGTTACTTTACTGCGCGATGAGTTGCGCTCGCGCCTCGATCAGCAGCGTATCAGTCAGCGTTTCCTGGCCGGCCCGATAAACTTCTGTACCCTGATGCCAATGCGTTCGATTCCGTTCAAAGTCGTCTGTTTGCTGGGGATGAACGATGGCGTCTATCCACGCACGCTTGCGCCGCTCGGTTTTGACCTGATGCAGCAGCAGGCACGCAAAGGCGATCGCAGCCGCCGTGATGATGACCGCTATCTGTTCCTCGAAGCGCTGATTTCGGCACAGCATCAGCTCTACATCAGCTATATCGGCCGCGCGATTCAGGACAACACCGAGCGTTATCCCTCGGTGCTGGTGACGGAGTTAGTGGATTATCTCGGTCAGAGTTTTTGTCTGCCGGGCGACGAAGCGTGTGAGCCCGACGTTAGCGAACAGCGCGTACGTGAGCATTTACAGAAGCTGCACAGCCGCATGCCCTTTGCGGCAGAAAATTTCCGCCCTGATGCATATGGGCAGAGCTTCGCGGTGGAGTGGTTGCCTGCTGCTACCGCCAGTGGCGTGGCACAACCCGCCTTTGTGCAACCGTTGCCGCCGCTGCCGCTGGAAACGCTCTCGCTTGAGCAACTGCTGCGCTTCTGGCGCCATCCGGTGCGTGCCTGGTTCCTGCAGCGGCTGGGCGTTGCCTTCTGGATGGAAGAGAGCGAACTGCCGGACAGCGAGCCATTTGCCCCGGATAGTCTGGAACGTTATCAAATCAATGCGCAGATACTGAATACCCTGGTCAACGGTGAGGATCCCGCTCAGCTTTATGCGCGTCATCGAGCAGCAGGCAATCTGCCTTATGGTGCTTTTGGGGAACTTTTCTGGCAGAGCCAGACCGAAGAGATGCAGGAAGTGGCCGCGGAAGTGAGTGGGCAGCGCCAGCACGCAGAGAGTTGGGAAATCAATCTGCCGCTTAACGGAGTGCAGTTGACCGGCTGGTTAACCCAGGTGCAAGCTGATGGGCTATTACGCTGGCGTCCGGGCGTGCTGAATATGAACGATGGCCTGCTATTGTGGCTGGAGCATCTGGTTTATTGCGCACTGGGCGGCAAAGGAGAAAGCCGCATGTACGGGCGCAAACAGAGTCGCTGGCGTTTTAAAGCCATTGACGCTGAGCCCGCGCTGTCACTGTTGAGCGAATACGTGGCGGCTTATCAGGCAGGGATGACGGAACCGTTGATGTTGCTGAACAAATCGGGTGGCGCGTGGCTGGATGCCAGTTTTGATCGTAAATCCCGCCAACTGCTGGATGATGAAGCCACGCAGAAAAAGGCATTTAACAAATTGCTGCAAGCCTGGCAGGGTGGTTTTCAGGTGGAGGGCGAAGGCAGCGATCCTTATCTGCAGCGCCTGAGTCGTACGCTGGATGATGAGGCGGTAGAGGTGATTGTTGCCGCTGCTCGCCAGTGGTATTTACCGGTGCGCCTCGCGCATCAAGATGATGAATAGCAATCGGGTAACGCCGCTTTTGCGGGTGTTCTCAAAATCATAAAAAAGTTGTTTATTGCGCCGCTGGGCACACAGCCAGCGGTAAAGGGTAAAGAAAGGGGTTTAAATGCGGATTTACGCACGCTGGATGGGAGCGCTGCTGCTGAGCATGCTGGCGCTGAATGCCTTTGCCGATAGCGATCGCGGCTGGCAGCCCATCAATGAAACGATTCGAAAAAGCGATCACGATCCGCGCAGCTATCAGGCCATCACGCTTAATAACGGTATGACGGTGTTGCTGGTGTCTGATAAAGATGCACCGAAATCACTGGCCGCACTCACGCTGCCCATCGGCTCACTGGACGATCCCAATCAACAGCTTGGTCTGGCGCACTACACCGAACATATGGTGTTGATGGGATCAAAACGTTATCCGCAGCCGGATAACCTGGCAGAATTCCTGAAAAAGCACGGCGGCAGTCACAATGCCAGCACCGCGTCTTATCGCACCGCTTTCTATCTGGAAGTGGAGAACGATGCACTGCAACCCGCGGTGGATCGTCTTGCTGATGCCATTGCTGAGCCTTTGCTCGATCCGGTCAATGCCGATCGTGAACGTCATGCGGTCAATGCAGAACTCACCATGGCGCGTTCGCGTGACGGGCTACGCATGGCGCAGGTTGGGGCGGAAACCCTGAACCCGGCGCATCCTGCCTCGCGTTATTCAGGCGGTAATCTCGACACGCTGCGTGATAAGCCGGACAGCAATTTGCATCAGGCGCTGAGTGATTTTTATCACAGCCACTATTCTGCCAATCTGATGAAAGCAGTGATTTACAGCAACAAATCGCTTCCGGAAATGGCCGATATTGCGGTTCAGACTTTTGGACGAGTGGCTAACCATCAGGCCATCGTGCCGAAAATCGAAGTGCCGGTGGTGACCGATGCCCAGAAAGGCATCATCATTCACTACGTGCCCGCCCAGCCGCGTAAACAGCTTAAAGTTGAATTCCGCATCGCCAACAACAGCGACCAGTTCCGCAGCAAAACCGATACGCTGATCAGCTACATCCTGGGCAACCGCAGTAAAAACACCCTTAATGACTGGCTGCAAAAGCAGGGGCTGGCCGACGGCGTGAATGCCGGTGCCGACCCAATGACAGACCGCAACAGCGGCGTGTTTGCCATCACGGTCTCCTTGACTGATAAAGGTTTGGCTCAGCGTGATGAAGTGGTGGCGGCCATCTTTAGCTACCTCGATATGCTGCGTAATAAAGGCATCGATAAGGTCTATTTCGATGAAGTGTCGCATGTGCTGGCGCTGGATTTCCGCTATCCGTCGATCACTCGCGATATGGATTACATTGAATGGTTAGTGGATACCATGCTGCGCGTGCCGGTGGATCACACATTGGATGCACCGTACCTCGCGGATAACTTCGATCCCGCGGCAATAAAATCTCGTCTGGATGAGATGACACCGCAAAATTCCCGCATCTGGTATATCAGCCCGAATGAGCCGCACAACAAAGAAGCCTACTTTGTGAATGCGCCTTACCAGGTCGATAAGATCGGTGATGCACAGTTCAGTGACTGGCAGCAGCGTGGCACGCAGATTCAGCTGTCGATGCCGACGTTGAATCCTTACATCCCTTCCGATTTCTCCATCATCCCTGGCGATGGCAAAACCTATACTCATCCGGAAGCGCTAACGAGCGGCGACAGTATGCGCATCTACTGGATGCCGAGTCAGTTCTACGCCAGCGAACCTAAAGCGGCCATCACCCTGGCGCTGCGTAATAAAGCTGCCATCAATGATGCGCGTCAGCAGGTGCTATTTGGTCTGAATGATTATCTCTCTAGCGTGGCGCTGGATGAGTTGAACTCGCAGGCATCGGTGGGCGGCATCAGTTTCTCTACCGGTGAAGATGACGGCATCGTATTCAGCGCCAGTGGCTTTACCCAGCGTCTGCCAGAGCTGCTGAAAAAACTGGTTGAGGGCTACGCCAGCTTCCAGCCTGATGCACAGCAGCTGGAACAGGCGAAATCCTGGTATCAGGATCGACTGGAAGCCGCCGAGAAGGGCAAAGCCTTCGAGCAGGCGATACAGCCGATGCAGATGCTGTCACAGCTGCCTTACACCCAGCGTGAAACACGCCGTAAGCTGGTGAAAGATCTGACGCTGAAAGACGTGACGGATTACCGTGATGCGTTATTGCGCAACGCCACGCCGGAAATGATGGTGGTGGGCAACCTCTCTGCCGATCGCGTTAAACAGCTGGGTGCCGACCTGCAACAGCAGTTGCACAGCGATGGCCACAGTTACTGGCACAGCGATTACGTGGTGATTGATAAAGCCATGAAAGCCAACCTGCAAACCGCAGGAAGCAGCACCGACTCTGCACTGGCAGCGCTTTACGTGCCGCTGGGCTACGACGAGTATCAAAGCATGGCCAACAGCACTATGTTGAGCCAGATTGTCCAACCCTGGTTCTATAACCAACTGCGCACCCAGGAACAACTGGGCTATGCGGTGTTCTCGTATCAGATGCCGATTGGCCGCCAGTGGGGGATTGGCTTCCTGCTACAAAGTAACAGCAAGCAGCCGGCGTATCTGATGCAGCGCTTTGAGGCGTTTTATCCGCAGGCTGAGCAACGCCTGCGCGACATGAAACCCGAAGATTTTGCCCAGTATCAACAGGCACTGATCAACGATTTAAAACAGCGCCCGCAAACCCTGGATGAAGAAGCGAATCGCTACAGCCGTGACTTTAATCGGCAGAATTTTTCTTTCGATACGCGTGAAAAAGCCATCGAGCAGATTCAAAAACTCACGCCACAGGGCCTGGCCGATTTCTTCCATAAAGCGGTGCTCGAACAGCAGGGAATGGCGATGATTTCGCAGATTGGCGGCAGCCACGATGGCGCCACCAAAGATGATTACGCGCCACTGCCAGGCTTCACGACCTGGGATCAGGTAGAGAAGCTACAGCAATCCCTGTCGGTTAAGAGCGACGCGCAATGAGTCTGATTCAGCCGCCAGAACCGCTCAATCCTCTGACGCTGCCGTTGCGTGGAGAGCGGCTGATTGAGGCGTCTGCCGGAACCGGCAAAACCTTCACCATTGGTCTGCTTTACTTGCGGCTGTTGTTGGGGCTGGGCGGGCAACATGCCTATGCCCGGCCACTGTCGGTCGAAGAAATTCTGGTGGTGACCTTTACTGAGGCAGCCACTGCAGAGCTGCGCGGACGTATCCGCGAAAATATTCATGAGCTGCGGCTGGCCTGCATTCGCGGCACCAGCCGCAATCCGATGCTGATGCAGTTGCTAAAGGAAATGCCGCAGCCCGCAGAGGCGGCATCGCTGTTGCTGGCGGCGGAGCGGCAGATGGATGAAGCAGCGATCTTTACCATCCACGGCTTCTGTCAGCGCATGCTTAATCTCAACGCCTTTGAATCAGGCATGCTGTTTGAACAGCAGCTGATTGAAGATGAGCAACAGCTGCTGCGTCAGGCCACGGCCGATTTCTGGCGTCGCCACTGTTATCCGCTCTCGCTGGACATCGCCCGCGTGATTGTTAGCGAGTGGAGCGGCCCGGAACAACTACTTGCCACCTTGCGGCCATGGCTACAGGGCGAATCACCCAACCTGCGTTTACCACCGGCTGACGACGAAACGCTGAAGACGCGCCACAACGAAAACCTGGCGCGTATTAACGCGGTGAAAGCCGAGTGGCGCGCGGTGGGTGAAGAGGTGCTGACGCTGGTGGGGCAGTCCGACGTCGATAAACGCAGCTACAGCAGTAAAAACCTGCCGGTGTGGGTGAATAAGGTCAGTTTCTGGGCACAGAGTGAAACCCAGGATTATCAGGTGCCCGCAGAGCTGGCGCGTTTTGGACAACAGGTGCTGGAGGAGAAAACCAAAAAGGGGAATCCTCCGCATCATGGCCTGTTTGCGGCCATCGACCTGTTCCTGGCTCAGCCTATTACACTGCGCGATTTGGTGATTGCGCGCGCGCTGGTGGAAGTGCGTGCCGCTGTGCGAAAAGAGAAGCGTCAGCAGGCGCTGCTGGGTTTTGATGATCTCCTGAGCCGGCTCGATGATGCTCTTCAACAGCCAGCAGGGGAAATGCTGGCGCAGGCGATTCGTCAGCGTTTCCCGGTGGCATTAATCGATGAATTTCAGGACACCGACCCGCAGCAATACCGAATTTTCCGCACGCTCTATGGCAATCAGCCCGAGCATGCATTGCTGTTGATTGGCGATCCGAAACAGGCTATTTATGCCTTTCGTGGCGCAGACATTTTTACCTATATTCGCGCGCGCAATGAAGTGAGTGCGCATTACACCCTCGACACCAACTGGCGCTCATCGCCTGCGATGGTGGAGAGCGTCAATCAGCTGTTCAATCGGCTCGATGCGCCCTTTGTCTTTGATGCCATTCCTTTCTTGCCGGTGCATTTTGCTGAGCCGAATCAGACACTGTCTCTAACTCTCGATAACCAGCCGCAGGCGGCACTGCGATTCTGGTTGCTGCCGGGCGACGGGTGTAGCGTAGGCGATTATCAGCAGGCGCTAGCGCGAAAGTGTGCCGCTGATATCAGCCACTGGTTACAGGCAGGGCAGCAACAGCGTGCGTTGCTGGGGAAAGCGGCCGGACAACGCCCGGTGCAGGCATCGGATATCACGGTGCTGGTGCGTAGCCGCAACGAAGCCAATCTTATCCGTGAAGCACTCAACCAGCTTGGCATTCCCTCGGTCTATTTATCGAACCGCGATAGCGTGTATACCACGCCGGAAGCGCGCGAGCTGCTGTGGTTACTGCAGGCGGTGCTGGCTCCAGAGCAGGAGCGCATGCTGCGCACGGCGCTCGCTACCTCGCTGTTTGCCTTCGATGCGGCACAGTTGGATGCATTGGATCAGGATGCGCGCGGCTGGGATGAGCTGGTAGACACTTTTGCCCGCTGGCAACTGTTATGGCAGCAGCGAGGCGTATTACCGATGCTGCGCCAGCTGATCCAGGAACGTCAACTGGCGGAAAACCTGCTCGCCTCAGAAAATGGGGAACGCCGCCTGACCGATTTGCTGCATCTGGGTGAACTGATGCAGGAAGCGGCGGCGCAGCTCGACAGCCCGCACGCGCTGGTGCGCTATCTGGCGCAGCAGATTGCCAGCCCGGATAGCCAGTCGTCCAGCCAGCAGTTGCGTCTGGAGAGCGATCGCCATTTGGTGCAAATCGTCACCATCCACAAATCCAAAGGGCTGCAATATCCTCTGGTATGGCTGCCGTTCGCTGCCGGATTCCGCGAGGCGGATACGGCGCTCTATCACGATCGTGACAATTTTGAGGCGGTGCTGGATCTGCAGGCCGATGACGCAAGCCTGGCGATGGCCGAGCAGGAGCGTTTGGCTGAAGATTTGCGCTTGCTGTACGTGGCACTTACCCGTTCGGTGTATCACTGCAGCGTAGGCGTGGCACCGCTGTTTCGCGGCACGCGCAAAAAAGAAGGCGAGAGCGATCTGCATAAAAGCGCACTGGGCCATCTTTTACAGCGCGGTGAAGCGGCAACAGCGGGACAGCTGGGCGTGTTGCTCAATCAGATCAATGTCGCGGGTACTGAAGTGATGCGCGTGCAGGATCAGGAGGCCGAACGCTGGCAATCGCCTGATGTCGTTCATGACGCGCTGGCTGCCCGCAACGTTAGCCGCACGCTGGTCGAGCCCTGGCGTGTCACCAGCTACTCCGGTTTGCAGCAACACGGCAGTCAGCGGCTACTGGATGTGATGCCGAGTTTCGACCTGGAAGCCGCAGGCGAAGAACAGCAGGAAGAGTTGGCTGAAGCCGCACTCACGCCGCACCATTTCCCGCGCGGCGCCGCGCCGGGGACGTTCCTGCATGAACTGTTTGAATCTCTCGATTTCCCACAGCCCCCCACGGCTGCATTGCTGGAGCAACATCTGCAGCAGAATGGCTATCCGTTGCACTGGCAACCGATGCTGACGGATTGGATTGCGCGAGTGGTGAGCACGCCGCTCAACGATCAGGGAATACAGCTGGGTAAGGTGCAGGCCAGCGATCGCCTGGTTGAGATGGGCTTCTACTTGCCGATTGACGGTTTGCTTACTGCCAATGATTTGGATGCGCTGATCCGTCAGGATGCTTTATCGTCCGGTGCACCGCCGCTCGATTTTCGTCAGGTGCAGGGGATGTTAAAAGGCTTTATCGATCTGGTGTTTCGCTGGCAGGGCAAATATTACCTGCTGGATTACAAATCCAACTGGCTGGGCGACAGCCACGAAGCTTATACGCCAGCGGCGATGAGACAGGCGATGATTGACCACCGCTATGATTTGCAATATCAGCTCTACACGCTGGCGTTGCATCGCTATCTGCAACATCGCCTGACAGACTATGACTACGAGCAGCACTTCGGTGGCGTGTTTTATCTGTTCCTGCGTGGCATGGATGGCACTTCACCGGCCAACGGTGTGTTCCACACTCGGCCCACTCTGGAATTTGTTTCACAACTGGATAGCCTGTTTCGCGGGCAGGGAGCCACGCCATGAGCGGCCTCATAGCGCTATTACAACAGGCGGTTGAGCTGCGTTTACTGCGATCGCTGGATGTTCAGTTCGCCCTGTTGGTGGCGGATGACACGCAGCCGGCGCGCCTCCTTGCGGCTGCTTGTCTAAGTGCGGAAGCGGGTGAGGGGCACGTCTGTTTACCGCTGTCACAGCTGAGCCGTGAAGGGCTATTCAATGGCCGCCATCCTGAACTGGCGCAGGCTATCTGGCTGGCAGCGGGTGAACCGCAGGACTGGACGCAAGTTCTGACTGGCTGGCCTGCTCTGATTAACAGCAACAGCAGCGAGCAGGCAACGCCGATAGTACTCAGCGATGGGCGTCTTTATCTGCATCGTCTCTGGGACAACGAAGGGCAGGTAGCACACTTCTTTCAGGCGCAGTCTGCCACCCAGCAGTTTGCCAGTGAAACAGTGCGCGAAGTGCTGGATAACCTGTTTGGTAATGAACCCGATGACTGGCAAAAAATTGCGGCGGCGGTGGCGCTAACGCAGAAAACAGCGGTGATCTCAGGCGGCCCAGGCACCGGGAAAACCACCACCGTGGCAAAACTATTGGCGGCATTGATTCGCCTGAGCCAGGGCGCGCTGCGCATCCAGCTGGCAGCTCCAACCGGTAAAGCGGCGGCGCGTTTAACCGAATCGCTCGGCAAGGCGCTGCAAAAACTGCCGGTCAGCGACACTGAGCGCCAGCGTTTCCCGGCAGAGGCCACCACGCTGCACCGTTTGCTCGGTGCACAGCCAGAAACCCAGCGCTTGCGCTATCACGCCGGTAACTTACTGCACCTGGATGTGCTGGTGGTGGATGAAGCCTCAATGGTCGATCTCGGCATGATGGCCAACCTGATCGCCGCACTGCCGCCACAGGCGCGCGTGATTTTCCTCGGTGACCGCGATCAGTTGGCCTCAGTAGAAGCCGGTGCGGTACTGGGCGATATTTGTCGCTGCGCAGAAGCGGGATACAGCGTAGCGCGTGCAGCGCAGTTGAGTGCCTTAACCGGTTGCCAGATTGAAGGCCACGATGATGCCAGCGCGCCTGCCGTGCGCGATGCCATTTGCTTACTGCGCAAGAGCTACCGCTTCGATGCTAACTCGGGCATCGGCAAGCTGGCGGCTGCTGTCAATGCAGGCGAGCCAAAGGCAGTCGAGGCGGCATTTAACGCGGGCTTCAGCGATATTTCACGCCAACCACTCAATGATGGCGAGGCATATCAGAAGATGCTGACTGACATCGCGGCAGGCTATCGCCCATTTCTCCATCTGGTGAGCCAGCGTGCACAGCCCGCAGAGATACTTGATGCATTTGGGCGATACCAATTGTTGTGCGCTCTGCGCGAAGGGCCGTTTGGCGTGCAGGGATTAAATCAGCGCATCGAACAAAAACTGATGCAGATGCAGCTGATTCGTCGTCCACAGGGCGGTAGCCGCTGGTATCAGGGCCGCCCGGTGATGGTGACACGCAATGACAGCGCACTTGGGCTGTTTAACGGCGATATCGGCATTACGTTGTTTGATGATGAAGGGCTGTTGAAAGTTTTCTTCCCGTTGCCGGATGGCAGTATTAAAGCCGTACAGCCAAGCCGGTTACCGGCGCATGATACGGCCTGGGCGATGACGGTGCATAAATCGCAGGGTTCGGAGTTCGATCATACTGCGCTGGTGATGCCGGCACAATTTTTACCGGTGCTCACTCGCGAGCTGATCTACACCGCTATTACGCGTGCGCGCAAGCAGTTAACCTTGTACAGCGATGAAAGCGTGTTTCGTCGTGCAGTGCAATTACGCACTCAGCGCCGCAGTGGATTGTTGGATCGGTTGGGCGGGGAGTCATCCTAAGCCGGGGGTGAGGTCGGTCGACAAACCGACCTCAGGTCAATGCAGATGTTTCATTGGATGCGCGTGGATGCGCATCCTGACAACGTTATCAGTCTAAAACGTGAGGCAATTCCAGACCGTTTAGCGAAACCTGCCATACGCTGTGCTTGACTGCCCTTAACCGCATTAATTGTCATTCAATGTCGTTAGCGCAAATCCGCCATCAGCACTTTCGAACGGCGCTGATAGTTATACATCTGCTTCTTACTCTCCGGCAGTGATTCAATATCGACCGGCGTAAAGCCGCGTTCCTGGAACCAGTGAATACTGCGGGTAGTCAGCACGAACAGCTTCTTTAATCCCATCTGGCGTGCCTGCAGCGCCACGCGCTCTAGCAGCAGTTCACCGCGCGAGGAACTGCGGTAGTCAGGATGCACCGCCACGCAAGCCATCTCACCAATCTGCTCATCCGGGAAAGGATAGAGGGCTGCACAGGCGATGGTCAGGCTATCACGCTGAATAATGGTGAATTTGTCGATCTCCATTTCCAGCTGCTCACGTGAACGACGCACCAGAATGCCTTGCTGCTCCAGCGGGCGAATCAGTTCGAGAATGCCGCCAATATCGTTGATGGTGGCACGACGAATCTGCTCAGCGGACTCCATCACAATCTGCGTACCAATACCGTCGCGTGAGAACAGCTCCTGAATCAGTGCACCATCTTCCTGATAGCTAATCAGATGGCTACGACGCACGCCGCTGCGGCAGGCTTTCACCGCACCACGCAGGAAACGCACCGTGCCCGACAGGAAATCACCGTCGTTTTCCATCTCATCGATACGCGCCTGCGCTTCGTTGGGGAACAGCTCGGAAATAATAGTGCCTTCGCGATTGGTGACACCCTGTTCAGAGCAGAAGCCAATCATCTTTTCGGCTTTCAGCTTGATCGCCAACTGCGTGGCCACTTCTTCGGAGGTCAGGTTAAAGCTTTCGCCGGTCACCGATACCGCGACCGGGCCGAGCAGCACGATGGCATCATTATCCAGCTGACGATGGATCGCTTCTTCATCAATACGGCGAATACGGCCGCTGTGGCAGTAATCCACGCCATCATCGACGCCCAGCGGCTGGGCAATAATAAAGTTACCGCTTACCACGTTGATGTGCGCGCCTTGCAGCGGAGTGTTATTCAGGCTCATCGACAGGCGTGCGGTGATGTCCAGCTGCAAACGTCCGGCAGCCTGCTTCACCAGTTCCAGTGATTGGGCATCGGTTACGCGCGTGTGTTTGTGGTAAATCGGTTCCAGCTGTTGCTGGGCCATGCTGGCATCGATCTGCGGACGGGCGCCGTAAACAACCACCAGGCGAATGCCAAGACTATGCAACAATCCGATGTCATTAACGATGCTGGAGAAGTTCTCATGCTCGATGGCTTCACCGCCCAGCATGATGACAAAGGTCTTGTCACGGTGGGCATTTATATAGGGAACGGTATGGCGAAAACCCTGAACCAGTTCAGTACTACGTTCCTTCACGGCAAACCCTCTGTGAATGTTTATTCGTAATTTGTGTATTTTTATGCTCTTTTGCCGGTTATTGCAAGCGCCGGGCCTGACGTTACTTTACGATTTTCCTGATGCAACCCTCGCTAACAGCCTGCATTATCTGGTTTTTCTGGCAAAACACGATATGGCTTGCTAAGCAAAGTTTTCGCCTTCCTCGCGTCGATTGACGATATTTTAGACATCACACAGCAGTTGGAGCGGCATGTCCGAAGCTTTTACACGACGACGATTATTACAGGGTGCGGGCGCGCTATTACTTTTGAGCGTAACGCGAACCGGACTGGCAGCCAGCCAGCATATTGTGGCGGTGCGCATCTGGCCTTCATCGACTTACTCCCGCGTGACGTTAGAGTCGAATGTTACCCTCAAGTATAAACAGTTCGCCCTGAGCAACCCCGATCGCCTGGTGATCGACATTGAGAACCTGCATATCAATCCGGTCCTGAAAGGGGTGGATAAGCAAGTACGCGTTGACGATCCCTATATTAAAAATGCTCGCGTCGGCCAGTTCGATGCCAACACGGTGCGCGTAGTGCTGGAGCTGAAACGCAACGTCGCGCCGAAGATATTCACGCTGGCACCGGTGGCGGGCATCAAACATCGTTTAGTGGTCGATCTCTATCCGAGCCAGCCATCGCCGGAAGAGGATCCGCTACTGGCGTTACTGAACGATTACAACCAGGGCGACCTTGAACGCGATCAACCCGCGCAGGCACCGCTACCGGGCAAAGCGGGGCGCGATCGTCCGATCATCATCATGATCGATCCCGGCCACGGCGGCGAAGATCCCGGTGCGCATGGCAAATACAAAACGCGCGAAAAAGATATTGTGCTGAAGATTGGTCGCTACCTGAAGGCGCTGATCGACAAAGAGCGCAACATGAAAGCGTATATGACGCGCAACGAGGATGTGTTTATCCCGCTGCGCGTGCGGGTAGCGAAAGCGCGTAAACAGCGCGCCGATCTGTTTGTCTCGATTCACGCAGATGCCTTTACCAGCCGGGCGGCGCGCGGGTCGTCAGTGTTTGCGCTCTCAACCAGCGGTGCAACCTCGACCGCCGCGCGTTTCCTGGCGCAAACCCAGAATGAATCGGATCTGATTGGTGGCGTCAGCATGAGCGGTGACCGCTATCTGGATCACACCATGTTCGACATGGTGCAACGGCAAACCATCAGCGACAGCCTGAAGTTTGGTAAAGAGGTGCTATCGCGCATGGGCCACATCAACCACCTGCATAAACGCACGGTGGATCAGGCTGGGTTTGCAGTGCTAAAAGCCCCGGATATTCCGTCGATTCTGGTGGAGACCGCGTTTATCAGTAATGTGGAGGAGGAGCGTAAGCTGCGCACGCCGCGTTATCAGCATCAGGTGGCTGAGGCGATTCTGCATGGGATTAAAGCGTATTTCGATAAAGGTGCGGTGCTGGCGCGCCGCTAGGAGGAGGGCGGCCACAGTGCCGCTTTTTTTACTAGAGGCCAAAAACAAAAAAACACCCGTTAAGGTGCTTATCTGTAATTGGTTGCGGGGGCCGGATTCGAACCGACGACCTTCGGGTTATGAGCCCGACGAGCTACCAGGCTGCTCCACCCCGCGTCCGTCTGACGCGTTACACGACTTTCAAATTGTCTCTTCACTTAAGAAGAATTGGTTGCGGGGGCCGGATTCGAACCGACGACCTTCGGGTTATGAGCCCGACGAGCTACCAGGCTGCTCCACCCCGCGTCCGTCTGACGCGTTACACGACTTTCAAATTGTCTCTTCACTTAAGAAGAATTGGTTGCGGGGGCCGGATTCGAACCGACGACCTTCGGGTTATGAGCCCGACGAGCTACCAGGCTGCTCCACCCCGCGTCCGTGGATGCGCACTATACTCTCGACGCGCGGCGATGCAACCCCTTTTTGTGTTAAAGCCTTAAATTTACAGCCAGTTGGTGATTAATAGTGCCATTGGGCGATTAATTGTACAGATGTGAGCGAGGTACCCTGTGGTGGATTTCATTCTCTCTGCCCCTTTGCTATCGTCGCGGTGCAAACAACCGAGAAAAAGAGAAAGTGATGAAAGGACATTGGGCGAAGTATGCACTGACTGGCGCGTTTCTCGCGCTGTTAGCGGGTTGTAGTTCGAAACCGACTGACCGTGGTCAGCAATATATAGATGGCAAACTGAATCAACCGCTCGGGCTGGTCAATGAACCAAATGCCAAAGGGCGCCCCGTTAACGGCCGCGATTTTGGCGTGCAGGTGCAACAGATTCAGGGTGCATCATCCGGGTTGTATAGCCGCAACACCGGTACTTACAGCGCGATTCAAAACTGGCTGCTCTCCGGTGCCGATACCCGTCAGCTGAGCCAGTTCGGTCTTAACGCTTATCAGATGGAAGGCACCGACAATTACGGTAACGTGCAGTTTACCGGCTATTACACGCCAGTGGTGGAAGCGCGCTATACCCGCCAGGGCGAGTTCCAGTATCCGATTTACCGCATGCCGCCGCGTACGCGTGGTCAGAAACTGCCGAGCCGTGCTTCTATATATAGTGGCGGACTCGACGATCGTTATGTGATTGCCTGGAGCAACTCGCTGATCGACAACTTTATGATGGACGTGCAGGGCAGCGGCTACGTTGATTTCGGTGACGGCCGCCCGATGCGCTTCTTTGGCTACGGCGGCAAAAATGGCTGGGCCTATCACAGCATCGGTAAAGAGCTGATCGATCGCGGCGAAGTGAAGCGCGAAGATATGTCGATGCAGGCGATCCGTCAGTGGGCGCAGGAGCATTCGCCGGAGCAGGTGCGTAATGTACTGGAGACTAACCAATCTTTCGTGTTCTTCAAGCCAGAAGAGTATGTGCCAGTCCGCGGTGCCAGCGCGGTGCCTTTGATTGCCAAGGCGTCTGTCGCATCCGATCGTTCATTGATTCCCGCAGGTACGGCATTGTTAGCCGAAGTGCCGCAGTTGAACGAGAAGGGCAAATTTAACGGCAAGTATGAGATGCGCCTGATGGTGGCACTGGATGTGGGTGGGGCGATTAAAGGCCAGCACTTTGATATCTATCAGGGTGTCGGTCCAGACGCTGCACATCTTGCCGGATTTTATAATCACTATGGCCGCGTTTGGGTGCTGAAAGCTGCGCCAGGTGCAGGACAACCGCTGTTCAGCAATCCGCAAAATGGCAATAATGGTTCACTGATTATCGGGGCGAATTGATATTCTTCCCTGCGGCAAATCAGCGGGAGTATTTAATTGATTTGCCATGGGTCGCCAGGAATGGCGGCCCGACGCGTCCATCACTGTTTATGTAGGGTGCGCTTGCTTGCGCACCGCATCAAAAGGTTTGATATGAAAGTAGTCAGCGATGCCTGGCGGCAACGTTTTGGCGGTACGGCACGTCTGTATGGGGAAGAGGCCCTGCAGCGTTTTGCTGACGCCCATTTTTGTGTGATCGGCATTGGCGGTGTCGGCTCGTGGTCCGCTGAAGCGTTAGCGCGCACCGGAATTGGCAAAATCACGCTGATCGATATGGACGACGTCTGCATTACCAATACCAATCGCCAGATCCATGCCCTGCAAGGCAAAGTGGGACAGGCGAAAACCGAGGTGATGGCGGAGCGTATTCGCGCTATCAATCCGGAGTGCGAAGTGATCTGCATTGATGATTTCATCACGCCGGATAACACCGCTGAAATGCTGTCAGCCGGTTTTGATTATGTGATTGATGCGATTGACAGTGTGCGCCCTAAAGCCGCGCTGATTGCATGGTGTCGTCGTAACAAGATCCCGCTGATCACTACCGGCGGTGCGGGCGGACAAATCGATCCGACGCAGATTCAGGTCAGCGATTTAGCCAAAACCATTCAGGATCCACTGGCGGCAAAACTGCGTGAGCGCCTGAAAGGCGATTTTGGTGTGGTGAAGAACAGTAAAGGCAAGTTAGGGATTGATTGCGTGTTTTCCACCGAGGCGCTGGTCTATCCGCAGCTGGATGGCAGCGTCTGCAGTTCGAAAAGCACTGCGGAAGGCCCTAAACGCATGGACTGTGCGGCGGGTTTTGGTGCGGCCACCATGGTGACCGCTACCTTCGGGTTTATTGCGGTGTCGCACGCGTTGAAGAAATTCCTCGCACGCGCGGTGCGTCAGGCTACTTGATGCATTCGTGCGGCGCGCTGTACTGCATCTGCCAACGCTTTTAAGCCACTGCTGCGTGAGGCGCTAAGCTGTGCGCGCAGGCCTAAGGTATCAAACAACGCCAGCGGATCTTGTGCTAACAGATCCGCTGGCGTTTTGCCTTCTACAGCGGTCAGCAGCACCGCCAGCAATCCGCGCACGATGCGGCCTTCACTGTCACCGTAAAAGTGCAGTTTGCCGTTCGGAAGCAGTTGGCTGCTCAGCCAGACACGATTTTCGCAACCGCTCAGCTCAATCTCTGCCGTCTTCACCTCATCTTCCAGAGCAGGTAACTGGCGGCTGAGCTGGATCAGCTGGCGATAGCGATCTTCCCACTGATGAAAATGGGTAAATTTTTCGGTCAGGCTGGCTTCAGTAATCACATCGCCAAAGGGATGTGGGCCGATCAGTGTGGTCATAAACTTATTCACTCAACAGGTCTACAGCATGATGCATGGCGCGTACCAGCGCATCCACGTCCTGCAAATTATTATAGGGTGCGAATGATACGCGCAAGGTGCCGCTAACACCCAGTGCCGCCATTAAAGGCTGTGCACAGTGCTGTCCGGCGCGCAGCGCAATATTTTGTTCTGCCAGTAGCGTGACAATATCGCTGTGGTGAATATCCGCGATATCAAATGCCAGCAGACTGGCATTACCACAACGGAAACTGCGGAAGCCAGGAATCTCGCTTAATTGCTCTTCGGCCAGACTGGCCAGTTGCTGGCTCCACATCTCCGCCTTTTCTGCGTGATGATGTGATAGCCATTCCAGCGCGGCGCTCAGGCCCACCACGCCTGCGACATTGGGCGTGCCGGCTTCAAATCGCCACGGCACCGCCTGCGGCGTGAAGCCATTAAAATCGACGTGCGTTAACATCTTTCCGCCGCCTTGCCACGCATCCATCTCTTCAAGCAGTTCTGCTTTGCCATACAACGCGCCGATGCCCATTGGGCCGTACAGCTTGTGCGCGGAGAAGGCGTAAAAGTCGATATCCAGCGCCTGAACATTGGGCGGCGCGTGCACCACGCCCTGCGCTCCATCCACCATCACTTTGGCACCAACATGATGTGCCAGTGCAATCGCCTGCGCCAGATCCGGACAGCCGCCGGTGACATTCGACATCTGCCCAATCGCCAGCAGCTTAGTGCGTGCGTTGAGCAAATCAGGCAATAAAAGGACATCAGGCAGACGATCCGCGCCAATCGGCCATTTCACCACTTTCGCGCCTGCCGCTTTTGCCACCATCAACCACGGCACCAGATTGGCGTGATGCTCGGCTTCGCTTACTACGATTTCATCGCCAGGTTGTAAGCGCGGTGCCAGCCAGCTGTGCGCCACCAGATTGATAGCCTCCGTGGTGCCGCGCGTCCAGACAATCTGACGGTCATCGCCTGCGTGCAGCCATCCGGCAACCCGGCCGCGCGCCTGCTCATACTTCTCCGTCAGCGCGCGTGCTGCTTTGAACTGGCTGCGATGCACGGTGCCTGCGCTCAAGCTATAGAACTGCGACGTGGCGTCAATCACTTCCTGAGGCTTCAGAGTGGTGGCTGCGCTATCGAGGTACACGCCAGCATCATTTAACGCTGGAAACTGCGCGCGGAAGGCGGTTGGGGAGAAGATGGTCATACGAAACCCACTGTATTCAAATTTAGGACCAGGCTGAAACCCGGCCGGTTCGCTGGCAAAGCTGGAAAAGCGCGTTATGCTAATTATTGCAAGGTTTGAACCGAAACCCGCATAACGAATCGACCTTAACCAGTCGATTTCACTTTTTGCTGCCTCTGGTCAGCGCTTGCGGGTGGTTTAATGCAATCAATCTGCAAGGAGATAGAAGATGAAAAAACTCGCCGCAGTGCTGGCCGTGTGTACCATGGCCTTTACCCTGGCTGCTTGTTCCAGCAATTATGTCATGCATACCAATGATGGTCGCACCATTGTAGCGGACGGGAAACCGAAAGTTGACGATGATACCGGTATGATCAGTTATAAAGATGCCAATGGCAACGAGCAGCAGATCAATCGTACGGATGTGAAAGAGATGGTTGAGATGGGTCAGTAAGCAGCAGGTAAAAAAAAGCACCGCAATTTGCGGTGCTACATAAAATCACTTGGACAGACAGGGTAAATCTACAGGAATTAAAAGCTTGATCTGCAATCGTCAGATCAAAATGCAAACACAACATCACGACCACAAGCCAAAAGCTCTCCAAAAGTCTGCGATCTCTCGCACGTTTCCAGAAATCTTTTCGTTCCGGCTCAGGAAGTGCGGCAACTATAGGTATTTGCTGGAGCTTCCTCAACGGACAAATTATAATGTCTCGGATTAAAATAACTAATACGTAACGACCTTGTATAAGTTGGACTGTTACCTTGTGAATCCGCAGATGGAAAACCATGTCAAAACGCCTTCCACCGCTTAATGCTTTACGCGTCTTCGATGCTGCAGCCCGCCATTTAAGCTTTACAAAAGCCGCTGAAGAGCTGTTTGTCACCCAGGCAGCTGTTAGCCACCAGATTAAATCTCTGGAAGATTTCCTCGGTCTTAAGCTCTTTCGACGGAGGAATCGTTCGCTTTTACTGACAGAAGAAGGTCAAAGCTACTATCTGGATATCAAAGAGATCTTCTCTGCTATCAACGATGCGACGCGTAAACTTCAGGCACGCAGCGCGAAGGGCGCTTTAACCGTCAGCCTGCTGCCTAGTTTTGCTATTCAATGGCTGGTACCCCGTCTTTCCAGCTTTAATATGGCTTATCCGGGCATCGATGTGCGTATCCAGGCTGTCGACCGTGATGAAGAGAAACTGGCCGATGATGTCGATGTGGCAATTTTCTATGGTCGTGGCAACTGGCCGGGGCTACGCGTTGAGAAACTGTACGCCGAATATCTGCTGCCGGTCTGCTCGCCCATGTGTCTGACTGGCGACCATCCGCTGAAGACACCGGCCGATCTCGCGCACTTTACGCTGCTGCATGATGCCTCGCGCCGTGACTGGCAATCCTATATTCGTCAGCTAGGATTGCAGCACATTAATGTGCAGCAAGGGCCGATTTTCAGCCACAGCGCAATGGTGCTGCAGGCGGCGATTCACGGTCAGGGCGTAGCCCTTGCCAATAATGTGATGGCGCAGAGTGAAATTGAAGCTGGACGGCTGGTCTGTCCATTTAATGACGTGTTAGTCAGTAAAAATGCTTTTTATCTGGTTTGTCATGACAGCCAGGCAGAACTGGGTAAAATAGCCGCCTTTCGTCAGTGGATCCTGGAAAAAGCCGCAGCTGAACAAGAAAAATTCCGCTTTCGCTACGATCACTAATGCGTTGAGTGCTGCACAGTGATGTGCAGTGTCATCCTGAGGAAGAAAGAATGTCCAGTCGTGCCATGTTTGTGTTTGCCGCCATTAGCGGATTCCTGCTGGTGGCATTTGGTGCTTTTGGGGCACATGTGTTGAGCAAATCGCTCGGCCCGGCCGAAATGGCGTGGATCCATACCGGTCTTGAATATCAGGCCTATCACACGTTGGCGGTGATTGGTTTGGGTGCAGCGATGCTGCGTCGCGCCAATATCTGGTTTTACTGGAGCAGCGCTGCGCTGGCGCTTGGCACCGTGTTGTTCAGTGGCAGCCTGTATTGCTTAGCGCTGTCGCACTTAAAGTTTTGGGTTTTTGTTACGCCAGTAGGAGGATTGTTCTTCCTGATTGGCTGGTTCTTGATGTTGATTGGCGCATTGCGTCTTAAACGAAAGGCGGATCGCCATGAATAAAGTTTTGCTCTATTGCCGTCCTGGCTTTGAGAAAGAGTGTGCGGCAGAGATCAGTGCCAAAGCCGCTGAACGTGAAGTTTACGGTTTTGCCCGCGTAAAAGATGATTCCGGTTACGTGCTCTATGAGTGCTACCAGCAGGAAGATGCTGAAAAGCTGATTAAAACGCTGCCGTTTGTCGAGCTGATTTTTGCCCGTCAGATGCTGGTGGTGGGCGAACTGCTGCGCGACTTGCCGCCAGAAGATCGTATTACCCCGATTGTCGGCATGCTAACTGGTGTGGTGGAGAAAGGCGGTGAGCTGCGTGTTGAAGTGCCGGATACCAATGAAGCGAAAGAACTGACTAAGTTCTGCCGTAAGTTAACCGTACCGCTGCGCGCCAGCCTGCGTGAGAGCAAAATCCTGCTCAACTATGAATCGCCGAAACGCCCGGTGGTGCATGTATTCTTTATTGCTCCGGGTACCTGCTATGTCGGTTATTCGCTGCCAGAGAACAACTCACCGTTCTATATGGGTATCCCGCGCCTTAAGTTCCCATCGGATGCGCCAAGCCGTTCAACGCTGAAGCTGGAAGAGGCTTTTCACGTCTTCATCCCGGCCGATGAGTGGGATGAGCGCCTGGGCAGCGGCATGTATGCCGTGGATCTTGGGGCCTGCCCCGGCGGCTGGACCTATCAGCTGGTTAAACGCAGCATGTGGGTATTCGCCGTGGATAACGGTCCGATGGCACCGAGCCTGATGGATACCGGGCAAGTTACGCACTGTCGTGAAGACGGTTTCAAATATCGTCCATCGCGCAATAACATCAGTTGGCTGGTGTGTGACATGGTGGAAAAACCGGTGCGCGTCGCCAGTTTGATGACGGAGTGGCTGGTTAACGGCTGGTGCCGTGAGGCGATCTTCAACCTCAAGCTGCCGATGAAAAAGCGTTATGAAGAGGTCACGCAGAATCTGGCCATGATCGATGAGGCACTGAAAGAGAAGGGCATTAATGCTCAGATCCAGGCGCGCCAGCTGTATCATGACCGTGAAGAGATTACCGTGCATGTGCGCCGACTTTGGGCGGCTGTGGGCGGCCGTCGCGACGAACGCTAATCCTGCTTCATACTTTGCACTACAGCGGCGTTGGCTGCGCTTGCTCGCCCCGGTCACATACTGGCGTATGCTCCCGGGGACTCTCGCACTTGCCGCCTTGCTGTAGCACAAATTATTTCGCAGGATGCATTTCCCGTCATACTTCGCAGGATTTCCTAGGATCAAAACGTAGCAGCGCAATTTATTGCGCATGTTGCGAGACTTGCAGGTGTGTGCGGCAGGAAACGCCGCACAGATCATTCACGCCTTATACCGCAACGTATTTAAATTCCCCTGCAATTCCAAATCGCGTTTTAACGTTGAGACCTGGCGGCAAATCTCTGCTATCTGCTGGTGATCGCGCAATTTCTTCTGCCACTTTTCCGGGACCTGTTCGAACTGCTGATACAGGGCTTCCAGGGTGCCGAACTGCGTGAGCAAATCGCGGGCGCTTTTGGGGCCGATGCCAGTAACGCCGGGAATTTTGCTGCTGCTGATGCCGCACAGTCCCCAGTAATCGGGTAATTGTGCGGGTGTAACGCCAAACTCGTGCTCGATGAAAGGCACATCCAGCCAGCGTTTCTGGAAATAATCACGGATGCGAATGTTGGGTGCCAGCAACTGGCAATAGCCTTTGTCGGTGGAGACGATCGTCGCCTGATGGCCAGCATCGGCCATTTTCACCGCTAGTGTGGCGGCGAGATCGTCAGCTTCATCGAGATCGGCGACCCAGCAAGGCACGCCGACAGCCTCGAAGGCCTGCTGGATAACGGGCATCTCTATCTGCAAATCATCCGGCATCGGTGGGCGGCCCGCTTTGTAATCGGGCAGCAATTGATGTCGCCAGCCAGGGTGACGATCGTGGCTATCGAATACCGCCACGACGTGCGTCGGTTGCGTGTGGCCTAAGAGCTGATGCAGCGCTGCGACGCAGGCTTCGCGACAGGGTGTGCCTTGCACCGCATGCAAACGGCGGATCAGGTTCAGCGCATCAATAATCAGAAGATGAAACGACATAGTGATAGCGGCAGCCCGCAGGCTGCCTTCCTGGTGGGTTATTTAATGATTTCGTAGCAGGGGATGTAGGCGCTGCCCGGCAGTTTCATACGTTGTTGTGCGACGAAGCCCTGCAGTAGTTCATCCATGCGATGCATAATGTCGGCGTCGCCGTGCAGTTTGTACGGACCTTTTTCACGAATTTCGCGGATGCCCACTTCCTTCACGTTCCCTGCCACGATACCTGAGAAGGCGCGACGTAAATCTGCCGCCAGTTTCTCCGCTGGCTGATTCGGGAACAGTTTTAGATTGGCCATGTTTTCGTGCGTCGGAACAAACGGCACCTGTAATTCTGGCGCGATGCGGATCGACCAGTTAAAGCTATAAGCATCGCCCGTTTCACGACGATACTCTTTCACCTGTGGCATCGCTTTCTTCATCAGACGCGCCACTTCGGCGGCATCATCAATGATGATCTTGTAGTGCTTACGCGCGGTTTCACCCAGCGTATTAACGATGAAATCATCCAGAACGCGGAAGTAATCGGCGCTCTCTTTCGGGCCGGTCAGAATCAGCGGCAACACCTGATCGCTGTTGTGGGGATTCATCAGAATGCCCAGCAGATACAGCAGCTCTTCTGCCGTACCGACGCCGCCAGGGAAAATCACGATGCCATGGGCAATACGCACAAAGGCTTCGAGGCGTTTTTCGATATCCGGCATGATGATCAGCTCATTCACCAGCGGATTCGGTGGTTCAGCCGCGATAATCGACGGTTCGGTCAGACCAATGAAACGGCTGTCATGATAACGCTGTTGTGCATGACCCACCGCTGCGCCTTTCATTGGCGCTTCCATCACGCCTGGCCCACAGCCGGTGCAGATATTGAGTTCACGCAGGCCCATTTGGGTGCCGACATTACGGCAATACTGATACTCCACCGCGTTAATCGAGTGACCACCCCAGCACACCACGGTATTGGGATACTCGCCAATGTGCAGCGCCCGCGCGTTACGCAGAATCGAAAACACCTGATTGGTGATGTGAGCGGAATCGTCAGCGTTTTGCTGATCGCTACGCTCAAGCTGGCCATTCACAAACAGAATATCGCGCAGCACGGCAAACAGGTTAGCCTGCAATGAGCGGATAATCCGGCCATCAACAAAGGCTTCTTCCGGCGGGTTAATCAGTTCGAGTTTGACGCCACGCTCACGGCGCAGCACATTGATATCGAAATTTTCAAAGCGGGAGAGCAGTTCCTGACTACTGTCGGTCTGGCTGCCGGAGTTGAGCACCGCGAGTGAGCAGTTGCGAAAAAGCTGGTAAAGGTCGCTGCTGGCCGTTTGCTTCAGCATGTCGACTTCCAACTGGGAGAGCAGATCCATTGAGCCAAGCGGGCTGATATGTGTAATCAAGAGAACTCCTTTACACGCAAATGCGTGACGGGTGACGCTGCGCTTAACCTGCTGAACGCAGTGACGAAAATCCTTCGGGGCGCAGGTTTAAACCTTAGCGCCTTTGACAGAGTAACGTTGTCCGCAGTGAATGCTCAAGTGGAACCGCGCATCCGTGCTGCGGCCTGCGAGGCGCCTCGCAATAAGCTACTGGCGTACCAGACGGGAAAAACCTGGAGAGAAGGGAACGTTGCTGCGCCATGGGTTGATATCCAGCCCACCTCGGCGCGTATAGCGTGCGTAAACGATGAGGGACTCTGGTTGGCAAAAGCGTTGAATGTCGTTGAAAATGCGCTCAACGCACTGCTCATGGAATTCATTGTGCTGACGGAATGAGATCAGATAACGCAGCAGAGCTTCACGATCGATACGCGGGCCTTTATAGCGAATCATCACTGAACCCCAATCGGGCTGATGGGTGATCAGGCAGTTAGATTTCAGCAAATGGCTCACCAGCGTTTCTTCAACCACTTCACTGCCTGCAGCCTGCGCTAAATAATCGGCATTGAAAGCATAGTCGTGGATCTCGATATCCTGCTCATCGATGACATCACCATTAAAATGGCCGATTGGCTGACCTTCTACTTCACCAAGACGGAACAGCGCCACGCTGACCTCGCCATTGGCGCAGGCGCGCAAATCGCGCTCCAGCGTCTGGCGCACTTCGCCCCAGTCAGCGAAACGCGTCTGGTTAAAGCTGTTAAGATAAAGTTTGAAGCTCTTGGACTCGATCAGGTTTTCGCTGTCCGCGCGCAGCACCACTTCGCCCACTGCCACCTGCGGCACGCCTTTGCTGTTGAGCCAGGAGAGTTCGTACAGCGTCCAGATATCTGCGCCCTGGAACGGCAGATTATTTGGGTAGAGCCCAAGCGGTTCACGATTCAGGCTGCGCGGCACCGATTGCAGCAGCGTGTTATCGTAGCGATCAACATAAGCCGTGGGCTTACCTAACGTCAGGCCGCTTAACGCCTGATCGCGGTTTTCAGAAGACATATCGGTTACCACTAAATTCCATCAAAGTGGCTAAGTGTAACCGATCACAAGCGAGAAGAAGAATGATGCAGCAAACCGCAGATGCCCTGCGTGAGTTTACCACCCGTTATGTGCAACATTGGCAGCAGCAGGCTGGACATCTACCTGCCAGTGAGGATCTTTTGGGTGTGCCATCCCCTTGTGTCGTCAGCACGCTGAATGATCGTGTGTTATGGCAACCACAGCCATTCACCTTGCCAGCCACGCTGGAAGCGGTTGAGCGTGCACTGGATATTCAGCTGCAATCGGAAATCAGTGCCTTTTACACCTCGCAATTTGCTGGCGATATGACCGCGACCTTTCAACAGCAGCCGATTACCTTATTACAAGTTTGGAGCGAATCAGACTTTACCCGCTTGCAGGAGAATCTGATTGGCCATCTGGTGATGAAGCGCCGCTTAAAACAGAGTCCAACATTATTTATTGCGACTACTGAATCGGAGCAGGATGTGATTGCTCTGTGTAACCTTTCCGGTGAAGTTATTCTTGAACAGCCTGGTAGTAAAAAGCGTCAGGTACTGGCCACGAGTATTCAGACATTTCTTAATGGTTTACAACCGGTTAGTACCTGAGTGGCAGATTTCGCAGCTTGGGTTTGTAAGAGATCTCTCACATTAGGTGTGAGAGATCGCTAGATCGTCTTGCAGCCATCCGGAAGATAAAGATGTAAAAATATTGTGAATCATAAGCTTATGGCATCACTCCTAAAATTAGTAGTGTGAGAAATCTATTAACGCGTCTTACTAACTTGTTATTACGATGGTTTCTGACAGAATAGTCACCACTGGCAGGATGCTGGGGATTAAAGAGACGTTCAGGAGAATGTCAGCCAGGAGGCAGGAACGTAACGGAGTTTACGGCACATGGAAGGCTTCGGGATGAAGCAGGACACTCAGGATTGAGTCAGGGACACCTCCAGGACGGAGAATGAGAGCCACGTGGATGGTGGTGGGCCAGGATGCTAAGGATAACTGTCACGATGACAGGCAATGGAAAGCAGAGGAAGAGTTGTCATGGATGAGCAGGGAGCACAGCGGTGGCGGGAATGCTGCGAACGAAACCGGGAGCACTGTAATCACAGTGCTCCCTTTTTTTATGCCTTTTTTGCAGCGTGAACGACTAATGGTATGCTTGCCGCCCAATTTTTCTCTGGAGGTGGCGTATGTCGTCGCAAATGATTATTCAACAACTGCAGCAGATCGAAGCGGTGATGCGCGAACACGGCCACTGGCAGACGCAATCCCCTGAGGCGGCAGCCTTCGCCAGCACCGAGCCTTTTTGTCTCAATACCATGGAGCCACTAGAGTGGCTGCAATGGGTGCTCATCCCACGCTTTTCAGCGCTGATCGAAGCCGGCGCACCACTGCCGCAGAATTTCTCAGTAACGCCTTACTATGAAGTCGCGTTACCCGCCACCACACCCGGCCATGCGGTTCTGTTGCTGACATTAGGCCAGTTCGATGCACTTTTTCAGGGCCCGACCTCTTAATGCTGGAAATCCTTTATCAAGATGAGTGGCTGGTCGCGGTCAACAAACCGTCTGGCTGGCTGGTGCATCGTAGCTGGCTCGATCGCGACGAAAAAGTCGTGGTGATGCAAACGGTACGCGATCAAATTGGTCAGCACGTATTTACCGTACATCGCCTCGATCGCCCCACCTCCGGCGTGCTGTTAATGGCGCTCTCCAGCGAAGTGGCGCACTTGCTGTCACAGCAGTTTGAGCAGCATAAAATGCAGAAGACCTATCATGCGGTGGTGCGTGGTTGGCTGGATGGCAGCGCGACACTCGACTACCCACTGATCGAAGAGCTGGATAAGATTGCCGATAAGTTCGCGACTCAGGAACGTACCGCGCAGCCTGCCGTCACTGATTACCGCTCGCTGGCGCAGGTGGAAATGCCCGTGGCAATCAGCCGTTACGACACTGCGCGTTATACCCTGGTGGAGATGTCACCGCATACTGGCCGCAAACATCAGTTGCGTCGTCATATGGTGCATCTGCGTCATCCGATTATTGGTGACAGCGCCCATGGTGATTTGCGGCAGAACCGTGGTGCGGCAGAACACTTTGGTATGAATCGATTGATGCTGCATGCCAGCGCGCTGAGCCTGACGCATCCGGTCACCGGAGAATCTTTAGTGATTCGCGCGGGGCTGGATCGCGTCTGGCAAGGCATGCTGCACCAGTTTGGCTGGCAGGATCAGATCCCTGAAGTTCCCAGGGTTGAGTTTGCCGACGAGGCAGTCCAGGATAAGCCAACAGAATAAAGGAGCGGCAAGATGGCAAAGATTGGCATTTTTACAGGTACGGTTTACGGCAATGCATTGCTGGTGGCGGAAGAAGCGCAGCCGGTGCTGGAAGAGCAGGGCCACGAAGTGAAAGTCTTTGAAGATCCGTCACTGGCGGACTGGCAGGCTTACAGCAAGGATGTGGTGCTGATTGTCACTTCCACCACCGGCCAGGGTGACTTCCCGGACAATATCGCCCGTTTGTTTGTGCAAGTGCGTGATGAAGTAGGCTATCAGCCAGAGTTACGCTACGGCGTGATTGCACTGGGTGATAGCAGCTACGACAACTTCTGCGGCGCGGGTAAAACCTTTGATGCCACCTTACAGGAGCAGAGCGCCAAACGTATCGGTGATGTGCTGCTGGTGGATGCCACAGAAGATCCTGAGCCTGAGTCTGTGACCACGCCGTGGGTTGAGAATTGGGGTAAGCTGCTGTAATTCTGCCTTCGCTTTGGCTCTTGCAAGCGACTACAGGCAATCAAAAAGGCCTGAAAATGAGGTGATGATTTTTAGGCCCACCAGATCGCTTCCCTCTCCCATATTGGGAGAGGGTTTGATAACTATCAGGTCACTGGTGCCGGATTAAACACCGCCAGCTGATTGCGAATGCCCCAGCGATCGGACCAGGTTTGTTTGCGACCACTGGCGATATCCAGAATCAATTCAAACAACCGCCAGCCCACCTGCTCAATACTCTCTTCACCCGTGGCAATCGTCCCTGCATTAATATCCATCAGATCATGCCAGCGTTCAGCCAGCGCATTGCGTGTGGCCATCTTAATTACCGGAATCGCAGCCAGACCATATGGCGTGCCGCGTCCAGTGGTAAACACCTGCAAGGTAATCCCGGAAGCCATCTGCTGCGTACCGCAAACAAAATCACTGGCCGGTGTCGCCGCATAGATCAAACCGCGCTTTGTTGGGCGCTGCCCTGGTGACAGCACTTCCACAATCGGACTACGCCCTGATTTGGCAATCGAACCCAGCGCTTTCTCCACCACGTTCGCCAGGCCGCCTTTCTTATTACCGGGCGAAGGGTTGGCGCTACGGTCGGTTTGTCCCTGGCTGAGATAATCGTCATACCACGCCATCTCTTCCAGCAGACGTTTACCGACGTTTTCATCGACCACGCGCGGCGTCAGCAGGTGTATCGCGTCGCGCACTTCGGTAACTTCAGAGAACATTACGGTGGCACCGCAGCGCACCAGCAAATCAGAGGCGAAGCCGACTGCCGGATTGGCCGTCACGCCGGAAAACGCATCGCTGCCGCCGCATTGCGTGCCAATCACCAGTTCTGATGCCGGGCACGTTTCACGCTGGCGCAGGTTCAGTTTTTTCAGATGGCGTTCAGCGACCTGCAGAATTTCATCCACCATCGCACCGAAGCCGACATGACGCTCATCCTGCAAACGCACAATGTCGTTGTCATCCAGCGATATCGCCTGTACATCCGGCGTGCCAGTCAGCAGACGCTCCGGCTGTAATTTCTCGCAGCCGAGGCTAACGATCATCACTTCGCCACCAAAATTGGGGTTGAGCGCGAGGTTATGAATGGTGCGGATCGGCACCACCGCAGCGGGCGCATTGATCGCCACACCACAGCCATAAAGATGGTTCAGTGCCACCACGCCATCGACGTTGGGATAGCGCGGCAGCAAATCGCGTTCAATCATTTGCACGACGTAATCCACTACGCCAGCCACACAATGCACGCTGGTGGTGATACCGAGCAGATTGCGCGTTCCTACGCTGCCATCGGCGTTGCGATAACCCTCAAAGGTATAACCTTCGAGCGGTGGCAGGTCGGGGGGAACATTGTTCGCCAGCGGCAAGCTGTTAAGCGGAGGCGCCTCGGGTAGCGCCACCAGCGATTCTTCAATCCAGCTGCCCTGGGCGATTGAGCGCAAGGCGGTGCCGATCACTTCGCCATAACGCAGGATCGCGCCGTTCTCAGGAATATCCACCAGCGCCACTTTATGTCCTTGCGGTACATGTTCGGTGAGCTGCAGGCCATCCTCAAAGCGGGTGCCTGCGGGTAAACCCTGATTGTTGACCACGATGGCCACGTTGTCGGCATCGTGCACTTTTATATATAGCGGTTTTTCTGTTAGCGGTCGGTTCATTGCTCACCTTCCAGTTCGTCGCGCTGTACTTGGCAGCGCGTTGTAAATGCTTCCATCACGTCATCATTTTTTGCCAGCCTCAGTATATGCAGGGGTATTTGCCAGCGCATTGTGCAACTGACTGGCTTTTAGAGGTTTTAATCGCGGAGTTTGGTTCGTTTATCCAAATACAAGTGAACAGACTCACAAAGCGCACGTTGGCTGGCTGATTCTTAATCAATCCAGGTGTGAAAAATCAGGTTCCGTGAGCTACGCCGCAGGGATGTGTGCAATTGCCATAAAATCAGCATGAATCAATGCTCATCATCATGCGTTCTTCCAATGCCTCGTGGTTGGGCTGTTCCTATACTGATTCTCGTTCTTCAACGTTTGGTTATTCGTCACGACGCATCATCGTTTTGCCATAACAACAATCGCCGTGTTTAACCCGACATCATTCTGATACCCAACGCGATGTGTATGCAGTCAGAGTGAATGTAGCGTTCGCTATATTTCAGGAGTGCATCATGAATAGTTTCAGCCAGACAGCGGAAGCGGTGCAAAAGCGCACCAACGCCCGTTACTGGATTGTAGTGATGTTATTTATCGTCACTTCGTTCAACTACGGTGACCGTGCAACCATTTCGATTGCCGGTTCCGCGATGTCTAAAGATATCGGCCTTGATTCGGTCGGTCTTGGATATATCTTCTCCGCCTTCTCATGGGCATATGTCATCGGTCAGATTCCTGGCGGCTGGCTGCTCGACCGCTTTGGCTCAAAGCGCGTTTACTTCTGGAGTATTTTCCTCTGGTCGCTGTTTACCCTGCTGCAAGGCTTTGTTGACCTGTTCAGCGGCTTCGGCATCGTCGTTTCGCTGTTCCTGCTGCGCTTTATGGTCGGGCTGGCAGAAGCGCCTTCCTTCCCGGGTAACAGTCGTATTGTTGCAGCCTGGTTTCCGGCGCAAGAGCGTGGCACCGCCGTGGCGATTTTCAACTCGGCGCAGTATTTCGCCACGGTGATCTTCGCACCGATCATGGGTTGGCTGGTGGCTGAAGTGGGCTGGGCACATGTGTTCTGGTTTATGGGCGGTCTGGGCATCATCCTCAGCTTCGTCTGGCTGAAGTTCATGCACGATCCGAACAATCATCCGGGCGTGAACAAGGCAGAACTGGAGTACATGGAGCAGGGCGGCGCGCTGATCAACATGGACGCCAAGAAAGCCGACCGCAAAGTGAGCTGGGATGAGAAGTGGTTCCAAATCAAGCAGCTGCTCTCGACCCGCATGATGTGGGGTATCTACCTCGGACAATACTGCGTTAACGCGCTGACCTACTTCTTTATCACCTGGTTCCCGGTGTATCTGGTGCAGGCACGCGGCATGTCGATTCTGAAAGCCGGGATGATCGCCTCGATTCCGGCCATCTGTGGCTTCCTGGGCGGCGTGTTGGGTGGCGTGATTTCCGATTACCTGATGCGCAAAACCGGTTCGCTGAATATTGCGCGTAAGACGCCAATTGTGGTCGGCATGCTGCTCTCCATCAGTATGGTGATGTGCAACTACACCGATACCGAATGGGTGGTGGTGCTGTTTATGGCGATGGCGTTCTTCGGCAAAGGCATTGGTGCGCTGGGCTGGGCAGTAATGGCAGATACCGCACCGAAAGAGATCAGCGGATTGAGCGGCGGCTTGTTCAACATGTTCGGCAACTTCTCCGGCATCGTGACGCCAATTGCTATCGGTTACATCATCGCCGCTTCTGGTTCGTTCGAAGGTGCTTTGATTTACGTGGGTATCCACGCCTTCGTTGCCGCGTTCAGCTTCCTGTTCATTACGGGCGATATCAAACGTATTGAACTGAAACACCGAGCATAAGGACTGAGTATGAATACGCAAAGTAGCCCGGTGATCACCGATATGCAGGTGATTCCGGTTGCCGGTTACGACAGCATGCTGTTGAACATCGGCGGTGCACACAGCGCCTGCTTCACCCGCAACATTGTGGTGTTGACCGACAGCGATGGTCACACTGGCGTCGGTGAAGCGCCGGGCGGTGAAACCATCTATCAAACGCTGGTTGAGGCGATTCCGCAGGTCAAAGGTCAGCAGGTGGCGCGCATGAACCGGCTGGTGCAGCAGGTACACAAAGGCAATCAGTCGGCGGATTTCGATACCTTCGGTAAAGGTGCCTGGACCTTCGAGTTGCGCGTCAACGCGGTGGCGGCGCTGGAAGCGGCACTGTTGGATCTGCTGGGCCAATGTTTGGGCGTGCCTGTGGCCGAGTTGCTCGGTCCGGGCCAGCAGCGTGATGAAGTCACAGTGCTCGGTTATCTGTTCTATCTCGGCGACCGTCGCAAAACCGATCTGCCGTATCTGACCGGCGAAGGCGCCAGCCATGACTGGTATCACCTGCGCCATCAGGAAGCGCTGACGCCCGAGTCGGTGGTGCGTCTGGCGGAAGCAGCACAGGACAAATACGGTTTCAAAGATTTCAAACTGAAGGGCGGCGTTTTGCCGGGCGAGCAGGAGATTGAATCCGCTGCCGCACTCAAAAAACGCTTCCCGGATGCACGTATCACCGTTGATCCCAACGGGGCCTGGACGTTAGATGAAGCGATCGGCTTGTGCAAAGGCATGGGCGATGTGCTGACCTATGCCGAAGATCCGTGTGGTGCCGAGCAGGGCTATTCCGGCCGTGAAGTGATGGCGGAGTTCCGCCGTGCCACCGGCTTGCCGGTCGCCACCAATATGATTGCCACCAACTGGCGCGAGATGAATCACGCGGTGATGCTCAACTCAGTCGATATCCCACTGGCCGATCCGCACTTCTGGACGCTGAGCGGTGCGGTGCGCGTGGCGCAACTGTGTGACGACTGGGGCTTAACCTGGGGTTGTCACTCCAACAACCACTTCGATATTTCTCTGGCGATGTTCACGCATGTGGGTGCCGCCGCACCGGGCAAACCCACCGCCATCGATACCCACTGGATTTGGCAGGAGGGCGATCAGCGCCTGACCAAAGAGCCATTGCAGATCCGCAACGGCAAGATCGCCGTGCCGGATAAACCGGGCCTCGGTGTCGAGTTGGATTGGGATCGCCTGCATCAGGCCAATGCACTGTACAAATCACTGCCGGCGGGCGCGCGTAACGACGCCACGGCGATGCAGTATCTGGTTCCCGGTTGGTCATTCGACCGTAAGCGTCCGGCCTTCGGTCGCCGTCATGCATAAGGAGCAGGAAATGAGTCAGACACCAAAAATCACATCGCTGCAGGTCATTCCGGTGGCCGGTCACGACAGTATGTTGCTGAATCTGAGCGGTGCCCATTCGCCGTTCTTCACCCGTAACATCGTCATCATCAAAGACAACGCGGGCCACACCGGCGTGGGCGAAATCCCGGGCGGCGAGAAAATTCGTCAGACGCTGGAAGATGCGGCGGCGCTGGTGGTGCAGAAAACGGTGGGTGAGTACAAAAACATCCTTAATCTGGTGCGCAGTACTTTTGCCGACCGCGATTCCAGCGGACGCGGCAATCAGACCTTCGACCTGCGCACCACTATCCATGTGGTGACCGGTATTGAAGCGGCGCTGCTGGATCTGCTCGGTCAGCACCTGGGCGTCAACGTTGCCTCGCTGCTCGGTGATGGTCAACAGCGCGACCGTGTTGAGATGCTGGGTTACCTGTTCTACGTCGGCGACCGCACCAAAACGTCATTGCCGTATCAGAGCCAGGAAGCGGACAAGTGCGACTGGTATCGCCTGCGTCATGAAGAGGCGCTGACGCCAGATACCGTGGTGCGTCTGGCGGAAGCCGCCTACGAGAAATATGGCTTCAACGATTTCAAACTGAAAGGCGGCGTCCTGCGCGGTGGCGAAGAGGCCGAAGCCGTAACGGCGCTGGCTAAACGCTTCCCACAGGCGCGTGTGACCCTCGATCCCAACGGCGCCTGGTCGCTGAATGAAGCGATTATCCTTGGCAAGCAGTTGAAAGGTGTGCTGGCCTACGCTGAAGATCCATGCGGGGCCGAGCAGGGCTATTCCGGCCGTGAAGTGATGGCTGAATTCCGCCGCGCGACCGGTATGCCGACCGCCACCAATATGATTGCCACCGACTGGCGTCAGATGGGGCATACGCTGTCGCTGCAATCGGTGGATATCCCGCTGGCCGATCCGCATTTCTGGACCATGCAGGGCTCGGTGCGCGTGGCGCAGATGTGTCATGACTTCGGCCTGACCTGGGGTTCGCACTCTAACAACCACTTCGATATTTCGCTGGCGATGTTCACCCACGTGGCTGCTGCTGCACCGGGCGCGATTACCGCCATTGATACCCACTGGATTTGGCAGGAGGGCAATCAGCGCCTGACCAAAGAGCCGTTCCAGATCAAGGGCGGCATGGTGCAGGTGCCGCAAAAACCGGGTCTCGGCGTCGAGCTGGATATGGATCAGGTGATGCAGGCCAACGCGCTGTATCAGAAACACGGTTTGGGCGCGCGCGACGATGCGCAGGCGATGCAGTTCCTCGTGCCGAACTGGACATTCGATAACAAGCGTCCGTGCCTGGTGCGCTAACGTTTCCGGCGCTCCGTGCGGGCGCCTGTTGTAACAGACAGGAGTAAAGACAATGAGCAATGCCTGGCCGAACCACTTTCGTCGCCGTTTGCTGGCAGGGGAAACCCTGATTGGCAGCTGGTGTGCCCTTGCCAACCCGATTTCCACCGAAGTTCTGGGGCTGGCAGGTTTTGACTGGCTGGTACTGGATGGCGAACATGCGCCGAACGACATCACCACCTTTATCCCGCAGTTGATGGCGCTGAAGGGCAGCCACAGCGCGCCGGTGGTGCGGCCGCCGTGCAACGAACCCATCATCATCAAACGCCTGCTGGATATCGGTTTCTACAACTTCCTGGTGCCTTTTGTTGAGAGCGAGGAAGAGGCGATTCGCGCCGTGGCCTCAACGCGCTATCCGCCAGCGGGCATTCGCGGTGTGTCAGTTTCCCATCGCAGCAACATGTACGGCACGCTGCCGGATTACAACGCCACCATCAACGACAACATCACGGTGCTGGTACAGATCGAAACGCAGCAAGCGGTGGATAACATTGATGCTATTGCGGCAGTCGATGGCGTGGATGGCATTTTTGTCGGGCCGGGCGATCTCTCGGCGGCGATGGGCTATCTCGGCCAGCCTGCGCATCCTGAAGTACTGAAAGTGATTAAGCACATCTTTGAACGTGCTAAAGCGGCGGGCAAACCGAGCGGCATTCTGGCCCCGGTGGAAGCCGACGCGCGCCGTTATCTCGAATGGGGCGCTACATTCGTTGCCGTGGGCAGCGATCTGGGTGTTTTCCGCAACGCCACGCAGGCGCTGTGTGACAAATTTAAGAAGTAACTGACTGAGAGGAAAGGCAATGAAAATTGGATTTATCGGCCTCGGTATTATGGGCAAACCGATGAGTAAAAACCTGGTGAAAGCCGGTTATTCGCTGGTGGTACGCGACCACAACGTCAGCAATGAGGCTGAACTGGTGGAGCTGGGTGCCACCGTGGCAAAAACGCCAAAAGAGGTCGCCGAGCAGGTTGACGTGCTGATCACCATGGTGCCGAACTCACCGCAGGTGAAAGAAGTGTGCCTCGGCGCTAACGGCATCATTGAAGGCGCGAAGCCGGGTCTGATCGTCATCGATATGAGTTCCATCGCACCGCTGGCCAGCCGCGAAGTGCACGATGCGCTGGCAGAAAAAGGCATCAAGATGCTGGATGCGCCCGTCAGCGGCGGCGAGCCAAAAGCCATTGAGGGCACGCTGTCGGTGATGGTTGGTGGTGACAAAGCGGTGTTCGAACAGTGCTACGACATCATGAAAGCCATGGCGGGATCGGTGGTGCACACCGGCGATATCGGCGCAGGCAACGTCACCAAGCTGGCGAACCAGGTGATCGTAGCGCTGAATATCGCGGCCATGTCCGAAGCGCTGTCGCTCGCCACCAAAGCGGGCGTAAACCCGGAATTAGTGTATCAGGCGATTCGTGGTGGGCTGGCAGGCAGCACGGTGCTGGATGCCAAAGCGCCAATGGTGCTGGATCGTAACTTCAAGCCAGGTTTCCGCATCGATTTGCATATCAAGGATTTGGCCAATGCGCTGGATACCTCACACGGCATTGGCGCGCACCTGCCGCTGACTGCTGCGGTGATGGAAATGATGCAGGCGCTGAAAGTCGACGGCAAGGGCACATCTGACCATAGTGCGCTGGCTTGCTATTATGAAAAATTAGCTCAGGTCGAGATCACCCGGTAGTTTGCCTGTCCGGTGTCTGCGGATGCCGGACAGCTTACTGCATTAGCAGGACGGAACTCCGTCACCCATCGCGCTCGGATTGCCTATGAAAATTGTCATCGCACCGGATTCATATAAAGAGAGTTTGTCCGCCCTGGAAGTGGCTGCGGCGATTGAAGCGGGATTTAGCGAAATTTTTCCCGATGCCGAATACGTGAAAATACCGGTCGCCGACGGTGGCGAAGGCACGGTAGAAGCCATGGTGGCGGCGACGCAGGGAAGTATTGTCAGATTAACCGTGACCGGACCGCTCGGCGCGCCGGTTGAGGCTTTTTACGGATTATCGGGTGATGAGCGCAGCGCCTTTATTGAAATGGCGGCAGCCAGCGGTCTGGAACTCGTTCCGTCCGCGCAGCGTGACCCGTTGATCACCAACTCTTATGGCACCGGCGAGCTGATTAAAAACGCGCTTGATCGCGGTGTCGATCACATCATTATCGGCATTGGCGGCAGCGCCACCAACGATGGCGGTTCCGGCATGATGCAGGCGCTGGGCGCTCGCTTGCTGGATCAGCAGGGCAATGAGATTGCGTTCGGCGGCGGCGCACTGCCGCAACTGGCGCGGATTGAAATCGATCAGCTGGATAAACGTATTCAGCAGTGCCGCATCGAAGTGGCCTGCGATGTCACCAATCCTCTGACCGGTGAAGAGGGCGCTTCGGCGATCTTTGGTCCACAAAAAGGGGCCACGCCGGAACTGGTAAAGCAGCTGGATAAAGCGCTGGCGCATTACGCTGAGATTATCCATCGCGATTTAGATATCGATGTACTGCACATCGCCGGCGGCGGTGCAGCGGGTGGCATGGGCGCGGCGCTGCATGCGTTTTGTCAGGCCGAGCTGCGTCGCGGTATTGAGATTGTGACCGAAGCCCTGGGATTAGCCGATCAGGTGAAAGATGCCGATCTGGTGATCACCGGCGAAGGACGCATTGATAGCCAGACGATTAACGGCAAAGTGCCGATTGGCGTAGCAAAAGTGGCGAAGAAGTTTAATAAGCCGGTGATCGGTATTGCCGGGAGTTTAACGGCGGATGTTGGCGTGGTGCATCAGCATGGGCTGGACGCGGTGTTCAGCGTGCTGTTTAGTATTGGTTCGCTGGAGGATGCGCTGGCCAATGCGGCCCAAAACGTGCGCCTGACTGCGCGCAATGTGGCGGCGACGATCAAGGTGGGGCAGGCACTGTAACCCCTGCGAACCGTTGCGGCGCGATTTATCGCGCGTGTTAGCCGGATGTGGCGCAGTGCCGCTTCAGGCAACGCACAATTAATCGCGCGTGTTTACCGGATTTGGCATGGTGCAGCTTCAGGCAACACACGATTTTTCGTGCGTGTTTACCTGATGTGGCACCGTGCAGCTTCAGGCAACGTGCGATAAATCGTGCCGCAACAAGCCTGTTTACTGCATCACTTCACGCCCAACACCTTCCGCGCTTCACGCGCCACGTTGGCCATCTCATCACTCAACTCGAGCAATTCCGGCTCCAGCGCTTCAATATCACTCTCCTGATGCAAACTCTTCTCCAACTGCTGGCACAGCTGTTTTAGTCGTGGCACGCCGCTGTAGCTGGCGCTGCCGTGTAGCTTATGAATGATCTCGCGCAGGCCAACAACATCATTACTGGCCATGCAACTCTCCACGCGCTCTTCCACTTCCGGCAGGAAATCCAGCAGCATCTGCAGCAGATCGCGCGCCAGATCCGGTTTGTTGGCGGCCTGACGTAGCGCCAGCGACCAGTCGAGGGACGGCGCAACATCGGGCAGCAGTGTCGGTGCAGCGGTGGGGTTCGGCGCGTAACGCTGCAACAGTTGGCTCAGCTTGCCTTCATCAATTGGCTTCGCCAGATAATCATTCATTCCGGCACCAATCAGCTGCTGACGCTCGCCATCCAGCGCGTGCGCGGTCACCGCGACAATCGGGGTATTCGCATGCAGCGGCAGGCTGCGAATGATTTCACTGGCGCGAATGCCATCGATATCCGGCATCTGGATATCCATCAAAATCACATCCAGCTTGTGTAACCGCGCCTGACGGATAGCCTGTTCCGCGTTATCGCACAGAATGATGTGCTGAACCTGTTCCTCCAGCAGTGCGCCGATCAACTTCAGATTGGCAGGATTGTCATCCACCGCCATCACCGTCAGCGGCTGGCGGGTGCTGTGGGGTAAGGCATCGTTATGCAGACTGTGCAGATCCAGCAGCATCGGCAACAGGCGCGTCAGCGACACCGGTTTGGCGATACAGCCCGCAATCCCGCGTGCGCGCAAATCGTCGGCAAACAGCATCATCTCGCTGGGTAGCGCCAGCAGCACCGAGTCGGCATGCGCGCGCAGACGCTGAATCAGCGCATCCGGCAGCGTCGCGGGATGCGGATCGCTGACCGGCAATCCCATTAACAGTAGCGGGAAGCGGGTATCGGGCAACTCTTCCAGCGAAGCGAAATGCTGCACCTGCAGCGGCGTGATGCTGAGCATCTCTTGCACCGCTTTCGCCACTGCGGCATGCGGTTCGATGTAGGCTAATGGGATGGCACGCAGATCCTCCAGCATGCGCGGGATCGGCGGCGCATTGGGGTTGAGATCGAGATGGACGTGCACCCAGAAAGTGGAGCCCTGATTCTGGCGGCTGTGGAACGCGATCTCTCCGCCCATCTCTGACACCAGTTTTTGCGTTATCACCAGGCCTAAACCGGTGCCGCCGTGGCGCCGCGAAATACTCGCATCGGCCTGACGGAACGCCTGGAACAGCTGCGACTGCTGCTGCTCAGAAATACCAATGCCAGTGTCATGAACCTGAATTTCCAGCTCAACGCGCGTATTGCTCAGACTGCGCAACTCGACGCGTAAATCGATATGCCCCGTTTCGGTAAATTTAATCGCATTGCCAATCAGATTGATCATGATCTGCTGTAAGCGCAGCGGGTCACCAATCACATTATCCGGCACCTGTTTTTCCAGGCAGACGGTGATCTCCAATCCTTTGTCATGTGCTGAAGGTGCCAGCAGCACCAGGGTTTCATCCAGCGTGGCGCGCAGTGGGAAGGGGATCGATTCCAGCACCAGCTTGCCCGCTTCGAGCTTCGAGAAATCCAGCACATCGTTGATGATGCTCAGCAGGTTGTTGGCTGAGCGCTCAATGGTGCTCATGTAATCGCGCTGGTTGGTGCTCAGCCCGGTTTTTAGCATCTGGCGGGTAAAGCCAATTACCCCGTTAAGCGGTGTCCGCAACTCGTGCGACATATTGGCGAGGAATTCTGATTTGATACGCGCCGCTTCCTGGGCGCGCTTTTTCGCCAAATCCAGCTCGACGTTTTGAATCTCCAGCTGCTCAAGGGTTTCACGCAGATCGTAGGTGGCCTGATCGATATTCTGCTGCATCTCTTCATGGTAAGCGGTGAGCGACATCGCCATGGCATTGATGCCGTTTTTCAGGATGCTCAGCTCGCCCAGCATGTAGCCATCAACGCGGCTGTCGAGCTGGCCACGGCGAATGCGATCCACCGTGGAAACCATGTTGCGAATCGGCCCGGTGACATCGCGCATCAGGCGATAGGCAAACAGCATGGCGATACACAGGCAAAACAGCAGCAGCAAGGTGGCCACGAACACCTCTTTGTACTGCTCCAGCCGCACCGATTGCAGATCGAGTTCAATCGCCACATAACCCAACGGATTGCCGGACGGTTTGGCATCTTCCCCCGGCAGTTCATCCACCGAATAGCGTTCGGAGATGATCGGTGTACGCAGCACCATCAGATTGCCGTGGCGTTCGATAGAAACACCATCTTCCAGCGTCGAGATGTCTTCCTTCTGCAACAACGCCAGATTTTGATTGTTGTTGGACGTGACGTAGATGTGATTGTTGTTGTCGAAAACGGTAATGGCACGGACAATATCGGAATGACGACGATGCAGCAGGCTGACCAGCTCGCGAATCGCATCACGGTTGTGCCAGGTCATGCCGTATTCGCTGGATACCGCCAGCGGTTCGATGATGTTCGATCCGGCATCGCGCACCTGGTGCTGTAATTCGTTATAGCGGTGCACCACGAAGAAGGTACTGAGCAGCAGACCAATCATTAAGGTTGGTGCCAGTATTAAAATCATCATTCGCGCCCGCAGGCTATATTTGGTCATAATTGTGGCCTGGCAACTCCTGGCATTGATATCCCTGTGCACATTCCGCTCGCGGGGGCACACCCAATTAATTTAGAGAATTCACAACACTATGGCGCAATTTTACTCCGCAAAACAGCGTGTGACGACAAAGCAGCGTATTACCGTCACGATCGAAGACCTTGACCCCTTTGGACAAGGTGTTGCGCGCCATAATGGCAAAGCGATGTTCGTCAGCGGCGCATTGCCGGGTGAACAGGCAGAAGTCATGGTCGTGGAAGATAAACGTCAGTTCTCGCGGGCGAAAGCCAAAAAGATTATGCAGCCAAGCGCCCAGCGGGAGAAACCGCGTTGCGTTCACTTTGGCGTGTGCGGCGGCTGCCAGCAACAGCATGCCGCGATTGCGTTACAGGAAGCCAGTAAAGCACGTGCGTTGAGCAGAATGCTGAGCCGGGATGCGCCGCTGCCGGTGCGGGTCGATGAGATCATCAGCGGCAACACCTGGGGCTATCGCCGCCGCGCCCGTTTGGGATTGCAATGGCAGCCTAAACAGCAACGTTTACAGATGGGGTTCCGCCAGGCGGCCACCAACGATTTGGTTGAGTTAACCCAATGCCCCATTTTGGTGCCCGAGCTTGAAGCGTTACTACAGCCCTTGCACCAGTGCCTTAGCAGCTTGCAGGCCGCACGGCGACTGGGCCATGTCGAGTTAGTGCTGGCGGATAATGGCCCCGTGATGGTGCTGCGTCATCTTGATGCATTGTCTGCAGGCGATCGCGCAAAACTGGAACGTTTTTCGCATGAGCATCAGCTAATGCTCTACCTGGCGGACGGCAGCGACAGTTTGCAGCCGCTGGGGGATTACGCACCGTTCTATCAATCGTTTGATTTAAAACTGACTTTCAGCCCGCAGGATTTCATTCAGGTGAATGATGGCGTGAATCAGCAGATGGTGACAAAAGCCATTGAATGGCTCGATTTACAGCCCGGCGATCGGGTACTGGATCTGTTTTGCGGCATGGGCAATTTCACATTGCCTGTAGGAAAGTTCGTACAAAATGCTGTGGGTGTGGAGGGTGTTGCAGCATTAGTCCACCAGGCAGCGTATAATGCTGAGCTGAATAATCTTAAAAATGTCCGCTTTTTCCAGCACAACCTGGAAGAAGACGTTGCCCACCAGCCGTGGGCAGCACAGGGATTTAACAAGGTGTTACTGGATCCAGCACGCGCTGGGGCCGCGGGTGTGATGTCGCATATCGTTAAACTTGCGCCGCAACGCGTGGTCTATGTTTCCTGTAACCCAACAACACTTGCGCGCGACAGTCAGGCATTACTGTCGGCGGGCTACCATTTGGAAAGGGTCGCGATGCTGGATATGTTCCCACATACCAGTCATCTCGAATCCATGGTGCTGTTTAGCAAAACATAAGCGGCGTTTTCGTCGTTATGGCAGGAGAGGATATGGTTGCGGTTAGAAGTGCGCATTTAAATACGGAAGGGGAGTTTGCCCTTGACCAGTGGATCGCCAGTTTAAATATCAATAATCCGCAATCCTGTCAGCGATTAGCGGATACCTGGCGCTACTGTGAAACCGAAACGCACAACCATCCAGATCAGGCTCTGCTGCTGTGGCGCGGTATTGAGATGGTGGAAATACTCACCATGCTCAGTATGGATAACGACAGCCTGCGCGCGGCCTTGTTGTTCCCGCTGGCCAACGCCGATGTGGTCAGTGAAGAAGAGCTGGAAAAGTCTTTCGGCAAAGGCATTGTGTCGCTGGTGCACGGCGTGCGCGATATGGACGCAATCCGCCAGCTGAAAGCCATCCACAATGATTCGATGGCCTCCGAGCAGGTGGATAACGTACGCCGCATGCTGCTGGCGATGGTGGAAGATTTCCGCTGCGTAGTCATCAAGCTGGCGGAGCGCATCGCTCACCTGCGTGAAATGAAGGACGCGCCAGAAGATGAACGCGTCCTCGCCGCCAAAGAAAGCACCAACATCTACGCGCCGTTAGCCAACCGTCTGGGCATCGGCCAGCTCAAATGGGAGCTGGAAGATTACTGCTTCCGCTATCTGCATCCCGATGAATACAAACGCATCGCCAAACTGCTGCATGAGCGTCGTATCGACCGCGAAGGTTATATCGATAACTTCGTCAGTAATCTGCGTTCGGAGATGCAGAAAGAGGGCGTGCGCGCCGAAGTGTATGGCCGCCCGAAACACATCTACAGCATCTGGCGCAAGATGCAGAAGAAGTCGCTGGCGTTTGATGAGCTGTTCGATGTGCGCGCGGTGCGCATCGTGGCGGAACGTTTGCAGGATTGCTACGGCGCGCTGGGCACCGTGCACACGCTGTATCGCCATCTTCCCAGCGAATTCGACGACTACGTTGCCAATCCAAAACCCAACGGCTATCAATCGATTCACACCGTGGTGCTCGGTCCGCAGGGCAAGACGGTAGAGATCCAGATTCGTACGCGCCAGATGCATGAAGATGCGGAGTTGGGCGTGGCGGCGCACTGGAAGTACAAAGAAGGCCCGACCTCCAGCAACGCGCGCGGTGCCGCAGGGCACGAAGAACGCATTGCCTGGCTGCGTAAACTGATCACCTGGCAGGAAGAGATGTCCGACTCTGGCGAGATGCTGGAAGAGGTACGCAGCCAGGTGTTTGACGATCGGGTGTACGTGTTTACCCCGAAAGGCGACGTTGTCGATCTGCCATCGGGTTCAACACCGCTGGACTTCGCTTATCACATTCACAGTGATATCGGCCATCGCTGTATTGGTGCCAAGATCAGCGGCCGTATCGTGCCGTTCACCTATCAGTTGCAGATGGGCGATCAGATTGAAGTGATCACCCAGAAGCAGCCGAACCCGAGCCGCGACTGGCTGAACCCGAACCTCGGCTATATCACCACCAGCCGTGGCCGTTCGAAGATTCACGCCTGGTTCCGCAAACAGGATCGCGACAAGAACATTCTGGCTGGCCGCCAAATTCTTGAAAGCGAGTTGAGCCAGCTGGATATCAGTTTCCGCGATGCAGAAAAAATTCTGCTGCCGCGTTATAACGTCAGCTCTCAGGATGAGCTGCTGGCGATGATTGGCGGCGGCGATATTCGCCTCAATCAGATGGTTAATTTCCTGCAGGCCAAGCTCAACAAGCCGAGTGCTGAAGAGGAAGATCGCGAAGCGCTGCGTCAACTGACACAGAAATCACACCACCCTTCTTCTGCTCGCAAAGAAAGCGGACGTGTGGTGGTGGAAGGCGTAGGCAATTTGCTGCACCACATCGCGCGCTGCTGCCAGCCGATTCCCGGCGACGATATCGTGGGCTTTATTACGCAAGGGCGCGGCATTTCGATTCATCGTGCCGACTGTGACCAGCTCAGCGAGCTGATCTCCCATGCGCCGGAACGTATTGTCGATGCGGTGTGGGGTGAAGATTACTCCAGCGGCTATTCGCTGGTGGTGCGCGTCACTGCCAACGATCGTAGCGGCTTGCTGCGCGATATCACCACCATCCTGGCGAACGAGAAGGTTAACGTGCTCGGGGTTTCCAGCCGCAGCGACACCAAAAAGCAGCTGGCCACCATTGATATGGATATCGAAATTTACAATCAGCAGGTGCTGGGCCGCGTGCTGGCGCGTCTTAATCAGGTGCCGGATATTATCGACGCGCGCCGTTTGAACTGATTCGCCATAAATGGCGCGTCTACAGTGTTCGGTGCGCCCTAAGGTCGCCATTTTTGGCGACCTTTTCCATTTTTAACCCCAAAGGATTCCCCCATGACAGCCCTCAACCGCCTGCTCACCATCATGCAAACCCTGCGCGACCCGGAACGCGGCTGCCCGTGGGATCGTCAGCAGACCTTTACCTCCATCGCGCCTTACACGCTGGAAGAGACCTACGAAGTGATCGATGCGATTCAGCGCGAGGACTTTGACGATTTGCGCGGTGAGCTCGGAGACCTGCTGTTCCAGGTGGTGTTTTACGCTCAGATGGCCGATGAGCAGCAGCGATTCAACTTCGATGACATCTGCAATGCAATTAGCGACAAGCTGGAGCGCCGCCATCCGCACATCTTCGGAGATGTGCAGGCCGACACTACGCAGGAAGTGCTGAAAAACTGGGAAGCCATCAAGCACAGCGAACGTGCGGAAAAGTCACAGCACTCAGCGCTGGATGACATTCCTAAAGCCTTGCCTGCACTGATGCGTGCACACAAAATTCAGAAGCGCTGCAGCACGGTGGGATTTGACTGGAACAACCTCGGGCCGGTGCTCGACAAAGTGCATGAAGAGATCGATGAAGTGATGCACGAAGCGCAGCAGGCGGTGGTCGACAACGACAAGCTGGAAGAAGAGATTGGCGATTTGCTGTTTGCCACCGTCAACCTTTCTCGCCATCTGGGCAGCAAAGCCGAAATTGCCTTGCAGAAAGCCAATGATAAATTTGAGCGCCGCTTCCGTCAGGTTGAAACCATCATTAGCGAGCAGGGACTGGCGATGACCGATGCCACCCTGGATCAAATGGAAGCCGCCTGGCAGCAGGTGAAAGTCAGTGAGAACAAAGACTAAGCGATTATTCCATAAATAGCCGATTATTCCTGCGTTGCGCATAATTTGTCCGCTTGAGCTTACTCGATTCAGCCAGGCGGCAACTTTGTGACGCACATCAACATTTCACCCCCGTCTATCCGCTATGTTATCGGCTGCAATGCGAGGGGGATGGTGTGATTCATCAATTGTGGCTTAGGACGACTTCGGGTATACTATTTTCCCGTCTTGGTTATTCCACCGTCTTTAAACCTAAACTCTCAGGTTCAGCATGACAACGAATTATATTTTTGTGACCGGCGGGGTCGTATCCTCTCTGGGCAAAGGCATTGCCGCAGCCTCCCTCGCAGCCATCCTTGAAGCACGTGGTCTGAATGTGACCATCATGAAACTCGATCCGTACATCAACGTCGATCCGGGTACCATGAGCCCAACGCAGCACGGTGAAGTGTTTGTTACCGATGATGGGGCCGAAACCGATCTGGACTTGGGTCACTACGAGCGCTTCATCCGTACCAAAATGTCGCGCCGCAACAACTTTACGACCGGCCGTATCTACTCAGAAGTGCTGCGCAAAGAGCGTCGCGGTGACTATCTGGGTGCCACGATTCAGGTCATTCCACACATCACCAACGCCATCAAAGAACGCATTATTGAAGGCGGCGAAGGTCATGATGTCGTGCTGGTTGAAATCGGCGGTACCGTGGGTGATATCGAATCCCTGCCGTTCCTCGAAGCGATTCGCCAGATGGCCGTTGATGTGGGCCGTGAACACACCATGTACATGCACCTGACGCTGGTGCCGTATATGGCCGCTGCAGGCGAAGTGAAAACCAAGCCAACCCAGCATTCAGTGAAAGAGCTGCTGTCGATCGGTATCCAGCCAGATGTGCTGATCTGCCGTTCTGACCGTGCTGTGCCGGCTAACGAACGTGCGAAAATCGCCCTGTTCTGTAACGTGCCAGAAAAAGCGGTTATTTCCCTGAAAGATGTGGATTCTATCTACAAGATTCCTGGCATGTTGAAATCACAGGGCCTGGATGACTATATCTGTAAGCGTTTCAATCTGAGCGCACCGGAAGCGAACCTGGCCGAATGGGAACAGGTGATTTACGAAGAAGCCAATCCGGGCGGCGAAGTGACCATTGGTATGGTCGGCAAATATGTCGAACTGCCTGATGCGTACAAATCGGTAATTGAAGCGTTGAAGCACGGTGGCCTGAAGAATCGTGTGACCGTGAATATCAAGCTGATCGACTCGCAGGATGTGGAATCACGCGGTGTCGAAATTCTGAAAGATCTGGATGCTATCCTGATCCCTGGTGGCTTCGGCTATCGTGGTGTGGAAGGCAAAATGCTCACCGCGCAGTATGCTCGTGAGAACAATATCCCTTACCTGGGTATCTGCCTTGGTATGCAGATTGCGCTGATGGAATTCGCGCGCAACGTGGCTGGGATGGCTGACGCCAACTCAACGGAATTTGTGCCAGACTGTAAGTACCCAGTGGTTGCATTGATCACTGAATGGCGTGATGAAGAAGGCAACGTTGAGCAGCGTACTGAGCAAAGCGATCTGGGCGGCACCATGCGTCTGGGTAGCCAGCAGTGCCAGCTGACGCCGGAAAGTAAAGTGCGCCAGCTGTACGGTTCTGACGTGATTACTGAACGTCACCGCCATCGTTATGAAGTGAACAATCTGCTGTTGAAGCCGATTGAAGCGGCGGGTCTGCATATTGCGGGCCGTTCCGGCGACGACCAGCTGGTGGAGATCATCGAACTCCCGAACCATCCGTGGTTTGTAGCTTGTCAGTTCCACCCGGAATTCACGTCGACCCCGCGTGATGGTCATCCGCTGTTCGCTGGCTTTGTAAAAGCCGCGCAGGAGCACCAGAAGCGGTTAGCGAAGTAAGAGTTTAACGAACAGCGCGCGAACTTTTCGCGCGTTGTTTGTCTTAGGATTGACTAACTTGTACTGAGGAAAATCGAATGTCCAAAATCGTAAAAGTCATCGGTCGCGAAATCATCGACTCCCGTGGCAACCCGACTGTAGAAGCAGAAGTGCATCTGGAAGGCGGTTTCGTTGGTCTGGCTGCTGCGCCATCAGGTGCTTCAACCGGTTCTCGCGAAGCACTGGAGCTGCGTGACGGTGACAAATCTCGTTTCCTGGGCAAAGGTGTAACCAAAGCGGTTGCAGCTGTTAACGGTCCTATCGCAGGCGCGGTAACCGGTAAAGATGCCAAAGACCAGGCGAACATCGATAAGATCATGATCGAGCTGGACGGTACTGAGAACAAATCCAACTTCGGCGCTAACGCCATTCTGGCGGTTTCTCTGGCAGCAGCTAAAGCGGCTGCGGCTTCTAAAGGCCTGCCACTGTACGCGCACATCGCTGAACTGAACGGCACCCCAGGCAAATACTCTATGCCACTGCCAATGATGAACATCATCAACGGTGGTGAGCACGCCGACAACAACGTCGACATCCAGGAATTCATGATTCAGCCAGTTGGCGCGAAAAACGTGAAAGAAGCCATCCGTATGGGTTCTGAAGTTTTCCACAACCTGGCAAAAGTTCTGAAAGCCAAAGGTATGAGCACTGCGGTAGGTGACGAAGGTGGCTACGCGCCAAACCTGGGTTCTAACGCTGAAGCGCTGGCGGTTATCGCTGAAGCGGTAAAAGCAGCAGGCTATGAGCTGGGCAAAGACATCACCCTGGCGATGGACTGTGCAGCGTCTGAATTCTACAAAGACGGCAAATATGTGCTGGCTGGCGAAGGCAACAAAGCGTTCACCTCTGAAGAGTTCACGCACTTCCTGGAAGATCTGACCAAACAGTACCCAATCGTCTCTATCGAAGACGGTCTGGATGAATCTGACTGGGCGGGCTTCGCTTATCAGACCAAAGTACTGGGCGACAAAATTCAGCTGGTAGGTGACGACCTGTTCGTTACCAACACCAAGATCCTGAAAGAAGGTATCGATAAAGGCATCGCTAACTCCATCCTGATCAAATTCAACCAGATCGGTTCTCTGACCGAAACTCTGGCTGCAATCAAGATGGCGAAAGACGCAGGCTACACCGCGGTGATTTCACACCGTTCAGGTGAAACTGAAGATGCTACCATCGCTGACCTGGCGGTTGGTACTGCAGCAGGCCAGATCAAAACCGGTTCTATGAGCCGTTCTGACCGCGTTGCTAAGTACAACCAGCTGATTCGTATCGAAGAAGCGCTGGGCGACAAAGCGCCGTTCAACGGTCTGAAAGAAGTTAAAGGCCAGTAATGGTCTGTTGATGTGGCTTGATTGACCACATCATCGCTGATAAAGCCCCGCCTCGTGCGGGGCTTTTGTTTTTTTGACACGAAGCAGCTGTGAACGCACGGCGAAAATCTGCCATAATCCCCGCCTCGAATTTTAGACGTGAGTGAAAAATGTTCTACCCGATTAACGAAATGTTCCAGACCCTGCAGGGTGAAGGTTTTTACACCGGTGTTCCGGCGCTGTTCATCCGCTTACAGGGATGTCCGGTGGGCTGTAGCTGGTGTGATACCAAACATACCTGGGAAAAGCTGGCCAATCGGGAGACCTCGCTGGGTGATATTCTGGTGAAAACCGTGGAGAGTGACGCCTGGGGCAGTGCCGATGCGGCAATGCTGATCGAGACCATTCAACGTCAGGGCTGGACCGCGCGCCATGTGGTGATCACTGGCGGTGAACCGGCTATTTTTGATTTGCGTCCATTGACTGAGGCGCTGGAAGCGGCCGGTTTTGAGTGCCAGATTGAGACCAGTGGTACGCATGAAGTGCACTGTTCTGACGCCACATGGGTAACGGTTTCACCTAAGGTGAATATGCGCGGCGGTTATGACGTGTTGCCGCAGGCGTTGCAGCGCGCGGATGAGATTAAACATCCGGTGGCACGTGAGCGTGATGTGGAAGCGTTAGATGTTTTACTGGCAGGCCTGCACGATGACAAAAAGCGCATCGTGGCGCTGCAACCGATCAGTCGTGGCGATGCGGCCACCAAACTGTGCATTGATACCTGCATTGCCCGTAACTGGCGCCTTTCGATGCAGACGCACAAGTATTTGAATATCGCTTAATCCCGTAGCGGCGTGATTCATCACGCGTATTTTTGCAACATCACTGCTGCTAAATGCGCGATGAATCGCGCCGCTTGTATCTTGAAAGTGTTACTGGTTAGCTACCAGTA
>CBCTJT010000008.1:0-220002 GCA_965147305.1 uncultured bacterium
ACTGTCGGATCGTTCAACCGATCATTTTTGTCTTAACTGATCGGCATTACGCCCATTGGCGACCCTTTTTATGCACGCGGCAAACTTAAGCCTCTGCCAGCTCACGCAGATACTGGAAAATCTGACGGGTGGCTTTCGGTGGCTTGTTAGCGGCTTTCTCTTTCTGCGCATTACGGATCATGGTGCGCAGTTGCTGACGGTCGGCCTGCGGATAGAGGTTGATCACTTCCGCGATAGCATCATCGCCTTTCTCGATCATACGATCGCGCAGTTGCTCGAGTTTATGGAACAGCGCAACCTGCTGGTTATGGCGGTTCTTCAGCTTATCCAGTGCCTGACGAATCGGATCTTCTTCGCGCGCGCGCAACATCTTACCGATTAGCTGCAACTGGCGGCGACGGCCTTCCTTTTTAATACGCTGTGCCAGCTCAATGGCGGCACGCAGATCATCGTCGAGTGGAATTTTGTCGAGGGAGTTTTTCCCCAGATCAACTAACTCGGCGCCCAGGCGTTTCAGCTCTTCGGCGTCGCGTTTAATTTCGCTTTTGCTGACCCAGATAATCTCTTCGTCTTCATCTTCTTCGTTTTGATTATCTGGCACATCGTCGAGCCAGTCATCGGGCTGCTTGGTCATCTCTTGGCTCCCTAAAAAAAAGAGGCTAATCCTACCAGTTTATCGGGCGACTGCGAAATTGTTCTCTGAGTCTGATAGACTCAATAAATTCATACTTAAGATTAGACGGCAGGTCGATGAACGTATCTACTCAGGTTGCAGAACAACGTAAAGTGTTAGAACAGGCTGTCGCGCAGGCGCTGGAACTGGCGAAAGCCAGCACCGATGGTGCAGAAGTGGCGGTGACCAAAACCACCGGCATCGGCGTCAGCACCCGCTATGGCGAAGTGGAAAACGTCGAATTCAACAGCGATGGTGCACTTGGCATCACCGTCTATCATCAGAACCGCAAAGGCAGTGCTTCTTCAACCGATCTCAGCCCGGATGCCATCAAACGCACCGTACAGGCGGCGATCGACATCGCGCGCTATACCTCGGTTGATCCTTTTGGTGCGCCGGCCGATCCCGATCTGCTGGCCTTTGAAGCGCCGGATCTCGATCTTTACCATCCGTGGGAGATCGATGCCGATCGCGCTATCGAACTGGCCGCACAAGCCGAGCAGGCGTCGCTGCAGGCTGACAAGCGTATTACCAACACCGAAGGCGGCAGCTTCAACAGCCACGTTGGCATCAAAGTATTCGGTAACAGCCACGGTATGCTGCAGAGCTACTGCTCCAGTCGCCATTCGCTCTCCAGCTGTGTGATTGCCGAGCAGGATGGCAACATGGAGCGCGATTACGCTTACACCATCGGCCGTTCCATTGACGATCTGCAAAGTGCCGATTGGGTTGGACAAGAGTGTGCGCGTCGCGTGTTGTCACGCCTGGCGCCGCGTAAATTGCCAACCATGAAAGCGCCGGTGATCTTCGCTCCTGAAGTGGCGACCGGTCTGTTTGGTCATCTGGTCGGTATGATCAGCGGCGGCAGCGTCTATCGCAAAGCCACCTTCCTGCTGGATTCACTCGGCAAACAGATTCTGCCCGAGTGGCTGACCATTGAAGAGAAGCCGCACCTGCTGAAAGGGCTGGCGTCTACGCCGTTCGACAGCGAAGGCGTGCGCACCGAAGCGCGCGACATCATCAAAGATGGCGTGCTGCAAAACTGGCTGCTGACCAGCTATTCAGCACGCAAGCTTGGCCTGCAGAGCACCGGCCATGCGGGCGGCATTCACAACTGGCGCATTGCGGGCCAGGGGCATAGCTTTGAAGATATGCTGAAGCAGATGGGCCGCGGCTTAGTGGTTACCGAAATGATGGGCTCCAGCGTGAGCGCCATGACCGGTGACTACTCACGCGGCGCCTCAGGTTTCTGGGTTGAGAACGGTGAAATCCAATATCCTGTGAGCGAGATCACAATTGCGGGCAACCTTAAAGACATGTGGCTCAATATGGTAACGCTCGGTAACGACATTGAAACCCGCAGCAATATACAATGCGGGTCGGTGCTGCTGCCGGAGATGAAAATCGCCGGACAATAAAGACATCGCTTCATGAAAGCAGCCCACGTGGCTGCTTTTTTTTGCCAATAATAATACCCTAAAAAATTCGCGTTAAAGGAAGGTGGCAAGTGAGTGAATTCTCAGGAGCTTACATGAGTGACTGAGGTGAGTGAGCGTAGCCAGCGCACCTGGAACGTGAAGGATGAAGGGTAAATAAGGATATTTTTATGCGGAAGCATGTAATTGCAATGTTGTCTCTCTCGCTGTTGTTCTCGTCGGCTAGCGTTTTTGCCGCTGACCTGAAGAATGATATGGATACCCTGAAAGATGGCCTGAGCGTGGTGAAAAAAACCTCCGATGCTCAGGAAATGCAAACCGCGCTCGGCAAGATGCGCCAGGCGGCGGAGGATGCAAAAAAATCCACGCCGGAAAAACTGGAAGGTCAGGCTGCCGACAGTGCCCAAATTAAGGATTATCACGCTGGTCTTGATTCCCTGATCGCGCAGATTGATGTTGTCGACCAGTTGGCAAAAGCCAATAAAATCGACGAAGCCAAAACTGAAGCGAAGAAGTTGGAAGATATTCGCAACGTCAACCATAAGAAATTCCGCTGATAATCCGGCCAGCCCTGTGGCTGGCCTTATCTCCTGCCGCTGAATCTCCGTCTCCTTGCCCGTAAATCCGCCGAAACCTGCATTTATGTGACTCATATCGCACAGATCATGCGTAGTGCGATCTGGCGCACACACGCCCGTGGGATTTCCACTTTGAGGTGGAAAAGATGCGTCTCCACAGCTTGAAGCGGAAAGCGTAATTTCTTTTCAACGCGAATTATCTCTAATTGTCCGCAGTAAACAGGAGTAGCAAGGTGAGGAGTGAAGCTGTCCCACTGAAACAGAGCACGCCGGAAGCCATTCAGGCGCTGGCGGATAACGTGATGAAGCAAATTGCGGCGATCTACACCGCGCACCACATCGAAGCCAACGCCGTGCAGCAGCAAATGCTGGCCTCGCATGTACGGGCGATGGCAGCGCGTTCGCTCACAGGTGAAGCCTTGCCGGAAGTGGAAGCCGAACTGTTTGAAGACATCTCGCCAGAAACCATGGCGCTGGCACAGCAGGTGGTCGATCTGTTTGGCAATCTGCCAAAAGAAGAAGCCTGGCTGTTATCGGTGCATATCGAAGTGGCGAAATCCAACGAAGCATAAATCGAGAGGAATTGAACATGGTAACAGTCGTGATTGGTGATCGTCTGGGTAAAGGTCAGAAAGTTGCAGCAGGGATCGAGAAAGCAGGCGGCCGTGCCGTTGTCGTGCCTGGCGTAGCAGCCGACATGAAACTGGGCGATGTGATGAAAGCGGAAAACGCCGATTTCGGTATCTCCTTCTGCGGCAGCGGCGGCGCGGGTGCCATCACCGCACAGAACAAATACGGCTACAAAGCCAAACACGGTATGCGCTCGATTGATGAAGGCGTGACCGCCATTAACGAAGGTGCCACCGTGCTGGGCTTTGGCTTTATGGACAAAGAAGAGCTGGGTGAACGTCTGGTGCAGGCCTGGAATAAAAAACACGGCAGCTAAGCATGAAACAGCAATACGAGACGCAGGTAACAGTGCAGGGCAAAGGCGACAGCAAAGCGAAAGCCTTTTCCGATGCACTGAGCAAGGTGCAGCAGCAAGTGCTGCGCACCAGCCAAAAGATTCTGTTGCGCATTGAACCCATAGATGTGCGGGTGCTGCGCGCGCAGGAGAGCGTACGCACAGAGAAGTTCTTGTTCTTCTTTCTGGCGCGCGAACGACGGAATTACAGCGTCGAGCTGGAAATCACCGTCAGCGTCACCGTGATCGACACCGACAAGGTGGATTTCATCGCGACGAAATAAAAACGACAACAAAGGGTACAACAACATGTTTTTAATCATTTTGTTTAAGTCGTTGATCATTGGTGGATTGGTTGGCGTTGGGGTAGGAGCGGGCGCAGCGCGCATGTTCCACGCACCGACCACGCAAGGTATGGGCGCGTTTCGTACCTTGGGTGAGCTCAATTCCTGTGAAGGCGATCCCGCTTCGCACTTCTCCTTTGGTCTTGGCTTCTTCTTTAACGCCTGGGCATCGTCTGTGGCTGCAGGTTCCTTCACTCAGGACGTTGATCACCGCATTCTGCCTAACTGGGGCGCAGCAGCGTTGATGGTAAAAAACCGCAACGTCGCAGAAACCCTGCATAACCCAAAACGCATGGCGATTGCCTGCGGCATCATCGGCATGATCGTGGTGGCCTTCCTCAACAGCACGGCTTCTGCGGTACCTGCGGCGTTGCAGGTCACGGCGGTTAAAGTGCTGGTGCCGGCGGCAAACCTGCTGGTGAACACCGTGATGCCGGTGATTTTCTGGCTGGCAGCAATTGATGCCGGTAAGAAGTCCGGTTTCTGGGCAACCATTTTTGGTGGTCTGGCGCAGTTGATCATGGGTAACGCCGTACCGGGTCTGGTGCTGGGTATCCTGATTGGTAAAGGCGTGGAAGAGAGCGGCTGGAATAAAGTCACCAAAGTGATGATGTTCGCCATTGTGCTGCTGTTTGCCCTGAGCGGCTTCTTCCGTGGTTTCGACATGAAACTGCTGCAATCCTTCCAACTTGGCATTCCTGGCTGGCTGGACATGATTCACAACAGCCTGAGCGGCAAATAAGGAGCCTTGAGAATGAACGAGACCGAAAACAAAGGGTTCTGGTACGCCGACTGGTCTTTCCCGATCTTTGTTGGCCTGCTGTCCGCCGGGGTGTTTGCCGGTACACACATGTACTACCTGTACGGCATTGGCGCGTTTAACGAAGTGGCGTTTGTTTCAATGCTGCGTTCCGGTATGGAAACCGGCGTGTATGGCGCAGTAGCGGCGTTTGGTGCCAGCTTCCTGTTTGCTCGCATCATCGAGGGTTCGCTGGTCGGGATTCTGGATATCGGCGGCGCGATCCAAACCGGTGTCGGCCTTGGCGTTCCCGCGCTTCTGCTCGGTGCGGGCATCGTGTTCCCGGTGGCGAACTTTGCTGCATCACTGGCAACCGGCCTGGTGGTGGGCGTGGCGATTGGCTATCTGATCATCCTGGCGCGTAAGTTCACCATTAATCAGAGCGATTCCACCTACGGTGCGGACGTGATGATGGGCGCCGGTAATGCATCGGGTCGCTTCCTGGGTCCGTTGATTATCCTGTCTGCGATGGCCGCGTCGATTCCTATCGGCCTCGGTTCGCTGGTAGGCGCGCTGTTGTTCTATCTGTGGAACAAACCGATTACCGGTGGCGCGATTTTGGGTGCCATGGCGTTAGGTGCGATGTTCCCGGTTTCTCTTTGATTGGTAGGTTTGCACAAATCCGTAGCGGCGCGATTTATCGCGCTTCCTGGCAGCGTCATCGTTGTTAAATGGGCAACGAATTGTGCCGCTACGATTTAGGCGAGTGGTAAGTAAGGAGTAAACATGTTTGATCTGATTCTGCGCCGCGCGCGTCTGTGCGACGAACAGCTGGTGGATATCGCCATCCAGCACGGCAAAATTGTCGCGGTCGGCGACGTCAGCGGTTCAGCTCAGCAGGAGCGCGATTTAGCAGGGCGCTACTACGTCAGCGCAGGCTGGATTGACAGCCACGTGCACTGCTATCCCAAATCCCCCATTTATCACGATGAGGCCGATGCGATTGGCGTGGCGCAGGGCGTCACCACGGTGGTCGATGCTGGCAGCACCGGCGCGGATCATATCGACGATTTCTATCAGCTCACCCGCTCCGCCACCACTGAAGTGCGCGCGCTGATCAACATCTCGCGCACCGGCATCATCACCCAGAACGAACTGGCGGATATGGCGCAGATCGACGGTGATGCAGTGGTGCAGGCAGTAAAACGCCGCCCGGACTTTATCGTGGGATTAAAAGCACGCATGAGCAGCAGCGTGGTGGGTGAGAATGGCATTCAGCCACTGATTCGCGCCAAAGCCATCCAGCAGGCGGCGGGAAATCTGCCGCTGATGGTGCACATCGGCAACAACCCGCCGGTGCTGGAAGAGATCGCCGATTTGCTCACCTCCGGTGACATCATCACTCACTGCTTCAACGGTAAGCCCAACCGCATTCTGTCGCCACAGGGCGAGCTGAAGGCGGCAGTGAAAAACGCTATCGCGCGTGGCGTAAAACTGGATATCGGCCACGGCAGCGCCAGCTTCAGCTTTGAAGTGGCTCGTCAGGCCATTGCCCAAGGCATTCTGCCTGACACCATCAGTTCGGACATTTACTGTCGCAACCGCATCAACGGCCCGGTACATAGCCTGGCGCACGTGATGTCGAAATTCTTCAGCATTGGTATGACGCTGCCGCAGGTCATCGACTGCGTGACCGGCAATGCCGCCGCTGGCCTGCGCTTAGCGGGCAAAGGGCGCTTAACTGAAGGTTATGACGCCGACCTGACCATTTTTACCGTCAAAGAGGAAGCCCGCCCGTTCGTCGATGCTGAAGGCGAACGGGTTGTGGGTGAGCAACATTTGCTGCCGCTGGCCGTGGTTGTCGCGGGTAAGTGGCATCTGACTGATGAAGGGAAAACCAATCATGTCTTCGATTTATGAAAAATATGACCTGAAACAGGTCATCAATGCCTCCGGTCGTATGACCATACTCGGTGTTTCAACCCCGTCCGCCGATGTGGTGGAGACCGTGAGCTACGGTTTGAACCACTATTTCGAGATCAAAGATCTGGTCAATAAAACCGGCGCGTACATCGCAAAACTGCTGGATGTGGAAAACGCGGTAGTGGTCTCCTGCGCCTCTGCCGGCATCGCGCAGAGCGTGGCGGCGGTGATCGTCAAAGATAACGACTGGCTGCTGGATAACCTGCATGCCGCGCCGCTGACCGTGCCACACGATATCGTGGTGCCGAAAGGCCATAACGTGAATTTCGGTGCCCCGGTGGGCGCGATGGTGGCACTGGGCGGTGGACGTTTAGTGGAAGCCGGTTACAGCAACGAGTGCTCGCCTGAGCAGCTGGCCGCCGCCATCACGCCAACCACGGCAGCATTGCTGTACATCAAGTCACACCACTGCGTGCAGAAGAGCCACCTCAGTGTGGAGCAGGCGGCGGTGGTCGCACGCAAACACGGTATCCCGTTAATCGTGGATGCGGCGGCAGAAGAAGATCTGCAGTGCTACTACCAAATGGGTGCGGACCTGGTGATTTACAGTGGTGCCAAGGCGATTGAAGGGCCGACCAGCGGTCTGGTGATTGGTCGCACTCAGTACGTTGAGTGGGTAAAACGTCAAAGCAACGGCATTGGGCGCGCGATGAAAGTCGGTAAAGAGGGCATTCTTGGTCTGACGCAGGCGATTGAAAACTATCTGGTGCAGCCGAAAACCACCGGCGCTGAGATGGTGGCCAATATGACGCCGTTTATCGACAATCTCAACACGCTGAATGGCGTCTCCGCGCGCGTGGTGTGGGATGCGGCGGGTCGCGATATCGCCCGTGCCGAGATCAAGTTCGATGAAGCCGTCACTCAATGGCCAACCGGCGAGCTGGTGCAGGCGCTGAAAACCGGCGACATCGCTATCTACTTCCGTGGCTACAAGGCCAATGAAGGCATTATCGAAGCAGATGTGCGCAGCGTCAGCGCCGATCAACTGCACATTATCTTTAGCCGTATCCAGGCGTTAATCAGCGGAGGAAAACGCGCATGAGTCTGAACCCGAATTTTTATCAGGGCCGTTTGTGCCTCAACGTGCTGGCCGGTTCGAAGCAGAATGCTAAAGAGATCTGGCAGGCCGCAGAAGGCCATGTGCTGGTGGGCGTCTTATCAAAAAATTACGCGACCAATGAAGAAGCAATTGCCGATATGCGCGAGTATGCAGCGCTGATCGACAACGCGCTCTCAGTGGGCTTGGGCGCGGGCGATCCGAATCAGTCAGCGATGGTGAGTGAGATCTCAGCGGTGCTGCAACCGCAGCACGTTAACCAGGTATTTACCGGTGTCGCCACCAGCCGCGCGCTACTCGGCCAGAACCACACCGTGGTCAACGGCCTGATTTCACCGACCGGCACGCCGGGCCTGGTGAAAATCTCCACCGGGCCGCGCAGCTCGCAGGCAGAAGATGCGATTGTGCCGATCGACAGCGCCATCGCCATGCTGCAGGACATGGGCGGCAGCTCGGTGAAATATTTCCCGATGGGCGGCTTAAAATCGGTGAACGAATACCGTGCCGTTGCTGAAGCCTGCGCGCGCCACGACTTCTGGCTGGAGCCGACAGGCGGTATTGATCTTAATAACTTCGAAGCGATTGTGCAGATTGCGCTCGATGCCGGCGTGAGCAAAGTGATCCCGCACGTTTACAGTTCGATTATTGATAGCGCAACGGGCGACACGCGCATTGACGATGTGCGTCAGCTTCTGGCAACGTGCAAGAAACTGCTGTAACAAACGATTCACAGGTGAAGCTCCGTGAGATTTCCCAATCAGCGTCTGGCCCAACTTTTCGCTGCGCTGCAAAACGAAACGCTGCCGCAAGATGAGCTGGCGCGCCGCTTTTCTGTTTCAACGCGCACGGTGCGCACCGATATCACCGCGCTGAATGCGCTGCTGGAGCAACACGGCGCACAGTTTGTGCTGGCGCGCGGCGCGGGATATCAACTGAAAATCGACGATGTGGCGCTTTTTGACCGTCTGCAGGAAGAGAGCGCGGCGCCGTTGCGCGTGCCGCGTACCTCGCAGGATCGCGTGCGCTATTTGCTGACGCGTTTTCTCACCGCGGCCTATTCACTCAAGCTGGAAGACCTGTCGGAAGAGTGGTTTGTCAGTCGCGCAACCTTGCAAAGTGATATGGCGGAAGTGCGGGAATGGCTTGGCCGCTATCATCTGAATATCGAAACCAAGCCGCATTACGGCATGAAGTTGTTCGGCAGCGAAGCGGCGATCCGCACCTGCCTGACGGATTTGCTGTGGCAAATTGATCAGGAGATGCCCGACAGCCCGCTGTTGACGGTGGAAGCGCTGCACAGCGGCATTTTGGCGCAGCTGGAGCCGCTGTTGCAGCACTGCTTTAATCAGCACGCGATTCGCCTTAGCGATGAGGGCGAGCGTTATCTGCAAATCTACTGTGCGGTGGCAGTAAGACGCATCAGCGAAGGTTTCCCACTTAACGACCCCGGCGCGGAAGATGTCGGTGACGAGGTGCGCGAAGCCGCACATCATCTGGTAAATCTGATACAGCCGCTGGTCGGCAAACCGATTTCGCAGGCGGAAGAGAACTGGCTGCGCGTCAATATCGCCGCCCGACAGATTCAGGCGCTGTCACCCAGCACCATTAATGCTGATGATGCCGATGCGCTGGTCGATTACCTGCTGAGCTACATCAACACCCACTACAACTATCGCTTGCAGCAGGATGAACAGCTGCGGGCCGACCTGCTCACCCATATCAAAACCATGATTACCCGGGTGCGCTATCAAATTCATATTCCCAATCCGCTGCTGAGCAACATCAAACAGCACTATCCGATGGCGTATGACGTGACGCTGGCGGCGGTCACCAGCTGGGGAAAGTACACGCCGTACAGCATCAGCGAGAACGAAATCGGCTTTCTGGTGCTGCATATCGGTGTCGGGCTGGAGCGGCATTACGATGTCGGCTATCAACGCCATCCGCAGGTGCTGCTGGTGTGCGACAGCGGCAACTCCACACTGCGCATGATTGAAGCGCTGCTGCTGCGTAAATATCCGCAGCTGGTGGTCACGGCGCGTTTGTCGCAGCGTGATTACGAGATGCGCGAACACATCGACGAAGATTTCGTGATTTCCACCGTGCGTTTGAGTGAGAAAAATAAGCCGATTGCGGTGATGTCACCGTTCCCGACCGAATTCCAGCTGGAGCAGTTGGGCAAGCTGGTGCTGGTGGATCGCACGCGGCCTTACATGCTGGAAAAGTACTTCGATGCGCAGCACTTTATGGTGCTGAATAAGCCGATGACGCAATCAGCGCTGTTCCGCGTGTTGTGCGATCAGCTGGAGTCGGAAGGTTGTGTGGATGCGGACTTTTATCCCTCGGTGGAGGAGCGTGAAGCGATCGTCAGCACCATGCTCGGCGAAGGCATTGCGCTGCCACACTCACTGGGATTGCTGGCGAAAAAAACCGTGGTGTATACCGTGCTGGCACCGCATGGCGTGAGCTGGGGCGAAGAAACCGCTTCGGTGATTTTCCTGCTGGCGATCAGCAAAAGCGAATACGAAGAGGCGATGGCGATTTACGATCTGTTTGTTACTTTCCTGCGGGAGAGGGCAATGGCCAGACTGCGCGACTGCGGGGATTTCGTCAGCTTTAAAGCGGTGGCGATTGATTGTCTGAGCCGGATGTAGCGTTTAAAATTTCATGTCGCGGTACGATTTATCGCGCATCTGTTAGCTACTCAGCTGTTTCAGGTAAGCGCAATAAATTGCGCGGCTACGCTTTAGTGCAGCTGAGAATGTTTCGTTCGGCGTAGGGGCGGCATTTATGCCGAACTGGTCTTAATCAACCGCGCTGCTTCGCCAGCAAGCGCGGGATCTCACGCAAGCACCACGCCTTGGCTTCACCCATGCTGTCGCGGCGCCACGCCATAATAATATCGACTTCACGGGTGTATTCGGCACTCACCACGCGCAGTCGGCCTTCGGCGATATCCTGTTCCACCATCGGATAAGGCATCGTGGCGACACCCAATCCCGCCAGCAGGGCACGGCGTTTATCGTCCATGCTGCTCACCGTCAGGCGCTGCTGTTTATCCAGCAACTGCACCGTTAACACCGGACGCTCACGTGCGGTATCCGCCACCGCAATGCCGCGATACTTCACGCGCGTCACTTCAGACAGCGGCTCGGCTTCCTGATGAATCGGGTGATCCGGGCTGGCGACGTAGACGCTCATAATGCTGTAGAGCTTACGCGTATTGATCTCGGTGGATGCGCGGAAGTGCATATCAGGCGCAATCACGATATCCGCGCGCCCCTGTTCAAGTCGCTCCCATGCTCCGGCTAATACTTCGGTGACCAGTGAAATCTGCGTGTTGGCTTTCTCCGCCAGCTTTTCAACGACAGGAAACAGCAAATTGGTGGGGATCAGCGCTTCGGCCACGATGGTGAGATGGGTTTCCCAACCGCGTGCCAGTGCCTCGGCATCGGTGGTGAGCTTATCAGCCGCTTCCAGCAGTACGCGCCCGCGCTCCAGCAGCATGCGCCCGACATTAGTGAACTTGGTGCGGTGACCGGAGCGGTCAAACAGCACCACATCCAATTCTTCTTCCAGTTTCTGCATGGTGTAGCTCAATGCAGAGGGAACGCGGCCCAGTTCATCGGCTGCCGCAGCAAAGCTACCACGACGATCGATAGCATCCATCACACGTAAAGCTTCGAGGGTTAACGCGCGGTCTTTTGCCATGCCGGTTCTCTGTCAGTAAATTTGAATATGCCAGGCAGATTAACTGGCTAACAATCCGGCGTCCAGCCTTTTACCATTAACGTATAAAGCCTGTGGTCGAATCTCACCGCAGTGCGTCGGAGGTAAATCATGATGACAACCCGCTGCGCGTCCGCATGTGGCCAGGCCGATTTCGGTTGGTTGCAGGCGCGATACAGCTTCTCTTTTGGCCACTATTTTGACCCTAAATTGATGGGATACGCTTCATTGCGTGTGCTCAATCAGGAAGTGCTGGCCCCGGGCGCGGCGTTTCAGCCACGCAGCTATCCACAGGTGGATGTGCTGAACCTGGTGCTACAGGGCGAAGCGGAGTACCGCGATAGCGAGGGTAATCACCTGATCGCGCGGGAAGGCGAAGCCATGCTGCTGTCGGCGCGGCAGGGCGTGAACTACAGCGAAATCAACATCAGCAAAGAGGGGCCGTTGACGCGCATGCAGCTGTGGCTGGCGGCCTGCCCGGAACAAGAGAATCCGCTGCTGCAGAAAATCGCTGTGCCGCAGCAGACTCGGTTCTTACTGGCCTCGCCAGACGGTGTTAACGGCAGTTTGCAACTGCGTCAGCAGGTGTGGGTGCATCAGGTCATCCTCGCACCGGGTGAGCAGCACACGGTGAAGCTGAACGGCCCTCGTGCCTATCTGCAATCGATCCACGGTTCATTGGATCTGCAGGCAAGCAGTGCCAATCAGGAATTACTGAGCTGTGGTGACGGCGCGTTCTTGAGTGAAGAACATCAGATTACGTTGCAGGCTAAGACGCCACTGCGTGCGCTGGTAATCGATTTGCCGGCATAAAAAAAGGCAGCCCGTTGTGGCTGCCTTGATCTGTGGTCGGGGCGCAACGTAATGCGCCCGTCAGATGCAGATTACTTGAGGATAGTGAACGCGGTAGTCACGTGTTTCACACCGCTCACACGGCTGGCCACATCGGCCGCCGCAGTGGCTTCCTGTTGTGTCACCAGACCCAGCAGGAACACCTCACCGTTTTCCGTGGTCACTTTCACGTTCGATGATTTCACCTGATCGCTACCCAGCAGCTGCGAGCGGATTTTGGTGGTGATCCAGGTATCTGATGATGAGGTGCCGAGGCTCACTTTCTGGCCAGTGCGGATTTCGTTATACACTTCGGTCGCACCATCCACGCCCATGGCAATCTGCTTGGCGCGGCTCGCCAAATCAGCCGATGGTGATTGGCCGGTCAGCAGCACTTTGCCCTGATAAGCGGTAACCACGACGCGAGCCTGGTTTTTGATTTGTTCATCTTTAGCCAGAGCGTTACTGACACGCAGTTCCAGCGTACCATCATCCACTTGCGTGCCCACAGTGCGCGGGTCAGTTGCCGTTTTGGTCGCCACAGCGGCGCCGCCTGCCACAACGGCAACACAGCCTTGCAGCATCATGGCAGTTAAAAGAATGGCGACAGCGTTCAATGCTTTCATTTGAGCTCCTTCAGTCATTCCTGGTGTGGGAACAAAGTGTTATCAATCAAATCGCACAGGCAGTTCAGCGTCAGCATATGCATTTCCTGAATGCGTGCACTGCGATGTGACGGAATGCGAATTTCCACATCGTGCGGACCCAGCAGGCCCGCCAGCTCACCGCCATCATGGCCGGTCAGCGCGACGATAGTCATATCGCGAGTAACCGCAGCTTCAACCGCTTTAACGATATCGCGGGTGTTGCCACGGGTTGAAATAGCCAGCAGCACATCACCGGCCTGACCAAGCGCGCGAACCTGCTTGGCATAAACTTCATCGTGGAGACGATCGTTGCCGATCGCCGTCAGCATGACATTATCGGCGCTCAGTGCCAGCGCAGGCAGGCTGGGGCGCTCGGTTTCAAAACGGTTAATCATACTGGCGGCAAAATGCTGAGCATTGGCCGATGAAGCACCGTTACCACAACTCAGGATTTTGTTACCGTTCAGCAGCGACTGCACCAGCGTCATAGCGGCGCGAGAAATCGCATCCGGCAGCGCCTCCGCAGCGGCGATTTGAGTCTGAATACTTTCGGTAAAACACGCTTTAATTCTGTCCTGCACAAGACCACCTGGTTCTATCCATCGGCATTAAAGGCATCGGGCAGCCATTCCAGCTCACGCCCGGTAATGGCAATGATGTCAAAACGGCAATTCACCGTATCAAAACTGCCGCCGCGTGCCAGCAACCACCATGCAGCGGTACGCAGCAGCTTTTGTTGTTTCTGACGCGTCACGCTGGCGGCGGCACCGCCGTAGCGCGCATCGCGTCGATAGCGCACTTCAACAAACACCCAGCAATCGGCGTCTTGCATAATGAGGTCAATTTCCCCACTGCGGCAACGCACGTTGCTGGCAATCCATCGCAGCCCGGCGCGCTCCAGATAGCAACGCGCCTGCTGCTCCTGCTCAGCGCCAATGCGCTGGCGGTTTACTGCACCGGAACGATTTGTCCCTGACGATACTGGTTCCATGCCAACTTCCTGTTGATCACGCAATCCGTGTCGGCGCTCAGCTTGCCGGTGTTGCCATCAATGGCAAAGCCAGGCACCTGGCGCATCTGGTTAAAGTGATTCGCCAGCGTCCAGGCATCAATGCCCATCGCGTAGAGGCGAACCAGCGAATAATCGTTGTTGAACGATTTCGCCGCCTGCTGCATCAGGCCCGGATTGTTTCCGGAGAGCAGCGGAATATCACTGAACTGCAGGCCATCCATTTCCAGACGGAAGTCTGGGCCAGCACCCGCCTGCGCGCTACGCGAACTGGCGTACAGCGCGATGTTATTGCGGCTGCTGGTGCGCATCGCAATCATCGGCTTAATCAACTGCAGCTCATCCTGGCTGGCCACGATGTACACCGCATCCACACTGCCACCGCTGGCATCAGCCGTTGGCGCTGGCGTGGTAGTTTGCGGTGCCGGAATGGTCAGGCCCGCAACGGCCACTCCGGCCGATTGTGGCTGTTCAACCGTCAGCGGTGTACCGCTCAGTGCGATACCGGCTCCGCTATTAATACCTTGTTTCAGCTCAGAAACGCCACCAAAACGCTGTTGCAGCACGGTGGAGCCGCCCAGTTGCTGCCACTCTTGTGCGAATGCCTTGCTAACGCGGTCGCCATAGCTGCTACGTGGCACCAACAGTAATGGCTGGCGCTTGCCCTGCTCGTAGATATGGTGCGCGGCATCGCGCGCTTCGTCTTCAGGAGAAAGCGCAAAATAACAAATATTCGGATGGTTCTGGATCTGTTCTGGCTCATTCAGCGCCAGCACGTTGAGTGGCGTCTGGCTATTCACCACTGACTCCACGTCGTTTTTCAGCAGTGGACCGACCACGATGGTCGCGCCATCCTGCTGCGCTTGCTGCATCACCTGTGCAATCGGCTGGCTGCTGGTGTCATAGACTTTTACTTGTGCGCTGCTGTCGGGCTGAGCAGCCGTTGTCGCGGGCTGTGCGGCGGCCTGCGGCTGTTCAGTCTGCGGAGGCATATTGCCCGCCATAGCCGGGCTGACAACGGTATTAGCAGCGGTGTTAGCCTCTGCAGGCTGCTGAGCATTGGTCTGTGGTGCTGACGGCTGGGCGTTGGCGTCGGTTGCCGCTGGCGCAGCAGGAGCGGGCTGCGGTGCTGGCGCAGCTAACACGCCATTTTTAGCATCGTTAAAGCCTTTCTGAATTGCATTAGCGAAAACTTGCGCCTGGCCATTCAGCGGCAGCAGCAACGCAATGGTGCTGGTCGAGGCTTTCGTGAAGTTTTGCACCTGGCTAAGCTGAGTCGGCAGCGTTTTCGCGCCCGGATTTTGCGGATAACGTGTCTGCCAGTCTTTAATCGCCGCTTTCAGCATCTGCGGATCCTGGCTATTGGTGTGCCAGGTGTTGAGCAGATCGAGCCAGCCCTGCAGCGTATTTTCATTGGCGTTAATCACCAGGCTGTTAAGCTGATCCTGCGTCATTTGCGTCAGGGCTTGCCAGGTGGCGTCAATATTGCTCTGGTGGTCGGCGCCTTTCAGCAGCGGCTCCTGAGCAATATAGGCGCGCAGCAGCGCGAGCGAAGGGCGATTCTGCGCCGCAGCGATTTGCAGTGCGTAATAGCGGACTTGCTGATCTTCAGACAAGCCATCGGTTTTCACCTGGCCCAGCGTCTGTTGAGCGCCGCCGAAATCTTGCTGACCAATCTGCATCTGTGCGCGCAGCAACTGCAGTTCCTGCTGCTGTACCGCAGAGAGCTGTTGTGGCAGTTGCGAGATCTGATCGTTGGCCTGCGGATACTTTCCTTCCTTCAACAGGGCACGGATGGCAAGTAATTGCCAGTCGGTCTTGCTATCATCGCTGCTTTGCTGCACCTGCTGCAGATAATAGTCAGACCGGCCAGTAGCAGGCCCCTGAATATTGACGTTGGAGGTTTGCTGCGGTCCCTGACCGCTACAGGCGGCTAAAATCAGTCCAGCGAGAAGAACAGGCACAAAGCGTCCTGCTTTATGACGTACGACTTTTGAAGGAAGCATACTGTATCCAGTGATGTTTTTTTCTAGATGCTCAATATTAAATCGGCAATTCGGATGAAACAATGAAACAACTCGATCGGGCAGAGATTTCTGCCAGCACGCTCTATATCGTTCCTACCCCGATCGGTAACCTGGGTGATATCACGCAGCGTGCGCTGACGGTGCTTGCGAGCGTCGATCTGGTCGCAGCGGAAGATACACGTCATACCGGGCTGTTGCTACAACATTTCGCCATCAATGCGCGACTGTTCGCACTTCACGACCACAACGAACAACAGAAAGCAGAAGTGTTGTTAGCCAGACTCCAGGAAGGCCAGAGCATTGCTTTGGTCTCGGATGCGGGCACGCCATTGATCAACGATCCGGGCTATCATCTGGTGCGTCGCTGCCGTGAAGCAGGTGTGCGCGTGGTTCCGTTGCCGGGTGCCTGCGCGGCGATTACAGCATTAAGCGCGGCGGGGTTACCGTCCGATCGTTTCTGTTACGAAGGATTTCTGCCCGCTAAAAGTAAAGGCCGCTGCGATGTGCTGCGCTCTCTTGAGAATGAACCACGTACCCTCATTTTTTATGAATCAACCCATCGTTTGATCGATAGCCTGCAAGATATGGTGAGCGTATGGGGTGCCGATCGCTATGTGGTGCTGGCACGTGAAATCACCAAAACCTGGGAAACTATCCAGGGTGCGCCAGTGGGCGAGCTACTGGCCTGGGTGCTGGAAGATGAAAATCGTCGTAAAGGCGAGATGGTGCTGATTGTCGAAGGTCACAAGGCTGACGAAGAAGCGTTGCCTGCCGAAGCACTGCGCACCTTAGCCTTGCTGCAAGCGGAGTTACCGCTTAAAAAAGCCGCCGCGTTAACGGCCGAAATTCATGGCGTTAAGAAAAACGCACTGTATAAGTACGCGCTGGAGCAGCAAGAGGCGTGACAAACGCGGGCGAATCGCCTATTATCCCGCGCCGAAGCTGACTAGACAGTCGCCGCTTTGTCGTCGTCCCTTTCGGGGGAGACGGGCAAAGGGGAGGAAAGTCCGGGCTCCATAGGGCAGGGTGCCAGGTAACGCCTGGGGGGCGCAAGCCTACGACCAGTGCAACAGAGAGCAAACCGCCGATGGCCCAGTAATGGGATCAGGTAAGGGTGAAAGGGTGCGGTAAGAGCGCACCGCGCGGCTGGCAACAGTCCGTGGCACGGTAAACTCCACCCGGAGCAAGGCCAAATAGGGGTTCACTAGGTACGGCCCGTACTGAACCCGGGTAGGCTGCTTGAGCCAGTGAGCGATTGCTGGCCTAGAGGAATGACTGTCCACGACAGAACCCGGCTTATCGGTCAGTTTCGACTTTTCAGGTGAAAACCCCGCTCCGGCGGGGTTTTTGCTATCTGGTGTTTGATAAAAGATGTAGCTTAACGATTAATTAAAGGAAGTCCCGCAGAAAGTAAAAAACCAGCGTAAAGAAATGCAAACCCCAAAAATAATCCCATCCCGTATGCCAGAATAGGCGCGTGTTTAACTACCGAGGACAATTATTCATCCACATCGACGAAAAGCAACAACGTGGATAAGTTGTATAATTATGGACAAAATGCTCGCTCCAATGATGGCTATTTCTACTGACATATCTGCACACTTCCACTGCTCGATCTGCGACCAGCACTGGCGCTCCGCGCTTTAGCGTCACACTCTCCTTATTTAAAAATATTCTTAAAATTTCTCATGCGTTTATTTCGCGTGATAGTTCTCTATTTCTCTTAAGGAGAGAAAGTATGCGCTATTGGCTTTTATTAGTTTTAGCTATCCTGGCTGAAATAAGCGGCACGCTCTCAATGAAATGGGCCAGCGTCAATGACGACAACGCGGGTTTTATTTTTATGCTGGTGATGATTGCGCTCTCTTATATTTTCCTGTCTTTCGCCGTAAAACGTATCGCTTTAGGCGTGGCCTATGCGATGTGGGAAGGTATCGGCATTTTGTTTATCACTCTGTTCAGCGTCACGCTGTTCGATGAACCTTTATCGCTGATGAAGATCGCTGGTTTAGTCACGCTGGTTGCGGGGATTGCGCTGATAAAATCCGGCACGCTGACACGTAAGGAGGCGCAACATGGCCACGTTTAATGCGGTGCACGTTGCCTGGCTGGCACTGGCGATTTGTCTGGAGATCGTCGCGAATATCTTTCTCAAATACTCTGATGGTTTCCGCCGTGCGATTTACGGCGTGCTCTCACTGATCGCGGTACTGGGGGCGTTCAGTGCGTTGTCACAAGCAGTTAAAGGAATCGATCTCTCGGTGGCTTATGCGCTGTGGGGTGGTTTTGGACTGGTGGCGACGGTGGCAGCCGGATGGGTGCTTTTTGGTCAGCGTCTGAATCGCATCGGCTGGTTAGGAGTGGGATTACTGATCGCGGGGATGGTGCTGATTAAGTTTGCTTAAACCTGGGCACATCGGCCCGATTCTAAGGTGTTAGCGCGCGTGAAGAAGTGGCCAATCGGGCAGTTCACCTCGCATTCAATCTGTAAAACCGAGTTCAACACACTCCTTCAGAAAAGGAGTGTGTTGAACGCAACGATCCGCACCAAACTCAACCGCGGCCGTGTGGTTCGTCCCAGTCAAACGCCGGGCCCAGCGAAATCACGCCGCTGGGGTTGATGGTCTTATGGCTGCAGTAGTAGTGATGGCGAATATGCGGCAGATTCACCGTGTCGGCGATGCCTGGCATCTGATAGATATCGCGCAGGAAGCCGCTCAAATTGCGGTAATCACTGATGCGGTGACGATCGCATTTAAAGTGGGTGACATACACCGGATCAAAGCGCACCAGCGTGGTCCACAAACGTAAATCTGCTTCGGTCAGGTGGTCGCCGGTCAGATAGCGATGCTGGCCGAGGATTTGCTCCAGCCGCGCCAGCGAATGGAACAACGCCGTCACCGATTCATCATAGGCTGCCTGCGAGGTCGCAAACCCACTTTTGTACACGCCATTATTGACCGTGTCGTAAATCCATCCATTCACCTCATCGATCTTGTCTCGCAATTCAACCGGATAGTAATCCCCGGCGCGCGCGCCCTGTGCATCAAAGGCGCTATTGAGCATGCGCATAATGTCGGCGGATTCATTACTGACGATGGTGTGCTGCGTCTTGTCCCACAGCACCGGAACAGTCACACGGCCAGTGTATTGCGGGTCGGCATGCAGATAGAGTTGATAGAGGAATTCGTTTTGATACAGCGAATCACCGGTCGCGTCCGGGAAATCGTCGTCAAAGGTCCAGCCGTTTTCCAGCATCAATGGATGCACCACCGAGACCGAAATCATATCCTCCAGCCCTTTGAGCTGGCGCATCAGAAGCGTGCGGTGTGCCCACGGACAGGCAAGAGAAACATAAAGATGATAGCGCTCGCGCTCGGCGGCAAAGCCGGCATTGCCGGTTGGGCCCGCACTGCCATCAGCAGTGACCCAGTTGCGCCAGACTGCTTCTGTGCGTTTGAAGCGGCCACCGGTTGACTTCGTATCGTACCAGGTGTCATGCCAGACACCGTCAATCAGCTGTCCCATAAGCCCTCCATAAAGAAAAAGGGCGAGGAATATCCTCGCCCCTGCAAATCAGTATATGTGTTCTGGCAACGCTTGTGTGCTTAGCGTGCGGCCGCTGGTGCGAAACGAGCACGAATCAGACGGTCGATGCTGTAAGCGCCTGGACCTACCAGACCCAGCACCAGGAAGCCACCGGCGATGGACAGGTTTTTCATGAACATCAGCTGGTTAACGCCTTCAGCAAAGTTGCTGTGGAACAGGAAAGCGGTCAGCAGGGTGAAGCCCGCAGTGAACAGCGCGGTGAAACGGGTCAGGAAACCGAACAGAATCGCCAGACCGCCGCCGAACTCCAGCAGAATAACCAGTGGCAGCAGGAAGCCAGGGACGCCCATCGCCTGCATGTACTGTGCGGTACCGGCATAACCAGTGATTTTGCCCCAGCCTGCAGTGATGAACAGAATGGTCATTAATACACGTGCCAGCAACAGGCCTGAATCTTCGAATTTTTTCATCATTTACTCCAACAAGAATTATGTAGCAGGTTGTTGGCCTGCAAGGTTTTAATCCCGCTGAATCGCATGTCTCAATTCGTTGGGCTGATGGAGGGAGATGATAGTCGCAGGTCGCAACAGTTGTAAGCGAGATAAACTGTCAATGTTGTTCAGGGATTTTGATGAAGAAAAACCGAATCTTTTAGATCCGGTTTGAAATGAAGGATTTAGCGAGGTTCGAGCGTGGATTTAATCATACGCCAGGTACTCCACAGGCCAAAACCGCGTTTTGCCCAACGCAAAATACGATTAGGACTGCGGATTGACCAAATGGCCAGCGCGCTGCTGCCAATCGCCAGATAGCGTCGCATGCTTAGAAAGGTCAGCCAGCCGCGATCGTAGTGAGCGGTGCCATCCAGCCAGTCACGGCGTGCAGCACTGAGATCCAATCGCTGCTGCTGAACCTGGTTCAGCAGTTCATGAATGCGTGCTTCACGTTCACGACGGCTCATGAGCGATGCTCCTCCAGCAAGTTGCGATCGGTTTCCAGCTCCTTGCGGGTATGACGCAGCAACGTTGACTGGCGTGACTTATAAAGCGTCCACAAACCAAATATCAGTGCCAGCGCAAACAGCACGGCGGTGGTGATGGCAATTGCCATCAGCCGATACTGCGCATCCACCGCCCAGATAATCAGCACCATCAGGCTCATTAAACCAAAAGCGGTAAACAGCATCGTCAGTCCAACCATCATCAGCATCTGAATCAGATTGGCTTTCTCCTCCTCCAGCTCGACAATCGCCAGACGGACGCGCGTTTCCACCATGCCCACTAAGGTAGTGACAATGCGCTGACCGATGTTGAAGACCCCTTTGCCTGGGCCGTGGCTCTGACTCTCGTTCATATCAACGACGTGAGATCAGAATGCCGATCAGTACACCGACAGCTGCACCGATGCCCACGCCGTGCCACGGATTATCGCGCACATATTCGTCGGCCTTTTCCGCAGCTTCACGGGTGGATTGCGCGATGCGCTCACCTGAATCGCCCAGACGCTCACGCGAACTGTCGATAGCACCGCGCGCTTTGCTGCGCAGTTTATCGAGCTCGGTTTTTGATTTATCCGCCGAGCTGCTCAGCACTTCTTCCAGGGTGTCAGCAAGGTTTTTCAGTTCCGCACGCAGATGTTCAGATGTGGTGTCTTTAGACATGAAGTTCTCCATTACATCATCTATTTAAGTCCGATTAGTAGGGCTCAGCCTCAAGCTTTTTCAGTTCGTGCTGTGCCTCTTCCAGCTTACGTTCGCGCTTCTCAATCTTATCTTTGTCGCCATCCTGACGCTCTTCCTTCAACTCACGCTCACGTTCAGCAACTTTATGTTTTTGCTCTGCAATGCGTTCGCTGTGGGCCGACTTCAGTCTTTCATCGGTGCAGTTAGCACGCACTTCAGTCAGCGCGCGCTCCAGCCCGGTCACACGGCGCTGGTTATCATGCTGTTTAGCCATGTCGATTTCGCGCTGAATGTCGTGCTCTTTCTGTTGGCACAGTGATTCAGCCGCCATCAGAGAGCCCGAGAGAGAAAACAGAATAGCACCCAGCAGTAATTGATGTTTCATCAGGTTTTGACCTTCCATTGTTGATGACCTGCCGCAAACCGGGCAGGAGAGGCGTCCCAGCTTGTCTTAACTCGCGCTACCTTTAAGCATAGACAGCAGACGAAAAAATTCAACGAAGACGCGGGGATAGCGAGGATTGATTCACCGCCTGGCTTATCACCAGACGGTGAAAATCAGCTGTAAGTGGGGCGATTGGCGTCAGGCACTTGCTGTGAAGCTTGCGGTCCGCTTGCCACCACAAACCCCTGTGGTAGCAGGCGTCGCAGCACTTTCTGCGCGGCCAGGCTCTGCTCTTCATTCTCGAAATGAATCACCAGCGCATCGCCTGCAGGTGTAATGCTTTTTATACGCACGCCCTGCGCACTGAGTTGCTGATACAGATAAAAGCCATCCGGCAGATTGGTGCCATTGTGGGCAACACGGATTTGTACCACGGTATCGTGCTGCAACATCGAAGGCACAAAAATCACCGCCAGCAGCGCCAACGCAGCGCCCAGCGCCCAGGGCACTAAGCGCCTGGGAAATCCACGGAATGCGATCATGGCTGTGAATTCCCGTTGCGCGAAGACTGACGTTTACGCCACAACACCACCAGTGAACCCACCAAACCAATGACCAACAGCACCAGTGGCAGCAGCATCAGGCAGAACATCAGTTCATCTTCATAGCGGCGGAAAATCGGCGTTTTGCCCAGTGCGAAACCCAGCACCGTCAAAATCAGCACCCACAGTAAACCGCTCACCCAGTTGAAAAACTGAAAGCGCGCATTGCTCAGACCGGAAAGCCCGGCAATGGTCGGCAGCAGGGTACGAACGAAGGCAATAAAGCGGCCAATCAACAGGGCCGACAGGCCATGACGATGGAACAGGCTATGCGCACGCTGATGATATTGAGCGGGAAGATGCGACAGCCATTTTTGTACGGTGGGCGTATTCCCGAGCCATCGGCCCTGGATGTAACTCACCCAGCAGCCCAGGCTGGCGCCGGTGGTCAGAATCAGGATGGTAAGCGGGAAACCCATGGTGCCTTTGGCAATCAAAACACCGACTAAAATCAACAAGCTATCGCCGGGAAGAAACGCGGCGGGCAGCAGGCCATTTTCAAGAAACAGAATCAAGAACAGCACGCCATAAATGGCCCAAACCAGCGTCGGGTCGGAGAGCATTTCGTAATCTTGCTGCCACAGGGCGTGCAGCAATGCTTTCAAAATATCCATCAATCATTCCTGAACATCATTGTTAAACGTGCCCGTGAGGGGCTGAGGCGCAGGCTGGTTTGGTTATACATTTTTGGTATGCAGCCGTTGCGGGATTTCCGGATCCATCCAGAATTGATTGTTAAATCAGCGACTTTTTAAAGCCCTGTCGCAAAGGGTAAGAAAAGGGCGATAACTGTAACAAAAATCACGCAGGTCAGACAGTGTAAAGTGGCTCTCGCACAGGAGTTTTACCTTTTGACGCAGATGGTCAAAAGGAGCTTTACATGAGCTGACACTATTGCAGATTAACTGACTTATTCGCCTGGAAATGCAGCAGAATCAATGCGAATTATCGCTGCCTTCCGGCAGGATGACGGGATTTTCTGCAAACATGTAACGGTCGACATTAAATTCAAAATCGTCGGCGGTGGCGTTAAACAGCATCTGTTTAGTATTTTCCAGGTGCTGCCACATTGCCAGCTTACTGGCGGCGGGATCTTTGCGCATAAGTGCTTTCAGAATCTGGTCATGATCGTCGCACCAGCTGGTGATATTGCGCGCATCAATATGTTCGTGGAGTTTGAGCCAATAGGGGTTATGCAGACGGTGCAGCCACATCTTCTCGACTATCGCAGCGAGGGCACTATTTTGCGTGGATTGAGCGATACGGACGTGAAAGTGCATATCCCATTCTGAATCGCGTGAATGGTCTTCCTGACGGGCTTTTTCCTGAATCGCCATCAGCGCCATAATGTCCTGGCGCGTCACCTGGGTGGCGGCAAATTCGGCTACATTACTCTCAATCAGCTGGCGGGCCTGCAACAGCTCAAACGGTCCGAAGCTGGCGAATTCCAGCTGGCTGGGTGTGGTCTCACGGTTTTGCTGCTGACTGCTGATCACGTGGATGCCCGAGCCTTTGCGCACTTCCACGTAACCTTCCACTTCCAGCATAATAATGGCTTCGCGCACCACCGTGCGGCTCACCTCCATCTCTTCGGCGATCAGGCGTTCGGCAGGCAACTTTTCACCCACGCGATAATCATCGGCTTCGATACGACGCTTGAGTTCACTGGCGAGTTGTTGATAAAGACGACGGGATTCGTTCAGATCCATTGCGCGGTTCGCTGTGGTGGGTAAGATTGAGTTGTTATACCACTTTGACCGGGCCGAGGAAATGGGCTGGCATGCGCCAGCCCACATAGAGGAGATTAACTGCGCACGGTAGCCGCTTGTACCACGTTGGGTTCTTCCATTTCAGACACCGGCTGGTTTTTCAGCACGGTCCAAATCACGCATGCACCGAGCAGATCAAACACCGCCAGCGCGGCAAACAGCGGGCTGAAGCCCAGCGTATCAGCCAATGCACCCACCACCAGCGCAAACATGGTGCTGGCAGTCCACGCGGCCATGCCGGTCAGACCATTGGCAGTGGCTACTTCATTACGGCCAAACACATCCGAAGAGAGCGTAATCAGCGCGCCAGACAGCGCCTGATGGGCAAAGCCACCGACACACAGCAAACCAATCGCCACGTAAGGGCTGGTGAACAAGCCGATGGTGCCCGGTGCAATCATCAGCACCGCGCCCATGGTCACCACCAGTTTGCGCGACACAATCAGATTCACGCCAAACCAGCGCTGGAACAGCGGCGGCAGATAACCGCCGACGATGCAGCCTAGATCGGCAAACAGCATCGGCATCCAGGCGAACATGGCAATTTCTTTCAGGTTGAAACCGTAGACCTTGAACATAAACAGCGGGATCCACGCGTTAAAAGTGCCCCAGGCGGGTTCGGCGAGGAAACGCGGCAGGGCGATGCCCCAGAACTGGCGGTTACGCAGGATCTGACGCGCCGACATTTTGCTGTTATTGCCGGTCTGATGCTGCACTTCCTGACCGGAAATAATGTAGTGACGCTCTTCATCGCTCAGCTTAGTTTGCTGTTTGGGATGTTTGTAGAACACTAACCAACACAGCGCCCAGGCCATGCTCAATACGCCAGTGATGATGAAGGCCAGCTGCCAGCTGTGCGCCAGAATTGCCCACACCACCAGTGGCGGGGCCAGCATGGCGCCAATCGATGAACCGACGTTGAAATAGCCCACCGCCACAGAACGCTCTTTGGCCGGGAACCACTCGCTGCTGGCCTTTAAACCGGCCGGGATCATCGCCGCCTCTGCCGCGCCCACTGCACCACGTGCCAGCGCAAATCCGCCCCAGCTGCCTGCCATGGCGGTGGCGGCACAGAAGATAGCCCACAACACGGCGAATACTGCGTAGCCAATTTTGGTGCCCAGCAAGTCCAGCACATAGCCGGCCACGGGTTGCATCACGGTGTAGCACGCCGAATAGGCGGCGACGATATAGGAATACTGTTGTGTGGTAATACCCAGCTGCGTTTCCAGCGTCGGCGCGGCCACGGCAATGGTATTTCGCGTCAGGTAACCGAGAATGGTGCCCAACGTCACCAGCCCAATCATATACCAGCGTAGCCCTTTGATCTTACGCATCATTAACCTCTTCCAGTCTGTCGTAACACTTGCCATTAAAGGGTCAGGGAGCACCAGGGTGCGCCCGCTGGCGGCAATGACGAATCAGACCTGCCGCCTTGTTGTTATTAGCCGTGCCCTGGAATTGGGCATCAACGAGGCGAGAGATTAACTTGTTATACAACTTTAAAAGTTGAATGCCATCACAAAAACCCTGCATGCACTGTGTGATCCGCTAAACAGGCGTTATAACAGCGAGTTAGTGCAATATAGCTGACCGTTTTGTCCATATACCCACAGTGAAACTGTCATTATTGTGAGGTGTATCGCAAACAATTTTGCCGATCGGTAAAATTGGTATGATAACTTTGAGTCAGAAGCCAATTGGCACCAAACATGAGGAAGCAGGTATGTCGCGTTTTATGAGTGAGGATTTTCTACTCGATAGCGAGTTCGCCCGTCGTCTGTACCATGACTACGCCAAAGACCAGCCGATTTTCGACTATCACTGCCATCTCCCGCCGCAGCAGATTGCCGAAAATTACCGCTTCACCAACCTCTATGACATTTGGCTGAAAGGCGATCACTACAAATGGCGCGCAATGCGTGCCAATGGCGTGCCCGAAGCGCTGTGCACCGGTGATGCCAGCGATCGCGATAAATTCAACGCCTGGGCACGCACCGTGCCGCACACTATTGGCAATCCGCTGTATCACTGGACGCACCTTGAGCTGCGCCGTCCGTTTGGCATTACCGATGTATTGCTGAATGAGCAAAGCGCTGACCGCATCTGGCAGCAGTGCAACGAACTGCTGGCGCAGGATACCTTTAGCGCGCGCGGCATCATGCAGCAGATGAAAGTGAAAATGGTCGGCACCACCGACGATCCGCTCGACGATCTGCAGCATCACCGCACGCTGGCGGACGATGCCAGCTTCAGCGTTAAAGTGCTGCCAAGCTGGCGCCCGGATAAAGCCTTCAACATTGAACTGGATACCTTCTTGCCGTGGATCCAGCGTCTGGAACAGGTAGCCGATGTCAGCGTGCAACGGTTTGATGATCTGCGCCGCGCCCTGAGCCTGCGTCTTGATCACTTTGCCGCCCACGGCTGCAAGATCTCCGACCATGCGCTGGACGTAGTGCTGTTTGCCGAAGCCGATGAAAGCACGCTGGATGGCATTCTGGCGCGCCGTCTGCAAGGGGCCGCGCCATCGCAAGAAGAAGTGGCGCAGTTTAAAACGGCGGTACTGGTGTGGCTCGGCAGCGAATATGCGCGTCGCGGCTGGGCGCAGCAGTATCACATTGGTGCGCTGCGTAACGCCAACCGCCGCCAGTTCGATATTCTCGGCCCGGATGTGGGCTTCGACTCCATCAATGATGCGCCACTGGCGATCCCGCTGGGCCGTTTGCTGGATGCGCAGAACCGCAATAACGCACTGCCGAAAACCATCCTTTACTGCGTTAACCCGCGCGACAACGAAGTGCTGGCGACCATGGCCGGCAATTTCCAGGGCGAAGGTGAACCCGGCAAGATGCAGTTTGGTTCCGCATGGTGGTTCAATGATCAGCTCGATGGCATGCATCGTCAGATGACGCAGCTGGCGCAAATCGGCTTGTTGAGCCGTTTCGTCGGCATGCTCACTGACAGCCGCAGCTTCCTCTCTTACACCCGCCACGAGTATTTCCGTCGCCTGTTGTGCCAGATGATTGGCAACTGGGTTGAGCGCGGTGAAGCGCCAGCCGACGAAGCGTTGCTGGGGCAGATGGTACAAAACATTAGCTTTAACAACGCGCGTGATTACTTCGGCATTGAGTTAGGAGCCTGATGATGCAGCGGCTAAACCGTCACGATTTTCCCGGCGCAAGCTACAGCGAGCGCGTGATCCAGTTTGGGGAAGGCAACTTCCTGCGGGCGTTTATTGACTGGCAGCTCGACTGGCTCAATGAGCATCAAGGCACCGATGCGGGCGTGGTGGTGGTGCGGCCGCGCAACCGCGTGGTGGATGACTCACTCAACCAGCAGGACGGTTTATACACCACGCTGATCCGTGGATTGAACGGCGAAGGCGAGCAGGTAAGCGAAACCCGGTTGATACGCAGCCTCAATCGCGAGATCCAGCCGTATCAGCAGTTTGAGGATTTTCAGGCACTGGCCCGTGTGCCGCAGATGCGCTTTGTTTTTTCCAACACCACCGAAGCGGGCATTGCCTTTGCTGAGCAGGATCGACTGGAGGATGCGCCTGCCTCTTCCTTCCCTGGCAAGTTGACACAACTGCTGTGGACGCGCTTCCGCCACTTTGCTGGTGCGGCAGAGAAAGGCTGGCTGATCGTGCCGTGTGAGCTAATCGATCATAACGGCGATGCGCTGCGTGAACTGGTGTTGCGCTATATCAAGCACTGGCAGCTGCCGCCAGAATTCGCCCGCTGGGTGCTGGATCATTGTGCGTTTTACAACACGCTGGTGGATCGCATCGTCACCGGCTATCCCGCCGATGGCACCGACATCGCTGCACAGCTGGGTTATGAAGATCGCTATCTGGTGGCGGGCGAAGTCTATTACCAGTTTGTGATTCAGGGGCCGGATGCGCTGGCGCAGGAACTGAAACTCGCCGCGCTGGCACCGGAAGTGAAGTTCGTTGATGACATCACGCCCTATAAAGCCCAGAAGGTGGCGATCCTCAATGGAGCGCACACGGCGATGGTGCCGGTGGCGTTTCAGGCTGGACTGGAGAGCGTCGGCGAAGCGATGGATGACGCTGCCATCGCGGGTTATGTCGATGCGCTGCTGCGTGAGGAAGTGATCCCGACGCTGGATTTGCCACGCGATGAACTGCACGCCTTTGCCGATGCGGTACAGCGTCGCTTCCGCAATCCGTTTATCCGCCATGCGCTGCTGTCGATTGCGCTAAACGGCATGACCAAATTCCGTACCCGTTTGCTGCCGCAGCTGTTGCTGTCTCAGCAGCAAACCGGCCAATGGCCACCGCGCCTGACCTTCGCTTTTGCTGCACTGCTGGCGTTTTATCGCGGCGAGCAGGGTGATCGGCAGTGGCCATTACAGGATGACAGCCACTGGCTGCAGCAGTTCGCAGAATTGTGGCCGGCCGTCGATCAAGACACATTGACCCCGGAACAGCTGGTGCAGGCAGTACTCAGCAACAGCTCACACTGGGGCGAAGATCTCACTCAGCGGCCCGGATTAGTGGCCGCAGTAAGCCAACACCTGCAAAACATCGTTGTCCACGGGACGCGGACGGCGCTGACACAACTGAGATAACGCTATGCAAGATGCGATAAGAATCCATTCGCGCGACAACGTGGCGGTAGCGCTGCGCGATTTACCTGCCGATACCAAAGTCGAGATTGATCGCCAGTTCATCATCTTGCAGCAAGAGGTTGGGCGCGGTCATAAGTTCGCGTTGACGCCGCTGGCAACCGATGCGCTGGTGATAAAATACGGCTTGCCGATAGCCCATGCCACGCGCCCGATAGCGATGGGCGAGATCATTCATTCCAGCAACGCACGCACCAATCTGAGCGATGTGGATGAGTACGACTATCAGCCGGAATTTCTCGAAATCCCTGCCCAGGCTGGCGATCGTGAAGTGCAGATCTACCGTCGCGCCAGCGGTGAAGTCGGTATTCGTAATGAGCTGTGGATTCTGCCGACGGTAGGTTGTGTGAATGGCATCGCCCGGCAAATTCTGTCGCGTTTCCTGAAAGAGACTAACGAGGCAGAAGGGATCGATGGGGTGCATTTGTTCAGCCATCCGTTCGGCTGTTCTCAGCTCGGCCAGGATCATGAAAACACCCGCACCATGCTGCAAAACATGGTGCGCCATCCCAATGCCGGTGCGGTGCTGGTGATTGGCCTCGGCTGTGAGAACAATCAGGTCGATGTGTTCCGCGAGACGCTCGGCGGCTTCGACAGCGATCGTGTGCAGTTCATGGAGTGCCAGAAGCAGGACGACGAAGTCGAAGCGGGATTGGAGCGGCTGCATGCGTTGTACAACGTGATGCGCGGCGATCAGCGCCAACCGGGTAAACTCAGCGAACTGAAGTTTGGACTGGAGTGCGGCGGTTCTGACGGTTTCTCGGGCATCACTGCCAATCCGATGCTGGGCTGCTTCTCCGATCAGATGATTGCCAACGGCGGCACCACGGTGCTGACCGAAGTGCCAGAGATGTTTGGTGCAGAGCGCATTCTGATGAGCCGCTGCCGCGATGAAGCCACCTTCGATAAAACCGTGGCGATGATCAACGACTTCAAGCGCTACTTTATCGATCACCAGCAGCCGATTTATGAGAATCCATCGCCGGGTAACAAAGCCGGTGGTATCACCACGCTGGAAGAGAAATCGCTCGGCTGTACGCAGAAAGCCGGACAGAGTCGGGTGGTGGATGTGTTGAAATATGGCGAACGTTTGATTACGCCAGGGCTGAATCTGCTGAGCGCGCCAGGCAATGATGCGGTTGCCACCAGCGCACTGGCAGGCGCGGGCTGTCATATGGTGTTGTTCACCACCGGACGCGGCACGCCGTATGGCGGATTCGTGCCCACCGTGAAGATCGCCACCAACTCGCAGCTGGCAGAGAAGAAACCACACTGGATTGATTTTAACGCGGGTCGCTTGATTGAAGGCATGAGCATGCCGGAGATGCTGGCCGATTTCGTCGATATGATTGTGGCGATTGCTAACGGTAAACCGGCGCGTAACGAAGCCAATGATTTCCGCGAATTAGCGATATTTAAGAGTGGTGTCACGCTGTAAACATCAGGTGCGATCGATGCGCATCTGACAACAATCACACCTGCTGATCTTAAGGGCGGCATTTATGCCGCCCTGGCAATACCAATTTATTCTGCTTCAGACACCGTACGCAGCTCGCGCTCGGCTTCTGCCTGGCACACTGCCGCCGTAAACAGAATATCCGTCGAAGAATTCAGCGCCGTCTCGGCGGAATCCTGCAATACGCTGATAATAAAGCCGATAGCCACGACCTGCATCGCCAAATCATTCGGAATGCCAAACATATTACAGGCAACCGGAATCAACAGCAGCGAACCACCCGCCACGCCCGATGCACCGCAGGCACAAATCGAGGCCACGAAACTCAGCAGAATCGCCGTCGGCACATCCACGGAAATCCCTAAGGTATGCACCGCCGCCAGCGTCAGCACCGTGATGGTGGTCGACGCGCCCGCCATACTGATAGTCGCGCCCAGCGGAATGGAAACGGAGTAGGTGTCTTCGTCGAGATTCAGGCGCTTAGCGATAGCCATATTCACCGGAATATTTGCTGCAGAACTGCGGGTAAAGAAGGCGGTCACGCCACTTTCACGGATGCAGGTAAACACCAGCGGATAAGGGTTACGGCGAATCTTTTGGAACACCAGAATCGGATTCACAATCAACGCCATGATGGCCATGCAGCCCAGCAACAACGCCAGCAGCGTCGCGTATTCCTCAAGCGCGCCAAAGCCGGTTGAGGCCAGAATCGAGGCAACCAGACCAAAAATCCCCAGTGGCGCACAGCGAATCACGCAGCGCACCACCCATGTCGCGGCATGCGAAGCATCAGTGAGAAACGCCTTGCTGCTCGGGCTGGCATGGCGAAACGCCAGACCGAGTCCGATGGCCCACACCAGAATACCGATGTAGTTGGCATTGAGTAACGCCTCAATCGGATTAGCCACCATGCTCATCAACAAACCGTGCAGCACTTCAGTGATACCAGACGGTGGCGAAATTTCGGTTGCACCCACTTTCATCGAAAGGGTTTGCGGGAACAGATGGCTTAAGGTCACCGCGACCACGGCGGCAAAGAAGGTGCTCAGCAGATAGAGCATGATGATGGGGCGAATGTTGGTTTTCTGCCCCTGCTGATGATTGGCAATCGAAGAAATCACCAATACCAGCACCAGCAGCGGTGCCACCGCTTTCAGCGCGCGAACAAACAGTTCACCCAGCAGGCCAACGGCCAAAGCGGCATCACGTGAAAACCACGCCAGCGCCACGCCGGCAATCAGGCCAATCATGATTTGTTTTACCAGGCTTCCTGCGAACAGCGCGCCCAGACGTCCAATAAGGTTATTTAGCATAATTCGGTCTTTTTATAGCGGTATGAGTGTTGTGCGCGGTTGCTCCGCGCCTAACGGTTTGCCCGGCGGAGTATAAGGAAAAGTCTTAATGAAGAAAGAGATAATTCTGTTTGTATGGGCTGGATCGGTTATTTGATCTGCTAACGATGGGAAGTGTGACAGAGCGATGAAAGGTGAAAATTGCAGCTGGCAAAATAATACAGGGGCGACTATCGCCCCCTGCAGCAGATTATTGTGAGATGCCTTTCTGGTCGTTTCTGTGGTTAACCCAGGCGTTAATCAGCAGGGTACCGCCCAAAATAACACCCACTACCGTCAACGAGACCGATACCGGAATATGGTAGAACTCGACGATCAGCATCTTGATACCGATAAACACCAGCACAATCGCCAGGCCATATTTCAGCATCGAGAAGCGCTCAGCCACGTTCGCCAGCAAGAAGTACATTGCACGTAAACCGAGAATCGCGAACAGGTTTGAGGTCAGGACGATGAAGGGATCGGTGGTGACCGCGAAGATAGCCGGGATACTGTCAACCGCGAAGATCACATCGCTCAGCTCCACCATGATCAGCACCAGCAGTAACGGCGTGGCAAACAGCACGCCATTTTTGCGGGTGAAGAATTTCTCACCTTCGAGATCATCCGTCATGCGCAAGTGCTTACGCAGCCAGCGCACCACCGGTTTGTCGCCCACTGCCGCGTCATCGCCTTCTTTGGCAAACGCCATTTTCAGGCCGGTGAACAGCAGGAAAGCGCCGAACACGTAGAGGATCCAGCTGAACTGCGTCACCAGATAGCTGCCGGCGAAGATCATGATGGTACGCAGCACGATCGCGCCCAGAACGCCATACACCAGTACGCGACGTTGTAGGTTAGCCGGAATAGCAAAGTAGCTGAACAGCATTAGCCAAACGAAGACGTTATCCACCGCCAGCGCTTTTTCCAGCACGTAGCCAGTGAGGAAGGCGAGGGTTTGCGCGGTGGCGACTTCACGGCCTGCGGTGCCTTCGAGGTACCACCAGAACGCGGCGCTGAACAGCAGGGAAACGGAGATCCATACCAGCGACCAAACGGCAGCCTGCTTGAATGACATGGTTTGCGCTCCACGACGCCCCTGTAAGAAGAGATCGATCGCCAGCATGATGAGCACAACAACAGCGAAGCTGCCCCAGAGTAACGGTGTGCCTACAGTGTGCATAGTTGTAATCCTGTCCGGAAAATAAAAAAACGGCTAAGTCAGAAGACGTTAGCCGCTTTGATTAAGCTGCAAGCAAACCTCGCCTTCCGGCAAGGTCTCACTTACAACTCAGAATAGATTCCGGGTTGCCTGACGACCGGATGCGTTTAGCATCGTAATGACGATCAATCAGCTTACAAGTTACTCCCCTTTGCAGCGGCCAAGATACGTCCAACTATGGAGGTATTCAATGGGGAGTTTGAAATATTTTGCAATATTTACACTTCAAGCTGGTCCGCAGGGAACACTACGCCGGTCTGGCGGCGGATCTCCGTCAGCAGTTTTGCCGTGATGCGTGAGGCCTCCAGTGCTGGATGTTCAACCTGACGCTGCGCCACTAACTCTGCAAAGGTCTCCGCTTCATAAAGCATAGTGTTGATGTGCTGCGGCTGCGTCAGATTCTTACTTTCACCGCCGCGCGGGATAAAGCGTAGCTGCTGGCACTCAGAGATTTTCTCGATCACCAGTGAACCGGCCTCACCCTGAATTTCGCTCGGGATCAGTGAATCGCTCACCTTGGAGTGCAGCAGCGTGACATCAAAATCGCCGTAGCTCAGCACCACCACGCCGTGTGCATCGACGCCACTCTCCAGCAGTGAAGCCTGCGCCTTCACCTGTTGCGGCTCGCCCCACAATGTGACGGCAGCGGCCAGACAGTAAAAACCAATGTCCATAATCGAGCCGTTCGACCAGCGCGGATTAAAGGTATTTGGATTTTCGCCGTCGAGATAACGCTGATAGCGTGAGGAGTACTGGCAGTAGTTAATCAACGCTTTACGTAGCTTGCCAAGTTGCGGCAGGGTGTTCTGCAGTTGCAGGAACGTCGGCAGGCTGGCAGTTTTAAACGCTTCAAACAGCACCACCTGATGCTGGCGCGCGCAGGCGATCATCGCCTCGGCCTCACGCAGGTTTGATGCCATCGGCTTTTCGCAAATCACGTGCTTGTCGTGTGACATAAAATGTATCGCCTGCTCGCTGTGCAGCGCATTCGGACTGGCGATATAGACCGCATCAATGTCCGGGCTGGCCGCCAGATCGTCGAGTGAAGTGAACGTGAGTTTGCAGGGATAATCGGCGATAAACGCATCTGCCTGCGCTTGCTGACGCGAATAGACACCGCTAAGTTTCATTTTGCCGGTCTCATGCGCGGCATCGATAAACTGGCGGGTTATCCAGTTGGTTCCCACAATGGCAAAACGAATCACGGGCTTGTTCTCCTGCAACAGTAAAACGGCAGAGTAGCATGTTCAGCAGGTCGTTCGGCAGACGAAATTTGATCCTGCGATCCGCATTCCAATATGATGATGCAGCACATTTTTTTAACCAGCTAGCGGGGACGCGCGGGTGAGTGGAAGTAAACATGCTTTGAACTGGACCACACTGCTGATAGCTATTCCCGTGGGATGCGTCGCGTCGCTGGTGACCTTAGCGTTTCGCGGCGTCATCGATCTGATTAACCGCCTGCTATTCAACAGCGACAGCGAAATCACCGTGGCGATGCACGTCTGGCCGTGGATCTTCTGGCCGCTGCTGGTGGGGGCAGGTGGAGTGCTGGCAGGCTGGTTCCTGCGTTTCGCGGTAGATATTGAGAAGCAAGAGACGGTGAAAACCGACTATCTCGAAGTGATCAACGCACGACTGGATGCGGTGCCGACCAAAACCTCGCTGTTCCGCGCGCTCTCCTCGATTGCCAGTATTGGCAGCGGTGCCTCAATCGGTAAAGAAGGCCCGATGGTGCAGCTCTCCGCACTCAGTGGCAGCCTGATGGGCCGCTGGTTCCCGCAGATGCGTAACAGCGATATTGTCGCCATGGCCGCCGCCGCCGGGCTCTCTTCGGTGTATCACGCACCGCTGGCCTCGGCGATTTTTGTCGCTGAAATCGCCTTTGGTATTTCGGCGCTGCAACGGCTTATCCCGCTGATTGTCGCCTCGGCGGTAGCGGTGATGACCATGTGGTCACTGGGTTTTCGCAGCGCGCTTTATCCGCTTTCTGAAGCCTTGTTCCAGATGGATATCAGCAGCTTATTAATGACCATTCTGATTGGCGTGGTGGCCGGTTTTGCCGGTTGGCTGTTGATCAAACTGATCGCCCGCAGCAAAACGCTGTTTGGTCGGGTTAAGTCACTGCCTGCGCGCCTTGGCCTCGGTGGTTTGGCTGTGGGCTTTCTCGCGTTGATCTCCACAGATATTCTGGGTAACGGTTATGAAGTGATCGTGAAAATCATCGACGGCCACTACATGTTGGCTGGATTGGTTGGCCTGCTGGTGCTCAAAACGCTAGCCACCACGCTGTCGGTGGGATCGAACGCGGTGGGCGGTCTGTTTACCCCTTCATTATTAATTGGCGCGTTGCTCGGCGTGGCGCTGGCGCAGATTGGCGTGGTGCTGCATTTGCCGGTCGGCAATACCTTATTATACGCAGCGGTTGGCATGGCGGCGGTGCTGGCGGCGGTGAGTCAGGCGCCATTAATGGCGATGCTGATGGTGCTGGAAATGACGCTCAACAGCAGCCTGCTATTCCCGATCATGATCGCCTCAGTGCTGGCCTCGATGGTGGTATACCGACTGCAATCCACCAGTACCTATCCGGTGGTGAGCAATCACTTTAGCCGCTCGGAAGCCAAATTCGATTTCGATAATATGCGTGTTGATCAACTGATCATCCCTGGGGCCGCATTGCAGCCTGAAGAATCGGTTGGCCAGGCGCTGGCAGTGAGTTCGCTCAAGCGCGAGCGCTATGTGTATGTGATCAATGAGGCAGGGCAGTTTCTCGGCGTGGTGTCGATTCACGATATCTCGCGCAAGGTACTGTCACAGGAAATCACCCTGGATTCGCCGGTCAGCAGCGTGATGGATGACAACTTCCCGTGCATTTATCAGAACCAGAGTATGCGAGAAGGCTGGGAAGCCTTTGCCCGCGTGACGCTGGAGCGCTTGCCGGTGCTGAACAATCCACAAGAGCGCCGCTTTATGGGCGCCTTGACCAAAACCAGTTTGATTCAGAAGGCGCAGGAGTTTCTTTAAGCCGCGTTACCGCGTAATGCTTATCCTCCATCAATAAGAGACCGTCAAATTCCAAATTGTGTTGGCAGCTATTTTTTATCTTTAACGTTACAAAATTCCGATTAAGTTTGTTTTTTTAGATGTTTCACCTATGTTTTTATGTTTGGTTGATATTAATTAACTAGCTATAGATTAAAAATATTGAACTCTTTAAAATTAAAAGTAAAAATGCGTATTTATAGAGTTGGTATTTATAATAAGGCAAGATGTTTAACATCGGGGGTTGATTTGTATACATTCAGGAATACTGAGCGTAATAATAAAAAAGCTTCAGAATTTGAAACCAAATCTTTGCTTTATTTATTTTCAATGATTGATGATAGCGAAGAAATCGAAACGGTAGCTGTAGACTGCTTTAATGATGTTACTGGCGGATGTTCAGGGTTTAACAAACTCTGGGATGTTCAGAGTAAGAATCACAGTACATTAAATCCAGCTAAAATAGGGAAAAGTTTACTTACTCTTTATAATAATCATTTGTCTGATATAGAATTCTATAAATTGATTCTATTTACGCCTAAACTAAAAAGGGATTATTTAGTTAATGCTAATTTAACTACATATAATTTTTCAAACTTCAAGGATAAGATTGGAGTTTCAATTAGAAAAAAGTTAACTGAAGAGATAAATGGTGATAAATCAGGAGTAAAACCTCCATCCATTGATGATTTTTTAAATTTGGTTTTTTTTGTAGAGGATGAACTTGAGTGCATTGAATACATAAGGAAACTGTCTAAATTTAAAAATCACACTTCGGTTCCATCAATTCTATATGAAAGTATGTTTACTGAAATAAGGGACAAACAGTCAGCACTTAAAAATTCATATGTTGAGAATGAAACTGTTAATTTTTCTTATGAAGTTTTAGATTTTAATCGGCATATTAATAAGTTGGATTTGCATACTTTGATTATTAGTAGGCTTGTCGGTATTGATGTGTTTAAAAATAGAATGATACCTATACCATTCTCACCAATAATAAGTGGTTTAGGTCAAGAGAACATCAAGGATATAATATTAGAGTGTAATTCAAATCTAAGTCGTTGTTTTTTCGATAAGAATGGAAGTGCTGACTTTTGGAGTGTATCTGAATTTATTGTGAGTCAGGTGAATTGTAAGAACTATGACCTGGAAAATATTTACTCTAATTTAACAAGAAGTATAAAATTTAAAGATATATATCTAAATGCTGTAACGGTAAAATACTTAATTTCCCTAATAATTACAGGCCTTAACAATGATAATTAAAAAGATCGCATTTGGGGACTCATTAGAATCCTACATTGAAGATAGACTGAATGACAACCTTAATGTTATATTCAGCGATGATAATAACAAAGGCAAAACTATTTTATTTCAAGGGTTAATGTTCTCGTTAGGTTATGACTCTATCTTCCCAAGTTCATTCAATAAAAAAGACAAGTATTTTTATTCATTGATAGTGCATAATGAACGAGAGTTTGAGTTTTTGAGAAAGAATAATTCTATTGTCGTGAAAATGGATTCGGGGTTACAAACTTTCAGTTCAATGAAGGATTTCAAATATTTCTTCGATGAAAATATTTATAAATTACCAAAAATCTTTAAAGATGGAAGATATAGGACGATAGATTTAAGCTTGCTTTTCGAGGTTTTTTTTATCGGCCAAGATCATCGCACGCCTTCAAACCTTATCTTTAAAGGGGCCTTTAATAAAATTGATTTCAAAAACATGGTTTACTCTATGGCTGGAGTTAAAAACCTTGACTATGTAAATAACAATTACAAAGAAATCAAAGATAGTATGAGTTTTTTTTCATCAGAGATGAAGGGTTTAAAGAAAAAAATAAAAATCATTAAAGAAAGTCCATCTGTAGCACAATATGTGTCTAAAGCATATGATAATGAATTATTTAAAAGAAGTCTTGATAGACTAACTCCTGTTTATGATGATCTGACTGATTTGAAGAAAAGTAGAGACCGTGAAGTAAATAGGAGATTCAAATTAGAAAAACTTGTCACTGAGTTAAATTCATTAAATAGAGAGTTGAGTGAAGGAAAGGTCAAGTGCGGAGATTGCGGTAGTTCTAAGGTTATTTATTCAAACGATGAAATGTCTTTTAATGTTAGTGATATTAATGTTAGAAGCGATATTTTAAATTCAATAAAAAAACAAATCGAAGTCAAGAACGAAATCATAGAAGAATATACCCATGAAATAAATACAAAACAAACTAAATTGAATAATGAAATTGCTTTGGTTGAACCTAGCATAGTTGATATATTAGTGCATAGAGAACACATTATAGAAGGAGTCGATTATGATGAGCAATACGATCAATTAAATAAAAAAATTAAAGAGCTGAATGATAAGTTATTTTTGCTTTCTAGTGAATCAAATTTTGCATCAATATCCATAGCTGAAATACAAGGTTCAATTATAGATGAAATGAACAAGCTGATCGTAAAAGTAGATCCTCATAGTACAATCCATTTCGATGATCTGTTTACCAAAAGAGACGTCACATTCTCAGGAAGTGAAGAGCAGGAATTTTATTTTTGTAAAATTTTTGCATTGAATGAGATTTTAAAGCATGACTTTCCAATCATTATAGATTCCTTTAGAGATGGTGAAATTTCTACTGAAAAGGAAAACATAATTATTGAATTGTTTAAGGGGATCAATAAGCAAGTTATTCTTAGTGCCACCTTAAAAAATGAGGAGTATGAGGCTGAAAAATATCAACAGGATAATTTTATAAATGCTATTGATTATAGTAGCCATGCCGATAGCAAAATTTTATCAAATGCCTATTCACTCGCATTTAATAAAATAATCGAAAGTTTTGGTATTGATGTTTAATCATAAATCCCCTATGACGGAATAACTAGTAATTAAAAATGTACTTATAAATTAGTCTACTCATAAGATTAAGCCGCGTTACCGCGCATCGCCTGATCCGTCATCCACAAACGCGCATCGAACTCCAGCTGGTGGTAATCCGGTTCCATGTGGCAGCAAAGCTGGTAAAACGCTTTGTCGTGATCCTTCTCTTTCAGATGCGCCAGTTCGTGCACCACGATCATGCGCAGGAACGGTTCGGGTGCCAGACGGAAAAAGGTGGAGATGCGAATCTCGGCTTTGGCTTTGAGATTGCCACCCTGCACGCGCGAAATGGCGGTGTGCAGGCCAAGCGCATGTTTCATCACCTTGATTTTGTTATCCCAAATCACTTTGCTCACGGGCGGCGCGCTGCGCATATAGCGGCTTTTCATCGCCTGAGTGTAGTCGTAGAGCGCACGGTCACTGACAACATCGTGCGTGTCGGGATAGCGCTCCTGCAAGAAGCTGCCTAATCGCTGATTATCAATCAGCAACTGCACCTGTTCGAGGATGTTTTCAGGGTAACCCTGCAAATAGATTAATGACATTGGGATTCCCGACGAAAGACAGTATACTGCGCCCCCTTTTTAGGGCGAAAATCGCGCAAAGTGTACCACGCCGGAGATTCCATGAGCCAACTTGAACTGACCAATCGCACGCTGACATTGCAGCGCTTCCCGCCTATGCGTGAAGAAAGCCCGTTACAGGCGTGGGATTCCGCCGATGAATATCTGTTGCAGCAAGAACTGCCAGAAGGACCGGTGCTGGTGTTCAACGACAGCTTTGGTGCGCTGACCTGCGGGCTGAACGGCCGTGAAGTGTGGCACGTCAGTGACTCGCTGCTGAGCGAGCAGGCGGCAAAACAGAACCTGCGTCTCAATGAGATGGATGAAGATCAGGTGCACTTTATTGATAGCCTCGCGCCACTGCCTGCTGCGCCTGCCGTTGTGCTGATTAAGATCCCGAAAGCGCTGGCCCTGCTGGAGCACCAGCTGCGCGCGCTGCGTAAAGTGGTGACGGCAGATACGCTGATCCTCGGCGCGGCCAAAGCCAAAGACATTCACAACTCCACGCAGCAGCTGTTCGATCGCATTCTCGGTGAGAGCAAAACCTCACTGGCGTGGAAAAAAGCTCGCCTGATTTACTGCAACTTCACGGCACCAGCACTGCCCGACGCGCCCGAAACCACCGTGTGGCCGTTGGATACCACGGATTATCAGATCCACAACCATGCCAACGTGTTCTCACGCGGATCGCTGGATGTGGGCGCGCGCTTCTTTTTAGATCATCTGCCGTTTGATATCGAAGGTGAAATCCTCGATCTCGGTTGCGGCAATGGCGTGGTTGGTTTGATGGCGCTGGAGCAGAACCCGCAGGCGGACGTGCTGTTCTATGACGAATCTTACATGGCCGTGGCATCCAGCCAGCTAAATATTGAAGTGAACCGCCCGCAGGATCTGGCGCGCTGCCAGTTCCGTGTCAACAACGTGCTGAGTGGCTTCCCGTCGGATCGTCTGCATGCGGTGCTGTGCAACCCGCCGTTCCATCAGCAGCACGCGGTGACCGATCATCTGGCCTGGCAAATGCTGCGCGATGCCAAACGTTGCCTGCAGTATGGCGGCGAGTTGCGCATTGTCGGCAACCGCCACCTCGGTTATCACGTCAAAATGAAAAAGCTGTTTGGCAACTGTGAGCTGGTGGGCTCGAACGCCAAATTTGTGGTGTTGCGCTCAGTCAAGCTGCGTTAATCACACGCTGAGCGCCAGCTCAGTGGCCTGAGCGATGGCGCGGCGAGCATCCAGCTCCTGCGCCACATCAGCTCCGCCAATTATTTTTACCGCTTTGCCACGAGCGGCCAGCTCATCTGCCAGTTGACGCAGCGGTTCCTGTCCGGCACAAATCACCACGTTATCCACCGCCAGCGTGATCGACTCGCCCTGATGGCGAAGATGTAAACCTGCATCATCAATCTTCAGATACTCAACGTCGCCCCACATCTGCACGCCGTGTGCCTGCAAACTGGCGCGGTGGATCCAGCCGGTGGTTTTCGCCAGTCCGGCTCCGGGTTTGCCCGATTTACGCTGTAACAGCCAGATTTGCCGATCCGCTGCCAGCGGCTGTGGACGCACTAATCCACCGCGCGCCTGTAAGCTCTGATCGATCCCCCAGCTTTGATAGAAATCTTCGTGCGCGTTTTGATGCAGCAGGAACTCGGCAGTATCAAAGCCAATGCCGCCCGCACCGATAATGGCCACGCGCTGGCCGACCGGCTTTTTATCGCGGATCACATCGAGATAGTTGAGTACGCTGGAATGGTCGATGCCGGGAATCGAGAGCTGACGCGGCGAAATCCCGGTGGCGATCACCACTTCATCCACACTTTCCAGCTCGTCAGCGCTCACGCGATGCTCGGTGCGAATCGCCACGCCCTTTGCCTCCAGCTGATGGCGGAAGTAGCGCAGCGTCTCGCTAAACTCCTCTTTACCGGGGATTTGGCGGGCAATATTAAACTGGCCGCCAATCTGCGCGTCCGCTTCATACAGCGTCACCCGATGGCCGCGCTCGGCTGCCTGTAGCGCGAACGCCATGCCCGCCGGACCGGCACCGACCACCGCAATCTGTTTAGGCTGTTCAGCAGGGATAACCGGCATCAGGGTTTCGTGGCAGGCACGAGGATTCACCAGACAGGAAGTGACTTTGCCGACAAAGATCTGATCAAGACAAGCCTGATTACAGGCGATGCAGGTATTGATGGCATCCGGCTGCCCGGCTTGTGCTTTGCGTACAAAGGCGGCATCGGCAAGGAAAGGACGCGCCATCGACACCATATCGGCGATGCCATCGTGCAGCAGTGAATCCGCCACCTGCGGATGGTTGATACGATTAGTGGCGATCACCGGCACCGACACCGCCTCACGCAGATGCTTTGTCACCCACGCAAAACCGGCACGCGGCACGCAGGTGGCGATGGTGGGAATGCGCGCTTCGTGCCAGCCAATGCCGCTGTTGAACAGGGTGACGCCGCGCTGTTCCAGCGCCTTTGCTAGCGTCAGCGTCTCTTCCAGCGAGCTGCCGTTGTTGACCAGATCGAGCATCGACAGGCGGAAGATGATAATGAATTCCGGGCCCACCGCTTCGCGCACAGCCTGCGTGACCTCCAGCGCAAAACGCCGACGGCGCTGCACATCGCCGCCCCATTGGTCATCGCGGTGATTGGTGTGCGCCACCAAAAATTGATTAATCAGATAGCCTTCAGATCCCATGATCTCGACGCCGTCATAACCGGCCTGATGGGCTAATTGGGCGCAGTGCGCAAAGTCCGCAATCGTCTGGCGAATCTCGGCATCGCTGAGTTCGCGCGGTGTGAGCGGGTTAATCGGAGCCTGCAATGCCGACGGCGCCACCAGATCGCGCTGATAGCTGTAGCGCCCGGCATGCAGAATTTGCAGCGCGATTTTGCCGCCCTCGGCATGCACTGCATCGGTGAGTGTTCGATGCCAATCGCACTGGCTTTCATGATTGAGGGTCGCGCCGCCGTGCGCCACCACGCCCTGAGGATTAGGTGCAATGCCGCCCGTGACAATCAGTGCCACGCCTTCCCGCGCACGCTCGGCATAAAACGCCGCTAAACGTGCGGCGCCATCGATATGTTCTTCCAGCCCAGTGTGCATCGAGCCCATCAGAAAACGGTTTTTCAGTTGGGTAAATCCCAGATCCAGTGGGGCAAACAGATGGGCGTAATGCTCAGTCATGAACACAGTCTCAGAAAGTGGTCGGATGAGTTAACTCTAGCGGGAATTGGTTGGGATGGAAGTGCGTGTTGTTCAGGCTGTGAGAAACCTCAAAAAAAGCAGGGCGACAGGTCGCAGGCGAAAGGTTCGGAACGCTTTCGTCTGGCACGGGAAGAGACCTGTACACCCTGAAACAGCTTGAAGATGAGGGCTAATGAATTAGCTCTATAGTTATGACTCCTGTCAGACTCAATCCAGACTACTTTCCCGGGTGAGGGTGCGGCGATAATGGCACAGCTCGATCCACCTTTTCCCCAAGACTGGTCTTGGTTTTTCCGGGCAAACAGTGATCCCGCTTCCATCTTCTGTACGAGCAGTTCACGTTCCAGGTAACAGCTATTTCGTAACATGATTTACAGTGATCTGGTTCACAGTTTTCAGCGTCCGATCCCGCTTTGATAGCCCCCATTGCAACAGCAACAAATGGGGAAACCATGAATATCGAAACGCAATCCTGCGTGATTACCGGGAAAAAACAGGTCAGCGTCGCCCAGCAACAGGTGAAGTGGGACGGCAAAGGCACGCTGGTGCGTATTACGCGCGGCGGCATTTGCGGATCTGACCTGCATTACTATCAGGAAGGTAAAGTCGGCAGCTTCGAAGTTAAAATGCCGATGATCCTCGGCCATGAAGTGATTGGTTATGTGGTGGAAAGCGACAACCCGGACCTGAAGCCAAATCAGAAAGTGGCGGTCAATCCTTCCAAACCGTGCGGCGAGTGCAAATACTGCAAGCGCGATCAGGAAAACCAGTGCACCTCGATGCGCTTCTTCGGCAGTGCCATGTATGTGCCGCACGTCGACGGCGGTTTCACCCAATACAAAGTGGTGGACAGCAAACAGTGCGTGCCTTTCCCACAGGACGCCGATGAAACCGTGATGGTATTCGCCGAGCCGCTGGCCGTATGTATTCACGCCACCCATCAGGCAGGCGATCTCACCGGTAAGCACGTGTTCATTTCCGGCGTCGGTCCGATCGGCTGCTTGATTGCCGCCGCCGCCAAAGCGCGCGGTGCCGCATCCGTGGTGTGCAGCGATATTAGCGAACGTTCGCTGGAGATGGCACAGCAGATGGGCGCGACCGACGTGATCCATGCCGCCGAGGGCGATTTCGCGCCGTATCTGGCCGACAAAGGCTATTTCGATGTCGCGTTTGAAGCTTCTGGCCATCCCTCCTCGCTGCAGCGCTGTCTGGATGTGGTGTGCGCCAAAGGCACGCTAGTGCAGGTTGGCATGGGCAGCACCATCCCGAACTTCCCGATCATGGCGCTGATCGCCAAAGAGGTTCAGCTGGTCGGTTCATTCCGTTTCACCCATGAATTCAATACCGCCGTCGAATGGCTGGCGAACGGCGTGGTCAATCCGCTGCCGCTGTTCAGCGGTGAATATGCTTTGCAGGACATCGACGCGGCCTTGCAGTTTGCCGGCGATAAAACCCGTGCGGCGAAAGTCCAGTTAACCTTTTAAGGAGCAGTGATGAGTCAGTTATTTTCCCTCGAAGGCAAGCGTGTATTACTCACCGGTTCGGCGCGCGGCATTGGTTTTCTGCTGGCGCGTGGTTTGGGTGAAGCCGGCGCGGAAGTGATCGTCAACGCCACCACGGAACAGGGTGCAGAGCAGGGCGCGGCGAAACTGCGCGAGCTGGGCCTGCGCGCCCATGCCAAAGCCTTTGATGTGACGCAGTCTGCGCAGGTGCAGCAGGCGGTGGATGAGATTGAAGCCGAATGGGGCCCGATTGATATTCTGGTCAACAACGCCGGGATCCAGCGCCGCCGTCCGTTCCTCGAATTCCCGGAGCAGGACTGGAATGACGTGATTGCCGTCAACCAGACCGCGGTGTTCCTGGTGTCACAAACCGTGGCGAAAAAAATGGTCGAGCGCCAGCGCGGCAAAATCATCAACATTGGCTCGATGCAGAGCGAGCTGGGTCGCGACACCATCACGCCGTACGCCGCATCCAAGGGCGCAGTGACCATGCTGACGCGCGGCATGTGCGTCGAGCTGGCACGCCACAACATCCAGGTTAACGCCATCGCACCGGGCTACTTTGTCACGGAGATGACGCAGGCGCTGGCGGACGATCCGGCCTTTACCGGCTGGCTCACCAAACGCACACCCGCCGCTCGCTGGGGTAAACCGGAAGAGCTGATTGGCGCGGCCGTGTTCCTCGCGTCAGGGGCTTCGAATTTCGTGAATGGCCACTTGTTGTTTGTTGATGGCGGTATGCGCGTCGCCGTGTAATGCCATGGCGTGGCTGGCATTTTCGCCGGGCCGCGCCTAAACCTTAATCACCCCTCTGTATTCCTAAGGATAATAAAAAATGCCAATAACCATTATTGTGCTGGGTGTGATACTGCTGCTGGTATTGATGATTGTATTTAAGGTCAATGGCTTTATTGCGTTGGTGTTTGTCTCGGCGGTGGTGGGTATCGCTGAAGGGATGACGCCGCTCAACGTGATGGCCTCGATCCAGAAAGGTATCGGTTCGACGCTCGGCGGATTAGCGATGATCCTCGGCTTCGGTGCCATGCTCGGGCGATTAGTTTCGGACACCGGCGCGGCCCAACGCGTCGCCACCACGTTGATTGCCGCTTTTGGTAAAGAACGCCTGCAATGGGCGCTGGTGGTCACCGGATTGATCGTCGGTCTGGCGATGTTCTATGAAGTGGGCTTCGTGCTGCTGCTGCCGCTGGTGTTCACCATCGTGGCTGCTGCCGGTTTGCCGCTGCTGTACGTCGGCGTGCCGATGGTGGCTGCGCTTTCTGTGACGCACTGCTTCCTGCCGCCGCATCCCGGCCCAACCGCAATCGCCACCATCTTTGGCGCGAATCTCGGCACCACGCTGCTGTACGGCATGATCATCACCATCCCGACAGTGATTGTGGCCGGTCCGATCTTCTCGAAATTCCTTAAAAGCTTTGAGAAGTCGCCGCCGGAAGGCTTGTATAACCCTAAAATCTTCACCGAAGAAGAGATGCCGGGCTTCGGTATCAGTATCTTCGCCGCCATCATCCCGGTGGTGCTGATGGCGATTGCAGCGGTATTTGAGCTGACCACGCCAAAAGAAAACCCGCTGCGTCAGTTCTTCGAGTTCATCGGTAACCCGGCCGTGGCGCTGTTTATTGCCGTGGTGATCGCGGTGCTGACGCTGGGTCTGCGTAATGGCCGCAAGATGGAAGAAGTGATGGATATGTGCGGTGAGTCGATTGCCGCCATCGCCATGATCGTCTTTATCATTGCTGGTGGTGGTGCGTTCAAGCAGGTACTGGTGGACAGCGGTGTCGGCAACTATATCGCTGACATGATGAAAGGATCGTCACTGTCTCCGCTGCTGATGTGCTGGACGGTAGCAGCGATGCTGCGTATCGCGCTGGGATCGGCCACGGTTGCGGCGATCACCACCGCCGGGATCGTCACGCCGATCATAGCAGTCACCCATGCCGATCCGGCACTGATGGTGCTGGCGGTGGGATCGGGCAGTGTGATCGCCTCACACGTTAACGATCCAGGTTTCTGGCTGTTCAAGGGCTACTTCAACCTGAGCGTGGTGGAAACCCTGAAAACCTGGACGGTGATGGAGACGCTGATCTCGATTCTTGGCCTGGCGGGTGTGCTGGCACTCAACGCCATCATTCACTGATGCAACAAGCTGCACAAGGATGTGCAGCTAATATCAATTGCGGCTACGAATCCACGAAAAACGGGACTGGTAACCGCTGTCAAAATGGGTGTTGTAGCGATAGCTCGATCCCGAGTCCGCCATGCAATAAGTGCAGACGTTCAGCACCTCGATCTGTTCGGCCGGAATGCCACGCTGTAACAATAATCCTCGCGCCAGATGCGGCAAATCAAACCACACACCCTGATGATGCGCCCGTGCTTGCGGACGGATCGCCGCGCTATTATGCGGTTGCTCGCTAGCCCATTGCAGCGCAGGTAAATCTGCACGATCCTGCATTTGCGTCACTAAATCTTTGCCCAGCTCATAACAGCACGGACCGATTGCCGGGCCGATGGCGACATGCAGCGTTTCAGTGCTGGCTCCGCGCGCCAGCAGCGCATCAATCGCACTGTTCAGTATTCCGCTTAACGTGCCCTTCAAACCGGCATGCACCGCAGCAACCTGATGATGTCGTGTGTCGGCAAACAGCACCGGTAAGCAATCTGCGGTGTAAACCGCCACCGGCAACTGGTTTTCCCCAATCACGCCATCGGATTCGCAGCTTTTCGGCGGCAGGTTTTGTGTTGCCAGCACCACTTGCGCGCTATGGCGCTGCTGGCCATAGGCGGCATCTGCGGGCACCGGCTGGCCCGCAGGCTGGAAGGCATAATCGAGCCACGGCAGGGCATCAAGCAGAGTTGAACGCGGTCCGGCATGTGACATAAGTGTCTCCTTTGACAGGGCGGCAGCTTTCTTCTGCCCACAGCTTACGTTAACTGCTACATTTTTAAAGCTTTACACAAACTGACCATAATCACTTAAGGATGATCTGATGAAAAACACCTCTTTGCTGGCGGCGTCCGGCATTCTTGCGCTGCTGCTGACGGGATGCGCGCAACCGGCTAAACAGCAGGCGCAGCAGCAGCTCGGCCAGCAATCGGTATTGGCAGTGAACTGGTTCCAGCAGTCCGGTGAATATCAGGCGTTAAGCTGGCAGGCGTTTAACAGTGCGCGCATGGCGTTTGATGCCGCGCCATCGATGGTGGGCAAACCGAAAGCAGTTATCGTCGATCTCGATGAAACCATGATCGATAACAGTGCCTACAGCGCATGGCAGGCGAAAAACGGCCAGCCGTTCTCCGGCAAAACATGGTCCGCCTGGACTCAGGCGCGTCAGGCCACCGCCGTGCCGGGCGCGGTTGAATTCGCGAACTATGTCAACAGCCATGGCGGCACCATGTTCTACGTCTCGAACCGCGACCAGAAGGATTTCACCGCTACGGTGGAGAATCTCAACAAACTGGGCTTCAGCGGCGTGAGTGACAAAACCGTGCGTCTCAGCACCGGGAACTCTAATAAACAGGAGCGCTTCGATGCGATTAAAAACGCGGGCTACAACGTGGTGTTGTACGTGGGCGATAACCTGAATGATTTTGGCGGCGCGACCTGGCATCAGGGCAATGCCCAGCGCCAGCAGTTTGTCAGCCTCAATCATCAGCATTTTGGTACGCAGTTTATCGTGCTGCCTAACCCGCTGTACGGCGACTGGGAAAGTGGCATGGCGGAAAACTACAATAAGCTGACGCCGGAACAGCAGCTTCAGGTACGTGAAGCGCGTATGAAAGCGTGGAACGGTAAATAATTCGTCAAGCGAATTAGCGCCTGTTTCGGCAGGCGCTTTGATTTAAATTCAGGGCCAGTCATATTTACTTTTCATCGTCATTATTATTCTCCTTATTATTTTCCTGATCTCTTGCTTAATTACAGGTAAGTGATTGGTGGAAAATATCGACATTTTGCCGTTTACCCAGTGAATGACTCCATTCATAAATTTTATAATTAAGATTTTTCTCAACTCAAATCGTTCAATTCACCATACTAGTGCAAAGGCATAAAAAGACTACGTGTATATTTTTGTCGATTCATTCCAGATGCATAATTTAATAATAATTTTAAATATATGATTTATATATTTAATGATGTTTTTTGATCAACCCTTTCGGCTTGCATTAAATTACTTTTTATCGACATTTCCTGACGTTTATTTTACAGAAAGTATAGTTTCTTCGTGAGAGTAAATATTGATTGTGCAACCACAAGCATTAGCAGCTATAAACAATTTATGTGAGGAAGCTCTGCTTTCATCCTCCATCGATCGTCTTAGCGGCGTTTAAAACCCTGTGACTTTGCCTGAAAACGATATTTCTGGACGTAGAGAGAAGATAATTGTGACGACACTTAAACCCTTATTAGCGAAAAATCGCAGTTGGGCATTACAGCGCCGCGAGCGTAATCCAGATTATTTCGAACAATATCTGCATCAACAAAAACCGCATTCTTTGTGGATTGGCTGCTCTGATAGCCGTGTACCTGCCGAAGTACTGACCGGCTCGCATCCCGGCGAACTGTTCGTGCATCGCAACATCGCCAATATGGTGGTGCCCGATGACGACAACCTGATGAGCGTGCTGCAATACGCGGTTTTCTATCTCGGCGTGGAGCGCATTGTCCTGTGCGGCCACTACGGCTGCGGCGGCGTGCAGGCCGCGCTGGGGTTGCCCGCCAGCCCGCTGGCAAAAGAGGATTCAGCATTGGCAAGACGCATCGCCGCGTTGCGCAGTGGCTTGCAGCAAGGATTGGTGGAATATCACGCCAGTGCTGAGGAAGAGGAGAGCAGCAAGCTCAACCGCTTAGTGGAGGCCAACGTCATCGCGCAGTTTTCTCAGCTGGTGGCGTGTGAGCCAGTACGACAGGCCTGGCAAGTCGGGCAAGCGCTGGAAGTGTTTGGCTGCGTGTATGACCTGCAATCGGGCCATCTGAAAGAGCTTACTCAGCAATCTGCAGAGGAATCGGTGTCATGAATCTGAATACGCTGCGTCAGGATATTCCCGCCGGTCTGGTGGTGTTTTTGGTGGCACTGCCGCTGTGTCTCGGCATCGCGCAGGCCAGCGGTTTGCCGCCGTTTGCCGGATTGCTTACCGGGGTGATTGGTGGCCTGCTGGTCACGTCGCTCAGCCCATCGCGCTTTGCGGTCAGCGGCCCGGCAGCGGGTCTGGTGACCATTGTGGTGGCCTCGATTCAGACGCTTGGCAGCTTCTCCGCTTTCCTCACTGCGTTAATTCTGGCGGGCGTGCTGCAGTGCCTGCTTGGCTTGCTGCGAGCCGGCCGGTTTATCTCTCTGGTGCCGGGCAGCGTGATTAAAGGGATGCTGGCAGCAATTGGTATTTTGCTGATTATGCAGCAGATCCCGGTGGCCTTCGGTGCTGCTGGCGATGCTGAACTGGTGTCGCTGGTGAATGGCGAGTTTACGTTTTCAACCAGTGCGATGCTGGTGGCGGGGATCGGTTTGCTGATTCTCTGGCTGTGGACCACGCCAATAGTGAAATCGGTCAAGCTGCTTGGCTGGATCCCAGGCCCGCTGGTGGCGGTGTTGTTCGGCTGCATGGCGACGGTTTTTGGCGATCGTCTGTTCCCGAGCCTGGCGGAAGGGCTGCCGCGTATTACGCTGCCGGCCTTTGACAGCATGTCAGCGCTGGTGGCGGAACTGGAAACGCCGGACTGGCTGGCGTGGCAAAATCCATCAGTCTGGGTAGTTGCCGTGACGCTGGCACTGGTGGCGAGCCTGGAAACACTACTCAGTCAGGAAGCGCTGAAAAAATTGCGTCCGCAGCATCCGGCTCCTTCGCCGAATAAAGAGATGTTCGCGCAGGGCATCGGCAACCTGACCGCCGGTTTCCTTGGTGCGATGCCGATTACGGCGGTGATCGTGCGCAGCTCGGTGAACGTCAGCGTCGGGGCTCAGACCAAACTGTCGATTCTGATCCACGGCGCGCTGTTGCTGATTTGCGGCTTGTGGTTTAGCGATCTGCTCAACGCCATTCCTTTAGCCAGCCTCGCCGCCGTCTTGCTGTATACCGGCTATAAGCTGGCAACGCCGCGCCTTTTCATCGAGCAGTTCCGCATGGGGGCGCAGCAATACGTGCCGTTCCTTGCCACCATCGTCGGTATTATTGTGTTTGGCATGCTGGCGGGGATTGGTATCGGTATCGCTACGCAGATTCTCTATAGCATCTACAAAAGCCATCGCAACGCGCTGCAGCTCACGCGTTATGACGATCACTACGTGCTGCGCTTCCAGCAAAATCTCACCTTTATGCACAACCCAAAACTGCAGGGATTGCTGGCGGAAATTCCGGAAAACAGCACGGTGATTGTCGATCACGATAACGCCGAGTACCTGGATCCGGACGTCAAAGCCGTGCTGCAGGATTTCGGCGAAAACGCGCGCGATCGTGGTATTCGTCTGAGTCAGTGGCCCGTTGCGGTTAAATAGCAATAACACTTTGCTTAAAAGGTGGTTTTTAGCGTAAAAATCGGATATCTCGGATATCCGATTTTTTTATTTACAGGGCATAATTGCAGCAGCTCTCATCCTTGTTTCTCGGGTTTCAACCCTGCCAGTGCGCTCACATCTCGCCGATCCGGCTCATTGAGCGCTGCCCAGCCGCAGAGTAGGATGACGAACACTCGCTTAATTGCCGAATCATCGCACAGTTATTTCAGGTTAAATGCTTGCTGATGCCCGTGGGCAAAAGGCAGCGATTTCCAGGTTACAGGGTTCAGACGTATGCGCGTTAAGCTGTTTGCTGAGAATAATTTAAAAAAGAATGCACTCTCGCTGTTCCTGATTACGCTTTTCTTCTGCTTTATTGGCAGTCATTTGCGCATTCCGGAGGAGTTCTCCCTGTTTTGGCCGGTGAACGCGCTGATTGCCGGTTTAATGGTGCGAAATCCTTTCCTGCATACCACGTCCAGCTATCTGGTGTGCTTTACTGCGATGATTTTTAACGACACGGTGTTCTCCGGCTGGGCGCTGCCTGCGGTGACCGTGAACTTCGCCAATATCCTGTTTATCCTCGTTTCGGTCAGCATGTTGATCAAACACCTGCAGCCGCCTTCGGCCAACAGCCAGGTGTTCAATGCCATGCGTATCTTCCCGGCCTGTTTCCTCGGTGCTGCAGCCTGTGCTACCTGGGGCGCGTGGGCGCAGGATATCGATTTTAATGCACGATTTGTGGTGGCGTGGGGCGACTGGTTTAGCGAGCAGTTCTCGACTTCATTGATGCTACTGCCAGTGATGCTGGCGCGCTCATTGCGCAACGTCTCACCGCGCACCTTGCTGCATCCCGGCAAGCTGTTGCCGCTGGCGGCGGTGGTGCTATCACTGACCGTGGGGGCGATGATTGGCGGGGCAGGTAGCTTAACCTTCCCGGTGCCGGCGCTGATCTGGTGCGCCATCGTGTTACCGATTCCTGTTACAAGCCTGGTGATCCTGATTACCGGTATCACTGAGATCGTTCTCGTATCCCACGGCGTAATGAATATTCAGGGCGATGACGCACTGCTGCCGATCAGCCATCTGACTTCGGCGCGACTGGGTGTGGCGACCGTGGCCCTCAGCCCGCTGCTGGTGGCAGTGAGTATGGATGCGATCCGCCAGCTCAATCATCGCCTGGCGCTACGAGCGAATTTCGATTTCCTCACCCAACTGCTGTCGCGTTCTGGCCTGTATGAAAGCCTGAAACAGGAGCCTTTCTCCTTACAGCGTGAAGCGGGCGTGGTGATGCTGGATGTCGATTATTTCAAAGCCATCAACGACAACTTTGGTCACGATGCCGGTGACGGTGTGCTGGAAGAGATTGCGCGCCGCATGCAACGCGTGGTGGGCAATCGCGGCATGGTGTGTCGCTTTGGTGGCGAAGAGTTTGTGGTGGTGGTGTTCGATTACAGCCATCTGCAACTTTACCAGCTGGCCGAAGCGATACGTCAGGCGATGGTCAAAGAGAAGTTTTGGATTCAGGGCAACACCGTCACGGTAACCGCCAGCTTGGGCCTGGCGCGCGGCAGTGCGCAGAGTGAGCGGGAATGGCCGGGCGTGATTAACCGCCTGGTGTCGGCAGCGGATAAAAATCTCTACCTCTCGAAACGCAATGGCCGCAACCAAACCTCTCCGGCGATGGAGCCGCGCAGCATGGTGAATGACGTGGCGTGAGGTGTGTGATGGTCGCCGTGAATGGCGACCATGCAGATGCTGGGTTCTACCTTAATGACGTCCTCACAATTGCCTGATGCGAGTTTGTTTCGACAACCCTCAATGGCAAAGCTGTTTTACCGTCGCAGGGTGCACATTGCTGCGCACCTGGAAATTGATGATTAAACGCTGCTTTTTAACTTGCTGCTCTGCTGATGGCGCTGCTGCGCCAGCTCAATCAAGCGCGTAATCAAATCGCTGTAGCTTAATCCTGCCGCCTGCCACAACTTCGGATACATACTGATATTGGTAAAGCCCGGCAGAGTATTCACCTCGTTCACCACGATCTCGCCGCTCTCGGTCAGGAACACATCAACGCGCGCCATACCGAAGCACTCCAGCGCCTGGAAGGCGCGAATTGCCACTGCCCGAATTGCTTCGCTGTCTTGCTCGCTGATGGCAGCGGGCACCACCACTTGTGCTCCATCTGCGCTGATGTATTTGGTGTCGTACGAATAGAAGGCATCATGCACCACCACTTCGCCACACGGGCTGGCTTCGGGCTCATCATTGCCCAGCACCGCACACTCAATCTCGCGGCCTTTGATGCCTTGCTCGATCAGCACTTTGCGATCGAAGGTAAAGGCCAGATCCAGCGCTGCCGCCAGATCGTCGATATGATCCACTTTGCTGACACCGACAGACGATCCCTGATTGGCGGGTTTGATAAACAGCGGCAGACCGAACTGCTCAACGACAGCTTGCGGATCCAATCGCGCACGCTGTGCCTGCGTCACGCTGATCCACGGCGCGACGTTTAAGCCCGCATCGCGCAGCAAGCGCTTGGTGAAATCTTTGTCCATGCTCACCGCCGAGCCCAGCACATCCGATCCCACAAACGGCAGATTCGCCATGCGCAACAAGCCCTGCAGCGATCCATCTTCCCCAAGCGTGCCGTGCACGATCGGGAAGATCACATCCAGCTGTGACAGCGGCTGCGCCTGCTGGCGAGTAATCAGTTGCTGCGAAGCACTGCCCGGCACCAGCGCGACGTTTTCGCCCGAGCGATTCAGGGCAATCAGCGCCGGGTTATCGGCATTGAGCAGGAAGCCGGAAGCATCATTCAGATGCCATTCGCCCTGTTTATCGATGCCTAGCAGCACCACCTCGTATTTGCTCTTATCGATGGCTTCGAGGATGTTTTTCGCTGATTGTAACGACACTTCATGCTCGGCCGATTTGCCACCAAACACGATTCCTACACGTTGTTTTGCCATTGGTCTTGATCCGATTGCGGTATAGCGAGTGGGTAAGATAGCACGGTGAAAAAAGGCATCAACAGGTTGGGGATTCCGATAGCGAAGTCTTGAACCCAACCTAAACGAAAGCGCTATCTGGAGTAGCCATAACAGGATACGAGGTTTAGAATCCCGGCGAATTTTTACCCAAGAGGATAACTGCATTGGACACCTGTCCCGAACGATTACAAAAGGTCCCTGCGGTAAGATAGCCCCCAACGCTGTCTTAACCGTGCGTTAAGACGGTGGATTTCCTTCCAGAATCTCCCCCTGTTTTTTTGCGTGATGCTGCTGAGTTTCAGCGGTAGCGGCACCGGCTGTAATCCATTTATTACCCCCTGAAGTTCCGCCTGCCTGAAGCAGCGGAGTGAGGTTTATGATGGATTGGAAAATCTTTTTACTGCGCGTCACTGTCGCGCTGGTTCTTGGCGCGCTGATTGGCAGCGAGCGCCAGCTTCGCCAACGTATGACCGGTTTGCGCACTAATGCGCTGGTCAGCACTGGCGCCTGTTTATTTGTTTTGATGACGCAAAGCGTACCCGGCATCGCAACTGATGCCTCACGCGTGGCGGCCTATGTGGTTTCTGGCATCGGCTTTCTCGGCGGCGGGGTGATCATGCGCGATGGCCTTAACGTGCGCGGCCTGAATACTGCCGCAACGCTGTGGTGCACCGCCGCCGTGGGCGTGCTGTGCAGCATGGGATTGCTGCTGGAAGCGGCGATTGGCTGCATGGTGATTCTGTGCGCCAACATTCTGCTGCGCGATTTGGCGCAGGGGATAAATCGCCAGAGCCTTGTGCCTGCGGAAGAAGTGGTGCAGCACTACAAAGTGCAGATTATCTGTCTGGCGCAGGATGAAGTGCAGGTGCGCAGCCTGATGCTGCATAGCCTTGGCGGCAGCGGATTGCGCCTGCAATCACTGCACAGCGAGGATATGAACCCGCCGCATCGCATGGAGGTCAATGCAGAAGTGCTAGGGAAACCGAGCATGACGGATCAGCTGGAGAGTCTGGTGGGACGGATTAGCCTGGAGAAGGGCGTGAGTTCGGTACGGTGGCAGGTTTGTGGGTTGGAAGGGGAGTGATTGTCTGGGTTTCGACTTCGTCCCATCCACATGTTGGGAAACTCTAACATCGATGACTTGGTTTGGATGTTAAAAGAGAGTGCTGACAGATGGTGTTGGAAACATTCAATACCATCTGTTGTATTTGATGTAGATGAAGGAAACCACGATCACCCAGGATATGCTGAGGAAGGCTGCGTAATTTGGCATAAAGCGGGTGAAAATGTAGATCCCTGCTACAACGACTGCGAGGGGGATGAGATAGATAAAGGACTGAATTAACCACAAAAGAGCTCTCTTCATTTTTTCAAAATCTCGTATAAAGCATCTGCAATTTTTTCTTCATTGTTATCACCGGATTTTACCTGATAAATGATTTCAGACATTTGCGGTTCAATGAGGAAGTAAAGCATCTCAATATTTTCTCTTGATAGAGCTTGATAATAAGCAGGATCTTGAAATTTTAATCTGTTGGCCGCAGAGGCAGCCGTTTGCGCTTTGGCATAAAGCGTAGCGCCATTCACAAACCATGTAGAAAATGAGTTAACGAGATTGATATGCTTTTTCTTGAAGTCGGCACTGCCGAGCACTAAATTGGCAATCGTCAGTGATAAAGCCAATTTGCTCGATTTTGTTGAAGCTTGTTCGGCCGCTATCCCTAACATTTTTTAGATGTGAGAGACGAGATTATTGCTTTTCTGAACGCCAAGTTTTGTGAAGGTTTTACGAAAATATATTTCGACCATATCTAATGCGACATCTTTTCTTTTATAGATCTCACCTAACGCCAGAACTAACCTTTTGTCCTCTCTCCATGTATCACGGCATGAGCTGCGATAATATTCATTAGGTACAAAGCATGAACCATAGTTGCTGAGCCGCTGTGCGCCCATCTTGAACATATCTAGTGTGGACAGCTGATCTGCATGGATCTGGTTTAATGAATGAGTTAACGCGATCGCCAGGTGCTTATTTGACTGCATCTTCAGCTGTAAATAGGTTTGTGACATACCTTCGCTTCATGATGTATCCTATACCCAATTTGTTGATCATGTTCGTAAGTAAGGGCAAGAAAGAAGATGAAGAAAACAAAAAAAACGCTGATTTATGTCTTGGTTGTTATTATTTATTTTCTAATTATACCGGAGATCATCCTTCGTACTTTAACCTCTGGACAGCTTGCTCGTTTGAGTGATTTCACTAGCTTGGGCGGAATAGTCAATCCTCTGATTTCTATACTTATATGTTTTGGCATTTTTGCTGTTGTGTTAGCTATTATTACCGTTTCTGGTGTAAGTAAACTGCTTGCAGGAATAAATAATAGTGAGGTTAGATAAATGAGACCGCTTGGTTTGAACTCAAATGTTTGATTGAAAATAAATTTAATTATATCCGTGTGCCTTGCCATGTGGGAAATAAATGGATACTAATACTCTTAAGCCTTGTGAACTCGATACTTTGGTAATCGCTCATTTTGGGCAGGATTGTGATTTGATTGATGAAAACTGCGAGTTCGATAATTTACTCGATGATTATTTATCTACCTCAATGCCATTCAATCAGCGCATGTTGTTAGCAAATCTGATTGAAATTGAAGAGCAGTCCGATGGATACGACGTATTAATAGCGCGTTATCGTGGCGAGTTCGCACTCGAGCGATGGGAATTGTCAGCTGAAGAATGGGTAAAGATTGTTAAGAACCGAACAATAGAATTTCTTCACGCGAATGGGCATTCGAGTGAGCTATCAGGTGGTTGATGATGTTGCGAAAGCTTTTAGGAAAAGTAGGAAGATTTGGTGGCCCCTGCTGGGTTTGAACCAGCGACCAAGCGATTATGAGTCGCCTGCTCTAACCACTGAGCTAAGGGGCCAGCGGAGCGGGGATTATAAAGTATCTCGGAGGGGTGATCCAGCGTTCGCCAATCGGTTGGTGAAAATTAGAACAATATCTGACTCCTTGATCTCCAAGCAAAAATCCCTTTTCACCCCCTAAGATCGCTCAATCAGCCCTCAACCTCCCCAGGTTTTTGAGACAAGGCAATCCCTCCATCTTGTCCCAACCACCTTGTAAAACTCACAAATACCGCGAAGCCGGCTTATTCAAAGAGATAAACGGCAGGATGGCGAAGCGGGCACTCTCAATGCTCTGCCACAATCCAAGATCTTCCACCGAAGGGATAGTGATCAGCTCGCCACTATCCAGTCCGTGCAGCGCCGCTGCGACTAAATCCTCAACCTCCATCACGCTCTCAGCCGGAAGGTCATCAACCGATTTCCCTGAGCGCTCGAAGATCTCGGTACGGGTTAAGCCCGGCAATACCGCCTGAATACGCACGCCACTCTCCCCCAGCTCACGCTGCATATTGCGCGTCAGCGAGAGCACAAAGGCTTTGCTGGCGTTATACGCGCCATTCGCCATTTCATTCACCAGTGCCAGCACTGAAGCGATATTCACAATCGTGCCTTCGCCACGGTCGCGGAATGCTTGCGCGGCTGCATGCGCCAACTGCGTCAACGCCACAATGTTCAGTGTCAGCATGGTTTGTATTTGCGAGATATCACCCGCGACGAATTCGCCTTCAACTGCCATACCGGCATTGTTCACCAGCATCGTAATCTGCTCATTGTCCGCAAGGGTCTGCGCCACACGCTGCAAATCTTCAGTACGCGTTAGGTCGGCGGCCAGCACGCTGACGTCAACGCCGTGCGTGTCACGCAGCGATTGCGCCAGCTGGTTAAGACGTGATTCATCACGCGCTACCAGAATCAAATTGCTACCGCGCGCGGCCAGGTGTTTCGCGTAAGTTGCACCAATTCCACTCGATGCGCCGGTGATCAAAGCCAGTTGTTGTGTCATGGTCGGTTCCTTTAAATGATGATTGTCATATCTGATGGAACTTAATATGACGATCATCATATTTTTCGTCAAGCTGGAATATGACGATCGTAATAATTACACTGATTGCCATAAACGATGAGCAGGATGACCAACGATGGAAAAGCTGAGCCACAAAGCGCGCACGCGGCAGCGCATACTCGATGAGGCATCGGTAGTGATGCGCGAATGCGGTACTGAAGGCATTGGCGTGGCGTCGCTGATGAAGCGCGCGGGCTTAACTCACGGCGGCTTCTACGCCCACTTTGAATCACGGGAAGCGTTGGTTGAAGCGGTGATTGCCGCGATGTTTGCCGATTCGGCGCAGCGCTTTGCCGCCATCATCCAAATCGAAGATCCAGCCGAGCGATTGACCCAACTGATCGACAACTACCTCTCTGAGCATCATCGCAACACGCCGGGAGAAGGCTGCCCGATGCCTGCGCTGGTAAGTGAGATTGCCCATCTGCCGATTGAAACACGCACGCTGTTTTCACAACGTCGCGATGCAGTGCGTCAACGATTGGCGCAGGCCCTCAACGAAATGCATCATCCTCAGGCTGATGATGTCGCCGCCAGCATGCTGGCCGAAATGGTCGGTGCGGTGGCGCTGGCGCGTGCCTGTCCGGATGATGAGGAAGCGCGCAACATGCTGGCGGTGAGTCGTCGGTCAGTGAAACAAAGGGCGGGGCTGGAGAGCGCATGAGCGAACACGATATTCAGGACATCATTGCACCGGATTTGCAGGTGCTGTTTTGTGGCATCAATCCGGGCAAGTCATCGGCGCACACCGGCTTCCACTTTGCTCATCCAGGGAATCGCTTCTGGAAGGTGATCCATCAGGCCGGTTTTACCCGCGAATTGCTGAAACCGGAACAGGAACAGCGGCTGCTGGAAACCGGTTGTGGCATCACTATGCTGGTTGAGCGTCCCACCATTCAGGCCAATGAGTTGGCGGGTGATGAGCTGCGCGATGGTGGGGCGCGTTTGCAGGAGAAGATCTTACGTTATCAGCCGCGTGCACTGGCGGTGCTGGGCAAAGATGCGTTCCAGAAAGCGTTCCGTCAGCGCAAAGTAGAGTGGGGCGAGCAGCCGCAAACACTCGGCGAAACGTGCCTGTGGGTGCTGCCCAATCCCAGCGGTTTGAACCGCGCGACGATTGAGGAGATGGCGGCGGCTTATCGCCAACTTCATGATTGGTTACAGAATAACGCGTGAGCGTGCTCCGCTTAACGCGGCCCTGAAGTTGTTCAATCTGTGGTTTCTGACTAAACCCAAATCTTTATGGCAAATAAAGAGAGGGAAGATGAAACGAACAATCGCGTTAGCGGCGCTGCTGGTGATGGCGCAACAGACGGCACAGGCAGAGACGCTGAAAGTATTTAGCTCCGGTGGCATGTATCCGGTGATTGAGAGCCTGAAGCAGGATTATCAGCAGCAAACCGGCAATACCCTGCAGCTGGAAGCGGCGCCATCGATGGGCGATACGCCACAGGCTATCCCTAATCGTCTGAAACGTCAGGATAATGCCGATGTGCTGGTGATGGTCGATTACGCCATTAAACCGCTGGAGCAGGCTAAATTTGTGGATAGCCAAAGCCATCAGGTGCTGGCGCACTCTTATATCGCGATGGCGGTGAAGCAGGGCATGACGCCGCCGGACATCAGCACGGTGGCGAAATTCAAACAGGTTCTTACTGAAGCATCCAGCATCGCGATATCAGACAGTGCCAGCGGCAAATATATTCAAGGCAAGATGCTGAGCAAGCTGGAGTTGGGGCCGAAGACCGCCAGCAAAGTATCAGTGATTCCTGCCACGCCGGTGGGTGAAGCGGTGGCGCAGGGCAAAGCGGAGCTGGGCTTCCAGCAGAACAGTGAATTGCAGGCAGTGAAGGGGATTACTATTGTCGGTCTGATTCCGCCATCGGTGCAGCAGGACACGCTTTATGGCGCGGTGATTACGCGTAGCACCCAGCAGAAGCAGGCGGCAGCGCAGTTTGTGAAGTATTTGCAGAGCGACAAAGCGCGCAAAATGATGCAGGAAAAAGGGCTGACGCCGTTTTGAAGGCAATAAAAAACCCCGGCAAGCCGGGGTTTTTCGTCTTAACGAGGATTAATCGTCAAGGAAGCTACGCAGTACTTCGGAGCGGCTTGGGTGACGCAGCTTGCGCAGCGCCTTGGCTTCGATCTGACGAATACGCTCACGCGTAACGTCAAACTGTTTGCCAACCTCTTCCAGCGTGTGGTCGGTGTTCATATCGATACCGAAACGCATACGCAGGACCTTCGCTTCACGCGCAGTCAGACCCGCCAGCACGTCGTGGGTGGCTGAACGCAGGCTTTCTGAGGTAGCAGAATCCAGCGGCAGCTCCAGCGTGGTGTCTTCGATAAAATCGCCCAGATGCGAATCTTCATCATCACCAATCGGCGTCTCCATTGAGATCGGCTCTTTAGCGATTTTCAGCACCTTGCGGATTTTATCTTCTGGCATCAGCATACGCTCAGCCAGCTCTTCCGGCGTTGGCTCACGGCCCATCTCTTGCAGCATCTGGCGCGAAATACGGTTGAGTTTGTTGATGGTCTCAATCATATGCACCGGAATACGGATGGTACGCGCCTGGTCGGCGATAGAACGGGTAATAGCCTGACGAATCCACCAGGTCGCATAAGTTGAGAACTTATAACCACGACGGTATTCAAACTTATCAACCGCTTTCATCAGGCCGATGTTACCTTCCTGAATCAGATCGAGGAACTGCAGACCACGGTTGGTGTATTTCTTCGCGATAGAAATAACCAGACGTAAGTTTGCTTCAACCATCTCTTTCTTCGCACGACGCGCTTTGGCCTCGCCGATCGACATGCGACGGTTGATGTCTTTAACCTGCTCGATGGTCAGGCCGGTTTCTTCTTCAATCTGCTGCAATTTCTGCAGTGAACGCGTAACGTCGTCTTCAACTTCAAGCAGTTTCTCAGACCATGGTTTATTCATGGCTAGCGCCGCTTTGAACCAGCTTGGGCTGGTTTCATTGCCGGTGAACAGAGTGATGAAGTTCTTTTTCGGCATTTTGCAGATTTCAATACACAGCTTCATGATCAGGCGCTCTTGCGTACGCACGCGCTCCATCATGACGCGCATACTGTTCACCAGGTAATCGAATTGCTTCGGTACCAGGCGGAACTGTTTGAACACTTCAGACAGGTTATTGATTTCTGCAACGGCATCAGCGTGGCTGCGGCCTTTGGCTTTGATCACGGTACGGGTGGTTTCGTACTGGGTGCGCAGATCGTTGAACTTCTCGCGCGCCAGTTCTGGATCGATGGAGTTATCATCGTCAGAGCTGTCGTCGTCATCTTCGTCTTCTTCTTCGTCGTCGTTACGGTCTTCTTCAGACAGTTCAGAGCCGACGTGAGTCGCCGTAGGTGCGATATCTTCTTCTGCGTTCGGGTCAACAAAGCCAGTAATCAGATCGGACAGGCGAGATTCGCCCGCTTCCACGCGATCGTACTGATCGAGCAGATAGGTGATAGCTTCCGGGTACTCAGCAACAGAACACTGAACCTGGTTGATACCGTCTTCGATACGCTTGGCGATGTCGATTTCGCCTTCACGCGTCAACAGCTCAACGGTACCCATTTCGCGCATGTACATACGCACGGGGTCAGTAGTACGACCAATTTCAGATTCAACGCTAGAAAGTACCTGCGCGGCAGCTTCTGCGGCATCTTCGTCAGTATCACTGCTGTTTTCATTCAGCATCAGATCATCGGCATCAGGCGCTTCTTCAACAACCTGAATACCCATGTCGTTAATCATCTGGATGATGTCTTCGATCTGATCGGAGTCGACGATATCTTCCGGCAGATGGTCATTGACCTCAGCATAGGTCAGATAGCCCTGCTCCTTACCACGGGTGACAAGCAGCTTAAGCTGTGACTGCGGGTTTTGCTCCATAAGACGGTATCCACACTTCTGTTAATTAGATTGGTGTCGGTCGGCAGCGAGCCAACTATAACAGTGAAGGCGTTGTGTTTTTGCCGCTGCCTTCAACGCGGCCAGGGCTTCAGCCCTTCATATATCGGCACTTAAGCCGCTTGAATTCTGTTCGGGCCTGGCTTACTCGCCATTTCCGTCCCCGGCAGTGCTCGCAATCCTCACGTACTTCAGTACGCTCCGGTTGCTGCGCGCTGGCGGTAACGAAACTGGCTTCGACGCCGACGGCCCTCGTACGGTGCGCTTAGATCCGAACCGAACGATCAAACCAAAACGGCGGCTTTAACAGCCTTCATCGTTCTGGTCTGGTAAAAATCTTATTTTTTCGCTAATGCCTGAATCAGCAGCTTGATTTCGCTCTGTTCAGCTGCATTTGGCCCTACAGAACGTTGTCGGGCTATTAACTCTTCTAGACGCATTTCCAAGGCTGAGTTAAATATGTGAGCGAGTGAATCTTTGAACACATCTTCTACATCATCATCAGACGTAACATGGTTCCAGGTTGCCAGCGTTTCAAGGGGCTGGCTAAATTCTGTCCCGCGATATAACTCTAGTAGCTGTCCGGTCGTCAGGCCAGGATTCTCCGTACAACGACTGACTAACTCCACAAACAGCGGTAAACCCGCCATTTTTGACTGCTCAAGCCCGTCCAGTGTAGGAACGATGGCGGCAAATTGCGGATTCTGCACCAGTAACGCGATCAACACGCGCATGGTGGTGCGCTTCAACGGAGGAGCCGTTGGCGCAGCGCCGCTTTCTGCCAGCTTCGGCATCAGCTTGTCTAACTGGTTATCGTCCAGAATGCCGAGTTTATTACCCAGATTCTGACGCATATAAATGCGTAAAGTTTCACCAGGGATCTGGCTAATCAACGGCAGTGCCAGCGTTGCCAGCTTGGTTTTACCGTCGCGCGTGCTCAGATCGACCTGCGGCATCAGGCTGTCGAATAAAAACGTGGAGAGCGGCAAAGCCTGCTCCATCCGCGCTTCGAAGGCCTCTTTACCCTCTTTTCGCACCAGCGTGTCCGGGTCTTCCCCATCCGGCAAAAACATAAAGCGTAGTTGACGACCGTCATTCATGTAAGGCAATGCGGTTTCCAGCGTACGCCATGCGGCTTCGCGTCCGGCTCGGTCGCCGTCGTAACAGCAGATCACCGTGTCGGTCGAGCGGAACAGCAGCTGAACGTGTTCTGCCGTGGTCGAGGTGCCCAATGACGCTACAGCATAGTCGATACCAAACTGTGCCAGGGCCACCACGTCCATATAGCCTTCAACAACCAATAAGCGTGCCGGTTGTGGATGATTCTTTTGCGCTTCATACAGGCCATATAACTGTCGGCCTTTATGGAAAATCGGTGTTTCCGGGGAGTTCAGGTACTTTGGCGTATCGTTGCCCAGTACTCGTCCACCAAAGCCAATTACGCGTCCACGCTTATCGCGAATCGGGAACATCACGCGATCGCGGAAACGATCATAAGTGCGGCCGGAATCGTTACTGACCAGCATGCCCGCTTCCATTAAGGATTCGCGGTCTTCTTTCTGCTGACCAAAACGTTTCAGCACGTTATCCCAGCCTGCTGGCGCAAAACCAATCGCGAAGTGATCGATCACTTGCTGGCTGAGACCGCGCGTGGCGAGATAATTTTGTGCAGATGTCGCTTGCGGGTTACGCAGGCTTTGCTGATAGAAACCGTCGAGGCCTTCCAGCAGCTGATACAGACTTTGACGCTGATGACGTTCCATCGGGCTGGGGCCGTTGCCCGCTTCATACGGCACTTCTAAGCCGTGTTGCGTGGCCAGCTCCTCAACGCTTTCGACGAAATCCAGACGATCGTGATTCATCAGGAAGTCGATGGCATTACCTTTGGCGCCACAGCCGAAGCAGTAATAGAACTGCTTCTCACCGCTTACGGTGAAAGAGGGGGTTTTCTCGTTATGAAAAGGACAGCACGCGTGATAGTTCTTACCCTGCTTTTTCAGCTTAACGCGGGCATCGATAAGATCCACGATATCCGTGCGAGCAAGTAAGTCATTGATAAATACGCGTGGAATTCGTCCAGCCATAAGCCCCGGTTTTTCCGCTCATAAACGGCAACAAGCCGCGCTTCCTTTCGGAAAGCACGGCCTCTTACTTGACTCTGTCTGCGTTTAACACGCGGCGGAAGCGAACTTCCGAAAGAAATTAGTACAGACGAGTGCGGCGTGCGTTTTCGCGAGCCAGTTTCTTGGCGTGACGCTTAACAGCAGACGCTTTAGCGCGCTTACGCTCAGTCGTTGGTTTTTCATAAAACTCACGACGACGAACTTCCGCCAGAACACCTGCTTTCTCGCAAGAACGCTTGAAGCGACGCAGTGCTACGTCGAAAGGCTCGTTTTCACGTACTTTAATTACCGGCATGTAACTCTTACCTCGATAAATTCGGTTTTGCTGCTGACTGCGGCGCCAGCACTTTTAAAATGGTGCAGCATTTTACTCCAGCCGTAGCTGACTTGTAAAGCACCATGAACAATTTAGAACCAACAGAGGCATTTGCCATCGCGGCTGCCGGTTTTTTCAGGCCGTGGAGTATAGCGCACTCTTTGTGCGACAGAAAAACACTTTTTCCTGGCAAAGTCGTCCGGCGTATGATTCCCCTGTGCTACACTGCGCGCCGCAAGAAGAGGGTGATAAAAGCTATGCGAGTTCTGGGTATTGAAACGTCCTGCGATGAAACCGGCATCGCGATTTATGACGATGCGTCCGGTCTGTTGGCGAATCAATTATATAGCCAGGTCAAACTGCACGCCGATTACGGTGGAGTAGTGCCCGAACTGGCCTCACGTGACCACGTGCGCAAAACCGTTCCGCTGATTCAGGCCGCGCTGAAAGAAGCCGGACTGGAAGCAAAAGAAATTGATGCGGTGGCCTATACCGCGGGACCAGGTTTGGTCGGCGCGCTATTAGTGGGCGCGACTATTGGCCGTGCGCTGGCGTTCGCGTGGAATGTGCCTGCCGTGCCAGTGCATCATATGGAAGGCCATCTGCTGGCGCCGATGCTGGAAGACAATCCACCGGAATTCCCGTTTGTGGCATTGCTGGTTTCGGGTGGTCACACGCAGTTGATCAGCGTCACTGGCGTAGGCGAATACACCTTGCTGGGCGAATCGGTTGACGATGCGGCCGGTGAAGCCTTTGATAAAACGGCCAAACTGCTTGGTCTGGATTATCCCGGCGGACCCATGCTGGCGCGCATGGCGCAGCAGGGCACGCCAGGCCGATTCAAATTCCCGCGTCCGATGACCGACCGCCCAGGGCTGGATTTCAGCTTCTCGGGTCTGAAAACCTTCGCCGCCAACACTATTCGTGAGCACAACGGCGATGAACAGGCGCGTGCCGATATCGCCCGTGCGTTCGAAGATGCGGTGGTAGATACGCTGATGATCAAGTGCAAACGCGCGCTGGAGCAGACCGGCTTTAAACGCCTGGTGATTGCCGGTGGTGTCAGTGCCAACCGCACGTTGCGTGAACGCATGGCAGAAATGATGCAGAAGCGCGGTGGTGAGGTGTTTTACGCTCGCCCTGAGTTCTGCACCGATAACGGCGCGATGATTGCTTATGCCGGCATGGTGCGGCTGAAAGGCGGTACGCGTGGTGGATTGGGCGTCAGCGTCCGACCGCGTTGGCCTCTGGCAGAACTGCCCGCCATCTAAAACGAAAAAACCGGCATCGCGCCGGTTTTTTTATTTCTTCTTTTTCCGCTTCCAGATCTTATTTTCCTGCCCGCGCCACAGGCGCTGGATGTTGTCGTGATGACGCAACAGAATCAAACAGGAGAGCATCGAAACCGGGAAGGTAAACTGCGGTTTGAACCACCACACGTAGAACGGGGCAATCAGCGCACTGACAATCGCGCCCAGCGAGGAGTAACCGCTCAGCAGCACCGTCAGCAGCCAGGTGCCGGTCATCAATCCCGTCAAATCCCAGCCAATCGGCGCAATCGCACCAAACGCGGTTGCCACGCCTTTACCACCACGAAAACGAAAGAACACCGGATAGATATGGCCGAGGCAGGCAGCAATCGCCGTTAAGCCGAGATACATCGGGGTGACGTGCAGCAGATAGGCGATCCACACCGGAATCATCCCTTTTGCCACATCGAAAATCAGTACCGCTGCGGCAGCGGCTTTACCGCCGATACGCAACACGTTGGTTGCGCCGGGATTGCCGGAGCCAGCAGTACGCGGATCGGGTAAACGCGCGAGTTTACAAACCAGTATCGCACTGGAAATCGAGCCGCAAAGATACGCGAAAATAATCATACCAAGCGCGATAGCACTCATAGCCTCGTACCGTTCCTTTAGGGTCGTTTTGTTCTCGATAAGCGTGGATAATACGCATAATCCGCCGGAAGTGGTATCCGGCTTAGCCAAAAACAGAGACTGACATCATGGATATCGTATTTATAGAACAACTCACCGTGTTCACCACCATTGGCGTTTACGACTGGGAACAGGGCATGCAGCAGAAGCTGGTGCTCGATGTCGAAATGGCGTGGGACAACCGTCGTGCCGCGGTGAGTGACGATGTGAACGACTGTTTGAGCTATGCCGATGTCACCGAAGTTATCCTCAATCATCTGCAGGGCCAGCGCTTTGCATTAGTCGAGCGCGTAGCAGAAGAAATTGCCGATCTGTTGATGAATCGTTTCAAAACGCCGGGCGTGCGCATCAAGGTTGGTAAACCTGGCGCGGTGGCCCAGGCAGCGACCGTTGGCGTGCGTATTGAGCGCGGGACTATTCCTAAATAAATCCTCCGTGATTGCCATCACAGTGAAACCAAACCAAATTATGGTGTGTCTCACTTGAGGCCGTTGCGCTAACGGACGCGAAGTAGCCGATTTTCTTAAGGTTTCCTTCAGCGTAGCGCAGGCATAATTTTAGGCGGTAGCACCTTGCGACCGCCTTTTTACTGTTTAAAACGGATAGAGGAAAAATTTTGATGGCAGATATTCACCAGCTTTGGGTTGCTGCAATCCTGGGGGTTGTGGAAGGCCTCACGGAATTCCTGCCGGTCTCTTCTACGGGCCATATGATCATTGTTGGCCATCTGCTCGGCTTCGAGGGCGATAAAGCTGAAACCTTTGAAGTGGTGATTCAGCTGGGTTCAATTTTAGCGGTAGTGGTGATGTTCTGGCGTCGCCTGTTTGGGCTGATTGGTATTCACTTCGGTAAAGAGCCGCATGAAGGCACCGGAACCGGTAAGTTAACCCTGATCCATATCCTGTTAGGTATGGTGCCTGCGGTGGTAATTGGTTTGCTGCTGCACGATCAAATCAAAACCTTGTTTAATCCGATTAACGTGATGTACGCGCTGGTAGTGGGTGGCGTGTTGCTGTTGGTGGCTGAGTACTTCAAACCGAAACAGCCTAAAGCGGTGGGTATCGATGATATCACTTACCGTCAGGCGTTTATGATTGGCTGCTTCCAGTGTCTGGCGCTGTGGCCGGGCTTCTCGCGGTCGGGTGCCACCATTTCTGGCGGTATGCTGATGGGCGTGAGCCGTTATGCTGCATCGGAGTTCTCGTTCATCCTTGCGGTGCCGATGATGATTGGTGCCACCGGATTGGATCTCTACAAGAGCATGGGCTTCCTGACCATGCAGGATTTCCCAATGTTCGCCGTCGGCTTCGTGACCGCCTTTATCGTTGCTCTGCTGGCGATCAAAGTGTTCCTGGAGCTGATTAAGCGTATCTCGTTTGTTTCGTTCGCTATCTATCGCTTTATCGTGGCGGCGGCGGTTTACGCCATCTTCATGTAAGCGCGGCGTGCGGCCGGTTATGCTGGCCGCACGTTGATCAACCCATCCTGCACTGCCATCACCCGACGACGCGTCAACTCTTCCCGCACGGCCGGACCTTTAAAACCTGCTGCAACCACATCCTTAGCCGGCACCGCCTGAGCCAGCGCAAACGCCTGACGCAGATAATCGCCTTGTGGATAGGCCATGCTTTCCATTCCGGTGCGGCCACGCGCATCGGCTTCGCTGGTCAGTGCCATCTTCTCTACGCGATCGGGCTTGCGCCATGCATCGATACGATCAAACAACGCAACCAGTGACTCCGCTGACTGACGTTCAATGGTGTGGACGATATCGTGGAATTCGGTGACGATTAGCGCCAGATCGCGTACCTGATTCGGCACGCGCAGCCGCTGGCACAGCGCTTCGACAATCGGTACACCGGCTAAACCGTGGCCATGATGGCTCGGCCATTTCTCGGGAGGCGTCAGCGCTTTACCGACATCGTGGAACAGCGTGGCAAAGCGCACGTCCAACTCCTCTGACAGTGCGGCAGACAGGGTCAGCGTCATCAGCGCATGTATGCCGGTATCAATCTCAGGGTGCCATTTGATCGGCGCCGGAATGCCGTACAGGCTGTCCAGCTCCGGGAACAGCACCTGCAATGCGCCGCAGTCACGCAATACCTGAAAATAAACCTGCGGATTGCGGGTCAGCAGCGCTTTCTCGGTCTCTTTCCACACGCGTTCGGCGGTGAGATGAGCCAGCTCGCCGCTCTCGGCCATCTCACGCATCAACGCCTGCGTTTCATCCGCGACACGAAAATTGAGGTGGGCAAAGCGGGCAGCAAAACGCGCCACGCGTAGGACGCGCAGTGGATCTTCATTAAAGGCGGCCGAAACATGGCGCAGGGTGCGATTCTCCAAATCCTGCTGACCGTGATAAGGGTCAATTAAGCTGCCATCGTCAGCCTGCGCAATGGCATTGATGGTGAGGTCGCGGCGCTGCAAATCCTGCTCCAGCGTTACGTCTGGCGCGAATTGCGTGACGAAACCGGTGTAACCTTTGCCGCTTTTGCGTTCGGTACGCGCCAGCGCATACTCTTCACGACTGCGCGGATGCAAAAAAACCGGAAAATCCCGGCCGACCTGCTGATAACCATTTTCCAGCATTGCATCAGGCGTGGCACCGACCACCACCCAATCTCTATCTTTTACCGGCAAACGCAGTAAGGCATCACGCACCGCGCCACCGACCAGAAACGTCTTCACTCAACCACTCCAGAGGCAATGTATTCTGCGCGCCGTGCGCGCATGTTGCGTTATTGTTGCATACTTTGGCTATAATTCGGACACGCCAAAAGGGGCATCTTACGATCCCCTTGAAGAAAACAACAAATCGACGTGGCGGTTTTAGTTCATCCAGCGATCGTTTTTCTTGCGGCGCGGCACCATGTGCGGCAGCACCAAACCAAGCAGCAAGCCAACACCCAACACGCCGCCGCCATACATAAACCACTGCATGATGATGGTGCGCTGTTTGTCATCCAGCTGGACGTTAGCGGCGCTGACTTTCTTCTGCGCAACAATCAGCTCGTTCTTCAGCTTCTGATTTTCCGCTTTCAGGCCGTCAATGGTGCCGTCACTGTTCGCCACTTTGCTCTGCATTTCAGAGGTGCGCTGGTTCCAGCTGTTATCGATGTTCGCCAGCTTAGCAGTGAGATCTTTAACCTGTTGCTCGAGCTGCGGCACGCGGGTGCGCAGGCTGGGATCGGCACTCAACTGTGACAGGGGGATCCAATTGGTTTTCCCTTCGGCATCACGAATCTGGCCGTATTGGGAATCATTGTTGACCTGCAACAGGGTGACTTCCTCTCCGGCATTCAGCTTGCCAATCAGGCGATACTGATCGCCTGGGCCGCTGCGTACCCAAGTGGATAATTCATCGGAGATGTAACGCTTTTCGTCAGCAGCATGAACGGGGGCGATGGCGCTAAATGCCAGCAAAGAAAGGGCAGCAAGTGTGATTTTTTTCATTCGATGTCGTTTTTTCTTAATGGCGTAAAATTACCGGCACAGTCTGGAGACGCTTCTCAAAAATCTGAATGAGAACTATCCTGGTCTCAATCTGGTGCGAAAAGGGTCGTAAAAGCACAAGAAAGCGGAGACAGCGGGCTTCCGGTGCATTACTCTTCGCCAGATTAAACTCGTAAGTGCCAGCAGCGTATTGAATAAAAAATTATGACCATCGAAATCGAATTAAAGTTCATTGCCACACCACAAGCCGCCGAAAAACTCGGTGAAACACTTGCCGCGTGGCCACATCAGCACTTCGCCGCGCGCGAGCTGACCAACATCTATTTTGAGACCGATGACAATCAGTTGCGTCGTTGGGATATGGGCCTGCGCATCCGCGGTGTCGATCAGCGTTATGAAATGACGCTGAAAGCCGCAGGGAAAACCGTGGGCGGCCTGCATCAGCGACCGGAATACAACGTCGACCTCACTGAGCCAACGCTGGATATCGCCCAGCTGCCCGCTGAAATCTGGCCAGATGGCACCGATGTCGCAGCATTACAGCAGCGTCTGCAACCGCTATTCAGCACCCATTTCCAGCGTGAAGCCTGGCTGGTGCAGTTTGGCGAAAGCGAAATTGAAGTGGCGTTTGATCGCGGAGAGGTTGCCGCAGGTGAATTGAGCGAGCCGCTGTATGAAGTCGAACTGGAGCTGAAAAGCGGCCAGCGTGCCGACATGCTGAAATTCGCCGAAACCTTGATCGCCGCTGGCGGCCTGCGCCTGGGGAGTTTGAGTAAAGCCGCACGTGGTTATCAGCTTGCCCAGGGCAATCCTGCCCGTCCGCTGCGTGCATTAGCACTGCAAAAAATCGGTGCCAAAGCCACGGTAGAGCAGGGCATGATCAACGCAATGACCGCCGGTCTTAACCAATGGCAGTACCATGAAGAAGTGTGGCTGCGTGGAAATGCCGATGCCAAAGAAGCGGTGATGGATGCGCTGGAAACCCTGCGTCAGGCGTTCTCACTGTTTGGTGCGTTGGTGCCGCGCAAGGCGAGCAGCGATCTGCGTCAGAAACTGACGCGTCTGGATGAGCTATTAGCGGATGCGGAAATTGATGCGGAAACCGCCTGCTTCTCCACCATTTCTGTCGAAGCCCAGTTAGCACTTACTCACTGGCTGGTTGAGACGCAATGGCAGAACTGGCTGGATGACAAGAGTAAAAGCAAGCTGCAAGGTTCATTCAAACGCTTCAGCGACATCATGCTCAGCCGCATCGCCGCCGATCTGCGTGAAACCTTCGTCGATGTGCAGCTGTTCAACGAATTCCAGGACAAATCCACGCGCCTGAATCGCCAATTGCTGGCGGTGCATCTGCTGGCGGGGGCTTACCCAGCAGAAGAGGTGAACGTCTGGCTGGCGGGCTGGCAGGAGCTGCAGCATGCGATTCGCATCCAGCAGGAGCGCGGGTTGATTCAACTGGTTAATCTGGCCATTCGGCCATCGCCGTTCTGGCTGAATAGCGGAGTGAAACGCTAAGCCGGACGCACAATCGAATCAGGGAGGGAAGATGTTGTTACCGTTACCGGCGCTGATGCAGGCGCAGTTAGCTATAGTGGCCGAGCGCCTGAACATGTCGCCTTCCGCCTTTACGGCAGAGCAGGCGGGCGCGTTGACCTTTAGTGACTTTATCGTTGATAACCTGCAGCAGCATCCGGAGTGGTGGCAACAGCTCCAGCAGCAACCGCCAGCGCCAGATGAATGGCAACACTACAGTGCCTGGTTGAATCAGGCGCTGGCGGGCGTGGATAATGAGACTTCCCTGATGCGCGAACTGCGCCTGTTCCGTCGCCATATGCTGGTGCGTATGGCGTGGATGCAGGCGCTGCATCACGCCAGTACCGAACAAAGCCTGACGCAACTCAGCACGCTGGCGGAGATCCTCATCGCCGCTGCGCGTGACTGGGTGTGGCAGGATTGCAGCCGCGATTTTGGCACGCCGTGCAATGAAGCTGGTGAAGCGCAGCCCATGCTGATCCTCGGCATGGGCAAACTGGGCGGCGGCGAACTCAACTTCTCTTCTGATATCGACCTGATCTTTGCCTGGCCGGAAAACGGCGTGACGCAAGGCGGCCGTCGTGAAATCGATAACGCCCAATTCTTTACCCGCATGGGCCAGCGCCTGATCAAAGTGCTGGATCAGCCCACCGTGGATGGTTTCGTCTATCGCGTGGATATGCGTCTGCGCCCGTTTGGTGACAGCGGTCCGCTGGTGCTGAGCTTTGCTGCGTTGGAAGATTATTACCAGGAGCAGGGCCGCGACTGGGAGCGTTACGCGATGGTCAAAGCGCGCCTGATGGGCGACGACCAGGGCCACTGGAGCCAGGAACTGCAGCAGATGCTGCGTCCGTTCGTTTATCGCCGCTACATCGATTTCAGTGTGATTCAGTCACTGCGTAACATGAAAGGCATGATTGCCCGTGAAGTGCGGCGTCGTGGCCTGAAAGACAACATCAAGCTCGGCGCGGGCGGCATTCGCGAAACCGAATTTATCGTGCAGGTGTTCCAGTTAATTCGTGGGGGACGTGAGCGCTCACTTCAGCTGCGATCCCTGCTGCCTACGCTAAAAGCCATCGGTGAACTGGCACTATTGAGCACCGCTCAGGTCGAACATCTGCGTGAGGCCTACCTGTTCCTGCGTCGACTGGAAAACCTGCTGCAAAGCATCAACGATGAGCAGACACAAACGCTGCCGGAAAACCCACTCGATCGTCAGCGTTTGGCCTGGGCGATGGGCGCGGCAGACTGGGATGCACTGATGGTGCAGCTTGAGCAGCAGATGTCAGGCGTGCGCAGCATCTTTGATGAACTGATTGGTGACGATGCGCCAGATGTTGACGATCAACCGCAGCTGGCTGAGTTTGCTGGCCTGTGGCAGGACACGCTGGAGGAGAGCGATCTCATTCCTGTCGTGCCACATCTGAATGAAACGCAACGTCACGCGCTTTACGAATCGCTGAACAGTTTCCGCCAGGATGTTAGTCGTCGTACCATCGGGCCGCGTGGGCGCTTAGCGCTTGATCAACTGATGCCGCGCCTGCTGAGCGAAGTTTGTCCGCGTGAAGACGCTGATGTGGTACTGGGGCGCCTGACGCCGTTGCTGCTCGGTGTGTTGACGCGCAGCACCTATCTGGAGCTGCTGACGGAATATCATGGCGCACTGCGCCATCTGATTCGCCTGTGTGCCGCCTCGCCAATGGTCGCCAGCCAGCTGGCACGCTATCCGCTGTTGCTGGATGAACTGCTCGATCCCGCCACGCTGTACCAACCGACAGCCACCGATGCGTATCGCGATGAACTGCGCCAGTATCTGCTGCGCATTCCTACCGATGATGAAGAACAGCAGCTGGAAGCACTGCGTCAGTTCAAGCAAGCGCAGCATCTGCGCATTGCTGCTGCTGATATCGCCGAAACGCTGCCGGTGATGAAAGTGAGCGATCACTTAACCTGGCTGGCGGAAGCCATCATCGAATCGGTGGTGCAACAAGCGTGGCAGATGATGGTGCATCGCTATGGCCGTCCTACGCACCTCACCAGTGACAGCGAGCGCGGTTTTGCCGTGGTCGGCTATGGCAAACTGGGAGGCTGGGAGCTGGGTTACAGCTCGGATCTGGATTTGGTGTTCCTGCATGACTGCCCTGATGATGCGGAAACCGATGGCGATCGCGTGATTGATGGCCGCCAATTCTACCTGCGGCTGGCGCAGCGCGTGATGCATCTGTTTAGCACGCGCACCTCCTCCGGCATCTTGTATGAAGTCGATGCGCGCCTGCGTCCCTCTGGCGCGGCGGGCATGTTGGTCAGTACCTTTGCGGCCTTCGATGAGTATCAGCGCAGTGAAGCCTGGACCTGGGAACATCAGGCTCTGGTACGCGCGCGTATTGTGTTTGGTGAGGCGGCGCTCTGCGATCGCTTTAATGACATTCGTCGCGGCATTCTCTGCCTGCCGCGTGAGCGTCCAGCATTGCAAAAAGAGGTGCGTGAGATGCGCGAAAAAATGCGCGCGCACCTCAGTAACAAGCACAAAGGGCGCTGGGAGATCAAAACCGATGAGAGCGGGATCACCGATATTGAATTCATCGCGCAATATCTTGTCTTAGGCTACGCGGCTGAACAGCCTGCATTGACGCGTTGGTCAGACAATGTGCGTATTTTTGAGTTGATGGCGCGTCAGGAAATCATGGATTCAGAGGAAGCGCAGGCGCTGACTCACGCGTACGTCACGCTGCGTGATGCACTGCATCATCTGGCACTGCAGGAGCTTCCGGGGCACGTCGCGCCGGAATCTTTTGCCGCGGAGCGTGCTGCCGTCCATAGCAGCTGGCAACGCTGGCTGGCTGCCACCGAATCTGATAGTGCGGAAGCGTAAAATAACGGTTTGCCCCGTTAATTATTTGGCTTACAGGAAGGCGCGCAGTCCACGCACCTGTGGCTCGAAGTATCACCGGGGTATGTTATTATCCGCGCATAATTTTGACCGTAGTCTGGAGTCTTTGGAATGAAAGTAACGCTGCCCGCTTTTGGCAAAGCCGCTGTGCTGGTTGTTGGCGATGTCATGTTAGATCGCTACTGGTATGGCCCAACGAGCCGTATCTCGCCTGAAGCCCCGGTACCGGTGGTGAAAGTCGATACCATCGAAGAGCGTCCAGGCGGCGCGGCGAACGTGGCGATGAACATTGCTGCGCTGGGTGCTGGCTCGCGTTTGATTGGCCTGACGGGTGAAGACGATGCGGCACGTGTGCTGAGTGAGACGCTGGAAAAAGTCAAAGTCGATTGTGATTTTGTCGCGGTGAAAAGCCATCCGACTATCACCAAACTGCGTGTGCTTTCGCGTAACCAGCAGTTAATCCGCCTCGATTTCGAAGAAGGTTTCGAGCAGGTTGATCCGCAGCCCATTCACGATCGTATGCGTCAATCGCTGGCGCAAGCGGGTGCGTTGGTGCTGTCAGATTACGCCAAAGGCGCGTTGAGCAGCGTGCAAACCATGATCCAGCTGGCGCGTGAGGCCAAAGTGCCGGTATTGATCGACCCGAAAGGCACCGATTTCGAGCGCTATCGTGGCGCGACCCTGCTGACGCCTAACCTGTCTGAATTCGAAGCCGTGGTGGGTAAATGCAAAACAGTGGAAGAGATTGTCAGCCGCGGCATTCAGCTGATCGCTGATTATGAACTCTCTGCGCTGTTGGTGACGCGTTCAGAAAATGGCATGACGCTGCTGCAACCAGGCAAAGCGCCGGTACATCTGCCAACGCAGGCGCAGGAAGTGTATGACGTCACCGGTGCCGGTGATACGGTGATTGGCGTACTGGCCGCGGTGCTGGCTGCGGGCGATAGCCTGGAAGAAGCCTGTTTCCTTGCCAATGCGGCAGCCGGCGTGGTGGTCGGTAAACTCGGTACTTCAACCGTGAGCACCGTTGAGCTGGAAAATGCGATTCACGCCCGTCCGGATAGCGGATTTGGTGTGATGACCGAAGCTGAACTGAAAGCGGCTGTGGCGCTGGCACGTCAGCGCGGTGAGAAAGTGGTGATGACTAACGGCGTGTTCGACATCCTGCATGCGGGCCACGTTTCTTATCTGGCCAACGCACGTAAGTTGGGCGATCGCCTGATTGTGGCGGTGAACAGCGATGCTTCTACTAAACGTTTGAAAGGTGAAACCCGTCCGGTTAACCCACAGGAAAACCGCATGATCGTGCTCGGTGCGCTGGAAGCGGTGGATTGGGTGGTGCTGTTTGAAGAAGACACGCCGCAACGTTTGATTGCCGGTGTATTACCGGATCTGCTGGTGAAGGGCGGCGATTATAAGCCGGAAGATATCGCGGGCAGTAAAGAGGTTTGGGCGAACGGCGGTGACGTGCGTGTGCTGAACTTTGAAGACGGTATCTCAACCAGCAACATCATCAAGACGATTCGCAGCCACTAATGATGAGCATTGAGATCCCAGATGATTCGCTGTTACTAAAGCGAGCACTGGGATTTCCAATGATTCGCAACCACTAACGGCGAGCACTGAGATCCCAGTCGATTCGCAGTCGCCAACGGCGAGCGAAGAAGCAAATGCATTCTGAATAAACAGGCGGCCAAAAGGCCGCCTGTTCAGTCTGCGAGCAATGTACGCGCAGCAAGTGTTTGCGAGCAATATACGCCGCCGAGTCAGTGACTTACTGCGGAGTGTCGATCTTACCCGCTGGATCCGGTGTCACCACCGCAGGCGCCGGCGCAGCAGGGCTCTCACTCTCCAGTTTTGCCAGGCGCTGTTCCAGTGCGGCCAGCTTCTCACGCGTGCGCAGCAGTACCTGCGTCTGCACATCAAACTCTTCACGATTAACCAAATCCATGCGGGTTAACTGCGCCTGCAGCACCTGACGAATTTTCTTTTCGACATCGTCGCCAAAGTCGCGAATCCCTTTTGGCATGGCTTCATGGACCTGGCGAGCCAGTTGTTCAATTTTTTTCGTGTCGATCATGATGATTTCCTGGTTGCGGTGGCTGATAACAGCACGTGTTCCGACTCAACAAAGGTTAAGTGTAATGCCTGAAACGAAAAGGTTAAACCTGAATTCCGCATCGCAGTAAATGCAAAAGCATTTGCGCTTTTGTCGATTGCCCGTCCAGATGATTGGCGTTATAGTGACCTCGCTTATTCTCAGGGCGGGGCGAAATTCCCCACCGGCGGTAAATCAGCTTCGGCTGAAAGCCCGCGAGCGCTTTTGCTGCAAAGTGAAAGGTCAGCAGACCCGGTGTAATTCCGGGGCCGACGGTTAGAGTCCGGATGGGAGAGGGTAACGACATCAGCCGGGCTCATGCCCGCGTCACGTTTTTGCCATGTGTATTATTTGCGCACTCCTAAGCACGCCCTGGTTCTGGTAACTCATATATTTTTTATAAGGTTTTTTACCATGAATCAGACGCTTCTTTCTGAATTTGGCACGCCGGAACAGCGTGTAGAACGCGCCATCGATGCGCTGCGTAACGGTCGCGGTGTAATGGTGCTCGACGATGAAAATCGCGAAAACGAAGGTGACATGATCTTTGCCGCCGAAACCATGACCGTAGAGCAAATGGCGCTGACCATTCGCCACGGTAGCGGCATTGTGTGTCTGTGCATCACCGAAGAACGCCGCCAGCAGTTGGATTTGCCGATGATGGTCGAAACCAACACCAGCTCCTATGGCACTGGCTTTACCGTCACCATTGAAGCGGCGGAAGGTGTCACCACCGGCGTTTCTGCTGCTGACCGTATCACCACTATTCGTGCCGCCGTTGCTGATGGCGCTAAACCGAGCGATCTAAATCGTCCTGGCCACGTCTTCCCGCTGCGCGCCCGTGAAGGCGGAGTGCTGACGCGTGGTGGTCACACTGAAGCGACCATCGATTTGGTGACGCTGGCGGGCTTCAAGTCTGCAGGTGTACTGTGCGAATTGACCAATGACGACGGCAGCATGGCGCACGCGCCAGAAGCGATTGTGTTTGCTAAACAACATGATATGCCGGTCGTGACGATTGAAGATCTGGTGGCTTATCGCCGCGAGCGCGAAACGCGTCAGGCAAGCTAAGCTTCAGTTATCGTCATCAAAAGATCCGCGGCTTTTACAGGCTGCGGATTTTTTTCGCGCGAAAATGCATCTTTGAAACCCATCATATATACACATCTGCTCCCGCAAATTCTTATTCAAATTCCCTGATAGAGATCATCACAGTTATCAGCGTTAATCCCGGCACGAAAGCGCGTATCGTAGCGGCTAATAAAGCGACACTTTCGTCAGAGGAACCATCATGAGCCACAACCGTATGCCCGCCCTGTTTTTAGGTCACGGCAGTCCGATGAACGTACTGGAAGACAATACTTATACCCGCGCATGGCAGCATCTGGGTGCAACATTGCCACGTCCGCGCGCCATCCTCGCGGTGTCGGCACACTGGTACACACGCGGTACAGCGGTGACGGCCATGAATAATCCGCGCACCATCCATGACTTTGGTGGCTTCCCGCAGGCGCTGTTTGATGTGCGTTATCCGGCACCGGGTTCGCCAGAACTGGCACAGCAAGTGATCGATTTGCTGGCACCGATTGACGTCCATGCCGACCAGGAGTGGGGATTTGATCACGGCTCATGGGGCGTGCTGGCAAAAATGTATCCGCAAGCCGATATCCCGGTGGTGCAGTTAAGTATCGATGGGACAAAACCCGCGGAATGGCACTTCGAACTGGGTCGTAAACTTGCATCGCTGCGTGACGAAGGGATCATGATCGTCGCCAGCGGCAACGTGGTGCACAACCTGCGGATGCTGCGCTGGCAGGGTGCCGCGACCAACTATCCGTGGGCTGAAAGCTTCAATGAATTTGTGCGTGAAAATTTGAGCTTTGCCGGCGAAGCAGCAGATCATCCACTGGTGAATTATCTGCAGCACGAAGGTGCAGAGATGTCCAACCCAACGCCAGAGCACTATCTGCCGTTGCTGTATATCCTTGGCGCACGTGCAGATGAAGAGTCGATCAGCATTCCGGTGGAAGGGATGGAGATGGGCGCAATCAGTATGCTTTCGGTGCAGGTAAGTTAATGCACTGGCCGCCCGTGTCTCAGGGGCGGCACAGAATTTATTCGATAAAGGTATGCGGGTAGAAGCGTGACAGATCCTGAGTGATCAGCGCACGATCTTCTCGAATGCCGATGCCAGCAGGTTGATCGTCAATCAACCAGCTACCGATCAAGGTGTAGCTGTCGCCGAATTTCGGCAGCTGATAGAACTGCTGGATGATCATCCCTTCTTCGCCGTACGGACCTTCAGCACTGGCGATCTCCTTACCATTTTCGATGATGCGAATGTTGGCACCTTCACGTGAAAACAGCGGCTTCACCACGTACTTGTCCATCTGCGGGGCATTTTTATCATCGGCAAAGTAAGCGGGCAGCAGGTTCGGATGGTCAGGGAACATCTCCCACAGCAGCGGCAGCAGCGCTTTATTCGAGATAATGCTTTTCCACGCCGGTTCTAACCAGCGCACACCAGCATCGGCCAGCTTGGTGGAGAACACTTCACGCAGCATGAATTCCCATGGATAGAGCTTAAACAGGTTGCTGATCACCTGATCGTGCTGATCGGTAAACTGGCCTCTTTCACCCAGCCCAATTTCATCGATATACAGGAATTCATTCGGCAGGCCGGCTTCAGTAGCGCAATCCTGCATGTACTGCACTGTGGCGCGATCTTCTTCGGTGTCACGGCAGCAGGCAAAGTGCAGCCAGTTAAAACCGTGTTCCTGATGCAGCGCGGCAAAGCGCTCGATCAGCTTTTCCTGCAGGCTATTAAACTGGTCACTGCCTTGTGGCAGGTTGCCCGCCCTGGCTTGATCTTCCAGCCAGATCCACTGGAAAAAGGCCGCTTCATACAGAGAGGTTGGCGTATCGGCGTTGTTCTCCAGCAGCTTGGCATCGCCTTTACCGTCCCAGGCTAAATCCAGACGGGAGTAGAGCGATGGCTGGCGCAGTTTCCACGAGTCACGCACGAAATCCCAGGTGTGTTTAGGAATGCAGAAGCGGGTGAGCAGTTCATCACTTTTCACCACTTTCTCCACCGCCTGCAGGCACATCTGATGCAGTTCGGCGGTGGTATCTTCTAATTGCTCAACCTGTGCCAGGGTGAACTGGTAATAAGCGTCTTCACACCAGTAAGGTTCGCCGTACATGGTGTGAAACTGGAAGCCGTATTCGTTGGCTTTTTCGCGCCAGTCCGGGCGTTCGCTGATAGCAATACGTTGCATACTGCGGCTTAGCCTCCCATCGAGCGGCTGCTGCCAGTGCTGCTGCGATTGGTGCTGGTGGCATTGCTGCGCTGCATGGTGTTTTGTTTCGCAACGCTCTCACCGAAGCCACCACGGGTGATGGTTGAGGTGGTCGCTGGCTTTGGTGCCATGGCAGTTTTCGGCACGTTCATGCTGCGGCCTGAGGTCGCGGTGCCGTAGTTTTTGCCCGAAGCATCGACAAACTGACCGTTAGCCGGGCTGTTCGGAGTTTTCGGTGAGAACAACGGTTGCTGTGCAAAGCCCGCACCGCCGCCCATCATACGACCCATCATGTAACCGGCCATCAGCGGCATCCAGAAGCTACCGCTCTGCTGCGCTTCGGCATTGTTGGTAGTGCCTACGCCCGCCTGAGCAGGTGTCTGTTGGCACTGATTTTCACCGAACTCGGCGACGCAGTCTTCACGCGTGGCGTATTTCGGTGCAGTGCGTTCGGCTTCTTTCTTCGCATCGTTATAAGCAGTAGTACATTGCGCGCTCTGGCTTGGGTTAGCTTTCGCGCAATCATCCGCATTTTGATACATCGAGACTGTTTCATCGCTCTGTTCGCAGCCAGCCAGCATAAACACCGCGGTAACCGCGAGTGCTACTGGCGTTAAATGGCGTGCCTGCCAGCTTTTACGAAAAGCGGCATGACGAATATGTTTAGTCCGTTTCATTATTTTCATCCTGTGCCCAAAGGTGGGGCTAGGATAGGTGATGAGTGGTGGAAAATGAAGCGAGAAGCCGGATGGCTGGGGGATCTTTACGTTGTTATACGTTCGAATGCGAAAGGGGCCGCAAGCGGCCCCTTAAGGGATTAATTACCGAAAGGATTTCCGCTGCTGTGAGCGGCAGCCGGGCGCGCTTTCGCGGCGGCTGAAGGTGCCGTGGTTTTAGGACCATTATCGACACGAGAAGCCTGCTGGCTGTTTTCCGGCGCGACCACTTCAGGTGCGGTCGTGACTTCTTTGCCCAGCGAGCTGTTCAGCAATTGCAGATCCTGCTCATTCAGCGTACCCAGCGCATATTTGATGTTCAGCTGGTTAATCAGGTAGCTGTAACGTGCATCAGAAAGCTGCTGTTTAGAGTTGAACAGAGTCGTGGTTGCATCCAGCACATCGACGATGGTACGGGTACCCACCTGATAACCAGCTTCCATCGCATCCAATGAGCTTTGAGCAGAAACAACGGCCTGCTTGTAAGCATCAATGCTGCTGATCGACGCGTTAACGTTATTGAAGGACGAACGTACGGTCTGGATCGCGCTACGATGTGCACCTTCCAGCTGCTCGCTGGCGGCGACAAAGTTGTACTGCGCCTGTTTCACCTGCGAGGTTACTGAACCACCGCTGTACAGTGGCAGAGAGAAGCTCAGGCCAACCTGGTTAGTACCGGTGATGGAATCGGTGGTGCCTGAACTCTGGTTCGCACGGCTGCCGCCATATTTGCTGTTAGACATACCAGTTGAGGCAGTCAGATCCAGCGTTGGCATATGGCCTGTTTCCGCAGAGCGAATCTGCTCGCGCGCCAGATCCTGGCTTAAACGTGCAGATAACAAGTTCAGGTTACGGCTTTCCGCTTGTTTCAACAGCGTTGCAACGGCATCAGGACGTGCGGTTTTGAAACGATCGATGTTCAGTGAAGCCAGTGCCAGATAATCCATACCGGTGATCTGACGCAGCGATTCCACCGCATTATCGAGGTTATTACGTGCGGTCACTTCGCTGGCCAGCACGCTGTCGTACTGCGCACGGGCGTTCTGCACGTCAGTGATCGCCACCAGACCCACGTTGAAGCGCTGGGTGGTTTGATCCAATTCACGGTAGATCGATTGTTTCTGCGCTTCCGTGTAAGAAAGGGTATCAATCGCCTTCAACACGTTGAAATACGCGGTTGCGGTGTTCAGAATCAGATCCTGCTGTGCAACCTGATAGGTGACATCCTGAATACCGGCGGTTTTTTCCTGCAGTGACAGCGCACGCCATTTCGACATATCGAAAATGGTTTGTGTTAATTGCAGAGAAGCGCTGGTCGTGTTGGAATGAATACCGCTGCTGTCACGGTAACCGTTGTTATAGGTATAATCTGCACCCAAGCCTAACTGTGGAAGTAAAGGGCTACGCGCTTCGTTAATTTTCTCAAAGGCTGCATCACGGTCAGCGGCTGAAGCACGCAGATCCGGGTTGCTAAGGCGCGCCTGCTGGTAAACCTGCAACAGGTTCTCTGCCTGGCTGGCAAGGCTAAATCCGCCCAGGCTCAACCCAATAAAAAGTGGGAGCAGTTTTTTCATTTGCATTCCTTTTGTTGCAGCAAATTGCACTGGTAGTGCTGCAGGTAAGCCAAAAAATAATCGCCGATTCTACAGAGGCGGCGTCAGAGATAAGTTGGCTGAACGTGCCTTCTTCCCCTAATTTACGTAAATAATTCAGAAAGAACCACTCGGACGGAGCACAAGGGTTGGCTTTTCTTCGCTCCATCCCAATCTGCATAAGGAACCAGATGATGGCGGGTGAAAAAAAATCCCCTGTGACTTTCACAAAAAACGATGTAGAAATTATTGCACGCGATACACGCTACGATGGTTTTTTTTCCATCGTCCGTTACCGTTTCCGTCATCGCCGCTTTAATGGCGAGATGAGCGGTGAGGTGGTACGCGAAGTTTTTGAGCGCGGACACGCCGCCGTGCTGCTACCCTATGATCCCTTACGCGACGAAGTGGTGCTGATCGAACAGATCCGCATCCCGGCTTATGATTCCAGCCCAACGCCCTGGTTGCTGGAAATGGTGGCCGGTATCATTGAACCGGGCGAAACGCCGGAAGATGTAGCGCGACGCGAAGCCGTTGAAGAAGCAGGCCTCAAGGTCGGGCGCGTGAAACCGATAGTGAATTACTTAGCCAGCCCAGGCGGAACGTCTGAACGTTTGTCGGTGCTGGTGGGCGAAGTGGATGCCAGCCTGGCAGAGGGAAATCACGGGCTGGAGGAAGAGAATGAGGATATTCTTGTCCATGTGGTGAGCCGCGAACAGGCCTACCGCTGGGTGGAAGAGGGGATTATTGATAACGCGGCATCTGTCATCGCCCTGCAATGGCTGGCGTTGCACCATGAAAAACTACGACAAGAGTGGAAGCTAAAATGAAACAGCGCTATACCCCTGACTTTCCCGAAATGATGCGCCTGTGCGAAACCAATTTCGCCCAGCTGCGTCGCCTGCTGCCGCGTAATGACGAGGCAGGTGAGTCGGTGATCTATCAGGTGAACGGCGCCCGTTATCAGCTGACTATTCAGGAGTCGACGCGTTATACCACGCTGGTGGAGGTTCGCCAGGTGGCCCCGGCAGTGAGTTACTGGAGCCTGCCATCCATGTCCGTCCGGCTGTACCATGATGCGATGGTCGCTGAAGTGTGTTCCACTCAGCAGATCTATCGTTTTAAAGCGCGCTATGATTACCCTAATAAAAAACTGCATCAGCGCGATGAAAAACATCAGATTAACCAGTTCCTTGCAGATTGGTTGCGCTATTGTCTGGCGCACGGTGCTGTAGCTGTGCCGGTCTGCTGATAGCATACAACTATGGCGTGGAGAGAAAGGAAACGCTTTGGATAGCCTGCTTACTCTTCCTGCGGCAAATGGGGCCGATATCAGGATTTTACAAATCACGGACACCCATCTTTTTGCAGGAAAACATCAATCGCTGCTTGGGGTGAATACCTGGTCGAGTTTTGATGCGGTGCTGGACGCCATCATGGCGCAACAGCGCGATTATGATTTGATTATCGCCACCGGCGATCTCGCCCAGGATCACACCGTCGAAGCTTATCAACACTTTGTAGCGGGTATTACACGCCTGCCGAAGCCGTGTGTCTGGCTACCGGGTAATCACGATTTTCAGCCCGCGATGGTGAACACGCTCGCCGATGCTGGCATCGCATCGGATAAACATGTACTGCTGGGTGAACACTGGCAGTTGGTGCTGCTGGATAGCCAGGTCTTTGGTGTGCCGCATGGCATGTTAAGCGAATACCAACTGGAGTGGTTGGATAAGGCGCTGCGCAAGCATCCTGAGCGCCATACGCTGGTGCTGCTGCATCATCATCCGCTCGCTTCCGGCTGTACCTGGCTGGATCAGCACAGCCTGCGCAATCCTCATCAATTAGAAGCGGTGCTGCAACACTTTCCGCGAGCACGTAATCTGGTGTGTGGCCATATTCATCAGGAGCTCGATCTCGACTGGCATGGCCGTCGCGTGCTGGCTTCTCCTTCGACCTGCGTGCAGTTCAAACCGCATTGCACCAACTTTACTATTGATAACGTCGCGCCGGGTTGGCGCTGGTTAACCCTGAAAGCCGACGGCGTGCTGGAAACTGAAGTGAATCGCCTGCAAAGCGATCTGTTCCGTCCCGATCTCGATTCCGAGGGCTACTAAACGATGGCGGCGCTGATCTATCTGCATGGATTCAACAGCTCTCCGCAATCGGCCAAAGCCACGCAGCTGCAACAGTGGGTGACGGAACACCATCCGCATCTCAACGTGCTGGTGCCGCAACTGCCCACCTTTCCGGCCGAAGCCGCGAGTATGCTGGAAGACCTGGTGATGCAGTACGCCGGTGAACCGCTCGGCTTGGTGGGATCGTCGCTCGGCGGTTACTTCGCTACCTGGCTGTCACAATGCTTTATGCTGCCTGCGGTGGTGGTTAATCCCGCCGTGCGGCCGTTTGAGCTGCTGGTGGATTATCTCGGCGAAAACCGTAATCCCTACACCGGCCAGCAATATGTGTTAGAGTCACGCCACATTTACGATCTGAAAGTCATGCAGATTGACCCTCTCGAAGCGCCAGATTTACTCTGGCTGCTGCAACAGACCGGCGATGAAGTGCTCGATTACCGCCAGGCGCTGGAATACTACAGCGCATGCCGCCAAACGGTCGAAGAGGGTGGCAATCATGCTTATATCGGATTCGAACGCCATTTTGCGCAGATGATTGATTTTCTGGGATTAAATGCTCCCTGATTGCTGCGAGATGGACCCCTATTCCTATTGCTAATCAGACAGTTACGATGAGCCAATCAAGTTATAATGCCGATGCCATTGAGGTCTTAACCGGCCTTGAACCGGTGCGTCGTCGTCCGGGGATGTACACCGATACCACGCGCCCAAACCATCTGGGCCAGGAAGTGATCGATAACAGTGTCGATGAGGCGCTGGCTGGTCACGCCAAACGCGTGGAAGTGATCCTGCATGCCGATCAGTCACTGGAAGTCATCGATGACGGTCGCGGCATGCCGGTGGATATCCACCCGGAAGAGGGTGTGCCAGCGGTTGAGCTGATTCTTTGCCGTCTGCATGCGGGCGGTAAATTCTCCAACAAAAACTACCAGTTCTCCGGCGGCCTGCATGGCGTGGGGATTTCGGTGGTTAACGCCCTGTCAAAACGTGTTGAAGTCACCGTGCGCCGTAACGGCGAGGTCTACGATATTGCCTTTGAAAATGGCGATAAAGTGCAGGATCTGACGGTAACCGGCACAGTCGGCAAGCGTAATACCGGCACGCGCGTACATTTCTGGCCAGATGAAAGCTTCTTCGATAGCCCACGCTTCTCGGTTTCACGCCTGACGCACGTGCTGAAAGCCAAAGCGGTGCTCTGTCCGGGCGTGGAGATCGTGTTTAAAGACAAGGTCAACGATACCGAGCAGACGTGGCTCTATCATGGTGGCCTCTCTGATTACTTAGCGGAAGCGGTAAACGGCCTGCCCACCTTGCCAGAAAAAGCTTTTGTGGGCAGCTTTGCCGGTGATGTGGAAGCGGTGGATTGGGCGCTGCTGTGGCTGCCGGAAGGCGGTGAACTGCTGACCGAAAGCTACGTCAACCTGATTCCCACCATGCAAGGCGGGACACACGTCAACGGTCTGCGTCAGGGCTTGCTGGATGCGATGCGTGAGTTCTGCGAGTTCCGCAATATTCTGCCGCGCGGTGTAAAACTGTCGGCGGAAGATATCTGGGAACGCTGCGCCTATGTTCTGTCGGTCAAAATGCAGGATCCGCAGTTCGCCGGTCAGACCAAAGAGCGTCTCTCTTCACGTCAGTGCGCGGCATTTGTCTCGGCTATCGTGAAAGATGCCTTTAGCTTGTGGCTGAACCAGAACGTGCAAGCCGCCGAAATGCTCGCCGAACTGGCGATCTCCAGTGCCCAGCGTCGTATGCGCGCGGCCAAGAAAGTGGTGCGTAAAAAGCTCACCAGCGGACCGGCACTGCCGGGCAAACTGGCTGACTGTAGCGCACAGGATTTGAATCGTACCGAACTCTTCCTGGTGGAAGGTGACTCGGCGGGCGGATCGGCCAAGCAGGCGCGCGATCGTGAATATCAGGCGATCATGCCGCTTAAAGGTAAGATCCTGAACACCTGGGAAGTGTCGTCGGATGAAGTGCTGGCCTCGCAGGAAGTACACGACATCTCGGTGGCGATCGGTATCGATCCCGACAGTGAAGATCTGAGCCAGCTGCGTTACGGCAAGGTCTGTATCCTCGCGGATGCGGATTCCGATGGCTTACACATCGCCACTTTACTGTGTGCGCTGTTCGTGAAGCACTTCCGCTCGCTGGTGCAACACGGCCACGTGTACGTGGCGATGCCACCGCTGTATCGCATCGATCTCGGTAAAGAAGTCTTTTACGCGTTGGATGAAGACGAGAAAGAGGGCGTGCTGGAACAGTTGAAGCGCAAGAAAGGCAAACCAAATGTTCAGCGCTTCAAAGGTCTGGGTGAGATGAACCCGCTGCAACTGCGTGAAACCACACTCGACCCGAACACGCGCCGTCTGGTACAGCTGACGGTCAGCGATGATGATGTCGAGCAGACGCTGCGCGTAATGGACATGCTGCTGGCGAAGAAACGTTCTGAAGATCGCCGTAACTGGCTACAGGAAAAAGGCGATCTCGCCGACCTGGAAGCTTGATAACCTGGGACGCTGCGGCGTCCCTTGTTATTTAGGGCAAGCCAAACATTTTTCCGGGGAAAAGAACGTGAAAATCACACTGGAAGAACTGCGCGCCTGGGTGGCGGTGGTGGACAGCGGATCGATCACCGCCGCTGCCGAGCAGCTCGATCAAACCAGCTCCGGTATCAGCCGGGCGCTGAGTCGGCTGGAAAGCAAATTACAAACCACGCTGATGCACCGCACCACGCGGCGCCTTGCGCTTACCGAGGAAGGGCTGATCTTCCTCGATCATGCACGGCAGATCCTCTCCTCGGTAGAGCTGGCGGAAGAGCAGATCGCCCAGCGTCGTGATATCCCCTCAGGCAGATTGCGCATCAATGCCAATGCGCCCTTTATGCTGCACGTGATCGTGCCGCTGGTGGCGGAGTTTCGGCAGCGTTATCCGCTGATTCAGCTGGAGCTGAACACCGACGACATCATGATCGATCTGCTGGAGCAGCAAACTGATATTGCGATTCGCGTCGGCGAGTTACGTGATTCCACCTTGCGCGCCCGCGTGTTGGGCAGCAGCGCCACGCGCTTAGTGGCGAGCCCGGCTTATCTGCAACAGCATGGCAGCCCGGAAACGGTTGAGGCGTTAGCAGCCCATCAGCTTTTGGGATTCAGCCAGCTGGATGCGCATAACGTCTGGCCGGTGTGGCAGCGTGAAGGCGAGTTCTTACAGATCAAACCGACGCTATCGGCTTCCAGCGGTGAAACCTTGCGACAGCTGGCTTTGGCAGGGCAGGGCATTGCGCGCCTTTCTGATTTTGTCAGTCGAGAAGATCGTGCGCGGGGAGATCTGGTGCAGGTGTTAGAGCAGGAAACGCACGAGTTACGTCTGCCGATTCACGCCGTGTATTACCGCAACCAATCGCTCACCTCGCGCATTACCTGCTTTCTCGATTTTCTGCGCGAGAAGATTGAAGCCGATCGCATGCTATAAAAAAGCCCCTGCACAGGCAGAGGCTTGGGTGTTTAGCGAACCGGCTCTAACACCAGGATCTTCACATCCACCACATCATCTTTAATCGTGGCGCGATGCGCATCCATGTGCGGCATCTGCTGATGCTGCTCAAGGTGGCGTAGCGATTCCCACTGTTCCAGCATGAAAATGGAATCTGGTGAATTCTGCTTCCACGGCACCTGAGCCTGATGGTCAACCAGCGCGTCATACTGATGACAGCCTTCCTCTTCCAGTACGGTAGGGATCAGGGTGTTGATGGCTTCCAGTACCACATGACGGCGGCCTGGCTTGACGCAAATTTCTGCAACGACGGTTAACATAGCGCTTCCTTTTTTCCCGGTGTGCTTACAGTTAAGCAAAAATCTGGCTGAGATGAGTCCGATAACGTTCAATATCGCGCGGCACGTCAGGCATCTTGATCACATCATTACAGATAAAGGTCGGCAAACCTTCCATGCCGAGGAACTGATTGGCTTTGTGGAAGTGCAGATACAGACCGTCCACGCCCACGCCTTCGAAGAACTGCTCAGGATCATTAAACGCTTCCAGCGGCGCGTTCCACGTCAGCGACAGCATGTATTTTTTGCCCTGAATCAGACCGCCTGAACCGTACTTCTTGCCCGCGTCGCTGCGGGTGCGGCCATCGCTGGCATACAGCGAACCGTGGCCTTCAGTGAACACGTCATCAATGTATTTTTTCACCGTCCACGGCTCGCCCATCCACCAGCCAGGCATCTGATAAATCACCACATCGCTGTCGAGATATTTCTGCACTTCTTCTGCCACGTTGTAGTCGCTGTCAGCAAGGGTGACAACCACGTTATGGCCCAGATCGCGCAGTTGGCTGGCTGCCACGTCAGTGAGGGTGTGATTCAGCTCGCCTTTCGAGTGGGCAAAGGTTTTACCGCCGTCGATGATTAAAATATTGCTCATGGATGATTCGCTCCGTTTCCCGTTGATGGCGCACACTGTACGCGCGCAGGCGAAGCAAAAAAATGCGTGATTGATCACAAGACTTTTGCTAATAAAGCAACAATGCGGAGGGCTATGCAACAATCCGCGCGCAAACCGACATCAACATAAAAAAGAAGAAACCATGAAAACCGCGATACTGAGTGCATTACTTCTGGTGAGTGGCGCTGCGTCGGCACAATCCCACCTCGACGAAATTCGTAGCAGTAAAACCCTGAAAGTCTGTACCACCGGCGACTACAAGCCTTACAGCTATCTGCGCAGTGATGGGCAGTATGAAGGGCTGGATATCAGCATGGCACAGTCGCTGGCGGCGAGTCTGGGCGCCAAAGTACAGTGGGTGCCGACCACCTGGAAAACCATGAGTGATGATTTTGTGGCGAAGCAGTGTGATATCGCGCTGGGTGGCGTCTCCGTTACCTTAAAACGCCAGCAGATTGCCTGGTTTGCTGAGCCGCTGGGCGTGGATGGCAAAATCCCGCTGGTGCGCTGTGATGACAAAGATAAGTATCAAACAGTAGAGCAGATCAATAAGCCAAGCGTGCGGGTGATTGAACCGGCTGGCGGCACCAATGAAGCCTTTGTGCACAGCCACTTGCCGCAATCGACGCTGCAGCTGGCCGATAACGTCGGTATTTTCCAGCAGCTGGTGGACAAGAAAGCGGATGTGATGATCACGGATGCATCCGAAGCGCTGTTCCAGATGAAGCATTACCCGACGCTATGCGCTATCAATCCGGATAAGCCGATGCAGTATGGCGAGAAGGCTTACATGATCCCGCGTGACGATATGAGCTGGAAACTGTACGTCGATCAGTGGCTGCATCTCAGCACCGCCACCGGCGAATATGCGCAGATCGCCTCTCAGTGGCTGGGTGTGATCAAATAAAATGACAAGGTCGCCATCAATGGCGTGATGCTTGTCAGTTAACCACCTAAATTTCGGTAGCGGCACAATTCATTGCACGTCTGTCAGCCACTCAGCTGAGCAAAGATGCGAGATAAATCGCGTCGCTACCGTAGGTGCGCTTAAATCGTTCGTGACTTAACGGGTCGGCCTTACGCTATCAATGGCGACCTTAGGTTTGTAGCGTGCGCATTGATGCGCACCAGGTAAATTAACGATACAAACTCGCTTTACCCAATCCACCAAACAGGTTCATCTTGTAGCGAATCACCGCTTTGGCGGCGGTAATCGCTTCCGGATAAATCACGTTAGGATCCCACCAGGTTTCGCGCGCCAGAATCTCACGCAGTTTGGCAAAGTAGGCGTACTTCATGTCGCTGGAAATATTGATTTTGCCCACGCCCAGCGTCACTGCCTCCGCAATCTCCGTATCCGGATTGGCTGAACCGCCGTGCAGCACCAACGGAATGGTGGTGCGCTGCGCAATGTCTCGCAGAATATGCATCTGCAGTTCCGGCTTCATATCTTTTGGATAGATGCCGTGCGCGGTGCCAATCGCCACCGCCAACGTATCGACGCCGGTGCGCTGGATAAAATCTTCTGCTTGCGCCGGTTCGGTATAGATTACCTTGCTAACGCCGCCTTCCACGGTGGTGCCGGTATCGCCGATGGTGCCGAGTTCACCTTCCACCGACACGCCTACTGAATGCGCCAGTTTCACCACTTCTTTGGTCAGCGCCACGTTCTCTTCGTACGGCAGCAGCGAGCCGTCGATCATCACCGAAGTGAATCCACACTGGATGGCGCGCAGCACCTGCGCAATCGATGCGCCATGATCGAGGTGGATGGTGAAGGGCACTTTGCTCTTCAGCGTGCGTTCACGCACATAGCCAAAGAATTCATCGGTCACAAACTCCAGCTCACTCGGGTGAATCGAGATGATCGCCGGGGTGTTGGTGGCTTCAGCTTCCTCCACCACGGCACGGATAAAGCAGCTGTCTGCCACGTTAAATGCGCCGATGGCGTAACGGTGTTCACGAGTCGGTGCCAACATCTCTTTCATTGAAATCAACATGTTAATATTTCCTCAACGTGAGTTTTACCAGAGCCGACGCGTGCGCCGACCCGATGATGGATAAAAAGGGAAATGCTTCTGCTTCCTGTCGCTGCGCGACTTATCGCGCTGTATCTTGTCGCTGCTTTAAATCGCGATGCTTGAAGCGGCGTTTCAGGTGCGTATTAATGCGTCAAATCACGTGTATTCTTTTTAACGCTATGCATAAATCCGTCTCCACGGGGCCCCGTAGGGGTGTGACATTTATGGCGACCTGGCGCGCCCGCGAATTACGCTTTGCCAGCCGATCCCGACCAGCTCAGATACTCAATCACTACTTCGCGGCAGGCGGATTCCATTAGCCCGAGCAGATCGGCCAGCTCTGCGTGCGGATGCTGTTTAAGCGCCTGCTCCACCGCATGCTTCCCGGCATCAAAAACTGCCGCGCCGACGTTAATCTTGGCCACGCCGTACTGGCTGACGCGGCGAATATCCTCTGCTGGCGTGCCCGAACCACCATGCAGCGCCAGTGGGCGAGGTGAAACCGCATGCAGCTCCTGTAAACGCTGGAAGTCGATCTTCGGCTTCACGCCCGCTGGATAGAGTCCGTGCGCGGTGCCCACCGAGATCGCTAGCAAATCGATATCGGTTTGCTCAATGAACGGCAGTACATCGGCAACCTGCGTCATCTTCACGGAGGCATCGGCTAACTCGTAGGTCGGCGCATCGGCGATATGCCCCAGCTCGCCTTCGACGCAAACACCAGCGGTGTGCGCCATTTTCACTACCGCTGCGGTCTGGCGGATATTCTCGGCCAGCGGATCGGCGGAAGCATCGATCATCAGCCCGGTAAACCCGGCGCGGAATGCCTGACCAATCAGCGGAAAGGCTTTGCCGTGGTCCAGCGCCAGGGCAACTGGGACGGTGGCGTCTTTCGCCAGCGCCTGCACCAGCGGCACCGCCACGGCGGGTGGGAAGTGTGTGCTGTGACCCTGATAGACATTCAATATCAGCGGTGCGCGCTGTTGTTCGGCGGCCTGAATGGCAGCACGCGCGGTTTCAAGGTTGAAGCAGTTAATCGCCAGCACGGCATACTGCTGTTTGGCGGCGGCATGAATCAGGTCGTTCATCATGGCAAACATGGTGGCTCCTTATTCCAGTGTGAATTTGATCTCTTCGTCGCGGACGCCGGGGGCTTCCACGTCATCGAACTCTTCATCTGCCTGCGTCACCGGTTTTTTCATCAGCGACAGCATCACGCCGCACACCACGGTGCCGATACCCAGCGCCAGACAGAACATCAGCGGTTTGGTGAACAGCGGCACCACAAACATCCCACCGTGCGGCACGGGTGCTTCGACGCCCCACACCATAATCAGCCCACCGGCGATGGCAGATGCCACCACGCAGCTGCCAACCACGCGCAGCAGGTCACGCGCCGCAATCGGAATCACCCCTTCGGTGATCATGCAGATACCCATTGGGAACGCAGCTTTCAGCGCCTCTTTCTCTGCTTTGGTGTACTTGTGGCGCGTCAGCAGATACGACAGCGTGATACCAAACGGGGGAATCATTGAGCCAACAAACTTCACTGCTTCCGGGCCGTAAATCCCATCAACCAGCATGCCGTCGGCGAACAGCGACATGGTCTTGTTGACGGGGCCGCCGAAGTCAAAAGTCGCCATTGCGCCCAGCACCGCACCCAGCACAAATTTAGAACCGCCCTGCATCGATTCCAGCAAGTGAATCAGCGCCTTCTGCAGCCAGATAATCGGCTGACCAATAAAGGTCATCATCAGCAGCCCGGCAATAATGGTGCTCAGTACCGGGAGCACCATTATTGGCATCAACCCCTGCATCGACTGCGGCAGCTTGATGGTGCGGCGCAGCAGCAGCACCGTGTAGCCCACGAGGAAGCCGCCGAGCATGCCGCCAATAAAACCGGTGCCGATCTGGCCGCAGATAAAGCCGATGATCAAACCGGGCGCAAAGCCGGGACGATCGGCGATGGAGTAGGCGATGGCCGCACTGATCAACGGCACGATCAGTCCCATGCCCCAACCGCCGATCTGATTCAGCATCCAGGCGATGGTGCCGGGGTGCTTACCAACATCCGGCCCACCGATCACCTGGCCGAGCGCAATACAGATCCCGGCGGCGACGATCAGCGGGATCATCCAGGAGATCCCGGTGAGCAAGTGACCTTTGATCTCCTGCCCGTACTGACGTTTGTTTTCGTTCATGATGGATCTCCTCAGGCACGCGCCAGTGAATCCGCCACTTTTTCGAGGAATTTCACCGGTGACTTGATCACCACTTCGGTTTTCACTCGCACGATGGGTTTGCCCTGAAAGCGCTCTTCGCCGTTGATCTTCACGTCGATGGCGAGGATCACCACGTCAGCGGCGGCGATGTCTTCACGCGTCAGCGCTGTTTCAGTGCCGATGGTGCCCTGGGTTTCGACGTGGATGGTGTGGCCCAGTGCATGAGCGCCTTTAATCAGTTTTTCACGCGCAATATAGGTATGCGCGATGCCTGCGGTGCAGGCCGCTACACAGACGATATTCATGTTTCACCTCAAAGAGTTAGAGTATTAACAGAGGTCGGTTTCGGCGTACTGGCTAAACAGCCGGATGATATTGCTGGGGTCGTTTTCCACCAGCAGTTGGGCTATCACCTCATCATCGGCCAGCGCGCTGGCCACCTGCGACAACAGGCGAATATGGGTGGTGTTCTGATCTTCCAGTCGCACCGCGAACAGGATGATGCAGCGCACCTGGCTGCCATCGAGCGTTTCCCATGGGATATCCTGCTGGGTACGACCGATGGCTAAAGTTGTGTGTTGGACGGCGGCTGACTTACCGTGTGGGATAGCCACGTGGTTTTCGAAACCGGTTGAGCCTTCAGCTTCACGCAGCCAGACATCTTCAATAAACGCCTCGCGATCGGTAATGGCGCCGTCCTGATAAAGCAGATCGGTGAGCTGGTGAATCACCTCTTCTTTGGTGGTGGCAGTCAGTGCCAGGTTAACGCGGCGTGGCGTCAGAATGCGGGAAATATCCATGGGTTTTACCTCATTCAATTAATGTTCAGCCAACGCGCAGTGCGCGCCGTCCGGCAGCTGGCTGCCAATCATGGCGTCAGTGACCCGCCGAATATCGTCATCGTTAAAAAATGCACTTACATACACTGCCGGAATCGGCCCGGCGTTAAGATGGATAGTGGTGATCACTAAATCCACGGTCTGGTTCTGACAAAACGCGGCGTGATTGCTGGCTGAGACCACACCCGCAATTTCCCAGTCAGGGAACGCCCGCAAGATGCGACTCTTCAACAGATGCGAAGTCCCCACGCCGCTGGAGCACACCACCAGAATGCGTTTATGGGCAATTTGCCGCTCCAGCGCCGCCTGGAAATGCACGCAGAGATAACCAATTTCATCGTCAGCCACCGGCGAGAGCCCATAAGTGTGAGCAGTTAATTGCATCGCCTGTTGCGTTAAGGAAAATATGCCCTTCATTTCATGCTGAATATCTTCCAGCAGGGGATTGCGAATATGAATATGATATTTGAGTCGATTTAATAATGGCTTTATATGCACCAACAAACCGTCGAATAATAATCGGTCCTGCGCTAAGTCTTGATGAATAAAAGCCGAAAAACGATCGATTAATTCACAGGTTATTTTTACGGACTCTGCGGTGGAAAATTGATTATGCATCGGCGCATTATCGCCGCGCTCTTCCACCACAATGCCGGACGAAACAATATATTGATAAATAAAACCGACTTCATCGGCGGGCAGGGCGCAGCACATCCGCTGTTCAATCTGCGTCACCATTTGCTGGGCAATCAGTAAAATGCGCTGATCGAGATCCTGAACCGTGGTGAGTGTTTCCAGTGCCAGCGCATTGCCCTGCGCCATACGGTGCATCATGATCAGAATATGAGTGCAGAGATTCAGATACCAGGCATCGCCTAACGGATAACTGAGTTGCTGCTCCATCTGTTGCAGCAGCGCCTGCACAAAAGCCACATCCTCATCGCCAAAATAATGCACCAGCGCCTGCTGGCTGCCGGGATCGAGACGCGGTAACAGCGGTGTGCCAGCAACGTTTTGCTGCATCACATCGTTAATCAGTGACACCATGGCCTGGCGCAGCGTCTGCTCGTTGCCTTCGATGTGAGTGCCACCCGGCCCGCGTTGCAGCGTCAAACCCAACGGCTGCAGCCACTCTTCAATCACTTTCAGGTCATTCACTATCGAGGCGTGGCTGATAAAATAGCGCTCCGACAGCTTACTGATCGACGTTGCTCGTGGGGCATCGCTCAGCAGCTGCGACGCAATCTTCACTCTGCGGCTGTTTTGCCCCAGCGCATCGGCACTGCTTTCATCGCCATTTAACTGCTGCTCCAGCTGTAAACGCTGCTGGATATCATCGACACGTAAGCGCACACCGCGTCCTGGGGTTTTCTCCAGCGTCAGTGACCAGCTGCCGAGCCAGCTCTCCAGCCACTGTAAATCGCGTTGAATGGTCTTTTCTGACACGCCCAGCTGTAAGGCTAATTCTCTGATCGGCTGCGGTGCGGCATGTTGCAACAGCAGTTTGACTAAACGGTGTTGTCGCGAAGTCAGTATTTGCATTCGGTCACCCTTTATTTTGGCAAAGCGTTTTTAAGATTATTTCCTCGTTATCTATTTCTTCATGCCAGAAATCAGGAGCGCAATATTTGTGTCTTATGGAGTATGAATTTAGAAAAGGACGGCGTAAGCAACAATACTAAATGTTGTCCATGATTACGGACAGCTTTAATACGCCTGAAATTATTAATAATTAATTGAGATCCTGCTCACATATAAATAGGGATATTAATTGTGATGTCGCTCTCATTCCCTTTTCATTTTCTGACCGATATCACGTTATTTAAGCGTTCTTGATTCTGCGGCCCGACGCTGGCTTCCCTGTGACTAACACGCACGAATAAGGTACTATCCTCGCCAAATGAGCGCCGGATGTCCCGCCGTTGCGGGCCACGAAGTGAGGATGCGAGCTTAATGAGCGAATTGACGCAGGATGGTGCAGAGCGTCTTGCCCTGCACAAATTTACGGAAAACGCGTACCTGAACTACTCCATGTACGTGATCATGGACCGCGCACTGCCGTATATCGGCGATGGTCTGAAACCGGTGCAGCGTCGTATTGTTTACGCGATGTCGGAACTGGGCCTCAATGCCAGCGCCAAATTCAAAAAATCTGCCCGTACCGTGGGTGACGTATTAGGTAAATACCATCCGCACGGCGACAGCGCCTGCTATGAAGCGATGGTATTGATGGCGCAGCCGTTCTCCTATCGCTATCCGCTGGTGGATGGTCAGGGCAACTGGGGTGCACCGGATGATCCTAAATCCTTCGCCGCGATGCGTTACACCGAGTCACGCCTGTCCAAATATGCCGAGATTTTGCTGGGCGAGTTGGGACAAGGCACGGTGGATTACATCCCGAACTTCGATGGCACCATGCAGGAGCCGAAGATGTTGCCGGCGCGTCTGCCAAACATCCTGCTGAACGGCACTACCGGTATTGCCGTGGGCATGGCCACCGATATTCCTCCGCATAACCTGCGTGAAGTGGCGGAAGCGGCGGTGAAGCTGATCGACAAACCTGATACCACGCTGGATGAGTTGCTGGATATTGTGCAGGGCCCGGATTATCCGACTGAAGCCGAGATCATCACGCCACGCAGCGAGATCCGCAAAATCTACCAAAGCGGGCGCGGTTCTATCCGTCAGCGCGCGGTGTGGAAGAAAGAAGATGGCGATGTGGTGATCACCGCACTGCCGCACCAGGTTTCTGGCGCGCGCGTGCTGGAGCAGATTGCCAACCAGATGCGCAATAAAAAGTTGCCGATGGTGGAGGATTTGCGTGATGAATCCAACCACGAGAACCCGACGCGTCTGGTGATTGTGCCGCGTTCTAATCGTGTGGATGTGGAGCAGGTGATGAACCATCTCTTTGCCACCACCGATCTGGAAAAGAGCTATCGCGTTAACCTGAATATGATCGGACTGGATAACCGTCCGGCGGTGAAAAACCTGCTGGAGATCCTGTCTGAATGGCTGGTGTATCGTCGCGATACCGTGACGCGCCGCCTGAACTATCGCCTGGATCGCGTGCTGCGCCGTCTGCATATCCTCGAAGGTTTGCTGGTGGCGTTCCTCAATATTGATGAAGTGATTCACATCATCCGTACCGAGGACGAGCCTAAGCAAGTGCTGATGTCGCGTTTTGAGCTCAGCGACACGCAAGCCGAATCCATTCTGGAACTGAAACTGCGCCATCTCGCCAAACTGGAAGAGATGAAGATTCGCGGTGAGCAGGCGGAACTGGAAAAAGAGCGCGATCAGCTGCAGGCGATCCTGGCGTCTGAGCGCAAGATGAGCAACCTGCTGAAGAAAGAGCTGTTGGCAGATAGCCAGACCTACGGTGACGATCGCCGTTCGCCGCTGCGTGAGCGCGAAGAAGCCAAAGCACTGAGCGAAACCGAGCTGGTGAGCGCCGAGCCGGTGACGATTGTGCTGTCGCAGATGGGCTGGGTGCGTAGCGCCAAAGGCCACGATATCGATCCTACCGGGCTTAGCTATAAGGCTGGCGACAGTTACCTTGCTGCCGCACGCGGTAAGAGCAATCAGCCGGTGGCCTTTATCGACTCCACCGGCCGCAGTTATACGCTGGATCCGACCTCGTTGCCATCAGCGCGCGGGCAGGGCGAGCCGCTGACCGGCAAGCTGACGCCACCGCCAGGTGCCGCGTTTGAACAGGTGTTGATGGAAGCGGACGATCAGAAACTGCTGATGGCCTCCGATGCCGGTTACGGCTTTATCTGTACCTTTGCCGATTTGATTTCGCGCAACCGTGCCGGTAAAGCGCTGCTGACGTTGCCGGAAAATGCCAAAGTGATGACGCCAATGGCGGTGCACTCCGGTGATGACATGCTGCTGGCGATTACGCAAGCCGGACGCATGTTGATGTTCCCGGTGGGCGATCTGCCACAGATGTCGAAAGGCAAAGGCAATAAAATCATCTCTATCCCATCAGCGGATGCTGCCGCTGGCGTGGACAAACTGCAATGGCTGTTAATCTTGCCGCCGGGCAGTTCACTCACTCTCTATGTCGGCAAGCGTAAGCTGATTATGCGCGATGAAGATCTGCAAAAAGTGCGTGCCGATCGCGGTCGTCGTGGCAGCGTGTCGCGTGGCCTGCAGCGTATTGATAGCGTGGAAGTGAATGCGCCAGCGCGCCCGAAAAGTGACGCGAGTAGCGAAGAATAAGACTGAACAGGCAATGGATTGCCCAACTTGAGGAAGCTATGTTACTAATTTTACGCACGATTATTGTTATTGTTTATTCGATTTTGGTGTGCATCTTCGGCAGTATCTGGTGTTTGTTTTCACCGCGTAACCCGCGTCATGTGGCGACATTCGGCCATATGTTAGGTCGTCTGTCGACGGTATTTGGTGTCAAAGTTGAGCTGCGCAAACCTGCTGATGCCGAGAGCTATGGTAATGCGATTTACATCGCTAACCATCAGAATAACTACGACATGATCACGGCGGCCAAGATCGTGCAGCCGACCACCGTGACCGTCGGTAAAAAGAGCCTGCTGTGGATCCCGTTCTTCGGTCAACTCTACTGGCTGACCGGCAACCTGCTGATTGATCGAGACAACCGCGCCAAAGCGCACGGCACCATCGGTGAGTTGGTCGGGCAGTTCAATAAAAAGCGCATCTCTTTCTGGATGTTCCCGGAAGGAACGCGCAGCCGTGGACGAGGTTTGCTGCCCTTCAAAACCGGCGCCTTCCATGCGGCTGTGGCTGCAGGCGTGCCGATCATCCCGATTGTGGTCTCGAATACCCATGACAAAATCAAACTGAACCGCTGGAACAATGGCCTGGTGATTGTTGAAATGCTGCCTCCGGTCGACACTAAGCAGTTTGAAAGCACCTCGGTGCGCAAGTTAGCCACCCACTGCCGCGAATTAATGTCTGCTAAGCTGGAAGAATTGAACGCCGAAGTCGCCGAACGCGAAAAAAGCGGTAAACTCTAGCCATCCACGGGGCAGACATTCTGCCCCGTGCTCATCACAGCAAAAAAAACTCACTAACAAAAACAACATGGACACGGCGTCCTCACGCCACGCTCAAAAGGTCTGAAGTTTTATGTCTTGCAGCAGACGTCAGTTTATTCAGCTTTCCGCCGGTGTTGCGCTGGCGACCAGCAGCATGCCTTATGCCGCCTACGCTGCGGCTCCTATGGGCGATGTGCCGCTTCCTGTTCCGCCACTGATTGAATCTCGCCGTGGCCAACCGCTATTTCTGACGCTGCAACGCAGTCATTGGTCATTTAGTGGTAATAACAATAAAGTGCCGGTTTGGGGCATTAATGGCATGTACCTCGGCCCAACGGTGCGCGTTTACAGCGGCGATGATGTGAAGCTGATTTACAGCAACCGTCTCAACGAACCGGTGGCGATGACCGTCAGCGGATTGCAGGTGCCGGGCGCCTTAATGGGCGGTGCGCCACGCCTGATGTCAGCAGGCGTTGACTGGGCGCCGGTGTTGCCGATTCGTCAGGGCGCTTCCACGTTGTGGTATCACGCCAATACGCCTAATCGCATGGCGCCGCACGTCTACAATGGGCTGGCGGGCATGTGGCTGATAGAAGATGACGTCAGCAAAGCGCTGCCGTTGCCCAAACATTATGGCGTCGATGACTTCCCGCTGATCATTCAGGATAAGCGTCTCGATAACTTTGCCACGCCGGTATACAACCCGCCATCCGAGGGTGGTTTCCTCGGTGATACGTTGCTGGTCAACGGCGTGCAGAATCCGTATGTCGAGGTCTCGCGTGGTTGGGTGCGTCTGCGTCTTTTGAATGCTTCGAACGCGCGTCGTTTTGATTTGAGTTTCTCAGATAATCGTCCGTTTACCGTGATTGCCAGCGACCAGGGCTTCCTGCCTGCGCCGGTAGCGGTGCAAACGCTGTCGCTGGCACCGGGTGAACGCCGTGAAGTGCTGGTGGATATGTCGCAGGGCGATGAAGTCTCGATTACTGCTGGCACTGCGGCGGGCCTGATGGATCGCCTGCGCGGTTTGTTTGAACCCTCATCAATTCTCGCTAACACGCTGGTGTTGAGCCTGCGTCCGACCGGCTTACTGCCGCTGGTCACCGACAATCTGCCGATGCGCTTACTGGCCGATCAGATTCTCGATGGCGTGGCGGTGCGCACCCGCGAATTCCGCATTGGCGACAGCGTGCCGGGAATTAACGGTGCGCTGTGGGATATGAGCCGCATCGATACCACGGTGCAGCAGGGTACGTTTGAGCGCTGGATTATCCATGCCGATCGCCCACAGTCGCTGCATATTCAGGGCGTGATGTTCCTGATCAAGAGCGTTAACGGCGCACAGCCGATGGGCGAAGATCGCGGCTGGAAAGATACGGTGTGGGTGGATGGGGATGTGGAGTTGCTGGTGAGCTTCCCGCAGAGTTCGTCGGATCACTTCCCGTTTATGTATTACAGCCAGACGCTGGAATTAGCCGATCGCGGCACGGCGGGGCAGTTGCAGGTCAATCCAGTCCCTTAAGAAAAAAGGTGCGCAGCGATGCGCACCCTTCATTAATCCGCACTCATTTACCCGTTAAACTTTTCCGGATCCGGCCCCAAACGGTTGCCCTTATCCAGTTTGGTAATCTCGCTGATCTCGGTTTTTTCCAACCTGAAATCAAACACCTGGAAGTTCTCGCGAATACGTTCCGGGGTGACAGATTTTGGAATCACCACCAGTCCGCTATCCAGATGCCAGCGAATCACAATCTGCGCCGGCGTTTTGCCATATTTCTTCGCCAGTTCGCGGATGATCTCCTGATCGAATACCCCTTTACCGCCTTGCGCCAGCGGACTCCATGATTCGGTTTGAATCTGGTGTAAGGCATTCCAGGCATGTAGCGTGCGCTGTTGCAGCATCGGATGCAGCTCAATCTGATTCACCACTGGCGAAACACCGGTCTCATCAATCAGGCGCTTGAGATGTGCTTCATGGAAGTTACAGACGCCGATGCTTTTGGTTAAGCCCTGTTGCTGCAGCTCAATCATTTTCTTCCAGGCTTCAACGTAGTGATCTTTTTCCGGGCACGGCCAGTGCATCAGATAGAGATCGACACTCTCCAGTTGCAGCTTCTTCAGGCTGGTCTCAATCGCCTGCTGGCCGTTCTGCTGGTCGTCATTCCACAGTTTGGTGGTAATGAAAATGTCTTCGCGTGCGACATCGGTATCCTGCAGTGCCTGACCGACGGCTTCCTCATTTTTGTAGATGGCGGCGGTATCGATGGAGCGATATCCGACTTTCAATGCTTCTACAATCGCGTTACGGGCATCCTCAATGCTCGCTTGCCACACACCGAGTCCGATCTGCGGCATCATATTGCCGTCGTGCAGTTTGATAATGGGTTGCTCTGCCATAGTTGCTCCTTATCTGTCGCAGTGACTTACCGTAAAAGCGCTGTGGTTAAGTCTAGTCAACAAACTCAACCGCAGGATCATTGTGGCAATCACCTCGCCATTTTACCCTGGTCATTTCTGCCAGAATCTTGCCTGATTCTGCTGAAGGGTGGAGCTTTGAGCAGCATTGCGGCACACTGAATTTTTTGCTGCCTGAGAGTGATCCATGCCAAACGATGCCCTTTGCCGCCAGCTGGCGCAGCGCGTGACCGCGCTAATGAACGATGTGCGTAAGCCGTTATGCGCCGTGGAGAACGTCAAGCTGATCTACGCCTGTGAAACGCTGCCGCGCACGCCGATGATGTATCAGCCGGGCATCGTGATTCTCTTTCAGGGACGTAAAACCGGTTATCTCGGCAGCACGGTGTTTCATTACGATGCCACTAAGTATTTGATGCTGACCGTGCCGCTGCCGGTGGAATGCGAAACCGAAGCCACATTGGAAGAGCCGCTGGCAGGCATGTGCCTGAGCGTGGATATCGCCAGCTTGCAGGATCTGCTGATGGATATCGGCGACGATGAACAATTTCAGCCGCAGTTACACACTTCGGGCATCCATTCGGCCTTTATGAGTGAAGAGATGCTGTGTGCCGCCGAGCGTCTGCTGGATGCGATGAGCCATCCGCGTGATGCGCGTGTGCTCGGCCCGCAGCTGGTGCGTGAGATTATTTATTATGTGCTCACCGGCCCAATTGGCGGTGCGCTGCTGTCGCTGGTCAATCGCCAGACCCAGTTCAGCCAGATTGCACGCGCCTTGCGCCGTATCGAAAGTCATTTCGCCGAAAGCCTCAGCGTCGAAATGCTGGCCGCCGAAGTGAACATGAGCGTCTCGGCATTCCATCACAACTTCAAAGCCGTGACCCAAACCTCGCCGCTGCAATACCTGAAACGTTATCGACTGCATCAGGCGCGCTTGATGATGTTGCAGGATGGGATGAAAGCCAGTGCGGCAGCGGTGCGCGTGGGCTATGAAAGCCCTTCGCAATTTTCGCGGGAGTTTAAACGCTATTTCGGCGTGACGCCGGGAGAGGAAGCCAGCCGCGTGCGCCAAACGTTGCCGTTTGACGCCGCGTCTTAATCAGATTTTCTGGCGACGTTTTTTCCAGATCACCACGATGCTGCCGGTCAGACCGACAAACAGCAGAACCATCGGCAGCACCATTAGCACCGCCATCACCTGATCTTCGTGACGTTTGATAAACGGCACCTGGCTGATGCCATAACCCATCGTCACCACAATCCCGACCCACAGCGCGCCGCTCAGCCAGTTGAACAGCTGGAATCGACCGTTTTGTAAACCCGAAATGCCAGCCATGGTAGGCAGCAACGTGCGAACGAACGCCAGAAAACGCCCAACCAGCAACGCCATCAGACCGTGGCGGTTAAACAGATTCCAGGCGCGCTGATGATATTGCGCCGGTAAGTGCATCAACCAGCTTTTCACCAGCCGGGTATTGCCCAGCCATCGCCCCTGCAAATAACTCAACCAACAGCCGAGGCTGGCGGCGGTGGTCAGAATCACCATGGTAGGCACGAAATCCATCACGCCTTTGGCAATCATGGCACCCGCGAGCAGCAGCAGGCTATCACCCGGCAGAAAAGAGGCGGGCAATAAACCGTTTTCCAGAAACAGCGTCAAAAACATCACGCCGTAGACAACCCACACGACATCCGGATTGGCCAGCGCGGCAAAATCCTGATGCCAGAGCGCGTGGACAATCTCATGTAAAACACCCATCTGCTATCCCATCGAGTCACAAGGATTCTATTTTAACCATCTGTGGCATCGCAGACGTTGATCTCACCGATGCGGCACGAAATGGTTTAGGTTTTGTTTAGATATTTACTGTTTTAAGCGTGCAAAGCCCGCTTTCAGGTCGTTCAGCAGGTCATCAACGTGCTCAAGACCAATATGCAAACGCACCAGCGTACCGTCGAAATCGACGCCGCCTGCCGGGCGAATCTCCGCCAGCTCTTCCGGTTGGTTGGCCAGAATCAAGGATTCATAGCCGCCCCAGGAATAAGCCATGCTGAAATGGTGGAAGTGATCGAGGTAATTAGCCAGCTGCTCACGACTCAGTTTTTCATGCAGGATGAAGGAAAACAGTCCGCTGCTGCCGTTGAAATCGCGTTGCCAGAATTCATGGCCTTTGCTCTGAGCCAGCGCCGGATGGTTAACGCGCGCCACTTCCGGTTGTTCCGCCAGCCATTCCGCGACCTGCAAACCGCTCTCTTCATGCTGGCGTAAACGCGTACCGAGGGTGCGCAAGCCACGACTGGCCATGTATGCCGTATCGGCATCCACCATCTGACCCATCAGGTACGAATTCTCACGCAGCTGCGGCCAGCAACGTTCATTGGCGACCGCAGTGCCGATCATCGCATCGCTGTGACCAATGATGTATTTGGTGCCCGCCTGAATCGAAATATCGATGCCATGCTCCAGCGCGTTAAACAACACGCCCGCCGCCCAGGTATTATCGATCATGATGATCGCATCCGGCGCTTTCGCGCGTACGGCGGCGACGATGGCGGGAATGTCCTGCACTTCCATGGTGATGGAGGCGGGAGATTCGAGGAACACCACGCGCGTGTTTGGCTGAATCAGTTCACTGATTTCGCTGCCAATGCAGTGATCAAAGAACGTGGTGGTGACATTCAGCTTACTGAGAATTTTGGTGCAGAAATCTTGCGTCGGTTCATAGACCGCGCCGCTCACCAGAATGTGATCGCCCGCTTCTACAAATGAGATAATCGCATTGGATACCGCTGCCGCACCGCAAGGATAAAGCGCGCAACCCGCGCCGCCTTCCAGTTCGGTCATGGCGTCTTGCAGCGAGAAGTGGGTGAGGGTGCCACGGCGGCCATAAAAAAGCTCGCCCGATGCACGACCCGCAGTCGCTCGTTTTTTGTCAGCAACCGTGTCAAAAACCAGTGAAGATGCGCGTTGAATGACGCTGTTAACTGAGCCCTGAGTGTAACGTTTGCTTCGTCCCGCGCTAACCAGCGTGGTATCAATTTTATTCGTTGCCATCACTGCCTTTCCTGACACTTACCACAAAACATCCACGTTACCACGAAACACCGCAGTGGGTTGACCCTGATTGCGGATTATCAGAGTCAGTCGATGAATTGGCCGGATAAAAGCGCGTCCCTGCGATTTCGCGTTACATCACACCCATGACATGCGGCAGCCACAGCGACAGCGCGGGCACGTAAGTGATCAGCATCAGGATGAAAAACAGCGTGACGTAGAAGGGCAGCATGGCCGTTACCACCTGCTCAATTTTCTGCTTACTGACGGCGCTGGCAACGAACAGCACGGTGCCGACGGGCGGGGTGATCAGGCCGATACCCAGGTTGGTCATCATTATCATGCCAAAGTGCACGGGATCGATGCCAAGGCTGGTGGCAACGGGCAGCAGGACGGGGGTTAAAATCAAAATGATAGGAGCCATGTCCATCAGGGTGCCGATCACCAGCAGCAGGACGTTGATGCACATCAGAATCACGTACTTATTATCAGAGAAGCTGGTGAAGGCATCAGTGATCATGGTCGGCAGTTGCATAAAGGTCATCACCGCGCCAAAGCCCGCCGCAAAGGCAATCAACACCATCACAATGGTGACGGTTTTGATGGTGCGAAACACCAGAATATGCAGCTGATTCCATTTGAAATCGCGATAGATAAACATCGTGACAAAAAACGCCCACAGGCAGGCAATCGCAGCGGATTCCGAGGCGGTAAAAATGCCGGAAAGAATGCCGCCCAAAATAATGAAGATGGTAAACAGTCCCCAAAATGCATCGAAGAAGATTTTCACTGCCTGACGCAATGGAATCGCTTCGCCTTTGGGATAACCGCGCTTGCGAGCGAACGCCAGGCACATCACCATCAGACAGAACCCCAGCAGCAGCCCCGGTATGATGCCCGCCACAAACAATGAGGAAATGGTCACGACGCCGCCGGTGGCCAGCGAGTAGATAACAGAGTTATGGCTGGGCGGCGTTAACACTGCCTGCACTGAACCGCTGGCGGTCACGGCGGCGGCGAAATCTCGCGGATAACCTTTCTGCTCCATTTGCGGGATCATTACCGATCCTATCGAGGCGGTATCGGCCACTGACGATCCCGATATCGCGCCAAAAAATGTCGATGCCACGATGTTCACCAACGACAATCCCCCGCGGATAAAACCAACGAAGATGTAGGCAAAGTTCACCAGGCGTCGGGCAATCCCTCCCTCGGCCATGATTGCCCCGGCCAAAATGAAGAATGGAATGGTAAGGAGTGAGAATTTGTTAACGCCGTTGGTGACCTGAATCACTACGGCCTCCAGTGGCAAATCGATCCACCAGGCGCCAATAAAGGCGGCAAAACCTACCGCAAAGGCCACCGGAAAGCCGACCAACAGCAGCAACACCAAACTACCAACCAGAATGAAAGCATCCATTTTAGTGCTCCGAATTTAGTGTGTGCCGCCCAGCGTCACCAGCGGACGCTGACTTTGGTCGCCATTCAGTATTCGTTCGATCACAAACAGCAGCGTAAACAGCGCGCCGATGGGAATGGGCAGATACATCTCTCCATACGTCACGGCAGGTAAGGCCGCCAGTGGTTGAACCCACATTGCCTCGCACAAGCTGTAGCTGGCCTGCAGCAGGATCAAGCACACGGCGATCAGCAGCAGGTTGCAGAGTCGTTGCGCCCATTTTTGCCCAGCTTCGGAGAGGCGATCGGTCACCATCGAGACACAAATGTGTGTGCCCGCCCGCAGCCCGACGGGTGCACCAATAAAGGTAAAGATGATCATGCAGACGATAGCGACCGGCTCCGGCCACGAGAGGGCGCCGTTTAGCACATAGCGTGCAAAAATACCGATAGGTATCACCGAGACCATAATCAACAGCGCTACCGCTGCGATGCCCATGCACAACAGATAGAGCCCATCCATCAAACGGGAATATGCATTCATGCTTCGTTACCTGAGCAAGGCGCCACGCGGTCGCGCGGCGCTGAGAGGGTTATTTCACATCAGCAATCTGTTTCATCAGATCCTGATAATTGCCACCAAACTGGTCGCGCACCGGCTGCGTGGCTTTCATAAAGTAGTCGCGGTTGGTGTCCTGGAATGTCACACCACCCGCTTTCATTTTTTCCACTGACTGCGCGGTGTAAGTGGCCCACAGCTGGCGCTCTTCATCCTGCGCTTCTTTGCCGAGTTTCTTCAGCAGCGCCTGATCTTCTGCGGAGAGACGTCCCCATGAGGCTTTAGAGAACAGGATCATCTCTGGCTGAATAAAGTGGCCGCTCAGGGTGTAATACTTCGCCACGGGCAGGTAGTTGTGGGCGACAAAAGTCGGTGGGTTATTCTCGGTACCATCGACCACGCCGGTTTGCATAGCGCTAAACACTTCGCTGACGCCCATCGCCACAGGATTGGCACCCATGGCTTTCAGGGTGGCGAGCGAGATGGCACTGTTTTGCACGCGAATTTTCATCCCCTGCAAATCTTCGGGTTTGGTGATGGGTTTTTTGGTGATCATGTTGCGTGTGCCCGCGTCGGTCCAGCCGAGGAACACCATGCGCGTGCGGGGATCGTTATCGAATTTCTCGACAATCTGTTTGCCGACATCGCCATCCAGTACCTTGTGCATGTGGTCTTCATCGCGGAACACATAGGGCAGCGTTAGCACACTGGTTTCAGGGGCGATGGTGGTGACAGGGGCCAGCGAGACGCGAATCATATCAATCGCGCCAAGCTGAACCTGTTGCAACGTTTGATCCTCATCGCCCAGCACGCCGCCGGCGTAGACCTTCAGCTCTAATCGTCCTTGTGTCGCTTCTTTTAACTTATCGCCCATATGCTGCAGAGCGACCACAGTGGGATAACCGGCGGGCTGTACTTCCGCGACTTTTAACACTTTGGCGTGAGCGCCACTCGCCAGCAGCATAACCAGAGAAGAAATTGCAATCGTGAGTCGTTTTTTAGGTGTCATTATTATTGCTCCAGCGTGATGATCATAAGAGGTGTCAGGCACACCACAATCGGGAAGGGCTGGCTCAGAATAGTGAAATTGCGCTGGCGAAAAAGTGGTCAAATGTTGATTGGATGAAATGCGTCACATTTTGAAACGATGTTTTAATAAATTTTCAATTAAGGTCACATTTGTAAAACATTAGCCACCGTATCCATAAAATCCGCATAGATTGTTGGAAATTGAGGCATTAATCGTTTGTAAATAGTAATGAGAACTACTATCACTTCGGTCAATTTTTTTGCTATGATCCGCGCTTCAATCGTGAACTGTGCAACAGAAGTTGGAGACGCAGCGTGGTAGCCAGTGATTTGATGCAAACGGACCTCTCCGTTTGGGGCATGTATCAGCATGCCGATATCGTGGTAAAAGTGGTGATGATTGGCCTGTTACTGGCCTCAGTTGTTACCTGGGCGATTTTCTTCGGCAAGTTTGCTGAGCTGAGCGGGGCGAAACGTCGCCTGAAACGCGAGCAGCAAGCGCTGGGCGAAGCTCGCTCGCTTGATGATGCTTACCGCGCCGCTGAAAGCTTCAAAAGCAACAGCCATAGCGCTGTGTTGCTGAACGATGCGCAGAACGAGTTGGAACTCTCTGCGGGTGCCGAAGATCTTGATGGCATCAAGGAACGTACCAGCTTCCGTCTTGATCGTCGCGTTGCGGCATTCAGCCGTCATGCCGGTCGTGGTAATGGCTTCCTCGCCACTATCGGTTCTGTTGCTCCCTTCATCGGTCTGTTTGGTACCGTGTGGGGCATTATGAACAGCTTTATCGGTATCGCTAAAACGCAGACCACCAACCTCGCGGTCGTTGCGCCAGGCATCGCAGAAGCGTTGCTGGCAACCGCGATTGGTCTGGTTGCTGCGATTCCAGCGGTCGTCATTTACAACGTATTTGCACGCATGATCGCCAGCTACAAAGCCTCTTTAGGTGATGTTGCGGCGCAGGTGATGCTGCTGCAGAGCCGCGATCTGGATCTCGGCAACGTGGATACTGCGAAAGAAGCGACCCGTCCGGCGGCGGCACAGAAACTGCGCGTAGGATAAGTATTATGGCGATGCGTTTAAACGATGATTCGGTAGGCGATGGCGAAATGCATGAAATCAACGTGACGCCGTTTATCGACGTCATGCTGGTTCTGCTGATCATCTTTATGGTCGCCGCGCCATTAGCCACGGTGGATGTGCGCGTTAACCTGCCTGCGTCCTCCAGCGCACCGCAGCCGCGTCCGGAAAAACCGGTCTATCTCTCTATCAAAGAAGATAAGCAGATTTATATCGGCAACGATGCGGTGACCAAAGAGACGTTGGTGAATGCGCTGACGGCGCAGACCGAAGGCAAGAAAGACACCACCATCTTCTTCCAGGCGGACAAGTCTGTGGATTATGAAACCCTGATGAGCGTAATGGATCAATTGCGTGAAGCGGGATATCTGAAGATTGGTTTGATGGGCATGGAATCGGTGAAGAAGTAATTCATCTGTCTTATCGCTCACAAGGGCCGCTCATTACAGCGGCCCTTTTTATTTCCCTCCCCCCTGCCGTGTTAATTATTTGTTACTTTTGGTCTCACTTTTGTAAACTGCAATGGTGAAGCGGATCACATCTATTCCTGGCGCAACCCGCTACAACGGAAGAAAAACCCAGGAAGGACAATATGAGCGCGAGTCAGTCTTTACAAAAGCCATCGCAAGGCGGTGCCAAAACCATCTTTAGCGTTACCAGCGGTAACTTTCTTGAGATGTACGATTTCATGGTTTTTGGCTATTACGCCACGGCGATCGCCAAAACCTTTTTCCCCGGAGATGACCCCTTTGCTTCACTGATGCTCACGCTGATGACCTTTGGAGCGGGCTTCCTGATGCGTCCACTCGGCGCGATTATTCTCGGTGCCTACATCGACCATCACGGTCGCCGTAAAGGGCTGTTGCTCACGCTGGGATTAATGGCCGTGGGTACGCTCACTATCGCACTGGTTCCGGGCTACGCCACGCTTGGTGCTGCCGCGCCGATTCTGATCCTGCTGGGTCGTTTACTGCAGGGCTTCTCTGCGGGCGTGGAATTGGGCGGTGTGTCAGTTTATCTGTCTGAAGTGGCACCAAAAGGACGCAAAGGTTTTTACGTCAGCTGGCAGTCCGGTAGCCAGCAGGTTGCGGTGATCTTCGCGGCGCTGCTTGGTCTTGGTCTTAACCATTTGCTGGCGAAGGATGCGGTCACCGAATGGGGCTGGCGTATTCCGTTCGTTGTCGGTTGTATGATTGTGCCGTTCCTGTTCTGGATCCGCCGCATGCTGGAAGAAACCGAGGCGTTCAGCAAGCGCAAGCAGCATCCTTCCATGGGTCAGATCATGCGCTCAGTTGGTGAGAACTGGGCATTGGTGCTGGCGGGGATGCTGATGGTGGTGACCACCACGGTGATGTTCTACATGATCACCGCCTTCACCCCGACTTTTGGCAAAACCGTTCTGATGATGAGCGACGAGCAGAGCTTTATGGTGACGCTGTTTGTCGGTATCTCTAACCTGATTTGGTTGCCGGTGATGGGTTCGCTGTCAGACCGGATAGGACGCCGTCCGCTATTGATCACCTTCACCATCCTGATGATTCTTACCACTTGGCCGGTGTTGCATTGGCTGGTGGGATCGCCCACCTTCGCGCATCTGGTGGAAGCGGAATTGTGGTTATCATTCCTGTATGCCAGCTATAACGGTGCGATGGTGGTTTACCTGGCGGAAATCATGCCGGCTGAAGTGCGTGCCACCGGCTTCTCACTGGCGTACAGTCTGGCGACCGCGCTGTTTGGTGGCTTCACACCCGCGATTTCAAGCTACCTAATCCATGCCACCGGCGATAAAGCGATGCCCGGCGTATGGCTGTCATTCGCGGCGGTGTGCGGATTGATTGGTACGCTGTTGATTGGCCGCATGGTGAAACAGTACCAGGCGCGCCATGGCGGCACGCCGGTGGGGGCTTCGCTGTAACGTCCTGGCTGGCAGTGGGTCTCATCTAAGCCCGTTAAGAAGCTATTCGAATAAAGCAGCCCCTTTCTGTAGGGGCTGCTTTTTTGTTTATGCAGATATGAGGGAATGGCGCAGTGAAACTCAATCATCGGGCCTTTTAACAAACTACATCGTCGCCAATGCCCTGCCTAAAACGACAAATCCACCACCACGCTATCCGTATAACTCCCTGCCGCTGGCGTATTCTGCGTCGTCAGAATTTGTGCTGTATAGGTGAAGTTGCGCGTCACCAGATCCGCGTTCAGAGAGGTGGCGCTGGCACTGCTCCAGCGGTCGGTACCGGTCGGTCCCCAGCGTGTCGTGGTGGTGGTGCCTTTGTAGATGTCATAAGCCAATCGGTTGGTGCCGCTCGCCATCTGGCGCGTGGTGCCGCTGTAGTAGCTGCCATTGCTCAACCCCACAGTAAAGGTGCTGCCTTTGGAACACACCACGTTAATCGTCTGCTGCACCGTGGAGAAACTCCCCACCAAGGGTGCACTGCCAAAACTCACGTTAGGGGCAGTGATGGTGGTGCAGTCGTTGGTCACAATCAGGTTAACAGTAATCGGCATCGCGGTGCCGGTGCTGGTTTGCACCGTTCCTACGCACAAACCGGCCACGTTCAAACCCGCGCAGACTGTATAACTCACCGTTAAAGTAATTGTGGTGGTATAAGTCCCCGCGGCAATAACTTGTCCGGTCAGGGTGCGGAAATAAAGCGGAATATTAAAGTTGAGGCTGTTCCCCAACCCCAGCAGCAAGGCCGAACTCCAGCGATAGCTTCCGCCTTGCTGCAATTCCGTGGCGCAGGCGCTGTCGATGCACATTTGGATAGGAATGCTGTCAGTGCCGGTGCTGGAACTCTTCAACACCGCGCGCGTGCCGCTGAGATAGGTAGCGGTGGTGAAGGCGTAAGTGACGTTATCGGTGCCCAGCAACGACAGGGTACCTGACCCACAGTTGACGTTGGTGGTGCTGGAGGTGTTCTGCACCGTGGAGCCAACCGCGAAGGTGGCCACGGAGCCAAAGGTCGCCGTTGGGGCCGATAAACTACACAACGCATAGCTGGTGCCCGGCAAGATAAACAGCGCCAGCAGCAAAAGAAACTTTCTCATGGCGAAATTCCTGACTTTGAATTATTGGCCGTGCTGACCGCCGAACCTGCTGCTGGAGGTGGCAGATCGCACGTCAGCGGACCGTAAGTTTCCAGCGCTTTGGGCTGGCCGTTGGCAATGGTCAGCGTGGTATCACAACTGCGTCCATCTGGCGTCACGACATGAATCGGGTTTTCAGCGCTCAGATCTTCCATCCAGACAATGCCATCCCATCCGATATATTCCGTACCCTGATTCGGGCGCAACACCTGGCTGGAGATCGGTAAAGGTTGCCCCTGTTTATCGTGCAGTACCACGCTGGCGGCACGCAGACGTTCCACCGGGAAGTTCAGTAGGTAGCCGCTTTTACGTTTCACCGCAAAACGCTGTTCCACCTTCGGCGCGGTGCGGTCGGCGGGTAGATCCAGGGTATCGATATCGTATTTCGCGCCGTAATAGCTGCTGATCGACGGTACCAGCAAATAGCCTTGTTTATCAGTGCGTCCCATGGACTGATTCTCATAGCGCACCGTGACATCCGGATAATCGGTTTTCACCACCACAAACGCATCATTGATATCGTTAGCGGCGAACACGCTGTTGTCCATTAGCACCACTGAACCGGTGAAATCGGCCCACTGCGTGGTGTTATCGTTATCGCCATAGAATCCGGCAGAGGTGTCGATTTTGTTATTGCGATAGCGCAGGCTCGCCTGACGATAATCACCGCTATTGCCGCCCTGGTTGGCCCAGGCCGCATCGTAGGCGAAGCCGCCGTCGGTCGGCATTGCGCGCGATACGTAAAGGCGCTGATTGTTATTGCCCTGCTGGTCGCGCTCGTAGCTCACCGAAGCGCTGCTCTGTTCGCCAAACGGAATAATAAGAGAGATAGCCCCGCTCCAGTCGCCTTGTTCCTGATCGCGGCTGGCGGAGATGTACAGGCTACTGTTGCCCCACAGGTTTTTGCTCCACGACAGGTTCAATAAGCGGGTGCGATCGCCCGAGCCGCCGGCAATATCAAAATAGGCCAGACCCAGACTGCCGTATTGATTGAGTGACACGCTGGCGGTGTACTGCGCACTGCGTCGCGCCAGAGAATAGCTGGTGTTGGCACTGTCGCCCCGGCTGCCGACCAGCGCCAGATTGCCGTAATCTGCGGTGCGTAATACATGCTGCGTGCCGATACTGAACCAGCTGTTATTGTATTGATAACCCCAGCTATATTGCGTGCCGGGTTTACCCTCCATCTGACTTTGTGCCAGGGCACCATTCACTACGCCCCAGCTGCCAAGTTTCACCAATCCTCCTGCACCGCCGGTAGCCACATTGTCGCTGCCTTCAGCATGGCTCTCCAGCGTCAGCCAATCGGTTAACCCGTAACGATAAGAGCCGCTGGCTGCTGCTGCGCCGTAGTCAAAATTTTCCAGCCCGTAGTTTTCGCGAATGGCACCGGCCGAGAAGGAGTAATCAGACAATCCCTCACGCAGCAGGCTGCTGGAGACATAAAACGGCAGTGTGGTGGTGACCTGACGTCCTACGGCATCGGTGGTGGTTATCACCGCATCGCCCGCGCCATTGACGAACGGCACATTGGTCAACGACCACGGACCCGGCTGCACATTGGCTTGCGTGCTGCGATAACCGTTAATAAACAGATCGACGGAAGAGGGCACTGCGGCCTGGCCGGAAAACGCGGGTAGTGGGTAAGTCACCAAATCGGGTCTCACGCTGAAATCACGCGCAATCTGCACGCCGCCCAGACGCACGCTGTTACTCCAGCTCAGCGCATCGGTGACCAGATCCCCGGCGCGCCAGCTAATAGCATCGTTCTCATCTTCATTGCTAAACCAGGTGTCGTAGCGAATGTATCCCTCTTGCTGACCGCTGACGCCCCCTTCAAGCTGTTGGGTGTAGACGCCATTGGTAGAGAATTGCCCGACGGGGCCAAACACGCGCAGCTCATTCCAGCTCGACAGGCGCGAACCGGCATTATCGGTACGGGTGGCGTAAAAGTCGTAATTGAGCAGCGCACCGTTACTGGCTCGCCCCGGATAGCGTGGGCCGCGCTGATCTTTACCGATCACCTGGCCGGGCAGCCAGGCGGGCGGAACGGTGAGTAACAGTCGCTGACGGCGCTCGTCATATTCCACTTTCACTTCCGCAAGTTGATTCACATCGATCTGCTCGCCCTGGAGTTTCTCCGCAGGAATACCGGCACGCTGTAAATCGCCACTGCGCAGCCAAAAGTCCCCGTTTTTACGCTCAACCGGCACGATATCGCCGCGCGCGTTCTGGTTCACCACCAGCTCCAGCATGTATTGCTGCCCACTGGCATTATTCTCCAGCGCAGGGGGCGGTGGTAGTTCGGAGAAGGTCTCCGCGCTACTGATTTGAGGTAACAGACACAGCACGCTGGCCACCGCTAGCGTGCAGGGATGCAGCGAGAACGTCATCAACGCGCGGCCGCGCTGCTCCAGTGTCCTTTATTCACTTCCGCTGACAACTCACCGCTCACGCTGCTGGTTAATGGCCAGCGATTGCTGCTATTTGCCAGCACATAGCCAAACAGGCCATTGCCCAGGCGGCGGCCACCAATGGCGACGTTACTCAGTCGCGCATGGCCGTTGCCACGGTTGGTCAGTTCCAGCCAGCGCTTGCCACCGCTGTCCACCTGCTGCCAGCTCAGCTGTGGCTTCGCACTGTCGCTGGTAACGCCGTTACCGTAGACAAACAGCGGTACCGAATAGCGCATCTGGAAGGTTAATCCCGCCTGATTTTCGCCGGGCGTGCGCGGCGTAGGGATTTCATCCAGCACCACGCGATACGACATTTCGCGTCCCGCTTCCGGTGGGCCCTGTTTAATCAGGCGCACCAGCTGTTTCTGACCCGGCTCCAGGCGCACCATCGGCGGGCTGGCAACCACTTGCTGCTGGGTTTGATATTGTTCCTGGCCGCCTACCTGCAGCCAGCTAAAGATGCGCACCTGCATCATGGTGGTGGTATTACCGCGGTTCTCTAGCCACAACTCACTGGCTTTCTCATCAGGGTTGATGGCCGGGTCGATGGGCCAAATCATCAGCGAATTGGCGGCGTGGGCGGCAGGCATTAGTGCCATGATAAACAACAGTAACAGGGCGCGCAGGTTCATGATTATTCATCCTTCTTTATCACTTCCGTCACCAGCTAAGCGTAACGGTTAAGGTGTCGGTATAAGTGCCGGCGCGCGTGGGGCCGGGCAGCGTTAACAGGCCATAAATCGGCAAAGTAATGTTATTGGCATTGCTGTAACTCAGCGCCACGGCACTGTTCACAGGAATCGCCGTGGTGTGTGCCACATTGGTATAGAGGTAATAGGGCACGGTATTGGTATTGCCCGAGACCTTGAGATTGCGAGTAGAGGAGTAATTGCTGCCGCCGTCGATGCTCATGCTGACGGCAGTGCCTGGCGTGCAGGCAAGGGTGATGGTGGTGCTTTGCACATAGCTGGCGCTCACGCTGCTGGACGACACGCCAGATTGCGTACCGAAATTAAGCGTGCCAAAGACCCCGGTATTGGTACCGGAGACAACACAGCCTGCCACTACTGACGCAGAGACCTGAAAGGTTGCGGTTGGCAACCCCCAGGCAGAGACGCTCCCTATCAGCAGGGCCAGGCCGCCTGCACTGTGTGCCCAACGCTGCACCACGGCCACCCTGATTACTCCACTACTGACCTCAGTAATTCACCGCAACGTTTATCGTATCGGTGTAAGTGCCTGCCGGGATCAGTGGGTTAAATCCGCCGCCCACCACACGACCGTAGATGGCATAGTTGGTGCCTAACGTCGGATCTGTGGTGCCGCTGGCCGCAATGTTGGTGTTATTGGCGATAGCGGTGGTGAACGCCGCATCGCTATACAGGGTATAGGCAATGCCTTGGGTATTGTTGGAACCGAGGATCAGATAGCGCGGCTGGCCGCTGACGGTGCCATAAATGGTGGCCGGTGCCGCATTACTGCTGGTGACCTGCACGTTAAATGTCTGGCCGGTGGTACAGCGAACAAAGATACCGTTGCCCGATGCGCCGACCAACGTGGCGTTCAGGGTATCAAAGGTCGCCGCGCTGCTACCAAAGTTCAGGGTACCGAAGTTAACCCCCGTGGTGGCAGACTGACCATTCACCAGACAACCGGTGGTCAGGGTCAGGGTCGCATTAATGGTTCCCGTTGTGGTGGCGGCAAAAGCCGCGGTAGGGGCGAGCACTACGCTCAGGCTGGACGCCAAAAGAAAAAGCTTGAGTTTCATAATCATTCCTTACTGATTATCCAAGGTCAGTGCTTTTTCACCTGGTGATTCATTTATGAAACGAATCCGAATTCTAACAAGAGCCGCGATCGGCCAGACTGCGTAAGTGCCCGACATCTAGGAATATTCTTAGATGGTGGGTTTATGATTTATATCAGTTTTCTTTACTATAGATCAGCAAATCAACACTTGGGACGTTGCGCTTAGATTTTTCATTAATCAATTCACACTTTTCGCCGATAACGCAGTAATCGCAAGGGGTGACAACAGGTTAAAAAAACTAAACAGCGAGTGATTTAACCCTCTACCGCGATTAACCGTTCAATGCTATGTTCGTGCATTAATCAGATATTATTAATTTTTCTGACTGCGACAGACGATGAAAAACAAAAAACATAGCGTGGTGTTTCCAGAATTGTCTGGATCGGCTCCTCCCTCTGCCTCACTGCGTGCGGTCATTACTCACCCTTAATCAATGTTCTCGAACTCTTTGAACTTTTTTGACGATACAGCACCTGCTCCGCAGCGGGCTGAGTTTAGGAGCGCACATGCTGCTAGTTACCTGGGATAGCGTTCTGGTCACGGTTTCACTGATCGTGGCCTTCATTGCTGCGTTTACCGCACTGGATACGGCCGGACGCGTTGCGGTCTCACGCGGTTGCCTGGCAAAAATGTGGCTGGTCGGCGGCGGCACCGCCATGGGCATTGGCATTTGGGCGATGCACTTCATCGGCATGCTGGCAATGATGATGCCGATGACCATGCGTTATGACATCACTCTTACCGCGCTTTCCCTGCTGGTGGCGATCCTCTCGTCCATCTTTGCCTTCGCGCAGGGTGTGCAGGGCAGCCATCTGACCCGGCGTCGGCTGGTACGTGGCACCTTGATACTCGGCAGCGGCGTGGTGGCGATGCATTTCATCGGCATGAATGCCCTGATGATTGAACCGGCAATCCGCTGGGATATGCCGCTGGTCGCGCTCTCGGTGGTGATTGCCTATGCCGCTTCAGGTGCGGCACTGTGGCTGGCGTTTCATCTGCGTCAGGGCGAGAGCGTGTGGATCATGCGCGTCTGCGCTGCGCTGGTGATGGGCATTGCCATCGCCGGGATGCACTACACCGGTATGGCTGCGGCAGAGTACAGCATGCCGAGCACCATGCAGCAGCATCATGGCATCAGTGAGGATGGATTAGCGGTGTGGGTGACCATTATCACGCTGTCCATTCTTGGCCTCACGCTGCTGGTTTCCATGCTGGATGCTCAGCTACGCGCGGCGCGTCTGGCCGCCAAGCTCAAGCGTGCCAATAGCGAACTGCGCCAGCTGGCGATGCATGACAATCTCACCTCACTCCCTAACCGCGTGCTGCTGGAGCAGCAGCTAACGGCACAAATCAAGCAAGCCACTTTGCAGGATGAAACCTTTGCGCTGATGTTTATGGATCTCGACGGCTTCAAAGCGGTCAACGATACCTGGGGACATCACGTGGGCGACCGTCTGTTGATCGCGGTCGCCGAGCGTCTGCGCGTGCAGCTGGATGAAGGCGTGCTGCTGGCGCGACTCGGAGGCGATGAATTTGTGCTGCTTTGCCCGCAATACAATGATTTACAAGCCTCGGCGCTGGCACAACAGCTGGTGAATGCCATTGATTTGCCGTTTGAGCTGGATCGCTATTCCCTGCGGGTGTCACTCAGTATTGGCATTGTGGTGTTCCCGATGCATGGCCGTAGCCAGCAGGAGATGATGTTCAACGCCGACTCCGCCATGTATCACACCAAGCACAGCGGCCGAAACGGCTGGTGCCTGTTTGAACCGGTGATGAGCGCCGTGGCGCAGCATCAGCTGGCGCTGGCGAATGACCTGTGGAACGCGCTGGAATATCAGGAAATGTGCCTGTTTTATCAGCCAAAATTCCGCGCAGGCGGCACGGTGCTGATGGGCTTTGAAGCGCTGCTGCGCTGGCAGCATCCGCGTCGCGGCTTGCTGATGCCGGATATGTTCCTGCCGCGCGCGGAGAAAACCGGGCAAATTGTGGCGCTGGGCAATTGGGTGATCAACGAAGCGTGCCGTCAGCTAAAGCAATGGCACGATGAAGGCCATCGTGACTGGACCGTGTCAGTGAACCTTTCGGCGTTGCAATTCCACCAGCGCGATCTCATCGACAGCTTACGACATGCACTGCTGCGCTATCAGCTGCCGGAAGGCTCGCTGATGCTGGAGATTACCGAGAATATCGCGATGCGCGACCCGCAGTTCAGCCAAATGCGCATAGCCGAGTTGCACCAGCTTGGCGTGAAAGTGGCGATTGATAACTTCGGTATCGGCTATGCCAATTTACTGCATCTGAAACATCTGGAAGCTACCGAACTGAAAATCGACCGTGCCTTTATTAACAGCCTGCGTGCCGACAGCGAAGACGCCACGGTAGTGAGCGCGATGCTGACGCTGGCACAAAGTCTCAATCTGCGCATGGTGGCAGAAGGGGTGGAAACCGAGGAGCAGCAGCGTTTGCTGACCGGACTCGGCTTTGACACGCTGCAGGGCTATCTGCTGGGCAAGCCAACACCGGCAGAGCGTATCGGTGAATTTACCGCTTCGCTTAATACCCAGCCGCTGTTGTTTGCTGAGCAGCCGCTGCCGTTAACCAGCGCCTGATAAACAATTTTTATTTTCTTCCGCATCGGAAGGTTTCATCGTTCAAAGACTCAAATCGGCAGTATATCTGCCGATAAATTACACAATAAAACCAATGGCATTTACTTTTTATTCATAACACCACAGCTGAATTACAACGGCTTTAACTTGGGAAATCACTATGTTAGTGACTTCGTACGATTCGTTTACCGTCATCGTTTCCATTCTGGTGGCGATGCTGGCCTCGTTTACCGCGCTGGATATGGCGGGCCGCGTGGCTTCTTCAACTGGCAAGGTGGCGCTGGTTTGGTTATTAGGCGGTGGATTCGCCATGGGCGTGGGCGTCTGGGCGATGCATTTCATCGGTATGTTGTCGATGAGCCTGGATATGGTCATGAGTTACGATCCGCTGCTGACGGCCACGTCAATGGCAGTGGCGATTCTGGCGTCGATTTTTGCCTTGTGGCTGGTGTGCTCATCGCATGATTTATCCTGGCGACGCTTAACGGGCGGCGCTTTTGTGCTGGGTTCTGGCGTGGTCGCCATGCACTACATGGGCATGGCTGCGCTGATGTTTGCGCCAGGCATCACCTGGAACTGGGCCTGGGTTGCCGCTTCGGTGGTGATTGCGCTGGTGGCGTCGGGCGCCGCGCTGTGGCTGGCCTTTAACCTGCGCGAAGGACATGGGCGCGTGACAATTCTGCGCCTGGGCGCATCGGTGGTGATGGGCTGTGCGATTGCCGGTATGCACTATACCGGCATGGCGGCAGCGAATTTCCCGATGATGAGCCACGCTACGCACATTGGCGTTAACAGCAACTGGCTGGCGATTGTGGTCACCGTGGTGACGCTGGCGATCCTCGGCATCACCTTGCTGGTCTCAATGCTGGATGCACGCCTGCAAGCGCGCACCTCAATCCTTGCGCACTCGCTGGCGGAAGCCAACCGCGAGCTGGCGCAGCTGGCACTGCACGATAACCTGACGCGCCTGCCAAACCGTATTTTGCTGGAAGATCGTCTGGAGCAATCCATCAACAAAGCCAACCGCGAGAAGTCGCAGTTTGCGCTGATGTTTATGGATTTAGATGGCTTCAAAGCGGTCAACGATGCCTTTGGCCACCACGTGGGCGATAACCTGCTGATCGCCGTCGCCGAACGCATGATTGGGCAGATGAAAGGGCACTACACGCTGGCACGTATGGGCGGCGACGAGTTCGTGTTGTTAATCGAAATTGATGACCCGAATGATGCCGCTGCGGTGGCGGATGCGCTGGTAAAAGCGGTGGATCGTCCGTTTGATATTTCACGTTATGAACTGGTGGTGTCACTGAGTATTGGCATCGCGGTCTATCCCGGCGACGGTAAAGATGATCGCGAGCTGATGTTTAACGCCGATGCCGCGATGTACCACACCAAAAACAACGGTCGTAACGGATACAACTTCTTCCAGCCGTCGATGAACACCCTCGCGCAGTCGCAGCTACAGCTGAATAACGATCTGTGGCAAGCGCTGGATAACGAAGAGTTACGTCTGTTCTATCAGCCAAAATACTGTGCGCCGAGCGGCCCGATTCTCGGCTTTGAAGCCCTGTTACGTTGGGAACATCCGACACGCGGTTTGCTGGCACCGGACAAATTCCTGCCGATTGCCGAGAAGACCGGCATGATCATCAACATCGGCAACTGGGTGATTAACGAAGCCTGCCGTCAGCTGCACAGCTGGCATCTGCAGGGCCATCCGCACTGGTCGGTGGCCGTGAATCTCTCCGCGCTGCAATTTGAGCAGAGCAACCTGGTGGAAACCGTGACCCAGGCGCTGGCGAAGCACAAGATCCCGGCAGAGTTGCTGACGCTGGAGGTCACCGAAACCACTGCGATGCGCGATCCGGAAGAGAGTGTGCGTATTCTGACGCAACTGACGGATATGGGCGTTAAGGCCTCGATTGATGATTTCGGTACCGGCTATTCAAGCCTGCTGTATCTCAAACGTTTGCCTGCCAGTGAACTGAAAATCGACCGCGCCTTCGTCAATGAACTGCAGGCGAAATCGGAAGATGCCACCATTGTATCTGCGATTGTGGCACTGGCGCAGTCGCTGGATCTCAAAGTGGTGGCGGAAGGGGTGGAAACCCAGGAGCAGCAAGCGTTCCTCACCGGTTTGGGCTGCGATACGTTGCAGGGTTATCTGCTGGGCAAACCGGTGCCGCCGGACCGCATCCACGAGCTGCCGAATTTTGTCGAGAATGAGCAGCAACTGGTGCAGTTGCCATAAGACAAGTGTGCGGTGATGAGCCGCATCCCAAACGCAGGAGAAAGTGTACTTCTCTGCGCCGCTGAGCATGATTGCTTGAGTCAATTTCCCTGCCCATCAATGCCCTCTCTCGCTTGCGGGAGTGGGGCAGGGTGAGGGAAAATAGCCGCACTCATTTCCAATATCGGAGCCAGGGTGGCGAAATATCAGCAGTTGGTTGATCAGCTTCGGACGCAGATCGAAGCGCGCATCTGGCCGCCGGGCGAAAAGCTGCCGTCGTTACGTCAGCAGGCGGAGCAGAGCGGTCTCAGCCTGATGACGGTGATGCACGCTTATGAAGTGCTGGAAAGCCAGGGCTGGATCCTGTCAAAGCCGCAATCTGGTTACTACGTTGCGCCACGAGCCGCCGAAAGCCGTCCGCGTCTGCCCACTCAGGCGATTGACAAAACCGATCAGGCGGACACCAACAGCTTCGTGTTTGATGTGCTGCAAGCCACGCGCGATCCGGCAATTATGCCGTTCGGCTCCGCCTTTCCCGATCCCGAACTCTTTCCGCAGCGCCAGCTGATGCGCTCGCTGGTGAAGGTTTCGCACAATCTCAAACCCAGCGATGCCCTGAACAATCTGCCGCCCGGCAACGAAGCGCTGCGTAAAATCCTGGCGCAGCGCTATGCGCAGCAGGGCATTACCTTGTCGCCGGACGATATTGTGATCACCAACGGCGCGATGGAAGCCCTCAATCTCAGCCTGCAAGCGGTGACCGAACCCGGCGATTGGGTGGTGATCGAAAATCCTTCGTTCTACGGTGCCTTGCAGGTGATTGAGCGCCTGAAATTGAATGCGATTGCCATCGCCAGCGATGTCGAGCAAGGCATCGATCTCGACGAACTGGAGCAAGCGCTGCAACGCTGGCCGGTCAAAGCCTGCTGGCTGATGACCAACCGGCAAAACCCGCTCGGATTTACCCTGAGCGTCGAACGCAAACAGCAGTTGGTGACTTTGCTGGCCCGCTACAACGTGGCGATGATTGAGGATGATGTTTACAGCGACCTCTATAGCGGCCACGACAAGCCTTTGCCCGCCAAAGCCTTTGATCAGGATGGGAATGTGCTGCACTGCGGCAGCTTCTCGAAGAATCTGGTGGCGGGATTCCGCGTTGGCTGGGTGGCGGCCGGGCGCTATGCGCAGCGCGTACAGCGTATTCAGTTGATGAGTACGCTTTCCACCAGCGCACCGATGCAGCTGGCATTGGCCGACTTCCTTAGCACCCGCAGCTACGACACGCATTTAAAGAAGCTGCGTCAGACGCTGGCAAAGCGGAAACAGCTGGCACAGCAGGCATTACGACGCGTGCTGCCTGCAGACGCACAGATCAGCGATACGCCAGGCGGCTATTTTTTGTGGATTGCTTTGCCGGAACACATCAACACCACACAACTTTATCACCTGGCGCTGAAAGAGGGCATCAGCATCGCGCCCGGCCAGCTGTTCTCCGGCAGTGAAGGGTTCAGCCACTGCTTCCGCTTCAACACCGCCTGGCCGTGGGATGCGCGCGCCGAGGCAGCGGTGGAGACGTTAGGGGAATTGATTGCGCAACTGCGGTCGCCATAAATGGCGACACTACGAATGCGGCTAACGTTGATGGCGGCATACAAATGCGGTCGCCATAAATGGCGACACTACAATTGCGGCTGACGTTGATGGCGACCGATGAATGCCGCTGCCGTAATTGGCGAACCAATATAACCACGTCAATCTTGTAGGGTGCGCATTTATGCGCACCTCCGTTAAATGGCTATTAATCAGATAGATGCCGCCTGTTTATTTCCCCATGTCAGGTAATAAACATCATAAAAATCCACTTCGCCTTTCTGCTTCATCAGGCGATCGATGCCGCTGCGCACGCGGTCGGGCGTGCCGGGATTTTCCACGATTTTATCCAGCGCCTGCTGCGAAACCGGCTGCACGTAATACCACTCGCCGTTGTAGCACACGCGCAGATCAAGCGTGTCGATATCCTCAAAGCGGTATTTAGGATTGATATCCATCAGCATCAGGAAGCTCATCACCAGCACAAAAGCAGTGGCGAACCAAAATGCAGGCCAGCCCAACATATCGGTGGAGAAGATCAGCGCCACGCACAGCGCGTAGCACAGGTACATGATCGCCCACAGCCCCGGATGGGTTTTGAGGAATGAAAAGCTAAAGCGTGGCAGATTATCGCGCTGGCCTTCGCGGTTCAGCGTGGCGATTTCATCGAGCAGAATTTGTTTGATCGCTTCCATAGTTCACCTCTAAATGTTACTGCCTGCCAGTTAATCACATAACAGTGAAGCGAATCAGATACAGAATGGCGGTGTTTTTTTATAACAGTTTCATGGCGGCTTTTCTGGTCCCACAAAATGTTAAATATGTTGCCAACTAATTTGGCTTTAGTAAGGTAAATCATTCTTTTATGTGAATTTTGTTGGTGGGCGCACATTGCAATGCCGTCGGGGTTTGCCACAATTAAGCAACGTGGCTTCCCGGAGAAAGAGTATGACTGCCAACACTTCCAGCCTGCTGTTACTGATGTCTTTCGCCGCCGGTACCTTTTCAGCAGGTTCATCAAATAATCCGCAGCATTTAATGCTGTCGCTGCCCTCGGGCGGCGTGCCTAACAATCTGCTGCCGCTGATTATCTGGCCGGGCATTGCGCCTGACTATGATGAAGAACTACAAAGCGACAGCGCCGAGTGGTTTGAAAAAACCTTTACCGCCAACGGCTGGCCAGCCGCGTGGCGCGCGCCGATCTTCCCTTATACCCATTACCATCCCAACACCCATGAAGTGTTGGGCGTGGCGTCGGGTTGGGCAGAAGTCCTGTTTGGCGGCGACAGCGGCCGCATGGTGACGCTGCGCGAGGGCGATGCGGTGCTGATCCCCGCTGGTGTCGGACATAAACAGGTGTTCGCCTCGGACGATTTTTTTGCCGTTGGCGCCTATCCTGAAGGAATGTCGCCGGAAACCGTGCGTGATGAACCTTCTCGTTTACGCGCTGCGAAAGACCAAATCGCGCGTGTTCCTTTACCGCATCGCGATCCTTTCACAGGCGGCGATGGGGCGATGACGGATATCTGGCTGCCAGTTGCGCAGCAGTTAATGCACCAATAAAGTGCAAAATAGCGGTTATCCGGCGCTGCCCCGCTATCGGGGCGCGTGTGCCATTTGGGGCGCGGCCCTCTGGCACACTTTGTGCAGGAGAGGAGATAGGTCCTCTGACAAGCGCCGGGTAAATCATGAAAGAAAGCTACCAGATAGCGTCACACTTCTATGATGAGATGTTATTGAGCAACGGCGAACACCGTGCGCACTATCAGCATTACTGGGAGTGGTTACAACAGGCGGACAAAGAGGCAGTGGCGCGTAAGCGCGAAGAAGCGGAACTGCTGTTTCATCGTGTGGGCATCACCTTCAACGTCTATGGTGAAGACGGCGGCGCGGAGCGGTTAATCCCGTTCGATAGCGTGCCGCGTATTATTCCGGCTCGTGAATGGGCAATGCTCGACCGCGGCATCCGCCAGCGCGTTCAGGCTCTGAATGCCTTCCTGCATGACATCTACCATCAACAGCACATCCTTAAGGCGGGCATCGTGCCGGCAGAACAGGTATTGATCAATGATCAGTATCAGCCCTGCATGCAAGGCGTTGACCTGCATCGCAACATCTACGCGCACATCACCGGCGTCGATATGGTGCGTAACAACGACGGCGAATATTACGTCCTTGAGGACAACCTGCGCACGCCGTCCGGCGTCTCCTACATGCTGGAGAACCGTAAGATGATGATGCGCCTCTACCCGGAACTGTTCGTCGAGCAGCACATTGCGCCGGTGGAGCGTTATCCCTCACATCTATTGCAAACTCTGCGCGAAAGCTCACCGGTCAACGATCCGGTGGTGGTGGTGCTGACGCCGGGCCGCTTTAACAGCGCCTACTTCGAACACAGCTTCCTCGCGCAGCAGATGGGCGTCGAGCTGGTGGAAAGTGCCGATCTGTTTGTGAAAGATGGCGCGGTGATGATGCGCACCACCGCCGGGCCGTGCAAAGTCGATGTGATCTATCGCCGCGTCGATGATGCGTTCCTCGATCCATTGGCGTTCCGTCCCGACTCGATGCTCGGCGTGCCCGGCCTGCTGTCGGTGTATCGAACTGGCAACGTGGTACTGGCGAACGCCATCGGCACCGGCGTGGCCGATGACAAATCGATCTACCCTTACGTGCCGGATATGATCCGCTTCTATCTGGATGAGGATCCGATCCTCAACAACGTGCCAACCTGGCAGTGCCGCAAGCCGCAGGATCTGACTTACGTTCTCGCCAATCTCAACAAAATGGTGGTGAAAGAGGTACACGGCGCAGGCGGTTACGGCATGTTGATCGGGCCGGTAGCCAGCCAGCAGGAGCTGAGCGATTTCCGCGATCGCCTCAGAGCACGACCGGAAAACTACATCGCCCAGGACACGCTTTCACTCTCCACCTGCCCGACTTTTATCGACAACGGCCTCGCGCCGCGTCATATCGATTTGCGTCCCTTTGCCTTATGCGGTGCGGATATTCGTTTAGTGCCGGGCGGCTTAACCCGCGTGGCGCTGACCGAAGGTTCGCTGGTGGTGAACTCGTCGCAGGGCGGCGGCACCAAGGACACCTGGGTTCTGGAGGATGACGCATCATGCTAAGCCGCACGGCCAGTGGCCTCTATTGGATGGCGCGCTATCTGGAGCGCGCAGAACAGCTTGCCCGAGTGCTGGACGTTACCAACCGGCTTTCGCTGATGCCGGTGCGTAACAGCCAAACCGATGAGCTGCTGTTGCCGCTCAATCTCACCGGCACGCGACAGCTGTTTGAAACCCTCAACGGGCGTTTCACCATGCCGCAGTTGTTTAACTTTTTCGCCCTCGACGATCGTAACCCCTGCAGCATTTTCAGCTGCTGGCAGGAAGCGTGGAACAATGCGCACGCGGTGCGCGGCAGTTTGTCATCCGAGGTGTGGGAGAGCATCAACTCGACGTGGATTGAGATGCGTAACATGCGGCGGCGCGGTATCACCAGCGCTAACGCCGACAGTTTTTTTGACTGGGTGAAAGAGCGCTCGCACCTGTTTCGCGGCGCGATGTTCGGCACCTTGCTGCGTGGCGATGCGATGTGCTTTATCCGTATCGGCACGCTGATGGAGCGCAGTGACGGCACCGCGCGGCTGTTGAGCGTCAATCAGCAACTACTGGAGCAGAACCCCGATTCGGTGCGTGAGTATTACTGCCTCGATACGTTGTTGCGGGCGGTGTCGGCGCGTGAAGCCTATAACGCGATCTTTAAGCAGCAGCTGATGCCGGATCTGGTGAATGAGATGCTGATCCTGCGTAATGAAAGTCCACGATCGCTGCACTCCTGTATTGAGGAGATCGCCAATCAGTTAGAACAGATCGGCAGCAGCGGTGAAGATCGTCCCCGCTATCTTGCCACGGTGCTGTTAGCCGAAATGCGCTTCAGCACCTGGGAAAGCCTGACGCGTGACGGGTTATATAGCTGGCTTAATCACTTTCTTACGCAGATCACTGCGCTGGCGGAAAGTATCAATCAGACCTACCTGGAGGCGAAATGAGACTGAACATCGAGCACAAAACCTGGTATGCCTATGAGCAGCAGGTCAAACTCAGTACCCAGTATCTGCGCCTGACGCCGCAAAACTCGGTGCATCAGCAGATTCTGTCATGGGATCTTGATCTGCCGTGTGAAGCCACGCGCACCACCGATGCTTACGGCAACGTCCTGCACGTGTTGACGCTGGATACGCCCCATCAGCAACTGGAAATTGCCGCGCGTGGCGTGGTGGAAATTTTGGATGAGGGGGAGTTTTCACCCGATCCTGAATCGATCCTTTCGCCATTGGTGTTTCTGCGCGCCACACCATTAACCTTGCCAGATGCGGCGATCCGCGATTTCGCACAGCGCTACTGGCACGCGGAGAAACCGCTCGCTAGCCTGGAAAAACTGATGGATGAGCTGCTGTTAAAAATGCCGTACCAGCCTGGCAGCACCCAAGTGAGTGATACCGCAGCGAAAGTATTTGCGGCGGGCAGCGGGGTTTGCCAGGATCACAGCCACGTGTTTCTTGCTTGCTGTCGCAGCCTCGGGATCCCGGCGCGCTATGTCAGCGGCTATCTCTATACTGATAATGTTGAACATGTTGCCACTCACGCCTGGGTTGAGGCCTGGCTGGATGGCAGTTGGCACAGCTTTGATATCACCAATAATACGCGCAGCACACGTCAGCATTTACGGCTGGCGGTGGGCGTAGATTATCTCGATGCCTGTCCGGTGCGCGGTATGCGGCTGGGCGGCGGCGGTGAAGATATGCTGGCGGTAGCGGCGGTGCAGCAGGTGCATGCGCAGCAGTAATTTTTTGCAGGCGTGACTATGACTTATTGTGTGGCAATGCGTTTATCGTCAGGGATGATTTTTGTATCGGATTCACGCACCAACGCGGGCGTCGATCATATTTCCTCGTTCCGTAAATTACACGTGTTTCAGGTGGATGATGAACGCACGCTGGTGCTGCAAAGCGCTGGCAATCTGGCGACCACGCAAAGCGTGTTGAGCCTGCTTCGGCGTAACAACAACGACAACGATCAGCCCAATCTGCTAAACGGACGATCGCTGTATGACATTGCGCTGATGGTGGGTGAAACGCTGCGCGAGGTGATCAAGCGTGACGGCGAAGAGTTTGGCGGCACGCTGTTGTTGGGTGGTCAGATTCGTGGTGAAGCGCCGCGCCTGTTCCAGATCTATCCGCAGGGCAATTTCATCGAGGCCAGTGTCGATACGCCGTATTTCCAGATAGGGGAAAGCAAATACGGCAAGCCGATTATCGACCGTGTGCTGCGCTATGAAACCCCGCTCAGCCAGGCGATGCAGTGCGCGCTGATTTCCATGGACTCGACGCTGGCGAGTAACATTTCCGTGGGCTTACCGCTGGATGTGATGGTGTATCGCACCGACAGTTTTAGCGACAACGAGCAGCATCACATTACCGATCAACATCCCTACTTTTCGCAGATCCGTCAGCTGTGGAGCAAAGGATTGTTAAGCGTGTTCTCGCAATTACCGCCGTTAAAACTTTGACCGCCTGCACACGATCAATCGTGCCGCACCAAATTACAGGTAAGTTGTTGTCGTTTCAGGGGCGGCTTGTGCCGTCCGCTGGCTCAACAACCCTCTGCACGGTTCGCTAGCGGCGCTATTTCAGGCGCCCTCTCTACGTTTTACCCCGTTATTTCCGTTCCGCTTTCTCACTGGTCATAAATCTGAAAACAAGCCTGTTTAACTTCGGTGCCATAAACCTCTGCGCACAAAAGGTGAATGATGTTTTCTGTTGATCAGCTTCTCGATACTTACTGGCCAGGCCATCAACCCGCGAACTGGCAGAAACGCCTGGTTAAATGGGCGGTTCGCGAACATGAATTCCAATCCTTTGCTGACCGTTATCGCCACCTGAAAGGGGTGGATATGGTCGAGCAAGTGCTGGAGCACCTGGATGTGCGTTGTGAACTGAGTGAGCGCGATCTGGAGCAGATCCCGACCACGGGGCCGCTGGTGATTGTCGCCAACCATCCGCTCGGTGCATTGGACGGACTGGCGCTGCTGGCGGCGGTATCGCAGGTGCGTCGTGACGTGAAAATCGTCGCTAACCGCATGCTGATGATGCTGGAGCCGATCAACAACCTGATGTTGCCGGTGGATAACATGGGCAACCGCACCAGTCGCGAACAGCTGACGCGCATGCAGCAGCATCTCGATAATCAGGGGGCATTGATCATCTTCCCAGCGGGTGAAGTCTCTCGTCTCTCCAGCCGTGGTGTGCGTGATAGCCGCTGGCACCACAGCTTCCTGCGTCTGGCTGCCCGTGCCCGTGCGCCGATTGTGCCGGTGCATGTGGTGGGACGTAACAGTCTCGCCTTCTACGCCGCCGCTAAAATTGCCTCGCCGCTGGCGCTGATGATGCTGGTGCGCGAGATGTTCCGCCAGCGCGGCTCGCGCATCAAGCTGCATATCGGTGAGCAGATTCCCTTCGCTAACTGGCACGATGGTCACACACCGGGCAAAGAGCTGGCAAAACGGCTGCGCAAACACTTATACCGCATCGGTCAGGGGCGGCGTGGCTTGTTCCTGACCGAAGCGGCGATTGCGCGCCCGGAAGATCGTGCCGAGCTGAAAAAAGCGCTGATGGAGAGCGAGCGTCTGGGCTCGCTGCCGGATGGCAAACAGATCTATCTGTGGCGTCGTAACGGCGCGACCTGGGTGCCGCTGCTGCGTGAGCTGGGTCGCCTGCGTGAGATCGCCTTCCGCGCGGTAGGCGAGGGCAGTGGCCGCCGACGCGATCTCGATAAATACGATGACGATTACTATCACCTGATTTTGTGGGATGACGACGCGCTGGAGATCGTTGGCGCTTATCGCTTTATTCCGGGAGCCGAGCAGCTGGAGCGTCGTGGTTTGGAAGGCATCTACAGCGACAGCCTGTTCCACTACGACGAGCGCATGCTGCCGATCATCAATCAGGGACTGGAACTGGGTCGAAGCTTTATCCAGCCGGCCTATTGGGGCAAACGCGGTCTGGATTATCTGTGGATGGGCATTGGTGCCTATATCGCCAAATACCCGGAAACCCGCTACCTGTTCGGTCCGGTATCGATCTCCGGCGGCATGCCGTTGGCGGCGCGCGATCTGTTGGTGGCGTTCTACCGCATGTACTTCCCGACCGAGCTGCCGCTAGCGAAATCACGCCGCCCTTATCCGGCTTCGCTGCCGGAAGTGCTGGCGCAGTTTACTGGCGATAACTACGCGGAAGATTTGCGTCGTCTGAAGCATCTGTTGGCAAACCTCGGCACCGCGATTCCCACGCTGTACAAGCAGTACTCGGAAGTGTGTGAACCCGGCGGCGTGCAGTTTATCGATTTCGGCAGCGATCCCGATTTCAACAACTGTATCGACGGGCTGGTGCTGGTGGATCTGTCACGCGTGAAGCCATCGCGCTATGAGCGCTATATCGGCATGCATCTGCAGGCTGAAAGCGTCGAATAAGGTACAGGGAGGCTTTCGGGCCTCCCGTTTTGTTTGAGCACGGAAACGTCAAGTTGATGTCACGGGAACGTCATCTGATTGTCGTAGGGTCTTAGCCGGACTGTCAGATAAAGGCCAGAAACATGGCAACGATCACACTTCACGGGCTGAGCAAATCTTTTGCTTCCCAGCCGGTACTTCAGGATATCTCGCTGCAGATTGCGCAGGGAGAGTTCATCGCCGTTCTTGGCCCTTCGGGCTGCGGCAAAACCACCTTATTACGTCTGCTGGCGGGCTTTGAAACCGCCGATGCCGGGGAAATCCACGTCGGCGAGCGCTGCTTTGCGGCACCGGGCGTGCATCTGCCGCCAGAAGATCGCCAGCTCGGCGTGGTATTCCAGAGCTATGCGCTGTGGCCACACATGACGGTGGCGGAAAACGTCGCCTATAGCCTGAAAGTCAACGGCGTGGCGCGCCATGAGCGTGATAGCCGCACGCAGCAGGCGCTGGAACTGGTGGGATTAGAAAACTTTGCCTCACGCCGTCCAGCGGACCTCTCTGGCGGTCAGCGTCAGCGCGTGGCGTTAGCCCGCTGTCTGGTCGCCAAACCGACGCTGGTGCTGCTCGATGAGCCATTGGCCAACCTTGATGTGCATCTGCGCGCCACCATGGAAGAGGAGTTTCGCCGCTTCCATCGTCACAGCCACGCCACTTTGCTCTACATCACCCATGACCAGCACGAAGCGATGGCGCTGGCCGATCGTATTGTGGTGATGGACGGCGGCCGCGTGATGCAGTTCGCCACGCCGCAAACTCTGTGGCGTGAACCGGCGAATGAGATGGTGGCGGGATTTATCGATGACGGCAAAGTGCTGCCGGTCAGCGATATCGAACCGACCGGCGAGGGCAAAGCGCTCGCCACACTGTGCGGCCTTCGTGCCACCTTGCGTTGCGCACCAGACCAACGCCCGATGCCCCACGGCAAAGCCAGTTTTCACGCGGTGGATTTCCGCCTTGCCGAGCCAGGTGAACCGCAGTTTGCGGCGCGCGTGCAGCGGGTGATCTATCGCGGCAGTCATTACCAGATTGATGTTGCACCCATTGAGTCACCAGATCACAGCATCACGCTGCATCTGGCCGATGCCGCTTTACCCGTTGTTGACGCGACCCTTGGTGTGGCGCTGTGCGACGGTTGGATTCTTCCTTCATAACATTCAGATACTTAGGGAAATTGCTATGCGCACGTCTTTTAACGCTTTGATGTTAGCCAGTGGATTAGTATTCGCCGCCGCCAGTCACGCCGAAGATGCCCCGTCCGGCAAACTGGTGATCTACACCTCGCAGGCACCGGAAATTGCGCAGCAAACCGTGGACGCGTTCAAAGCCGCGTACCCGAACGTCGACGTGGAGTGGACGCGTAACGGCACCACGCAGTTGATGAACGTGTTGCAGACCGAGATGATGAGCGGCGGTGCCAAGCCAGATGTGCTGCTGATTGCCGATGCCATCAACCTTGGCGCGCTGAAGAATCAGAACCAGCTTTACAGCTACAAAGATGCGCCACTGAGCCACATCAATCCGTCGTTCTACGACAAAGACAAAACCTTCTTTGGCACCAAAATCATCGCCACGGTGATTGCTTATAACACCCAGCACGCACAGCCGATTGACAGCTGGAACGCGCTGGCGGTAGAAGCCAATAAAGGCCAGATCGCCATGCCAAGCCCGCTTTACTCCGGCGCGGCGCTGTACAAACTGCACACCGATATCAACACGCCGACTATCGGCTGGAACTTCTACAAGAAGCTGGCAGCGATTGGCGTGGCACCGCAGGGCGGCAACGGCCCGGCGTTGAAAGCGGTCGCCAGCGGGCTGGATAAATACGGCATTATCACTGACGCCGATGTGATTCTGGCGAAGAAAAAAGGCTCGCCGGTGGATCTGGTGTACCCGAAAGAGGGTGTCTCTTATGTGACTGAGCCGGTAGCGATCATGAAGTCGGTGCACAACCTGCCCGCCGCCAAAGCTTTTGTGAACTTTATGCTGTCTGAGCAAGGCCAGAAGCTGGTGGTCGAGCAGGGCAACCGCCCGGTGGACGATCGTGTTTCTGCGCCGGCTGGCTTCACGCCAATCAATAAAATCAAGCTGCTGACGCCAGATGTGGTGAAAGCCATCAAGGAAGATGCCACGGTGCGCGATCAGTTCACCGCGCTGTTTGGCGGCTAAGCATGAGCGTGGTGAGCAACGAATGGCGTAATGCGTCGCGAGGCGGTAAGCGCTTCCGTTTCAACAGTGAAAAGCTGATCCTGGCACTGATGGTGCTGCTGATTGGTTTGCTGTCTGTCGCGCCGCTGCTGCGCCTGGTGTGGACGGCGATAGCGCCACAAGGCGTGCCGGATCTGGCGCGATTGACGCGCCTGATTGCCAGCGACCGCGTGCTGATTGCCAGTGGCAATACGTTGCTCATCGCCCTTAGCTCGACACTGATTTCCGTGCTGCTCGGCACTGCCGCCGCCTGGCTGGTGGCGCTGAGCGATCTGCGCGCCAAAACCGCATGGGTGTTCGCGTTTATCCTGCCGCTGATGATTCCGCCGCAGGTCACGGCGCTCGCCTGGCTGCAGGCGCTGGCACCGTCCAGCCCGTTAGCGCTGCTGTTTGGCTCGCTCGGCTTGCCGTGGTTTGCGCCCGGCGAGCAGCCGCTCTATTCGCTGAGCGGCATCGTGCTGCTGCTCGGCACACACAACGCGCCGCTGGTGTTTCTTACGGTACGCGCCGGTTTGCGTCGTTTACCGGCCGATTTAGTCGAAGCGGCACAGATCAGCGGTGCATCGCGGATGCGCGTGCTGTTCACCATTATTTTACCGCTGGCGCGTCCGGCGATTTTTGCCGGTGCCGCGCTGACCTTTGTCGCCGCCGCCGGTAACTTCGGTATTCAGGCGATGCTCGGGATTCCGGCCCGCGTGCCAACGCTCATCACTTTGGTCTATCAGCAGCTCAACGGCATTGGTCCCAGCGCCTTGCCGAACACTGCGGTTTACGCCCTGCTGATCGCGGTGATCACGCTGGCAGGCATGGTGGCCAGCGCCTGGCTCGGTGGTCGTCACGATGTGCGCGTCAACGGTGCGCCGCGCCTGTGGCAGCAATCATTGGGACGCGGTCGTGTAGCCATTGAAGGTGCGGCCTGGCTGTGGATGGCACTGACGCTGTTGCTGCCGGTCAGCGCACTGCTGATCACCGCGCTCACCAGCGGATTTGGTCAGGCGCTCACCTGGCAAACCCTGACGCTGGAGAACTTCCGCAGCGCGCTGTGGGGCTATCCGGCGGTGCGCCATGCGTTTATGACTAGCCTCGGATTGACCTCGCTGGCGGCGATTATTTTGACGTCCACCGCGCTGTTTCTGGCGTATTTCCTCAGCTGGCGACGGACCAAACTGGTGCGCGGCCTGTGGCTGGCGAGTGAACTCACCTATGCCTTGCCGGGTATTGTCACCGGCGTGGCGGCGATGCTGTTTTTCCTGCGCCCGCTGCCGATAATCAATGTGTCGCTGTATGGCACGGTGTGGATCATCCTCGCCGCGTATCTGGCCAACTTCCTCGCGCTGGTGCTGCGTCCGACGCTGGCGGGCTTCGCGCAGCTGGAACCGGCGCTGGATGAAGCCGCTCGCTTGTGCGGTGCCAACTTTATGCGCCGCGTGCGCGATATTTTACTGCCGCTGGCCGCGCCTTCTGCGCTGGCGGGCACGGTGCTGGTGTTCCTCACCGCACTGAATGAAATCCAGGTTTCGGTATTGCTGGTGACCTCGCAAACCCAAACCATCGGACCCACCATCGTGTTCCTTGACGAAGGGGGATCCGCCTCGCTGGCGGCCGCGGTAGGCTGCCTGATGATTCTGGTCGTGTGTTTGCTGATGGGATTGGCAACGCGACTGGCGCGGCGTCTGCCGCAAGGGGTTTTACCATGGCAAGCTTAACGGTTATCAGCGGTGTGGGCGGCAAGTTGCCCGCGGCCTTTTTGGTCGAGATGGAAGGCTATCGCCTGTTGTGGGATCTTGGCGCCGGTCCACAACCTGGCGTGCGCCCGGATATCCGCGCCATTGGCCGCGTTGATGCGCTGTGTTTGACCCACTCGCATATCGATCACGCCGCCTCGCTCGACTGTTGGGCACAGATCGGTTCGCCGCCGGTATACGCTACCGAACAGACCTGGTTGCAGTTAGGCAACGTGGCGATACCGATGTATGCGCGGCGTCTACTGCCGTTGCGCGGCCAGAGCGCCATTGGCCCGTTGAATCTGTTTACCGGACGCAGCGGTCATTCGCCGGGTTCGGTATGGTTCCATCTGCCAATTGCCGGTGGCATCACTTATATGGGCGACTGGAGTCGTGAAGCGCTGCTGCTGCCGTTTGATTGTCCACCGCAGGCGAAGCTGTTGATCACCGATGCGTCCTACGGCGACCGCACGCAGCGTCTGTGCGATCAGATGGATGCATTGGCGATTGCGGCCACTCACGGTGCAGTGATTGCGGTGCCGGAACACGGTCGCGGACCGGAAGTTGCTTTGCAGCTCACCGCGCGAGGTCTGGCGGTTCAGCTCTGCCCGCAAATTCGCAGTGAAGTCGCACAGCTGCTGGCGATGGACAAACTGCCCGCCACCACGGCGCTGGGATTAGTGCGTTTGTTGAAACAGCCGCAGCCGGAACAGTGGCGGGCTTCGGATGTGATTGTGGCCGCCGATGCGGTGGCCGACAGCGGTTTGGCGGCACAGCTCAGTGAGCAGCCTGACTTTAAGCTGATCTTCAGCAGTCACGTTGCACCTGGCACGCGCGCTGCACGGTTGCTGGCCGATCAGCAGGCACGCTGGCTGCCGTGGAATGTTCATCCGCCGATCGACGATCAGCTGTGGTTGATCGCGAAAACCGCTGCCCAGCGCGTGATCCCAGCCTTTGTTGCGGCGACGGAGTGCCCGATTTTAGCTGCGCGCGCCCCTTTGTACTGGCAAGCGCATTTTCCCCTGCAATGCCATCTTGATAGCCCGCGTTTCCCCCACGAGCAGCGTCAACGTAGCAGAATAAATTGAGTATCCCGCTGAATGTTTTTTCGCCATTGCCGATAACCTGACTACCAACTTTTGTTTGTGGGTGATTAACGCTTGTCAGCGCTGCGCTTTTGCGTTTAAGTCTCCACAGCAATTAAGATTTTTCTTAAGAAGCAATTAATACCAGGCCAGCAATAGGCGAATAACAATGAATAATAACTCTGACGTCATGTACCGGCTATTGGTGCAGAGCGTGGTGGATTATGCCATTTACATGCTCAAACCCGATGGCACCGTCGCCAACTGGAATGCAGGGGCACAACGCGCCAAAGGTTACACGCCCGACGAAATCGTCGGTAAAAACTTTGCGCTGTTCTACAGCGAAGAAGATCGTAAAAACGGTGCGCCACAGCGCGGGCTTTCCGTAGCAACAGCAGTGGGACGCTTCGAAACCGAAGGCTGGCGTTATCGTAAAGATGGCAGCGCCTTCTGGGCACATGTGGTGATTGATGCGATTCGCGACGACTTCGGCGAACTGCTTGGCTTTGCCAAAATCACGCGTGACTGCACGGTTCAGCAGGAACAGCAGCGTAAACAACAGGAACAGGAGCAACGTTTCCGTTTATTAGTTGAAGGCGTAACGGACTACGCCATCTACATGCTTGATCTCGACGGCAACGTCGAAAACTGGAATGCCGGCGCGCAGCGTGCCAAAGGTTACGTGGCCGAAGAGATTGTTGGTCAGAACTTCTCGCGCTTCTACAGTGCGCAGGATCGTAAAGATCATATCCCGGAAAAAAACCTCAGCACCGCGTTTAAAACCGGGCGCTTCGAGGATGAAGGCTGGCGCTATCGCAAAGATGGCAGTGCGTTCTGGGCACATGTGATCATTGATGCCATACGTGATGATTCACGCAACCTGATTGGCTACGCCAAGATCACCCGCGACTGCACCGAGCAGCGTGAGCTGCAACGTAAGCAGCAGGAGTACGAGAAAACCTTCCGTCTGCTGGTGGAAGGCGTCACCGATTACGCCATTTATATGCTGGATCTGCAGGGCCGCGTGGTGAACTGGAACGCCGGGGCACAGCGTGCCAAAGGCTATCTTTCCGAGGAGATTGTCGGCCAGCATTTCTCGGTGTTTTACGGTTCGCAGGAGCGGCTGGCCAACACGCCGGAAGCCAACCTGGGTATTGCGCTGAAAACCGGCCGATTTGAAGATGAAGGCTGGCGCTATCGTAAAGATGGCTCGGCGTTCTGGGCGCATGTGGTGATCGATGCCATCCACAATGAAGATGGCAAGATGATCGGCTTTGCTAAGATCACCCGTGATGTCACCGAACGTCGTGAGAACGAGCAGCAACTGCTGCGCGCGCGGGATTTGGCGCAGGCGCAGAGTGCCAAGATGTCTGAGCTGTCTGGCTTCCTCGACACCATCATCAGTAATATCCCGTCGTGCGTGATTGTGGAAGATGCCATCAGCCGCGAAATCTTGATGGTCAACGACAAAGCCGAGCAGCTATTTGGCGTCAGCAAATCATTGATTATGCATAAGCGTCCGCACGAGTGTATGTCGGCGGAGCTGAGTGATTACTTCAACAGCCTGGCGGATATCGCGCTGCGCAGTGAAGGCATTCATTCGCGTGAACAGCTGCTGCTGACCGCAGGCGGCGATCGTATTCTGCATACCCGCGCCACCACCATCAGCGGCAAAGATATGCGCCAGAACTACGTGATGCTGATTGTGGAAGATGTGACGGATCAGCGTGAAGCCGATGCGCGCATTCACCATATGGCGCACCACGATAACCTGACCAGCCTGCCAAACCGTATTCTGTTCCGGCAGAAGCTGAGTGAAGCGCTGCGTCAGGATAATCATCACCATGCGCTGAGCGCCACGCTGTGCCTCGATCTCGATAACTTCAAGAACGTGAACGATGCGCTGGGTCATCAGATTGGTGACGATCTGCTGCGCGTGGTGGCAAAACGCTTGCGCAGTGCGCTGCGCGATCACGATACGTTGGCGCGTATTGGCGGCGACGAGTTTGCTATCGTGCTGCCGAATATCAACAACGCGCAGGAAGCCGCGGTGGTGGCTCAACGCCTCATCGAAGCGATCCGTCCGCCGATCAACGTCGAAGGGCACAACCTATCCGTCGGCCTGAGCGTGGGCATCGCGTTGACGTCACAGGTCACCAACACGCCGGAGCATATGTTGCGCTGTGCGGATATGGCGTTGTACGAAGCCAAACGCAACGGGCGCAACCGCTTTGAACACTTCACCATGGAAATGGATGATGTGGCGCGCAGTCGCCGCGTGATTGAAAACGATCTGCGTGATGCAATTACCGGACGTCAGCTCAAGCTCTACTACCAGCCGATCACCAATGAAGACGAAATCATTGGTTATGAGGCGCTGATGCGCTGGCACCATCCGGTGAAAGGCTTGATCATGCCAAATGATTTTATCCCGATTGCCGAAGAGACCGGGCTGATCCACATGCTGGGCGCTTACGCGCTGTATGAAGCCTGCCGCGAGGCGCAGAGTTGGGGCACCGAGCAGTCGGTGTCGGTTAACCTGTCGCCGCTGCAGTTCAAGAACAGCTCGCTGGTGTCGGTGGTGGAAGGCGCGTTACGTGAATCCGGGCTGGCTCCGCATCGCCTCGAAGTGGAGATCACGGAATCGGTTCTGCTCGACGATACGCTGGGCAATATCCGCACCTTGCAAAGCTTAAAGGCGATTGGTGTGCAGATTGCGCTGGATGATTTCGGTACCGGCTATTCATCGCTCAGCTATCTGCGATCTTTCCCGTTCGACAAGATCAAAATCGACAAATCGTTTATTAACGATATGGGCGACAGCCGTGAAGCCATGGCGATTATCCGCGCGATTACCGGTATGAGCCGCAGTCTGGATATTCAGATCACCGCCGAAGGGGTGGAGAGCAGTGAGCAATTCGCCAAGCTGCGTGAAGAGGGTTGTACGCTGTTCCAGGGCTATTTCTTTGGTCGCCCGCAACCTTCAGAACTGCGTCTGAAAGAGCTGGAGTAAGAAGTCGCCATAAATGGCGGCGCTCACGTAGGGGCGTATTGATGCGCTCCTGATCGTGTATACGCTCGTCGCCATCTAAGCGCACGGTTTCAACATAAAAAAACGCCCGGCATTGCCGGGCGTTGTGCTGTTTGCTGTATGTAATCTTTATTATGACTGGCCGTGGCCTTCGACGTTCATGCGGCCCAGGTCTTTGTCCACCAGGAACAGGCCTTCGCCTTTGTTGCCCACCAGCGCCAGTTTATCCAGTACGGTTTTGAACAGCTTCTCTTCTTCGTGCTGCTCAGCCACATACCACTGCAGGAAGTTGAAGGTTGAGTAGTCCTGAGACATCAACGCGGTGTGAACCAGGTCGTTGATGCGCTGGGTGATCAGCTGCTCGTGCTTCATCGCTTCTTCCAGCACGTCATTCAGTGAGTTCCAGCTAACGGCAGGGGCGGCAATGCTGCCCAGCACCGGCAGAGAACCGGCATCGCTGACGTAATCGAACAGGCGCTGCATGTGCTCCATCTCTTCGCGAGAATGCGATTTCAGGAATGAAGCGGCACCTTCAAAACCTTTGTCGCTGCACCATGCGCTCATCTGCAGATACAGGTTGGCAGAGAAGAATTCGAGGTTCAGTTGGTCGTTCAGGCGTGAGGTCATTTCAGCAGTTAACATGGCTGAGTCCTTTTTAATTTGTCAGGTGAAGTACGGTGAATTATGCATCAATCTATACTTTTTTGTGAAGGCTTTTTCATGAAAAAGTTGAAATTATCTTATTGATTGTAAATGGAATTATTCCGTTTATTGAATGCGAAGAGTTCTCAGTTTTGACTCATTTTCATTCACGCTGGATTGATTATAGCCGTGCATCGGCGGATGCTGGAGCGAGCCTTTACATCTCAGGAGCTTAGCGGTGTCGAACGTTTTAGATCACTATCATTTCTTGCATGAAATCCCGGAGTTAGGTTTCGAAGAATTCAAAACCTCCGCTTACATTGCCGACCAGCTGGAACAAGCGGGGATTAAGGTCACACGCGGAATTAACAACACCACCGGCATCGTGGCAGAAATTGACAGCGGCGTGCCGGGGCCGGTGCTGGCGCTGCGTGCCGATATGGATGCGCTCGGCCATATCATTAACGGTGTCGCCTGCGCGCGTCACACCTGCGGCCATGATGGGCACTCTTCGGTAGTGCTCACGGCGGCGCAGGAGCTGCTGAAAGAGGGCGCAATCAAGCGCGGCAAACTCAAGCTGCTGTTCCAGCCGGCGGAAGAACTCGGTGCTGGTGCGCTGTCGATGATTGAGGGTGGCGCGCTGGATGACGTCGAGATGATCCTCGGTTTCCACGTGCGTCCATTGGAAGAGTGCCACGTCGGCCAGGCCACGCCAGCGGTATTGTATTCGGCGTGCAGCACGCTGGAAGCGACGATAAAAGGTGTGCCTGCGCATGCTGCGCGCCCGCATTTGGGCGTCAATGCGTTGGATGCCGCCGTGCAAGCGGTGCAGGCGGTGAACAGCATCCATCTGGCGCCGGGCCTGACCTGGAGCGTGAAAGCCACGCGCTTCCTGTGCGATGCGGGCGTGACCAACTCGGTGCCGGATGAGGCGCGCGTGGTGTGGGATCTGCGTTCTCAGGAGAACGCGCCGATGGAGGTGTTGAAACAGAAGGTGACGCAGGCGATTCAGCACAGCGTTGCCGCCTTAGGCGCAACGGCTGAAGTTGTCGTGCTGAAAGAGATGCCGGCGGCGGAGATTCACGAAGAGGCCACTGCGGTGATCCGCGCGGCGATCGTTGATGTGCTGGGTGAAGAAGGGCTGCTGGACACCAAATCCACCCCAGGCAGTGAAGATTTCTTCTACTACCCGGTGAAGAATCCGCAGGTGAAAGCCGGTTTCTGGGGATTGGGCACCAACCTGGTGCCGGGCCTGCATCATCCGGATATGCGTTTTGAACTGAGTTCGCTGGAGATCGGGGTCAAGATCTTCAAGGCAGCGGTAGTACGCGTTTTAGGTTGATGGCGTTATTCCGCGCAACGGATTGCGCGGTTACGCATCTGCACTCTGCTGTTGCGGCGCGATTCATCGCGCATTATTGGTATCTTCACGCTTATCCCACGATTTCCCCGCCTGCTGAAATATTGTATGCTATGCCGCCTCAACGCTTACTGGATAACCGGATTATTGCCAATGTAGATCGCGCACATCTTGCTGTGAACTGACGCCACTGCGTCACCATTGGTTCCGTTATCCCCCGGCTTTGCCCGGAACGATTTATTCGCAGCGCGCTGCCCGCGTGTTGCCCTTGAAGAAGAATTCATACATGTCTAATCCTTCCTTTTTAGATGAAGTGGCGCGCCGCCGTACGTTTGCGATCATCTCGCACCCGGATGCCGGTAAAACCACCATTACCGAAAAAGTGCTGCTGTTCGGGCAGGCGATCCAAACCGCCGGTACCGTCAAAGGCCGTGGCTCCAGCCAGCATGCAAAATCCGACTGGATGGAGATGGAGAAACAACGTGGTATCTCCATCACCACCTCGGTGATGCAGTTCCCGTATCGCGACAGCCTCGTAAACCTGCTGGATACCCCAGGGCACGAAGACTTCTCCGAAGATACTTACCGTACGCTGACGGCGGTTGACTGCTGTTTGATGGTGATCGATGCCGCGAAAGGTGTTGAAGATCGTACCCGTAAGCTGATGGAAGTTACCCGTCTGCGTGACACACCGATCATCACCTTTATGAACAAACTTGACCGTGACATCCGCGATCCGATGGAAGTGCTGGATGAGGTCGAGAGTGAGCTGAAGATCGCCTGTGCGCCGATCACCTGGCCGATTGGCTGCGGCAAACTGTTCAAGGGCGTGTATCACCTCTACAAAGATGAAACTTACCTGTATCAAACCGGTAAGGGTCACACCATTCAGGATGTGCGTATTGTTAAAGGCCTGGCGAACCCGGACCTGGACGCCGCCGTTGGTGAAGACCTGGCACAACAGCTGCGCGATGAGCTGGAACTGGTGCAGGGCGCATCAAATGAATTCGATCACGAGCTGTTCCTGAGCGGCGACCTAACGCCGGTGTTCTTCGGTACCGCGTTGGGTAACTTCGGCGTCGATCATATGCTCGATGGCCTGGTGGCCTGGGCACCGACGCCGATGCCGCGCAAAAGCGATACGCGTCTGGTGGAAGCCAAAGAAGAGAAGTTCAGCGGCTTCGTGTTTAAGATCCAGGCCAACATGGATCCCAAACACCGTGACCGTGTTGCCTTCATGCGTGTGGTTTCCGGCAAGTACGAAAAAGGCATGAAGCTGCGCCAGGTGCGTACCGGCAAAGACGTGGTGATTTCGGATGCGTTGACCTTTATGGCTGGCGACCGCTCGCACGTAGAAGAAGCCTATCCGGGCGACATCATCGGTTTGCACAACCACGGCACGATTCAGATCGGCGACACCTTTACCCAGGGTGAAAACATGAAGTTCACCGGTATTCCGAACTTCGCGCCGGAGTTGTTCCGTCGAATTCGTCTGCGCGATCCGCTGAAGCAGAAACAGCTGCTGAAAGGTCTGGTTCAGCTGTCGGAAGAGGGCGCGGTGCAGGTGTTCCGTCCGGTGCACAACAACGATCTGATCGTCGGTGCGGTCGGTGTGCTGCAGTTTGAAGTGGTCGTGGCGCGTCTGAAAAGCGAATACAACGTTGAAGCGATTTATGAAGCGATCAACGTCTCAACCGCCCGTTGGGTTGAGTGCAGCGATGCGAAGAAATTCGACGATTTCCAACGCAAAAACGAAGTGAACCTGGCGCTGGATGGCGGTGATAACCTCACTTACATCGCTCCAACCATGGTAAACCTCAACATCACGCAGGAACGCTATCCTGACGTGACGTTCCGCAAAACGCGCGAACATTAATCCCGCCTCAAATCTGGGCCAGTAATTTTCACTGGCCCTGTTTTTATCCTACAGACTGTTCCTATTTGCGCTGCGTTTATCGCTTTTTGGCGAGATATCAACCACAAAAGCCAGCAAAACCTGTAATCCCTACTATGATTATCCTGTCGGACGAGAAAAGAGACCTCTGGTTTCATTACGTCCATGAATGCAGCAACGCCGTTTGTTGCTGGCGCATTCGCAGTTGCGAGTGAGTTAACTGATAGAAGGATGATATCGATGAATAAGACTAAGATTGCCAAAACCCTGATTGCCGCTCTGGCTTCTACTGCTCTGATGGGCGGCGCGGCGTTTGCTGCGGATACCAGCAGCACGGGTTCTAAAATCGATAGTTCTATGAAAAAAGTCGATGGTTTTATGGATGACAGCGGCATCACTGCCAAAGCCAAAGCGGCGCTGGTGGATGACGAAGCGATTAAAAGTACGGATATCTCAGTAAAAACGCATCAGGGCGTGGTCACGTTGAGCGGCTTTGTCGCCTCACAGGATCAGGCGGAAAAAGCCGTGGCGCTGGTGCAAAAAGTTGAGGGTGTGAAATCCGTCAGTGACAAACTGCACGTTAAAGACAGCAAAGAAACATCATTGAAAGGTTATGCGGGGGATACCGCAACCACCAGTGAAATAAAAGCTAAGCTTTTAGCAGATGACATTGTGCCATCGCGCAACGTGAAGGTGGAAACCACCGATGGCGTGGTGCAGTTATCAGGAGAAGTGGCGAACCAGGCACAGTCTGATCGTGCTGAGAAAATCGCCAAAGCCATTGAAGGCGTAAAAAGCGTGAAGAATGACCTGAAGGTGAAATCTTAACGCAAGCCGATCGGCATCGTGATGGTGCCGTATCGTAATAAAAACAGTGATATGTGTATAAGCAGTTCGATTTTCACATGGTAAAGGAGAGGCTTATGTTTCGTTGGGGTATTATCTTTCTGGTCATCGCTCTGATTGCTGCAGCATTAGGTTTCGGCGGTCTGGCGGGTACGGCAGCATGGGCAGCTAAAATTGTCTTCATTGTCGGTATTATTCTGTTCCTCGTAAGCCTGTTTACCGGGCGTAAACGACCCTGACCGATTGCGTTAACACAACGCTAACCCGCGAGTCACTAAAGCGGAGACCAGTCATTTGCGGCATAATAGGCAGCCGCACCGATTGCACGATGCAATAGGTCAGGGAATGACAATGACTGGTTCTCCGGGATGCTGCCGTAGGCGGCTCCCTCAGAGCAGGAAAACTGAGGGACATCCATTGGGAATACGCATCCCGGTGTCACTGGACACCTTCGAGCCACTGGCGCTCACCCCGTTTAAATCCCAAAAAATTGCACTGGTCTGCGAAGGCGGCGGTCAACGCGGCATCTTCACCGCAGGCGTGCTGGATGAGTTTCAACGTGCAGGTTTCAACCCTTTCCAACTAATGTTAGGCACCTCCGCAGGGGCACAAAACCTGTCGGCGTTCGTCTGTGCCCAGCCGGGCTATGCTCGTCGTGTCATCACGCGTTACACCACCAGCAAACTGTTTTTTGATCCGTTGCGCTTTGTGCGCGGTGGCCATCTGATCGATCTCGACTGGCTGATCGACATCACCAAACAAGAGTTTCCCTTGTCGCTCAGCACCGCCGAAGGGCTATTTGCAAAAGGCAGCGAGTTCTACATGTGCGCCTGTCGCGGTGATGATTACCGCGCCGAATATTTCAATCCCACCAGCCTGAACTGGCATGACGTGATCAAAGCCTCCAGCGCCATTCCGGGGTTCTATCGCAGCGGTGTGCTGATGGACGGCGTGAGCTATCTGGATGGCGGTATCAGCGATGCGATTCCGGTACGCGAAGCGGCCCGACGCGGTGCCGATACCATTGTGGTGATCCGCACCGTGCCGTCACAAATGTCTTATACGCCCAAGTGGTTCAAACGCATGGAGCGTTGGCTGGGTGACAGCGCGCTGCAGCCGATGATCAATATCCTGCATCATCATGAAGAGAGCTATCGTGAGATTCAGCAATTCATCGATCAGCCGCCGGACGATCTGCGCATCATTGAAATTTACCCGCCGAAACCGCTGGCGAGTATGGCGCTCGGTAGTCGTTTGGCTTCACTTAATCAGGATTACCATTTGGGCCGCCGCAGCGGTCGCTATTTCCTCGCGACGCTGGGTCAATGGCTTAGCGATGCCGAACCGTTCCTGCGCCAGACCACCGTAACGCCGCCGGCCGCCGTGGCGAATGCGCCAGACAATCGTGCTGTGCACACGCCGCCGCTGGCGGATAACGATGCAGACTTTGATGCAGGATCGCTGGCATGAGATTTATCGACACCCACTGCCATTTTGATTTTCCGCCGTTTGTCGATGACGCCGCAGGCAGCATCGCGAGCGCGGCGCAGTCGGGTGTGGAACGCATTATTGTGCCGAGCGTGGATGCCAGCCGCTTTGCGTTGGTCAGCCAGCTGGCGCAGCAGCATGACGCGCTTTACGCCGCGTTGGGTCTGCATCCGATCAATATTGCCGTGCACGAAGACTCGCATCTGGATCAGCTGGAACAGTGGCTGCAAACGCCGGATAGCAAACGCGTGGCGATCGGCGAGATCGGCCTCGATCTGTATATGGAAGACGCGCAGTTTGATAAGCAGGCTCGTTTGCTGGATGCACAGCTCAAACTGGCGAAAAAATACGACTTACCAGTAATCCTGCATTCCCGTCGCACACACGATCAGCTGGCGCTGCATCTGCGTCGCCATGATTTACCGCGACGTGGCGTGGTGCACGGTTTTGCTGGCAGCCAGCAGCAGGCGGAACGTTTTATCCAGCTTGGCTATGCGATTGGCGTGGGCGGCACCATCACCTACGAGCGCGCCAGTAAAACCCGCAACACTATTGCTAATCTGCCGCTCACCTCGCTGTTACTGGAAACCGATGCGCCCGATATGCCGTTGCAGGGTTATCAGGGGCAGCCCAACCGTCCTGAGCGCGCGCGTAACGTGTTTGACGTGCTGTGTCAGCTGCGCAGTGAATCGCCCAACATCATTGCCGATGCACTATGGCAAAACAGCCTGCGCGTGTTTGCTCTGCCTGCCTGATCCCCTCCCGACACAATCTGGATTTGCCGCTATTTTGGCCGGTATTGGCTACAGTATTAAAATCGGCATTACACATTCTCGCTCTGTTTTGTGATAATATTCACAACCTGTATTACGCCTGAAAACCGCTGTGCTAGCGATTATTTGTGATGCATATCACTAAATAATTGTATTCATATGACGAATTTTCTTTTTTCATGTGACATGAAGCGCAATTCATTCAGGTGTGGTTTGTTAGAATTATCACATTATCCGGTGGCGTCGTCTGCCGGTCACCTTTTGGAGAGCATCATGACCGATCTCAAAGCGGCCGCACAACGCGCCCTGCAACTGATGGATTTGACCACCCTGAACGAAGATGACACCGATGAGAAGGTGATCGCGCTGTGCCATCAGGCGAAATCGCCAGCCGGTAACACCGCAGCGATTTGCATCTATCCACGTTTCATCCCTGCGGCACGTAAAGCATTGCGCGAGCAGGGCACGCCAGATATTCGCATTGCCACAGTGACTAACTTCCCACACGGCAATGATGACGTTGAGATCGCGCTGGCAGAAACGCGTGCGGCGATTGCTTATGGTGCAGATGAAGTGGACGTGGTGTTCCCGTATCGCGCGCTGATCGCTGGAAATCGCGACATCGGTTTTGAGCTGGTGAAAGCCTGTAAAGAAGCCTGTGCCGCCGCCAACGTGCTGCTGAAAGTGATCATCGAAACCGGTGAATTGAAAGAAGAAGCGCTGATTCGCGCGGCGTCTGAAATTGCTATCGATGCCGGTGCAGATTTCATCAAAACCTCGACCGGTAAAGTGCCGGTTAACGCCACGCCAGAAGTGGCGGCGATTATGATGCAGGTGATTCACGATAAAGGCGTTAAACAGCAGGTCGGCTTTAAACCTGCGGGTGGCGTTCGCACCGCAGAAGATGCAGCGATCTACCTCAAGCTGGCAGATGACATTCTGGGCGAAGGCTGGGCGGATGCGCGCCACTTCCGCTTTGGCGCTTCAAGCCTGTTAGCGAGCCTGCTGAACACGCTGGGCCACGCCACCGCGACCAGCAAAGCGGGCTACTGATTTAACCGATGTTCGGTGCGTTTTCTTAGGGTGCGCATTGGTGCGCACCTGGCCGAGGTCGCACCGTTTTCACAGCATTCTCCGGGGAGGCAACCGTGTTCCTGCCACAAGAAATTATTCGAAAAAAACGCGACGGCCTGCCACTGAGTGAGGCGGAGATCCGCTTCTTCATCAATGGTGTGCGCGACAACAGCGTGTCTGAAGGGCAAATCGCCGCGCTGGCGATGACCATCTATTTCCACGACATGAATCTTGAAGAACGCGTGGCGCTGACCATGGCGATGCGCGATTCCGGCTCGGTGCTCAACTGGAAATCGTTGAACCTCAACGGCCCAATCGTCGATAAACACTCCACCGGCGGCGTGGGTGACGTGACCTCCCTAATGCTCGGCCCGATGGTGGCGGCGTGCGGCGGATACGTACCGATGATCTCCGGACGTGGCCTCGGTCATACCGGCGGCACGCTGGACAAGCTGGAAGCCATTCCCGGTTTCGATATCTTCCCGAGCGACGATCGTTTCCGCCAGATCATTAAAGATGTGGGCATCGCGATTATCGGCCAGACCAACTCGCTGGCGCCTGCCGACAAGCGTTTCTACGCCACGCGTGATATCACCGCTACCGTTGATTCCATCCCGCTGATCACCGCCTCGATCCTCGCCAAAAAGCTGGCCGAAGGACTGGATGCGCTGGTGATGGATGTGAAAGTCGGTTCCGGTGCCTTTATGCCAACCTTCGAAGCATCCGAAAATCTGGCGCAGGCGATTGTCGGCGTGGCGAACGGTGCGGGATGCAAAACCACTGCGCTGCTCACCGACATGAATCAGGTATTGGCATCCACCGCCGGTAACGCACTGGAAGTGCGTGAAGCGGTGAAATTCCTCACCGGTGAGGCGCGCAACCCGCGTCTGCTGGAAGTGACCATGGCGCTGTGCTCGGAAATGCTGATCTCCGGCAAGCTGGCCGACAACGACGCCGAAGCGCGGCAGAAACTGCAAAACGTACTCGATAACGGCAAAGCGGCGGAAGTGTTCGCGCGTATGGTGGCGGCGCAGAATGGTCCGGTTGATTTCATCGAGCGCATGGACAGCTATCTGCCTGCGCCGATGCTGAGCAAAGCGGTGTACGCCGATCGCGCCGGGATTGTCAGCGCCATGGATACGCGTGCGCTGGGTATGGCGGTGGTATCGCTTGGCGGTGGCCGTCAGCGTGCCAGCGACAGCATTGATTACAGCGTGGGCCTGAGCGAGATGACCACGTTGGGCACCAAAATTGACGTGCAGCGCCCGCTGGCGGTGATTCATGCCGCTTCAGAAGCGCAATGGCAGCAAGCCGCCGAAGCAGTGAAAGCGGCGATTACCCTGAGCGACCGCGCGCCTGAAGAGACGCCGGTGGTGTATCGCCGCGTCAGCGAGTAACGCTTCTTGGTGCCAGGCAGCGGCCGTTCGGGTATACTGATCTGATCGCTTTTTTTTGACTTGTCATCGCGCCATTGCGCAGGAGACTTGCATGAAACGTGCTTTTATTATGGTTCTCGACTCCTTCGGGATCGGCTCCAGCAAAGACGCCGAAAAATTCGGTGATGAAGGATCGGATACGCTCGGCCATATCGCCGAAGCGTGCTTCGAAGGCCGCGCCAACGTTGGTCGCGAAGGCCCGCTGCATCTGCCTAACCTGACCGCGCTCGGCCTGGGTAAAGCGGCTGAACTCTCTACTGGCCGCTTCCCGCCGGGCCTCGACGCCAATGCCGAAATCATTGGTGCCTACGCTTACGCCAGCGAGCTGTCATCCGGTAAAGATACGCCGTCAGGCCACTGGGAAATCGCTGGCGTGCCAGTGCTGTTTGACTGGGGCTACTTCAGTGACAAAGAGAACAGCTTCCCGCAGGAACTGCTCGACGTACTGGTGAAACGCGCCGATTTGCCGGGTTATCTCGGTAACTGCCATTCGTCTGGTACGGTGATCCTCGACCAGTTGGGCGAAGAGCACATGAAATCCGGCAAGCCGATTTTCTACACCTCGGCGGACTCGGTGTTCCAGATTGCCTGCCACGAAGAGACCTTTGGTCTGGATCGTCTGTATGAGCTGTGCGAAATCGCGCGTGAAGAGCTGACCAACGGTGGCTACAACATCGGCCGTGTGATTGCGCGTCCGTTTGTCGGTGACAAAGCGGGCAACTTCGAGCGTACCGGCAACCGCCACGATCTCGCGGTGGAACCGCCTGCGCCGACCATGCTGAAAAAGCTGGTGGACGAGAAGGGCGGCGAAGTGATTTCCGTAGGTAAAATTGCGGATATCTATGCCGAGCAGGGCATTACTCAGAAGGTGAAAGCCACCGGTCTGGATGCGCTGTTTAACGCCACCATCGAGCAGATGAAAAAGGCGCCGGACAACGCCATCGTGTTCACCAACTTCGTTGATTTTGACTCCACATGGGGCCATCGTCGCGATATCGCCGGTTATGCCGGTGGGTTAGAGTTCTTCGACCGCCGTTTGCCCGAGTTGATGGAGCTGGTGAAAGAGGGGGATATTTTGATCCTCACCGCCGACCACGGTTGTGACCCAAGCTGGCAAGGCACCGAGCACACGCGCGAGCACATTCCGATTTTGATTTATGGTCCGAGAGTGAAGCCGGGATCGCTGGGTTATCGCGATACCTTTGCGGATATCGGCCAGACCATTGCGAAGTATTTTGGCCTGTCCAGCATGGACTACGGCAAAAGCCTGCTGTAAAACAGCCCACCAATTTTAAAAAGGAAAATAACCATGGCAACGCCTCATATTAATGCAGAAATGGGTGACTTCGCGGACGTGGTACTGATGCCGGGCGATCCGCTGCGCGCTAAGCACATCGCAGAAACCTTCCTGGAAGATGCGGTTGAAGTGAACAACGTACGCGGCATGCTGGGTTACACCGGGACGTACAAAGGCCGTAAGATTTCGGTAATGGGTCACGGTATGGGTATTCCATCCTGCTCGATCTACACCAAAGAGCTGATCACCGATTTCGGCGTGAAGAAAATCATCCGTGTCGGCTCCTGCGGCGCGGTGCGTGCAGACGTAAAACTGCGTGACGTGGTGATTGGTCTGGGTGCCTGCACCGATTCCAAAGTAAACCGCATGCGTTTCAAAGATCACGACTTCGCAGCGATTGCTGACTTCGACATGGTGCGTAACGCGGTTGATGCGGCTAAAGCACTGGGCGTTGATGCACGCGTCGGTAACATCTTCTCGGCCGATCTGTTCTACACGCCAGATCCGCAGATGTTCGATGTGATGGAGAAGTACGGCATCCTGGGCGTGGAAATGGAAGCGGCCGGTATCTACGGTGTGGCGGCGGAATTCGGTGCTAAAGCGCTGACCATCTGCACCGTGTCGGACCATATCCGCACTCATGAGCAGACCACTGCTGCAGAGCGCCAGACCACCTTCAACGATATGATCAAGATCGCGCTGGAGTCGGTGCTGCTGGGGGATTAATTCTCTCTGGTTTATAAGGTGCGCGAGAATGCGCATCTTGTAAAACGCACTCGCCAGTCAGGTCGCCATTGATGGCGGCCTGATTCATCACCGCACGAAATTAACCACGCCATTTATGGCGATCTCTCCCCCTCGTAAACATCTGACACACTTTTACCCAGGCTTGTGCATCTTCGTGCTGGCTCTAAAGCAATCTCTGCTTATCATTAGCGTGATAACAAAGAGACTAAGCCCCCCTGATGAATTTCCGTAATTTCGAAGCTGAAGAAAAACTGTTTTTCCGCCGTGCGCTTGTCGCTTTTGCCCTGGTCGTCATCTGCTTCATTATCCTTGGCGTTAACCTGTATCGCATTCAGGTGGATCAGCACAGCTATTATCAGACGCGATCCAACGAAAACGACATCAAAATGATCCCCATCGCGCCGACGCGTGGCCTGATTTACGATCGCAATGGCATCCCGCTGGTGCGCAACGTCACCTGGTACGACATCCTTATCACGCCGTACAAAATCGACAACATGCAGGAAACGCTGAAGCAGCTGACGCCGATGGTCGATTTAACGCCGGAAGAGATTGAGACCTTCGAGCATGAGCTGAAACAAAACAGCCGCTATAAACCGGTGGAGTTGAAAGGCGAACTCACCGACGAACAGGTCGCGCGCTTCTCAGTTAACCAGTTCCGTTTCACCGGCGTGACCATCGATACCTATGAAGATCGTGAGTACCCTTACGGCGCTGATTTAGCTCATGTAGTGGGCTATGTTTCCAAGATTAACGACAACGATTTCAAACGCCTGAATGCAGAAGGCGTCGGTGAAAACTACGCCGCAGACCACAACATTGGTAAGCAGGGCATCGAAGGCTATTACGAATCGCTGCTGCACGGCAAAACCGGCTATCAGGAAGTGGAAGTGGATAACCACGGCCGCATCGTGCGCGTGCTGAAAGAGGTGCCGCCGGTTGCCGGGCAGAACGTCTATCTGACGCTGGATCTGCATCTGCAGCAGTATGTTGAGAGCCAGCTTGCCGGCCAGCGTGCGGCAGCCTTGATCGAAGATCCGCGCGATGGCAGCGTGTTGGCGATGGTGTCAGCGCCGAGCTATGACCCGAATCCGTTTGTAAAAGGCATCAGCTACAAAGCCTATAAAACGTTGCTGGCAGACAAAAACCTTCCGCTGATCAATCGCGTCACGCAAGGTCTCTACCCACCGGCATCGACGGTTAAACCTTACATGGCGATGTCCGCGCTGCTGACCAAAGTGATCACCCCCAGCTTTACCATTTTCGGTGCGCCGACCTGGACGCTGCCGGGCACCGATCGTAAGTATCGCGACTGGAAAAAATCAGGGCACGGCACGCTGGATGTCACCAAGGCGATTGAGGAATCTGCGGACAGCTTCTTCTATCAGGTGGCGTTTATGATGGGCATCGATCGCATTCACACTATGCTGAGCCAGTTTGGCTACGGTAAACCCACCGGCATCGATCTCAATGAAGAATATGCCGGGCTGCTGCCGAGTCGCGAGTGGAAGCAGAAAGTGCATAAACACGCGTGGTATCAGGGCGATACGGTATCGGTGGGTATTGGGCAGGGCTACTGGATTGCGACGCCGATTCAGATGGTGAAAGCGCTGGTGGCGCTGCTCAACAATGGTCGAGTGATCAACCCGCATCTGCTGGAGAAATCACAGCGCGGCACCGAGCAGCAACTCTATCAGCCTAAAGCGCCACAGCCGCAGATTGGCGATCCTAAATCACCGTACTGGTCGCTGGTGCGTCACGCGATGTTCGGCATGGCCAATGCACCGAACGGTACTGGCTATAAGTACTTCCACACCGCGCCTTATGGCATCGCGGCAAAGTCGGGCACGTCTCAGGTATTTAGCTTGAAGCAGAATCAGGTCTACAACGCCAAGATGATCCCGACGCGCCTGCGTGACCACATCTTCTATACCGCATTCGCGCCGTTCAATGATCCTCGCGTGGCGGTGGCGTTGATTCTGGAAAACGGCGGCAGTGAAGGGGTGACGGCGGCGCCGTTGATGCGCAACATTCTCGATCACATCTTCCTGCCACCACCGTCTGAACCGCCAGTGGAAACGGCGCAGAAAAATTAATTTGCGCGAGGCCGCACCCAACGTTGCGTTGCGGTTTATCGCGCTAACCTGCTAAAGCGGTACTGCTGATCTCTGCGCTGTAAATTATGACGCGGCAATGCTCTTTTAGCGGAAGAACACCCGGTTGCGGCCGTGGTTTTTGGCATCGTAAAGCGCGGCATCGGCGTTGTTATACAGGGTTTCGAAATCGGAACCCGGCTTGCCGTAGCTGACGCCAAGGCTGGCGGTAACTAACTGACCCGGCAGCACCGCCAGCGGTGACGCATTGAGCGAGGCATGCACCGCGCCCGCGACAATTACCGCGTCCGATAAACGATAGTGCGGCAGCAGCACGGTAAACTCTTCCCCGCCGATACGACCAATGCTGGCATCTTCCGGGCAGTGGCTCTGAATACGCGACACCAAACCACAAATCACCTTATCGCCCATCGGATGACCGAACTCATCGTTGATCTTCTTGAAGTGATCAATATCGAGGATGATCAGCGCCGCCGGGCCATTGCTCAACGTATTAGTAATACGCTGAATGATGGCACCGCGGTTCCAGACAGCAGTGAGCGGATCGTGGCTGGCTTTGTATTCCAGCTCCTGAGCCAGTTGATGCAGCTGCTCATTGACGCGGTTCAGCTCGCGTTCAGCGCGGTCACTGCGCGAGATCATGCGATAGGTCTCGCGCATCAGGCGCTGATAGTGGCGATTAACGTTCAGCAAGGCATCACGATAATCGTCTGCACTGAGCGAGGTCTGAGCCGCCACATCCTGAGCGCGCGTTAGCACCTCGCTCTCTTCGCGGAACAGCTCATTCAGGTCCATCATGAGGCCATTTCCGCTCGCAGATTCACCTGCAGATCGGTAAAGTCCAGCGCCAGTTCCTGACCGAACTCTTCAGACACATCATCTTCTTCATCAAAGAACCAGTTGAGTTCAACCGTCTGGCCTTTTTGCGCTAGCTGATTAAACAGATCAAACAGGCTGAACAGCATTTTGGTGCTGGAACTGTTGAAATAGCGCAGGGCGATATTGGCTTCAATCTGGCCGCCTTGTGCGGGCTGCCAGCTTTCCAGCGCATCCAGCAACGGACGATAGAAGGCGGCAGCGTTTTCCGGCCAGGATTCTCCGCGCAGGGAGAACTGGCCAGTTTCGAAGTCAAAGTTGACCTCGGGAGTGCTTTCTGTGGCAGCAATAACAAGGTTTTGCATAAACAATTCAATCCTGGTGAATGGTGGCTTTGAGCCAAAACGTGGCGTAACCACTGGACTCCAGCGGACGCAGTTCATACTCCAGCGGTTCACTGACATCGCGGGCAAGCGTCAGTAATCCTATGTTGGCCCCTTTGCTTGTGGCAGGGCTCTCAGCTCGCAGACCTACGCGGTAAGCCTGTTTGATCTCTTCATTGCTCATGGTGCGCAGCAAATCCAGCCAGTAACGCAGCTGCTCACAGGCGACTTCATCCACCTGATTGCTGCTCTCCAGCACGTAGTTGTCGCCATCTACGCGCAGCGTAACGGTGCCAAAGCGAAAATCCTGCTCGGCGTGGCTCATGACGCGGCTATCCTGCGAATAACGCAGGATGTTCTGTACGATTTCAACAAAGCTGGAGAACAAGCGGCGGCGCACTTTAACCGGCGCCTGCTGGTTCTCCAGAAAGACCTTAATCACCTCGCCCATGGCGGTGATGTTCTGCGGCGAGAAGAAGCCAGTATAGTGCAGCGCCACGCTTTCTGGCGGAACGCGGCTAACGGTTGAACCTGAGTTCATATGGTGCTCATTAATAACGGAAGCCAAACCAGGTGACGTCATCGCGTCGCGGCTGGTTGCCTTGCCAGTTGAGAAATTCCCGCTCAAAGGTCGCTGACAGCTCGGTCATCGGCAGGGTTTGATATTGAGTTACCAGCGTCTGAATGCGCTTTTTGCCAAACATGATATGGCGTTCACCGCCGGGCTGATCGGTCACGCCATCGGTCATCACCAACAACATATCGCCGGGATGCAGCGTGCGTTGGTGTTCCGGCCAGATGTAATCCTGCGGCGTATCGGTGTAACCCACACCGACGCGATCTGCCTTCAGCGATTCCGCTTCGCCTGCGGCCGGATGTAACAGCGCATGCATACGTGCGCTGGACCAGCTGAGTTGATGTTGGTCGGTATCGAGGCGCAGCGCGATGGCATCACAGCCGTCATTGGAGAGTGACGTTTGCTGCGTGGCATTGAGCTGCCCAAGGGTCTGTTTAATATGACGATTCAGTGATTGCAGCAGATCGGACGGTGCCCGACGATTCTTCTGCAGCGCATTTTCCAGCGCCGATTGCAGGATCACCGTCATAAAAGCACCCGGAATGCCGTGGCCGGTGCAGTCGGCAATCAATGCCAGCCAGCCGTGTTCATCCTGATGGAATGCATAATAGTCGCCGCCTACGCCATCGCGCGGCTGCCAGTGCAGGCACCAGTCATTGAACTGCTGGGCCATTTGCTGCTTAGAGCGATCAAGCATCGCGTCCTGAATCACGCGCGCATAATCGATACTCTGTAAAATTTGCTGATGTTGCTGTGCCTGCAAATCGGAGACGGTGCGGATCAAATCGATCCCCAAACCGATGCCGATATAGCGGCCTTGTTCGGTCAGAATAAAACCGTCGGTGACCGATTTATCGCCGGTTGCCACCACCTGATGTGCCACCTGATCCAATTCGGTATCGGCATCAATCACCAGCGGCTCTTTATCCATAAAGGCGATGCAGCTTTTGCGGTCATAGAGTTCGCGGAAGAACGGGCGCGTCATCTGTGACAGGAAGATATGGCGGTTGATCATGCCAAACGGCGTGCCGTTCTCAATCACCGGCAATCCGATCAAATCTTTGTGTTCTGTAAACAATGCCATCACCGCAGTGTTGTCCATGGCTGGACTGACAAACGGCACCTCCATGCACAGCGAACGCGCACGGGAACGGCTCGACAGGGAGGTTAATCCTGCGCGTAAATCAGGCAGCTGCATAAGAATTATTCTGGCATTGATTAGGATTTATCCTAGATTACTGCACTGCCATGACAGTTTTATGTCACAGCAGTGCAATAGAAGAAGAGAAAACAGGAAAAATTACTCTTCTTTCAAGGCGTCAGCCACGTGACTGATAGCGCGCACCACTTCGCTAGAGCTGCCACGGATCTCAGAGATCACGCCGCCCGCTTCTTTAGCTAACACGACGCCATGATCGGCACGTTTCAGGTTGGATTCGATGCCTTTCAACGCTTTTTCGGCGAGAGTGTGGTTATGCTGCACCATATTCTCGATCTCGGTAGTCGCGCGGTTGATGTTTGCCGCCAGCGTGCGGACTTCGTTCGCGACCACAGCAAAGCTGCGACCATGTTGCCCGGCGCGTGCGGCTTCCACTGCGGCATTCAGCGCCAGCAGATTGGTCTGATCGGCGATACGGCGAATGCTCTCGACAATCGCTCCAATACGGTCGGAGGATTCGCTGAGGTTACTGATATCGCCGGAGATGCCGTGAAGTTCGCCCGCCAGTTCATTGATAGTTTGCACACTGTTTTCAATCACGGTGGCACCAAGGCGCGTGCTTTCGCTGGTTTGCAGTGCGGTTTGATACGCCTGTTGTGCCGCCTCGCGTTCAAGATGGTTTTTCTCCACCTGAGCGGTAACATCGGTGGCGAATTTTACCACTTTGTACAGTTCACCCGTTTCATTGAAAACCGGATTGTAAGTGGCACGCAGCCACACGGTACGACCCAGCTTGTTGACGCGCTCAAACTGGCCGGAGATAAATTCGCCCTGATTCAGCTTATGCCAGAAGCGGCGATACTCCTCACTGTTACGCATCTCCGGCGGGCAGAACTGGCTGTGGTGGACGCCAATCACCTCATCACTGCGATAACCCATGGTTTTGAGGAAATTGTCATTGGTCATCAGCACTTCGCCTTTGAGGTTAAAGGCGATAACCGCCATCGAACGCTCAATGGCGGTGGTCATGGCGCGCTGCTCTTGCGCATCGATAATCCGTGCGGTGATATCGCTCGCCAGCTTAACGATTTTAATCACCCGACCGCTGCGATCCTGTACCGGCACATAGTTAGCCTCCAGCCAGATAGGGCGGCTGTGCTTGGCTATACGCAGGAATTTGTCGCTAAAGCCTTCGCCACGGTTCAGTCGGCGCCAGAAATCGCGATACTGCGGGGATTGGACTAAATCAGCGGTGCAAAAAATACTGTGATGCTGGCCGGCAATTTCCTTGAGCGTGTATCCCATGCGCTCGAGGAAAAGATCGTTGGCGGTGAGAATGTGGCCTTCAGGCGTGAATTCAACCATTGCAATCGCATCCTGCAACGAACTGAGCGTTGCACTGCTGCGAGCGCGCTTCTGCCACGCCAGGCGTGACAGGATTCCCGATGAAATTGTGCTAAACATGGTGGACCTTATAATTGGAATTTGTCGTCAAATCGGTTATCGGCGGTTGCGGTTAAAAATTCACCACTAAAGTTAGTAGTTGCGTTTATTTTTTACCAGATGGTCTGGAGGTTGCTGTAAAAGCCAGCAGTCAGCGGATTTTTGCTGAAAAGCGTTTGACGGTGCGGCCTGAGTAGGGTTTAATGCGCCCCGTTGCCCGGATAGCTCAGTCGGTAGAGCAGGGGATTGAAAATCCCCGTGTCCGTGGTTCGATTCCGCGTCCGGGCACCATACATCGAAGCACACTGGTTAGAAGTGAGATCTCTAACGGGTGTCTAAACGAAGATGGTGTTCAAAGCAACGGTGCTGCATGTGTAGATGCATCATCCAAGATTGAACATAAAAATCTTCAAGAAAGGGTATCAGTTAGCGCTGATGCCCTTTTCTCGTTGGCGTAAATAATTACAATCCATTCAAGTTATGTCAACCTTACATGTGCGGGACTAAATCCTTAATGCTTGATTGATACCCTGATCTCTACTTTTCAGTCAGTTTTTCCTGAGATTCTGGGTAACGCTCACCACGAATTGCAAATCGATCTAACGTCTTACGAATGTCCTCAAGCTCACTTTGTGAGAATACCAATTCGGTACTTGCCAGATTCTCATCTAATCGCTCAACCTTCTTCGTACCTGGAATTGGCACAATGCCATCGTACTGTGCAAGCAACCAACCTAATGCAATTTGGGCTGGAGTCGCATTCTTGCTGACTGCTAAGAGTTTGACGTAATCAACCAGCTGTAAGTTTTGGCTGAGATTATCAGGCGAGAAACGTGCAATTTGGCTTCGGAAATCATCAGTATCAAACGTAGAGTTTTGGTCAAAACGGCCTGTAAGAATGGCCTTACCCAAAGGACTAAAGGGTACGAAGCCAATCCCCAGCTCCCTGAGTGTGGGCAAAACACTCTTTTCGGGGGCTCGATACCACATTGAATATTCACTTTGCACGGCTGTTAAAGGTAGTGCACGGTGCGCACGGCGTATGGTCTCTGCTGAAGCTTCGGAAAGCCCCCAGTGCAGCACTTTCCCTTCTGTAATCAGATCACCTATCGTTCCTGCAACGTCTTCAATGGGTACAGCCGGATCAACGCGGTGTTGATAATAAAGATCGATACGATCGGTTCCAAGGCGTTGTAACGAGCCTTCAACCGCCACACGAATTGACTCTGGTCGACTTGACAGAACCGCAGCGCGGCCATTAGGACCATCCGCATCGTTACCTTTAGCTAAATCAAATCCGAATTTCGATGCGATCACTACTTCATCACGAAAAGGTGCTAACGCCTTTCCTAACAAAACTTCATTGGTATAGGGGCCATAGACTTCCGCAGTGTCAAATAGAGATACTTCTTTTTCAAATGCAGTACGGATGACCTTGATGGCTTCTTCATCTGATATATACGGGGGATAACTTTGAGTAAACCCCATACAACCCAAGCCAAGTGCTGATACTTTTAAGTTGGAGCTACCTAAAATACGTGACTTCATCACTCTTCCTCAATAGGGTTTTAAAAAAGGGGAAGTGAAAAATGCAGGCTTAAAACTAACGAGCCCGGAGTTAATTTCCAGGCCCGCTTTAACTAAATTACATCTCCTGACTGGTAGGTCTGAAGAGTATTTCATTGATATCTACATTTTCGGGTTGCGTTATAGCAAACTCAACAGCGCTGGCAAATGAAGATGGTGGTATTGCATGTTCGTCGTAGAACTGTTGAATCTGACCGGCAACGCCATCTTCAGTAATATGATGGGTCAACTCAGTATCAACAGCGCCAGGAGAAATAATTGTCGTGCGCAGATTATAAGGTTTTACTTCTGAACGAAGCCCTTCGCTGATAACACGGACGGCATGTTTAGTTGCGCAGTAAATAGCACCAGCAGGTGTTACTTTATGGCCAGCAATCGAGGATACATTGATGATGTGGCCAAATTTCTGAGCTTTCATAATTGGCAGAGCAGCAGCAATTCCGTAGAGAGTACCTTTGATGTTGATATCAATCATGTTATCCCATTCATCAACCTTCAGGCTTTCCAGCATAGATTGCTGCATTAACCCGGCATTATTAATGAGGACATCAACACGACCGAAAGCATCAACCGCAGCCTTAAGTAATTTCTCAACCTGAGCTTTATCTGTGACATCAGTGGCAAGTGCAATGGCTTTACCCCCCGCACCTTCAATGTCTTGAACCAGTTTTTCAAGTCGATCGACACGTCGAGCACCAAGTACGACAACTGCGCCTTTAGCACTCAAGCTGCGTGCGGTGCATTCGCCTAGCCCACTGCTGGCACCCGTTATAACAATGATTTTCCCGTTGATATCATTACTCATTCTGTATCACCGTATTGCTCGTCAGAAACTTTTTCCAGCCACTCTACTACGCTGCCATCCTGCGCTTCCTGAATCGCAATGTGAGTCATCGCGGTGGTCGCACTCGCACCGTGCCAGTGTTTTTCGTGAGCGGGAATACAGACAACATCACCAGCACGAATCTCGCGTGCAGGTTCTCCCCAGGTTTGAACGTAGCCAAAACCTGAAGTCACAATGAGACGCTGGCCAAGTGGATGGGTGTGCCATGCAGTTCGTGCGCCCGGCTCAAAAGTGACATGGCCAGCACTGGCACGAGCATTTTCATCAGTAGCAAACAATGGGTCGATACGAACCGTACCAGTAAACCAGTCTTCAGGGCCAACCATTGAGGCTTGCGAACCAACTTTATTAATTGTAGTCATCTCATTTCCTTAAATTTGTGGAATAGTAATCTGAAGATTAGAACAAGCAGACAAAATGCCTGAGTCGTCTTCTTATAAAAGCAGAGTTAAACTGCATATCAGGGCTCCAGTATGCCTGATGAGAAGCTGTGCATTAACCCTCTAAACATGAATGCATATATGAAGTAATTTCATTAATAGTGAACCAAGAAGCTTATTTATTTCAATGAGTTAGGTCAATGCGCTTAAATCATGAGCCGCATATCCAGACTCAACATTTTTTCTGATTTTGTCTATTTATGAGAGTTTGTAATAACTCTATTCATGTTTTAACCGATGTCATTCAAAGGTGAAGAATTTAGAATGGATGTTGTAAGCCAGTTTGAATATTTATCATATCCTCATTCATAGCTCAGAATAATTTATTTTATCATTCTTCTGATTAATAATTATCTTTGACACTTAAGAAGGTAAACCATGTCTGCGTTTAAAAACACAATACTCTGCATGTCATTGTTAATGGCTTATTCTGCCAACACATATTCCGCCTCACCTAAAACAGTCGCCGAAGGAATAAATGTTGCAGGCTCACATAAGATTACCTTTAACAACGGCACGGTAAAAATGGCCGGTAACTTGTATCTTCCTCCTAATTATGATGCTGCTAAAAAATATCCTGCAATAGTGGTATCGCATCCATGGGGAGGCGTTAAAGAACAAACTTCTGGTTTGTATGCACAGCAACTTGCACGGAAAGGATTTATAACTCTTGCATATGACGCTTCACATTACGGCGAAAGTGGTGGGATTCCACGCGACCTTGAAGATCCCTCAGACCGTGTACAGGATATTCGAAGTGCAGTGGGATATCTTGCTAGTCTCCCGCAAATTGATGCTAAACGCATTGGGACTGTCGGCGTTTGCGCTGGGGGCGGATATACCCTTAATGAAGCTCAGACGGATTTGCGTGTAAAAGCGGTGGCAGGTGTTGTGGCGTACGATATCGGCGAAGCGACGCGAACAGGAATTGAGGGTATGCCTGTTAGCTCTGAAGATCAGCACAAACTACTTGCAAGTGTAGATGAGCAACTCAACAAAGAGGCTGCCGGAGCGCCTGTATTGGTCCAGCCGTTACTGCCGCCACTGAGCAGCATTAATGCAAGCTCCCCAAGCTTCCTGCGGGAAGCTACAGACTATTATCTGACACCGCGTGGAGCACATCCAAATGCTCATAATCGCTATGTCGTTACCAGTCCGGGATTACACCTTGCCTACTATCCGTTGGCGCATATGGACTCTATTTCACCGCGTCCAGTTCTGCTTATTTCTGGTTCGCGTGCCGAAACGTTGAAATTCAGTGAAGCCGCTTATGCTCAGGCAAAACAGCCGAAAGAAATTATGGTGATCCCGGGTGCGTCGCATTTTGATCTTTATGACAAGCCTCAATACGTCACGCCTGCCGTTGAAAAACTGGCTGAATTCTTTGGTAAAAATCTCTAGTCATATCAGGGGAGGTTTTCATTTTGAAAAAACCTCCCCAATTAACTTATTGCTTTTTCCTGGCCAACAACGCAACTGGCACAGCCATCATCACAACGATAGCGCTCCAGAGGAAGACCATACTCATGTGACCGGCCGTAACCACGATTCCTAGCAGCGGGCTCGATAATCCAATCGCAAGATCAGGGAAGGCAGAGTAGGTTGCCATCGCCACTCCTTTATTGGCCCCACCCAGGCGGCGTACAGCCTCAGAACCAAATGCGGGATACACCATTGCCCAACCTGCCCCAGTCAATGCAGCGCCTGCAGCCGCAATCCATGGTGAAGGAGCCGCCCACAGTAAAAGTTGTCCAAGAGCTGTTATCAGGGAAAATAAAATCCCAACGCTTATACCTCCAGACTGATCGATGAGTTGACCAAGTAACAGGCGTGCGGCAATTAACGCGGCTGCAAATGCGCTCACCGGTAACCAGCCCATTCCCCACCCCTTTTCTGCGTACATCAATACCGAAAACGAAAGCAATGCTGCATATCCCACACCGTTGAACGCCGCGCCTAATCCGGGCAACCATACTGATGAAAGTGCCTCAGAAAGCGTTCCTTTCTGTTCTGCGGGCTCCACTCGCTCTGGCAAAATGCGAACAACGATCATGGCGGCGATGGGAAGTAACGCAGTAGTTATGGCAATAGCGGCAAAACCAGAGTGATCAAATATGGCAGTACCTAACGGGGCACCCAAGGCAAAAGCAGCAAACATCGCGGTACCCACCCAGGCGATAACTCGGCCGGTTTGTTTACCTCCAGCAAGCGCGAGTCCAAGCGTCATGCCGCCAGTGATAATGAAGCTCTCGGCACCGCCAACAATCGCTCTTCCTATCAAAACCAACGCGATAGCAGCGATGGGGTTGGAGGCGAACGGCAGAGAAATTAAATAAAATATGCCTCCCGCTATAGCCAGTAACAATCCCAAATGGATTGCTTTTCTACCGCCAAACTGATCTGCATAGCGTCCGGCTGCGAAGCGAGTAACCAGAGAAGCCGCGAACTGTGCGCCAGTAACCAAACCTACGGCGAAAGTACCGAAGCCTAATTGGTGATGTACATATCGAGGTAATACAGGTAATGCGATACCGATAATTAAAAAACCGGCTAATACAACCAACATTAATGTCAGCAGCATCCGTATAAAACTCGTTGATTCGTTAGACTCTACCGACTCACTTTGCATAACAGGTCTCTTAAAATAATTAAAAACTAAGCCCGCCAGATGACGGGCTCCTGAACATTACCCCGCTACTGAGGGAGTGCGAAAGCAATGATGTAATCGCCCCTGATTGGTGTAGTACGATTACCCCCGGCACTTATCACGACATACTGACGTCCATTTTTTGCGGTATAGGTCATCGGTGTCGTTTCCCCCCCCACAGGTAAGCGTCCCTTCCAAAGTTCACGACCGGTTTTGATATCCATCGCGCGGATGTAGTAATCCTGTGTTCCTGCCATGAAGACCAACCCTGATGCTGTCGTCACTGGACCACCTAACGTCGGCAACCCTACGGGCATTGGCAAGTGCATGGCAATACCCATTGGTCCGGTATCTTCAACCGTTCCCATAGGCACGGACCAAACTACTTTTCTGGTCGCGAGATCGATGGCGGTTAATGTTCCATATGGCGGTTCCTGGCATGGAATACCCAACGGGGAGAGGAAGCGCGATTGTTCTACACCCCATGGCGTGCCATATTGCGGTGCGCCACCGTCATGCGTCCCATCACCGACCGCGTTAGCATCATATTGCTGCCTACGAACCAAACGGTTCAATACTCCCATGCGCGAGTCATTGACTAACAGATAGCCAATATTTTCGGCAATTGAGGATGATCCCCAGTTCATGCCGCCAGCCCAGCCTGGGAAGAAGATCGAGGTCTTTTCTGATGGTGGCGTGAATTCACCTTCGTAACGCGCTTGACGAAATTCAATACGACAGACGAGTTGATCGAGTGGCGTCATTCCCCACATGCGTGATTCTTTCAGTGGCTCAGTACCAATGGATGGCATGCCTACAGAATAGGGTTGTGTCGGGGAAGTGCGGTCATCACTGACGCCACCTTGTGGTACCGCGCGCTCTTCCACCTTTGCGATTGGCTTGCCGGTACGTCGATTCAACATAAATATTTCACCACGTTTGGTGGTTTGGATCAGAGCTGGGGTGGTACCGCCTTTGCCATCTGGAACATCGTAGAGTGCCGGTTGTGAGGGGACATCATAGTCCCAGCGGTCATGATGAACGGTTTGGAAATGCCAGCGTTCACGTCCTGTAGAGATATCTAAAGCTACTACAGAGGATGAGTATTTATCTGCCTCAGCCGAACGATGCCCTCCCCAGAAATCAGGGGTTGCATTGCCGGTTGGCAGATAGATGAGGCCTAATTGATCGTCGTATGCCGGCGTTGACCAAACATTAGGCGTTCCCGGTGTGTAGCCCTGACCTTGAGGTGGTAACGCGGTAATTGCCGGATTGCCCAAGTCCCAGGCCCATACTAACTTCCCGGAATGTACATCGAATGCGCGGATGACACCTGACGGTTCGCCCGTTTCATGGTTATCCTGAACCAATCCCCCAACCACAACCAGATTGCGTACGACTGTTGGGGCTGCGGTAGGAAAATAGAATCCCGGTTTGAACGTTCCCATACCAGTATGAAGATCAACGATTCCATGATCGCCAAAGTCTTCACAGGGTTTGCCTGTTTGCGCATCTAAAGCTACGAGGCGTGCATCTACAGTTGTTGAGATAACACGACGACGGCACTCAATGGCTGGATCTGCTGTAGCTGATGCCAAAGCGGGATCTTTTGAGGAATCATAAAAAGCGACACCACGGCAGCGTGGGAAAAAGTTGCCATTAGCGTGTGGGTTGTACCGCCAGATTTCTTGTCCGGTTTCAGCATTCAGGGCGAAAATCTGGCTCGAGTGGGTGCAACCATAAAGCATGCCATTGGCAAATAATGGCGTAACGACATGTGCTTGCGGCCCTTCTGGAATTTCACCCGTTCGGTAAGTCCAGGCCACGTTTAAATTGGCTACGTTATCAGGGGTAATTTGATCTGCATTGGCGAAGCGTGTGCCTGCAGGTGTTCGCCCATAATGAAGCCATTCTGCTCCGGGCTCCGCACCCGATGCCTTTCCTGCTATGGGCATTGGGGGCGCACTATCAGCGACCACGGGTTGCGGTAGAAATGCTTTCCAGCCTGTAGCAATCAGAGCAAGAATGATGATTCCAGCTGCACTATATGCAGATCTTGTCGGAACATGCCCTTTCCTGAATTTTAGCAGTGGTGTAGTCAATAGAACAAATACAGCTAATATACTTAGAGCAAAAAGACGTGAAACAAGTGGCCAGAATGTGAAGCCAACCTCCCATATTGACCAAATGAAACTAGCGACGAGCGCGATGAGGTAAAGTGTAACGCCAATAGGACGACGTAGACCAAGTAATATCCCCGCGAGGATGATAAGTACTCCCGCTGGCGCAAAGTACCATGAACCGCCTAAGCTAATAAGATATACCCCGCCAGCCAGCATAAATAAACCAACCACAACAATGATCGTGGCTAATGTTATTATTGCGGCCTTTGCTGCCCCAGATTTATTTAAAGTAATCATTATTTAATATCCTTTTATTAACGTTACAAGCAGGTGTTAAATCGAACCATTCGCCTCCAAAATGCGAAGACTCTTATCAAAAGAGAGAATGGGGCTCATCCCATAATTGAAATGAACCCCGAGGGTATTTAACGGACGGTATAGCCACCATCAACAGGTAGTGCATGGCCAATGACAAAAGTAGAGGCTGGACTGCATAACCAAAGTACGGCATCGGCAATTTCGTCAGCGCGGCCCAGACGCTTAATGGGTACATCTTTCATGAGTTCAGCCATCGCTTCGGGTTGGCTTTCCAGCATGCCAGACACCATCGGCGTCTCAATAATACCAGGGCAGATAGCGTTAACACGGATGTTTTGCGGGGCATATTCAAGACCGGCACTTTTGGTTAATCCCACCACGCCATGCTTTGATGCATGGTAAATGCCACGCTCTGCAATACCAACCAAACCTCCTAGCGAAGAGTTATTAACGATTGCGCCACTTCCTTGCTTCTTCATCTGGATCAATTCATATTTCATGCAGTTCCAGATGCCGCGCAGATTGATATCCATAACGAAATCATAATCTTCGGGATCGGCAATGGCCGTTTCAGCGACTGGACTTTGCACGCCTGCATTATTAAATGCCGCATCTATGCGACCAAATGTGGCTACAGCTTGATCAACCATGGTTTTGACCTCATCAATATTCGCGACGTTGCAGCGGATACCAATCGCACTGTAGCCTGCCGCATTAAGTTCAGCTGCAGCGTTTGTAACGGCCTCTTCGTTCACATCCACCATGACGACTGATGCACCCGATGCTGCGAAGGCCTTAGATGCGGCAAGACCCATTCCAGATGCTGCACCAGTAACTAATGCAACTTGATCTTTGAATGAAAAACTCATGTTTTGTTTCCTCTTTATGACGCACAGGAGATCAACAGCGCAAATTAATTAAGATGCGCTGGTGCTATACGAAGTTTGGTAATAGTCAGAGTGTCAAATAATAACACCGATCATGGATAATTTAATTAGAGAGGGTCATAACCAGGCTTTTTATAGAGATTGCCAGGTTTCCCTATAATCTCAGGCTTGTAAACATCCTCAACCCAATCTTCTTTTAAAATATCCTCGACAGACAAAGAGATGAATTCATCGCTGATACTCAATGATTTGCTCAGGGTATCCGTCAACGCCTCGGCAATCATTTTCTTGTTCTCTTCAGACTGGCCAACAATCTTGACAATTATATGGGGCATGAATAACTCCCTGGTTAATTGCTACGCTTTTAATGGCCTGCCAATCAGGCCATCGAATAGAGTCAATATTAACATTACATGCAAGCTGTGATTACCGACTCTGGATGGGATGGAATTATGAGGCGTTCTCATTACTGAAAACCATCTTCGCGTACTCAATCATTATTATCTCAGCGTTAACTTCAGTAACTTGTCTGCAGACGGGCCTTCAGAGCGGGGTGAGCGATTCGTAGTTATCACATAGATCGCGGTATCTGTGGCAAGTACATCACGTAAACGATCTCCTGAACTAAAAATTAGCCTGAGATTTTTTTGAACATTATCAAACACATACAATCCTCTCGCACCAAGGGCAGCGACTAAAAGGTTGTTGCCTGCAAACGTTGCACCTGAAGGAGCCCAGGTTTGCGAACCAGAATTAAGCCACGCGGTTTTCATACCTGCGCGTCTTTCATCACCCTGAATGACTGGCCAGCCGTAATTTGAACTGGGAGTAATAATGTTCACTTCATCATGCGCTATCTGACCATGTTCAGTGGCAAACAGCTCTCCACGTTGATTCCATGCTAATCCCTGAGGATTACGATGTCCCCAGCTATAAATCAGTGAACCGGCAATTGGATTATCCTGCGGAACCTTACAATCCAAAGTCATGCGTAGCACTTTGCCTGCCAGACTTTGCATATCTTGTGGGCGGTCTTCGTTTTCAGTCCACCCTGTCGTGGCATAAAGGTAACCATCTGGTCCAATGGCAATACGCCCACCGTTATAGAGACGGTGGCCAGGAATACCCGAAAGAATGACTTTCGTTTCCTGCCATTGTTGCCCATCAAAATGCACCTCGATGATTTTATTGGTCAGTCCCGCATTGCTGCGGTAGGTGTAGTAAAGCCAGGCATTGCCACTCTGGGCAAAATCTTTTGCCAGCGCCATCCCCATCAGGCCGCCGCCACCCTCATTAACAATTGGGTCTGATGTTTTAACGGCATAGCGCTGAAACTGGCCTTGATGTAGCATCACGATGTTTCCAGCTGCTTCCGTAATAATGAGCCGGTTATCTGCTGACTCGATATTCCAGGGGTAGTTAAGCTGATCGCTAACAACCTCAACGTTCCAGTCTTGCTGGCGAACAGACTGAAGGCGTTCATCGATTTTATTTTCCGTTGTGGCCTCTGCTAACGGTGCCAGTACGGCAGTCGCAGACAACGATAGGGCAAGGAGCAATCCTTTCATCTATTTTCCCCATTACATATAAAACACAGTGTCGTTACTTAATCGCTGGATTGATGAGAACCGTCGCTTCCCGCGTACGATTGCTTATCATCGGGCTGAGATATTGGCTATTTTTATATTTTTTACGGTAGGCATCATCAATACTATCGTTGATATCACCACTGACAGTTTCGAAAGTGACATACCTGCTTTCACCCGCAGCAATAATTTGTCCCGCTTTTTGCCTCAATGCAGATTGATACCATCGTGAACCTACCCCGTTGTAAGCGCGCACATATAAAGCACCTTCAACTTCCACACACCAGATCCAGGTAGGTGTTCCCAGGGTTTTACCATCAGCTCTAAACGGTGAAATGTGAAGATCATCCGCCTCGATAATATTGTTAAGTTCTTCACTGGACCACGGCATAAAAATTCCTCGTCAATGCTATTAGTAATAAAAACCCCTCCGCTTAAACGGAGGGTAAATGTCTACAGAAAGCATGAATAAAGACTCAATTAACATAGCGTGATTATGGATTGCTGATTAGAGGAAACTCATGAATAGAGTTATGAGGAATTGTCATTAATCGTTTTTTTACTGCCTACCAGATTCATAGACACTTTTTAAAAACTATAGTTAAATCAGTTCCGACCAGTACAGGAGCGAAGAACATGGCCCGAGACAACCTCAATGATTTAGTGGCATTTGTCACTGTCGCCCGAGAGCAGAGTTTTACCCGCGCTGCAGCGCAATTAGGGGTATCTCAGTCTGCACTCAGCCATACCATGCGTTCGCTTGAAACTAAAATGGGTGTGCGATTGTTAACACGCACGACACGTAGCGTTTCACCCACTGAAATCGGTGAACAGTTGCTGGCAAGCCTTGCACCTAAGTTTGATGACATCTACAGCGAACTGGCGGCTCTTCACGATAAGAAAGAGCATCCATCAGGGAGCATTCGAATTTCTGCCACCGACTTCGCTATCGAAACTATTCTCTGGCCAAAATTATCGCCACTGATGCGCAAGTATCCCGATATCAATATTGAGTTCGTTAATGATTACGGTCTCACCGATATTGTGGAAAAACGCTATGACGCCGGTGTTCGTTTGGGCGGGCAGTTAGCGAGCGGAATGATTTCGGCGCGAATTGGCCCAGATATGCGCTTTATAGTCGTGGGTTCGCCGGACTATTTTTCTGGTAAAACGCTGCCAACGTCACCGCAGGATCTCCTTAAACACCAATGCATAAACCTACGCCTTCCGGTACATGGTGGCTTCTACGTGTGGGAGTTTGAGAAAGATGGCCGAGAGGTAACGGCGCGTGTTGATGGACAGATTATTTTTCACAGCATCTTTCAGATTGTCAAAGCGGCTGTGGCGGGCTTCGGCTTGGGCCATGTGCCCGAGGAACTTGCTGAACCCTATATAAAATCTGGCGAGTTAGTCCAGGTCATGGAGGAGTGGACACCTTATTGGGAGGGATTGCACCTTTACTATCCTAACCGTCGCGGTTCTTCAAAAGCCTTCTCACTGGTCATTGAAGCGCTTCGCTATCGAACTTAATCAGGCTGACTTTGTCTTCAACAAAGCCAGCCTGTGATTAACTGTTACGTGATTCGAAAACCTTTTTAACCACAGGTAATGCGGAGAAGACCTTAGGCCAACCAGCGTAGAAGGCCAACTGCGTCAACATTTCCGATGCCTGGGTCTGTGTCAGACCATTATTCATGGCTCGATTGAGATGGTAGCCGATTTGCTCAACCTGGCCACTGGCGATCAGGGCGCTGACAGTGACCAGACTACGATCTCTTGGTGCGAGATCAGGACGTCGCCACAAATCGCCAAACACCGCTTTCTCAGTAAATTCCACGGTTCCTGAAGAAACGTTATTGAAGCTATTGGCAACCTGATTAGATCGCGCCTGTTCAACTTTTTGATCAACCGGCTGAAGTGTGACATCGGCTTGCGGTAACTGTGCTCGTGTAATGCCGCGCTGGGCAAAAACAGTGCGAGTTATTTCAGCAGCGGAGGTAGCACTTGGCCAGCCGCTGTAAAAGGCCAGATGGGCAATGATCTCGGAGATTTCACCCGGTTTAACTCCGTTATTTAACGCCAGGTTGATATGGTAAGGCAGTTCTACCCGGTCATTGCGCGCGATGAGTGCTGCGATAGTGATAATGCTGCGATCGCGTGGGCTAAGCTGCGGTCTTTTCCATAGATCATCATCCACATACTTTTGCGTGTAATTCTCTAAAGCCGGAGATGCCTGGCCTAAATCAGCTAATGAGGGTGAGGCAGGTACGGATTGATTTTTTGACGCTGATTGCACACAACCGCTCAACAGTATTGCCAATGAAATCATAGTTAAAGTGCGGGTTCGCATAGTAAAGTCCTTATGATTCATTGTTATATTGCTGAGCTGAAACCTTTTCCATCCACTCAACATTTTTTCCTTCAGGCGTGCCTTCCTGAATTGCGAGATGTGACATGCCGGTCGTAGCGGTCGCGCCATGCCAGTGCTTCACTCCCGGTGGACAATGGATAATGTCTCCAGCATGAACCGTTTTTCTTTCACCACCCCATTCCTGTGTCCAGCCGGATCCTGAGGTGATAACTAACGTCTGGCCTAATGGATGAGTGTGCCAGGCGCTGCGGGCACCAGGTTCAAAATTGACATGTCCAACGGTTGTGCGAACGGGAGAATGTGGCTGAGTGAAAAGAGGTTCAACGCGAACGGTGCCGGTAAAATTTGCTTCCGCTCCGGTAATCCAGGGGCGGCTGCCGTTTTTACTGATACTCACTCTCTCTTTACCAGGCTCGGCAGACAGGGCATGAGAAATATCGCTGCTATCTGCCATAACAGAAAAGCTGGTAGCAAGCGTCAGTATAATTGATGCAGAGGTTATTCTGGACATAATCATCTCCTGATAATAAACAGACTGTATTGAAATGCTTATGATTTAATCACTCATGGCTTCAATGATTAAAGAAAAAAATTGAAATGATAATTTATTCTTAATGGACTTAACCCTGGCTATCTATATTTAATGGGGTGATTCTTATCGTGGCATTTCTGGAAGCGCCCGTTATCATATGATTCAGGTAGCCGCTCCCCTGGTATTTTGCTTTATAGGCGTTATCGATTTGTGTATTGATATCGCCCTCTACAGATTCAAATCTGACTTCTTTGGTCATGCCTGCAGCAACAATTTTGCCTGCCTTTTCTCGTAAGGCGGCCTGATACCAACTTGATCGCTGACCGTTGTATGCCCGGACATAAAGGCTACCATCAACTTCAACACACCATATCCATGTGGGGGTGCCATAGGTTTTTCCGTCCTCACGGAAGGGCGCGATATGCAGATCATCCGCTTTTATTATTTGGCTGAGCTCATTCTGATTCCAGTGAGCTACGGGTAAGTTCGCATCTCTCGCACTTAGCGTTTGAACAGAACCAGGGGACGTTGTTGCAGAAGTTGCAGCATGGCCAACAGATGATATTGAAATAAAACTAAGAAAAAGAATGGACAAGTTAAATGATTTGTTAATGGGTCGCATATTTTCTCCGCAGCTTTTCTGTCATTTCATATACAGGCGTGAATATTGGCAACCTAACTTCAATTGAAATTAGTTTAATCACAAGGGGGAGAGTTGAGAATATAGCAACTTTGTTGGTGGAACTATGGTGAAAAATCAAATACTACTATGAGAGATTTTCATTAATCCAAAGCTGAACCTTCTTTACATTTAATGACATAAAAAGACAATAATTGCAATTATATCATTGCCAGTAATTTTATCTGTTTCTTTAATGGGGCGCTGAATTTATGAGTTTCATTCATGTCAGTATGCAGTAAAACGCGATTGAAAAGGCAGGTTGTGATGCGTAGTTTAAATTAAATTAAGTGTTTACAGTTTGTATCCCAAGAGGGATATCTCATTTCACTGGGGAGAATATGAACAGACTATTCGCCAAAAGAAAGATCATAAACTGGCCTATTAAAATTCTTCTCAGGACACTAAACATAAGCCATGTAAACAAAAATGAGATGAAACTCTTATTATGGGCTTGGGTTTATATTTTCTCACTATTTCTTTCTTATTACATTTTACGCCCAATAAGAGATGATCTGGGTGTGGCTGGCGGCGTTAAGAATTTACCATGGCTGTTTACAGGCACACTGCTTGCTATGCTTATGGTAAACCCCATTTTTTCATATTTAGTCAAACGCTGCAGTCGTGGGCGTTTTATCAAACTCACCTATCGTTTCTTCTCGTTCAATTTATTGCTATTTCTTGCTGCGTTGCAGTTTTCATCAACCGAGCAAAACGTCTGGATTGGCCGGGTGTTTTTTATCTGGGTATCCGTATTCAATCTTTTCGTCGTGTCGGTATTTTGGTCTTTTGTTGTCGATATCTTCAATTCCGAGCAGGGAAAACGACTCTTCGGCTTTCTCGCCGCTGGCGCAACAATGGGCGGCATTGCCGGTTCATCACTCACTTCCAGCATGGTTGATGGAATCGGACAAAATGGCTTGTTGTTAATCGCGATAATGTTGATTGAATGTTCGGTTTTTGCTTCACAGCGCTTAGCAAACGTATATCATCGTCAGGGTCGACAAGTTGGTCCTTTCGTGGATGAACAGAGACCGATTGGTGGTGGGATATTCACCGGTATGACGCATACTTTTCGCTCGCCTTATCTGTTCTCGATTGCCTTATTTATCTTCCTTTATTCAACAACATCTACCATCCTTTATTTTCATCAAGCCAGTATTGCTGAGTCTGTTTTTAGCGATAGTAATAGCCGAACTTCGTTTTTTGCCAATATTGACTTCTGGGTGAATGTATTCACGCTGTTATTTCAACTGCTATTAACGGGCAGAATACTGGGCTGGCTGGGTGTAGCTTTTACGCTATGCGCATTACCACTGATTACCACATTGGGTTTTGCCGCATTGGTTGGATACCCCACGATTGCCATATTTGTCGCAGTGCAGGTTGCAAGACGAGTCAGCAATTTTTCTCTGGCCAGACCGGCCCGCGAGATACTGTTTACCTCTGTCACGCGTGAAGACCGTTACAAGACTAAAAATTTCATTGATACCTTTGTCTATCGCGCGGGCGATCAATTGGCGAGCTGGACCTATGCTGGATTCATTGCCGCAGGCCTAAGCTTAAGTGGGATTGCTGTGGTTGCTGTGCCGGTAAGCTGCCTGTGGCTAATACTGAGTATTTGGTTAGGGCGTAGGCATGAAAAATGGATAGATGTTTCCCATCAAGAGCAACATTGAATAATGTTCCCACTGCTAAGGAGGACTACGATGACAACTAATTTATTTAACGGCCTGGAACGAACACCATTGAACCCGTCCCTTAGCCGTCGACAGATAGTTAACCGGTTACTGTCTTTGAGCATTCTTTCCAGCGTATATCCACTCAATGCTCTGGCGGCAGTTACCGCTGACAATACCATTCTTACGCAGGTCAAAAAGCGTGTGTTAATCACCGGTTCATCGAGCGGTTTAGGATTTATGGCAGCCAATATGCTGGCGAAACAGGGGCATCTCGTCACTGTACATGGCCGTTCAGCGCAACGAACAAGGGAGATTTTACAAAAAATCCCCGAGGCTGAAGGCGGTGTTTATGGTGATTTTTCCAGTCTTCAGCAAGTCAAGTCATTGGCTGTTCAGGTCAACAAACTGGGTCGATTTGATGCGGTGATACACAACGCAGCGATAGGTACCAGAGAATCTAACCTGAAAAAAAGCGTTGACGGATATCCTGAAGTGTTTGCTGTTAACACGCTTGCACCCTATGCGCTGACTGCACTGATGCAAAAGCCTGGACGGTTGATTTATATGAGTTCCAGCATGCAATTTGGCGTTAACGGCGATAAAGCTTTAGACGATTTACTCTGGCAAAAGCGCCAATGGCAGGGGTATACGGCTTACAGTGAGAGTAAATTCTTCGACTCAGTATTGGCGTTTAGCGTTGCAAGATTATGGCCCGGGGTGCTATCAAATACTGTTGATCCCGGTTGGGTCCCCACTCGCATGGGGGGGAAGTGGTGCGCCTGACGATCTTCAACAAGGATATCTCACGCAAAGTTGGCTGGCAGTGAGTGATGAACCTGCCGCAACCGTCTCAGGCCATCATTTCCATCATATGCAGCAGCATCAAACCAATCCAGACGCTATAAACCAGTCGATACAGGATCGATTCCTGGCGCGTTGCGAAGAATTAACCGGTGTAGAAATTCCAACCTGAAAGCGTTAGCTAATTGGCAAACGCAATGCATCAAGGACAAGTTGAAATGCTGGCAAGGCGTGTCGGCGACTGGGGTAATAAAGGTGATAACCAGGAACATATGGACACCACTCTTCAAGCACGGTAACCAACTGGCCTGATTCGATGTAAGGCTGCAGAATATCTTCCGGTGCAAAGGCTAATGCATAACCCTCAGTTGCCGCAGTAAGCATCTGCGGAGAAGTATTGAAGATCATCTGCCCGGAGACCTGAACGTTGAGGCTTTTACCCTCGTGAGCAAATTCCCATGCGTATAAACCGCCATGGGTGGCAAGACGAAGGTTGGCGCAATTATGTGATATCAACTCATGAGGCGTTTTTGGAACAGGATGTCGGCTGAAATAATCCGGAGAGCCAACTACAAGCATTCTGAAGTCGGGTGAAATTCGCATGGCGATCATGTCATTGGCAATTTGGCTTCCATTCCTCACACCCGCATCAAAACGCTCTGTCACGATGTTAATCAGTCCATACTCAACATTTATCTCAATATTGATTTCAGGATACTCCCGCAATAACGGAGCCAGTTTTGGCCATAAAATTGTCTTCGCAGGATGGTCATGTGCGCTAATACGGATGGTTCCTGATGGTTTTTCACGCAGTTCAGTCAATGCGGCTAGTTCAGCCTGAATGCCTGAATAATAGGGGGCAAGATTAGCCAGGAGTCTTTCTCCCGCTTCGGTTGGGGCAGCACCACGGGTGGTACGGGTTAGCAAACGCATACCCAAGCTCTCTTCCAGCCCGTTAATGCTGTGGCTGACAGCAGATTGAGAAATGCCTAATTCTGCCGCCGCTTTGGTGAAGCTTTTTTCACGGGCGACAATGATAAATACCGACAATCCGTTGTAATTAATCGAAGTCATTATGAATTTACCTCATGCTAGTAATCAAAGTATGCCTCTTCTGAGATAGCTGAGCATTCTTTACACTCTGTTCTGATTTTCAATTCTTTTCTGCATCGCTTGTCGTTGTTGAAATCACCAGAGATGTTATTTATGAGTCAAACCTCAGTCCCAGATGAAACTCGGGAAGCCTCAGTAAAGGCACAATGGAGCGCAGTATTTTCACTTTCGTTCAGCGTGATTTGTCTGGTTACCGCAGAGTTACTGCCAATCAGCCTTCTGACACCCATCGCATCAGCACTTAACGTTACCGAAGGAATGGCAGGCCAGGCCGTCACGGCAACGTCAATAGTTGGCACCATCGCCAGCCTGTTTATCGCTGCCGCTACGCGTCGGCTCGATCGTCGGCATGTACTGATGATGTTTAGCCTGTTTTTCATTGCCTCAAACGTGCTGGTCAGCCTCTCAGTTCACTACAGCACACTGATTGCTGGCCGCGTATTGCTCGGCGTTGCACTCGGTGGCTTTTGGTCAATGGCTGCGGCGATTGCCACGCGTCTGGTGCCTGTCTCTAAGATTCCTCGCGCGCTTTCGATCATTTTTGGCGGTGTTTCAATTGCGATGGCAATTGCTGCGCCACTCGGTACATGGCTGGGGGGGGTGATTGGCTGGCGCGGTGTATTTGGCGTAACGGCAATCCTGGGGCTGATCGGTATCCTTTGGCAGTGGCGTGTGCTGCCAGAGATGAAACCTAACAGCCAGTCAACTCTGACGGTGCTGTTTGGCTTGTTGAAAAGACCGCAATTTGGGGCGGGTATCCTCGGAATGGCGATGGTCTTCGGCGGGCACTTTGCCTTCTTCACCTACCTACGCCCTTATCTTGAGCATGCCGTAGGCTTTGGCGTGAATGGCGTATCAACTCTGCTGTTTTGCTTTGGCGTAGCGAACATTGTCGGCACCTCCTTCGCGGGACAGATGTTGCGTTACAGCCTACGTTTAACACTCGCAATGGTTCCCTTAGTGATGGCGCTGCTCGCTGTGGCACTTGTCTATGCCGGGCAATCGGTGATTGGCGTTTCAGCCTTAGTGGTGCTTTGGGGATTCCTGTTCGGAGCTGTACCTGTCGCCTGGTCAACATGGGTGACACGAACTGTTTCCGATGAGGCCGAGAGCGGCGGCGGATTACAAGTTGCAGCGATTCAATTCGCCATCACCTTAGGTGCCGGACTTGGCGGTATTCTCATCGATCATTCAGGTCCATACGGCGCAGTAATCGGCAGCGCAATCACGCTGATCATGGCCGCGCTTTTAATTATGAGCCGGGTTCGTCCACAACCGATCCACTAACCCTTGTTCAGGAGTCGTCATGCAGAACAACATTACAGGAAAAGTTATTGTCATTACCGGTGCCAGCAGTGGCTTGGGTGAAGCGACTGCTCGCCTTCTTGCAAACCAGGGCGCTAAAATTGTATTGGCCGCTCGCCGTGCTGAACGTATTAATGCGCTTGCACAGGAGTTAGCGGAGTCTGGCGCGCATGCCATCGCTGTGACCACCGATGTTGCTAAACGCAGCGATGTTGAAAATCTGGTCGGCGTGACAATTAAGACTTTTGGCCAGATTGATGTGATGATCAATAACGCCGGAGTTATGCCACTTTCGCTGGTTGAAAAACTCCAGATAGAAGAGTGGGAGCAGATGGTTGATATCAACCTTAAGGGCGTTTTGTATGGTGTTGCCGCTGTATTGCCTCATATGCAGTCACGGAAAAGTGGCCAGTTTATCAACGTCGCCTCAACTGCTGGTCATCGCGTAATGCCAACATCTTCGATCTATTCGGCAACTAAATATGCTGTGCGCGCCTTTTCTGAAGGACTGCGTCAAGAAGTTACGCCACATAACATCCGCGTTACCATCATTTCGCCAGGAGCGTCTGCCACAGAGTTGACGACGCACGTCAGTGATGAAGAAATCTCAAACAATTTAAAAGCCAGCGCTGATTTTGCTCTACCAGCCAGCGCTTTCGCCAATATGGTTATGTTTGCTATTACCCAGCCGGAAGAAGTGGACGTTAACGAAATTTTGTTCCGACCAACCCGACAAGAGAAGTAAGGGCTTCCGTCTTAAATCATTTGATTGGGGTTTGATCATGGAACCCAGATAACTGCGAGAATTCAATGTTTCGGTTATCGGTCTCGGCTGCATGGCATGCAGCCATGGCTATGGTCCAACGCCGGAACGTGGAGAATCGATCCGCCTGATCCGTCGTGCCTATGATACGGCTGCAATTTTTTTTGCTACCGCTGAGGGTTATCTGCAAAGGTGATAATAAATTGTTTGCTGGCGAAGTGCTCAAGCCGCTGCGCCAGCAATTGATACTGGATAAGATATACGCCATTTATAATCTCTTAACTCAATCCCGCTGAGTCATTACCTAGTCGAACTTTACTATTCAAATCACTGAAGTTGAACATTACCCCTTCAAAATTAACAAGTTAAACATAAATCGCTTTTCATGAAAAAACCTCATAACTCCTGTGACCAAACGCGCATATATAACCATTCATTAAAGTGTTAAAAATATAAAAAAATGGGAGCGCGCATGATTAACCGTCTCGATGATTATGCTTGCGTTGGTTTATATATGTCACTCTTAACAGGATCAATATCATGGCAAGTGATAATGAATTTACAGCATCTGCGCACATGAGAGACATCAGAAAATCCTCTCCGGCAATGGCGCACTACGGTTCTAAATACTTAGAAAATCAATTATGGAAAAGATCAGAACTTTCATTAAGGGACAGAAGTATTGTTACGGTATCATCACTTATCGCCAGAAATGACCAAACTGAGCTAGCTCATTACTTAAATTTCGCATTAGATAACGATGTTGAACCTGATGAAATTTCCGAAATCCTGGCACATCTCTCATTCTATGCTGGATGGCCTAACGCCAGTGCAGCGGCATTCATGTGCAGCATGGTATTTCAGGACCGCAATGTTGAACCAGAGAAATTATCCGGTGGAAAAGTAAAAAAATTGCCATTAGATATGGACGGAGAAAACCAGCGTCGCACTGCAGTACAGAGTAATTTCGGTGACGTCTCTCCAGGTGTAGTTAAATACACCACTGATGCCTTGTTTACCGATTTGTGGCTACGCCCTGGATTAGCCCCGCGCGATCGCAGCTTGGTAACTATCAGTGCATTAATTACCAATGGTCAGGTGGCACAAATTACTTATCATCTTGGCAGGGCAATGGACAACGGCTTGACCAAAGAGCAGGCGCAAGAAGTGTTAACTCAACTGGCATTTTACGCCGGATGGCCATGCATTTTCTCGGCTATGCCGATCGTAAAAGAAGTATTTGCATCACGTGGTATTTAAAGTGTTGATGAGTGAGAGGCAGACCATTATTTATCCATGTGGTGATGACTATCTCGCTCATCATTGATGGCGAAGAGCTTTAACCACCATTTTCATAGCCACGGACGATTGCCGCCTGCTCGGATAATAAAGATGATATCCATCCCACGTTGGACAATAGTCTTTCATTACGCTGATTAAACGTCCGGCGCTGATATAGCGCGCTACAATATCATGGGGAACAAAGGCAATACCAAATCCTGCAACACATGCCTCAACCACTTGAAATATGTCATTGAAGACAAGCTGCCCCTCAACCTTAACGCTTATTGGGTGGCCATCTCTTTGAAATTCCCATGCATATAAGCCACCGTGCGTTGATAACCTCAAATTGATGCAGAAGTGTTTCACAAGATCTTGGGGTGCTTTCGGGAAAGGATGACGTGAAAAATATGAAGGTGATCCAACCGCAACAAAGTTGATGTCTGGCCCAATTCTCACTGAAATCATCCCATTGTTGATTTGCTCACCAAGCCGAACTCCAGCGTCATATCGATTGGCAACAATATCGGTCAATGCATATTCATTCATCAATTCAAGCTTGATCCCAGGATATTCGGTTAGCAGGGGGATGAGTTTTGGCCATAACAGATATTTTATCGCGAAATCAGTGGCAGTAATTCTTACGGTACCTGCAGGTTTTTCACGCATATCACTGACGATATCCAGCTCCTGCCAAATTTCATCAAGACGAGGTGCTAATGTTGCTAACAGCTTTTCACCTACATCTGTCACTGACACACATCGGGTTGTACGTGTCAGTAGCCGCACCCCCAACCTGCTTTCAAGACCTCGTATGCTATGACTTAAAGCGGATTGAGAAACCCCCAGTAGAGCAGCTGCGCGAGTGAAGCTTTTTTCTTGAGCTACGGTGACGAAAGAAACCAAATCATTGAGACTTTCACGCGCCATTAAGTAGCCCTCATATTTATATTCAAAAGATTTACCCAGTGTTTGAGGTAGTATTTTTAATTCGATAATTGAAGGGCTTCTAAGGTAACGCAGGGGAGGATCGAACAGAAGTCAGTACAACTGAACTAAGTTATGAGAAAAATTCATTAATAGAAATCTTCATAATAATCAGCCATTTGATTGCCGAAGGGTATGAGCCAAGATGATTAGCCAGTGCTGCTGGCCAATCATCTACAGCTCATATAATTGAGTGTTCTTTGATTATCTTTAGGTCAGTATGGAGACCAAGTTTCCGCTCAAGTGTTCTACCTGTAACATCGAGATTGATATCGATATATTCCATCGGCTGTTTCTATCTCGAAAATTATTGGCGGTTGTGGGCCAGTAGATAAATAACCATCATTGATGATTAGCGGCCAGTCACGCTGTTAACTGGCCGCAGCACCTCTAAAACCCCTGAAAAACCCGAAAGATAAAATACTTAACATTATGTTTTGATTGGATTTGCTGGTGTTTTTGAGCATGTTTATCATAAGGATTGAATGTTTATTTTTCTTTTGTCTTGCAATGTTGCATTAGACATGCGTAAATGAAATCCAGTCTGATATGCAGACAGTTTCAAAGTTAGTTCACAGTTTATCTCTCATCTACGTCAGTGCCGAAAACAAGCCCTTTCTCTTTGAGTTTTATCTCAGTCCTGATTTTTCTCTGCGATTCAGTTTACTCAGCCTCACGGCAAAAAAAGAAAAGGTATTAATTATGTCTAATAAAATTCTCGGCACTGTAAAGTGGTTTAATTCTGAAAAAGGTTTCGGTTTTATTACCCCTGAAAATGGCAGCAAAGATGTCTTCGTACATTTCTCTGCTATCACCGGTAGTGATTTCCGCTCCCTTGAAGAGGGTCAGCATGTTGAATTCTCCGTACAAGATGGACCGAAAGGCCCTTCAGCAATCAATGTTACAGGTCTCTAATATTAATTTGTTCACCTATTTTATGAGATGTCCTCAGTGTCAGGGCTCTCAATACCGTAAGTCAGTATTTGATGTCAGCCAAAAAAATCCTCACGGTGCGACCTGCATTTTCTGCAAGTCCTCGATGATTGAGCTTAAAAATATTGCTGCATAAACGCAGGTTTGCACTACTTTTCGTGTAACGTCCTCACGCTGTATCTGAACGACAATCCCGCGTTATAACTCGAGCTGAATCGGCTCGATATCGCCATTCTGCTGTGCCGGCTGCGCGCAGCAGATTAATACTTCCCCCTCTGCCACACTGGCACTCGGCGCAGTCGGGTAGGTTACCGCTCCCTTTAGAATCCGCGTTTTGCACGATCCGCAATGTCCTTCACGACAACTGTACTCCGGGCTAAGACCGCGTGCTTCTGCCAGTTCCAGCAGCGATCCGCTATTCGGCGTCCAGCGCGCCTCTTTGGCTGAGTTCATGAACATCACGGGTATGGATTGCGTCGAAATCGGAAGTAAGGTTTTTTCTGTTTGCTGCACATCCATGCGACGCTGCAACGAGGATGGGCCAAAGGCTTCGGCGTGAATACGGCCATCCGCGATGTTGTAGCTTCGTAGCCCGTCATATAACGCCTGAGTAAATTGCGACGGGCCGCACAGGTAAAAGTCGTAGTTGTTAAATGGCAGCACCTGTGAAAGCAGCGCCATATCGATGCGTCCGGTGACATCGCAATCGAATCCCTGTTCGGCATCGTCCGGCTGGCTCATAACGCGCACCAGTTTGAATGCGCCTTGTGAGGCCGCCAGCAATGCATCCAGCTCACGTACAAACGGGCGTTCCGCTTTGTTGCGTGCCGACTGGATAAGATAGGTTGGGCGCATGCGCTGTTTACGGCGTCCTTCATAAACCAGATGGCGCAGCATCGCCAGCATCGGGGTGATGCCGACGCCCGCAGCCATCAACACCGCTGGGCGTGTCTCTTGCACATCGATAGTGAAATCACCGGCTGGCGCGCGCGTTTCGAGACTGTCGCCAATCTGCAGATGATCGTGCAGATAGCGTGAGACCACGCCATCGCGCTTGACGCTGATGCGGTAAAAGCCGTCCGACGGCGCAACCGACAGGGTGTAGTGACGAATCAGCGGTTTGTCGGTACCTGGCAACCGCACGCGAATCGGCAAGTGTTGTCCAGCCTGATGCGGCAGCAAACCAGCGCCATCATTCGGCATCAGATGAAACGAGCGAATCGACGCGCTCTCATTGACAATCTTCGTCACCTTAAATGGTCGCCAGCGCCGCGCCAGTTCGTTAGCTCGCAGGCGTTCGGCAGCCGATTGCCAGTCACCCGTCATTTCTGACGCCGGTGAGATACCTTCCGGTTCCGTTTCCCAGCGCAAGGCGAGGGCGGCATGACGACGCACTATGCGGCGCGGACGAAATGTCCACAGCCGTTCGGCGCCCTGGAATGCAGCGATCTCCGGCGAGTCGAGGATTACGCTGGCATCGCCGGTCATCTGCAGCGTATCGCCGCTGCGATAATCGACAAACAGCAGCCCGGCTTTGCCGTTTTGCTGGATGTTGCCGAGCGTGGAGAAAAACAGGTTGCCGTTGAAATCGGGAATGGTCAGCAGGCCATCTTCATCGACACGCACAAAACCGGGTTTGCCGCCGCGATGCGAGGCATCAACCTGATGCTCGGCGTAGGTCGCGACGTAAAACGTATCGGCGGTAGCGATGGTGGTGCGGGCCGCCTCATCGAGCGTGCTGAGGACTTCAACCTCACCAATAGCAGGCTCATCGGGCGAACGATCAAATCGGAAGTCGCGCAGTTGGATATAGCGCGGGCAGTTGCCGAAACTCTGCTCCACCTGCACACGAAAGCCGCCACCAATGGCGCTCAGCGTGCCATTCATACGGTTGCGGCGACGGGTGTGCAACTCAATGCCAAGCAGGCCAACCGATGCGCCGTCAGTGAACCCGGCAGCAGCGGGATCGCGAGGATCGGGCTGGGCGGCAATATCCAGCGTGGTGGCATTGGGCGAGAAGATAAAACCGGGCTGGCCTTCCAGCAGCGTGGCCCAGGCATCGCCTTGCGCATCCACGCTGCCCACTACGATAAACGGTAGCTGTGCGTAGAAGTCACGATGCTGATCGGGCATGAAGTCGCGAATCACACGTTGGCCGACTTCTGCCATACGTTCAGCCACGCCCGCTTGCTGCTGCAGGGCAATTTCACCTGCATGCCATACCGAAAGTTTCTCGCCCATGATGGTTATCTCACGCGATGCTGCGCAGACCGGCAGCGGTTTGCGGGAAGGGAACAAAGCCGGGTAATGCTTCGATGCGGCGTAACAGCGCATTGACCGCCGGATAGCCGGAAAGATCCACATTGCCTTCCGGCGCACCGATCAGGTAGCTGTACTGCGCGACGTCCGCGATGGTTGGGCGATCGCCGACCAGCCATTCACGTCCAGTCAGATGTTGATCCATCAGCGCCAAAATGGTGTGCGCACGGGCGATCACTTCGTCAGGGTTGAACGGGCGGCCAAACACGGTAATCAAGCGTGCCGCACAAGGGCCATAAGCCAGTTCGCCTGCCGCCACCGATAGCCAGCGCTGCACCTGCGACGCGCCCAGTGCATCTTCGGGCAGCCACTCACTGCGGCCTGATTTTTTCGCCAGATAAACCAGAATGGCGTTGGAGTCGGAGATATACACGCCGCCATCTTCCAGCACCGGCACCTGGCCGAATGGGTTGATGGCGAGAAATGCCGGGGATTTGTGCTCGCCGTTAGCGAGGTCCACATCAATCACCTCGTGCGGCAGGTCGAGCAGTGACAGGAACAGACGAGCACGGTGCGCATGGCCAGAAAGCGGGAAATGGTAGAGTTTCATCATCAGTGTCCTTTAGTGGTGGCCGGGATGATCCCGAACCCTGTCTAAAGGTTGGCACAGCCTGTGGCGCGGCAGAATAGCCGGGTTTGCGAAGTCATTATTGCGGAAAATGGAAGAATGACAGGCGGTGTTGATACACGGCGGCCCTGCAAAAGCGTTGAAACTCTTTTGCAGGGCGCGCAGGTATGCGCATAACTGAGCACATGGGTTAGCCGGGAACTATGAAACCACTGCACTCCCCGTCACAGCCTGAGCCTGCTGTTCGCTTTGCTGCTCTTCGCGATGCTTCAGACGATCCCAGATGCGGAAGAACGGATAGTAGATCACCATCGAGATCGCCAGATTGATCACCTGTAACACGGTGCCTGAAATGTGCCCTCCGGTTGCCAGATAACCGCTGACAAATATCGGCGTGGTAAACGGCAGGGCGATGCCCGCAGGCGGGGCAACCAGTCCGGTGGTCATGGCGGCCCATGACACAATCACCAGCACCACCGGGGTGAGAATAAACGGCAGGAACAGGTACGGGTTCATCACCAGCGGAATGCCAAACACCAGGGGTTCGCTGATGTTGAATAGCGCGGCGGGTCCGGCAATCTTACCCAGTTGTTTCATCTGGCGACTGCGAGAGCGGATCAGCATAAAGATCACCAGTCCCAGCAATGCGCCAGTACCGCCAGGCGCTATCCACAGATCATAAAACTGCTGCGTGAAGATGTGCGGGATCGGCTGGTTATGCTGGAACGCTTCGAGGTTTTCACTCATGTTGGAGAGCCAGACCGGCTGGATAAACACCAGCACAATGGCATCGCCGTGCAATCCCAGCGTCCAGAGAATTCCGATCAGCAGCACCGAGAAGATCATGCCCGGCAGCGTGCCGCCAACGTGGTGCATCGGCAGTCCAATCACGGTAGCGATCAGGTTGTTGATGTCGCCAAACGGCGAGGCTTCGACCGCCAGACGGATGATCAGCACCACCGCCAGCACGCAGAAGCCCGGCACCAGCGCGAGGAAGGATTTCGCCACGGCAGGCGGCACACCTTCTGGCATCTTGATCACCAGATTGCTGTTGTGGACGAAGCGATAAATCTCCGTCGACATCAGCGCAATCACAATCGCCACGAACAAACCCTGGCTGCCAATCATCGAGATCGGCAGGACGCCGGTTACCAGCTGTGCGGGCGCATTTTCTATTGGGGCAAACAACGTCTGCTGCGGAATGGTCATTACAAAGGCGACCAGCGCCATGGCGCCGCTGGTAAGCGGATCCAGCGTGCGATACTTCTCCGCCAGACGATAGGCGATACCGAAGCTGGAGATCAGCGCCATGATGTCGTAGGTGGCGCGCACCGGATAGAGCAATTTGTTGCGCCAGGTGTCGCCAAACAGATCCGCCATCAAGTGGCCCCAGGCCGGAATCGGCAGATAAGCGAAGATCAGGAAGAAGCTGCCAATCAGCATAAACGGCATGTTGAGAATGATGCCGTCGCGCACCGAGAGCACATGTTTCTGGCCGGCGACTTTCAGCGCTGCGGGCAACACATAACGTTCAATAAAAGTACGGTTGGACACAGGGCCTCCTCAGGCTCAATGGCGCAACAAAATGATAATAAGCGGTCCATTTGCACCAACGCTAGCGGCGGATAATCCGCGCGGCTAGCGTTGGTGCAGGTGACCTTACATTGCCAGATTTGCACAGCGGCACGGTTTATCGGGCATATCTGGAGCCGCATTCTCGCGATTGCACCGTTACGGCGCTATTGAGCCGATGAGAACTGCGGCAACCACGGTTTGTTCAGGGTTAACACTTCTTCCAACAGGGCTTCTGCTGTCGCGACATCGCCGACCAGCGGGTTACCCAACAGCGCCAGCAATGCCTGATTACGACCGCCATGTACCGCCGCTTCGATGGTTAAGCGCTCGAAAGCTTTAATCTGCTGTGTCAGGCCGTTCATCAACGGTGGCAATTCGCCAAACATCAGCGGATGCGCACCTTGGGCATCTACCAGGCAGTTCACTTCCACTACCGCGTCATCGGGCAGCCCGTGAATCGCGCCGTTATTGCGACAGTTCACCACCAGATTCTTGCCGCTGTTGTTGTGTATCGCGCTGATGAGTTCAACCGCCACTTCAGAGTAATAAGCGCCGCCGCGGAAACTCAGCTGCTCCGGTTTGTGCGCCAGATGCGGATCGGCATACAGCGCGAACAGCTCCGCTTCAACCTTCATCACTTGTTCAGCGCGAGTGCCTTCATGACCGTTTTTAGCTTTCTCCTGCTCTTCGGCCAGCATCTGTGGCGTCTGCCAGTAGTAGCGATGATACGGGCAGGGAATAGCATTCAGCGCGCGCAGGAACTGTGGTGACCACGGCATATCTTTGATGTTGTTCATGGTCAGCGACTGGCCGTCGCACAGTTGTTCAATCACCTGCTTAGTCACATCCTCGCCGCGACAGGTCACCTGATGCACCCACACCAGATGATTGAGCCCGGCAAAGCGCAGCTGCACATCATCCCATGGCGCGTCGAGCATGCCAGCAATCATATGGTGCATATTCACCGGTACGTTACACAGACCGATGATTTTGGCGTTGCTATAGCGCGAGACCGCTTCAGTGACGATGCCGGCGGGATTGGTGAAGTTGATGATAAAGGCATCGGGCGCCAGCTCTTCCACTTTGCGCGCGATGTTCAGCATCACCGGAATGGTGCGCAGCGCTTTGGCAAAACCGCCGACGCCGGTGGTCTCCTGGCCGAGGCGGCCGTATTTCAAGCCAAGACGTTCATCAGCCGCACGTGCCGCCAGCTGGCCGACTCGCAGCTGGGTTAGCACGAAGCTGGCACCACGAATCGCATCGTCCAGTTCAAAGTGCACGCTGACTGTGACCTGCTCTAATCCGTTCTGCTGCAGCATACGGCGGGTGAGATCGGCAATGACATTCACTTTCTCGCGACCCGATTCCACATCCACTAATGCCAGTTCAGTCACCGGCAACTGCGCGTAGCGGTTGATGATCCCTTCAACCAGTTCCGGTGAGTAGCTGCTGCCACCACCAATAATCGCCATCTTAAGCATCGGTTCCTCCTGCCGCAGTGCGGCGGTAGAGTTCAATGATTTCGCCTGCCAGATCCTGCACCAGCATGGCGTTCATTAGGTGATCCTGGGCATGTACCAAAATTAGGGTGACAGGCAGTTTGCCGCTGCCTTCATCGAGGCTGATCAACGACGTCTGCTGTTGGTGTGCACCCTTGACGCTCTCTTTGGCAGCCATGAGCTGTTGCTCGGCAGCAGCAAACTGGCCTTCACGCGCCAGTCGCAGGGCGCTTAGCGCCGCACTGCGGGCAGCACCGGCTTGCACCAGCAGCAGCATGATTTGTTCTTCAAACTCGATAACCACTTCTTCGGACATGCAGAATCCCCCACAGCACAAGGCCGTGTTTCTTTCGGTCAGTTTGGGTATAACGGAAGTATTACGAGGCGTGCAACGCCAGGGCGGTATCCAGCACCTGTTCGCCGCGCATCATGCCGTAATCCATCATGTCGATGACGGCGACCGCTTTGCCTTGTGGTTCAGCGATGGCAGTCAGGCGGGCGGCTTCAAACTTCACCTGCGGGCCGAGCAGCACCACGTCGGCATCCGGCAGGATGCGTTCGAATTCCGCTACCGGCACCGCTTTGATATCAATGGTCAGCCCGCGCCCCTGAGCAGCGCTCTGCATTTTGTTGACCAGCATGCTGGTGGACATCCCTGCAGCACAGCAAAGTACGATACGCATATGATTTCCTCCTGTGATTTGTCGGGGCCATTTAAGACCTGTGTTGTAGGTGGTGTAAATACCCTCCGGACAGACGATTTTCTGATGAATGGATAATTATTCATTTTAAATCAGTTGGTTATTGCGTTATTTTTTGTGAAAATATTTTTCATGACTGTGATCGGTGCTGTAATTTATCGTTAACATAAGCGGGTTTTGACGTTGATAGCGGTGAAATCGTTGAAAAAAAGCTCACACTGAAAAATATTTTCATGCATGATGGGCGTTCGCAACGAGAGGATGTGGTGAGCGGATGGATATTGTCTGGCAACTGCGGCAGCAGTCGGCACGCGCGGATGCGCCGGAATCTAAGCTGGCGCGTTTTATTCTGGAAAACCTGCATGTCAGCACGCAGGCCACCATGGAGAGTCTGGCATCGCAGGCAGGGGTTAGCCCTGAGGTTCTGCGCCGCTTTGCGGTATCGGCAGGCTGTCGCGATTTGGATGATTTCCTGCATCAGGTGCGTAAAGCAGGGCAGCAGGAAGGGGCATTTATCGATGTCATCCGGCAGCGCCAGCCATCGCTGAGCCAGCAGGAAAATCGTGTGGCGCTGGCGATACTTAACGATATCGCGTTTGCCGCATCGGCCACGATCGAGCAATTAGCCGGACGCGCCGAAGTCAGTGCTGCCACCATCACCCGTTTTGCGCGTTCTGTTGGTTGTGAAGATATTCGCGAATTGCGTATGCGGCTGGCGCGTGCCAGTTCTGTGCCTTCAACCCCAACCGCGCAGGGTATTCCGCAGCTGGAGGCGATTCATCAGGCGTTAGCCCAGCAGTGGTCATTGGCTGAAACGGCGACCTGGGTGCGGGCGGCGCGAATGCTACTTAAAGCTCGCAGCGTGTTGTTGATTGGTGCGGCAGGGCAGACTACGCCGCTGGTGGCTGAAGTACACCAGCGATTAACGGCGACAGGTCTGGCGCTGGCATGGATTCAAGACGATAACCTGCTTCGTATGACGCTGAGCCGATTACAACCGGATGATTTACTGCTGATCCTCGCGCCGGATGCGGTGAACAGCAGCGTGCTCAGCGCGGTGCATCATGCACATATTCAAAAAACGCCGGTGATTGCAGTTTGTCCAACTAAGCTGGATCTGGCGAGTCAGGCCGACATTTGGTTGCCGCTGCCCGATGATCAGCAGGCGCGCAGCTATGGCATTCTCTGCGCGCTGGATCGGCTGGAAACGGCGCTTAGGTCATTTTAGCGCGTAGATTTCTGATATCAGGGTGCTGCCATCTTGCAGCACCACTTCAACTGGCACACGCTGATAGCCTTCGCCCTCAAACTCATCAAGCATCGACCAGTGTGCGGAAAGGTTATCCGAACTGAAGACAAAGCCGTTAACCTGCGTGCCTTCGGCAGTGAGTTCAATGCCGGGAAAACCCATCGCTGCGCCCCAGCCCGCTTCACGCAGATTGCCCAGCACATAACCTTGCTGCCAGCTTCCGCCAATATTTTCCATGATATGCGCATTAGGACGGCCTGGACCGAGCGTGCCGTAAACGAAAAGACTGTGCATTAACTACCTCAGTAATAAGGGAAAGGCTTTGAATTTAGCGCGAGAGGTGAGGTTAGCCAATGGAGTGCAACGTCTGCCCGTTTAGTGATAAGTAAAGCAGACGTTACAGGTTTCTGATTTAGAGGTAATTCAACACGAATGTTGCCGTGGCAGTAAATTGTCCGTGCCCAATTCGTTTGTTAAGAATTGCATTAGGTTCCCCCTGCACATAGGCCTGAAATGCCAGCACCATATCGCCAGCCTGCAATTTTTTTACAGGTGCAGCTTTATTAATCCTTAAGGTTGAACCGTCAATACTTTCAATTCCGATCGCAACTCCACTGGCCACACTTCCCGGATCGAGGCGCAAAAATCCCGGCAAAGAGGTATTTTCTGTGCCTTGAAAAGTCACTTCGACTTCGTTAAAAACACTGATGTCACAGTCTTCTAGATGAATCTTTAATGGTCTGCTGGGCGTGCGAGTATAGCGATATAGAAATTTATCGATGACTTCCTCGAAATCTAGCTTAATTAATTCATCCCCCGGACGTATGAAGCAGGGTGTATCAACAAGCGTCCCACGCATAATAAGATTTTCTGCAGCGAAGGCTCGCGCAGGAAGCATCACTCCAAAGCCCGGTGTGCATAGGATAATTAACAATGTAATGATTCGCTTCATAACTTGCCCTATTGATAATCAGCGATGATGGTCGCCTGAGACGTAAAAGGGCCTGCTGTAGGTAAGGAGGCCGGATTAGCAACAGGGACGACAGTCAAAGTCGGCGGCCGTAACAAGTTGATTGAAATTAATTGATTAATACGTAAAGGAGAGCCATTTTGCTCAACCCTGATGCCTAAACCACTTTTATTTGTGACAATAGCCGTATTATCAAAGCTTGCTGCAGTTCCCTGAACGGCTAAACGCACGCTTCCGGTTCCCGAACAAGTTACGGTATACGGTACGGTTTGACGATATTTGTTACCATCGATACCGCGAATAATTACAGTATCGAAGTCTATTTCAATGAGCCCGCCTCTGTTGATTTCACATGGAATAGACTCCACGAGAGTTCCCCTAAAGTTGACATTTATTGCTTTTGCTAATGAAGCAAACATCAATAAACATGTAAATAAAATTATCTGTTTCCTGTTGGTTTTTTTTATCCTATTCATTTATTATTCCTATTGATAATCAACCAGCAGTGTTGACGTTGCAGTGAAGGCGCCACCCGTGACGATACCACTTCTATTTTTAATCAAAACCGCACTCAATGACGGTCTGGCAGGATCGGTAAAATTGTGCCAGCTATTCACTGCCATCTTTGTCCCGTTACTTTTTAATTCAATAGCAAGATTGGCTTTGCTTGTACCCAGTACTGTCGTATCAAAAGAAGCACCGCCTCCTAAAATTTGCATCTTGAGTGCCTTCGAAGTACCCGCTGAACAGTCAAGTACATAGGGTATAGGGCGTTCATAAATACGGCTGTCAATGCGTGAGACAATAATATCGTTACCAAAATCAATTGGAATATCTCTATTTCCATTGACGATGCAAGGCGGCGCTAAGACTTTGACTTTGACCGTGGCAGTCGTCGAGAATGCCAGTGCGGAGTTAGACAATGTCAGTGGCCCAAAATAAACAGCCATAGCGCACCAGAGCCCCATTGCACGGACTTTATTTCCTGAGTGCAGACTAATCATAATTCAACCTGAAGTTCACATTGGCTGAATAAACGCCTGCGCGCAGTTCGTCACGAGTTCGCTCCGCTGCAATGTAATAGATTACAACGTTATTGGCCGGTGTTAATAACAAGGGTTTTCCTTTTTGCCCAAGGATAACGTTATTACGATGCGCATCTTTTAAGCGCAATCCCATCCCGTCGACGCCCTGTGCTTTGATCAATTGAGGATTCACTAAGTCTTCAACTGCGGTGAAGGTGAAGGAAACCGCGGGTTGACTGGCATTCCATGCAAGGTTTCCTCTCGTATCGCGATTCGCAGAGGATGTGCGTAGGCAGTCATGTAAGTAGAGGGCAATAGGGACTAAATTGCCATTGTCACCGGGGCGCTGTAAGTCGGCTGTGGCGACATTGCCTAAAGATACAGATTGGTCGGCCGACCGCATATCCAACCGGCATGCACTTTCGGTCAAAGTGCCGTGCGCGCGGATAACGCCGTAATTGCCATCGACCAGACCATCAGTAAATCCTGCCTGTGTGATAGAAGAAAATAACAGTGTGCCAGCCAGGATCGCTGAGCCTTGCACGTTCCTGATAATCGCTGCCGGGCGCGCGGTAAAGACGATTTTTTGCATGAGTTTTTTCCTGATTATTTTGGTGTTGCGCGCTTACTGGTATCGACATTGCAAACGTTGCCGCTGCATTTAAAGGTTAGTGCTGTCTGGCCGCCGTAATCATTGACGTAGACCAATACCGGAGTAGCACCCAATGCCGCTGCGCTGCCACCCAATACAGTCTGGTTTTTAGGCGAAATCATCAATGCATCAAACCCTTTAATGACATCACCTTCTTTTTTTGCGCTGGCACCAATTAGCGTGATGTAATAGGGCGTTGGATTGATCACGGTATATTTATCGCCACTTTTACTTAGGGTTATTTTTTCCTGAAAAGGCAACGCATGCTGTGCCGCTGCTGCCTCTGCTAATGAAGCTGGACGGTAAAATAGCTTGATGCGCGTTTGCAGAGCAATTTGCAAAACATTTGGTTTATCGCTTTTAGGTGGGATCTCTCTCAGATTAAAATAAAACAGTGACTCACGATCCTGAGGTAATTTCTTGAAAGATTCCGCTGAAGTCAGCGCCTGCACTTTTACCTGGCTTTCAGCTTTGGGTTCAATGCGCTGTACCGGTGGCACCACGGTGAGTGGACTGCTGGTATTGAGCTTTTCACCTTGTTCGTCTTCCAGCCAACCTTGCGCTAAATAAGGCAGTTCCGTGTTTTGGTTGCTGACCGTCAAACTGACTGATTTCTCTGAACCAGGAAATATGACCCGCGTTCGGTCGAGTGAAATAGCTGCTGATACCGAATGAGTGATCAGGCTTATAGTGGTTGCCGTAAAGATGAAAGCTATATTTTTTCTGTTCATTATTTTCCTGCAGAGTCAGTTGGTGGATGAATTTTTTTATAACTGCGATATGAGTTCGCATGGAAGTAATATGTTGTTCATCATGTTTGATGGCAGGTTTTTAGGTAGCGATATTTTGCATTGTTCTTCATTATTCCAGCGCACTACCATTGTTTCACCCGAATTAATTCCACTGAGATAGACGTTGCCATCGTCATTTACGATACCGGCTTCCTGATTTTTCATATTTAAAATGGTGGCGCCGAAAGGCGGAGCAGAACCATCGGCCAGGCGTATGACCGCCATCGCTTTCTCACCAGAAATAACGTTGAATGCACGATAGCCGATTGCCCCTTCTGTCAGCGTTCCCTGCACTACGGATTGCGGGGCTTCTACGTTATCTGCCAACTTATCAACATTGATGCGCACACTGTTGCGATAGTAACTGCTGATATCACTCACAACAGCTTTGCCAAATTGGTTGGTATAAGCGGCATTGCCATAGGCTCCCACTGGCACACCTGCCACGCCACCGGTATCAACCAGCATACGTGTGCCTCCTAAAATATTGGTGCGATGCAATGCGCCGCCCTGCGCAGTGAGTGTGGCACCACCTTGTATGGAAGCGCCCAGAGCACTGTACTGACCCTCGCGATAGCTCGCCGAACTGTTAATCTGCGCGAGGGTGCCATTATGGGTGTAGTAGCCACTGAGATCGGCACCCTGACGTGCAACACCGGTGCTGACTTGATAAGAATCTGACGTGCCGATCCGGCTGTAATAACTCGCACTCTGGCGGTTATCGCCTTTGGAATAGGAGCCGTTGTAACTTACTGTGCCAGACTCACCCCACGGCAATGACAGCGACATATACATGCCGTCATCGTTGGTGTTATTAAATTTATTGCGATAGGCGGTCAGTGACAGGCTGAGATTTCGGAAGCGACCCAGATCGAAAAAGCGTGAGAGTGATAAGTCATAACGATCGTTCGCGGCCTGATTCCAGTAGGTCTGGTGGTTGTAATTCAAATACGCTGTCAGATTCAGCGATTCAAATTGCTGGTTGAGCGAGATGGTGTACATCTCTTTGCTGCGACCAGCACTGATGTCTCCGTCAAGGGAATCCAGATATTCGGCCATTGAGCGATAGCCGCTATCAGAGAAACGGTAACCGGCAAATGTGACCTGGCTGCCCGTCTCCTCGAAGCGTTTGGCATAACTCAGGCGATAAGAACCACCACGTTGGACGTCCAGATTAGGCGCTTTGGCCTGCGACATCGTGACATCCGTTGATAGAGCGCCCAGTGACAAAAGGTCACGACCTATTCCCATTGATAGCGCGTTATATTCCTCGCCACCAATGCCTCCACCATAAAGCGACCAGCCGTTACTGATCCCCCAGGAAAACTCTCCGGCAGCGAACAGAGGGCCATCTACGCGGTGCTTCCAGTCGCTGGGTTTTCCGATGGTTGTTTTGTAACGTATCTGGCCCGGACGGGTCAGATAGGGGATGGTTGCGGTGCTCACCTGATACTGTGTGATGCTGCCATCCTGCTCTTCCACACGAACATCAAGATTGCCGGAAACCGCGCTATCAAGATCCTGAATGCGATAGGGACCGGCCGCGACCTGCACCTCTTTAATGATGCGGCCCTGTTGGCTGATGATGATCTTCGCATTGCTTTTCGCCACACCACTCACTTCCGGGGCGTAGCCGCGCAGATTGGGTGGCAACATATTGTCGTCGGTGATCAGGCTTAAGCCGGTGTAGCGGAAGCTATCGAAAATGGAAGAGCTGAGATAATCCTCGCCCAGACTGAATTTCGCGCCAATTTTGCTTAGCGCTCGATAGGCATAGAAACGGCTCCAGTCCCAGCGATGGGTGTCTGCCTCATGATTCTTGCCGCTGCGACGGTCATAACGCGCTTGCCAGTCTGCGCGCAATCGCCAAGTATCGAAGTTCGCACCGCTGGTGCCGCTACCTGATAAATTGGTGCCACTACCTCCCCCCGCGCCGTTTTGCTGAAGGGATTGCAGGTTGAGGTTGTAATCAAATAGCGCGCCGGAAATCCCCTCTTCCCAGCGAGCGGGGGGATCCCAATAAGGGCTGCTGTACTCGAGGTAAGCTTGCGGAATGCTCACGAACAGCGTCGATTTGCCTAAATCGCCACGCGCCTCCATCCCTGGGATGCTCTCCAGCGCAAGGCATTGTCCATCCCGCCACCATGTGAGTTTGGCTAAAGAGGATTCTTTGAGTCCAAATTGCGACAACATTTCGGGTGTCACACAGGCAACCGTTTCATTGGTATCCTGTTCGGAAGGATAGAAATGAATCTGTCTCTCTGAAAGGGGGATCGCATTCAGGTTTATAGAGAGAGAATAAGTTCCGGGCAGAATAAAACCTTTACGTGAAAACTGGCTGAGATCAATATTGTTGCGATCTTTAAGATCGAGAACATCCGTATTGAACTGCACTTCGCTAGCTGCAATCGATGATGTCAGTTTTCCGATGAATAAGAGTGTCCCAATGGCGGTAAGACAAAAGATTGATGCCGCTTGACGCGGAAGGCATAACAGCATGATCGCGAGCCTCATTAGTTATAATCTATTCTGAATCGAATCGTTAATTGGTGATCGCCAGCTTTTAATATTTCCTGGTTGCCGACTAAGTTCAGTGTGTATTTAAGGTGCATATTATCTGCCATGAGATCTCTTTCAGGCAGATGTACGCCCGGTGATGCCACGTTGCCCACATGGTCACTGATTCTTAAAGCGACACCGCTGGCCATACCTGAAGTTTTAAAATGGCCTTTATCCTCCTCACCATCGAACATGACTTTGAAATTTTTCCAGTCAGGTTTACTGGGGTCTAATCGAGTGAGGGTGCAACCAAATAAGCGAATAGAAAACTCTTTCTTTGGTCCTTGTCCTTCCCGAATGATTTTGCTGACAGGATGATTTCCCATAAAAAGGGTCTGGTCGCGATCGCCAACTTCAATTGCGCAAGGAGTTTCAACTATTGAACCAGTCATATTCACGCGGCCAAATCCTTCAGCGTTTGCAAAGGATTTTTTTGTTATTAGCAAAACACCTAAAAGTAAAAAATAGACGGCCGAATATCGTGAGGATAATGACTTAAATAACATTTGCGCACTCCAGAATAGAGGAGAGAAAAAACCTGCGGCAGGCTCGCCGCAGGTTAGTAAAAGTGTTATTGCTTAGTTGTAATTCAGTACAAAGTTAGCAGGAACCTGGAACGTACCCGGTACGATTGTGACTGCTGCACCGCCACCTTGAACGCGCGCAGCGAAGGTCAGGGTGTTATTGCCGTTGATAACGGTCTGGCCAGTGGACGCGGTGTTCAGTTTAACTTTAACGCCATCACCATCAGTCAGCACGATAGAAGCACCACTGGCATCACCACCGACCAGAGCCAGGCTATCAGAGTCATGTGGAGAGGCTGCTCCGGTAAAGGTGACGCTGACTTTATCTTTCGTTCCTGGTGTAGTGATGACGCAATCTTCCAGTTCAATGTGGAAAGGCTTAGGGCTGGAAGAACCGGTATTTCCGTTGGCCGCCAGTGCCACATTAGAAATGGCGCCCAATGGGACAGTTTGGTCTAAAGAACCCGGTGCAATTGAGCAAGGCGCATCGATAATAGAACCGGTAAAGGTGACTTTACCGGTGCCACCTGCAGCGTAGACAGAGGAAGCGGTAAACAGGCTTAATACAGACAGAGCGATAATACACTTTTTCATTTAATATCTTCCATTTTGGTTTGTATCCATATTTTCTTGTTTTAAGAAATATGCTTTCACTGAGATTTCATCCGGCGTTTGAGCGATGAGTTACGCCTTTGATATGAAGAAATATCAGTATTTACACACTGCTATCAGGTGCTCCTTAAACATGCAAATTCAGATCTGCATGATTTATTTCTCTGAGCTTTTTGTTTTATTTTTCATTGCGTCGTTGGAAGGTATTATGGGCAGGTGGTCCTTTATTGAAAATAAGATTTATTTTCTGTTGGTGTAGTGAGCGAATGGGGTGTTTGTAAGGGGTGTATTACAAGCGAAGTGATAAGCATTAATGAGAAGAGGTTTCTCATCTTTCTAAATGCGAATGGCCTATTGGTCCAATTGATGAAAACTATAACATTGCGAGCGTGATATTAATGTGAGCAGAGTCGTAAATATTACGAGATCAGTTAAGTATGTTTACTAAGAGATAAAATATCTTCATCTTTAAAATGTTAATAAGACTGCCCACAGCAATCCCCGCGCGGGCAACTTTGTTGTTAACGGCTCAGCACCTGCGCACCAGCATTTTTCTCCAGCCGCCAGACATCAAACAGAGACATCAACACCAATAAAGCCACACCTGCAAATGCGATGTGAATATCATTCTGCTCAATGGTTGCATGATCATGCCACAGCATGGCTCCGCGTAAGAACAGGGCGGCTAGCGCAATGCCGGCGCTCATGCTGAACTGGAAGAAAATACTAAACACCACAGACGCATCACTCATTTTCGCTTGTGGCACATCAGCAAAACCCAAACTGTTGTAGCAGCTGAACTGCAGCGAGCGCGACAAGCCCCCGATAAACAGAATCCCAGCAATCGCAAAGTACCCAAGTGAAGGGCTGAGCAGCAAGCAGCCCAGCATTGCGCCCAAGCTGATGACGCCGTTAACCATCAATACCCGCCGGAAGCCAAAGCGCTTCATCAGCCAGGTGGTCGCGGGTTTCATTGCCAGATTGCCGGCAAATACCCACAGCACCATGGCGCCTGCCTGCGCGGCGCTCCAGCCAAATCCAAGCTGAAACAGCAATGGCAACAGAAAAGGGACGGCATTAATGGATGCGCGGAACAGTGATCCCCCGACAACGGCATTTCGGAAGGTATCAATAGTCATGGCACTGAACGGCAACAGCGGTTGCGGATGGCTGAAGCTGTGGCGATAGGCCAGCACACTGCACAACACGCCAAGTAACAGCAATGGAATGCCAAGGCTGAGATGCATTTGTCCTAGCGCTTCCAGGGAGATAATCAGCGCCGTGCAGGCGGTAGCGGTCAGCACAAATCCGCGCACATCAAACGGACGCGGTTGTTCTGCTTTAAACTGGGGCACCAGATAAACGGTGGCAATAATGGCGATAATGCCGAGTGGGATATTGAGCCAGAAGATCCACGGCCAATGTCCGTAAGTCACTATTAAGCCACCGAGCGGTGGACCGAGCACCGGGGCAATCAATCCCGGCCAGGTAATAAAGGCGATGGTTTTCACCATGTCTTTTTTTTCGGTCACACGGAGCACTACCATCCGACCGACTGGCACCATCATCGCGCCGCCAATGCCCTGCAAAACGCGGCTTAACGTGAACATTGGCAGGGTATCGCTGAGCCCACACAGTATCGACGCAACAGTAAATACCAGAATCGCACAGGCAAACACCGTTCGCGCTCCGTAGCGTTCCGCTAACCAGCCGCTCATCGGAATACCCACCGCTACTGCTAACAAATAAGCACTCACACCCACGTTAAGCGCCACCGGGCTGGCAGCGAAATCGCGCGCCATTTGTGGAATAGCAGTGGTAATGACGGTGGCGTCGAGGTTTTCCATAAAGAAGGTGACTGCAACCAGCAGTGCGAGCAACAAGGTGCGGTTAGCTGGGATGCCATTCTGCGTCATAACGCCATTCCTTTCTCTTCCATGCGATTCAGGATTAGGGAGAGAATAGTTTCGGGCGCAATCGTTTTCTATGCAAGTGTAGCGATAAAAAACCCGGCTGTTGCCGGGCTGTGAGAATAGAGGATAAATGCAGCCTTCATAAAAGCGGCTTCAAGGTAGGTTGATCACGATGGCGCCGCTGCCACTCTTATCTCCGGGCGTAGGGTTAGTTGCACTCAGCGTAGAGGTTACGGTATGGGTTGATATGCCGTTGGGTAGATAAATGGATCCTAAGCCACGGCCATCAAAGGTCAGAGTAGAACTCACTCCGCCGCCCATATTAATTGCGCCCCCCAAACTGGCGATATTGGCTGAGGTTGCGCGGTTACAGTTCACATTGATTGAGACACTGTCTTGTTTTCCATTGACCTTGTCAGCCTGGAGCGTGCCGTGATCGATGTTGGGTGAGCTTGAAAAAGCACAGCTGGTGGGGACAGGAGGGAAAGAAACGGGGCGGCAAGAAGTGCCTGGTTGGTTTCGATAAAGGTAACCGAGATTATTTTGGGCTCCACCAATGCATACAGAATAAGGACCTGGACCCAATGGTAATGGAGAAGAAATATTCGCACTGGAGGGATAGGTTCTTAAAAAAGCAGTGTTGGCATTTGACCAAGTGTCAGTGCCGATGCCAGAGGTGCTCAACAATATGCGTGCTGGCCTGGCTTCAGTGCTGTTCACGACCCAAATTCCGAAATCACAATATCGCGTTCCACATCCAATTGCCGCAGTCGAGTTACCGCCCGATGCACTGTAGCTTATGTTTACGGAAGAGGAACCAGCAGGGACATTCGCATTGGAAATGGTGATAATTGATCTGGCTTGTAGAGGGATAATATAAATAATTATTGAAAGAAATAGATATGATATTTTCATTTTATCCCAGGTAATAAAGATGGTTGTTTCGATAGAGTAAGATTGAGATGTCTTTTAGTTAGAAGGGTAAGATGCATCCCAGTTGGCTGTTTTTTATTATGGTTAATGAGTGATGATGAGAACATCAGTAGGGGATTTTAAGCTTGTACTTCTTTTCCATTTATTTTGTAATGCAAATCTTACGAATGTTTTAAAGCTCAAGAATGATGTTCTAATCAAAGCATTCCATCTATCAACAATCTTGCCCCTCACCAGCCTTGTGGCCCATTGGCCGAGCGCGAGCGTTTAATGGCAAATGGAAAGAGATCCCGAAGGATCTCTCTGCATCCTCATCCTTACGCCGTCTCAGCCACTTTCGCTTTGGCTTCAATAAACTGCACCACGGCGCGGGTCACATCAGCGGTATTAGCCGTACCACCGACATCCGGCGTCAAAATGCCTTTCTCACACACATATTCGATCCCAGCCATGATCAACGCTGCCGCATTATGTTCGCCCAGATGTTCCAGCATCTGCACCGCTGTCCAGAAGGTCGCAATCGGGTTGGCGATGCCTTTGCCGGTAATATCAAATGCTGAGCCATGAATCGGTTCGAACATCGACGGGAAGCGGCGTTCCGGATCGATGTTAGCGGTCGGGGCCACGCCCAGGCTGCCGGCCAGCGCACCGGCCAGATCGGATAGGATATCGGCATGCAGGTTGGTGGCAACGATGGTATCCAGCGTCTGCGGGTGTAGCGTCATGCGGTGCGTCATCGCATCGACCAGCATCTTGTCCCATTGCACATCCGGGAACTCCAGCGCCACTTCAGCAGCAATCTCATCCCACATCACCATGCCGTGACGCTGGGCGTTAGACTTGGTCACCACCGTCAGCAACTTACGTGGACGTGACTGCGCCAGTTTAAAGGCATAACGCATGATGCGCGTGACGCCAACACGGGTGAAGATCGCCACTTCCGTGCCGACTTCTTCCGGCAAACCGCGATGCGCACGGCCGCCGTTGCCAGAGTATTCGCCTTCCGAGTTCTCACGCACGATAACCCAATCGAGATCGCCCGGACCGCGATTACGCAGCGGCGAGGTCACGCCCGGCAGGATTTTGGTCGGACGCACGTTAGCGTACTGGTCAAATCCCTGGCAAATCGGCAGGCGCAGTCCCCACAAGGTGATGTGGTCTGGCACATCTGGTGCGCCTACCGCGCCAAAGTAAATCGCATCGAATTTTTTCAGCGTGTTCAGGCCCTCTTCGGGCATCATCACGCCATGCTGTTTGTAGTACTCCGAACCCCAGTCAAAAGTTTCAATATCAAACTTCAGTTGTTCATCGTGACGTGCCACAGCGTGCAACACTTCCACGCCTGCCGAAATCACTTCCGGGCCGATACCGTCGGCAGGAATGGCAGCAATTTTGTAATTACGCATGGTTATTTCTCCAGTCAATGAGTATGAGGATGAGGAATCTCGGCCGTTTGCGGTTTATTCGCCTTGGCAGAAAGAATCAGGACAATCAGGGCGGAGAGCGCCAATAATCCGGCGACAAAATAGAGGCCCCAGGTGTAGCTGCCGGTTTGCTGGCGGATGATGCCTATCACCATCGGGCCGGCAAAACCGCCGAGGTTGCCGATGGAGTTTATGGTGGCGATGCCCGCTGCAGCTGCCGGGCCGCTGAGAAACAGCGTTGGCATGCTCCATAACGGCGGTTTCGAGGCGCTGATGCCCACGGTCACCAGCGTTAGAGCCACAATCACCGCAAATAGCGTGCTGACGTTACCGGCGTAAATCAGTCCTGCCGCCGCCAGCAAGCAGGCACCAATCACATGCCAGCTACGCTCTTTGGTGCGGTCGGAATGACGCGCCCACAGGATCATGGCGATAACGCCAATCACCGCCGGGAAGGCATTCAGGAATCCGATTTCCATCGAAGAAGCGCCAAAGCTGCGGATGATTTGTGGTGACCAGATGCCGAGCGTGTACAACCCGGCAGAGGTGCCGAAGTAGACCAGCGCCAGTGCCAGCACGCGCTTATCGGCCAATCCGCGCCATGCGCTGCTATGGCTTTGCGTTGCCGCCCGCGCCTGCTCTTCAGCCTGCATCGTGTTTTCCAGCCATGCACGCTCTTCGTCAGTCAGCCATTTGGCTTTGGCCGGGCGGTCAGTGAGGAAGAACAGCACCACCACGCCGAGCACCAGGGCGGGTATGGCTTCCAGTACAAACATCCACTGCCAGCCCGCATAGCCGAGCCAACCGTGCATCTCCAACAAGGCGGCGGAGATGGGCGATCCCAGTGCGGTTGAGAGCGGGGCCGCAGCCATAAAAATCGCCGTGACCTGCGCGCGTTTTGCTGCCGGGAACCAGTAACTGAGATAGAGAATGATGCCAGGGAAGAAACCCGCTTCCGCCACGCCGAGCAAAAATCGCAGGGTGTAGAAGCTGGTGGTGCCTTGCACGAAAGCCATGCATCCAGAGACTAATCCCCAGGTGATCATCACACGGGCTATCCAGATGCGTGCACCGACTTTATGCAGAATTAAATTAGACGGAACTTCAAAAAGAAAATAACCGAGGAAAAAGATCCCGGCCCCCAAACCAAATACCGTGGGCGAGAATCCTAAATCCTGATTCATCGTTAACGCGGCAAAACCAATGTTGACGCGATCGAGAAAAGCGATGAAGTAGAGCAGCATGATGAAGGGCACAATGCGTAACGTCACTTTACGCATCACCCTTTTTTCGAGGTGAGAGTTCATATTAAAGTGCTCCAGATTGTGTAGGGTAGTGTTATTTTTTTTGTCATCGAGTTCAGTATGCAGTTTTGACTTGGTGAATCATTAATCGTGGATTATATAAAGTATTTGAATAATTGAATGGCGAGGAAAATGTGGATATAAATCAACTGCGTTGTTTTGTGGCAGTAGGCAAAGAACTCCATTTCGGCCGGGCGGCCCAAAGATTGGAAATGATGCCTGCGTCACTTTCTCGCTTCATCCGAATACTCGAAGAGGATCTGGGCGTGCGCTTGTTGAACCGGTCAACACGCAACGTTTCATTAACGGCGGAAGGGGCAATATTTTTTGACGAAGCCAGCAAACTTATCGATCAATTCGATGCGCTGGGCCAGCGTTTTAAAGTGGGATTAAAAGATGAACGCCGCACATTACGTATTGGCGCGATTGATAGTGCGGCACGAGGATTAGTGCCCGCCTTATTAAATCTCTTTATACCGCTGCATCCCACTAGCGACATTCATATTATTGAAGATAAAACCATCAACCTGATCCCTAAATTAAAATCAGGCTGGCTGGATATGATTTTTATTCGTGCGCCGCAGGCCATTGATGCCTCATTAGCGATTCGCTTTATTACCCGAGAAAGCTGCGTGCTGGCCGTGCCGTCTAATCATCCGCTGGCGGGAAGATCGCAGGTGGCGGTTGGCGACTTTCAGCACGAGGCAATGATTATTCCCGATCGCCGCACTCGCCCGCACAGCCATGAACTCACTATGAGTTTGTTTAAACTTGCTGGGTTAACACCGCATATTGCGCAATTCGCCGAAGAGAAGCAGACCATTTTGAGTCTGGTCAGCGCGGGACTAGGCCTGGCGGTGGTGCCCGCCTCTTATCGCACCATGAACAGCGACAGCGTCAGCTACATTGCACTGGAATTGCCGGAGCAAATAAAGGGCCTGCCGCTGAGTATTGCCTGGCAAAAAGGCAATGAAGATGATTATCTGCGTGAGATGCTGCGCCTGTTTAATGACAACAAGCGCGAGCTAACGGAAAAACTGTGATCCTCAATCGCTTAACGACCTTTTAGAGGCGCGATACCCAATCAGCGCGTTTTGTTATTACCTTCTCCACAGTAGCGAATTAGTCAGAGTCTCTCTATGATGGTTTTTTCCCGCGTGATTGTCGGGAACGATCAATGACTTAGGGAAGTAACCACGCGATGACTCTGTTAAACGACCTCGACCTGCGTCAGCTGGAAGCCTTCTCGGCGGTAATTTCAGCCGGCAGCGTGACTGCTGCGGCTAAAGCACTGAACCGCTCGCAGCCTGCGGTTTCTCGCCTGATTCAGGAGCTGGAGCAGTCGCTGGGTTATCCGCTGTTTATCCGCAATGGTCCGCGCATTCATCCGTCGGAAGAGGCCCTGCAGCTGCATCAGTATGTGCAGAAAGCGCTGCTGTCGCTGCAACAGATCCGACTGCGCGCACAAGAGATTGCGCATCAGCAACATCGCCCGCTCAGCATTGCCGCCACGCCAGCACTGGCCGCCGGGTTGCTGCCGCAAGCATTGGCGGCGTTGAACCTGCAAAACAAAGTGCAAATCATCAGCGAGTCCGCCGTTCAGACGGCGCATGCGGTGATCACCGCAGAAGCGGACATCGGCTTATGCAGCTTGCCGCTGGAGCATCATGCGGTGGATTTGCACTGGATCGGGCAGTCACAGTGCGTAATTGCGCTGCCGGAAGAGGATGAGCTGGCGGTGCACAGCGAGCTATCGCTGAGCCAGTTGGCAGGCCGTCGTTTGATCGCGCCATGGAGCCCGCAGCGTCTGCGCGGCCGCTACGAAAAAGCGCTGAAGAAAGTCAAAGCACCGCTGCTGGAAACCATCGAAACCAACTCGTCGGCGAATATTCTGGGTTGCGTGCGCGCCGGATTGGGCGTGGCGATCCTTGAACCAGTCACCGGCTGGGGCATGCCGCTGGCTGGTGTGGCGATTCGTCCGATTCAGGAAGATATTCCTTACTTCTTTGGCGTGATCACGCCGCAAGGCCGCCAGATTTCCAGCGCCGCGCAGGCGCTAGTGGAAGCGCTGGCAGACGCCGCTGCTCATCTGCTGCCAGGATTTGAACGCCTGCCCGCCAGTGAACATCCGCGCATTATGCGAGTGATTAACCAGGAGTCGTAGCGAGGCGATTGAGTTCATCCAACAGCATTAGCACTTCAATTAAAGATGAAGCGCATCGCTACGCATCAGAACCGAATGCATCAAGGCACGCAATAGCCCTATTACGCTACAGCGGCAAGATATTGCACCGCGGCTTCCTGACTTAACAGGCGCGATGAATCCCTTCATTTTCAACGCTTATAACTTTTTCGGCATAAGATATAAGAAATCCATTGGTCAAATCCTGAGCGAAAATCTTGACTCACATTTAGGGCAAGAGGATTATGCGAAAACTTAGTTTTTATTATGCGTATTGATGATTGTTAGCTGCCTATTATGCGATATATAGATAATAAAAAAGGCAGTGCCATCGGCGCGTTTTAACCGTTTTCGCTCGCTCTCAAGGCGATCGCTGACACCAGGGAAATCTCTCTATGACGAATGCCGCCAACGGTCTTGCCGCGCTGGAAGCTCAGCTACAGCAGGATCTGGAATTTCTGGAACTGCCCGCTAAATCCTGGGTACCGGAACGCACCTTTCAGAGTGCGCCGGTACGCGATGTGGTGGTGATTGGTGCGGGCATGTGCGGCCTGGCGGCACTGGCCAAATTACAGTTCACCGGCATCAGCAATGTGGTGGCCTATGACGCCGCACCCGCTGGGCTGGAAGGTCCATGGATCACTTTCGCGCGCATGGAAACCCTGCGCTCTCCGAAGACGTTGCACGGCCCCGCGCTGGGCCTCGCGCAACTGACCTTCCGCGCCTGGTTCACTGCGCAGTGGGGCAAAGAGGCGTGGCAGGAGCTGGACAAAATCCCTAAAGCGCAGTGGATGGATTACCTGATTTGGTATCGCAAGGTGCTGAATCTGCCGGTGCACAACAACGTGCGCGTCACCAACATCGCTCAGGCCGGGGATTTGATTGCACTGGATCTGGACGGTGCCGAAACCGGTCGTGTTTATACGCGCCGTTTGGTGCTGGCCACCGGGCGTTCTGGCCTCGGTGGTTTTGCCGTCCCGGATTTCCTGCAGGGTATTGACCGCCAGTTCTGGGCGCACTCCGCTGATGACATCGACTTCACTGCCTTAAAGGGTAAACGCATTGCGGTGATTGGTGCAGGCGCTTCGTCAATGGATAACGCGGCCACCGCCTTGGAGCAGGGCGCTGCAGCGGTGGATTTGCTGATTCGCCGCAAAGAAATGCCGCGCATCAACAAGATGACCGGCATTGGCAGCCAGGGCGTGGTGCACGGCATGCATCAGCTACCGGATGCGTGGAAATGGAAATTTGTCGATTACACCGCCGCGACGCAAACGCCACCGCCGCGCTCTTCCACTCTGCGCGTATCCCGTCATGATAATGCACGCTTCTTCCTTGATTGCGGCATCAACGCCGTCAAACAAGAAGAAGACGGCTTGCTGATTGAAACCACTCAGGGCGCACTGCGCTTCGACTTCCTGATCGCCGCCACTGGCTTCACCAACGATTTCCACGGCCGCCCGGAGTTTGCCGCCATCGCGCCGCATATCCGCAGCTGGTCCGATGGTCGCTATCAGCCTGAGATGGGCAATGCGCGCCACAGCCTGCTGGAAGCGCCGGATCTTGGCCCTTCATTCGAATTCCGCGAACTGACGCCCGATGCCTGCCCGATACTGGCACATATCCACTGCTTCAACGATGCCGCCATGCTGACGCACGGCAAAGTCTCCGGTGATATTCCAGCGGTGAGCGCCGGTGCCGATCGCCTGGTGCGCGGCATTACCGCCTCGCTGTTTGCCGAGGATGTTGAGCAGCACTACGCCAACTTACAAGCTTTTGACACCCCTGAACTACAGGGCGATGAATGGGTGGATTCAACCCCGTTACTAAAACAGGAGAACGCGTTGTGAGCGACGCTATTGATCAAGCAGCCGGATTAACACCAGAAGATGCGCTGTATCAGACGCGCCGCCTGCGTCCCGAATTTGTTGAGGGTGCGGAAGCGTGCCGTGTGTCTGTACTCGCGCCGGAAGACGATCAGGGTTTACCTGCGGATCTGCGTCTGGCACTGGCGCAGCGTATGGCGGTGTTGAACTACGATGCGCCGCTGCAACGTGATTACCAGGCGCAGCTGACGGCGTTAAACCCGTCCGAAGCCCTGCTGGCGCTGGCATCAGGTTGTGTCGTATCGGAAGAGCCGCTGGCGACGATTGCCCGCCATGCCGACATGGTGACACAGCAGCCGATTCAGGCCACCGAACAGCACATTCGCTTGCTGGAGCAGGCTGGTTTAACCAATCCGCAAATCGTCGCGCTCTCTGAACTGATCGCCTTTGTTAACTTCCAGACGCGCGTCGCGGCTGGCTTACGTTTGATGAGGTCCGCATGATTCCGTCGGTTAATCTCAAGCCGCTGCACTGGCATCCGTATATCACGCCAGTGGATGTTGAACAGGCGACACCGGCGCAGCTTGATGCGATGAAAGTGACGCCGTCGAACAAGAAGATCTCCGAGTACGTGCGCACGCTGGTGCACGATCCAGAAAGCTACACCGCACGTACCGGGCTGTTCAACGCCATCATGTATGTCGAAGGTGGCTTGGATCGTGCGGATCGCGAACTGGGTGCGCTGGGGGCTTCGATCGTTAACGGCTGCCGTTATTGCGCGGTGGTGCACGCGCGTCGCCACGCCCAGCTGGCCGACAGTGACACCGTGGTCAGTGCCATCTATTTTGATAGAGCGGATGTGTTAGGTGAACGCGATGCGGCGATCTATCACTTCGCCCGCCGTTTGTCGGTCACGCCGTCTGAAGCCACGCCGGAAGATGTGGCCGCTCTGCGCGCCGTCGGCATGAACGATCAGGAGATTCTTGACCTGATCCACGCCATCGCCATCTTTGGCTGGGCCAACCGTCTGATGCATGTGCTCGGCCATGCTGACCTGAACAAATAAGGGCTGCACCGGATGTTAGAACTCAACAATATTACGCTTGCTTACGGCAGCAATCCGATCCTGAAAGGGGTCGATCTGTCGGTAAAACGTGGCGATGTGGTGTCGATCATCGGGCCAAGCGGCACCGGGAAAACCACGCTGCTGCGCTGCATAAATTATCTGGCCAAGCCGTCAGCCGGGACTATTCAGCTGGATCAGATCCGCATGGATTACCAGTCCCCGGATAAAGCCGCGATCCAGGCGATCCGTCTGCGCACCGCCATGGTGTTCCAGCAGTTTAACGTGTTCAAAAACATGACGGTGCTGGAAAACGTGATGGATCCGCTGATCGTCATCCAGCGTAAAACCAAACAGCAAGCGCGCGACATCGCCGTGCAGGAGCTGGATCGTGTGGGCTTGGGTGCCAAGCTTGATCACTACCCGTCGCAGCTGTCTGGCGGCCAGTTACAGCGTACTGGTATCGCCCGTGCTTTGGCGGTGCGTCCGGATGTGATGCTGTTTGATGAACCGACCTCATCGCTCGATCCTGAGCTGGTGGGTGAAGTATTAAAAGTGATTAAAGATGTGGCGTCATCCGGCATTACCTCGCTGCTGGTGACGCACGAGATGCAGTTCGCAAAAAGCATCTCGAATCGCATCGTGTTTATGGATCAGGGCGTGGTGGCCGCGCAGGGGACTCCTACAGAGATGTTTGATAACCCAACTCTGCCGCGCCTTGCCCAGTTCCTCAACTCAGAAAAAGTATTCTAATAATTAAAGGAATCAGAGACATGCCTGCAATCAAAACCACATTACGTCGCCTGGCCGCGCCTGGCATCATCGCACTGGCCCTGATCAGCGGTAACAGCTTTGCTGACGCGGTTCGCACCATCAAAATTGCCACTGCAGCGGAATCCAAACCGCTATCGTGGGGCGCGATTGGCCATGAGCCTGAGGGCTACGAGCCGGATGTGCTGAAAGCCATCAACGCTAAGCTGCCACAGTACAAATTTGTTATGGAAGGCGCGGCGGATATCGCACAGGAAACCGGTCTGGTGACCGGCAAGTACGACATGGCGACCGGCGGATACTACAAAGCGCCAGCACGCAGCAAGCAGTTCCTGATTCCGGATGCGCCAATCGGTGCCAGCCTGATGAAGATCTACAGCCGCAGCGATAGCAATATCAACGGCATGAAAGATCTGGTTGGCAAGAACATCGTGCCTGTGACCGCAGGCGGTGGCGTGTATAAGTTCGTCACCCAGTGGCAGCAGGACAACCCGAACGACAAAATCACCATCAAAGCGTCCAGCGCTGGCGTGCCTTACCCGGATCGCCTGAAAGAAGTGCAGAACGGTAAATACGATGCGCTGATCCTGCCTTCAAACCTCGGTGAGCAGACGGTGATCGACAACCAGAAGCTGGCAATCAAAGCCAGTGAGCCTGTGGTGATCAACAACACCTATGTGCTGATCCACCGTTCTGCCGAAAACCAGGCGCTAAACGATGACATCGCCAAAACCCTGCAAGAGCTGAAGGCGGATGGCACGCTGGATAAGCTGGCGCAGAAGTGGTTCGGCGAAGAAGTCACTAAGTACATGAAGTAATAGATTCACTGCGCCCGGTGTTGAGCCGGGCGCATGCTGTCCTTTTTAGCAGGAGTGTTTCACCGTGAATCTATCCTCCATGATTCCAGAACTGCTGTCGGCGCTGCCTTTGACGCTCGGCATCATGTTTGTCGCGATGATTGTCGGGTTCTTTCTGGCGCTGATCGCGACGTTTTTCCGCGTGCGCCGTATTCCCGTCATCAGCCAGCTGGCCGATCTCTATGTTTCTTACGCGCGCAGCGTGCCCGTGGTGCTGCAGCTGTTTGTGGCTTTCTACGGCATGCCGCTGATCACCGATAACTTTGGTTTTGGCGACTTCTTTACCGCCAACGTGGCCGCGATGATTGGCCTGAGCCTGTATCACGGCGGCTATCTGTCTGAAGTGATGCGTCCGGCGTATCTTGCGGTAGAACGTGGTCAGCACGATGCCACCGACAGCCTCGGCTATAGCTTCCGCCAGAAAATGCTGCGAGTGATTGGCCCGCAGGCGGTGCACTTCGCGCTGCCGGGTTACGGCAATGCGATTATCTATCTGATTCATAACGTGGCGCTGGTGATGTACATCGGGGCGGCGGATGTGATGGCGACTGCGCACCTGATCATGGAACGCGACTATAACCAGTATCAGTTCGGCACCTATCTGGTGTTGGCCGTGCTCTATTCACTGCTGTGCGGTGTAGCGTGGCTGATTATTCGATACTTTGAACAACGTCATGCGAAGTACAGCTCGAAGTCTGCGGCGCGCGTGAAGTTCACCACCAGCGTCTGAGTGAGGGAGAAAAACCATGTTTGATGCTGAGGTTTTGCTGCCGGACTTCTGGAGCATTCTCGATGCGGTACCGGTAACGCTGCTGATGGCGGTGACGGTTTTTATCTGTTCGACGCTGTTGGGCGGGCTGTTTGCCTTTATCGAGCATCGCCGTATTCCGGTGCTGCGCCAGCTGGTGATCACCTACAAAATCGCCTTCAAAGGCGTGCCGATGGTGGTGGTGATTTTCCTTGCCTATTACGGCTTGCCACCGGCGCTGCACTTCATTGCCACGCTGTTTGGCGTCGAGGTGAATGCCCACTCATTGCCGAACTGGGTGATCATCATTGTGGCGCTGAGTGCCTGCGTAGCGGCATTCCAGGCCGAAGTGTGGAAGGGCGCGCTAAACTCGTTCGACAGCGGACAATCGGATGCCGCCTTGTCGCTGGGCTACAGCGGTGGACAGCTGTTCCGTCGGGTGATGTTCCCGCAGATTATCGTGGCGGCGATCCCCGATCTGGCGAATGCGTTTATGGTGATCATGAAAGCGCTGTCGCTGGCGTTTGCGATTGAAGTGGTGGATATCTTTGCCCAAGCGCAATTGACGGCGGCGCTGAACTTCTACTACCTCGAAGCCTTCCTGATTGCAGTGGTGTTCTACATGGTGATTGCCTATGTGGTCACTAAGATCGCCGACAAGATTGAGGCGGCGCTGCGCGTTCGCACCTGATGATTGTCACGTTGTAATAAGACGGCAGCCCATGTGGCTGCCGTTTTTTTTGCTAATTTGCGCTTCACCATGAGCACTCCTTGCTTTCATTATGCAAGTTACTTGCAAAATGATAGTCACTCTGCAACAGTATGCCGCATAAGATCCTCTGCGGAATACCCACCATGAAAAACGAACCGCTTTATCAGATGGCCTGCCCGATTGCGCGCAGCCTTGGCCGCGTCGGCGATGGCTGGAGCATGCTGATCATGCGCGATGCGCTGGCCGGTTTTACCCGTTTTGACGAATTCCAGAAAAACAGCGGCGTGGCGCCGAACATCCTGTCCCGTCGCCTGAAAGAGCTGGTGGAAGATGGTTTGCTGGAGAAGGTGTGTTACAGCACCACGCCGATGCGCTTCGAATATCACCTTACGCCCGCCGGACGTGATTTGCGTGGCGTCATCCTGGCGCTGGCCGAGTGGGGCAGCACCCACTTCTCGCCGGAAGGAAGGCAGATGCAGCTGGTGGAAACCGCCACCCAGCGTCCAGTGAAACCGCAGCTGGTCGATAGCGAAAACGGCCAACCGCTCACCAGCGATAAATATCAAATGGTGCCCGGCCCGGCAGCGGCGCCGATCATGCACTATCGCCATGATTATCTGCAGAAAAAACGTGCCGGTGACAGCTCGTTGAAATTCGTGCCACCTGCCTCAGTGAAGCAGCCATGACCCGCACGCGCAAAAAATCGGCCCTGTTGCTGGCACTGGCGATCGGCGGTATCGCGGCGGCAGGTTACGGCTACTATTGGTGGCACACCGCGCGCTTTATGCCTTCCACTGACGATGCGTATGTTGGCGCAGATATCAGCGCCATCTCCGCCAAAGTGTCTGGCTACATCCACACGCTGGCGGTGCAGGACAACACGCAGGTGAAAAAGGGCGATCTGCTGGTGCAGTTGGATAACCGTGATTATCTGGCGGCGGTGGATCAGGCAACGGGTGAAGTGGCAGCACAGCAAGCCGCGTTAAGCGATATCGCCGCCACGCGCCAGCTGCAACTTGCCACTATTGCGGGCACGCACGCCTCTCTGCTGGCAGCGCAGGCGGTAACACTGAAAACCACTTCCGACCAACGTCGCTACAGCGCGCTGGCCAGTAGCTCCGCGGTGTCACAGCAGATCCGCGATCATGCGCAAGCCGACTATCATCAGGCGATAGCCGAAGAGAGCAAAACCCGCGCCGACAAAACCGTTGCCGAGCGCCAGTTGCAGGTGCTGGATGCCCGTGAGCAGCAGGCCAAAGCCGCCTTAACTCAGGCTCAAGCGGGGCTGGCGATGGCGAAGCTCAATCTTGAATATACTGAAATCCGCGCCCCCTTTGATGGCGTGGTGGGCAATCGTCGCGCCTGGTCAGGTTCTTATGTCAGCAGCGGCACGCAGCTACTGTCGCTGGTACCTGCGCAAGGGCTGTGGATCGATGCCAACTTCAAAGAGAGCCAGCTGGCCAATATGAAGCCGGGGCAGGAGGCTCGCATCGTCGCGGACGTGTTACCCGGTCGCACCTTTAATGGCCACGTTGGCAGTTTGTCACCGGCCACAGGCTCGCGCTTCAGTATTCTTCCGGCGGAAAACGCCACCGGCAACTTCACCAAAATCGTCCAGCGAGTGCCGGTACGCATTGTGCTTGATGGCGATGCGTCGGTGCTCGGTCTGTTGCGTCCTGGCTTGTCTGTCACGGTGACGGTGGATGAGAGAAGCGCGCGATGAGCAGCGTTGCCGCACCCTGGTTGTCTCCGGCGGAGATGCCGGTTAGCAAGAAGGTGTTTGCCTTTGCCACTATGTGCATCGGCATGTTTATCGCCTTGCTGGATATCCAGATTGTCTCCGCCTCGCTGCGGGATATCGGCGGTGGCTTATCAGCGGGCGATGACGAAACGGTATGGGTGCAAACCAGCTACCTGATTGCTGAAATCATCATTATTCCGCTCTCCGGCTGGCTGGCGAGCGTGATGTCAACGCGCTGGCTGTTTGCCGCGTCGGCATGCGGCTTTACGCTGATGAGTTTGCTGTGTGCCTGGGCGTGGAATATCCAGAGCATGATCGCCTTTCGTGCCTTGCAGGGATTGGCGGGCGGCTCGATGATTCCGCTGGTGTTCACCACCGCCTTTGCTTTTTTTCAGGGCAAACAGCGGGTAATTGCGGCCGCCACCGTGGGTGCACTGGCCTCATTAGCACCGACGCTGGGCCCAACGGTGGGCGGTTGGATCACCGATAACTTCAGCTGGCACTGGCTGTTTTACATCAACATCATTCCCGGCATTTACATCGCCATCGCGGTGCCGCTGCTGGTAAAGATCGACCAGCCGAATCGTGACCTGCTGCGCGGCGCAGATTACTTCAGCATTGTGCTATTGGCGCTGTCACTGGGCTGCCTGGAATACACTTTAGAAGAGGGGCCGCGCTGGGGCTGGTTTGACGATAGCACCATCACCACCACTGGCTGGATCGCGCTGGTGTGCGGCGTGTTTTTTATCTGGCGCACGCTAAACCACGCCAAACCGATCATGGATCTGCGCGCGTTGAAAGATCCGAGCTTTAGCCTCGGCTGTTATTTCTCGTTTATGGCCGGGGTCGGTATCTTCGCCACCATCTATCTCACGCCGCTGTTTCTCAGCCAGGTGCGCGGCTTTAGCGCGCTGGAGATCGGATTAGCGATCTTCTCCACCGGCATCTTTCAGATCCTGTCGATCCCGTTTTATGCCTGGCTGGCGAATCGCGTCGATCTGCGCATTTTGCTGGCGTTTGGCTTGATCAGTTTTGGCGCATCGATGTTTTTCTTCGTGCCGATCACCCACGACTGGGGCGCAAAAGAGCTGCTGTTTCCGCAGGCATTTCGCGGTATGGCGCAGCAGTTTGCGGTAGCGCCTACGGTGACGTTGACGCTCGGCAGCTTGCCGCCCGCACGACTAAAATTAGCCTCAGGACTGTTTAATCTGATGCGTAATCTTGGTGGTGCCATCGGCATTGCGCTGTGTGGCACCGTGCTGAATGACCGCACCAATCTGCACTTCAGCCGCCTCGCCGATCACCTCAACAGCGCCAGTTTGTCGCTTGGCGACTATCTGCAATCGCGCACTGCAGCCCTGATATTCAGCGGACTCAGCCCGGATGCCGCACACACGGCATCGCTTCAATCGCTGGCTTCACTCACCCTGCGCGAGGCGCGCACGCAGGCATTTTCGGACGCATTCTGGCTGATTATGGTCGGATTTTGTATCGCTGCGCTGCTGGTTCCTTTTATGAAAAAGCCCGCGGCTTAAGGAGTTATCGATGAAACGTATTGTGATTACAGGCATGGGGATGGTTTCCCCGCTCGGCTGCGGCACAGAAGCAGTGTGGCAGTCATTGCTGGCGGGAAAATCCGGCATCAGCGCTTTACCGGATGAGATGGTGCAGGACATCAGCTGCAAGGTCGCCGGACAGGTGCCCACGCTGGATCAAGATCCACTGCATGGCTTCGATCCCGAACGAGTGATCGCGCCGAAAGATCGCAAGAAAATGGATCGCTTTATTGAGTTCGCGCTGGTGGCGGCGCACGAAGCGCTGACGCAGGCCAACTGGTTCCCGCAGGATGAGGCCGACCGCCAGCGCACCGCGACGGTGATCGCCACCGGGATCGGCGGTTTCAATGAAATTGCCAATGCGGTTGAAACCACCGCCAATCGCGGCCCGCGTCGCTTATCGCCGTTTACCATTCCTTCATTTCTCGCCAATCTGGCGGCGGGACATGTGTCGATTGTCCACGGTTTTCGCGGTCCGATTGGCGCACCGGTAACGGCGTGCGCGGCGGGTGCGCAGGCGATTGGCGATGCGGCGCGAATGATTCGCAGCGGTGAAGCGGATATCGCGCTGTGCGGCGGCACCGAAGCGGCGATCCATCGCGTCAGTCTCGCGGGCTTTGCTGCCGCCAAAGCGATGTCGGGTGGCTTTAACGATCATCCCGAGCAGGCGTCTCGCCCGTTTGATCGTGACCGTGATGGCTTTGTGATGGGCGAAGGCGCAGGTTTGCTGGTGATTGAGTCACTGGAGCATGCGCAGGCACGCGGGGCGACACCGCTGGCGGAGCTGGTCGGCTACGGCACCAGCGCTGATGCGTATCACCTTACCGCCGGACCGGAAACCGGTGAAGGTGCGCGCCGCGCGATGGAAACCGCGCTGGCGCAGGCGGGCATCACTCCAGCAGAGGTGCAGCATATCAATGCCCACGCCACCTCCACGCCGGTGGGTGATAAAGGCGAACTGGCAGCAATCCGCACGTTGTTTGTGGACAGTGATGTGGCGATCACCTCGACCAAATCCGCTACCGGGCATTTGCTGGGTGCAGCGGGCGGCGTGGAGGCGATCTTCTCAATCCTTGCGCTGCGCGACCAAATCGCACCGCCGACACTCAATCTGCTGCATCCCGATGAAGCCGCAGCCGGACTGAATCTGGTAGCGCTGAAACCTCTGCCAATGACGATGCAGTATGTGTTGTCGAACGGCTTTGGTTTTGGCGGCGTCAATGCCAGCTTGCTGTTCAAGGGCTGGGAATAATTTTTCATGCAATATTCTGGGTTGCAGAAACAAGGTGTGCAGCAATAAAAAAGGCCGCTGTTATCAGCGGCCTGGAGGGCAGGGTGAATTAGCGCTTATCCAACGCTTCCCACAGACCCATCAGGTAAGTCGTGCCTAACGCGCGGTCGTACAAACCGTAACCCGGACGTCCGGTCTCGCCCCAGATAAAGCGGCCGTGATCGGAACGGATATAGCCATCAAAACCGTTGTCGTGCATCGATTGCAGCACCTTGTACATATCCAGCGAGCCGTACTCAGTAGGATGCGCACATTCGTAGAAATCTTTGTCCTGAATAATCTTGATGTTACGCACGTGCGCAAACGGAATACGTTTACGACGTGAGAACTCGGCCAGAATGCCGTACACATCATTTTGCGGATCTTCCGCAATCGATCCGGTGCACAGCGTGATGCCGTTAGCCTCCGAATCCACTACGTTGCAGATCCAATCGAGATCCTCGCGATTCTTCACGATGCGCGGCAGGCCAAAGATCGAATACGGTGGATCATCCGGGTGGATCGCCATCTTCACACCGACTTCTTCACATACCGGGATCACCGCTTTCAGGAAGTAAGCGAGGTTTTCACGCAGCTTGTTGTCATCAACGTCTTTGTACTGGGCAAACAGATCCTGCACCTTCGCCAGACGCTCTGGCTCCCAGCCTGGCAGCGCAAAACCGTTGGAGTTGCCCAACACCTCCTGCACCACTTCGTCGAGGCTCTTATCGATGCCTTTCTTCTCGAACGCCATGGTGAGTGAGCCATCTGGCAACACGTAATTCATGTCGGTCTTCATCCAGTCAAACACCGGCATGAAGTTGTAGCAGATTACTTTCACGCCGACTTCAGCGAGGTTACGAATGCTCTGCTTGTAGTTCTCAATATATTGATCGCGGCTCGGCAGGCCGATTTTGATGTCGTCATGAATGTTGACGCTCTCGATCACTTCCACCGTCAGACCGGCGGCATGCACCTGATCCACCAATGCTTTAATCTTATCTTTCGGCCAGGTTTCCCCGACGGGCACGTCATACAGCGCGCCGACCACGCCACGTACACCCGGTACCTGGCGAATATATTCCAGTGAAACTTTATCTTCTTTGGGACCAAACCAACGCATTGTCAGTTGCATAATCTCATCCACCGTCATCGTGTTGCTGCGATAACTGTTAAACTACCATTCTAGTAAACATGATCCCAGCATCGACCGATGAATATCTCTTGATCCGCGTCACAGAACACAATTTCTCCGTAAAAGCAGGCGGTGTAGTGGATTTACGCGGCCTAACGTTAATGCGGGTGCTAACGCAACGAGAACGAAATGGAGAGGCACGTCATTTTCCAGGCGCGCTTTCCACTGCCTTGCAGGAATAAAGAAAGTTTTGTTAGCTGAAATAACCTCAATGCTTCGCCGTTCACTCTGAGCTTGATGCAATTTCCCGCTGCTAATCGGCTTTTCAATTGTTTTATTTATCAGAAACTTCCTGGCAGGCAAAATAGTCATTATTTCCTCTCCGTCAGCCATCATGTCCGAAGAAGCGCTACGTCAGCAGGTCCAGAACCTGAAAAAGCATAATGCGCGCTTAAAGCGCATAGCGCATGACGCGCGTAACAAGCTGAGTGCGGCGCTGGACGGAACCGGTTTATGTTTGTGGCAGCTGGATATTCCCAGCGGCAAACTGGTGATTTTCAATCGACGCTGGGGTTCGATGCTGGGATTTCAGCCGAAAGAGACCAAAGCGCAGTTTGACGTTTGGCGCGAACGCCTGCACCCCGATGACGCCGATGAAGTGCTCAAGGCGTTTTACGATCACATCGAAGGGCGCGCGCCTTACTATGAGGCGCTGCATCGCATGCTGGGTAAGAACGACAAAATTACCTGGGTGCTGGATCGCGGCCGCGTCACCGAGTGGGACGAAGAGGGTAATCCGCTCAAAGTCACCGGCACGCACATCGATATGACCAAAGAGAAGCAGTATGAAGCGCAACTCTCTTCCCTGGCGCATCACGATCCGCTGACAGGCCTGACCAACCGCCACGCGCTGCAAACCCATTTCGCTAAAATGAAAGCGCAGGGTCCGCTGTGCGTGGCCTTTATCGATCTCGATAACTTTAAGCATGTGAACGATACGCTTGGCCATCGCAGTGGCGATGACGTGCTGATCCAGCTCAGCCAGCGTATCAGTGAACAGGTGCCGCCGAACGTGGTGGTGGGGCGTCTCGGCGGCGATGAGTTTGTGCTGCTGATGCCGTTCCTGATCGATTTTCCAAAAGTGCGCATCATGATGCAGGCGGTGCTGGATGCCGCGCTTACGCCGTTCGATGTCGATAACGGCCATGCGCAGATTGGTGCCTCGATTGGCGTGGCGACGGTGCAACCGCACTTTAACTTTGATGAAGCGTTAACACGTGCGGATGAAGCGATGTACCACATCAAGAAGAACGGCAAACACGGATTTGGATTAGCAGGATAGACTTTTGTGGCTGGGGACACCGATCCGCGTCATATGAAGAGAGTCTATTTGCAGCAAAGCCCTCTCAGCCGGAGAGGGCTTCAAACCACCGTTCACTCAAAACGCAAAGCAAGAACAGCCCAGTGCACCCCAGAACGCATTGTTATCCGATACCGGCACTGAAGACTGGCGCGCCACATCGTGCGAGTGGCTGTGCACGCCGCAGGGGCCGCTACACTGGTGCACTTTCGGCATCATCGCCGCACGACCGCTGGCTTGTGGCGGGGCGCTGCGATAGTGGCCCGGAACGGTGACTACCGGCGACCATTCTGGTAATACCGGAACCGGCGGCGGAGACAGCGGCGTGAACCCGCCTGCGGCATACACCACTTCGCCATCGACCAGCGTTAACACCGATTCAATCCCTTTAATTTCCTCTTCCGGCACGCTGAAGAAATCTTTCGACAGCAGCACCAGATCCGCCAACTGACCGACTTTGATTTCACCCTTGGCATTCTGCTCGCTGGAGAACCACGCGCTGCCTTTGGTCCATAGCATCAGGGCGGTTTCGCGGTCAATACGCGCATTGTCATCGTACAACTGCATGCCGCCAACGGTGCGGCCGGAAACCAGCCAGTAGAGTGCGGTCCACGGGTTATAGCTGGCAACACGCGTGGCATCGGTGCCCAAACCGACCGGTACGCCTGCATCCAACATGCGTGCCACTGGCGGTGTCTGTTTGGCCGCTTCTTTACCGTAGCGATCGACAAAGTATTCGCCCTGGAATGCCATACGATGCTGCACCGCCAGTCCGCCGCCCAGCGCTTTGACGCGCTCAATGTTAGCCTCGGTGATGGTTTCTGCGTGGTCAAAGAACCAGTGCAGGCCGTTGAACGGAATATCGCGGTTCACTTTTTCGAACACATCCAGCATGCGGCTGATAGATTCGTTATAGGTGGCATGCAGGCGGAACGGCCAGCGATGCTCGACCAAATGGCGCACCACACGCTCCAGCTCATCTTCCATGCCCGGTGCCAGATCGGGGCGTGGCTCAAGGAAGTCTTCGAAATCCGCCGCCGAGAACACCAGCATCTCGCCCGCACCGTTGTGACGCAGGAAATCGGTGCCCTGACCCGGCTTCAGCATATCGGTCCATTTCTCGAAATCGCCCAGTTCGTTACCGGGATTCTGAGTAAACAGGTTGTAGGCGATGCGCACCGTCAGCTGCTTTTTGGCGTGCAGTTCCGAAATCACATCGTAATCATCGGGATAGTTCTGGAAGCCGCCGCCCGCATCAATGGCGCTGGTCAGGCCGAGGCGGTTCAGCTCACGCATAAACTGGCGCGTAGAGTTGACCTGCTGTTCCAGCGGCAGCTTCGGTCCTTTCGCCAGCGTGGCGTACAGCAGCATGGCATTAGGACGCGCAATCAACATACCGGTGGGATTGCCATTGCTGTCGCGCTGGATTTCGCCGCCCGGTGGGTTCGGCGTGTCTTTGGTGTAACCGACCACACGCAGCGCAGCGCGGTTCAGCAGGGCGCGATCATACAGGTGCAGAATGAATACCGGGGTATCCGGAGCGGCGGCATTGATCTCATCCAGCGTCGGCATGCGGCGTTCGGCAAACTGGAATTCGCTCCAGCCGCCCACCACACGCACCCACTGCGGTGAAGGCGTGCGCAAGGCCTGATCACGCAGCATGCGCAATGCATCGGCCAGCGAGGGTACGCCTTCCCAGCGCAGTTCAAGATTGTAGTTAAGACCGCCGCGAATCAGGTGCAGGTGCGAATCGTTGAGGCCGGGAATGCCAGTGTGTCCTTTGGCATCAATAATCTGCGTATCGCTACCCGCAAAGCGCATCACTTCCGCTTCACTGCCCACCGCGAGAAACTTGCCATCTTTGATCGCGACTGCAGTGGCTAAAGGGTTGGCGCGATCCACGGTGTGGAATTTGCCGTTAGTAAAAATCAGTGAGGCCGTTGTCATCATCTCTTCTCCAGTTAGATTACGCGTTGCGGCCAATAAGCCACTGTTTTAACACTCGGGTAACGATCGGCATCCATAAGAACACCACCAGTGCCACCACGCTGGCATCATTCAGCAAGTGGCCCCACAGCGTGCCGTGCGCGGCGGGCAATACCTGATTCCAGAACCACGGCACCAGGTTGGTAGAGGGAAAAATCACCCCCAGCGTCAGTAAGTATTGCTTCCATTTCGCCGGTTTGACCTGGCCTTTTTGCGCGGGGGTAAACCAGAACGCGGCACCGGGACGCACTTCAATATGTTCCGGCTGCGCCAGCATTGCCGGCAGGTCTTTGATCAATGCGTTGCGCTGATCCGATTTCAGCCACGCGTACAGCTCATCCAGTCCGGTAAATCGAATCAGTACGGTGTAAGCGTTGTCGCCGTGCACCGGACGCAGCACGTTAACGCCCAGATGGCCGGGAAAGCTGGCCGCCTGCGGCATGATGGTATCGAGCCACTGCTCATAGTCGGCCTGCTTTTCCGTCAGAATGCTGTGGGTGATCACCAGCGTCACGTGGTTGGCTTGCTGCGAGTAATTCATGGTCGGTTCCTAAAGTTTCCGCTGGTGAAAATGCTTGCGTCGTTGAGTAAAAAAATACGAAATGAGAGCGTTTATTGATAACGGATAGATTTTGGGTTGTTGTTCAACAATTTTTGGGGAGGCAGAGGAATGCGTTTAAACCTTGAAGCGTTGCTGATTTTGGATGCGCTGGATCGTCACGGCACCTTTGCCGCTGCGGCTGCGCGCTTGTTTAAAACTGCGTCGGCGTTGAGCTATACCGTGCAAAAGATGGAGAGCGATCTCAAGATCACGCTGCTCGATCGCTCCGGGCATCGCGCCACGTTCACGCCGACCGGTCGCTTGATGCTGGAGAAAGGTCGCACCTTGCTGCGTGCGGTCAACGAGTTAGAGCAACAGGCGCGCTACGTCGAAAGCGGCTGGGAGAGCCAGCTAGTGATCAGCGTCGATGCCTCGTTGCCGTTTCGCATTCTGACCCCGCTGATCGATCAGTTCTATCAGGAGCACCCGCATACCCAGCTGCAATTCCGTCAGGACGTGCTCTCCGGTTGCTGGGAAGCACTCAACTATGGCGAAGCGGACATTGTCTTTGGCGCGGTGCAGGAACCCGCCACGCGCAAAGAGATTGTCTGCCAACCGCTCGGATGGCTGGATTATGTGTTTGCTGTCGCGCCAGAGCATCCTTTGGCCTCGGCCCCTGAGCCGCTGCTGCGCGAGCAGATTCGGCAGTACCGCGCGGTGACGGTGCATGACTCGTCTCGCCACGGCGCAGGCATTGATTTACGCGTGCTGGATGAGCAGAAGACTCTGAGCGTGCATGACTTCCCGGCGAAACTGCAGGCGCAGCTGGATGGGCTTGGCTGTGGTTATCTGCCGCTGTATCTGGCAAGACCGCATCTGGAGAGTGGGGCGCTGGTGGCGCGTCAGCTGGATAGCGAATGCCGCCGCGATATGGCGTATCTGGCGTGGAATGAGACCGCGACCGGCAATGCGGCTACCTGGTGGCGTGAGCATCTGCTCACGCTGCCGGGTTTACAGGAGATTTATTCTCCCGCGTAAAGGCTGTTATATCGCAATGTGGTGACTAACTAGCGGGGCTTCCTCGCCCTGATGATATTGCAGAACTGCCTGCTGCAGCTCGGCATCGGCGTGTGACACGCGCTGGTGCTGACGCATATGCTCCTGCCAGGACTCCACCATAAACCACTCCAGCAGCGATGTCGGATCGTCGGTTTGCTCCATCAATCCCCATGAATATGCGCCATCACGGCGGCGTGACTGCGCCAGTTTGTGAATCGCCTTTTTGAACGCGGCGCGATCTTCCTGCGGTACGCGGTAGCGAATCTGAATCAACACCGGACCATGACGCACATCGACATCGTCGTGCACCACCGGCGCGGCCCAATGCTCAGCCGGTTGCAAATCCGCTTCTCCAGCAGGCAGCGCCAGACGTTTCAGCAGCACGCCAGTGATCACCAGACCAGCCCCGGCAATCAGCAGCGTGCTGGCCAGGCCGAGCTGCTGCGCGAGCAAGCCCCAGGCCAGACTGCCAGCGGCCAGCGTGCCGTTGAACACCATCAAGTACACCGCCAAACCGCGACCGCGCACCCAATCCGGCAGCACCGCCTGTGCCACGCCGTTTAAAGTGGTCAGCGCAATGATCCAGCCGACACCCAGCACCAGCATCAACAGCAGCGCCAGCCACTGCGGCGGACTCAGCGCCAGCGCCAGCATCACCAGCGCGCTCAATACCGCTGAGAGCAGCATCAATCCATCGTTGCTCAGTTTGCTACGCAGACGCGGCAACAGCAGCGCACCGGCAATCGCACCGCCTCCGACCGCGCCCAGCAGCAAGCCGTAAAAGCCCGCGGTGCCGTGCAGCATGGTGCGCGCCACTAATGGCAGCAGCGCCCAGATGGCACTGGTAAAGGCGAAATACATCGCGGCGCGGAACAACACACGGTGCAGTTCGCGGCTGGCTTTCACATAGCGCAGCCCTGCACGGAAGGCACCAAAGAAGTGCTCATTCAGTTCGGTTTTGGCTTTCGCCGGGCGTTTCCAGTACAGCAGGGCAGCAATAACGAAAAAATAACTCGCCACATCGGCACCGTATGCCGCCATGGCGCCTAAACTTGCCAGCAGTAAACCGCCGGTGGCAGGACCGATGGCGCGGGCAATATTGATCCCCAGCGAGTTGAGCGCCACGGCGTTTTTCAGCTCATGGCGCGGCACCAGTTCGGGGACAATCGCCTGCCAGGCTGGGCCAAACAGCGCCGCGCCGATGCCACCGACAAAGGTCAGGCCGATCAGCCATTCTACGGTGAGCCAGTGATTGTGCGACAGCACCAGCAACGTGCCGCTGACGCTGGCCATCAGGATTTGCACCACGATCAGCAGGCGGCGGCGATCGACGATATCAGAGAGCACGCCCGCCGGCAGCGCCAGTAAAAACACCGGCAGGGTGGCGGCGGTTTGCATTAACGCCACGGCGGTGGGGTTATCGGATAATCCGGTCACCAGCCAGGCGCTGGCAACGTCACGGATAAAGCTGCCGGTGTTGCCGAGTACTGAGGCGGTCCAGATCAGGGCGAACAGCCCGTAAGCGAAGGGAGAAAATGCGCCGCCGCGTGGCGTCGTTGGATTTTGCTGGCTCATCATCGTGTTCCTGTAAATGTGCGATGTATGCACCTTACGAATCCCGCGAGATGCTTGATAGCGGAAAAAATCGGCCAACTTGTTCAGGCTTTTTTGACAGCTTCACAGGGCAAAAATCTTTGAACAAGTTGTCAAAATCTCTGCTTTAGGTTTTTGCAGCAACCGAATGTAGTTTGATTAGCAGACACAACATCACTCACTTAACGGAGCAAAAAACATGAGCACATTCAAAGCGAAAGACGGCGTTAACCTCTACTACAAAGATTGGGGCAAAGGTCAGCCAGTGCTGTTCAGCCACGGCTGGCCGCTGGATGCGGATATGTGGGATAGCCAGCTGAATTTCCTCGCCGAACGCGGCTATCGCGCTATTGCGTTTGACCGTCGCGGCTTTGGTCGTTCTGAGCAGCCGTGGGAAGGCTACGATTACGATACCTTCGCCGATGATATCCATGCGCTGATTGAGCATCTGCAACTGGACGACATCACGCTGGTGGGCTTCTCAATGGGCGGCGGTGATGTTTCACGTTATATCGGCCGTTACGGCACGGCGAAAGTGAAAGGGCTGGTGCTGCTGGGGGCGGTGACGCCAATCTTTGGTAAGACCGATGATCACCCGGAAGGGGTTGAAGCGGCGGTGTTTGATGGCATCAAAGCGGGTCTGCTGAAAGATCGTGCGCAGTTTATCAAAGACTTCGCCACGCCGTTTTATGGTGCTAATGCGGGCCAGACCATTTCTGATGGTGTGATGACGCAGACGCTGAATATTGCGCTGCTGGCCTCACTGAAAGGCACGATTGATTGTGTGACAGCTTTTGCTGAGACCGATTTCCGCGGCGATATCGCCAAAGTTGATGTGCCGACGCTGGTGATCCACGGCAGCAACGACCAGATCGTACCCTTTGAAGCCACCGGTAAGTTGGTACACGAGATGATCGAGGGCTCGGAGCTGAAAGTGTACGAGAACGGCCCGCACGGTTTTGCCGTGACCCATCAGGATCAGTTGAACGACGATCTGCTGGCGTTCTTGCAGGGAAATAAATAAGGGGATGTTGCGTAGCGGCGCGATTCATCGCGCGAATCTAAGGCTGCATCGCCGCTTACAGATGCGCAATAAGCCGCTACGATAATGACCACCAAAAAGAAAGGGCGCCTGATGCGTAATGCTTGTCAGTTAAGATCTTAATGGAGGCCGCAGCGGATAACGTTGCGG
>CBCTJT010000009.1:0-187063 GCA_965147305.1 uncultured bacterium
GTAGCTACCGTCTTGCACGTCAAGCGGTAGCTACATAGTTTTCATCCCATGGCTTTCCTGATTTCAGCACGCCGAAGCAAAGGTTTACCAGCTTACGCATCACAGCGCCCAGCGCTGATTTGGCCGGTTTTCCTTTTGCTATGAGCCTTTCATACAACGACCTTGCCGATGTGTTCCAGCGCGCTGCCACGACCGCTGCCATATACAACTTGGCTCTTACATCCGCAGGTCCCGTTTTCGACATCCGGGCCAGCCCTCTCACCGAACTACCTGACGTTTTTTCTACGGGCACAACTCCCAGCCAGGCCGCAACCTGACCGGCATTGTGGAACTGGTTCGAGCGAAGCACTGCCAGCATGGTTGTCCCCACCACGCTTCCTATCCCTTTAATCGATTCCAGCAGCTCGAGATCCTTTTTCAGGCCGTCATTGCTGTCCGTATGGTCTGAGATAAGCTGTTCAATGCGTCTGAGTTCTGCTTCCAGGGCCTGCTGAGTTCTGTATAGCGATGCGAGGACCTCGGGTGACGTGCGGGTCGAATGCGCTTTCTCCAGCCTGTTTTTAGCACGCTGAACATCAACCTGAAGTGAGTCACGCAGGCGTACCAGCTCTTTGAGTTTACGGATTTCAGGTGACGGTGGTGTCCAGGATTCTGGCTGCTTCAACTCGCCATAGCGAGCCAGCACAAAGGCATCGATGGTGTCATTCTTGGTAAGAATACCCAGTCCGCGGGCAAATTCACGTGCACGCTGCGGGTTGGCGATACAGACCGTGACGGGCGTGTTCTCATACAACCCGTAAGCGGCATTCTCATGGTAGACGCTGGTGGCTTCCATTACCGCCATCACCTGCTCAGGGGGACACTTCTGTTTAATCAGCCATGTGCTGATTTCCAGCCCCACATCGGGCTGATTTTTAAGTGTTTTGGTTTTCTTTTTACCGTTACCAGGCAACAGGCAGAGGTCGAGCTTTTGCTTACTGACATCAATACCGAGATAAATCATTCACTGTCTCCCTTTCACTTAAACCATCACGCCATCTAGCCTTGTACATGCGAAGTCAGAGCTTCTGGTTACCGTTCAGAGTATTTGCTGGCGTGAAAGGAGAAACGGAGGGCTTAAAGCTACGATACAAGATCAGGTCTTAAGCGGCGCGAAAAGCTTCCTCCGTTTCGTGTTACTGGTAGCTAACCAGTAACACTTTCAAGATACAAGCGGCGTGATTTATCGCGCTTTCTGACAGCAATCAAGCTGCCAGAAAGCACAAAGCATTGCGCTGCTGCGCTATCTTTATGAAAACACCAAGACAAAAGTTTACACAGCAATGCTTGGTGTTTCTGCTGCAAGTGCATAAAATGCCCGCACTTTACTCTGGGGCGATGGCATGACCAAATCAGCACAACGCGCAAAATGGATTCTGGCACTGCTTTGTCTGGTGCTGGCGTTTTGTCTTGCCCAGCGTAGCTTTAATTTGCCCAGTGCCCCTCAGGCGCAGATCAGCGCCTCGTCGTTCAGCGATCACGAAACGTTCGGTGGCGAAAAACTCTGTTCCATCAGCGGAAAATCACTGCACGCGGCTGCCCCGATTATCGACAGTGTCCTGCCGTTTTTATTGATGGTCGTGGCTCTGCTTACCACGCTATGCACGTCCAATGCTGTTAGCGGTTATCGTCGCGAACCCCTCTTTCCGCCGATACAGCGGCGGCATCTGACCTTCTGTGTCTTCCGGGAATAACACCACGCTGTCCATCGCGTAAACCTTGTTATTCACCGGAGAAAAACTAATGAATCTCTTTATCAGGAGCCTGTTGCTCCTGTTGGTCAGCTGCACGAGTATTGTGCACGCTGCCGACACAGGCTGGCTGCGTAATGCACAAAACAGCCATGCAGAAGTGCGCTTACGCAGCGCGAATAATGGCGCCGATGCGCAAATATTGCTGGATATCCGACTGGAAAAGGGTTGGAAAACCTACTGGCGGTCGCCGGGCGAAGGCGGCGTGGCCCCGGAAATTCGCTGGCAAACGCCTGATGTCAATGCCACGTGGTATTGGCCAGCACCTGCTCGTTTTGACGTGAGCGGACTCACCACCCAAGGCTATAAAGGCGATATCACGCTGCCGATAGCGTTGGCGAAGGTGTCAGATAAACACCTCGCCGGCACGCTCACGCTGTCGACCTGTAGCGATGTCTGCATTCTGACCGATTTCCCTTTCACTCTGGATCTCGACCAGCAGGCTGACCCCGATTTTGCCCGCGATTACGCCCAGGCGATGGGGCAGATCCCCGCTGAAAGCGGTTTGACCGATCAACTCGACGTCAGCAACGTCAATGGCGAACTGCAAATCCGCGCTCAGCGTCAGGGTGGATGGACTAAACCTGAGCTGTTCTTCGACTATCCGCAAGGCAGCATGCTGGCTGCACCGCAGATCACGGTGAAGGGCGACACACTCAGCGCACGGGTCGCGGTCACCGATGAGTGGGGCGAAGCGGCCCCCGATTTGCGGGGTAAAACGTTGTCGCTGGTGGTCGTTGACGCGGGAATTGCACAGCAAAGTTCTGTGGTCATCGGCGCGCAGCCACTTGTCACCGGCGGAAGCCCACAAACCTTATGGTCGGTGATGTTGCTGGCACTGTTGGGTGGCTTAATCCTCAATCTGATGCCTTGTGTGCTGCCGGTGCTGGCCATAAAACTCAGCGGTCTGGTGCAGCAACAAGGCCAATCGCGGCGTCAGACCAGGCAGCAGTTTCTTGCCTCCAGCGCTGGGATCCTGTTTTCGTTCCTGCTGCTCGCGGCGTTGATGACCGGCCTGCGGCTAAGCGGGCAGGCGCTGGGCTGGGGCATCCAGTTCCAGAGCAGTGGTTTCCTGCTATTGATGGTACTGGTGATGTTCCTGTTTACCGCCAGTTTGTTCGATTTGCTGCACTTCCGTTTGCCCTCCAGCCTCAATACCAAACTGGCAACACAAGGCGGTAATGGGCTGCTGGGTCATTTTGGGCAGGGAGCTTTTGCCACCTTACTGGCGACGCCGTGCAGCGCGCCGTTTCTCGGAACCGCCGTGGCCTATGCGCTCACCGCACCGTTGCCGCAGCTGTGGCTGCTGTTTGCGGCACTCGGTATCGGTATGAGCCTGCCGTGGCTGTTGGTGGCGGCATTGCCAGGTTTGGCGCGCTGCCTGCCACGTCCGGGGCGCTGGATGATTCATCTGCGTACTCTGCTTGGTCTATTCATGCTGCTCGCCACCTTCTGGCTGGTCACACTGTTGATCCCACATTGGGGTAACACTGTTGCCATGGTGCTGGGTGGCGTATTGCTGCTGGTGCTGTGTGGCTGGTTAATTCAGCGTCGTGCGCTGCAACAAGCCGGTGTGGTGTTTATCACCCTGACGTTGGTGGCAGCGGTATTTCTGATGACGCGCATCCAGCCGGAGGAGGAAACGCTGTACTGGCAGCCGCTGACCGAAGCGGCAATCAATCAGGCGATGGAACAGGATAAACGTGTGTTTGTCGATGTCACAGCCGACTGGTGTATCACCTGCAAAGTGAATAAATCCCGCGTGCTGAATCAACCTGACGTTCGCGCCGCGCTGAAAGCCGACGATGTGGTGCTGCTGCGCGGTGACTGGACCCAACCCGATCCGGCGATTGGTGAATTCCTGCGTAAACGCGACCGTGTCGCCATCCCATTTAACCAAATTTATGGCCCGGCATTGCCGCATGGCCACATTTTGTCACCGCTGCTGAGTCGCGAAGCGGTGATTTCTACTCTCTCTGAGGCCAAAAAATGATGAAAAAATTCCTGTTACTGCCCCTGATGTTTCTGGCACTGCCTGCACTGGCAGCGGCACCTTTTACCCCTGAACAAGAGGCACGCATTAAAGAGCTGATTCGTGAAACGCTGGTGCAGAACCCGGCAATTCTGGCCGAAGCGGCGGATGCTTTTGATAAAGAAGCGGCGAAACAGCAGCAGAGCGTTGTCGCGCAGATGGTGAAGAAAAACCACGATGCCTTGTTCAACGATGCGGGCTCGCCACGCATCGGCGCTGAAAAACCAGCTCTGACGCTGGTGTATTTCACTGATTACAATTGCGTGTTCTGCAAGAAATTCGACGCTGATATTGAGAAGTTGTTGAAAACCTATCCGCAGGTGGCGGTGGTGCTGAAACCGCTGCCGTATCGTGCCGAGACATCATTGACCTCCGCACGTCTGGCGTTAACGGTTTGGGAACAGCAACCTAAAAACTTCCTGAAACTCCATGAGCGCTTAATGGCGAAAAAGGGTAATCACGATGAAGCGAGCATTGCTGCGGCGCTGGATAAAACCGGCATTAAGCTGCAGGAACCCAGCAAAGCCAGCCTCGACACCATCAACGAGAACCTGACGCTGGCGCAGCAGTTAGGCGTTCAGGGCACGCCTGCTACGCTGGTTGGCAATGAGCTGATCAGCGGCGCGGTGCCGTATGCGCAACTGGAAGCGGCAGTGAAGGGCGCGTTGCAGGCGAAGCCATGACTCGCATAAAGCGCTGGCTGCGTGAAGCGCTCTGGCTGGTGCTGATCGCCGCTGCTGTCATTTGGGGTATGGATTGGCTGCGATCTCCGCAGTTGCCTGCCGATCTGGCGCAACAGCCGCTAACGGCGCTGCATGGCGAAGTTAATCTGGCCACGTTAAGTCAGGATAAGCCGGTGCTGGTGTATGTGTGGGCCACCTGGTGCGGGGTGTGCAAACTCACCACGCCAACGGTAGCCGCGCTCAGCCAGAGCGGTACGCAGGTGGTGAGCGTGGCGTTGCGGTCGGGTGATGACTCGCGTGTTGCGACCTGGCTGGAGAAGAAAGGGCTGCAAGGCCCAGCGGTGAACGATGAAAACGGTGCAGTGAGTCAACGCTGGGATATCAGCGTTACCCCAACCTTTATCGTATTGCAGCAGGGCAAAGTGGTGAGCACCACCACTGGCTGGAGCAGCAGTTGGGGATTGAAATTACGGCTCTGGTGGGCGGAAAAATTTAGCTAACACAAGTGTGCACGCCAGATCGGCAAAACCAATACGTTGGCTGTCAATTTAGGCGATTTATTCGTTAAGCTGTTACTTTCCTAAGTGGCAGCTTTTTTTTGCGCATTAAGGCGAATGTTATCAAGTCACCTCTGAGCTACCCGCCGTTTTTGTACCCTTTTGACAACACGCCCAGACTGCGTTAACGCTGATCGTTTAACAGGTAAGCGGCAATCCAGCAGGAACTCATGCGCTATCCTGGGATGCACCTGCAAGTGTCTCAGCCATCTACCGCGCTCCGAGAAAATCCTCACGCTGCGGGGTAAAAGTATCGAGCAGCGTACCCGCTTCCAGACAAACACAACCGTGCACAATATTCGGTGCTTTATATAACGTGTCTCCGGCTCCGACCTCCTGCGTAACCCCATCTATCGTGAAAGCAAAACGGCCCGACAGTACATAGGTTAGTTGTTCATGTGGATGATGATGCAATGGCCCAACCGCATCCTTTTCAAATGTCACTTCGACTGCCATCATCCGACCACCGTGGGCCATGACTCGCCGCGTCACACCGTTGCCGAGGTCTTCCTGAGTCGTCGCGCTTTTATAAATAAACATGGGTTCTCCTCACCAGTAACTTCATCAATGTGTGACATATCTCACATCGAAAGAGACATTTCAGGGCTGCATTTTAGCGCACCTTGATTAAAATGAAACGGTGTTTCAAATTAATCTGAGGATGGATCATGAAAATCGCTTTGATGATGGAAAATAGCCAGGCCGCAAAGAACGCAACCGTATGGAAAGAACTGCAAAACGTCGCGCAACCGCTCGGCCATCAGGTATTTAACGTCGGCATGAGCGACGAGCAGGATCACCATCTGACTTATATTCACCTCGGCATCATGGCCAGCGTGTTGCTGAACAGCAAAGCGGTGGACTTCGTGGTTGCCGGTTGTGGCACCGGACAGGGCGCTTTGGTATCGCTCAACCTGCATCCTGGCGTGGTGTGCGGATACTGTATCGATCCAGCTGATGCCTATCTGTTTGCCCAAATTAATAATGGCAATGCGCTTTCGCTGCCGTTCGCCAAAGGTTTTGGCTGGGGTGCCGAGCTAAATCTGCGCTTTATCTTCGAGAAAGCCTTCACCGGCGAGAAAGGCCTGGGCTATCCGCCAGAGCGCAAAGAGCCGCAGGTGCGCAATGCGGGTATTCTCAATGAAGTCAAAGCCGCGCTGATGAAAGACAATTACCTCGATTCATTGCGCGCGCTGGACCCTGAGTTGGTGAAAACCGCAGTGAGCGGGGTGCGTTTGCAGGAGTGCCTGTTTGAACACGGACAGAATCAGGATATCGTGCGATACGTGCGTGAATTGCTGTAATGCACTGCTGTTAAGCGAATCTTGCGACTGAAATCAGGTGCGCGCCCTTGCGCACCTGACGAGAACTCACCTTAATGCCACCGTTGTTGATGGCAACCCGTACCGTTTAAGCCCGACTCGACTCCACCAACATCTGTGTATACGCCACCTGCGCGCGATTCCCCACCAATGCATCGACATCCAGCGTCTCCAGCATTTTCCCGTGCTGCATGACGGCAACCCGATGGCACAGATGCGCCACCACACTGAGATCGTGTGTCACCATTAAATAAGTAAGATTCTCCTGCTGCTGTAAATCACTCAACAAGTTAAGTATTTCTGCCTGTACGGAAACATCCAGCGCCGAGGTGGGCTCATCCAGTAACAGCACGCGCGGTTCGAGGATTAACGCACGCGCAATCGCCACACGCTGACGCTGACCACCCGAAAGCTGATGCGGATAACGAGTTTGCCAGGCGCGGTTCAAGCCCACTTTTTCCAGCATGGTAATCACGCGCTGGGAACGTTGTCCGATACCGTGAATATGCAGCGGCTCTTCAAGAATGTCGCCAATAGTATGGTGCGGATGCAACGAGCCATAAGGATCCTGGAACACCATCTGCACCTGGCGGCAGCGTGCGCGGGCAATGCGATGCTCCAGTTTTTCTCCGGCAATCGCTAGCTCACCATCCCAATGGGTAAACAGCCCGGCAAGGCATTTCAGTACCGTGGTTTTCCCCGATCCGGACTCGCCGACCAGGCCAAAAATTTCCCCTTCACGCACCGACAAATTAACGTCATACAGCACCTGATTGCGCTGTTCTTCTTCGCCGAAGCTCAGGTTAAGGTGACTCACACGGATCATCTCGGTCATGCTCTCTCCTTAAGGTTGTAACCAACTGGCCTGACGTTGCAGCACCGGCAACCGCGAACGGCGCGCATCCATATCCGGCAGCGCGGCCAATAATCCCTGGGTATAAGGATGCTGGGCGTGATCGAGCCGATCGGCGGCCAGCGACTCGACCACGCGTCCGGCATACATCACTAACACCCGATCGCAAAAACGTCGCACCAGATTGAGGTCGTGACTGATGAAAATCAGCCCCAGCCCGCGCTGTTGCACCAGTTCATCCAGCAGCGTCAATACCTGCAAGCGCACGGAAACATCCAGCGCCGAGGTCGGTTCATCGGCGATCAGCAGTTCAGGGTCAGTAATCAGCATCATGGCGATCATGACGCGCTGTCCCTGACCGCCTGAAATCTCATGCGGATAACACTGATAAACGCGCTGGGGATCGCGAATCTGCACCACTTCGAGCATCTCTATTGCTCGCTGACGTGCAATGTCACGCTGCCCCGGATGATGGCTGCGCCAGGCTTCGGCAATTTGCTCGCCAACACGCACAACCGGATTCAGCGAGTATTTGGGGTCCTGCATGATCATCGAAATGCGTTTGCCGCGTACGGCACGCATCTGCGCTGGTGAAGCCCGCAGCAGATCGACATCAGCAAACTGCATGCGCTGGGCGGTCACTTGCGCGCTGCGCGGATGCAGTTGCAACAGCGCGCGTCCCACCGTGGATTTGCCCGAGCCCGATTCACCGACAATCGCCAGCTTCTCCTTGCCCAACTGGAAGGAGATGCCACGCACCGCTGGGGTAATCTGGCGGCCGTTGACGAAATTAACCTGAAGATCCTGCACGTCGAGCAGGGGGGCAGCGCTATTCGCTGCGGGGATCGAGGATGTCACGTAAGCCATCTCCTAAGAAGTTAAACGCCAGGCTGTTGATCAGAATCGCTAATCCAGGAACGGTGACCACCCACCAGCACTCCAGCATATAAGTGCGGCCACTGGCGATCATCGCGCCCCATTCTGGATCGGGCGGCTGCGCGCCTAAACCGAGGAAACCCAGACCTGCCGCGGTCAAAATGATGCCCGCCATATTCATGGTGATGCGGATAATCACCGAAGGCAGACACAGCGGCACAATGTGCTTCCACAAAATACGCAGAGACGAGGCACCTTGCAGGCGCACGGCAGAGACAAAGTCCGCCTGACGCAGCGACAGCGCTTCTGCTCGCGCCAGACGGGCAATCGGAGGCCAGGCGGTGAGGGTAATCGCCATCACCACATGTTCCAGGCCGGGACCCAGCGCCGCGACAAACGCCAACGCCAGCACCAGACTCGGGAACGAGATAAAGATATCGGTGACGCGCATTAATACGCTGTCGACTTTGCCGCCGAAGTAGCCTGCAGTGACGCCCAACAGCAGGCCTAATGGCCCGACGGTGATCGACACCAGCATGACGATATACAAGGTAATGCGCGCGCCCCACACTAGGCGGCTGAAGATGTCGCGTCCAAACTCATCGGTGCCAAACCAGTGCTGCGCGTTCGGCGGCGTGAGTGCGTTATTTAAATCCTGAATCAATGGATGGTATGGCGCGATCCACGGCGCAAACAGCGCCACGATCAGCAGCAGTAAAATGATGCCACCGCCGATGGCAGTGAGGGGATTACAGGCCATTTGCCACAGGAAATGCCCTATGCGTGCGAGGGTGCGACGACAGCGTGCCAGACGCTCGCGCGTGGCACTGGTGTGAAGCAGATCGAGAGAAACGGTCATACTTTGGTCCTCGGATCGAACACCTGATAGAGCAGGTCGGAAAGCAGGTTAAGCAGCACGAAAATCAGGCCGACCACCAGCACGCAGCCCATCACTGCATTCATATCACCGAGCATCAGGCTGCCGGTGAGGTAAGAGCCAAAGCCAGGCCAGGAGAACACGGTTTCAATCAATACTGCGCCTTCGAGCAGGGATCCGTACGCCAGCGCCACCACCGTCAGCAGCTGTACCAGAATGTTGCGGAAGGCGTGTTGCCAGATCACCTGCCACTCGGTCAGGCCTTTGACTCGTGCGGTCAGGATGAACTCCTGCGACAGCTGCGCGAGCATAAAGCTGCGCGTCATACGGCTGATGTAGGCCAGCGAGTGGAAACCCAACAGCGAAGCGGGCAGGATCAGATGATTGAGCGCGTTGTTAAACACCGTGATATTGCCCGCCAACAGCGCATCCACCAGCAGTAATCCCGTGCGGCGCGGCACAATGCCATCGAGACTGAAATCAACCCGACCGGCACCGCCGACCCAACCCAGATGCGCGTAGAACAGCAGCAGGCCGATCATGCCGACCCAGAAGATTGGCGTGGAGTACCCGGCCAGACTGATAATACGCACCAGATAATCCACCAGGCTGTTGCGACGTGCTGCAGCCCATACGCCCAGCGGCACGCCCAGGCCGGTCCCGAGCACAATGGCCAGCGTGGCCAGCTCAACGGTGGCCGGGAACACTCGCAGGATATCGTTAATCACCGGCTGTCCGGTGAGCAGCGCCAGCCCAAGATTGCCGTGTAGCAAACCTTGCAGGTAGATCCAGAACTGCACCCACAGCGGTTTATCAAAGCCTAATTGATGATAAACCTGCTGATAGGTAGCGTGGTCGGCATCCGGTCCGACAATCGCCAGCACCGGATCGAGCGGCATCACGCGGCCAATAAAGAAGGTCAGCAGCAACAGGCCGAACAGGGTGATGGCGACCTGCAATGCGCGGCTACGCACGCGCCGCCAGTGACGTTTGGTTAAGGTCATTGGACTCCTCCGGCCAGGCTGTCTGGCGTCTTCCACACATCGCGCAGGAAAGTGGTGGCAGAAGGATGCGGCACATAATCCTGCACACGGTTGTTCACCACCACCGAATCGGTCATTTGAGAAATCGGCATCAACGCCGGGATCAGCTGGTCATAACGCTGCTGAATCGCAAAATAATCCTGCTGCTGTTTTGCTATGTCGCGTTCCAGCAGCGCCTGATCGATCATCTGGTTAAGCTGAGCATCGTAGAAGCCGGTGCGCCAACCCTGGAAGTTGGTGAGCCGGGCGCTGTCGGCGTTATTCGGGTTATACACCAGCGATCGCAAACTGGAGTGCGGATGCGGCTCAACACCACTGCCGCCACGACCCACCAGCAAATTGAACTGGCGTTCGCGCATGGCGCCATAAATCTGGTTGCCGGTGCCGGTGATGATTTTGGCGCGAATGCCTGCCTGCATCAGCGTCGACTGAATGGCGATAGCGATGTTCAGGAAGGGTTGATCGGCCAGCACGCGCAAAGTGGTGTCGAAGCCGTTGGGAAAACCCGCAGCGGCGAGTAACGCTTTGGCGCGTGGCACATCGAGACGATAACCGGGATCAGGTAGCGTCTCCGGCATACCGGATTGAATAGGGCGCTGATGCAAGGTGCCATAACCGGCCATCAGCGTTTTATTGATGCCCTGATAATCCACCAGATAGCGCACCGCTTCGCGCACTTGCGGATTGGCGAAGTGGTCATCCTTCATGCTCATCGCCAGATAGTAAATTGTGCCTTTCTGCACCGCATCAATGCTGAGATCGGGATCGTGGCGCAGCGCCTGCACATCGGGGATCGCCATGTTGCTGGCAATATCGATGTCGCCTTTCTGCATCATCAAACGCAGGGTTTGTGACTCTTGCAAATGGCGGAACACCACTCGCGTCAGCCTTGCCGGCCCCCGCCAGTATTGTTCGTCACGACTCATGCGCAATACATCTTTTGCCTGCCAGACATCAAGACGAAACGGCCCGGAACCGGCCTCGTGCGTGGTTAACCAGCGGTTGCCCCAATCATCATTTATCGCGTGGGCCTGCACGGTTTTGCTGTCCAGCACCACCATGCTGCCGAGTGCGGCCAGGGAATAGAGCACCAGCTGTGGATCGTTCGGTTTAGGGAGTTGGATCACCACCGTACGCTCATCAGGTGCGGTAATCATCTGATCCACGTTGTCTTTACTGAAGCCGTAGGATTTCCACACTGACGCTTGTGCCAGATTAAGATGCAGAACTCGGTGCATCGACCAAATCACGTCAGCGCTGGTCAGTGAATTGCCCGAATGGAAACGCACGCCATCGCGCAGATGAAAAGTGAGTTGGCGGTGATCAGCGCTGATCTCCCAGCGATCTGCCAGTGCCGGGCGCACGTTGGTAAGCTGGCGCGGGTCCAACTCCACCAAGCCGTCATAAAGATTGACCACAATGCCCACCACTTCATTGCCGGTCATGGCAGCGGGATCCAGCGTCAACAAGTTGTTCATGTTCATGCCCACAATCAGCTGGTCGTCTGGCGTGGTGGCCAGCAGCGACGGGCTACAGGTGAGCAGCAGCAGCGTGGCGCACCACGCTCTGCAACAGCGAGAGATGTTCATAAGCAAAGTCCAGCAGGTCAGAGGTTTATAGTTTTTTGCCGTACTGCTTGTGTTCGACGCTTACCAGCGATTGAGCGTATGGGTTTCAATCCAGCTGAAATTGATGTCCTCCCCGAGTCCAGGGCGTGTCGGCAGATGAACAAAGCCCTGATCGTCCATCGGATCCACCAGGCTGTTAAGATAGGCGGGCGGCTGTTCGTAATCGAGGAACGGATGCAGCAACCCGCGCTCATACCAGCGGCAGTTACGAATCGCACCGACCACCGCGATGCTGGCGGCGCCGTTGCCGTGCACTTCACAATCCATACCGAAGGCTTCTGCCAGACTCGCCACCTTCATGGTGGCTGAAATGCCGCCCACGCCGTTGGCACCTGCACGCAAAATGTCACAGGCTCCTGCGCGCACCCAGTCGGCGCGGCTATGGTGTTTGCCGCCGAGACTTTCGGGGCCGAGTACGTCAATGCTGAGGTTCTCCGCCAGCCAGGCGTACGAGGCCATGCTTTCCTCTTCCATCGGCTCTTCAAACCAGCTGAAGTTAAGCTTTTCCAGCGCTTTACCGATGGTGAGCGCCTCACTGCGGCTGTACCAGTGGTAGCCATCCAGCATCAGGGCGATATCCGGACCTACCGCTTCACGTACCGCGGCACAGGCTTTGATATCCATGGCGGTGCTAGGCGCAAACGAAACCGGCGGCATCCAGGTGTGTAATTTGATGGCCTGATAGCCGCGTGCCACCAGTTTTTCAGCAAACTGGGCATACTCGTCCGGCGTTGAGAGGCCACCTTCCAGCTCATCGCCACACATGGTGCTGCCGTAAGCGGGGATTTTCTCGCGATAGCCGCCCAGCAGCTTATGTACCGGCTGTTTAAGTTTGCGGCCAATCAAATCCCACATGGCCTGTTCCACGGCGGAGAGCGCGCGTTCGGTGAGTTGATGCGCGCTGCCGCGTTGCCAGTGCACCAGATCCTGCCATAAGCGTTCACGATCGAAGGCATTCTGCCCGATCAACACCTTACGGAAGAAGGCATTGACCACATGCGGACGGATTACCTCGGCGGGGGCGAAGGCGTAACCGCAATCGCCATCTTCGCTGGTCAGGGTCAGCAGCGCCATTTGTGCATCGGTTTCTGCACCGGGATGGGAGTGTCCTGCGCTGTCGGACACTCGGCGCGTAGGATAGGTAAAGAGAGTGACATCAATGGCGCTGATCTTCACGGTAGAGCCTCCAGAACGATTTTCCATGCTCAGTTTGAGCGTTATCTATAAATTAAAACGGTGTTTCATTTTTAATTTAGCGTTCACAATTTGTTTACGCATTAGCCAAAGTGAGGGAAGAACAGCCGATTAATTGGGCAGTTGCATGGGGTGCTGTGAGCGTTTTCACGAATGCAGGCGGTTTTGTGAGCGGTGACACAGTGCTGTTGAGCGTTAAGGGATGTAAAAAAATGTGTCTCAGGGGCTTTTCATTTCACTTCTGCCAGGTAATAGTGACGCCGCGAAATTTTAATAATAATCATTATCATTTGTACGGGTAGATAAAATGAAAAAATGGCTGTTAGCACTGGGGTTATTGGCTGTAACCGGTTCCGCTTCGGCAAAAATCATCACTGACATCGCAGGACGTCAGGTTGAAGTCAAAGAGGAATCCAAACGCATTATTCTGGGTGAAGGGCGTCAGATGTACCTGCTGGCAGCATTCGATACCGCTGCACCGTTCCATCGCGTGGTGGGCTGGCGTGATGACTTCCATAAAGCCGATTACGACGGTTATATGGCGTACGAGAAAAAGTATCCGGAAATTAAAAAGCTGCCGACCTTTGGTGGCGCAAAAGACGGCACCTTTAACGTGGAGCAGGCCCTGACGTTAAAACCTGATTTGGTGCTAATGAATCTGGAATCCAAAGCGGCCACAGATGAAGGCAAGCTGATTGAGAAGCTACAGGCGGTGGGCGTGCCAGTGGTGTTTATCGACTTCCGTGAAAAGCCGATGGAGCACGCCGAGAAAAGCATTCGCATTATGGGCGAACTGGTCAACAACCCACAGCGTGCTGAAGAGATTGTGGCCTTCCGTCGCGTACAGATCGAAAAGGTGACCGATCGCCTGAAAAACTTTGCGGGTCCGCGTCCGAAAGTGATGATTGACCGCGCTGGCGGCTATACCGACGAATGCTGCATGTCGTTTGGTAATGAGAACTTTGGTCAAATGGTCGAACTGGCTGGCGGCAGCAATATTGCTAAAGATTTGATTCCAGGTACGTTCGGTACCCTCAACCCAGAACAAATCATCGCTAGCCGCCCGGACGTGGTGGTGGTGACCGGTGCTAACTGGAAGAACTACAACACCGTGGGCAAATGGATCGGCGTTGGCCCTGGCGCTGATACTCAAGAAGCCACCGCACGTCTAAAATTGCTGATGATGCGCGATGCGTTTAAGACCCTGCCGGTTGCACATAACGGTAACGCGCACGCTATCTGGCATCAGTTCTATGACAGCCCGTATCAGTTTGTGGCGATTCAGGCATTGGCGAAATGGCTGCATCCGGATCCGTTTAAAGATCTTGATCCCGATGCCACCTTCCGTGAGTTCCACGAGAAGTTCCTGCCACTGCCTTATCAGCCGGGTTATTGGGTGACGCTGCCTGCGGATAAGTCATAACCTTCAGGCTTTTTGCGGTAATAACGCGCATTACTCTTCATCTTTACTAATATTTTACAGGCGGTTGGCTGCGATTTCGGGGAAGCGAAACGCAGACATCGCCTGAATAATAAATGTAATAGGGAGAGAGAAATGTTGTATACCTCGGGACGTTCGGCGTTTGCGGTGGGGCTTTACGCTCTGCTGGAACCGCTACCGCTGGGCTTTTTTGTTGCAGCCTGGCTGTTCGATATCATTTATCTGCAAACCTTCGTCATCATGTGGACCAAATCAGCCAGTTGGTTGATAGCTCTCGGTCTGGTGCTGGCCATTCTGCCAAGATTAATCAGTCTTGTTTATTTATTTCGCGGCCCTTATCCCAGTGAGAAGACTCATTTTTGGCTGTCACTGTTGGCTATCGTCGTGGCTATCATAAATGCCTTCATTCACAGCCGTGATGCCTACGCGGTGGTGCCACTTGGCGTCACACTGTCAACGGTGGTGGTGCTGTTACTGTTAGTCGCTAATCTGCAACTGGCGTTACGCGGACGTACCACACCAGGAGGTCGCGTATGAAGAAGATTCTTGGTGCAGTGACCTTAACGATGTTTTTAAGCGCTTGCGATGATGGCGCGTTGATCGATCCGCAGAAGCAAATTGGCCCCAATCCAGAGCTGCCACAAGCGCAAAACTTTTTTATGCCGCCGATGCAGGTACCAGAAGCCACGCCATGGAAAACCGGTGAAATGCCAAAGGTTGCGGAGGGGCTGAAAATTGAAAAGATTGCCGACAATTTGCAGCATCCGCGTCAGGTTCTGGTCCTTCCTAATAATGATGTGCTGGTAGCCGAATCCAACGGCACGCCAAAACCCACCACGGCCCCCAAAGATCTCATCACCGGTATCGTGAAAAATGCCTCTGGCAAAGGTGGGGCAGGTGGAAATCGAATTACGCTTCTCCGTAACGTGAACGGCAAATGGGAGCAACATCGTTTCATCGACAATCTCACCGCACCTTTTGGCATGCAGCTGGTGGGTGACACACTGTATGTCGCGAATGCCGACAGTCTGGTGAAATTCCCGTATCAAACCGGACAAACCGAGATTCGCACACCGCCGGTGGAAGTCACGGAGTTGCCAGGTGGGCCGATCAATCACCACTGGACCAAATCGCTGGTAGCCAGCCCCGACGGCAGCAAGTTATATGTCGGCGTGGGGTCTAACAGTAACGTCAGTGAGAATGGTATAGGTGAAGAGTACCGTCGTGCGGCGGTACTGGAAGTGGATGCAGCCAGCGGAGCCAGTCGCATTTATGCCAGCGGCCTGCGCAATCCCACTGGTCTGCAATGGGAACCGCAAAGCGGCAAGTTGTGGGCAATTGTTAACGAGCGCGATGAAATCGGTTCAGACCTTGTACCAGACTATATGACGTCAGTGCAGGAGAAAGGCTTTTACGGCTGGCCTTACAGCTACTATGGCCAGCATGTCGATACGCGCGCGCAACCACAGCGGCCTGACCTGGTAAAAAAAGCCATCAAGCCAGATTATGCGCTCAGCTCACATGTGGCACCGCTCGGCTTGCTGTTCTATGGCGCTGACAACATGCCGCAGTATCGCGGTGGCGCATTTATCAGTGAGCACGGCAGTTGGAATCGTACGCCGTTGAATGGATATCAGGTGGTGTGGGTGAAATTCGAAAACGGGAAGCCGGTGGGACAGCCGCAACCTGTGGTGACGGGGTTTCTGACCAATGATCAGAAACAGGTGCGAGGTTTGCCTGTTGGACTTGCTGCCGATCAACAGGGTGGAGTGTTGATTGCGGATGATGCAGGTGATGCCATCTGGCGTGTCAGCTCCGCAAACTGATCATCGCAGGCAATAAAAAAGGATTTGGCTTGATAGCCAAATCCTTTTTTTATGTTCGCTAACCGGCTGGTAACCGCGCTGCGAACCGGGTGCTCAGCACTCCTCACAAAGCAAATCATAAAATGTGCGGGAGAATATTTCAAGTTTCGCAAAAGTACTGTATGGTTATACAGGTGTTGAGTGGCGAGCGTAGTCTCATTGTTTTCTGATGACTCCCAGGGGCGCGGATAGTCAAATCCCGGCAGGTTTCAGGTGGTGCTGGCCTGTGGCTTCCACAATGAGTGGCGCTCAGCACTCCTCACAGATGTGCTCAGGCCATCGGCGGGTGGAGTCAAAGCCCCGACGGCTGAAAAGCGCGCTCCTGTCAGAGGAGAAGGAAAGTGATGGAACTTGTTCGGTTACTCCTGGACCTGGTCCGGGTGATCCTGCAAATCATCGTTGCCCTTTTGCAACTGACCGGTCAGGCACACTGACTGGAACTTGAAGCAAGGCGGAGATCACCCCTCCGCCTTTTTTCGTTAGTTTCACCAGGTGATTTTTTCTCGATACCGGTAGTCACCTTCCGGCACTAAATTCTCTTTGCCAGACAGTGAAAATGTGATTATCAGCTTAGCTAACTTATGTTATGAATTTAGCCTTAGAAAAAAATAATCAGGTAAAGGTTTTATGTCGTCGCAAAAGTTATCCAACAGCGTTAAACGCATTCATTCATCAGCCATTCGTGATTTATTGAAACACAGCAAAATGGAAGGGGTGATTTCTCTGGGTGGTGGCATCCCTAATCCCGATCTGTTTGATACCGAAGGCCTGCAGATCGCCATGGATCGCGCTTTGTCGCAGGATGGTCACAACGCATTTCAGTATGGCTTAAGTGAAGGGGATCCGCTGTTACGTGAAGCGATCTGCCGCATTTCAGCCGATCGTGGCATTGATTGCACGCCAGACGACGTGGTGATCACTTCTGGCTCGCAACAATCACTGGATATTCTCGCCCGTGCGTTGATCAATCCAGGTGATGTGGTGGTGGTGGAGCGTCCAACTTATCTCGCCGCATTGCAGGTCTTCCAGCTGGCTGAAGCGCAGTTCAAATCTGTTGGTACCGACGGCGAAGGCATGATTGTTGATGAGCTGGAAGAGCTGGTCAAACAAACGCCAATTAAAGCCGTGTATATCGTGCCGACCTTTGGCAATCCAAGCGGCGTCACCTTATCTGATGCGCGTCGTCAGCAGTTAGTCGCGCTGGCGAAGCAGTATGACTTCCTGATTTTTGAAGACGACCCCTACAGCGAGATCAACTTCACTAATCAGACTTTCCGCCCATTGAAATCCCATGCGCAAGCGATGGGTGCCAGCGAGAATGTCATTTATACCTCGACCTTCTCCAAAATCCTGGCCCCGGGGGCACGCGTCGGCTGGATTACCATGCCGGGCTGGTTGAAGTCTTCGGTGGTGAACCTGAAGCAAGCAACGGATCTGCATACCAGTTCATTGTCGCAGTCTCTGACGCGTCATTATCTGGAAACCGGTCGTTTACCGGAGCAGATTAAATTGATCCGGGCGGCCTATAAGCAGAAGTGCGATGCACTGTGTGCGGCGCTGGAAACGGAGTTGGGGGATAAGCTGCACTTCTATCGCCCGCTGGGTGGCATGTTCTTGTGGGCAACCTTTAAGGAAGCATTCAATACGACTGAATGGCTGAAAACCACCCTGAGCAACGGTGTGGTCTATGTTCCGGGTGAGTTTTTCTACTGTGATAATCCGGATACTTCGACGCTGCGTATTTCGTATGCCTCGGTATCGGAAACCAATCTGGCCGTGGCCGCTCAGCGTTTAAAAGCTTCATTACCGCAATAATTGCCTGAAAGCCCTTGGTTACAAGGGCTTGTTCTAGCCGTTGGCGCTGTCCAGCGGCCAGGATTCAAACAGGTAGCCATCAAAATAGATGTCGTCGACGTCTGAAAACTCCAGCAAGCGCTGTTTCACATTCTCCAGATGTTGCCACATGGCCTGCTTGGCGGCGCGCGCGTCTTTCTTAATCAGTGTGGCGAGGATTTTCTTGTGGTCGTCGAGCCACTGCTTGCGGTAATGGGTGTTGACCAGATGGCGATGCAGCTGGCTCCACATCACATTGTCTTCACGCCACTGCCAGGATTGCTTAAACAGTTCGACCAACATGCTGTTGTGAGTGGCTTCCGCAATCGCTAAATGGAAATTACGATCGCCATTCTCGCTTTCATTGACCGCGCCAGAAGCCAGTTCTTTCTCTTCCAGTTCCAGTGCTTGTCGCATCTTGATGATGTCTTCACGTGTGGCCTGCAACGCGGCAAACTCCGCAATATTGCTTTCGAGTAACTGACGCGCCTGTAGCATTTCAAACGGGCCTGCATCATTGCAGGTCGCTTGCGCTACTGCTCGCGGTGCGGGGCTGTCATTGACGACATAAATGCCTGCGCCGCGCCGCACCTCAATCAAGCCCTCCAGCTCCAGCATGATCAGAGCTTCACGTACCAGCGTACGCGTGACATCCAGCAGCGCAGCCAGCTCACGCTCAGGCGGCAAGCGTTCGCCCACGGCATACTGCTTTTGCATAATCATGTTACGCAGCATTTCCCCCACTTCCTGATAAGGGCGCTGTGCTGAAGCTTGTGTTTTCATAGAGCTCATTTCTGCTGATTAAGAAGTTTACGATGGCAACTGCGGACAACTTTTGCGCCCTGCACTATAGCACAGGGCGTTATTTTCACCGCGGATTGAGGTCAAAGTAGCGCTGTGCGTTATTGAAGCAGATATCCTGCAGCATGTTGCCGAGCGCCTGTTCATCATGTGGCACAATCCCATCCTGCACCCATTCTCCAAGCAGGTTGCACAAAATGCGACGGAAGTATTCGTGACGCGTGTAAGAGAGGAAGCTACGTGAGTCGGTCAACATGCCGACAAACTGGCTGAGTAAACCGATTTGCGACAGCTGCTCCAGCTGGCGCAACATGCCATCGCGCTGATCGTTGAACCACCAGCCGGAACCAAACTGCACTTTGCCTGCAATCCCCGTGCCCTGGAAATTGCCTGCCATGGTGGCCAGCACTTCGTTGTCGCGTGGATTGAGGCAATAGAGAATAGTTTTAGGCAGTTGATCGTTCACATCCATCGCATCGAGCAGGCGAGAGAGCGGCAAAGCGATGTTGTTATCGCCAATCGAGTCAAAGCCACTGTCAGCACCCAGCAAGCGGAACAGTCGAGTGCTGTTGTTGCGGATGGCACCGATATGCAGTTGCATCACCCAACCGCGTTTCGCGTATTCAGCGCCCAGCCACACCAGCACTGCGCTGCTAAACTGCGCGATTTCCAACTCGCTTAGCGTGTCACCCTGGCGACGTTTTGTCAGGATGGAATCCAATACGCTGTCATCCGGAACCGGGGCAAAGCGCAGCACTTCAATACCGTGATCCGAAGCCCGGCAACCATGAGCGGAGAAGTGATCTAAACGGCGCAGCAGGGCGCTGCGCAACGCGTCAAAGCTTGTGATCGCTACATCCGACGCGGCTTCAAGGCGGCCCAGATAATCGACAAAGCCTTCCAGCTCAATCTTGAACACCTTGTCTGGACGCCAGCTCGGTGCGACGTCAATATCGAAGCTGCTGTCTTCGGCAATCTGGCGGTGATACTGCAGGGAATCAATCGGATCATCTGTGGTGCCCACCATGCGCACCTTCATCTGACGCATGATTCCCCGCGCGGAAAAGTCGGGAGTGGCCAGCTTCTCAGCACACTCATCCCACACGCGTTGCGCAGTGTCCGGTCCAAACAATGTATCGGTAATACCAAACGGGCGGCGCAGCTCAAGATGCGTCCAGTGGTAAAGCGGATTGCCCAGTGTTTTCGGCACGGTATGTGCCCAGGCGAGATACTTATCGTAGTCGCTGGTGGATTTACCGGTGATCAGCGATTCATCCACGCCCGCCGCACGCAGCGCACGCCATTTGTAGTGGTCGCCTTCCAGCCAAATCTGTCCCAGGTTGGCGAACTGACGATCCTCGGCGATCTCTTGCGGATTGAGGTGGCAGTGGTAGTCATAAATCGGCATATCAGCCGCATAGTCATGATACAAACGACGAGCAACGTCGCTTTTCAGCAGGAAATCGTCATCCATAAAACGCTTCATTTCGGCTCCTGATTCAGGGATGCAACGGCGGCGCGGGCACCATGCTGGCAAAGTTGCGCATATACCTGTTGTAGGGTGCTGACGAAGCCGGCATTGGCTGGCAGATCGTCACCAAAAATGGTTTTCACGGCGAGCAGGGCGCTAACGCGCGCCTCGCCTTCTGGCGTGAGCTGGTTGATGTCATGCAAGGTGGCAAGTAATGGGTCAACCACATCAAAAGTCTCACCTCGCTCATCCTGCCCAAGCACGTAACGCATCCAGCCAGCAATCCCCAGCGCCAGGTGGCGATAGTCACTGCCATGCTGCAGGTGATAGCGCACGGAATCCAGCCAGCGCTGCGGCAGCTTCTGACTGCCATCCATCGCAATCTGTTGCGTCCGGTGGCGCAGCGAAGGGTTGCTAAAACGCTCGATCAACTGATTAGAATAGGCTTGCAGATCAATACCCTCTGGCATCGATAGCGTGGGCACCTGCTCCTGCATCATCAGCGCCAATGCCGCCTGGCGATAGGTCGGCAGCTGCATGGTGTCAGCAATGGTTTCGCAGTTGCCCAGATAACCGAGATAGGCGAGAAACGAGTGGCTGCCGTTGAGCATGCGCAGTTTCATCATTTCGAAGGGGGCAACGTCCGCCACAAACTGCGCGCCCACGCGATCCCAATCAGGACGACCGTTGACAAAGTTATCCTCGATCACCCACTGACGAAACGGCTCGCAGGCTACGCCGCAGGGATCGGCAACGCCCAGCAAGTCGTGAATCTCCTGTTGTGTTTCGTCGGTCACTGCCGGAACGATGCGGTCAACCATACTGCTGGGGAAAGTAACGTTCTCTCCAATCCACTTCGCCAACTCCGCATCACGCAACTGCGCAAAGCCGACGACGGCAGCGCGGGCAACATGGCCGTTATCGCGCAGGTTGTCGCAGGACAACACGGTAAACGGCCCAACGCCGCGCTCACGACGCACACGTAATGCTTCAACAATAAAGCCAATGGCGGATTTTGGCGTGGCGGGATGCGCAAGATCATGCTGAATCAGCGCATTGTTAGCATCCAACTGACCGTTGGCACCTTGGGTGCAGTATCCTTTTTCCGTCACCGTCAATGAGACGATAGCGGTTTCCGGCCGGGCCAGCGCGTCGATAATGCCATCATGACCATCCAGCGCCGGGTGTAAGGCCTCTTTGATGGCTGCCACGATATGAACAGTGTTCTGTTCGGCGCCTTTATCCGTCACGCTGAAGAGCAGATCCTGTTGGCGCAGTTGCTCCACCAACAATTTGCCGCTTTCCGACATCAGGTTGACCTCACAGATGCCCCAATCACTGTCGCTAATTTCAAGCAGATGATGCAGATAAAGCGCCTGATGCGCACGGTGAAATGCGCCACAGCCAATATGTACGATACGCGGCACCAGCCGTTGGTGATTCCAGGCGGGGCGGGTCACTTTCAGTTCGCCGCTGGCAAGGTTATGTTCCATGTAAACTCCATCTAGCCGGGTGCGCCATCAATGGCACCCGGCAGCAACGAATGCCATCAGAAATAAGCGCGGTGAATCGCCAGTTCCACACCGCGAATCTCTGCCAATCCTTTCAAACGACCAATCGCCGAATAGCCAGGGTTGGTTTTCTTTCGCAAGTCGTCGAGCATCTGGTGCCCATGATCCGGGCGCATCGGAATCAGGTCTTCATGGCCCGCTGTTTTGCGGCGATGTTCTTCTTCGGCGATCGCTTTGATCACCGCAAACATATCGACATCGCCGCCCAAATGCGCCGCTTCGTGGAAGGTGTTAGGGTTCTCTTCACGTTTGGTTGACCGCAGGTGGGCGAAGTAAATGCGTGGGCCAAAACGTTTCACCATGCCGGCGAGATCGTTATCTGCCAACACGCCGTAGGAGCCGGTGCACATGGTGAAGCCATTCGCCGGGCTTGGTACGGTATCAATCATCCACTGCAAATCTTCTGCGTTAGAGACGATGCGTGGTAAACCCAGAATCGGACGCGGTGGATCATCCGGATGCACTGCCATACGAATGCCGGCTTCTTCTGCCACTGGAATAATGGCGCGCAGGAAGGTGGCGAAGTTTTCACGCAACTCCGCTTTGCCGATACCGTCATAACGGGCTAATTGCGCACGGAACTGATCCAGCGTGTAACCCTCTTCGGCACCCGGTAGGCCAGCAATGATATTGCGCGTCAGGCGTGTTTTATGCTCTTCGCTCATGGTGGCGAAACGGTCGGCCGCCTGGGCGATTTCGGTGGCGGTGTAATCGTTTTGTGCTCCCGGACGCTGCAGGAGGTGAAGTTCAAACACGGCAAATTCGATCTGATCGAAGCGCAGTGCTTTTACGCCATCGGGTAACAGGTATTCTAGGTCAGTGCGGGTCCAGTCGAGGATCGGCATGAAGTTGTAGCAGACGGTTTTAATTCCACATTGCGCCAAGTTTCGCAGTGACTGCTGATAATGACTGATCCACTTCTGACACGCACCGCTGCCGGTTTTAATCTCTTCGTGAATCGGCACGCTTTCAACCACTGACCACACGAGACCCGCCGCTTCCACGATGGCTTTGCGCTGCATAATTTCTTCCACCGACCACACTTCGCCGTTAGGGATGTGGTGCAGAGCGGTGACGATGCCGGTCGCGCCAGCCTGTCGTGCATCAGCAAGAGAAACGGGGTCATTCGGGCCATACCAGCGCCAGGTCTGCTTCATGTTATTACCTCTTTTGCGCCCTGAGAATAAAACTCAAGACAACTCTTATATTGGTTGACCTATTTATCGGTTAGCGCATCGCTTACGGCTAAGATTGCGCTCTCAGGGCCTAAAATTCGGCTCTTTACCGGCTGATGTCAACCTCAAGCGCCATTTTGGTTAACCAGATCACAAATGCGGCATCTGAGTGGCGACCAGGTTCAGCATCTGTGGTTCACTCCTGGCGGATGGTTAGAGATGACTCACTGAAGTCGCTCCTCAACAACAAGCAACAATTCCTGGGCGGCAGCCAACGATATTTCCGGTTTATCGCTTGCCCGCGCATTCACCACAGGATTTGTAAGCTCATGATGTTAATAAAGATTGGAGAACCAGATGAACCGCAGTTTAAATCCAGGGATCGCTGCCGCTGGCAGCAAACGCACCTTCCGCAATTTGCGCTGGTGGGTATTGGTGCTGTTCTTAGCGGGCGTTACCGTCAACTACATCACCCGTAACTCACTGGGCATTCTGGCACCTGAGCTGAAGACCAGCCTGGGCATTACCACTGAACAATATTCATGGATCGTCGGCGCGTTTCAGCTGGCATATACCTTCTTTCAACCGATTTGCGGCTGGCTGATTGATGTCATTGGCCTCAAAGTCGGCTTCCTGATTTGTGCTTCGGTCTGGGCGGTTGCCTGTCTGTTCCATGCGGGAGCGGCGAGCTGGGTACATCTTGCCATTCTGCGTTTTGTGATGGGTGGAGCGGAAGCCGCTGCCACGCCAGCCAACGCCAAAGTATTAGGTGAATGGTTCCCGAAAAAAGAGCGTCCGGTCGCGGCGGGCTGGGCGGGTGTAGGGTTCTCGATTGGCGCCATGCTGGCACCACCGATCATTTACTTCGCTCATGCTTCTTTTGGCTGGCAGGGCGCGTTCCTGTTTACCGGTTGCCTGGCGCTTGGGTGGGTGGTGCTGTGGTGGCTGCTGTATCGCGATCCGGAAATTCATCCCAATCTGTCAGCATCGGAACTGGAATTTATCCGTCAGGATAATGAACCGCCTGCCGTCAAATTACCGTTCTTCAAAGCCCTTAAAAGTGTCTCAAAAAATAAACGTTTTTACGGTATCGCCATTCCCGCCTTTATGGCCGAACCGGCGTGGGGCGTATTGAGCTTCTGGGTGCCGCTCTATCTGGCAAAAGATCTCGGCATGGATCTCAAGCAGATCGCCATGTTCGCCTGGGTGCCATTTCTGGCGGCGGACCTCGGCAGCGTGGCCAGTGGCTATCTGACGCGTCTCTACACCCGCCTGTTTGGTTTCAGGCTGGTTAACTCGGTAGTAGCCAGCTCGGTTACCGGCGCTTTCCTGATGCTCTCACTCGCCCTGGTGGCGATGACCAAAGATCCGTACGTTGCGATTGCGCTGATCTCGATTGGCGGTTTCGGTCACCAGATCATCTCTTGCATGCTCAGCGCGCTGGTGGTGGAGAAGTTTGATAAAGGCCAGATGGCCACCGTCAACGGCATGCGCGGTTCCTTCGCGTGGATCTCCAGCTTCCTGTTCTCGCTGGTGATTGGCGTCACCGCCGACAAAATTGGCTTTAACCCGTTATTTGTCGCCATGGGCTTCTTCGACCTGATTGGCGCGGTCTTCCTGATTGCATTTATTGCTGAACGTCGCGCCCAGCGCGCCTGAATAAAGTAGGTAACAATGAAAACTTTAAAGAATTGGTCACTCACGCATTCTGATCAACACCATGTTGCGTTAACCGTCGACGGGAAATACCAGCTGAACCTGTACGTGCTGGAATCCGGCATGTTCCGTGTCTCGATTAAACGCCAGAGCGGCTATGCGCTGGACCGCACCTGGAGCATTGCGCCAGACAGCGATGTGCCATGGGAAGGGCGTCCGCGCGACAGTCTGGCGGGCTTTACCCTGCCAGGATTCACTCTGGAAGAAGAGGGCGATACGCTGGTGGTTTCCACCGATGTGCTGCGCGTGATTGTCCATCAGCCACTGGCGCTGGAGTGGCAACATCGTGATAGCGCCGGCGCCTGGCAACTGTTGACCTGTGACCGTCCAACCAGTGCCTATCTGATCAACGCGCATGGCGATGGCGTGGCGCACTACCAGCGTCGTATGAATGATGATGCCTATTATGGTTTGGGTGAAAAAGCCGGTGATTTGCAGCGTAACGGTAAGCGTTATGAGATGCGCAACCTGGATGCGATGGGCTATAACGCCTCTTCAACCGACCCGCTCTACAAACATGTGCCGTTTACGATTACGCGCCGCAGCGATGTGAGCTTCGGTCTTTATTACGATAACCTCAGCAGCAGCTGGTTTGATCTCGGTAACGAGCTGGATAACTACCATCAGCCTTATCGTCGCTGGCAGGCGGAAAGCGGTGATATTGATTATTACCTGTTTGTTGGCAGCAAAGTGCTGGATGTCACCAAGGCCTTTGTGCGCCTGACCGGTAAAACGCTGTTTGGCCCGAAATGGAGTCTCGGCTACAGCGGTTCAACCATGCATTACACCGATGCACCGGACGCACAAAATCAGCTGATGAACTTCATTCGCCTGTGCGAACAGCATGATATTCCGTGCGACTCTTTCCAATTGTCATCGGGTTACACCTCGATCAATAACAAGCGCTACGTGTTCAACTGGAACTACGACAAAGTGCCACAGCCGGAAGTGATGAGCCAGGCGTTCCACAATGCCGGTTTGCGTCTGGCTGCCAACATCAAACCTTGCCTGTTGCAGGACCATCCGCGCTACGAAGAAGTCGCGGCGCAGGGTTTGTTTATCCGTGATTCAGAAGAGGATGCGCCAGAGCGTTCGGTGTTCTGGGATGACGAAGGTTCGCACCTTGATTTTACCCATCCACAAGCGGTGGCGTGGTGGCAAGAAAACGTCACCCAGCAGTTGCTGGAAAAGGGTATCGATTCCACCTGGAATGACAATAACGAATATGAAGTGTGGGACGGTGAGGCGCGTTGCCATGGCTTTGGTACGCCCATCGCCATCAAGCATATTCGCCCGGTGATGCCGTTGCTGATGATGCGTGCGTCGATGGAAGCGCAGCAGCGTTTCGCGCCGGAAAAACGTCCGTTCCTGATTTCACGTTCTGGCTGTGCCGGGATGCAACGTTACGTGCAGACATGGAGCGGCGATAACCGCACTAACTGGACGTCGCTGCGCTACAACATTCGCATGGGCCTCGGAATGAGCTTGTCGGGTTTGTACAACGTCGGGCACGATGTGGGCGGCTTCTCAGGCGATAAGCCGGACGCCGAACTGTTTGTGCGCTGGGTGCAAAACGGCGTGATGCACCCGCGTTTCACCATTCACTCGTGGAATGACGATCACACGGTGAATGAGCCGTGGATGTATCCGTCGGTCACGCCTGCGATTCGTGCTGCGATCGAACTGCGTTATCGCCTGCTGCCGTATCTCTATACCTTACTGTGGCAAGCGCATGCCGATGATGAACCGATGCTGCGCCCAACCTTCCTCGATCATGAGCATGACGCGCAGACTTTTACCGAGTGCGATGAGTTTATGCTGGGCCGTGATGTATTAGTGGCGAGCGTGGTTGAAGCGGGTCAGCGCGAACGTACTCTGTGGCTGCCGGATAACCAAACAGGCTGGTATGACTTTGCGACCCAGCAGTGGTACAGCGGTGGCCAGTGGATCACTCTGCCTGCACCGCTGGAAACCCAGCCAATGCTGGTGCGCGCCGGTGCAGCCCTGCCGCTGAGCCAACGTTTGCGCCATGTAGATGCTCAGGCGGATGATCGCCGGACACTGCAACTCTATCCATTACAGGGTAAAGGCGTGAGCAATGGCCTGGTATTCGAAGATGACGGTGAAACCTGGGGTTATCAGCAGGGTAATGCGCTGTGGCTTAACTGGGAAATGCGCAGCGACGCCGAGGCGATTCACCTGAGCTTTACACGCAAAGGCGATTACCAGCCAGCATGGAAAACGCTGCAGATTGCACTGCCTGCGGGAGAACAACGTCAGCTGTTTGTTGAGGGTGTGGCGGTTGATAGCGCGGATGCACATGTCGTGCTGGCGCAGTTAGCGAGCCACTAAGCCTCAGGTCTCAAAGAGTGCGCTAAATGCGCACTCTGCAATACCTCAGCGATCAGCCATCAATGTGCACCTGCCGATTACACGCATTATCGTGTAAAAGGTGCCATTTATGGCGACCGAAAAGCCTGCCTTAGCATTAAATCAATCGATTAATCCCTTCGCTCGCGCCAGTAAAAACGCAGTCACGGACGTTGCATCGGTCACTTTCCCTTCCAGCACCTGTTGAAGAAATTCACTGATCTTCATTTTGCGTGCAGTCAGCCCAACCTCTTCAGCATCCAGATTTTGCCCTTGATAATGCAGATCGCTGGCGAGATAGATGTGATAACCCTGCGCAGAATAGCCCTGAGCCAGTTTTTGATAGCCCACATACTGCCAGCGGTCGGCAATTAACCCGGTTTCTTCTTGCAGTTCGCCCGCAGCCAGCGCTTCTGGGGTCGCGCCGGGATCGAGTTCCCAACTGCCTTGCGGCAACTCAATGGTACGTTCACCTATCGGATACCGATACTGTTCCACCACAAAGATGCTGTCATCTTCTACCGGTAGAATCACCACAAAATCATCCTTCTCAATCACCGAATAGATGCCTTCGCTACCGTCAGCACGTTGAATTTTATCTTCTTTTAGCGTCATCCAGCGGTTGCGATAGATTTCCGTTGATGCGAGGGTGTGAATTTCAGGTTTCAAAATGGGCCTCCATGAAGTGAATCAGCGAGTAAACAATTTAAGCCTATAACCTGGGTGTCGTGACAGGTAACTTATCTGTTTTTTCCATCGCTTGTTTCAATGCGTTAAGAAACACCGTCACTCGTGCTGGCAACTGACGAGTCGTGGGGAACAGTGCCCAAACGCCAAGCATTTGCGGTTGTGCATCCCGTAATTCAATCGTGACCAACTCGCCTGAGGCCAACTCTTCACGAATATCCCACTCTGAAAGCTGGGCAATGCCGCTACCCGCCACGCACAAAGTGCGCACCCCTTCAACGTTGCTGCCGCTAAAACGGCCTTCCACGCTGAGGCTGGAAATATGGCCATCGATGATAAAGCTCCACTGCACCACGCCTGAAAGTCGCAGGCAGTTGTGATGGTGTAAGTCGTTTAATGTCTGAGGTGTGCCGAAGCGCTGAAGATAATCGGGTGAAGCACATAGCATACGCGGATTGTCAGCAAGACGATGAGCAACCAAACGCGAGTCCCGCAACGGCGCAATGCGGATGGCAACATCGTAGCCCAAACCCACCAGGTCGGTGACATCATCGCTTAATTGGAACTCAACGCGCAGTTCTGGATTATCATCCATCAGGGCAGGCAACAGCGGAATGATGGTGCGGCGACCGAAGCCCGAAGGCGCCGTAATCCGCAGCTGACCAGTCGCACCTTGCTGGTGTGGAGAAAACAGATTGCGTGCGATCTGCTCCGTTTCCGCCAGCGATTTCGCATAGGGCAGAAACTCCTCTCCCTCCACGGTCAGCGCGATGGCGCGGGTCGTGCGGTGCATCAGACGCACGCCGAGATCTTCCTCCAGCGAGGCCAACCGACGCGACACGGTCATCGGTGTGGTGTTGAGTCGCCGTGCCGCCTGCGTCAGGCTGCGCGTTTGCGACACCATCAGGAAAACCTCAATATCTTTGGAGTTCATTTTAACGATTTCCGTTATACAGACGTATCATCTTCGGTCATTTTTGCCGCTATAGCGACACACTATAATGCGCTCTGACGATAATCAGGGAACACGACGTAGCAAATGGCCGACAAACACTTATTTCAGAGCGGGACATTAAATCGACTCGCGCTGAAAAACCGCATCATGGTGGCACCCATGACACGTATCTCCGCCACAGTAGATGGCGTACCGGGTGAGCGCATGAAGCACTATTACGAACGTTTCGCGCGCGGTGGTTTTGGCACCATCATCACGGAAGGGCTTTATATCGATGAAGCCTGGTCGCAGACGTATGCGTTCCAGGCCGGTTTGGTCAATAGCCGTCAGGTTACCGGCTGGCGAGCCATCACTGATGGTGTACATCAGCATGGCGGGAAGATCATCGCGCAGCTGATGCATGCCGGGGCGATTTCTCAGGGCAATATTTACCGTAGCGATACGCTCGGCCCTTCAGCTGTTCAACCGCGTGGAGAGCAACTGGGCTTTTATCATGGACATGGCAATTACGCGTTGCCGGGAGAAATGAGCGAGGAGCAGATTCAGGAAGCCGTGGAAAGTTTCGCCGAGACCGCCGCTCGCGCTATTGGCGTGGCGGGTTTTGATGGGATTGAAATTCACGGCGCCAATGGCTATCTGCTCGATCAATTCTTCACGGATTACACCAATCACCGCCGTGACCATTGGGGCGGTGATATCGCAGCACGCCTGTCACTGACACTGGCGGTGATTCGCGCGGTGCGTCAGCGGGTTGGCTATGATGTCACCCTTGGCGTGCGTATTTCGCAAGGCAAGGTCAATGATTTCCATCATAAGTGGCAGGAAGGGGAAGCGGGCGCACGACAAGTGTTTCGTTTACTGGCTGAATCGGGTATCGATTATCTGCATCTCACCGAATACGATGCGCTGCAGCCCGCCTTTACTGACAATACACTTTCGCTGGTGCAGATTGCGCGGCAGGTTGCGCCAAATCTGACCATTGTGGCCAATGGCGCTCTGTCAGACAGTCGCAGCGCGTCTAAGGCGCTGGAGCAGGGTGCTGATTACGTGGCCTTGGGCAAAAGCGCACTGGCGAATCCCGACTGGCCGATGCGTATCCGTGATGCAGCACCATTGCGTGAGTTCGATAAAAATTTGTTAGCCCCTTCCGCGGATGTGAAGGATTGCGAGCTGGCGTGAGAGGTTAATCCCATCGGAAGATGGCGATCAGTACGGGGGCACGACATGCCCCCGTACTGACCATTACTGTTTAAATGCCCAGCCGAGCTTGCCATCCGCAGAAATCATCTTATCGAGTTTCTTCTCGTTGACCTTTTTCATCGCACCCAGCTTTTCAGCGGTAAGCGGGCCGTTATCGCTTTGCGCAATCACCGTATCTTTAGGCACTTTCGTGATTTTTTCAGCAATAGCGGTGACCGCTGCGCCATAGCCTTTACGGTCGTGCAGATCGAATGATTTCAGCGGGAGTTCGCTTTCCAGCCATTCTCCCCAATAGAATTCGAGGAACGGCGGCGGATTATCTTCTTTCTCAAAGCCGATATCGCGTACGAAATAAACCAGCGAACGATATTCGTCATCCTGCATGTGTTTACGGCCCAACTCTTTCGGCAAATCATCCGGCGTGATTTTACCTTTGGGGGTATCCAGCCAGACCAGATGCGCAGCCTCCATTTGCTGCCAGAAAGCCGCCATGGTTTTCAAACTGCGGAAATCGTTGGTGATACGCACTTGCACGTGGGTTTTTAAGCCACCGATATCGGCAAAGTTACTAAAGGTGTGGTGGCCATCAGTGAGATAGAGCGCGTTATCCGGGGCGATAACGGCGGTTTTCATCGGGCCCGGTTGCGAGCCCACCGGGGCTTTGCAGGTAAAACTGTCCGGATCGGAGATGCGTGATTTACTGCTGAATTTATCCACGCCTTTCTGTCCCATGCTCTCGCAGAAATCATCGAACAGTTTTTTAGGATCGGCTTGATAGCGATGCAATTTGTAATCCAACTGACGATAGCCAATCGCAGCCTGCGTCGGATGCAGTTGCGACAGTTGCACCTGCACAATATCGCCCGCTTTGATATCGGCGGGCAGTGCGGCAGAAGCCTGACCGGCGGACCACAACAATGCCAACAGTGACCACGGTGTTCTCATTCCCTTTCCTTAAATGGCCTGCATCAAAGGCGCTACGATAGCATTTCTGTCATCTTGCCGCTTTAGTGTTGTGCTTCGCGGTTTTCCAGATACAACCCGTCATCCAGACATCTGACCACATTGGAGCATTTTATGGCCCTCGCCGCTGTTCAACCGGCTAAACTGCAACACACGATTATCGACCCCAGCGTGCGCATGCGCGAAACCCATATCGGTCAGCAATGTGAAATCCTCGCCGAAAGTTATCTTGAATACAGCGAATTGGGTGATTTCTCCTATCTGGGCGAACACTGTTGTGTGGCCGATGCGCAGATTGGGCGCTTTACCGCGATTGCCAATCAGGTGCGAATCGGTGCGCCTAATCATCCGATGGATCGTGCTTCACAACATCGCTTCACCTACTGCCCGGAGTATTATGATCCGCAGGCTCAGCGCGACGCAGGCTTCTTTGCCGATCGCCGCGAAGACCGCGTGATCATTGGCAATGATGTGTGGATTGGTCACGGAGTGATTGTGTTGCCAGGAGTCACTGTCGGCGATGGCGCGGTCCTGGCGGCGGGCGCGGTGGTGACTAAAGACGTGGCACCTTACACCATTGTTGGCGGCGTGCCTGCAAAGCCCATTCGTGGCCGTTTTGCGCCAGAAATTGCGGCGCAGTTACAAGCGATTGCGTGGTGGAACTGGCCGCTGGAGAAGTTGATGGCGCATCTGGCTGATTTCCAATCGCCGGATATCGCCGCCTTCTGCCAGCGGCACGCGGTGTAAAATTACATCGCCTGTGGTGCTGCCACTGTGGGTGCATCAGCCTGCAGGCGTTTTTCCGGCTGTAACAGCGTCATCGCCAGCATACTGCCAAATGCGATGCAGGCGGTGACGGTGAACATCGCGTTATAACCGTAATATTCCGCCAGCCAGCCGCACAGCATCGGGGAGATGATCGAGGCAAGATTGGCAATCGCCAGCGTCATGCCGCTGTAAGCACCCACCGAAGCTTTTGGCGTGACATCAATCACCACCGACCAATAAACATTATTCACCAGTGCATTCAGCGCATTGCCCAGCGTCATCAGCGCGATGATACCTGCCGCTGAACTGACCCAGGGAATTGCCATAAAACAACAGGCGGTTGCGCACAGCGTGATAGCCGCGAAGACGTTCCTCGCCAGACGGAGATTGTTAAAACGCGCCAGAAGGCGGTCGGCAATACGCCCACCGAGCAGGACGGTGAAGCAGGCGCCGCTCCACGGAATCATCGCCACGTACCATAACGAATGCAGATCGTAATGGAAGTTATCCTGCAGATACTTCGGCAGCCAGGTGACCAGCGTGAAGGTGATATAGAGGAAGCTGAAGTAGCCGAGTGCGTTGCACACCAGAGTACGGCTGGTGAAGAAACGCCACCACGGCAGCGCGCCCTCATGTTGGCTTTCACGCTTTTGCCCATTGATGATCAGCTGACGTTCCGCCGCATTGGCGCGCGGATGCAGCAGCGGCGTGTCGGTAAAGTTGCGTGCGAACAGCAGCATCGCCAGCAGCGAGAAGGCACCGAGCAGGATAAACATCATGCGCCAGTCATTGGTTAACAACAGCAAACCCACGGCAATGGGTGCGGTCAGCAGAGAACCCACCTGAGTGCTGAGCAAACCGATGCTCAGCGCAAAACCGCGTTCATTATCCGGGGCCCAATGGGCAATGGTTTTGTTCATCAGCGCATAGGCTGGTCCTTCGGAGAAGCCAAACAGGATGCGAAGTGCAGCAAATCCCATAATGGCCGAACCCCCAAACAGCGCCATACCGACTTCACCGGCCCACGCGGTAGCAATCTCCAGCAAGGACCAAAGAATCCCCGCCATCAACCACACTTTTTTGGTACCCAATCTATCAGCGAGAAATCCGCCACACAGCGAGCCGAACAGGTAGCCAAAACCGAAATAGCCCAACACGGCACCCAATTGTACTTTTGTGAAGTGAAACTCCTGAGAAATAGCGTTAGCCGCAAACGAGAGTGCGCCACGGTCGACGTAGTTGATCAGCGCGATGAGAAACAGCAGTGAAAAAATAGTGTAGCGAGTAGAGGATGCTTGCATAGCGCGACTCCTTAAAAGAACACAGGAATCAATAAGCAAAGCTGATGCCAAAATGGTAAGGCTGCTAATAATTAGTGCAGATGTAGCAGGGAAGGCCCTTCAGTAGCAAGAGCGAGCAACAGGACGGCTATCGTAAGGCTAGCTGCACCAGCATGATCACATAAGCGTTCTTTTATAGTGCGGGCAGTCTTCAATCTTTGTTTATACGTGATTGCCCTATTGGTAACTCCACGTTATCTCAAGTAAACTCAAAATACGTCATTTTTGAGATTGCTTGCGATGAGATTACGCCGCCCACCTAAACAACTGCTTGATACCCTGACCAACAGCGAGGCTGTAGAACTGCTGAGCCGTTGTGACGAGTGGGATGCGCGCTATTTGCACTTCGACGAACTCAGTCGTCGAATTCGGGATGCGGATGAGCGGTTGGCAGTGTGGAGCGCGTTAAAATTTAAACGGCGTAGTACGGCTCAACATTTTGTCATCGCGTCACAAGAAGTCAGTTGCAACTTTACCGCCAAAATTAACGCAGCCATTTCCCTGGTGGATCGCATGACGTTTGCGCGCAATGGACAGCCTACTGACGAGGACGCGGCCTCTTACCTGATGTCCCAATTGATCATGGAAGAGGCGATCTCCTCCAGTCAGCTCGAAGGCGCAGCAACAACCTCGCGGGTGGCGATGGAACTGTTGGCGGTGGGCCGGGAACCCCGTAACGAAGATGAGAGCATGATCATGGGCAATTGGCGGCTGATGCAGCATATTGCCGCCATGGGAGATGGACCGCTAACGCGTGCCGATATCCTGCATATGCATCACATCGCTTGTGCAGGTATAAATGACGAAAAATATCGGCCCGGTGAGGTTCGCTGCAATAATGACGTTTTTGTGGCAGGTCGCGATGGCGAAATAATCCATCAGCCGCCCGATCATACCGCATTGAATGGCATGCTTGATGCGTTGTGCGCTGAAGTCGAATTCCTGGAACAGCAGGGAACACACCCATTGCTGGTGGCCTGTGTTCTGCACTTTGCCATTGGTTATATTCATCCCTTCAATGATGGCAATGGGCGCACCGCACGGGGCTTGTTCTATCATCATTTGATTCGTCGTGGTTATCACGCTTTCCGCTATATTTCGATCAGCAAACTCCTCAAGGCGGCCGCCATTAAATACGGTATGTCATACCTTTACAGCGAAACGGATGAGCTCGACTTGACCTATTTTGTCCAATTCCAGTGTGAAATCGTGATGCGTGCGGTGAATGCCTTCACTGAGCAAATTACTACGCTGCGTCAGGAACGGGCGCGCCTCGTGCATTGGGTCGAAGAAAATATGTCGTTGGCGAAAGGTGAGCTGGACATCATGGCGATTGCGCTACATGCGCCGGGTTCGTTGTTGAGCGCAGCGGGTGTGAAATCAAGGCTGGGTGTCGCCGATAATACCGCTCGTAGTCGGCTGAAAAATCTGGCCGATCTTGGATTGTTAAGACCGATTAAGGAGGGAAAGGGCACGGTGTATCAAGCACCAATCTCCTTATGGAAACTGAAAGAGTGGCTAAAAAAACGCTGAGTTAACGCAAGCAATCTCAAAAATAATGCTTTTTGAGATTGCTTGCGTTGAGCAACATCTATCAATGAAAGCGATTCGCCGGCTTCGCGAGACCTAGCCGTTCTCGCAGCGTACCCGCAGCATAATCGCGATGAAATACCCCAGCCTCCTGCAAACGAGGAACCACCTGACTCAGGAACAGATCTTCATTCTCATCAATGTAGGTGGGGAGAATCACAAACCCATCGCAGGCTTGATGCTGGTACCAGTCAATCATCTGTTGCGCGATATGATCCGCTGTACCGGTTGGTGACGGGAATGACAAACTCTCGGCGTAGCGTTTAGCCATTTCTCCTAATGTTAGTTTCTGCTCGATGGCGTGAGCGATAACATACTGAAAGCGTCCTTTGCTGCCCGTAATCTGCTCACACAAATCAGGCACCGGTCCATCCACCGGATACTGTGAAAGATCGATATTCATGCTGGCAGAAACAAAACTGAGACCGGACTCCACAGTAATCAACGATTTTAGATATTCAGCGCGATCGCGCGCATCCTGCTCACTGTGGCCGACAATCGGCACTAGTCCCGGCATGATTCGCAGCTGATCAGGCTGTCGCTGGTAGTGTTGCGCACGTTCCTTAATCGTTTGATAAAACTGCTGTGCGCGTTCACGGTTAGGCTGCACCACAAACAGCATCTCTGCGTGCTGAGCGGCCAAATCGATAAAAGCTTCTGAAACACCTGCCTGAATCACCACCGGGTGCCCTTGCGGCGGACGGGGCAGATTCAGCGGCCCCTGAACCTCGAAAGATTCGCCCTGATGATCGAAGCGGTGAAATCGCGCCGGATCGGCAAAGCGCGCGCTGCATTTTTCCACCACGAGCGCATCCTCTTCAAAGCTGTCCCAGAGGGTTTTCATCACATCGATGAATTCGGCTGCGCGGCGATAGCGATCTTCATGACTGAAGTGTTGGCTGCGGCCAAAATTACGCGCTTCTGCATGAGTCAGTGAGGTCACCACGTTCCACGCGGCGCGCCCACCGCTAATATGATCGATATTGGCCAACTGGCGCGCCGTGGTATAAGGCTCGGAATAGGAGGAGGAGACGGTGCCGCCTAAACCAATACGATCGGTGACTGCCGCTAGCGCGGCTAGCAAAGTCAGCGGCTCAGACCAGCCAACCTGGCGATGCTGCACGGTGTGCGCCAGATGACCGCCGTAAACATCGTCAATCGCTAGTTTGTCAGCGACAAAAATCATATCCAGTTTTGCCGCTTCTGCGCGCTGCGCAATTTTACGGTACAACGGCCAATTACTGCCGCCGGTGGTGGCAGCCAGTGGATGACGCCAGCCGCCCTGATGAATACCGGAATCAAGATAGAGCGCCAAATTCATCATGGTTTAGCCGCCCCTTCTTTGCCAAAGAAGGACGCATCCACCAGGCTGCTCGCCTGCAGGCCGGGTTTGATCAACCCGCTGCGTGCGAAGGTATCAATCGCCGCCTGTTGGCGCTGCGCCACCAGCGCGTAATCTTCTACCGGGGCATTGTTTTCACGCTGAACTTTACTTAAGGCGACGGCATCTGGCAGCCGCAATAACGAGGCAATGCCGTTGGCATACTCTTGCGGATGTGCCACGCCCCAGGCGCGAGCACGAATCAGGCGTTGCCGAAAATCAGCCAGCTCTGCACGTTTACTGCTGATGGCGCTATCGGTAGCAACCAGATAATTGGATACCGGTGCCTCTTTGCCATCAATGGCGATGCGATCGCCCGATTGTGCTACTGCAAAAGAGACGTAGGGTTCCCACGTCGCCACCGCATCCACGGCACCGTTATCCAGTGCCAGCGTCGCTTCAGCAGGCGTAGTGAAAACAAAGTTAACGCTGTCATCAGGCAAACCGGCTTGATGCAGTGCGTTGAGCACCATATTTTGCCCCGATGAGCCTTTCACCGTGGCCACCTTTTTGCCTTTCAGATCGGCGATGGTATGAACTGCGCTGTCCTTTTTGACCAGCAGTCCGTTACCCAGATATTGCGAAGCCTGAATGGCGCGAATTTTCGCCCCTGCCGCCACCGCAAATGCCAGCGGGCCATCGCCGACTAATCCGGCATCCAGGTGCTGTGAATTAAGTGATTCCAGCAGCGGCGCGGCATTTGGAAACTCGTACCATTTGATTTCATAAGGCACGTTGGTGAGTTCACCCGCTGCCGACATCACGGCACGGGCATTGCCTTTTTGGTCACCGACCACGAGTTCGGAATTGGCGGCATGAGTGGTGAAGTGGCGACCAGCAATGCACTGGCGAGAAGCGTAACTTTCATGGTGTTTCCCTGAGAAAAAGAAAACAGCGTAAGTTTTCCGCTACAACTGGCGTAGTAACAAATGCGCACAACGATATGCGAACACCGCAAAAGCCGCTAACGGTGGATTTTCACGCACTCAACGTTATCAAAAAATGCGATTTATCCTCACTAATGATTAATTCTCTCTGCGAAAAATAAAACGTGATTTCAGTCACAGATTGGATCTCGCCTGATTTGTCAGTGATTAGCCCGGCTACATTCATAAGCGGAGCTAACGACACACTCAGCAACGGGTTTTTACTGTTCGATAACGTACGTTAAAATTCTGTTGAGTTTATGTAGGTTTATTTTGGGTGGTATTTGATGAAAAACGTTGAGGGATTGGCATGGTTAACAAATTAACCAGTATCGTGCTGGCGATTCTGGCATTAGCGCTGCTCTATATGGGCGGAAAGCTGCTGATGCTGGGCGGCAGCGCGTTCTATGCGTTGATGGCAGTGGGCTTACTGATCACCGCCATTTTACTGTTCAGAAACCAGCGAAGCGCGCTGGCGCTGTATGCGGTTCTGATGTGGATTACCCTTGCCTGGATTATCTGGGAAGTGGGCTTTGATAAATGGCAGTGGATCCCACGCGGCGATCTGTTTGGCGTGATCGGCCTATGGCTGGCGATGCCGTGGATAGTGAAACCGCTGTATCAGGGCGAACGCCGCTTCCACACCTTCCTCGGTGGCACGGTCATCGTCATGATTGTGGTGGTAATCGGTCTGTGCTTCTACGATCCATTGCCGCAAGCAGGCACCATCAGCAATGCGCGTGAACAAGCCAGTGAGCAGGGCGCAGCCAATGACTGGACCGCATACGGCGGCACCACTGATGGCCAGCGTTTCTCTTCGCTGAATCAAATCACCAAAGACAATGTGCAAAACCTCGAAGTGGCCTGGACTTACCACACCGGCGATTTACGTCAGGATGCGGATGCCAGCGAGTACACCTTCGAAGCCACGCCGGTGAAAGCCAACGGCATGCTGTACTTCTGTACGCCGCATAACGAAGTGCATGCACTCGATCCGGAAACCGGCGCGGTGAAGTGGAAGTACACGCCAAATAAAGATCGTTCTTACCTGCAGCAGCACCAGACCTGCCGTGGCGTGAGCTATTACGAGCAAAGCCCGGTGGCCGCGCAGGATTCTGCAGCCGCTCCGGCTATCTGCCGTAAGCGTATCTTCAACGCCACTACCGATGCACAGCTGATTGCACTGGATGCCGATACTGGCAAGCCTTGTGCTGATTTCGGCACCAACGGCGTGGTGGATCTGCATGCCAACATGGGCGAAGTGCGTCCACATGCGTTGATGCAAACTGCCGCACCGCTGGTGGCGGGCAAGCTGGTGATTGTCGGTGGTTCCGTGATGGACAACGGCTTCAACAGTGGCAACCCATCGGGCGTAATTCGTGCCTATGACGCCGAAACCGGTCGTCTGGTGTGGAACTTCGATCCATCGAACCCAGAAAATACGGCGCCGATCGCTGCGGGACAGAATTATCCGCAGGATACGCCGGTTGCCTGGGGCACGCTGAGTGCTGACCTGAAAAATGGTCTGGTGTATGTGCCATTTGGTAACGCGTCACCGGATGAAGTCGGTATTGAACGTGATGCTAACAGCAACACCGAGAAGTTCCGCGATGCGTTGGTCGCGCTGGATCTGCAGACCGGTGCGTTTAAGTGGCGCTATCAGAGTTCCAATCACGATCTGTGGGACCGCGATAACCCATCACAGCCGTCACTGCTGGATATCGATTATCAGGGTCAGAAACAGCCGGTGGTAATTCTGCCGACCAAAACCGGCAACCTGTTTGTGCTGAATCGTCTGACTGGTCAGCCGGTGTATCCGGTTAATCAGGTGAAGGTTTCAACTGAAGGCGGTGTGCCGGGTGAGAAGTTTGCCGCCACGCAGCCAGTGTCGAGCCTGAACTTTATTCCAGACCCGCTGACCGAGAAATCGATGTGGGGCATCACGCCGTTTGACCAGATGTCATGCCGCATGGACTTCCGTTCACTGCGTTACGATGGCAACCCTTGGACGCCAGCAACCGAAGCCGGTTCACTGATCTTCCCGGGTAACATTGGCGTGTTCAACTGGGGTTCAGTGGCAGTCGATCCACAGCGTCAGATGTTGATTGCCGCGCCAGTTCGCCTGGCCTACAAATACAACCTGATCAAACGTACGCCGCAGACTGAAACGCAGCGTCTATTTACCAAAGACGGCCAGCCATACTGGAACGAAAACTTCCAGGGTGACTACGCGATTCACATTCAGCAGTTGGCTTCTGGCCTCGGCATTCCGTGCATCGCGCCACCTTGGGGTCGTATGGTTGGTGTCGATCTGAAAACCGGTAAAACCGAGTGGTTGCGCCGCGTGGGTGTGACCAAAAACCTGAAAACCAGCTTCCTGCCGGGCCGCTTCCCGATCGGCTTCCCGATGGGTATGGTGGCACACGGTGGTCCATTGCTGACAGCGGGCGATGTGGTGTTCCATGGCGCAACCGCGGATAACTTCTTCCGCGCTTACGACAGCACCACCGGTGAGCTGCTGTGGCAGACCGAACTGACTGCCGGCGCGCAGGCCACACCGTCGACCTTTATGGGTAAAGACGGCAAGCAGTACGTGGTGATTGCGGCAGGCGGGCACGGTTCGCTGGGCACCCAGGCGGGTGACAGCGTGGTGGCGTTCCGTCTGAAGTAATGAAGTGATTGTGGAGGGCGCACGCTATTTGCAGGTGCGCCCTTTTTTATTTAGCGTTTTGCGCGCTCGGCCTGCACCTGCTGTGCAATACGGTCACCGACCGCTTTATCGATGTTGCGCCAGTACGCAAACGCGCGTGACAGCACCGGTTCTTCCACGCCATCCAACAGATGCCCGCTGACGTTGTTCACCAGACGATCGCGTGCCGCATCATCCATCACTTTATTCACTAGCGTATTCGCCTGACCGAAATCATCATCGTCCTTACGCAGCGTGTAGGGGGCTCGCACCATATTGCCTTGTGATTCCCAGGTGGAGTCGGTGGGATAACGCTCGCCATCCGCCACCGGGCCGCCTTTCGAGTTTGGCGCATAGACCGGATCGGAGACCGGATTCATCCGCATCGCACCGTCCTTGCTGTAACTGTGCACCGGGGAATGAGGCGCATTGACCGGGATCTGTTTGTAGTTCACACCTAACCGCGCGCGGTGCGCATCGGCATAGGCAAACACACGACCAATCAACATTTTGTCCGGACTCAGACCAATGCCCGGTACCAGATTGTTTGGCTCAAACGCAGCTTGCTCGATCTGAGCATGGTTGTCGGTAGGATTGCGATTAAGCTGCAGTTTACCCACTTTAATCAGCGGATAGTCCGCATGCGGCCAGACTTTAGTGAGATCGAACGGGTTAAAGCGATAGGTTTCGGCTTCGGCAAACGGCATGACCTGCATATAGAGCGTCCAGTTGGGGAACTCGCCGCTTTTGATCGCGTTAAACAGATCGCGGGTGTGGTAGTCACCATCCTGTCCAGCCAGCGTATCTGCATTTTCCTGCGCCAGGAACTCCACACCCTGATCGGTTTTGAAGTGATACTTCACCCAAAACTTCTCACCTTGCGCGTTAACCCACATGTAGGTGTGGCTGGAATAGCCGTTCATATGCCGCCAGCTTTTGGGAATACCGCGATCGCCCATCAGCCAGGTGACCTGATGCGCCGATTCCGGCGACAGCGTCCAAAAATCCCACTGCATATCGTGGTCGCGCAGATTGTTATCGGCGCGGCGTTTTTGCGAGCGGATAAAGTGCTGAAACTTCATCGGATCACGAATAAAGAACACCGGCGTGTTGTTGCCCACCATGTCGTAGTTGCCTTCGCTGGTGTAAAACTTGAGGGCAAAACCACGCGGATCGCGCCAGGTGTCGGGACTGCCGCGTTCACCTGCAACGGTTGAAAAGCGCATCACCACATCGGTTTTAGTGCCGGGCTGAAACACCGCAGCTTTGGTATAGCGACTGACATCATCCGTCACTTCAAAATGACCGAATGCGCCGCTGCCTTTGGCGTGTGGCTGACGCTCAGGAATACGTTCACGGTTGAAGTTCGCCATCTGCTCGATCAGGTAGTGATCGTGCAGTACCAGCGGACCATCCGGCCCGACTGAAAGAGAGTGTTCATCGCTGGCTACCGGAATGCCAGCATCCGTGGTGGTCGGTTTACGATCATCATTGCTCATAATATCTCCAGCTTTTGTAAGGTTAATACAACCCACTAAAGGTAGCAGCGCAGGCCAAACTTGCAGGCGAAGCGGGAGATGAGCGAAAGGCAGAATTAGCGTATTGAAGGGTGCTCTGAGAGAAGATCCCATTCGCGATAGGCCAGGTTAATGTCTGCTGAGGAGCTAAGCAACAGCTTGGGTAAGGTCCATTCCGCATACATGCGTTGGTTGCGCGGGCGATGGCGCCGAGAGGTGATAAGCAGATAACGCGTCATTTCCCAGGTCAACTTCTCGCGCTGATGTGAGGGGACAACACCCCCAATGCGCTGGGCATCAAACAGCGTACGACGCAGATAACGAAAGAAACTTTGAGTCGGCGGCAGGTCAAGCAAAATGATACCGCTGGCACGCGTTAAGCGGTCCGGTAGCGTGCGCACATAATTGCCGTCCATGATCCAACTTTCTCCTGCGATAGCGTCCAGATGCAGTTGTCGAAAATCTGCTTCAGCACGTGCTTGCCAGTGCGTGTTGGGGAGATGATAAAGCTGATCCAGGTGGATGAGCGGGCGCGCTGTCTGACTAGCGATGGCCTGGGCCAGCGTCGATTTACCGCTGTTTGAAGGCCCCAGAATACAGATGCGTGGGCCGAGATCGCTTAATGCCATCATGATGAAAATCCTTTTAAGGTCATAAAAAGCTGAATCAAATTGCTAATAGCAAAGAAAACCAGTATCAGCCCGCCACCGATGTTGATGGCGATGGACAGCTTACGAATATTGATCACCCGCGCTGAGGTCAGCAGCGTAAAACAAATGATCACCAACCACAGTGCCATGATGGCTACATGTATTGAGGCCAGCAGCAAATAATGCAGTAATGCATGATCGCGACCGGCAAATTGCGATACCACGGTGAGATACAGCATCACCGCTTTTGGGTTAAGCACATTGGCTAGCCAGGCATCTTTAATGCCCATGCGGGCACTGCGATAAGAGGCGACAGGTTGGGAAATATGACGGCCTCGACGCAACAACTGTACGCCGAGCCACAGCAGATAAGCGGCACCCGCCACGCTTAACAGATTAAAGATAATGGGGGAACGCACCAGCAGGGCGCTGATGCCCAGGCCAATCAGCAGCGCATGGGTATAAATGCCTAGTGCAGTGCCGAGAATAATCGCCGCCAGCCCGCGTGCACCTGCCACCAGCGTGTTGTTAATCGCGAGGGTAAAACTCGCCCCTGGCGACAGGGCCACCGGTAAGATCGCAATGATAAAGGCCAGCACATGCAGGTTCATGAGAGTAACGGCTAAGGAATGTTAAATAATTTTGAATATTATTAGACGGTGAAGCAATAATCTACCACTGCAATCACGCCGCCAGGACTAAGCGGACCTATAAATAGCACAACAATAAGGATGACCATGACCATCGCCTGCCTGCACACTGCCACCAGTAATATCGCGCTGTTCGATCACGCCGCACAATCCCTTGAATTACCTCCCCACACATTGAGCCATATTGTGATGCCGCATCTGCTGGCTGAAGCAGAGCAGAGTGGCGGTATGACGCCGGAGCAGCAAAACCGTCTGGCACAGCTGTTGCACAGTCTGACTCCGTGGTTTGATGCGATAGTGATTACCTGTTCAACGCTCGGTCCCGTGGCCGACACCTTCCAGCCGAAAAACACGGGCTGCCCGGTATATCGCGCAGATCGCATGCTGGCAGATCACCTGCATCAAATGGCAGGGCCTGCGCTGGTACTCTGCGCGGCCGAATCAACCTTAGCGGCAACCCGTCTGTTGTTCTGCCCACCAACGTTGCCATCTGAAAAACAGCCGCAGGTCGCGCTGATCCCTGATGCCTGGGCCGCATTCAAAGCGGGCGATCATCAACGCTATCACGCACTCATTGCCGACGCGGTAACACAGGGTCGCGAGCAGGGCGCACAACAGGTGGCGCTGGCACAGGTTTCGATGGCGGCGGCAGCAAAAGTCATGCCCGAGCATATCCGGCCGTTAACCATTCCAGCGTTGGCGTTGCAATCAGTGATTGCCAACAACTAATTCAAAACGTGGTGGCCAGCAGCTGCACAGTGCCCGCCACCGCAATAATTTTTTGACTAAAATAGTGCAAGCCAATAATCAGAAATTTTAATTTCATCGCCAATACTATTATTAATGGCTTCTTCAAGTTGTCACGAAAATGTCATTTAAAACTTTAAGAGTAATCCGAACCTTCACATGAATTATCGTGGGGGATTATGCGGCATAATTGCCTGCTACGTACCTTTAAACTTCATTAAAATAACTTTCACAGTCACTATTTTTGAGGCGAAAATGGAAACGATACAGGAAAGTGTTGGGCTGCGAGGAACCAATCGATCGCAAGATGTCAAGTTGGTACAAAAATTATTAAATCAGAATGGTTTCCCACAACTGCAAATTGACGGCGTGTGCGGAAATAATACCACCAAAGCGATTATCACTTACCAAAAACACTTTTATCATCATCCTGACGGTCTGGTTTCACCCGGCCAAAAAACCTTCAGTCAGCTCTCGTCCGGTCAGCGCAGCGCACTGCCGCGCGCGCACGGTTCCACCGGCAGTAATCCTAACGGTGCGCGTAAAAATCCGATGACTATGTACCCTAGTTATCAGGTGCTTAAACTGATGATGCAGTACGAGCAGCTGCATACGCTCCCTTATGACGATCACAGTTCAAAAACGATCAGCAGCTGGACTGCCGGAGCCACGATAGGTTACGGACATTGGATTAGTCGCCAGAGTGAATTTGATCAGTTTAAAGACGGTATCTCAGAATCGGCCGCCGAAACCTTATTCTCGCAAGATTTAAAAAAGTTTGTCGACGCGGTGCGTCAGTATGCCAAAGTTGCGCTTACACAAAATGAATTTGATGCGTTAGTGATGTTGGCGTTTAATATTGGCACGCGTGATAACCTGAACCATAAAGGTTTATATTACTCGACGGCGTTGAAAGTGATTAATGGCGAATCGCCAGAAGATTTAGATAGGGCGTGGATGCAGTTTGTTTATTCGCGCGGCGTGCGTATGAAGGGATTAGTGAATCGCAGAAAAAGCGAATTGAACGTTTATCACAAAGGAATCTATATCAAATTATGAAAAAGCTACTTGCCTTATCCCTGGTCTGCTTTTCACTCCACGCTATGGCACAGGCGCCGGCTGCCAAAAAACCGTTTTTTGACAGCAAAAGCTATCAGGTATTTTTGGACACCAGCAAATGCGTTGAGGGCGACGTGGAGTGCGATGGCATCATTTACCACTCGATCAATAAGAAGAATCACCACCAATTGACGCTGAAAGGCTCGACGCTGAATATTGGCCCGTCACACGATTTCCGGGGCTATATCTTCCGCAACGGGGACTACAGCTACGTGCTGTCACCCGCAGCAGGCGCGGGTAACGATGATAACCATGTCTGGACGCTGCAGGTTTCACAGCACCAGGAGCAGGGCGACAAGGTGCTGTTTAGCGAAAATGGTAACGCCGTCGAGTAAATCAGCCCGCGGGAGTCGGCACATTCACCAGCCAGGTGCCGCTCCCTCCATCGATATGTAGCGAATGCTGCCAGTTGCCCCCTTGCTTAAGCGTAACCTGCAACTGATAGTCTCCCGGAACCAAACTCAACCGCTTCATGCCATCCTGATCTTCCGTGCTTTGTGGTTTGCCATTGATCTCGACCTGACTCAGTTGGGTGGCATCCGCTGCACGCAAATAAACCTGCGCGGGCGTAACCGGGACAGGTGCCACAGCGGCTTTGGGTGACGGTGTCACTTTTTGCTCAGCCACCTCCACCGGCGGTTTAGTTGGGGCGACGGCTTCGGGGTGCGGGCTATTACCATTAAATCCGTGCACAGCGAGTAGGGTCACTAAACTCGCTGCGGCCATCCCGCCGCCAATCCACAGCGGACGCCGTTTGCGTGGCGTCGAGATAGCCGGTTCAGATTGCGCAACCTCCTGCACCAACAATGCAGGCAGCAAGGTCTCTTCACGCGCGGGAGTCAGTTCCGGTTCATGCGCATCACACTGTACTTCACGGTCGTTTTCCACCAACAGATCGCGCAGGGCGACTATCGATTGCGGACGTTGATCGGGTTCGCAGACCAGCATCAGGTCGATGGTGCGCAGCAAGCCGCGCGAGTAGCCGCTCAGCTCCCGTTCCGCCAGCGGCAGGTAGCTGTCACTCAGCGAACGTACCACGCTCACCGGCGGTGCCTCGCCGCAAATCAGGGCGTGCAATACCGCGCCCAGCGCATAGATATCGGTCCACGGTCCCTGATCGCCATCGCGACCTTCGCTGTATTGCTCAATTGGCGCATAACCCGGTTTCAGCATGATCTCGGTCTTATCCGTCAGATGCCCAATGGTTTTGCATGCCGAACCGAAATCCAGCAGCACCGGCGATCCATCCTGCTGTAGCAGAATATTGTCCGGAGCGATGTCGCGATGCAGATAGTCATGATCGTGCAGGGTTTTCAACGCGCTCAATAGTGGCGGCAGCATGGCACGAATGTCCGCTTCGCTGCAGGGTGAAAACTCGCGCAGATAGCGGATTTTTAAGGTTTCCCCTTGATAAAATTGCGTCACCATGTAGGCGGTATCGTTGGCCTGCCAGAAGCGCAGCACGTGCAGCAGATGAGGATGGTTAAAGCGGCCGAGCGTTTTGGCTTCCTGCACAAAGCTGTGAAGGCCCGCTTGATAAAGACGCATAAAGCGTTCGCTGCGCAGCAGCAGGTGATGATCCTCATCACGCAACGCTATCGAGGCGGGCATAAACTCTTTGATCGCCACGGTACGATCCAATTCGCTGTCCCAGGCGCGATAGACAATGCCAAAGCCGCCTTCGCCAATCACCTGCTGAATCTCGTACTCATTAAAGCGGTAGCCAATCGGCAGCGCCTGCGACCCCGTTTTGCTGCTGGCTTCACTCATCGTCGGCCTCCACGGTATATAACAACTGGAACGCATCGTGCTGATAGTCGACCCGCAAATGCCGTGGCGTGCTGACGGCAGGTTCACTCAATAACTGGCAGCTCATTTGCGGCAGCAGGGTTTGCGACAACACCGCATCCACCATACGTCCCCCGGATTCACCTTCCGTGCAGCGCTGCATAATCTGCTGCGCCACCGCTGGGGCAAACTCGGCGCGGATAGCGTGACGTTCTTGCAGTCGCTGCTGAATCTTCGCCAGCCGCAGATCGATAATGCGAATCAGCATGGCATCGCTGAGCGGCACATACGGAATCACCGCTAAACGGCCTAACAGCGCGGCGGGGAATACCTCACGCAGTGGCGCGCGCAGCAGGCTGTTCAGGGCCTCGGTATCCGGCTGCACGCCCGCACCCGAGCAGGCGTGCGCCAGCTCATCACTGCCAATATTCGAGGTCAAAATAATCACTGTATTGCGAAAGTCGATACGTCGACCTTCGCCGTCTTCCATCCAGCCTTTGTCAAAGACCTGGAAGAAGATTTCGTGCACGTCCGGGTGGGCTTTTTCGATCTCATCCAGCAGCACCACGCTGTACGGACGGCGTCGTACCGCTTCGGTCAGCACGCCGCCCTCGCCGTAGCCCACATATCCCGGCGGCGCACCTTTCAGAGTTGAAACGCTATGCGCTTCCTGGAATTCACTCATATTGATGGTAATCAGGTTTTGTTCGCCGCCGTACAGGGTTTCGGCCAGCGCCAGTGCGGTCTCGGTTTTCCCGGTACCCGACGGGCCACACAGCATAAATACGCCAATCGGCTTGCCGGGATCGTCCAGTCCGGCACGGGACGTCTGGATGCGTTGGGCGATAGCATTGAGCGCCGGTTGCTGGCCAATCACGCGCTGTGCCAGCGTATCAGCAAGATTGAGCACCGCATCGCGTTCGCTTTGCAGCATGCGGCCCAGTGGAATCCCGGTCCAGTCGGCGACCACGCTGGCCACCACGCTGCTGTCGACGGCCGGGAAGGTCAGTGGTGTATCGCCTTGCAGGTCGTCTAACTGCTGCTGCACCGCCTGATAACGCGCGGTGCGCTCGGCATCCTGATCGACCAGCAGTTCTGCACGCAGCGCGCCCAACTGCTGCGTCAGAGCCAGTGCCTGTTGCCAGCGCAGATCCAACTGCTGCTCTTCGTCTTGCAAGATTTCCTGTTGCTGTTGTGCTTTGGCGATACGTGCAGGCGCAGAGTCGAAGCCGAGTCGTGCTTCACGTTCGGCAATCTCGATTTCCAGCTGCAGCGCCGCCAGCTGCTGACGACAAAAAGCCAGCTGCGGCGGTTGATGGTGCAGACTCACCGCGACGCGGGCGCAGGCGGTATCCAGCAAAGCAATGGCTTTGTCAGGTAACTGGCGGGCAGGGATATAGCGCTGTGAAAGTCGTACCGCGCTCTGCAACGCTTCATCCAGCAACAGCACCTGATGATGCTGCGACAGCGGCTGGGCCAGATGGCGCAGCATCAAAATGGCCGTTTGCTCATCCGGCTCTGCCACCTGTACCGGCTGGAAACGTCGGGTCAGCGCCGGATCTTTCTCGATGTATTTTTTATATTCCGCCCAGGTAGTGGCACCCACGGTGCGCAGCTGCCCGCGCGCTAACGCCGGTTTCAACAAATTGGCCGCATCGCCGGTGCCTTGCTGGCCGCCAGCGCCGACCAGCGTATGGATTTCATCGATAAACAACACAATCGGCTGTGGGCTGGCCTGCACCTGATTAATGACCGCCTGCAGGCGAGCCTCAAATTCCCCTTTAACGGAGGCACCGGCTTGCAGCAGGCCAATATCGAGCAACCACAGTTGCACCTGTTGCAGCGGCGGTGGCACGTTGCCGCTGGCGATACACTGCGCTAAGCCCTCTGCCAGCGCGGTTTTCCCTACACCGGCTTCCCCGGTCAGCAACGGATTGTTCTGGCGGCGGCGCAATAGAATATCGATCATCTGACGAATTTCATCATCACGGCCCACCACTGGGTCGATGTTCCCGGCGCGGGCTTCAGCGGTGAGATCGCGACCGTATTTCGCCAGAACATTCTCGCCAGAAGTGTTGAGAGGCGCCGATGGTGTGACGTTGTCACTTGGCGCCCGTTGCTGCTCATCGCTGGACTGAACATAGTCACCAAAGGATTCCAGCAGACGATCGGCGCTAATACGGCCAAATTCGCCGGAGATAGCCATAACAACGTGACGTAATGCCACCGTTTTTAACAGAGCGAGCAACAGGTGGCCGCCGCGAATCTGGGTTTCACCCACGCTCAGTGAACAGTAGATCCAGGCACGTTCCACGGCGTTATCGATATGTTCAGCGAGATCGGCCACGGCGCTGGCACCACGCGGCAGGCGATCCAGGGCGCTGACGAAATCACTGCTGAGCTGCGCGTCATCCAGTTCAAAACGTCGCGCAATCTGTTGCAGGTCGCTGTTCGGCTGCTGCCAGAGTTGATGCAACCAATGCACCAGCTCGACATAAGGATTGCCGCGCAATTTGCAGAATGCGGTGGCGCTTTCCAGTGAGGTGAACAGGGTGCGATTCAATTTGCTAAACAGAACGTTGCGACGAATATCTGACATGGTGTTCCCTTATTTACGCGAAATTTTTCCAACGTCGCCATAAACAGCGACCTTAACGGTTTGGGCGAAAAAGGTTGATGGGCGCGCTATCAAACGCCTCTGGCATCAGTGCTGGGCATCAGGTTGATAAATCAAATCATCACGGTGACGTTTCACCGGCTGCTCGCCGAGCCAGCTGGTATAGCCGAGGGGTTGCTCGCCACCGAGCGCCACGCCAGCGACATCCTCCTGATGCAGTTCCAGCTGCACCTCCCAGTTGTATTCAATGCCGAGATAGTGGCGCACCCAATCCACCACCTGCTGTGCATGACGGGCACGCGGGAGTAACAGCTGATAATCCTTCAGGCGCAGCGGGCCAAATCGCAGGCGAAACTTGTGCTGAATGTCGCGCACAGCCCCGCCGAGAAAGGCGGTTTCCCCCAGGCGCGGCGCATGCTTTCCGGCGCGCAGCTGTGCCTGTTCACGCTCACCGATCTGCATCCACTGTGGAATGTTGTTTTGGATGGCGACGGGCACCTGAAAGTACCAGCTCAGGCTGCGCGTCAGGCCTTCACCATCGTGGGTTTGACGAGTGAAATGCCCGGCGAGGGCGTAGCGGGCGTGCTCATTCAGGCTGCCCCGCTGCTGTTGCAGTGCCGGCTGGCCGACGCCAGTGAGGCACGACAGGTAATGATTAAACTGATGATGGTCAGGACGATCGAGGGCGATCGCAGGCTGGGCATCCGCCCACGCGCGGTAAAACAGCAAAATCAGCCGATGGTGAAACAGATTGCAGAAGTCCACCATGCTGTGGTCGCCGAAATGCGTTACGCGCTCGTGTGCATATTCGGTCAGGTGCAGCGGCAGCGGGCCGTTGGGGCCAAACAGACCAAAACTCCAGATATCCACTTCATGAGTTGCGTCTCCGCTGCGTGGGCGAATCCCCGCCAGGGTAGCAGGCGCGAAGGCCAGCGACGGTGATTGTCCCAAACGCAAAGGCTCATCACGCGGCAGCGGCGCACGTCCGAGTGACCAGCCGTGACCGGCCTGTGCATCAAGGCGGCGCAACAACTGAAAAAGATCGTGCTGGAAGGGCGCAGCACAGCGTTTTGCCCAGAAATCATCCGGCAGGCGACAGGCAATGCGCCAGCCGTTGTGCAGCGCGGTCACAGCAGTGACCTCTTGCCCATTTGCGGCGGCCAGTAGCCCACTTCACCACGCTGGCTGCTGTTCAGCGTCAGCTCCGTAAAGGTGTTGATGGCCACCATGCGGCTGAACAGCGTGGCGAGCACGCTGCCCAGCATCCACGGGCTGGCCCCGCCAAAAGCGTGTTCATCGACTGTCAGGGTGATGGCAATACCCCGCGCAAATACAATCGGCCCAGGCTCGGGCACACGCCGAAACACCGGACGCAGTTCGCAGTGCCGCACGCCTTCAATTTGACGCGCCGTTGCCGCTTCCGCGGTATTGGCATACAGCGACAACAACTGACGCAGTGAAGCCGCGCCTTGATCGCCCTCGCTCTCCATTAAACTCAGGTAATTGAGCTGCAGTTGGCTGATCAGCCGCCATGCCGTTGCGCCCGCAGCGAGTGCTGGCCGGGGCGCACTCGGTCCCTTGCGCAGCTGAATGCCCAGCACGGGCGCAGAGGTGGGCAGGGTAAATTGATCCATGCCTTGCTGTTTGAGCAGCAGCGGTAAGTCGCGATTGGTACATAACACGTCGGCCATTACGTATTGCACCGCCTCAGACCACGGCGACTGGTGCTCATCTACCAACGTGACAAACAGCTCGGAACCACTGTAACCGGTGCGCGTGCCGTAAATTTTTGCCTGATCGGACAGCGTACGCTGCTCACGTCGTTGTGAAAAATAGGCACCGTAGTTGCCGTGATCGCTGCCAAAACTGTGCCAGAACGGGCGAAAAACTTGTTCTTGATGCATCGTCTGACCGCTGCCGTACAGGCGGCCCACGCTGAACACCTCGTAATCAAGCGGGTTGGTATTATCCACCACCAGATGATAATCGTTGCGCCCTTCGGTCAGCTGAATGCGCTCGGCCACGCGGGGAAACAGGTTGATGGCCGGTGTGCAATGCAGTGCCAGATGCGACGCGTCTACCCGATTTTCGAGGTCGTCGTCGGCTTTATCCAGCAGCAACACGATCTCCATTTCAGTGGCACCACGCAGTTGTTTCACCAGCGGTTGTAATCCGCTGGTGCGGAAAAACAGGAAACGTGCCGGAAAAGCGAAATACTCCTGCAATAAACGATAACCGGTGAAATTACGCTGATCGTCGGGCAACAAGGCCTCTTCGGCGGCGAATCCTTGCTGCTGCAGGGCATCAGCTTCCAGCAATAGGTGCTGCGCATTATCCAGGCTGCGGTACAGCACGCCGACGCAATGCGCCATCAGTAATTCCATCAGCTCACTGGCGGGCAGATCGGCACCGCTCAGATGAAAGCGGATATCGGTCATCTCAAGCTGATGCAGCGGGATGTTGCCGGTGGTTTGCAGGCGGATGCGTAACGCGCGCACCGCACCACGTTGTGCGAGATTGGCGGCTGAGACCGGCAGATTCGCGGGCAAGCCGCCGAGTGAAACGTCACTGAGCTGCAGCGGTAGCAGCGTGACGTCATGAGCGGTGCGGTATTTGCAGCTTACCCCTTTGTTTTTCATCGCCTGATTTTCAATCAGTGAGCCGCGCGGGATGGAAAACCCGCTGCTGATTTTGCCTTTCATGTGGTCCGGCTGAAACTCGACAATGGCCATGGAGGGCGTCGGTGCAAGGTAATTGGGGTAGATCATCTCCAGCAGTTGCTCGGTGAAACGCGGGAATTCGGCGTCCATTTTCAGCTGCACGCGTGAGGTGAGAAAAGCGAATCCTTCCATTAAACGTTCGATGTATGGATCGGCGACGTCGATTCCCTGCATACCCAGGCGACCAGCCACTTTCGGGTAACGATCGGCAAATTCCGCGCCCATCTCACGCAGATAGTTGAGTTCGCGATTGTAGTAGTCGAGCAGTTGAGGATTCATGCGTCGGCGTCCTTCAGGTCAAAACGGCTGTGTTCCAGATCGAGTTCGGTACGAAACACAAACGCCAGCGGCCAGGGAATGCACCACAAATTGCCGCTGATTTCGATGGAAAGGGTGTTGTGGTTGTTGAGTGCGTTGACGTCGGTTAAGCAGCGGATTTGCAGGTCATGCGGGATGATGCGCGGCTCAAACTGCAACATCGCGCGGCGCAGCGCCGTGCGCACGTCATCCCACTCAATCTCCGACATGCGTTTGCCCGCCAGCGGGGTCAGGCCAAAGTTGATCACTGACATCTGCGCATCAGGCCAGGGCTTTAAATCGTGCTGACTTTCGTTATTGATGCAGTTAAACAGCCATTGCAAGTCACGCAGAACCTGCGTGCGCAGGGTTTGGTGACTGATCGACTGGCGGCCTGACTCGACGTTCTGCTGTTCAGGATGGTCGTCCGTCAAACGATCCAGCAAGCTGGGGCGCATCTCATCGCGAGCCGTGATGCGCTGCTGGCTGCGCGCCTGCCAGCCAGTGAAACTGTCGGGATGGGGTTTCATTCAGGCTCCTTAATATTTCGATGCGAATGAGTGGCGCACCGGCTCATGCTTGTCAGCTAAGCGACAGGTGATAAGGCACGTCTAGCTCGCCGGTTGGGTAGGATCGCGTTGCTGCAGGCGAAGCGCCTCGACCTGATGCCAGTTGAGCTGGCTGGCGCTGGCGTCAATCTGCCAGCGATGTAACGCATCCGCCATCAGTTGGGCATTGGCGTTGTCATCATGCAATTGCGCTTCGCTGGCTTTTACCAGCACATCACCGTGAAAACGCCAGGCCAGATGTTCGGCATCCCAGGGCAGTAATAACCAACTCTGCGCGTCCACGCCGCTGGCGAGGATCAAACGCTGATTGTTGGCTGCCACCACCTGCGCGTCGCGGGCACCGACGGGCAGGTCGATCAGCGGATACCCTTGCAGGAACCAGAGTGCCGCGCTGGCGTCAGCTTGATGCAACTGACCGGCACCACTTATCCAACCGTCCTTGTCACACTGCGGATGCGCATCAAAGGTAAAGCGCGCATCGCCTGACGCGGGCCAGTAGGTACGCATCTGACAGCGATCATCTATGCGGAAACGCTGCCACGGCGTGGTGTCGGCTTGCGCGACCACGACTTTCGGTTTGGGTGTGATACGCCAGTTCTCTTTCGCGGTCACATCACCTTCACGCACTGCTTTGCCGTTGCTGTCGATCAGCGTCCAGTGCAGCGTGTTGAGGCCGCGACACTGGCGCTGCAGCAGCTGACCAACCTGTGGCACGAAGGTTTCCAGCGCATCCGGTTTTAACTCGCCCTGGGGTTCGAAGTGCAGCGCCACGCTGTCGTCACACCAGCTTTTGACGCGTCCATCCACTACGTTATCCAGCCAGGCGCTGAGACGCAGCGCGGGTGACCAGACGATGCGCACGCTTTTGGCCTCGCTTGCCACGGGCAACAGCAGCAGCGATAGCAATACTGCGGAAGCAGTTTTCATCGCCTTCTCCTCAGTCGCGCTGCGACAACAAAATACGCTGCGCATCGCCCAGCGAACTCAGCAGCGTGGACTCTTGCGGATCGCCCATCCATACCGCCATGGCACTGAAGTTGTCGCCGTTATCCTCTGGCTTCATACGCTGTAATAGCGCAAGCCACTCTTGCGGATGGCTCACCATGCGCAAAGTTTGCTCCAGGTCACTGACGTCCATCTCATGCCAGAAGCCATCGGTACACAGCAAAAAGACATCGCCATCTTCCAGCGCCAGCACATCGCTGTAGCTGGCTTCTCGCTCCTCTTTCATGCCCAGCGCGAAATAGAGCAGATTTTGATTAATCGCCTCGCTGGGATAACCCGCGTCCTGCATGCGCTGCGCCAGACTATGATCGCGCGTCATTTCCAGCAGGTAGCCACGTCGGAAGTGGTACAAGCGGCTGTCTCCTGCATGCGCCCAATAGGCGAGCTGGTAATCACGATCGATAAACAAACTCACCAGCGTGGTGCCCATGTTTTTCAGGGCGTCGTGATGGTGCTGCTGCTGTTTGATCGCCTGATTAGCGGAGGCGATATAGCCACGGATGCGCTGTGCATCCAGATGATTGTCGCCGTCAAACTGGGTGATGATGGTGTCGCACGCCAGACGTGCAGCGGTGTCGCCGCCGTTCTCGCCCGCAATGCCGTCGCACATCACGAAGCAGGCGGCGCGAGCGCCCAGCGCGTTCGCCAGTCGGTCCTGATTGGTGCTGCGTTTGCCCTGATGGCTGATGGACGCGAACGTTATATTCATCATTGATCCGTTTTTTGCGTTTGCAGGTCTTTGTAATGGTTAACTTCAACGTCGTAGGCGTGCAGGAAGGCTTCACCAAACAAGGTATGAAAGTCGTCGTCAATTTCACTGGCGATGGTTTGATAACGTTTCACGAACGCATCCCAACGCGCGGCCTTACGTGAGGCGGAAAACAGATGGCGACTACTCTCTTCTTGCTGCAAATTGTCGGGGTTAAAGGATTGCAGCATGGCGGTGATGATGGCGCGGATACCGGCAATCATGCCGAGCTGGTGCGCTTGCAAGTCGACCAGCGCATCGCGCACAGCTTTTTCGGGTTCCATAAAACCTGGCATCTGGCTGCTGAACATCTGCACCAGCACGCTTTTCCCCGAGGGCAGCAGCTTGAACGGGTTATTCGCCTGTTCGAGGATCATGGTCATTTCGGCATTCACGCCACGTTTCAGCATGGTGCGCGAGGACAACAGCGCGACGGTGCCTTGCGAAAACAGACTCAGCAGCTGGCCCAGCAAATGCATCTGCTCTTTGTCGAGATGCGGCTGGCTATCGAGATCGGCGAGGTCGGCACCCTCAAGAAACGCCTGTAAAAGTTCTGACTCCACGCCTGGGGTATTTGCGGCACGTCGCTGCGCGGCGGTTTTGTAACTCACCGGATCGATGCCCATGCGGCCACTGGCTCGACGGGCATTGGAGTGCTCGGGTTGCCCTTGCTGAACACGCGGTGTCGGGATCGGTGCGGGTTCAGATAGCGGTATTTCTGACAATGGCAATGGCGATGCGGGTGTTGCAGTTGGCGATGAGGGTGCCAATGCAGAGGTTACGGGTGCTGAAGTCTGTACCGCAGCGGGTGGTGGCGTGTGCTGCGCAGCGAACGCAGGCGCGGCTTCCGGCTGAAACAGGTCAGGCGGTGTTAACGGCTGCGCCTGACCGTTCATCAGGCCAAAGGGATCGCTGTCATCAGGCTGCGCGCTGCCGCTGCTGCCAAACAGCGCCAGTGGGTCGAGTTCGGTTTGCGGTTGCGGGTGCGCCACTCGCGGCTGATCGCGCAGCGTCGTGGGCGTGGCATCCTGCAAAATAGTGGGCTGCTGGAACAGGTCATTGTCGGTAAACAGGCGTGCCGGATCGCTTTCGCGTACGCCAAGTTCCGTCAGATCCGTGTGCTGCGATTCCTGACTCAGCGGATCAATCGGATTGAGCGCTTTCGCGGCGGGCTGCGTCAGCGGATGCTGCGCATCGGGCGCTGCTGGGGCCACTTTGGGCGTGGCAAAATCCCGCGACAAACTGTCCCAAATCTCACCGGGCACGTTCGCCTCAGCGTTGCGCGGTACGGCTTTCGCCTGTGCAGAGGAGGGCATCGAGACGCGCGGCGCCGGCATTTGCCCATCAATCTCACTCACTTCCAGCGTGTAATCGCCAATGCCGAGCAGATCGCCGCTCTGTAATTCCACCTGGCGACCGTGCTCCAGCGGAATGCCGTTAAAATCCACGTTGATCACGTTACCGCGATTGGTGATGCGGCATTCGCCTTCGGCAGAGGTGTGTACCAGCAGTTGCAGCCGCGAAATGGTACGACTGTCGTCGGGCAGGATAAAGTTGTTGTCTTCACTGCGGCCAATGGTGCCGCCTGGCGGGTAGAAATCAACGCTGGTCAGCGGAGGCTGTACGCCGTTTTTACTCTCAACAAGGGTGAATCGCATAGGCATTACCTGCAAAAAGTGCATGCGAGGGCGCCCCGAGGGACGCCCCAACAAACCGATCGGAATCGATTAAGACGCGGTGTTGGTTTTGATATTCCAGCCGAAAGTGGTATCTGCACCCGCTGCGCCGTCTTCCGACTGCTGGGTATAGATATCTTCGACCTGCGCCGCCTGGAACGAATACTCGATCCCTACGGTGTCATCATCACGTGAACCGGTGAACTGCACGCTGGTCACCAGCACTTCGGTCAGATTGATTTTGTTGTAAATAATCTGCGAGCCGCCGGCTTTGGTGACATGAAACTCCAGGGTGGGGATGTGCTTACCGTTGGAGCAGTACAACATCAGCGTTGGCGTCGCTTTGTCGATACGCGCGTGCACGTGCAGGTCCTGATAATTAACTTTACCTGCGCCGCCGCCGCCGCCCACGCTCATGTTATTCGGCTGATTCGCTCCCCAGTTGAAAGAAAGAATATCGATCCAACCGGTGTGTGCTGAGTCTTTAGATTCGCCTTCCACGCCTTCCGGCTTCAGATACATTGCGATGGTCATGCTGATAACACTCCTTAGTAATGAACAAGCAAAAAATGGGCGAAAATGTGCGCCCAGAGGGTTTTATCCTTGCTGCTGTTTCAGCGAAGGGAGTTTCGATACCAGACGCAGAGAAACCGTCAGGCCTTCAAGCTGGTAGTGCGGACGCAGGAAGAACTTCGCGGCGTAGTAGCCCGGATTGTCCTCTTGCTCCTCAACGGTGACGCGCGCATCAGCCAGTGGCTTGCGGGCTTTGGTTTCCTGAGTGGAGTTGACCGGATCCCCATCGACGTAACGGATGATCCATGAGTTGAGCCAGCGCTCCATATCGGCGCGCTCCTGGAAGGAACCGATCTTGTCGCGCACGATGCACTTCAGGTAGTGGGCGAAGCGGCAGCAGGCAAACAGATAGGGCAGACGAGCCGCGAGTTGGGCATTGGCGGCGGCATCGGCATCGTAATAATCTTCTGGCTTTTGCAGTGACTGCGCGCCGATAAAGGCGGCAAAGTCAGAGTTTTTCCGGTGCACCAGCGGGATAAAGCCGTTTTTCGCCAGTTCGGCTTCACGACGATCGCTGATGGCGATTTCGGTTGGGCATTTCATGTCCACGCCGCCGTCATCGGTTGGGAACACGTGGCACGGCAGATTCTCCACCGAACCGCCGGACTCAACGCCGCGAATCGAGGTGCTCCAGCCAAACTGCTTGAATGAGCGGTTGATGTTGGCCGCCATGGCGTAAGCGGCGTTGGCCCAGGTGTAGTTTTTATGGGTAGCGCCTTCAGTATCTTCGGTGAAATCGAAGCTATCGACCGGGTTAGTGCGGACACCGTAGGGTAAACGTGCGAGGAAGCGCGGCATCACCAGGCCGAGATAGCGGGTATCCTCACTCTCACGCAGCGTGCGCCATGCGGCGTATTCGGTGTTGGAGAAGATCTTGGTGAGATCGCGTGGGTTAGCCAGCTCCTGCCAGGACTCCATCTGCAACGCGCTGGGGGCCGCGCCGGTGATCACCGGACAGTGCGCGGCGGCACCGATTTTCGCCAGTTCGCCCAGCAGCTCAACATCCGGCGGGCTGTGGTCAAAGTAGTAATCCCCGACCAGGCAGCCGTAGGGTTCGCCACCAAACTGGCCATACTCTTCTTCGTAGATTTTCTTGAACAGCGGGCTCTGATCCCAGCCCACGCCTTTGTAGCGTTTCAGCGTGCGGCTCAGCTCTTTTTTACTGATGTTCATCACGCGGATTTTCAGCATCTCGTCGGTTTCGGTGTTGTTCACCAGATAGTGCAGGCCGCGCCAGGCGCCTTCGAGCTGCTGAAAGCTCTCGTGATGCATGATGGCGTTGACCTGCTGCGACAGTCTGGCGTCAATTTCAGCGATCAGTGCCTGAATGGTGCGGTAGGCATCGTCAGACACCGGCAGAGTGTTTTCCAGCGCCTGCGCGGCGAGGGTTTGCACCGCCTGTGAAATAGCGTCACGAGCCTGATCGTTGTTCGGGCGAAACTCTTTGTTCAGCAGCGCGCTGAAGTCGCTCTGCGTGACGGTTTCCGTCTGCAGGCGTGCGTTTTGAGAGGCAGCATTACTCATCGTGTTTCTCCGTTTCGCTTTCATCGTTCGAGGCGGTCGCCGGTTTAGGGGCTGCGGCCAGCGTTTTCAGTAAGGTCGGGTTTTTCAGCACTTCGGCAATCAGCGCTTCGGCACCGTTTTTGCCATCCATGTAGGAGAGCAGGTTGGAGAGTTGCGTACGGGCTTCAAGCAGCTCATTGAGAGGATCCACACGGCGCACAATCGCATCGGGCAGAAAATCTTCCATGCTGTTGAAGGTGAGATCGACGCCGACTTTGCCTTCACCGGTCAGGGTGTTATCCACGTGATAGGCCAGATGCGGCTTCAGCGCTTTCATGCGCTCATCGAAGTTATCGATATCCACTTCGAGGAACTTACGCTCGGCAATCTCCGGCTGATCTTCCGTGGGTTGCCCCACCAGATCGGCCATCACGCCCATCACGAAAGGCAGCTGCACCTTGCGTTCAGAGCCATAAATCTCCACGTCATACTCAATCTGCACGCGTGGCGCACGGTTGCGCGAAATGAACTTCTGTCCACTGCGGGCGCGTTTAATGGTGGGGAAGTTAGCCATAGTGTTCTCCATGAGTTATGTGCCTGAGATCAGGCGTTTATTCGCCCGCACGGCCAAACAGGCCCTGCAGTTGGGTGACGGCGTCGGGCGCCAGGTCACGAATAATGTCGAGGAAATCGAGTTGAATCAGACGCTGTACGCGTTCGAGCATGATCGGTGCCGGATGGCTCGGTTCGTGTTGCTGAAAGTAGAGGCGGATTTTTTCCAGCATCAACTCGGCATCAGCGCGAGATTGGATCGGGACCTGCTGCCAGCTGAGCGGTGCAGGGCGGACAGTGGCCGCAGGCAGCACTGGCTCTGATGCTGTTTCTTCGGCTGCTGGTTCCGCCGCAGCGGGCGGTGCCGCCTGTACCGGCAGCAAAGGCAGCAGCAGGGTGAGCGCTTTTTCCGTGGTTGCGAGGTCCGGCCGATCTGCCGCATCAAGATGATGCTCAAGCGACTCACGCAGCAGAGTGAAATGATGAGTGAGGGTGTGAATGGCCTCGGCACTGGCGAGGTCCGGCTGCTGTAACGCCTCACGTAAACGCGCGATCCCGCCGGGGAAATCGGCCACTTCGCTTTTGCTGCCGTCGAGCAGGGCGATGGCATCCCGCAGGGTAATTTCACCGGTGGCGCTTTTCAGCAGCCAGCAGTTGCGCATCGCCCGGCATAAGCCCGATTGCGAACCCAGTGCTGCCAGTGCGCTGACGCGCATCAGCAGATCCGGCTCGCCGTCAAATTCCAGCGCCGGATGCAGCGTGGGCCAGTAACGCGTGATGGATTCACTCAGCAACGTGATGCCGGCCGCGCAGCCCGATAATCCCTGAGTGTGCGTCCAGGCTTCCGACAGGATGAGCAGCAAACGAATATCCCGCGTGCGGCTCAACAGTTGCTCGGCCTGCTGCGCAACCAACTGCCAGTCGGGTGGCTCGGCCGGAATGATGGTGTTGCCAAACTGCTGTTCCGTTTTGCCACTGCGCGCCTGCTCCAGTGCCATAAACGCGGCATCGTACTCGAGGTCATCACCGCAGGGCGCATCGTCACGCAGCGGTGCAAGAAGGGCGTCAATATTCATCTTTTCACCGTTAAGGCTGACCAAACAACGGCGGTTCGCCGCGGCTGGCATGGGGTGGATTGAACAAACGCAAAAACAGCTGGGTGGTGAAGTTGCCGCTGTGCGAATGGCTGTAAAAGGCGCTGCCGTCACTCTGGTTGCTCCACCAAAAACTGCTGTATTGGGCGGGATCAAAGTAGTGCACCACCTGCGGCCAGTTGAGGTTGCAGGGCGTATCCTGATAACCGATCACATCAAACACATCCGACTGCGGTGGCCGTGCCAGCTGTGCCGGTAACGCGTTCAGCGCGTGATCAAATTGGTCGCCGCTGTAGCGGTTTTGCACCGCCAGCGTCAGCGTCTTGCCTAACTGGTGATACCAGTCTCCGGCGGTATGCAGCTGCATGGCGTGCCAGTCAGCCGGGGCAAATAACTGCATCGCGCACAATGGATATTGGCGACCCACCCGATCGCGCGTCGGCAGCAGACAACCCATCTGGATCATCGGTACGCCGAGGGTGGCAGGAATGATGAAATTCCACACCGGCGCACGACCGCTGGTGGGCTGTTGTGCCAGACGAGGCAGGCTGCTTTGAAACCATTGCGCCCAGTTATCCACCAGCCGCGCGGGCAGGCGACGGCGGATAAAGTCACCGCTGCCGGGGAGTTTGCCGTACCAGCCCAGAGGTGAAGTTCTGTTTAACGGTGTATTCATGGGCAGCTAAACCCCGGCAGTTGCAGCGGATTGCGCACGCTGTTTGGTGTGTAAGCCAATACCACCTGATGGCCACCGAGCGAGAAGGTGGCGCGCTGGCTCTGGCCGCTGGCCGGGCTCCGGCTGGCTTTGTCGAACAAACGATTCAGCGCCCACGGGCCGCTGGTGTTGAGCGTGTTGGTGGTGCCGTCGGTCAGGCCAATCTGCATGCGTACCTGCTGGGTATTGCCGCTGCCCGGCCAGCTCACCACTTGCGGCGTCTGCGGGCCGTGGCTGTAGCGCAGGATCTGCCCGTCCACATCCAGCGTCAGGTTGAGAATGCTGTTATCCATGCTGATGGGCGTGATGGTCAGGCGATAAGTTGGCGTGGTTGAACCGTTGGCAAACAGCGCTTCGCGAATCGCCTGCGCCTGTTGGAAAGGACGCAGCAGGCTGGTGCCGCCGGGTAAGGTTTTTCCATCGACGCCGGGGGCATAGCGCCAGTTGCTGTGGGTGGTATCCACTTTGCTGGCGAGATTGTCGCGGAAGAAGCTGTCCATCAGCCCGGTGCCCGGCGCGAACATGCGCGCCAGATCGTCAGGTGTCACGTCGGTGCCCGACGTACGATTGAACGGATAGCGCCCGGCAATCGCGCTGCGGCAAAAGCTGCCCACTTCCACCCCGACACGCTTCTGCATATTGCTCATGTCGCGCTTTTGCGTGTCGCTGCTGGCGCCGACGGCTAACTCCAGCAGCAGGGTGCGGAACGGTTCGGGTTGACGTCCGGCATCGGCCTGCATACGGGAAATAATGCTGCTGTCCGGCGGTGACATGCCGCTGTTGCTGGCGTCCTGCACGGCAGTGAGATAGCTGTAGAGGTCGTCGATATCCTTCAGCTGGGCATCAAACGGGATGCTGCTCTGTTTAGGATCGCTGACCTGCGCTTGCTCAATGATGCTGGCAAAGTGCGCCATCACCCGCTGCTCCGGTGCCTCAATATTGCCGCTCTGTGCCGCCTTGCGTGCACGGAACAGGGCCTGCAAAGTGGCGGTGGCGTTGTTATTGACGTAATGGGTGCTGCGCTCCAGCAGTGACGGCTGATCCTGTTTGGCTTTCTCATCCTCAGGTGGCGTCAGCGTCAGATTGCGGCTGAGATTAATGATCAGCTGGCGCAGTGGCGAGGTGCGGCCGGACAGCAAGCGCGCCATATTGATGCGGGCATCAAGGCTATTGATGGGCTGCAGCTGAATATCCTGCAGCAACGCATCCCACTGACGCATGTAATCGTCGAGGTACAGGCGGCGCACCGTTTCTTCTAGCGTGTTCTGCTCGTCGGCGCTTTCGCGGCGGGTCAGCACCCAACGATCTTCCTGCAGCAAACTGGCCGCCACGTTTTTGATGTTGCTGTTGAACGGTCCCCAATATCCGGCGGGGGTGAAGAAGCCGGGAATGCCTTCGGTTAACGGCTTACCACTTTTACGGCTGAACACCAGTTCGGTTTGGGCTCCGCTCAGATTGACCACGCTGACGCCTGGCGTGATACGCGGCATCAGCAAGCGCTTGAGGCGGCCATAGACGCGTGTTGACAGCGGTGAACGGCTGATCATCTCGATCTGGCGCACCACCAGCGGCTCATCACGCTCAAACGGAGAGGCGTTGATCTTGTCGTCGAGCAGCTGACCAAGGTGATAATCCAGCGCCTTTAATTGCGCCTGCGGGGCATTGGCGCCCTGCGCGCGCTGCACGTTGAGCATCACCCAGGCGTGCAGGAATTTGCCGTCATAGTGCTGCGGCAAATAGAGCATTTGATAGGCTTTCAGCGCTTCATAGCTGTAATCCACGTCGCTGCCGTTATCACTGCGCAGCCAGTCGGTGATGTTGCGGGCGATCACCGGCAGCAGCATCTGTTCCAGCGCTCGTTGGTAGAGTGAATCTGAGGCGGTCGAGACCTCTTCACCGCGATACAATCCGGCGCGCCAGCTGAGCGGCGGCTGTTGCAAATCGCTGAGCTTATCGCTAGTGGGCAAACCCGCCAGGCTGTTGAGGAACGGTAGCTGCGAGAAAATATTTTCTCCGTCGAGCGGTGACAACGCTTTACTCTGTTTCTCAATATCCGGCACACGCTGCTGTACCTCTGCCAGGTAACCTTTGTTGTGGTGATAGCTGGTAAACCAGCCAATCAACGCCAGCAACAGCAGCAGAGCCAGCACGCCGTAAGTGATCAAGTGAACCAGACGATTACGCACTGCCCACCAGCGGTTAATGCCCGCCAGCCCGGCCTCCTTGAACACCACTTCAGTCAGCATCTGATGCAGAAAGAAACTCTGACCGTGGCCCGGCTGAGGCGGCTCAGCATCAGCAGCACGCAGCGCCGGTAAGCCCAGCGCACGGCTCATCTGGCCCATCACGCGGTCAAACGGCAGGCCCTCCTGAGTGCCGCTGGTGAAATAGACGCCGCGTGGGATCAGTTTGGCGTCATAGCCGGAGGTGGCAAACACCACGTCGAGGTAGTGTTTCAACAGGGGCTTCAGCGCCAGAAACTCCTGCGGGAAGAGATACATTTCGGCGCGCTTCAGGCTGTCATGTTCATTGATCATCAGGTCGGCCAGACCGGCATCAAGTCGCTGATGTAAGCGATCAAACTGCGGTTCGAACGCCAATGTCACGTCGAGCTGCTCCTCGCTCCACGGCCAGGTGAAACCCCAGATTTGATCGCGCTGTGCTTTGTTCATGGCACCGAAGCTGGCGGCAAAGCCTTTTAACAGGTCGGTTTTGGTGACCAGCACATACACCGGGAAGGGGATCGCCAGCTGATCGCGCAGTTCCAGCAGGCGTTGGCGCAGGGCGTTGGCCTGTTGATGGCGCACGTCCTCAGACTCACTGAGCAAATCGCCGACGCTGATGGTGATAATGGCGCCGTTCACCGGTTGGCGTGGGCGGTACTTCTTTAGCAACCCAATAAAACTGCGCCACTCGGAAGCATCCTGCTGACGGTCGCTTTCCTGAGTGGTGTAACGCCCGGCGGTATCCAGCAGGATTGCTTCATCGGTAAACCACCAGTCGCAGTGGCGCGTGCCACCGACGCCGCGCAGGGCGGTTTTGCCAAACTGCGCCGCCAGCGGGAAGTGCAAACCCGAATTCACCAGTGCGGTGGTTTTCCCTGCTCCCGGCGCGCCGATCAGCATGTACCAGGGTAATTGATACAGATACTGGCGATTGAGCTTTTGCATCCAGCGTGGCCAACGACGGCTTTCCGGGCGGTTAAACCGTGCCTGACGCAGCAACTGTGTGGCCTCGCTGAATCGTTCCGCAAGTGGATGCTCAGCCGACATTTCATCGGCGGGTGCTTCAACCGGCGCGATTTTTTGCACCAGACGACGGTTCTGCCAGCGACGCCACAGGCGCGGCACCACGCGGTAGCTGATCCACAGCGTGTACAGCACGGCGATGGCGATGTAGCGATACAGCGCCGATTCCAGCGGGCGGTAGTCACCAATCGCCACCAGCGGGCCGACGGTCCAAATCAGCAAGCAGAGTGCGGTAATGCCGAGGCCGCTCCACATCAGGCGGCTGGTGGCAATGGAAAACACAGTGCGAATCATGGCCATTCCTTTTAATGCACGCTGTTGAGTTCGGTTTCTGTCTGTTTAGGCGCAACCAACAGAGTGATTTCGACGCGGCGATTGCGGGCGCGATTGGCCGCGGAATCGTTCGGCGCCAGCGGGTTACTCTCGCCACGTCCTTCCACGATAATGCGCTGCGGCTGCTGCAGATCCTGCGCCAGCATCTCCTGTACCGACTGGGCACGCGCCAGCGACAGGTCGTAGTTAGAGTTGAAGCGCGCACTGCGAATCGGCACGTTGTCGGTGTAACCGCTGACGCGAATCTGACCGTTAACGTTGTCCATGGCCTGCGCGATGCGGCGGATCACCGGGCGATAGCGCCCGCGAATGGTGGTAGCCGCGGAATCAAACACCCCGTCACCGCGCAGCAGCACCACGCTGCGGGTGGCTTCATCACGCACCGTGACCAGCCCTTCAGCGATTTCGGGCGCGAGGAAGTGGCGCAGGTCCAGCGTCGGTGCCGCAGGCGCTGCCGGACGGGCGATATCCACCTTAGGCAGATCAGTTTGGTAAATGGCCGAGAGCACCGGCGCGGTAAAGTGGTTGAGCCGCCAGTTCAGCGCGATGTACACCGCACAGCCGAGCAGCGCCAGCAGGGCGGCGAAACTCCACAGTGGGATCAGCGGCTTCCACAGCTTTTGTTGTACCGGCTCATCCAGCGGCTGCGGTGACAGCGGCGGCGGGTAAGGGCCGCGCACCGAGCGAATCAACTGCAGCAGACGCAGTTTCAGGGTTTCCAGCTGCGTACGGCCGTTCTCCATGATGCGATAACGGCCTTCGAAACCCAGCAGCAAGCAGGCGTTCATCAGCTCCAGCAACAGGATGTTTTGTTGCGGATGCTGCGACAGACGCGCCAGCAGTTGGAAAAACTTCTCGCCTCCCCAGGTTTCATTGTGGAAGGTGACCAGTAATCCGCTGCGCGGCCAGACATCGCGACTGCCCCACGGCGTGAGCGCTGCCGCTTCATCCAGCGAGGTGCACAGGCAATAGCGTGCGCCGACGATGGTTTCATACGGCAGCTGCGCCTGCTGGCACGCCACTTCAAAGCGGCGCACCAGGTCGATCAGCTGCTGACGCAGGCCCGCCGGATTGTCATGGGTTACTGAATGGCGCAGTTGCGCGATGGAATTGATCAACGGATTGGCAATCGCCACCAGCGGATTCTCATGCGCGGAGGCGGCTTCCAGTTCGCCATTAAGTGACTGCGGCTGCATCATGATCGCTTATCTCCGTGCTTAATTGCGCGCATGGCGCAGCGCCCAAAGTTGCAGGTCGAGCCCGGGGAATTCCCCCGCGAGGTGCAGCGCAAAGGCTTCGGCTTTCGCCATCTGCTGCCACAAATCACCGCTGCGCTCCAGCTCGAAGTAGACGTAGCCAGAGTGCCAGGGAATTTGTCGCGGTGCGGCAGGCATCACGCGCAAACCAATGCCGGGCAGCTGCAGCTGCACCAGGTCACGAATGCGCGTCACCGGGGCAATTTTCATCTGCGCCGGGAAGTGGGTGATCAGCATTTCACCCGGCAGATCGGCGCGCACTGCCAGCACAAAGCCGTAATCGCGAATCAAACTGACATCGGACACTGTCGCGACGTACAGGCCGTGAGATCGTTCGGTTAACGTCAGCTGCAGCGCATTTTCTTCCATCACCAGCGACAGGCTTTGGCGCAGTTGAATCATCAGACGGCTAAAGCTGAGATAGAGGTTATCGTGGTCATACACCGGCAGCTGCTCGCCGGGGCGACGCGACGGCGACCAGCTGGATAATTCAGTCGCAAACTGCAACCATTCGCTAAACAGGCGCTCGGGATGCAGCTGCGGCAGGCGGCGGCTGTGCGCCACCTGACCGATGTAGCGGTTAATCAGCGTCAGCAGCATGAAATCGATCATCTCGGTATTGCCGCCGCGTCCCGCTTGCTGCAATCGTTCGGCCATTTGCTCACTGCGCTGCTGCAACAGCCCGTGCATATCGTTAAGAAAGGCGGTGATGGCCGGGGAAACATGACCGTTGAGCAGCGGGGGAATGTAATCGCTGTCGAGCGTCAGGGCGCGATCGCTGCCGCTGCTCTTCACACGTGCCACGCCGACGGCGGTCCACTCGGCGTTAAGGTCAGCGGCGGGCATCAGGCAGAGACGCAGGCGACCAAACTGCATCGGCGCGCGGCCCACCGATGAGGCGTTAAGATCGTCGACTTCACGATCCTGGCTGAGATAACGCGCCAGTGAATCGCTGGCATCGCTGAAGATCACTTCGGTTTGGCCCTGACGCTGTTCCGGCAAGGCCAGCACCACGTCGATAGGCTCCTGTACATCGCTCAAGGCCAGCGGTGCAGGGCCATTTTCGGCACCGTTAATCACAAAAGGCGTGCCATCGGGCAGCAGACCGCTGGCTTCGGCAATCGCCAGTTTGCCCTGACGCAACAGTGCCTGATCGATACTCAGCGTCATAAAGCCCCAGTGCCACGGACACTGCAGTTTGCCCCAGCTGCGGCTGTACGCTTCCAGCCAGCGTTCCGACTGTTGAAAATGGTGAGGACGTAAGAACATCCCTTCACTCCAAATCACCTTGTCTGCGGTGTGCATAGCGTCTTCCTGAGTCCGTTTAATCGTCTTGAGCCGTAAGATGCAGACCGGCTGCGGTGGCATTCACCTGGCCGTGCAGTGCATCGGGCGAGAATTGCCAGAACTTGTAGAAATTGGTGTCGGTGGGGGCGGGCAGCGGGACCACCACGCGCCAGGCTTTGCCGTTGAGCGAGGCGTATTCGGCGATCACGCCCAGATAGCGCGCCTCCAGTGACGGACTGCCGCTCAATGTTTGCTGGGGTTGCTGCGAGGTCAGAAATCGCTGCTGAGTATCCAGTAGATCCGCGCCCAGCACCGCTGATGCGTGGTTTTGTAGTGAGTAGAAGTCAGCCGACTGGAAGTTGGCGTCAGAGCGCAACACAAATACCCGTACCTTTAACGGCGCGCCGTTGTTGGCGTTTGGCGTAGCGTTGAGCGTCAGTTGCCAGCTGGCCGGCACCTGGCGTGACGACGACATACAGCCGCTGAGTAACAGCAGCAGTCCAAACAGCACTGCGATACGCGCCCTCATTACTGAATAATCCAGGTCGATGAACTGCCTTTCCGGCACGCCTGGTCGCCAGATCCCACGCCAATACACTGCTGCTGGGCACGACGTGGACGTGCTGCTTGCGCTTTCACCGTGGCGCTGTAGCGATCTGCGGTGACGGCGGCGCGATAAGGGATGTAGCCGCTGAGTTGGCCGTTATCTTGCGTAGATACCGCCAGCCAGCTGTTCTCCACTTCGCCTAATACTTGCAGCGTGGCACCGGCATCCAGCGTCTCCATACGCAATCCACTGAAGTCGGGCCGGTTCATCAATGACGCCGGATAGAGGGTGCGATACGCGGCGTTGACTGGCGTGAACTGCTGTGGGGCCTGGATGATGTGCATATGTACCAGCGCCACCTCGTTGACGGTGCTGGTTTCAAGGGTATCCGCCGTGACGATCGGCGTTGGAGCCTTGCAGCCGGCAAGCAGCGCCGTAGCAAAAAGGGTGGCGAGAAGAGGGAGTTTGCTGTGCTGTTTTGTCATTTTTATCAACGTCCTGTGTAAAAATAAGAGCCATCAAAAGGGGTGCGCAGCGGCAGCGCTTAAGTCGCCAGCAACGCCACCGTGGTCTGGCTTGGCGTGATGCGTACACCGGGCGCGTTGGCCACGTTTTGCTGCGTTACGCTGCCCATGCGCGTGGCGGGCATGCCATTAATTAACAGCGAGTTACAACCGGTAAGATGACGCGATAAGCCCATAAAGGTTTCTGAAATCACGCCGCCCAGCACGCCCGCTTCATCACCCAGGGTAATCGGCGTGATGGTGGAGAGGTTGTGCGCAGGCATACCGGTGAACAGCACCGTGCTGGCCGTCGGCACCGCGGTGTTACCGAGTGCCAGATTGACGAAGGTGACGGGTGCCGGGGTTTTGCACACATCGGCAATCGCCTGATCGGTGCCGCCACACTGACAATTTGCAAACATGCTGTGTCCTCCTAACCCATGTGAATTTGTTTACCGTCGACACGCGTCAGCGCTTCACTGCTGATCAAGGTGGTCGGCGCGCGCAGGCGGGTGAGTTGACTGGTTTTGATATCCAACTGGCCCGCCCGCACTTGCTCGGTGTGGGTGGTACGGCGCAGCAGGTGGTGGCTGATCTGGCTCAGACTGTCCCAGACGCTTTCGCAGCGTTGCCCAAACAAACGACTGAGCGAGACCCACAGCGCGACCTTTTCGCCGCGATAGTTGAGTTCGTCGATCTGACAGTCGCCGTGCTGCGCGGTCAGTTGAAACTCTGGGCTGCGCAGCGTGAGTTTCTGGCTGGTGCTGAGCGTTAAGTCGCCGTCGCAGTGCAGCTCTGCGGCTTGCTCCGGTTGGGCGCGCACCAATACCGCCAGCAGCCACAGCTGCTCACCGGCGCGGCACAGCAACACGCGGTCATCCACCTGCGGCGTAAGCAGGCAACTGGCAGCGCGTTGGCCGTGCCAGCGGCGCCCGTCGATCAGCACCTGAACGGAGCCGGTTGCGTCGATGCTCAACAGTTGCCCTTCAGCCTGTAACGGCAGATCCAGCGGCATGGCAACGGTTTTTTCAGCGTGATTCATGGTGATCCTCGTGAGGGGTTAACCGGGTGTGCGGCTGCCAGTTTTCAGCGGCAAACAGCGCTTCATCCTGCTCAATGATGCCGTCACGGCTGGAGAAACGACTCTGCTGCTGGCTGGCACGATGCAAACGGGTGTGGGCAAAGTGCGCGTCACGCAGATCGGCGTGATCGAGCATGGCGTAGGAGAAATCGGCGTAGTGCAACTGGCTGTGCTGGAAGTTGGTACGTTGAGCGCGTGCCTGTTGCAGCACCACGCGCTGGAGCTGGCAATGGCTAAAATCGGCATCTTCTAACTGCGCCTGCATAAAAATGGCCTGATTGAAGTTGCCCTGGTGACAGCGTGCTTCGCACATCACGCTGCCGGTAAACAGTGCCTGTGTGGCCTGCACCTCGCGCAGATCCGCCGCACGCAGCGATACCTGGCTGAAGTTGCACTGCATCAGTTCTGCGCCCTGAAAACTGGCTTCATCCAATTTGCTGGCGGTGAACTGGCTACGGGCAAAATGCTGCTGACGGTAGTCGCCGCCGCGCATATCGCACTGATAGAAGGTGCAGAGCGCGAAGCGGCTGCTGTGCAGATCGCTGCGCCGCAGGTCAAGACTCATCAGCGTGCATTGTTCAAGGCTGGCATGACGCAGCAGCATCTGATACGCCGACAGTTCGATAAAACCGCTCTGAAACAGCGACGCCAGCAGGAAACTGCTGTCACTGAGGTCGCCTTTATTGAACTGGCTGTTGATGTGGATGCTTTCGCTGAAGTCGCTCTCCATCAACTGGCACTGATTGAACAAACAATCGGTTAGCGTGCAGCCGCTGAACTGCGTGGCGACCATCTGGCATTGGCTAAACAGCGTCTCGCGCAGCTGCGCCTGATCAAACTGCGCCCCGGCCAGCTGGCATTCGCTGAATTGCGTTTCATGTAAATTGCAGCCGCGAAAATCGGCTCCCACCAGATCGACCGCGATAAAACTCCCACCGGAAAGATCCATGCCGGCAAAGTTACGCGCGGCGGGCGCAATGGCATGAATGATGTTGCCCTGCTTGATGGCGTGCTGAATTTGAGTTGGCGTCATGGCTATACCTGATGTTCGCGACGACGCGGCAGCGTTTTCATACTGTCGGTCAACGCATCCTCGAAGCGGGTGTGAGAATCAGTAAAGGTCTGCGACAAATCCGCGCGGAACAGATTGCATTCACTGAGATCGCAGCCGGCGAGCTGGCTTTTCTGCAAATCGGCACCGAGCAGCAGGCTGCCTGTTAATCGCGCCGCGCGGAAATCGGTGCGCACGAAACGGCTGTGGTGAGTGCGCATCAATCGCAGGCTGGCACCGCGGCAATCGGCACCGCTGAAATCGCTGTTGTGCAGCGTGGCCTGATCGAAGTTGGCCGCCTGCAAATCGATGTCACGCAAGTTACATTCGGTCAGTTGGGCGCGGCGGAAATGCGCCTGAGGTAACTGACTCTGCGCGGTAAACATGCACTGTTTCAGCTGTGCATCGTCAAAGCAGAGATCGGATGAGGTGCAGGTCACCAGCGAGAGGCCTTGCGCGTTGACGTGATTAAATCGCACTGCATTTAACCTGCACTGAATCAGGTTGCTCTGGACAAAATGCGCGTGGCTGAAGTCCAGTGCCTCCAGCGACAAGTTCATCAGGTCACAGCGATCGAGCAGGGCATGTTGCAGGTTGCAGTGGGCTATCGTCGCTTGTTGGATAAACAGCTGACGCAGTAGCGCACGCTCAAAGCGACAGTATTCAAGTTGACACGCTTCCAGCTCGACTTCGCGCAGGCTGCTGTCACTGAAGTCACTGTGCCAGCACTGCGCCTGCGCCAGATTGGCCCCGTCTAAGAGACAGTGCGTCAGGCTCGTGTGATGGAACTCAGCACGCACCAACACTGCACCGCGCAGATCGGCACTGTCCAACTGGCAGTGGCTGAAATCGGTGTTCTCCAGCAGCGCGTTTTCAAAATCGATACCGCGCAGATCGAGACCGGAAAGATCGGCTCCGGTCAAATCCCACCCGCGCGCGTCTTGGTCGCTGCGCATGCAGGCAATAAGCTGCTGACGCTGAGCCTCTGAGGCGGCAAGACTGAGGCGTGGCGCGGAAGGCTGCTGCTGTACGGTGAGGCGATAGCTGTCGAGTAACGCCTGTTCGCTACGCGCAATGTCGCTGTCTCGCGGACCGAGCAGATGACGATTGGCATGCAGTTCGTCGCGCTGCTGGCGATACTGGCTTACGCCATCGGGTAACGGTAATGATGCTGCGTGACTGCGTTGTGATTCCTGCTGATAGCGCGCCATCATCTGCTGATACTGCTGCTCACCTTCTGCTTCCTGCCGCGCAAACTGACTCGCCAAATCATCTTCTATGGCGAATTTATGCAGGCTGCTTGCCGGCACCGGTTGATCGAACTGCTGGCGCTGCTGCTGTTCATAACGCATCAGGTTTTGCACCAATGGACCGGGATCACGGTTCAGCGCGGTGGAGGCCACGTGGGCGAGAATCTCTGCGTCAATCAAGTCGCTTTCACGCAGTGCGTGCAATGCCGCATCAGGATCGCTGCTGCGCTGCTGGTGGATCTGGCGATAGTGCTCAACACCGCGCGGCGCGTCTTCACGCTCCAGCGCAACCATCAGCGATTGCACGTCAAAGGCATCATCGTGATTGATAGCGCAGCAGCCGTGCCAGATCAGTATCAGTTCGTGACAGTGCGGCAGAAAGTGCAGGGTGGTCGCGCGCATTGTCAGGGCTTCAAACAGGATTTCATCCTGCCGCTGGCGCGTGATAAATGCCTGCGCCTGCCATAGGGGCAATTGGCCCTGCATGATCGGCTGCTGCGGATGCATATTTTCGATGCGCCAGCTGGCACCTCGTGGCAACGCATCCTGCTCTGACCACCACTGATTGGCGGCGGCTTGATTAAACACGCGCCAGTCGGTATCGCGTGGGAAACCCGGGTAATCATGTTGCAGCCAGCGGTCATCGAAATCCTGCCCCATCAGCGCCTGACGCATCGGATGGTCCATGGCGATGGCATGCATTTGCACCGACTCGCCGTTTGCAACGCGTTGCTGCTTGCGCAGTTGGTCGATCTGAATCAGCACATCAACCTGCGTTTGCTCCGGGGCGGCGTGAGCAAAACCGCTGACCAAAAATTCAGCACAGGCTTTGGGGATGGCCATGTCCAACACGCCGTCGGGCGATTGCAGCGCATCACCAACGCGCTGCCAGAGGGTTTGCTCATCACGCAGGGCTGGGGTGGCTGACATCTCCAGCAGGGCGATCGCCGCAACGCCGAGGTAATCCTGCTGCTGCCAGCGATAGGGGCGCGACAGCAAGCTCAGGTGATTAGGCTTAATGATGTTCATCGTTCAACCTCCCTGTCAGTGAGCACGCGCGTTCAGCAGCCATCGCTTCAACCTTCAGCAACGAAGTATTCGCTGTCAGAGTCGCTGTCGTTATCAGCGTTGTTATTGTTGTTGTTGTTGTTGTGGTTGTCCCGCTCGGCTTGCTCACGCGTCTGTGGGTTATTTTTCTGCGTCACCTTCTCTTCGCGCTGTTTTTCCCAATCGGTTTTCTTCTTATCGTCGGCATCCTGCTTGATGGTCTTACGTGCATCGCGTTCATCAGTGAGTTTTTGGATTTTCTCTTGCAGGGTATTACCGAGTCCTTCACTGACCGCGCCGCTCATGATCGACATCATGTTGGTGCGCAGGGTGTAAAACGGAACCTGCTCGAAACGCTGCAAATCGGCTTTGTATTCAACCTGTGTCTTACTGCGCTTCAGGTAGGTGTAATCCATGCTCACCCCTTTCACGGCGAAATCGCTGGTGCTGGCGGCGACGTTGCTGACGGCGTTCACCGTGCCATTGACGCCGTTGATGGTCAGGCCGATGCCGGTGGTGGTGAAGTTCGCACCGGTAACGGTGTAGTAACTGCCGCGCGAGGTGTGATAGGTCGTGGGTGCGCTGGTGGAAACCGTGTCATTGCTGTGGAGGGTGACTTTGCCAGGCGCCCAAATTTTCAGCGCGCCGTCTCCCTCTTTGGCGGCATAAATCTTGATGGCATTGTTTGCCGAGAGGTTGAGATCTTTCTGCGCGTGAATATCCAGCGACTCTTCGCCGGATAAATCTTCGAACGAGATAAAGTTGCCGTTGCTGGCATCGCTGTTACCCACGGAGCGCGTCCAGACACCGCTTTTCGACCATGACCAGGATGAGGCAGCTTCGGCGGTAATGGTGTCGCTATCGGCGATATCGCCTTCGCTGCCAATGGTTAACAGAGTTTCGCCCACCGGCAGCGTTTGCAGATTGTTGAATACACGGCCGGTGATCACCGGCATGTGCGGATCGCCGTTGATGAAATCCACCACCACTTCTTCACCGACGCGGGGAATCTGGTAATGACCTTGTTGACTCCCCGCCCAACCGCTGGCGACACGTAACCAGCAAGAGTAGAGATCCTGTTCGTTATCGGGTTTGAACCACAGGAATTTCACCCGCACGCGACCGTATTCGTCGGTGGCCACCGTGCTGTTATCGCCTTTGCTGGCATCGGGGGCGTTGACCACCACAGCCGTTTGCGGGCCGCTGGTGCGCGGCCAGCGCGTGCTGCGCGCCGGGCGCCAGTTAACCGTGGCGGGCACTACGCGAAAGGTAAAGCAGTGGCGCGTGAAGTCTTCGTCGTTACTGGCGTAACTGTTTTCCACCAGTTGGTAATTCACGGCGGTAATCAAAAAAGATTGGCCTTCATCGCTAGCGCGTGGGGCTTTGGTCAGTGCAAAGGTATAGCCTGGCGCCAGACCAAAAGCATCGCCCACGCCATCGGACTCTAACTGGCGGGCCGCAAACTCCTGCTGACGAACCGTGACGTAATTTTGCCCATCCCCTTGCTGCGGATATTGTCCCGGCCATTCGCGCTGGGTTGCGGTTTTTTCCGCGTGCGACTGACCGATCTGGCCATTTGCGGAAAGATCAGCATTACTTTCCAGATAATTGTAATCGTCGTGTTGATAAAGGCTGGGGGAAATAGCGGCGCTGGCTTGCCAGATATTGATGCTTTCATCATTCACATATCCGCCTGCTGCCGCCTGATGATATTCAATGCAGTCATAGCCGGTGAAAGGCTTATGGATTGCGGGATCGTCAGCCAGAATCAGCGTCTGTTTATCCATGGCATGTTCGAAATAAAAATAGATCCCTTCGTGCTCCATCAATCGCTGAATGAAATCGAAGGTGCTCTCCTGATACTGTACGCAAAAATCCCATTCGCGGTAGCTACCGGTCAGTTTATTTTCGAAGATGATGCCAGTGTCATTTAAGACCGTTTCAAGGATTTGCTTAACTGATTTTTTTTGCCAAATACGGAAGCCGCGATTCTGCGTCAGATACCATAATTCAGGTCTGACCTCCGCACGATAAGTATAATATTCTTCCCGATGCTTCTCGTGCCCGACAAATGCCATGCGCGTTATTATCCCGCTCAGATAACGTGTCACACCGGGGCGAGGGTTCAGCTCAAGCGTTAACGGTTTACCTAGCAAATCGGGTAAAGCGATGCTGTTATCTTTGCTAAGAAATTCAATATCATATTGATAAAGGCACGACAGTGCTTCATGACCTGTCATGCTTTTGAATAACAGTGATTCACCCAATGGGGAATGCGCAACGACGACACGATCCATAATTACCCTTTGTTTTTATTTCGGCATGGCTACCGCACGGACCGCAAAATAAACTAATTTTGCATCCTGAAATAAAACGGCAATAAAAATCCGCTGAGCACTTAATTCCGTTTAAAGGGAGGCTCTGTGTAATGATTCGAATTTACAAAACTTTTAACGTTTTTATATTATTTGCTGGCCTGTGTGAAGATAAGAAACTTCCTAAACACTTTTCTAACGAAAACATGACGCAATTATTTTAATTGTCATCTTTAGTATGACAAATAGACATACCCCATGGATATTGCTCTGCGAGAGGGGCGAGAGAAGGTGTATTTTCTGTATGACTTTAATTTGAAGTGAAAAATAAATTTTTATTATGACCCATTATTCGCTTCGCTTAGGTCAGTAATGGGGGGAATATAGCGGCAGGTTATGGTATTTTTAGGAAAAGATATCCCGTGCAACTTTAACGGGGAGTGATTTATTGAGGCGTTATTTCCTAAAGTCGCCAACAATTAAAATAGAGCATAAATGCAATTTAACGCAAATCGATATTAAATAATCCTGAAGTGTCGGCAATTTTTGTACATATCTGTTGTTAATTTGCAACCTGACGATCTTTCATTCTGATATTGAAGAATGCTCATGTTTCCAAATCACTTTTCTCACCACTTTTCTCACAACAGAAGGGTGTTTTGGTGGTTTCACGCTTTTAGCACCCGAAGCTAAGCCGCGATCTGACTCTTTTCATTTTCCTGACAGTGGAAGGAATGCTAATTTGATAGACTTCAATTTGAGAATGAACGTTCACTACAGGGTTATTCATGAAGAATTTTCAGCGCAGTGTGATCGCCGGGCTGGTGATGTTAGTCGCCGCTTGCGATCAAAGCAGCAATCAACAAGCCGCGGCAATCACCACAGAAGTGGGCGTGAAAACGTTGCAAAACGAATCGGTTACGCTGGACAGCCAACTTGCCGGGCGTGTAACCGGCAGTATGACCTCCGAAGTCCGACCGCAGGTTGAAGGCATTATCCTGAAGCGCCTGTTTACCGAAGGCGATGAAGTCAAAGCCGGGCAGGTGTTGTATCAAATCGATCCTGCCAGCTATCAGGCCAGTTACGATCAAGCGCTCGCGCAGTTAAAGAATGCGCAGGCGTTAGTAAAAAGCAGCAAGTTAAAAGCAGAGCGTTACGCCGCACTAGTAAAAGAGAACGGTGTGTCGCGTCAGGATGCTGACGATGCATTGGCGACCTATCAACAAAATGTGGCGTCGGTGGATCAATACCGTGCCGCCGTGGAAAGTGCGCGCATCAATCTGAATTACACCCAAATCAAAGCGCCGATCAGCGGCCGTATTGGCATCTCATCGGTGACACCGGGTGCGCTGGTGACCGCCAGTCAAACTACCGCCCTGGCCACCATTCGTGCCCTCGACCCGATCTATGTCGATCTGACCCAATCCAGCGTGCAGCTGCTGAAACTGAAACGCCAGCAGGCTTCTTTACAGCAGAGTACTGATGTCGTGCCCGTGACGGTGAAACTCGAAGATGGCAGTGCTTATGACCATCCGGGCAAACTGGAACTGACAGAAGTGTCAGTGGATGAAGCCACCGGCACCGTCACGCTGCGCGCGATTTTCCCTAACCCGCAACATGAGCTACTGCCGGGCATGTATGTGCGTGCCAATGTGACCAACGGCGTAAAAACTGATGCAATCATGGCACCGCAGCAGGGCATCACGCGTGATGCCAAAGGCAACGCCACGGCGCTGGTGGTCGATAAAGAGAATAAAGTCGAGAGCCGTGAAGTGGTGGCCGATCGCGTGATTGGGAATAAGTGGCTGATCACCTCTGGTCTCAATAGCGGTGACAAGCTGATTGTTGAAGGCACGGGGAAAGTGCAGGCGGGCATGAGTGTTAAAGCCGTGGAAGTAACGCCAAACGATAAAGCCGCGACCAGCGAGGGTAACTGATATGTTGGCTCAGTTCTTTATTCGTCGGCCTGTGTTTGCCTGGGTCATCGCCATCTGCATTATGATGTTCGGCTTGCTCAGTGTTAACAGCTTGCCCGTGGCGCAATATCCTGACGTCGCGCCACCGCAGATCAGCATTCAGGCAACCTATACCGGTGCGTCGGCGGAAACGCTGGAGAGCAGCGTCACTCAGGTTATCGAGCAGCAGCTCACCGGACTGGATGGTCTGCTCTATTTCAACTCCACCAGCACGGCATCCACCGGGCAGGTGAAAATCAACGTCACCTTCCAGCAGGGCACCGATCCGGATATCGCCCAGGTGCAGGTGCAGAACAAGGTTCAGCAGGCAGAGAGCCGTTTGCCAACCACGGTGACCACTCAGGGTGTCACCGTGGAGAAAGCACAGAGCGATTTCCTGTTGATCCTCGCGGTCTACGATAAGACGAATAAAAGCAGCTCTTCCGATGTGGCTGACTATATGGTCAGTAATATGGAAGACACGCTGGCGCGCGTGACCGGTGTGGGTAGCGTTCAGGTGTTTGGTGCCGAGTACGCGATGCGCATTTGGTTGGATCCCAGCAAGCTTGCTTCTTATTCACTGATGCCGTCGGATGTCACCACCGCGCTGGAGAGCCAGAACACCCAGGTCTCTTCCGGTCAGTTGGGCGCACAGCCAGCCAGTAAAGAGCAGCAACTGGTGGCGACGGTGCGTTCGCGTTCACGTCTGCAAACCCCAGAACAGTTCCGCAATATCGTCCTGAAAAGTCAGTCCGACGGTTCCGTGGTGCGCCTGAGTGACGTCGCGCGCGTCGAGATGGGCGATGAAGATTACAGCGCCAACGTGTTGGCAAACGGCCATCCGGCATCCGGCATCGCGGTGCAGCTGGCATCGGGTGCGAATGCGCTGTCCACTGCCGAGCAGGTGAAATCCACCATCAATGAGTTCCGCAGCAGCATGCCTGCGGGCTATGAAATTGCCTATCCACTCGACAGCACCGACTTCGTCAAAATCTCGATTGAAGAAGTGGTGAAAACGCTGATTGAAGCGGTGATCCTGGTAGTTATCGTGATGTTCGTGTTCCTGCAGAACATTCGTACCACCTTGATTCCGGCGATTGCCGTGCCGGTGGTGTTGCTGGGTACCTTTGGCGTGCTGTCGCTGTTTGGTTACTCGATTAACACTTTAACCATGTTCGGCATGGTGCTCGCCATCGGCTTATTAGTTGATGATGCGATTGTGGTGGTGGAAAACGTCGAGCGCGTGATGCGCGAAGAGGGATTGCCACCGCGACAGGCCACCGAAAAATCAATGCGAGAGATCACCGGCGCGCTGGTGGGGATTGCGTTGGTGCTGTCCGCGGTGTTCCTGCCGATGACCTTCTTCAGTGGTTCAACCGGCGTAATCTACCGCCAGTTCTCCATCACCATTGTATCGTCGATGGTGCTGTCGGTGATTGTGGCATTAACGCTGACGCCGGCACTCTGCGCCACCTTACTGAAACCGCATAATCACGAAAGTGGTAGTACAGGCTTCTTCGGCTGGTTTAACCGCAGCTATGAAAAAGTGCAGGGACGTTATCAAAACGGCGTCGGCCATGTAGTGAACAGTTCAGTGCGCTATTTATTGCTGTACGGCGTATTACTGATTGGTTGTGCGGTACTGTATATGCGCCTGCCGACCGGCTTCCTGCCGACCGAAGATCAGGGCTATATCATGGTGCAATATCAGCTGGCACCGGGCGCAACGGAAAACCGTACCAGTGAAGTGCGTAAGCAGGTGCAGCAGTACTTCGCTACCAAAGAGAAAGATAACGTTAACGTCAGCATGCTGGTTAACGGCTTCAGCTTTGCCGGTAGCGGACAAAACGCCGGTATTGGCTTTATCTCGCTGAAAAACTGGAGCGAGCGTAAAGGCACTGAAAATAGCGCCGATGCGATTGCGGGCCGCGCGATGGCTGCGCTCTCCAGCATTCGTGACGCACAGATCTTTGTCCTGTCTCCGCCTTCGGTCTCTGGCCTGGGGCAGTCCAACGGCTTTACCTTTGAACTGCAAGGGCGTGGGGCCACCGACCGTGACCAGCTGCTGAAGATGCGCAACCAGCTGATTGCCGAAGCTAATCAGGATCCGGTGTTGAGTGCAGTACGCGCCAATTCGCTGCCCGATCTGCCGCAGTTGGATGTAAGTATTGATGATGCCAAAGCACAGTCGTTGGGCCTGACCATCAGTGATATCAACACCACGCTGAGTGCAGCGATTGGCGGGAGTTACGTCAACGACTTCACCGACCGTGGCCGCGTGAAGAAAGTGTACATGCAGGGCGACCAGCAGTTCCGCAGTAAGCCGGAAGATATCGATCAATGGTACGTGCGCGGAACAGATAGCAGCAGCAACACCACCATGGTGCCATTCTCTTCGTTTGCCTCATCGCAATGGGCCTACGGACCCGATGTGCTGTCACGTTATAACGGCCTGGCTTCGTATGAAATCGAAGGGTCGTCAGCCTCCGGTAAGAGTTCGGGCGATGCCATCACCGCGATGGAGAAACTGGCGGCCAAACTGCCGGCCGGCACCACCTTTGCGTGGAGCGGGCTCTCTTATCAGGAAAAACTCTCGGGCAACCAGGCGATGTCGCTGTATGGCATTTCGCTGATTGTGGTGTTCCTGTGTCTCGCCGCGCTGTATGAAAGCTGGTCGGTGCCGTTCTCGGTGATGATGGTGGTGCCGTTAGGTGTCATTGGTTCACTGCTGGCGATTACATTGCGTGGTCTGGAAAACGATGTGTATTTCCAGGTGGCGCTGTTGACCATTATTGGGCTATCGGCGAAGAACGCGATTCTGATCGTGGAATTCGCTGAGGACAATTACCGCAAAGGCGAGAATCTGGTGAAAGCCGCGATTCATGCCGCCACCATGCGTTTGCGTCCGATCATTATGACGTCACTGGCGTTCACCGCCGGGGTGCTGCCGCTGGCCATTTCTACCGGCGCCGGTGCCAACAGCCGTATCGCCATCGGGACCGGTATTATCGGCGGCACCCTGACGGCAACGTTACTGGCGATCTTCTTTGTTCCGCTGTTCTTTGTTCTGGTCCGTCGCGTATTCCCGGCGATTCCGCATGACGATGCACAGTCAACCGAATCTGCTGTGAAGGCGGAGGAATAATATGTCTGCAAAACTGTTAATGGTCTTGTTACCGTGCTTCCTCGCGGGCTGCGTGTCACTCGATCCGCACTATGATCGTCCTCAGGACGCGGTTAACACCACCGCGCCATCCGGCGATGCCTATCGTGGCTTGCAGGGCACGCCCGCGAATTATCGTGATATCAGCTGGCAGGATTATGTGCTGGATACCAAGCTGCGTCAGGTGGTGACGATGGCGTTGGACAGCAGCCGCGATCTGCGTGAAGCGGTGGCCAGCGTGAAATCGGCGCACGCGCAGTACGGCGAACAGCGCGCCGATCTGTTCCCGACCCTCAGTGCAGGGGTCAGCGGCACTCGTTCGCGCGCACTGACCGGTGAAGGGAATCAAACCGCGATCAGCAATAGCTATTCGGCGGAAGGCAGCGTCAGTTCCTTCGAGTTAGATCTGTTTGGTAAAAACCAAAGTCTGTCGCGCCAGCAGTATGAAACCTACCTCGGCACGCTGGAGGGCGCACGCAGCACGCGCCTGACCGTGCTGTATAACACCGTGGATTACTGGCTACAGCTGGCTGCCGATCGCAGCAATCTGGCAATCGCCAAAGAGACGGCAGAGAGTGCGCGCCAGTCGCTGGAAGTGACGCGCAAACGTCTGCAAAACGGGGTGGATTCGATGGTGGACGTGGCTTCAGCAGAAACCACGTATCAATCCGCGCAGGCGGATGTGGCCAGCTATACCACCAGCGTGGCACAGGATAAAAATGCGCTGGATTTGGTGGTCGGTAAAAGCGTGCCGGATAGCCTGTTGCCGAAGGATATTGAGTCGATTGGCAATGCATTGAAAACCGTGCCTGCGGGCGTGTCATCGGATGCCTTAAACAATCGTCCGGATGTGTTGCAGGCCGAGCATAATCTAAAGGCGGCGAATGCCAATATCGGTGCCGCCCGCGCCAACTTCTTCCCGAGCATTACGCTGACCGCTAGCGGAGGTGTTGGCAGTGCCGATTTGTCATCGCTGTTTAAGAACGGTGCGGGCATTTGGTCGTTTGCGCCAAGTATCTCGCTACCGATTTTCAAAGGCGGCTATAACGTGTCCTACCTGAACTACACCAAAGCGCAGAAAGAGTATTACGTCGCGGTGTATGAGAAGTCGGTGCAAACCGCGTTCTCGGAAGTGGCGGATGCGCTAGCGCGGCGCGGTACCATCAACGATCAGCTGACCAGCCAGCGTAACAATGTTGCCGCATCGCAGACTTACTATCATCTGGCCGACCTGCGTTATCAGAACGGTGTTGATACCTACCTGAATGCGTTAACTGCTCAGCGCACCTTGTATACCGCGCGCACCAGTTTGGTTAGCGTGCAGCAGGCTTATTACCAAAACCTCAATACCTTCTACAAGGTTTTGGGTGGCGGCACGGCATTGAAAGAATCTGAACTGAAACTGTAACCTTCACCCGGGCCGGTTATGTGTCGGCCCGGGTAAAAATGTAACCGGGTTTTTAGCCGCCATTTCAGCGGGAAACGCCTTCGCGTATGATATGAAAAACAATAATTACGCTGTGGACATTTTAGGAGTGATGATTGAGCAAATCAGACAATGAAGAATTCTTCCAGCAACGTCAGCAGCTGATTATTGCAGCGGCCAAAATTTGCTTTAGCCAATCGGGTTTTCATGGCGCCAGCATGGCGGATATTAGCCGTGAATCCGGGCTGGGAGCAGGGCAGATATACCGTTATTTTGAGAGCAAAGAATTAATAGTCGGCGAAACCATTAAAAGTACTGCGGTGAGCTGGCGTCTGTTTCTGCAAAATAATCTTCCACAACAAATCAGTACCACTGATATTATTAATACAGAGTCTGGTTTTTGGCTGGGTTGGCCGTATCAGGATCGTTGCTTATTACTGGAAATGTATTCGGAAGCATCACGGAATCCATGTGTCCGTGAAGTTCTGGCGCAGGAAGAACAATTATTAATTGCTGAGCTGGAGACATCATTTGGTCAACAGAACCCTGGCGTGAGTGCTCAGCAGTGCAATGACCGTATTCAATTTTTATTGATGCTGGTAGACGGGGTTGCCTGCCGCGCCTTTGGCGATAAAACTCTGGATCATCAGGAACAAGCCAGGATCAATGGCATTCTTACGCATCATCTGTTTGGCTGATATCAGACCTTGTCAGGCTGATTGATGTCACGCGTGATGGCATCGAAGAAAGGCATAAAACCGGCAGGGACGTCACGCTGTTTCATGCAGCGGCGGATGATCATGCCATCAATCACCAGTGAAATGATATGCAGGCGGGTATTGATAACGTTGGCATCCAACGCTGGATTAAGCGTCTGCTCCTGAGTAATAAAGTTATTTTTCAACACCTGCCACGCATCATGCATTATCTGACGAATACGTTCGTTACGTGTGGATTCAGATGATACCTCCATCAGCAACACAATACTGTGTTCGACCTCAGGCGGCACAATGTCCTGCACCGAATGCGTCATCCCTCCTGCATGGGCAATTCGCTCAAAATCAGCATTCAATAATGCAATCATGCGTTGCACCACATTGGTGACCAGCGCTTCAATAATGGCTTCTTTATTTTTGTAGTATTTATAAATTAAACCAATGCTGACGTCCGCCTGGCTGGCAATATTCTGAATGGAGGTTTGATGAAAACCTTTTAGTCGCATGCATTGCTCGGCTGCATCAAGAATCTGTTCGCTGCGATTCATGTTATTTACTCAACACGGAAAAGTGTATTTTACGCAAAAACAGGCAGGCTGACTAATCCTGAATGCTGAAAAATGACGGTCTTTGAGTTGTTTCTCTTTCTTATTATTGCTGCGAGTTATCAATATTCAAAATTTTTGACATAACCGAGCAAATCGATCCTCTGTTCTGGAATTTTCATGTCGCTATCATGATGTGCATAGCAACATTTTGAGGAGCAAACCATGAACGTGATGCGTGCACAGCGTGACCAACTGTTTGAATACGGTCCTTTTACCATCCGCCGGCAAAGACCCGGTGAGGCTTTTGGCCCGCTGGAGGTGATTGATCAGATGTCGTTGAAAATGGATGCGCGTATTCCGATGCACACCCGTCAGGACGAAGAGATTTTTAGCTACGTTTGGCGTGGTTCAGCACAACACCTGACTGAGCAGGGGGAAACCACCGCGCTGAATGCCAAACGTGCGATGGTGGTGAGCGCAGGGAGTGGGGTGCGTTATGAAGAGTCTGCGCCTTTTATTGAAACCGAGATGCTTCAGGCTTATATCCGTCCGGCAAAACGCGGCGCTACTCCACGAACCTCGAGTTTCATTCGCGCAGAAGGCCTGCCGCTAAACATGTGGACGTTGCTGGCGGGACCAGAAACTAGCGATGCACCGCTGCGCTTGGGTCAGGAAGTTTTTATTTATGATCTGAAAGTGGAGCGGGGCGCACAGGTAGAGGTGCCACATGTCGCTGGTTTCTCAACCTGGCTGACATTGCTGGACGGGATTGTGCATGTTGGTGATGAGCGCTTGATGCCAGGGGATTCGATCAGCGACCAGGGCGCATTGCCTGCAGTGCGCGGCGAGCGTGACGCAACATTGATAGCTTTTTTGGTGAGTGACGGTGTCACGTTTGTGTAAATGAGGGCTGCCATTGTTAGATAAATGGCAGCCTTTTTTGTGTGCGGTGGTGTGGGCCGTAGCACCTCTGCTGCTGCCGGGCAGTCCTCGCGCCGCTGACGCGGTGCCCTCGGCTTCCACGTCGTGCCTACGGATCGTTCGGGGATCGACCATCCCTGGTCGGCCCCGAACTGATCCACGCATCCCTGCGTGGATCTCCTAGCACAACGTAAAAGCCTCAGCGCTGCGAATAGCCCTTGCAGCATCAGAGGTGCTACGGCCATTCACATGGTGCCCGTTTTGACAAAACCCACTGAAGCTTCTGAGCAGACTAGGCCGAATTGACAGCATGCCTTGATTCAATCCAGCAGGTTTGATTTCTTCAACAACACGCATTGAATCAAACGAGAAAGCCAGGCCCTGAGCGGCTTCAGCCTGTGCCATCACCTGCGCCATCCAGACAATCCCAACCTGAACCACCACCAGTGCCATCAAATCTGCCCCAGATTCTGTTATCACCAGCGCCACTCAGCAGCCCAGCCAGCCAAAGGCATCACACGCTCAAATCCAACAGCAAACGAACAATTGACAAGCTACCATCGGTAAGTTACTGATGGTAGGTCAATCAACAGCGGAGATAAATCCCATGCACACGCTTATCGTTACGACCCACCCTGACCCCCATTCACACACGCATGCTGTGGTTGAACAGCTTGTTAAAGGCATCATGGCGAGCGGCGCACACAGTATTGAAATCGCCGATCTAGCGGCTGAACAATTCGACCCTCGCTTCAATCAGGCCGATATCGATCAGTTCAAATCAGGAACCGTCTCGCCTGCGGATGTTTTGGCCGAACAGCAGCGTCTGAATCGTGCCGATGCGCTGGTATTGGTCTATCCGATTTACTGGTGGTCCTTCCCGGCACAATTAAAAGGGTGGATTGACCGCGTGTTTACCCAAGGCTGGGCGTATGACGACACCGGCGAAAAGGTCATCAAAAAATTGGGGCACCTGCAGGTACATCTGCTGGCGCTAGGTGCGGCAAATACGCGCACTTACCTGCGACGCGGCTATTTCAGCAGTATGCGCAATCAGATCGATGAGGGGATTTTCGGCTATTGCGGCGCGCCCGTAATTACCAGCGAACTGTTGTTGCCGTCCGATGAAGGCTATCCTGATGCCCATTACGCGCTTGCCCGGCAATTGGGCCAGCGACTTTCCACTTTGAAGGAACTTGCATGAACTCACCCACGCGCCAGCGTATGACCTTTGACGCCCGCCGCGAGCAGTTAATAAGCACGGCGTGGAACCTGGTGCGCTCGCACGGCAGCGATGCCCTGACTTTAGGCCGGGTAGCGATCGAAGCGGGTGTCAGCAAGCCCGTGGTATATGAGCATTTTGGCACCCGCCACGGGCTGATCGCTGCGCTGTATGAAGACTTTGATGTGCGGCAAAACGCTGTTATTGATGCGGCGATGGTTAAGGCAGGTGACGATTTAGCAGAACGCGCCAGCACGGTGGCGACTTGCTACGTGAACTGTGTGCTCACTCAGGGGCGCGAGATCCCCGATGTGCTGTCAGCGCTCAACAGCACGCCAGAACTGGCCGAGGTGAAGCGCAAATACCAACTCGATTTTATGGCGAAGTTTCGTCTGTGGTTTGCTGAAGCGAAGCTGCCGCAATCCAGCTTGTGGGGGTTGCTGGGAGCGGCAGACGCCATTTCAAATGCCGTGGTGTGTAGCGATATCCGACAACTGGATGGCGTTAAAGAGTTGCAGGGACTGATTGAGGCGCTGGTGCAGCGCCATGTTATCTGATGCTGTTCACCAGCCAGTTTGCTAATTCGGTGAGTTCCTTCTGTTGCTCCGGAAACTCCGTAATGAGTTGTAACATTGCAGCCTGCAGTGATTCCGGGCGATAGGCCACTCCTTGCAGCCGCATCGCCAGCGTTTCTAACGGCGCGGGATTGAGACTGTCGGTGAAAATCTGGATACGGGTAAGGGTGCCGCGCTCGACGTCAAAGTGAATCTCAACGCCACCCCAGACAAAACGCTCTTGCAGCAGATGTGAGAAATCAGGCGCCTGGCCAAAATTCCACTCCCAGCTGCTTTGTCGTGCAAACTGCTCCTTAAAGCCGGGAAGGTCAGGCAGCGCTTCAGGTGAAATATATTCGGGCTCGCAGGTTTCATGGTAATGCGCGAAGTAAGCAGCAATCACCTCACGACGGATGTCAGCAAAACGGATATCAGGAATAAAGTCCGCGATATTCGCCACGCGGGAACGCACTGAGGTGATCCCTTTAGCCTGAAGCTTTTTGATGTCCGGGTTCAGGTAATCGGCAAGGCGCGACAGATCGGCGCTCATCAGGAAAGTACCGTGGTGAAAACCGCGATCGGGCGTTTCGCGGTAGGCGGAACCGGAAATCTTGCGCATATCGCCATTCACATTGACCACGATATCATTGCGCCCCGAGGCTTCGGCGGGCATACCGAGTTTTTCCAGCGCCTGTAAAATAATCCCCGTCGAGACGGTCTTGTCGTATTCCGGTTTGCCGGCCATAAAGGTAAAACAGGCGTTGCCCAAATCATGAAACACCGCACCGCCGCCGCTGCTGCGTCGCGCCAGTTTGATGCCATCTTCTGCCATCCGTCGCGTATTGCACTCTTTCCACGGGTTTTGCGCGCGGCCAATCACCACCGTTTCGGCGTTTTGCCACAAGAACAATACGCGCTGGGTGGTAGGCATCTGGCGGAAGATGCACTCTTCCACCGCAAGGTTAAACCAGGGATCGTGTGAATCAGAGATCAGCAAACGTAAGGTGGACATGTTTCCTCCAGTTCCGTGAGAAAGGGGCAAGCGGAGGACAGAATACGCGTAATCGGATGCAAAGATAAGCGGAGGCGTGTTGTGAATTGTCAGGTGCGCATACTGCACGTGGCGGGGCGCGATATATCGCGTTACGCAGATCATTTATTGATGCTGTGCCGGTAACACTTTGAAAGGCGACATTGCTGCCGCCTGAGGGATTCAACTCAACATAACGCCTGAGTGACGATTACGGCTTACAGAATTGATTTTGCCGTTTGAACCACGTTTTCCACGGTGAAACCAAACTCTTTGAACAGCAGTTCTGCTGGCGCAGATTCGCCGAAGGTGGTCATGCCGACAATTGCGCCGTGCAGGCCGGTGTACTTGAACCAGTAGTCGGCGATGCCCGCTTCGATAGCCACGCGCGCGGCTACCGCTTTCGGCAGCACAGATTCACGGTAAGCCGCATCCTGTTTGTCGAAAGCATCGGTAGACGGCATTGATACCACGCGTACTTTGCGGCCTTCGCCGGTCAGTTGCTCGTAGGCTGCAACCGCCAGTTCCACTTCTGAGCCGGTGGCGATGAGGATCAGCTCTGGTGTACCTTCGCTGTCTTTCAACACATAACCACCACGTACCACGTTGGCCAGTTGCTCCGCGCTGCGATCCTGCTGCGCCAGATTCTGACGTGAGAAGACCAGCACGGTAGGGCCGTTAACACGCTCGATGGCGTACTTCCACGCTACCGCAGACTCAACCTGATCACACGGACGCCACAAACTCATATTTGGCGTCACGCGCAGGCTAGCCATCTGCTCAACTGGCTGGTGGGTGGGGCCATCTTCACCTAAGCCGATAGAGTCATGGGTGTAGACCATGATCTGACGCACTTTCATCAACGCCGCCATACGTGCCGCGTTGCGCGCGTACTCTACGAACATCAGGAAAGTTGCGGTGTACGGCAGGAAACCGCCGTGCAGCGCGATACCGTTGGCGATGGCGGTCATACCGAATTCACGCACGCCGTAATGAATGTAATTACCGGCTGGATCTTCGTTGATGGGCTTAGCACCTGACCACATCGTCAGGTTACTCGGCGCCAGGTCAGCAGATCCGCCAAGGTATTCCGGCAGAATCTTACCGAAAGCCTCAATGGTATTCTGCGACGCTTTACGGCTGGCGATTTTGGCCGGATTGGCCTGCAACTGCTCGATAAACTGTTGCGACTCAGTTTCCCAGTTATCCGGCAACGCATCTTTGATACGACGGTTAAACTCCGCCGCCAGCTCCGGGTAAGCCTTGGCATAGGCCGCAACTTTCGTATCCCACGCGGATTCTTTCGCCTGACCGGCTTCTTTGGCATCCCACTGCGCATAAATATCTGAAGGGATTTCAAACGGCGCGTGGTGCCAGCCCAGCTGTTGGCGGGTCTGTGCAATTTCGTCGTCGCCCAGCGGTGCGCCATGGACATCATGGGTACCGGCTTTATTCGGCGAGCCGAAACCAATGACGGTTTTGCACATCAGCAGAGAAGGCTTGTCCGACACCGCTTTGGCTGCTTCAACCGCTTTCTTAATGGCGTCGCCGTCGTGACCGTCCACATCACGCACCACATGCCAGCCGTAAGCTTCAAAGCGTGCGGCGGTATCGTCGGTGAACCAACCCTCCACGTGACCGTCGATGGAGATACCGTTGTCGTCATAGAAGGCCACCAGTTTCCCCAGCTTGAGGGTGCCGGCGATGGAGCAGACCTCGTGTGAAATCCCTTCCATCATGCAGCCGTCACCCATGAAGACATAGGTGTGATGATCGACGATGCCATGGCCCGGACGGTTGAACTGTGCCGCCAGCGTACGCTCGGCAATCGCGAAGCCCACGGCATTGGCGATCCCTTGTCCCAGCGGGCCGGTGGTGGTCTCAACGCCTGGCGTATGGCCGTATTCCGGGTGACCCGGCGTTTTTGAGTGCAGCTGACGGAAATTCTTCAGCTCGCTCAGCGGCAGATCATAGCCGCTGAGGTGCAGCAGGCTGTAAATCAGCATCGAGCCGTGACCATTCGACAGCACAAAGCGATCGCGGTTAGCCCACTTAGGGTTGTTTGGATTGTGTTGTAAAAAATCGAGCCACAAAACTTCGGCGATGTCCGCCATGCCCATTGGGGCACCCGGATGACCTGATTTGGCTTGTTGCACGCCATCCATGCTTAATGCACGGATGGTGTTGGCTCTTTCCCGGCGTGTTGACATAAGGATCTCCAGAGGTAAGAAGTCGGTAGTTATTTAGTATGTGAAACTTGTTCGTAGTAACCGATCTTCTCGACTTTGGCGGTAGAGCCGCCACCTTCAAACTCTGAAGCCAGCCAGGCGTTGACGATATTCTTCGCCAGTTCTGGCCCAATGACGCGTGCGCCCATGGTCATGATCTGAGCATTATTACTCTTGCGGGCGCGTTCAGCAGAGAAAGTATCGTGGCACTGCGCTGCACGGACGCCTTCCACTTTATTCGCCACGATTGCCACGCCGATACCGGTGCCACACAGCAGAATTCCGCGCTCAAATTCGTTCTTCTGGATAGCGGTCGCCAGTGCAAACGCCACATCCGGGTACATTGGACGGTCGTTTTGCGCGTCATTGGTGTAATCCGTTACCTGAAAGTCTTTCTCTTCAAGCAGTTTTTTAATGATGTTTTTCAATTCGATAGCCGCATCATCGGCGCCGATTGCGATCGTTTTCATCGTCATTCTCCAGCAGGGTTTCGGTCTGACGCCTGAACGTTTGTTACGCAGGCGGGAAGATGTTCACTGACAGCCTGCCATAAATACAATCATATGTTCAATGGTTGTTCATATGTTTTACGTGCTTAAGCGATGACCTGACGCGCGCCCAAGGCTGATATCGCGCTGATTCCGCCGTGATTGTGCGTATTTTTCCGATTCAGGACCAAAATCAAATCTCATGAGCAGGCTCACACTTTCAATCATTACAGTTGAGAGATGTACATTTATACGTGTAGTGTTCATTTGTTCGCATAACGATACCAATGTACAAGAAGACCCCTTGAGGACTCGAACATGTGTCATTTACACCGTACCTCTCAGTACACCTGCAGCCAGCGCTCTTTTGGCGTCTGGTCAACACCAAACAACAGCTTTAACCACGCACGTCACGGAGGTGCGTTATGAGTCAGCAAAACATGACAGCGGTTGAGAAATCCGCTATCAGCAAAATCTCCTGGCGTCTGGTGCCCTTTGTAGCCCTGATGTTCTTTATTAACTTCCTCGATCGCACCGCGATCTCGTTTGCTGGCCCTAACGGCATGACGCAGGACCTCGGCCTGACGGGCGTGCAGTTCGGTCTGGCATCGGGCATTTTCTTTATCGGTTACATCCTGCTGGAAGTGCCGAGCAACCTGGCGTTGCATAAGTTCGGCGCACGTCGCTGGCTGGCGCGCATCATGATCAGCTGGGGTATCGTTTCGTTGCTGTTCACCTGGGTGAGCAGTGTCGAAGGCCTGTATACGCTGCGCCTGTTACTGGGTATCGCTGAAGCGGGCTTCTTCCCGGGTGCGATCCTTTATCTGAGCATGTGGGTACCGGGACGCCATCGCAGCAAAATTCTGTCGCTGTTCTATCTGGCACAGCCGCTGACCGTGGTATTTGGTGCACCGCTGGCCGCAAGCTTAATTCAGCAGCATGGCCTGTTTGGACTGGATGGCTGGCGCGTGATGTTCCTGGGCGTCTCCATCCCAGCGATTCTGATCGGTATCGTGGCGCTGTTCTGGCTGGTGGATTCACCGCGCCAGGCGAAGTGGTTAACGGCTGAAGAGAAAACCTGGCTGACTAACGAGCTGGAAGCAGAACATCAGCAGAAGCAGGGCCATCAGAAACACAGTCTGCGTTCAGTGATGGGCAACGGTCGCGTGTGGATGCTGTGTCTGATTTACTTCGGCTTTATCTATGGTCTCTATGCATTAGCGTTCTTCCTGCCAACCATTATCGCGGGCTTCCAGCAGCAGTTCGGCACCACCTTTAACGTGATGCAGAAAGGATTGATCACCGGCGTGCCGTATCTGATTGCTGCCGTGGTGATGTACTTCTGGTCAAAAGACGCCACGCGTCGCGGGTGCAAAACCTGGCATATCGCGATTCCGGCACTGGCTGGCGGTATCAGCGTGCCACTCGCGTTGTATATGGACTCCCCGTTCACCACCATCATGGTGATTGCGATTACCGCCAGCTCCATCTTTGCCGCATTACCCAACTTCTGGACGCTGCCAACGCAGTTCCTGACTGGCGCGTCAGCCGCAGCGGCTATCGCACTGATTAACACCTTAGGAAACGTGGCGGGCTTCTCAGCGGGCTACATCACCGGTGCACTGCACGATGCCACCAACAGCTACGAGTTACCGATGTTCGTGGTCGGCGGATTCATGCTGCTGTCTGCTGTCCTCATGCTGTTACTGAATCGTAAGCGCCCGCAGTCTCAGCCGACCTCTATCGCACAGGAGCACTAAAATGACGTACCTGTTTAATCAACCTTCAGCCTTTGCTGCTGAACTCATTGAAGGCTTTGTCGCCGCCAACGCCGATAAAGTTCGTCAGGTCACCGGTGGTGTGGTGCGCAGCACGCGTAGCCAGCCCAATACTGTTGCGGTGATTGTGGGCGGCGGTTCCGGTCATTATCCGGCCTTCGCCGGGTTGGTTGGACAAGGTCTGGCTCACGGCGCGGCAATGGGGAATCTGTTCGCTTCGCCGTCTGCCCAGCAGATTTACAACGTGGCAAGAGCGGCGCACAACGGCGCTGGCGTGTTGCTGATGTTCGGAAACTATGCGGGCGATGTACTGCACTTCGGTCAGGCTTGCGAACGCCTGCGTGCCGAAGGGATTGCCTGCGAAATTCTGGCGGTGACGGATGATATATCCAGCGCCAGCAAAGACGAAGTGGCAAAACGCCGCGGTGTAGCCGGGGATTTGTGTGTGTTTAAAGCGGCGTGTGCAGCGGCAGAAGCAGGCGACGATTTAGCGACCGTGCTGAAAAAATCGCATCATGCTAACGATCGTACGCGGACTTTCGGTGTGGCATTCGGCGGATGTACCTTGCCTGGTGCTACGCATCCGCTGTTTGAAGTTGAAAAAGGGCGCATGGCGCTGGGCCTGGGTATTCACGGTGAGCCGGGTATCAGCGAAACCGACGTACCCAGTGCCGATGAGCTGGCTGAGCTGTTTGTTGAGCGTTTGCTGAGCGAAGTGCCTTCAGATGTTAAGCAGATTGAAGGTCATCGCGTTGCGGTGATCCTCAATGGATTGGGTTCCGTGAAGTATGAAGAGTTGTTCGTGGTGTATCGCCGCGTGGCACAGTTGCTGGAGGCTGCTGGACTAAAAGTAGTTCAGCCAGATGTCGGCGAGTTTGTTACCAGCTTCAACATGGCGGGCGCATCGCTGACGCTGATGTGGTTAGACGATGAGCTGGAAACACTGTGGTGCGCGCCCGCCAACGCACCGGCTTACCGTAAAGGTAGCGTGCTGGTCGCCGAACCATTGAGTGCGGAAGAGCGGGTAGAGAGCACGGAAGAAGCCTTGCCGCAGGCTTCAGCTGAATCCCAGCACAGCGCGCAGCGCGTGTTGCACATTCTGGAATCAGTGGCGGATTTATTACAACGTAACGCCAAAAAATTAGGTGATATCGATGCCGTTGCTGGAGACGGTGACCACGGTATCGGTATGGAACGTGGTGTACTGGGCGCGGTGGAGAAAGCGCGTGAAGTGGCTGCGCGCGGTGCGGGTGCGGGCAGTCTGTTGTGCCGTGCCGCCGATGCATGGGCAGATAAAGCCGGTGGCACCTCGGGCGCACTGTGGGGCGTGGCGTTGACTGCGTTGGGTACGGCTATCGGTGATAGCCAATCGCCTGATGCACAGCGCGTTGCAACCGGCGTGCGCGATGCCAAAGACGGCATTATGCATTTCGGTAAAGCCAAAGTCGGTGATAAAACCATGGTGGATGTGCTGGTGCCGTTTAGCGACAGTCTGAATGCAGCGGTCGCGGAGGGTGCTTCCCTGACGGATGCCTGGCTGGCGGCCGCGATAGTTGCCGATAAGGCCGCGCAGGATACCGCGCAGCTGGTGCCCAAAATGGGCCGTGCGCGTCCATTGGCCGAGAAAAGTGTCGGTACACCAGATGCGGGTGCGATTTCTCTGGCGATGATCGTCAACACCGTTGGCGAGTTGCTTAAAGAACAAAAAGCCTCTCAGTAAGGAGCGTAATGATGTCTCAGCCAAAAATCTGGCTTGGCGTTAGCCTGAAAATGTATTTCGGCTACCAGCAGACGCTGGACTGGTGCCGCAAAGTGGCTGGATTAGCGCAGCTTCCTGCCATTAAGAATGGTGAAGTGGGTTTATTTGTATTGCCTGCGTACCCGGCAATCCCCGCCGTCGCTGAGATCTTTGCCAGGACGCCGGTGCGCTTTGGCGGGCAGGATGTGTGTCAGGCTGAAAATGGTGCCTGGACAGGTGAAGTCAGCGCCAGCATGTTGCAGGAACTCGGCTGCTCACTGGCCGAAATCGGTCATGCCGAACGTCGTCGCCATTTCCATGAAGATAAAGCGCAGATCGCCGCGAAAGTAGCCATGTCGCTGCGCCACGGATTAACGCCAGTGCTGTGCATCGGCGAAGAACAGCAGGCTGAGCCTGAACAGGCCATCGCGCTGTGCGAGCAGCAACTGGCTGAAGCATTGGCCGATGCGGTGCAACAAGGTTTAACGGGCGAGGTGTTCTTTGCCTATGAGCCGCAATGGGCCATTGGCGCGCCACAGCCTGCACCGGATAGCTATATCCGCGCGGTCTGTTCGGGCCTGCAACAGTTGAAAACGCCGGATGGCATCAGCTTAAAAATTATTTACGGCGGCAGTGCCGGACCAGGTCTTATTCAGCGCCTGGGAGCAGACGTCAATGGCCTGTTCCTTGGCCGCTTTGCCCACGACCCGAATGCACTGGCGCAAATCATCGAAGAGGCCAGCGTGCTGGCGAAGGAGATCCGTTAATGAGCCGTATCGGACTCAGCACTTATGCCTTTTTCTGGCGCATGTCCAGCAAAGTACCCAACCCGCTGACGCTGGAGCAGATGCTGCAGCAGACCGCCGAGATGGATGTGTCGGTGTTCCAGATTTGTGATTACCCGGCGATTGAAAGTTGGTCTGACGCGCAGTTGCAGGATCTTCGCCAGCTGGCGGACAAGCTGGGCATCACCCTGGAGTTGGGTACGCGCGGTTTAGGCACTGCGCATCTGCGTCGCTATCTGCACATGGCAAATATTCTCGATGCGCACGTAGTGCGTTCGATGTTTTACACCGCCGATCACCGTCCTTCACTGGATGAAGCAGCAGAGTTGATTGGTGCAGTGCTGCCTGATTTCGCGCGCCAGCAGGTGCGTCTGTGTCTGGAGACCTATGAACAGGTGAACAGCGGCGCGATGATGTCAGTGATCAACAAGTTTCTGTCGCCGTGGTTGTGCGTGTGTCTTGATCCCGCCAACTGCGTGGCTGGCCTGGAATTGCCAGAACAGGTGATTGCCAACACCGCCGCACGCGTCGGCAATCTGCACATCAAAGACTTTGCCTTTACGCGTCGTGATGGCTGGGTCGGCTTTACCTATGCAGGCTGCCTGATGGGCGAGGGCTTGCTGGACTATGACCGGATGATCGCCAGCGTGCGCCCGGCAGAAAGAGAGATTAACCAAATCGTTGAACACTGGTTGCCGTGGCAGGACGATGCCGCGTTGACCTGCGAGCGCGAAGCCGAATGGACGCGCCGCACCGTTGAATTCTTACGTTGTAAACAAGATCAGGAGTTATACCAATGAGCAATGCATTGAAAACCATCACCGTAATTGGCGCAGGCGGCAAAATGGGTATGCGCATTTCTGCCAACTTCCAGAAAAGCGATTACCAGGTGTTTTACGTCGAGAACTCACCAAAAGCGCAAGAGCAAGTCACCTCGCAAGGCCGTGAGCTTTCTGACGCTGCTTCGGTGGTGCCGGTGAGTGACGTTGTGATTCTGGCCGTGCCGGATATCGTTTTGGGAAAAGTGTCTGAAGGTATCGTACCGCAGATGAAGGCCGGTGCGATCCTGCTGACGCTGGACCCAGCTGCGGCTTACGCGAACCTGATCGCGCATCGTGATGGCATCGAATATGCGGTGGCGCATCCTTGCCATCCATCAGTATTCCTGGAGCGCTACACCAAAGAAGAGCACGCGGATGCCTTCGGTGGTATCGCAGCTGTGCAGCATGTCGCGGCTTCCTATGAAACTGGCTCTGATGCGCAGAAAGCCGAACTGAGCAAAGTGATCAGTGTGATGTATGGCCCGGTTGAAGAAGTGCATTGGGTTACGGTGACACAGCTGGCGTATCTGGAACCAACGCTGGTGGAAACCGTGGCCTGCATGGTGGGCGCATTTATGAAAGAAGCACTGGATGAGACTGTGAAGCACAGCGGCGTGCCGGAAGAAGCGGCCAAAGCGATGCTGTATGGCCATATTCAGATCGCCCTGGCAGTGGCCTTCCGCGCCACCAACCCGTTCTCTGATGCCTGCATGATCGCGATGGAATACGGTCGCGAGAAGATTGTGAAGCCAGACTGGAAGCAGATCTTCGATCAGAAAGAGCTGGATATCGTGATTGCTCGCATGCTGAAAATCGACGCCATCAAGCGTTAAGCGTGATGCAACCTGCGACTCGCCTCGCTGCTGTCTGGCGAAGCGAGTCGTATCAATGATATAACTCCTTCCTCAAATCAGATGTCACGATACAAGACAGGTAACGGATGGAAAAAAACTCGCTTTCTCAGGACTCCGAGCTGCTGACAGAAATTGCAGTGGCCTACTATCAGGACGAAATCACCCAGGAGGAGATTGCGCGTAAGTTTGGGATATCCCGCATTAAGGTTGGCCGACTGCTTAAGCGCGCGCGCGAAGAGGGCATCGTCGAAATTAATGTGCGCTACCATCCGGTGTTCAGTACGCGTCTTGAACAGCAACTGCAAAACCGTTTCCCTCAACTGCAACGTGCTCTCATCGCACTGGATTCGCCAGACGATGAAGAACAGCGTCGTCAGGTCGCGGCTTTGGTATCTTCACATCTGGCACAGTCGCTAAAAGACAATGCGATTGTCGCCGTAGGGCAAGGGCGTAACGTCGCTGCCGTCGCCGATTATCCTGGTCAGGTGCCCACGCGCAACTGCCTGTTTATCAGTGGTATTGGCGGTACTCATCGTCCGGGCGATGCGATAAACGCCGATCACATCAGCCGTCGTCTGGCTAAGAAGTTTGGCGGCATCAGTGAAACCCTGTACGCCCCCGCCTATGTTGAGAACCGCGCGCTGCGCGATGCCTTTATGCAGAACGGCACCATCAAAGAGACGCTCGATCGTGCACGCAAAGCGGATGTCGCGCTGGTGGGCGTTGGCGATATGAATGAAAACAGCTATATGGTGAAACTCGGTTGGTTTACGCCTCACGAAATCATTGATGCGCATGTGAATCAGGGTGTGACCGGGGATGTTGCGGGCTACGATTTCTTCAATGCGCAGGGGCAGCATGTGGATACGGTGATGAATGACCGCGTGATAGGTCTCAGCATCGAAGAACTGCGTAAAATTCCCTGCGTGATTGCCATCGCTTCAGAGAATACCAAAGCAATGGCACTGCTCGGCGCACTGCGAACCGGGGCGATCGATATTGTGGCTACCACGGCGCAAAATATTCGGACGATTTTGAGTATGTCGCAGTAAATCCTATTTTGTGGCTAAGCCATACTGCATGGCTTAGCTAAGTGGTTATTAGCAATACCTCTTTGAGTTTCGCCAGCGCCTCAGTGTGTTTAGATGGCTGCATATTAGATAAATTATGTAATTTCCATCGAACGGCGGGTAATTGCTCAATACCTGTTAATCCCAACAGGGTCCAGTCTGGTGTTCCCCCTTTGAATGTCAGCAGGAATTGGCGCTCTTGCTCGGTAATTGAACGATTAATTGTCTCAATTAATTTGGCTCTTGCTGCTTCCAGTTCATCCCTTGGGACATCAATCTCCGCCATATTACGAAATTCCCCCTCATACACACCGGAAATGTCTTTTAACTGAGGCCTTAACAATTCTGATAATGGGCGAGGGTGGCTGACCAAATAGACCAGCAGTGCCTTGCGCAATTCTTCTGTGAGCCCTTCATTATCGAGCAAAAACTTAACATCAAACAAATCACGTGGATGTTGGCGATCCAAAGCAGCACATATTTTTCCCGCATACAGATCAGCAAAAGCGACCACGCGTGTTTCTGCGAAGCCAAATTCGTCCTCAACGGAAGCACTCACTGAGATTACTGAGGGTTCATAAACCGTGCCACGCAACACGGGAGATAACTCAATTTTTATCTGTATGCCACTTCGCGTGACCGTGAGTCGTAATGCATCCATTTTGTCTTCATAAGATTTAATCACCTTGCTGTCAGCTATTCTCGTGCTGATGTCCTTTGTGATTTCATCCAATTTAGAACGGATAGTCATTAGCGATTGCTGACGTTCCATCACCGGCAGAAAAACCAGATCAATATCGACTGATAAACGGGGTAAATCACGAATAAAGAGATTTATCGCCGTGCCGCCTTTCAGCGCGAAACAATCATGCTGTGAGACAATCGGCAGGACCTGTAACAAAAGCTGTACTTGCTGATAATAAACACTCTGGCGGTCCATTAATTCGACTCCCTGGGGACGGTAATATTCCATATTTTATCCAATCTGCCGCCACGTGCTATTTCACGTTTACCCACACCCAAATCATATTCTTCCGGCTTAAGGTATTTGAACCAGGCATGATTATGCTGTTGAGACAGCCATAAAAATAATCGTTTGCTCTTGATGCTGGAGCTGGCACGCAAAAGCGCATCCACTTTTTTAGGTGATAGGGTAGGCAAGCTCTGCATCAGTTGATCGGCATGTTCAAAGCTCATTGCTGTTGGAACCGCTGCCAGGGTCTCGATAATCGCTTTTTCGGGTGTGGAGTAGAGCAAGGGCGGAAGTGACTCTCGCCAGTGATCCTCACGAAGGTAGCGTATTTCCTGCATCAGTGACGCAGGCCATAACCGGCGGGTGCTGTGCCATGCAAAATGGATGTTGCTGTCAATTTTATTCAGCCATGCAGGCAGTGCCGTTTCTGCGTATAGCTCTATGTGTATATGTTTGCTACGTGATTGATAATGTGCGAGTCCTTCCTGATCGAGTGCGCTCAAGCCACCGACATGCACGGGGAAGAGACTCATTCTTTGCAATGAGGTGACAACGCCTTTCCAGTTAACCTGTGACGCTTCACGGACGTAAACACCAGGAGTAAGTGTCAGCAGGGTTTGGCTTTTGACTGCATTATCAATGAAGTGGGGATTTAAACCCTGTGCTACCAACCAGGGTTTAGTGGCGAGCAATCCCGCAGGAAGTACCAGTTTCAGCTTTTGACGACTTTCAGCGTTTAACATTGTTTTTGGTTTGCACAATAGTCATATGACGGCAATTATCGCCGTTAATTTCTAATTAAGCAAACCATGTGAGACATTTGGTTTGTGATGTTTCAATTTAACGGCGATTATTGCCGCCGCTTTAACTTTATATAAACTGCATGCCGGTTTTTACTTCCTCATAACTGCAGGATGGCCTATTTCAGTCACCCAACCGTCATGTCAACACCATAAATCCTTCATTTCCCTGAGCTAGCTTACCGCCATTCTATTTCAGGACTGCGGATGCATGAGCCATCTCTCGCTACATCACATCACTAAAGCCTGGGGCGATAAAATTGCCCTCAATGACATTACCTTTGATGCCGCAGAAGGGAGCTTTGTTGCGCTGTTAGGGCCTTCCGGCTGCGGGAAATCCACACTGCTGCGTACCATTGCCGGGCTTGAAACCGCCGATCGCGGCGAGATCCATTTCAAGCATCTCGAAATCACCCATTTGCCTCCGTCGCAGCGCAAACTCTCGATGGTATTTCAATCCTATGCGCTGTTTCCGCATCTGAACGTTCGTGAAAACCTGCTGTTTGGTTTAAAGGCACGCGGTGAAGAGAAGCAAAGTTTTGCGTCCCGGCTTGATGACGTTAGCAAACTGATGGAACTGGATAAGTTGCTTGATCGTCTGCCGTCGCAGCTCTCTGGTGGCCAGCAGCAACGTGTAGCGCTGGGAAGGGCGGTTATCGCGAATAACAACCTGTGTCTGATGGATGAGCCACTGTCTAATCTGGATGCCAAGCTGCGCCAAAGCATGCGCCGTGAGATTCGTGCCTTACAAAAGAAGCTGGGTCTCACCATGTTGTATGTCACGCACGACCAGACCGAAGCGATGAGCATGGCGGACAGCATTATTCTGATGAATGACGGCCACATTGAGCAACAGGGCACGCCGAACGATCTCTACAACAATCCTGCCACTTTCTTTGCTGCGCAATTTATTGGCGCACCACCTATGAACATCTTGCCGTTGCACAACAAAGAGAACTGTCATTACCTCAGCCATTTGCAAGCGCCGGTGGTTGAGCATTGCGATGAGGTGGCATTGAGCCTCGGTTTGAGAGCCGAAGATATTCAGCTGATCTCACCTGATCACGCTGCCCTAAAGGCCAGAGTGATCAGCTACGAATACATGGGCGCTGACACCTTGCTGGTGTGCCAACTGGCTGGCCTGGCCGATGCCATCACCGTGAAAGTGCCTGGTATGCAGCATTTTGTCGAGGATAGCCAGGTCGGTTTGCAGTGGTCTGCAGCCCGCCAATATCTGTTTTCCACCACGACCGGCAAGCGCTGTGTGTCTGCCGAACAACAGATGTTTGTTTCACAGAAAAAATACGCTGTTTAACCGTTGTTTTTCGCCCAAGGGATAATCATGTCTGCGATTCGTTACTCACGCCTGGCCTCTGCTTTACTGCTCTGCACTACGGTTTCCGCTTTTGCCGCCGATCCTGTCAAATTGCAGATGTACTATCCGATTGCGGTGGGTGGCAAAGTCAGCCACACCGTGGACGCGCTGGTGGCTGATTTCGAAAAAGTGCATCCGGAAGTGAGCATCCAGCCGGTGTATACCGGTGACTACGCCACCACTGTCACCAAAGCGCTGACCGCGTTTCGTGGTGGTAATGCGCCTCAGTTGGCCGTGATCGGCGACATCGAAGCGTATTCCCTGATTGATGCCGGTGCGATTGTCGCTGCCAGCGATCTGGCTTCGAGTGATGAAGGCAAAAAATGGATCGGTGGATTCTACCCAGCATTCCTGCGTCACATTGACGGCAAAGTCTGGGGCGTGCCTTTCCAGCGTTCAACCGTGGTGATGTACTGGAATAAACAGGCCTTCGAGAAAGCCGGTCTGAATGGCGATACACCGCCGGCCAACTGGCAGCAAGTGGTCGAGTTCAGTAAAAAGCTGACGGTGAAAGATGCCAACGGCGTGAGTCAATGGGGTATCGAGATTCCGTCAACGCCTAACGGTTACTGGAACTTCCAGGGATTGTCCGCCACAAATGGTGGTCGTCTGGATAACGGTAAAGGCACCGCCGTGCATTTCAACACCCCGGGTAACGTTGAGACACTGCAGTGGCTGACCGACCTGGGACAAAAAGAAGAAGTGTCACCTAAAGGCGCTATCGCCTGGGGCACCACGCCACAGGATTTCATCAGCGGCAAAACCGCCATGATGGTGACAACCACCGGTAACCTGACCAACGTGCGTGATAACGCCAAATTCCCGTTCGGTGTGGCGATGCTGCCAGAGAAAACTCAGCGTGGCAGCCCAACCGGCGGCGGTAACCTCTACGTCTTTAAAAATGCTTCAGCGGAACAGCAAAAAGCCGCAATGGAGTTTATCCGTTGGGTGACTTCACCGGAACAGGCCGCGCGCTGGAGCATCGCGACCGGCTATGTGGCAACGTCTCCGGCTGCATGGGACACCACAGTGATGAAAGACTATGTGAAAGAGGTGCCGCAGGCGCTGGTTGCGCGCGAGCAGCTGAAATATGCCCAGCCGGAACTCTCGACCTACAACAGCGTACAGATTCAGGATGCGTTGAACCACGCTGTCGAAGCCGCTGTGACCCAGGCAAAAACGCCGGCAGAAGCGTTAGAAGGTGCGCAGAAGCAAGCAGATCGCCTGTTAAAGTCCTACCAGTAACGGAAGCGCGATGAGCACGATGATTGCCAGTACGCCGCAGCGTCGACCGGCATTTTGGTCGACGCAGCTTTATGGTTACCTGCTGATTTTGCCAGCACTGAGTTTTTTGCTGCTGTTCACCCATTATCCAGCGGTGGCGACGATCTGGGAGAGTCTGTTCAGCGCTTCCCGTAATAATCATCCGGCCCAGTTTGTTGGGCTGGATAATTACATGGCCTTGCTGGATGACGATATCTTTATCCAGTCGCTGTGGAACAACTTGCTGTATGCATTGATCACCATCCCGCTGGCCGTTGCGCTGGCTCTGATGATGGCGCTGGCTGTGAACCGTCGTCTGGCGGCAAATTCGCTGGTGCGTGCGGCATTTTTTATCCCTTCGCTTCTGCCGATGATCGCCATCGCCAACCTGTGGCTGTTTTTCTACACCCCGCAACTGGGGCTGTTGAATAAGTTGCTGGCGCTGTTCTCACTGCCGGCCGTGAACTGGCTCGGTGAGCCGGGCACGTCGCTCTACTGCTTGATGGCGGTATCTGTCTGGCGGGAAGCGGGCTTCTTTATGATCTTTTATCTCGCCGCCTTACAGCAGACTGATCCCCGTCTCAATGAAGCGGCGGCAATTGAAGGGGCATCACGTGGCTACTTCTTCCGTCGCGTGCAATGGCCGCTGTTGATGCCGACCACGCTGTTTGTGTTGATCAATGCATCGATGAATGCCTTCCGCATTGTTGATCAGGTGATAGCCATGACGAACGGCGGACCCAACAACAGCAGTAGTTTGCTGCTGTTCTATATCTATCGCACCGCATTCAGTTTCTGGGATATGCCTGCTGCTGCGGCGATGACCGTGGTGTTACTGGTGATCCTGGCGGCGATTGCGCTGATTAAATTTACGTTGCTGGACAAGCGAGCCCATTATCAATGAATAAGACGAACGCGTTGGGTGGCTGGTGTCTGAACCTCACCATCTGGCTGGCGGCGCTACTGTGGCTACTGCCAATTCTGGTGGCGCTGTGGGTAGCAATCCATCCGGCATCGGATCAGGCCAGTTTTTCGCTGTTCTCGCCGCTGACCTTTGATAATTTTATCAAGGCCTGGCATGCCGCTCCGTTTGCCCGCTACTTCCTCAATACCACTTTACTGGTGTTGATGATTGTGGTGGTGCAGTTAATTTTGGCGACGATGGCAGCCTATGCGCTGGTGCGCTTCAAAATGAAATTCTCAGGGGCCATTTTTGCGCTGATCCTGCTGCAGTTAATGATCAGCCCGGATGTATTGATTCTGAATAACTACAAGACCATCGGTGCGTTTGGCTTACGCGATACCTTAACGGGGATAGCATTGCCGTATTTCGCCTCTGCTTTTGCTATTTTTCTGCTGCGCCAGACGTTCAAAAGCATCCCGCTGGTGCTGGAAGAGGCGGCGATTGTGGAGGGCGCTAGTCGGTTTTATATCTTGCGCAAGATTTATATCCCGCTGGCCAAACCGATCTATATCGCTTTTGCCCTGGTATCGATTAGTTTCCACTGGAACGATTTCCTGTGGCCTCTGGTGATTACCGATTCCGTCAACGTAAGACCACTCACCGTCGGATTGCAGCTGTTCTCGGCGCCAGAGCAGGGCGTGCAGTGGGCGCTGATTGGTGCCGCAACCTTGATGACCACCTTGCCGTTACTGGTGCTGTTCCTGATTTTCCAGCGCCAGTTTATTCAGTCATTTATGCGTGCTGGTATTCGCTAAGGAGTGCATTTCGTGACAATTCCGCATCCACTGACATCCTCGCAGCGAGAACTCCTCGGTGATGTGGCCGAGCTTTATGCCTTACCTGATTTACGTCCTGCGATGATGGATAACGTGCTGCGCTTCGGTGTCATTGCAGATCCGCAATATGCCGATGTCGAGGCTGATATTGCGAATAATCTCTATTATCGCAATGCGCTCAATAAGTTGCCGCAGGCGATTGAAGCCCTGAATCAGCAGCCATTGGATTTTGTTGTCACGCTGGGTGATTTGGTTGACCGCGACTGGGCAAGCTATGCCGCCATTCTGCCGCTCTATGATCAGTTAACACATCCCCATGCGGTGGTGCTGGGCAACCATGACGCGCAGACTATCGCACAGCATCTGAATAATCGTGCGGCGCTCCCCAAAAGTTATTACGCGTTTCGCTTAGCAGGGTGGAGGTTTATTGTTTATGACGGTAACGATGTCAGTTTGTACTGCAATGCACTGAATGGTGATGACTATTACCAGGCGGAGAACCTGTTAGCGGAACTCCAGGCACAGCGACAACCGCAGGCTCAGCCATGGAACGGTGCAGTAGGGCAACAGCAGCTGAAATGGATTGAACAGCAGTTGATTGAGGCTCAGCAACAGGGAGAGAAAGTGGGAGTGTTTGGTCATTATCCACTGGCGCCTCACACCACTCATATTCTAATGAACGCCAGTGTGCTGGTGGATCTACTATCTAGTTACAACATACAGTTTTGCTTCTCTGGACATGACCATCGCGGCAACGCTGCGTACATCGGTCAGACAGGCTTTTATACCATGAAGGGCATGCTCGATGGCCCAGCCGAAGTGCCCTTTGCGATAGTCGAAGTGGATGGAAATGATGTAAGGATTAACGGCTTCGGCGGGGAAATAAGTCGCGGTCTGTTTTAATACTGATAGCAGGCAGGTTTAGTGCCGCCTGCCTATTTAACTGGCGCGCTTTAGCGGCTGTACCGGCAGTTGTTGACGGCTACGCGCAATCTCTTCAGCACGCTGCAACAACTGCTGCAAGTCATCCTCGTCAATGTCGAGCAGCTGGCCGTTCTCAAGCGCCTGATGCAGGTCATCGCGAGTGATTGGCACTTCAAGCGCTACGGGATTGGTTTTGGGTTCGTTTGCGGCCAGTGGATGAGGGTAGCGACGCCCAGCAAGATTATTGAAAATGATCGCCAGCAGAGCAAGACAGGCGGAATTCAGTAGCACAGGGGAGAGAATAAACTGATACCCCAACTGCTGAACGCCGCTGCCGCCCAGAATCGCGGTTAGCGCCACTGCACCGCTGGGTGGATGTAAGCAGCGAAGCTGAAACATCACGGCAATCGCGAGACAAGCCGCAATTCCGCAAGCCAATGCGGGATAGGGCACATACATCGCGGTTGTCACGCCTATCACACCCGCTACCAGATTCCCGCCAACAATGGACCAGGGTTGCGCCAGTGGGCTATTGGGTAAGCCGAAAAGCAGCACCGCAGAAGCTCCCATCGGGGCCACAAACCACAAGTTGACCTCGCCAAGCAGCCAATGGCTGGTCAAGCTGGTGATCATCAAGCCGAGACCCGCACCGATACTGGCCATCGCTATCTGTTTTTTGGCGACCGGCAATGGATGTGGCCAAAGACGGGCGAAGAAAGTCCGCAGCGATGTTAGCCAGCTGGCGCGACGCAGGTGTGTCATGAAGATAATACTCTGTCATAAGAAAAAACGATGGATGGCGATTGTCGCTGATCGACTCCTGCGGAACAACCACAATGTTAGTGTGCTGTTATCAAACGGTGATGAGGTTGGAAGCTGGTGCAATGATGTTTAACCGTGTCTTACACAACGTCTAAGGTTGTTGTATAGTCCGTTTTTTTTCGGAGGAACCATGCTGCCTAACTCATCCACGCGCCTGAACAAATACATTAGCGAGAGCGGAATCTGCTCGCGCCGTGATGCCGATCGTTACATCGAACAAGGCAACGTTTTTATTAACGGCAAACGCGCCACCGTTGGCGCTCAGGTTTTTGCCGGGGATGAAGTGAAAGTGAATGGGCAGTTGATCGAGCCGCGCAACGAAGAAGATTTGGTGCTGATTGCGCTCAACAAGCCGGTGGGCATTATTACCACCATGGAAGAGGGTGAGCGCGATAACATCGGCGATTTTGTTAACCACAGCAAACGCGTGTTCCCGATCGGTCGTCTGGATAAAGACTCACAAGGCTTGATCTTCCTGACGAACCACGGTGACCTGGTCAATAAAATCCTGCGTGCCGGTAACAACCACGAGAAAGAGTATGTGGTGACCGTGGATAAGCCGATCACCGATGAATTCATTGCCGGGATGGGCGCAGGCGTGCCGATGCTCGGTACCGTGACCAAAAAGTGCAAAGTGAAGAAAGAGTCGACCTTTGTATTCCGCATCGTGCTGGTACAGGGGTTAAACCGCCAGATTCGTCGTATGACCAAGCATTTTGGCTTTGAGGTCACCAAGCTTGAACGTACCCGCATCATGAACGTCAGCCTGAAAGGCATCCCGCTCGGCGAATGGCGTGATTTTACCGATGACGAATTGATTGAGTTGTTTAACTTGATCGAGGATTCTTCATCCGAAGACCAAAAAACGCAGCAAAGCCAGGCAAAAAAGAAACCGGCAACAGCTGCGAAGAAAGTCGCATCGAACGGTGCAAAGATTCCTGAGAAAGCCTCTGCTAAACCCGCAGGTCGTCAACGCTTTGCGCAGCCTGGCCGTAAAAAGAAAGGGCGCTAATTCGCCATTGATTTGCCATCAGTGATTAAACCCGGAACAAATTTTATAATCTTCTCACTATTTGTTCCGCATTTCTCCCTCCATACTTTTTTAACAAAGGAGGGAACAATGAACAACTCAACCTGGTTAGATGAAATGCAACATCTCTATGCAGCACAGCCGCGTCCGCAGTGGGTTCCACGCATGTTTTGGCTTACCCAAAAGCAGCGTAATAAAATTTTGACTGAACTCCTGCTGCCGCAAACCAAACAAAGATAACGCTGTTATTTGGCCGGTTATTTAATGTTAAGAATAACCGGCTCTTATCACTATTCTTTAGCCACTTTCACCACGGTTTTGCCAAAGTTCTTACCCTTCAACATATCGAAGAACGCCTGTGGCGCATTTTCCAATCCATCAATCATGTGCTCGCGATAATGAATTTTTTGCTGTTCAACCAATGGCGTCATGGCCTGCAGAAATTCCGGATACCGATCACCGTAATCCTGGAAGATAATAAATCCCTGCAGACGAATGCGGCGTTTCAAGATCGCACTCAGGATTTGTGGTGTACGGACAGGGCCAGCGGGTAGGGTTTTGCCACTGTTATAGGTTGAAACCAGCCCACAAACCGGTACGCGCGCAGCGGTGTTCAACAGCGGGAATACGGCATCAAACACTTTACCGCCGACATTCTCGAAATAGATATCGATCCCGTCAGGGCAGGCATTCGCCAACTGTTCAGCAAAATCCTCGCGATAGTGATCGATGCAGGCAGAGAAACCCAGTTTTTCAATCGCGTAGCGGCATTTCTCTTCACCACCTGCCACGCCGACGACATGGCAGCTCTTGAGCTTGCCGAGCTGCCCGACGGTGGCACCCACCGGACCCGTTGCGGCGGCGACCACCAGGGTTTCCCCCGCTTTTGGCTGGCCAATGTCCATTAGGCCCATGTAAGCGGTGAAGCCGGGCATGCCGAGGATCCCCAGCGCCCAGGATGGGTGGGGCAGATCGCCGATTTTTGCCACGCCACTGTCATCCGAGACGGCATAACGTTGCCATCCGCTGCCTGCCAGCACCCAATCACCGGTTTTGAAATCGGGATGCTGCGATTCAACCACTTGTGAAACCGTACCGCCGACCATCGGCTGATCGAGCTGCGCTGGCGGCGCATAGGATTTAGTGTCATCCATGCGCCCACGCATATAAGGGTCCAGCGAGAGGTACGCCGTGCGGAGCAGCATTTCACCCTTTTTAAGGGGAGGAATGGGTTGTTCAACGAGCCTGAAATTATCTTTAACCGGTTCGCCATCAGGGCGCGATGCCAGTAGCCACGCTTGATTACTGTCAGATAATTGCGTCATGTAAACCTCTTTACTCATTTGAATCAGGCAAGTGTAGTAGAAACCTGTTTAAGAGTTTGTAGTAATCTTAAAATGTTGCTATATAATAACAAGCAGGTATTTTTTACATTAATGTTGCTATATAACAACATCTGGAGGCGTATGCTGCCAGGCATGCAAGATATCGGCAGAAAGTGCCAAGAAAAACGTAAGACGAAAAAGTGGACGCAAGCCATAGCATCCTCGCATTCAGGTGTTCACCGCACAGTGATCTCACAGATTGAAAACGGTCTTTATTCAGGGTCGCTCAAAGTGTTGACGTTGTATCTCAACGCGCTCGAATTAAAACTTTCCGTGCAGTCAGCGGGCATACCGCAACTGGATGAACTGGAGGCGCTGTTTAACGATGACTGATTTCAACCAATTGGCAAAGCCACTGCGTTACATTGACGTGTTTAGCGGGGGTGATTACAGCGGCAGATTGTTGCATGAGCGGGGAAGTTACAATTTCAGTTATTTGTCTGAGATGGCGCGTCCAGTATCGCTTACCATGTTGGCGGAAAATCGGATCAGTTATAACGGTAGTCGATTATTTAATATTTTTGAGATGAACATACCTGAAGGCTATGTTCGCTACCACATTGCTGAACGTTTACGCCGTTATGTGGGAAACGTGAGTGATATGCTTTTTCTCGCATTACAGCAGGACACTGGAATAGGCGCATTATCGTATAAAAGTGAGATTGATTTCCCCCGACCTTCGCCGGAAAAACTGGACGATTTGCTGCGCTGGGATCATAAAGAGAGCGCTTTTCAATATTTGCTGAATAAATATCTGCTACAAACCTCCATTTCAGGTGTGCAACCTAAAGTAATGATCAGCACTGAGAATCGTGGCACCGTTTTGTACCCCAATCTTATAGCGAAAACGGGTGATGAGGAGTACCCACGATTAGCAGAAAATGAATTTATCTGTATGTCCCTGGCTAAGCTTTGTGGCTTGCCGGTCGCCGATTTTTGGCTTTCTGATAATAAAGAACTTTTTATTATGGAGCGCTTTGATATTCAACATAATAGACGTCTGGCAATGGAGGACTTCTGTGTGCTATCAGGAAAAACATCAGACCATAAATACAGTGGTTCTTATGAAATCGGTGGGAAAATTGTGAGTTTGTTTACGCGCGACCAATCCCAGGTTGAGTTGTATTGGCGCTATGTTCTTTTTAGCTGCATGGTAGGGAACGGTGACGCGCATTTAAAGAACTTTTCATTACTGTATGACAGTGAAAATAATGGATCGCCAAGGTTATCCCCACTCTATGACGTGGTCAATACAGACATTTATCCGACTACGGATAAAGAGTTGGCGCTTAAATTAAATAAAAGCAAAGCATTCCCCAATCGAGATAATCTGCTGAAGTTTGCGCGTGAACTTAAAATCATCAAGCCTGCTGATATCATTGAACAATTCGCAGATATCATCAGTGACCAAATCAATAACAACCCGATTTTCGATGATTTCCCTGCGCTTAGGGAATCCATTGCCCATTCTCTTACTCGCAGCGTGGCGACTAACAATGTATTTTTAACCACTGACGTCAAACGACCTAAAAAACGAAAAACTGACTTACTACTTTGATAGCGTATGGAGGCATCTATCTTCCCAGTGAGCCAGCGCACAAACCCACACAAAACTTTACGCTAAGAAAACGGCTAACGCATTGAACACAAAAGCCCTTTCAACATCTGCACAAACGGTCTCGGGCATTCTCACATAACCGCTCGTAAATCAGCTGCGTATACCTATAGCGGTGCAATTAACCCAATAGGTGACGCATGACGGTTCAACAATCTTATGATTTAGCAGCAGATCACGACGCTCATATCGCCTCCGCAATCGCTAAGTTTTTCAGTCGCATCATCCCGATGCTGGCGCTGATGCTGATTGTTAACCAGATTGACCGAGCCAACATTGGATTCGTCAAAGCCGAATTACGGACTGATGCGGGGATCAGTGCCGCAGCCTTTGGTTTGGGCGCAGGGTTGTTCTTTATTGGCTACGCGCTGTTCGAAGTGCCTAGCAACATGATGCTGAAAAAACTGGGGGCGCGCGTGTGGTTGACCCGCATCATGATCACCTGGGGCATGGTCGTCGTTTTAACCGGGTTTGTTAGCACGCCGCTGCATTTCTATGTCCTGCGCTTCTTGTTGGGCGTGGCAGAGGCGGGATTTTTCCCTGGCGTCTTATTCTACTTTCGTCAATGGGTGCCGAACGCATGGCGCGGTCGAGCCACCGCGATGGTGCTAAGTGCCACAGCCAGTGCCTTCCTGTTTTCCGGCCCGCTGACCGGCGCGATTCTAATGCTGCATGAAGTAAATGGCCTTGCCGGGTGGAAATGGGTGATGTTCCTGGAAGGGGGCGGTTCGATCGCGATCGGTTTGCTGGCCGCGCTGGTTCTGGTGTCTAAACCTCAGGATGCTAAATGGCTAAATGACAGCGAAAAGCGCGCGTTGCAACAGCAGCTGGCGTTGGAAGATGCCGCGCGTAACGTGCATGCCAAAGAGTATGGCCGCTGGGGTTTGTTGCGCGATCGCAGCTTGCTGTTCTATTGCCTGATTTTTTTCACCATGACCATGACCGGTTACACTCTGGTGTTCTGGCTACCGCAAATTATCCAGCGCATTCAGGGCTATAACAGCTTTGAAATTGGTTTGTTGACCGCCGTCCCGTGGCTATGTGCCATTGTTGCCTTGTTCCTGCTGGGTAAAACTACCGATCGATACCGCGATAAGCTGGATAAAGGGCTGGGTATCGCCATGCTGATTGCCGCTTGCGGCACCTTTATGGCCACCACCGGAACACCCTGGTTTGGCTTTGCCGCGATGATCGTTGCTTGTATTGGCTCGAAAGTCAGCGCGGCCTTTTTCTGGCCAATGCCGCAAAGCGAACTGCCTGCTTCAATCGCCGCGCCTGGCATTGCCCTGATCAACTCAATCGGTAACCTCGGCGGATTCTTTGCACCCACCGTGTTTGGCTATCTTGAACTTCATACCGGCAGCACCACCGGCGGGCTGTATGCGCTGACCAGCGTGTCGGTCATCACCGGTGTTTGGCTGCTGCTGCGTCGCAAACCTGTTCCCCCTGCATTCGGTCACACGGAGAGAAACCATGTCCGACACACCAGTCATTAAATCGATGCGCATCGTTCCGGTCGCCGGATACGACAGCATGCTGTTGAATATCGGCGGGGCGCATAACTGCTACTTCACTCGAATTTTGGTGATCCTTACCGATTCCGCGGGTAACTGCGGCGTGGGGGAAACACCGTGCCACGCTTCAACGTTGCAACTGCTGGAACAGTTTCGCCCATTGATCATGGGTAGCTCGCTGATGCGCGCTAACGCCACGCTGAGTCAACTGTTTGCCAGCGATGCGCGGCAGCAACACACATCTCATACCAATGACATACATATTCCGCAGATGAACCCAGAGAAGTTTTACAACGCGGTGGCGGCCATTGAGGCTGCGTTGCTCGATCTACAGGGTAAATTCCTCGATCTACCGGTGGCAGACTTGCTCGCCAGTGGTAAACAACGAGACCGCATTCCGGTGTTGGGATATCTGTTTTATATCGCCGACCGCCAACGCACGAATATGCACTACCGTTCGGGCGATGACGAGGCGGATGGTTGGTTCCGGCAACGCCATCAACCGGCAATGGACAGTGCTGCGGTGGTGCGTCTCGCAGAGGCAGCGGTAGAACAATATGGTTTTCGGGACTTCAAGCTAAAGGGCGGCGTCCTGCATGGCGAACAGGAAGTCGAAACCGTCGAAGCCTTGCTGGCGTGCTTTCCACAATCTCGCGTCACCGTGGACCCGAATGCCAGTTGGTCGTTGGATGAAGCGATTCGCTTTGGTAAGCAGCTGGCAGGCAAAGTGCCGTATCTGGAAGATCCTTGTGGCGCAGAGCAGGGTTATTCCGGGCGAGAAACGCTGGCCGAGTTCCGTCGCGCCACTGGCGTGCCGGTGGCAACCAATATGATCGCCAATGACTGGCGGCAGTTGCAGCATGCTCTGCAGCTCAACGCTATCGGCATCCCGCTCGCCGATCCCCATTTCTGGACGATGCGCAACGCCAACGTCGTCGCGCAGCTGTGTAACGAATGGGGCCTCACCACCGGTTGCCACTCCAATAACCACTTTGATGTTTCACTGGCGATGGTTGCCCATCTTGGTGCCGCAGCGCCTGGCGATCGTCAAACCGCCTTCGATACGCACTGGATATGGCAGGATGGCCAGCAACTTAGCCATCAGCCACCGCAAATTCGCGATGGCTATCTTGAGCTGCCGCCAGGCCCTGGCTTAGGTATCGAATTAAATATGGAACGTGTCGAGCAGGCGCATGCACTCTACAACGCTCTGCCTGATAAGAACCGCAACGATGCGCTTGGCATGCAGTTTTTGATTGATAACTGGCGTTTTGATGCCAAACGTCCAGCCATGGTTCGCTGAGGAATTTAAATGAAGAAAACCTTTCAGATCGCCACATTACTCGCGGCAATGGCGCTCAGCGCGCCGCTGCTGGCAAAAACCTTTGTCTACGTCTCTGAAGCCGATGATGGCACCATCGCACGTTATGCGTTGGACGAACAAACTGGCGCATTGCAATTGCTAGGTCGTACCCAGGCAGGTGGAAAAGTGATGCCGCTGGCGCTGAGTGCCGACCACCAGCATTTATACGCGGCTATTCGCAGCAAACCACTGCAACTGGTGAGCTGGCAGATCGATCGCGAAACCGGCGATCTTAATCAGAGGGCAGCAGTCCCTGCTACAGCCAGTTATCCCTATATCAGCACCGACAAGCAGGGGCGATTTTTGCTAGGAGCCTCATACGATGGCGATGTGGTGCACGTCTATCGGCTCGCCAAAGATGGCAAAGTGATTGCACCGCCGGTTGGCAGCTACAAGACCGGCCATGCGGCACATTCGGTGATCGTTGACGATGCAGGTAAAACCGCTTACGTAGGTAATCTCGGCACTGACCGCGTATTACAGTTGAAGCTGAGCGAGGAAGGTGAGTTAAGTGCGCTGGGCAACGGTTATGTGAAAACCGCCGACGAAAATGGCCCGCGTCATTCAGTGTTATCGCCGGATCAACGCTACCTGTATAACGTCGGCGAGATGGGCGGCATCATCACCCAGTTTCGCCGTGAATCAAGCGGCGAGTTGGTCAAAGTCAGCGAAACCCCCAACGCGGTGGCCACAGAGTATAAGTTGCAGCATGGACGTGAGCGCCCGGCGGGCTACAGCGATATAACGCCACGGATCTGGTCAGCCGATATTCATCTGACGCCAAACGGTCATTTCCTGTATGTGACCGAACGCACTAGCAGCACGGTGAGCGGATACCGCGTTGATCCGCACAGTGGCAAACTGACGCTGATTGGCAGCTGGCCGGTAGAGAAGCAGCCGCGCAGTATTGCCATAACACCGGATGGAAAATGGTTGATTGCCAGCGGTGAAAAAAGCACGGTGACTGGAAGCTACGCCATTGATGCCAAAAGTGGTTCGCTGAAGCGCGTGAGTGAAGCTCCAGCTGGCAAAGATGCAAACTGGGTGACGGTGGTAAGCAACTGAGTTCCACCTTGCGATGATCTGGCGCAATTCTCTGCGCCAGATTGCGCGAAATGTTTTTATGGAGCCGTTGTTATCATTGAGGTTATTTCTAAAAATGTGATCCAGAACACATTTATCCGGCTGATGACAGCCCGTTAAGCAATAGGCTTATAAATCATAGAGATTCTGTAAAAGGGTGTCGATATCGCGCGCTTACCATTAGTAACCCTTAATAATTACCCTGATATTGATTGCCTGGCAATATCACCAATTTTGATGCTGTAACAATCTGACATATTTATCGCCGTGAGTAGATTGAATATTCTGGCAGGATACGCCGCACTTAGCGCCGTCTGGTCTCAATACTGTCATGCAGTGGTTTTCAAAAAACGCCGTTTTTTTTGCTGTAAAAACCTGTCTGGCTGCCTTTTTGGCATTGTACTTCTCACTGGAACTTAACCTGGATAAACCCGCCTGGGCCATTACCACGGTATTCATTGCTTCCCAGCTTTACTCTGCTTCCACCATTTCAAAATCACTGTTTCGTATGCTCGGCACCTTGCTGGGCGGCGTGTTTATCTTCTTTGTTTTTCCCGTCACCGTTGAACACCCATTACTTTTCAGCTTCATCATTTCGTTGTGGGTTAGCGTGTGTCTGTATCTCTCCCTGCACGATCGCACGCCAAAAAGTTATGTGTTCATGCTGGCAGGCTACAGCGCCGCTATCATGGGTTTTCCTGAAGTCATGACGCCGCTGTCGATCACCAATACCGTGTTATCCCGTATTGAAGAGATCGCCGTCGGTACAGTGTGCAGCAGTCTGGTGCACGCACTTTTGTTTCCGGTATCGATGCGTAGCTTGCTGGAGCAGAGTGTCAGCCAGTGGTATTTAAACGCCCGCAAGCTGTGCCACGATTTGCTGTCAGGTATTTCTGGCGATAAAGCTCCTGAGCGCGATGAAATTCTGACGCGTATGGCGACCAATCCACAGCAAGTGGAAATCCTGATTACGCACTGCGTTTACGAGGGCGATGCCGCGCGACGTTTGATTCGTCTGGTCAGCGTGCAGTATCAACACCTCTCTTATTTGATCCCCACGCTCACCGCGATTGAGCTGCGCCTGCAGCGATTATCAGCGCTGCAGATTACCTTCCCGGACAACGTCGCGGTAGCGTTCCGTCTGTTTTTGCATTGGCTCAACGATGGAGAAGCCGTTGGGGAAACCAGCGGCATCCAGCTGGAATTAAGCCGTTGTCAAAATGATATCAATCAGGCCTGGCGCAACGGAGAGTTGCCGATTGAGCACTGCCTGCTGTTTACCGGTTTGCTGGAGCGCATGGCCGACTTCGTGCGCATTGCGGGCGCTTATCAAAGCGTCGGCGGGCTGGTCAGCGATCTCTCTGGCGACACCACACCCGCGCGTGGCAAACGTACCCATCGTTTCTATGACAAAGGGTTGATCAGGCTGTCTGCATTAACCGCTTTCTGCGCGATTTTTGGCTCCTGTTTACTGTGGATTGGCACGGGCTGGCACGATGGTGCCTCAGCACCCGTGATGGCTGCTATCCTGAGTTCGCTGTTTGCCAGTATGGATACGCCACTGACCTCAATGAAATTGTTTGTGCGCGGTGTGATTGTGGCCATCTTCATCAGCGTGATTTATGTGGCGCTGCTATTGCCGCAGGCCACCTCATTTGAAGCGCTGATTATTTGTCTGCTGCCGGGCTTATTGGTTCTCGGCCTGATGATTGCGCGTCCCTCAACCAATATGATTGGTATCAGCGTCGCTATTCAGATTCCCGGCTTTATTGGTTTAGGCCATCATCTTAAGCCCGATCTGGTGTTGTTGATTAACAACGCAATTGCCTCGCTGGCTGGCGTGCTATTTGCCGTCATTATGACTGTATTGATGCGTAATAAACGGCCTTCATGGACGGCGCGTCGCGCGGTTCGTCAGGGTTTACGTGAGCTATTACGCTTTATCAAAGAACTTGAACGTACCGGTTCATCGCTGCTTGGCAGACAGCGTTTCATCAGTTTGATGCTGGATAAAGTCAACGTGGTACTGCCGCGTTTACGACTGGATCCACAACCGGATATGTCGACCGCCGGGATGTTACTGACGGAAGTGTGGCTGGGCGTGAACAGTTTTGATTACTACGCCCGCCATAAAGATCTGCTGGCAAAACATCAGCTGGACAGCGGACAGATGTTTCACGAGTTGGCTTTGTTCCTGAAACGGCGTTTGAAATCACTGCAAACGCCGCCGCATCAGGATTTGCTGGATGAACTCGACTGGCTGTTGTTGATGCTGGAACGGCTGGCAAAGCAGGATGACGGGTTGCTCACGCCGCTGTTCCATCTGTTCAGCATACGACTCTACTTGTTCCCGCAGCAGCCGTGGCCCGTCGCTACGTCGCGCCAGCTGGAAAGGATGCAACTACAGGATTATCGTCAGCGTGCATGTTAGCCGTCCCAGCTGTAGCCTTTGGGTACGCGGGAGAAACCGGCTTCTTTTAATGCAGTGAGCAGACTGGATTGTCCGACAGATTGATCGTTAATGCGCTCGAGGATGAAATTAAGGTGCTTCTCGCGCCTTAATCCCTGGCCCAGCGCTACCAGCGCGGCATGAAGGTCTTCATCGCTATCCTGCGCATCAAAGATCATCAGCTCTTTACCACCAGGGGGAAGGTAAAGCAGGACACGACCACTGGCGATGACCGCAAAAGCACCCGCGCGGCGCGTGGGTTTGGTTCCCGTGATACTGATCGGCCATGGCAGTGTTAAACCGAAGGGGTTCGCGGGGTCAACTGCAGATAATACGACGGGGGGATGTCGCACTGACTTGCCAGCATCGAGCTGACGCAGTCGATCGATAGCAGGGTTATCGGCAAACTGTGCCGCGCCCATGCCTGCAATAAAACGCCCACGCAGCAGTCGCCCGGCATCTTCCATCCCGCGCAACACCGGTTGCAACGCCGGAAAGCCGCCGGGTATCTGCTCGGCGATAGCGGCACCACGCGTGATGACACCAAATCGATCCAGCATATTTTCTGCCAATGCCAGCGCACGTTCGGTGTCAGCAATCGGCTGGCGGGGGATCAAAGACCAGCGACCGGCCATGGTATTCAGCGATAAACGGGGTTCTGTGGTGCGACTGGCGCTAAAACTGGCGCGACTATGCCGTCCATGACGAGCACGTACAGGGCGTGGTTTGGGTGTGATGGTCATTTGGCTGAGATTACGCAACGCCGACCAAGTATCAATGGTGAGAACTCCGCGCCAGATTAGTTGCCAAAGAGCCTGATAAACCTCCGTCGGATCGAGCATTTCTTCGTTGTCCAGGCTTTCTGTTATGCGCGGGATCAGTTGTTTGACGAACCAACCCGCGCCATCCTGCATCAGCGCCAGTAAAGATGCTTCAATGGGTGACGATGTCACTTTATTATCCAGGACTGGTAAGGTTTCGCTGGCGAATTCACTCAAATGCAGGGAAACCAGACCGTCTTGCACATTTGATGAAGTATGACCGACCCAAATCACCTCGCCTGATGAGAGCAATTCATCCAGCATCGCGGGCTGATAATCACGGATGCGCGCAGGGAAGATTTGCGATTCCCACAGTGATACCGGCAGCACCACGCCCGCCAGTTGTTCAATGACGCTGACTACGCCATTCAGACCAGTGAAGGCGCCTTGCGTCTGACGGGCGCCTGCATCGCTCAACAGCCCCTGACGCTCAAGCAGAAACGTCACATAGGCGGCCGGTGCAACGGGTTGAGTGGCATTGCGCGCGGACTGTAACGATCGCACACGTAAACGACGAAACACGCTTTCTGCAGCCCACTGCGCAGACTCATCAGGTCCGGAAGGGAGAAAATCGCCTTTAAGTAACTTATTTTGTTGGCGAAGTTGCTCCAGATTTTCATCAACAACGGCGCGGCCGATGCCAAAGCGTTGGGCCACTTGCAAACTGGTAAACACCGCATGCGTGCGAGCATAGCGCCCCAACAGATCATGCAGTGGGCGGATGACCGGTTCGAGCAGTGCAGCCGGAAGACCTTTAGGCAGCGCGCAACCCAGTGCATCATGCAGACGTACCGCATCTTCAGTCACCGCCCAGCGTGCGATACCCGCGATTTTCACATTGATGATTCGCTGCGCTTGCTGCAGGGCGCGCAAACCGGGCACAAGCGGCTCATCGCCCGCAAAACGGGCGGCAAGTTCTTCGGTTGATAAGGGGCCAAGCTCACGTAGCATATCCACCAGAGCTTCAATACTGCGCGCCTGATACTCCACCACGCTACGCTGCAATTCCTGTTCAACGCGTGCAATCACGCCAGGTTCCAGCAATTCATGCATATCCACCTTACCAAGTAAATCACTCAGCAGACTGCTGTCGAGCGCCAGCATTGAAGCGCGGCGCTCGGCCTGAGGTGCATCACTGGCATACATGAACTCGGCGACGTAGCCAAATAGCAGCGGTGCGGCAAACGGCGAGGGCGTTTCAGTGGTGACTTCGGTCAACCGGACCTCACCCTGATGTAATCGCGCCATTAGCTGATGCAATGCAGGCAGGTCGTAAACGTCCTGCAAACATTCGCGTGCCGTCTCAAGCAGGATTGGGAAGTCTGCAAACTGACGTGCAATTTCGAGCAACTGGCCTGCACGCAAACGTTGCTGCCACAGCGGTGAACGCTTACCGGGATTGCGGCGCGGCAACATTAGGGCGCGGGCAGCACATTCACGGAAACGGGCAGCAAACAGCGCCGAATGCCCGACTGATGCCGTCACAACGCGTTGCAGTTCATCTGGCTCAAACAAGAAGATCTCGGCACCGGGCACCCGACCCTCGCTATCGGGGAAACGCGCCACGATGCCATCATCGCTGGCCACCACGGCCGGATCGATGCCCATGACACGACCAATACGTTCTGCCACTGCCAGCGCCCAGGGTGCATGCACACGCTGGCCATAAGGCGAATGAAGGATCAGACGCCAGTCGCCGGTTTCATCCCGGCAGCGCTCAATCAACAGGTTGCGGTCGGTAGGCAATTCGCCGGTTGCCTGAATTTGTTCTGCGATCAGGCTGTTAATATTGTGTCGGGCATTGGCGTCAAGGCTGTCGCCGGGCAGCGACGTTTCATTATGGGCCTGTCGTAAATAGCCACCAATCGCTTCACCCAGTGTCGCTGAACGGCCGAGACTGTCGCCATGCCAGAATGGCAGACGCGCTGAACGGCCCGGCGCAGGCACAACGACGACCTGGTCATGGGTGATCTGCTGAATACGCCATGATGTTGCGCCCAGGGTAATGATGTCGTTAATCCGCGACTCATAAACCATCTCTTCATCCAGTTCCCCGACGCGTCGTGCGCCCGTCTGTTCTTCACCTTCGGGCAGCATAACGCTGAACATCCCGCGATCCGGGATGGTGCCGCCGCTGGTGACAGCCAGGTGCTGCGCGCCAGGCCTTCCAGTCAGGGTATTGTTCTGTCGGTCCCAAATCAGGCGGGGTCGCAGGTTAGCGAATTCCTCTGAAGGATAGCGCCCGGCTAACATGTTCAGCACCGCTTCGAAGGCGTTACGTGGTAACGTTTTAAACGGTTCTGCACGCCGTACCAGCTCAAACCAGCTGTCAATTTCCAGAGTGTCCATTGAGGCGGCGGCGACCGTGTGCTGAGCCAGCAGGTCCAGCGGATTGTGTGGCAGGGTAATCGCATCGAGATCACCCGCCAACATCGACTCGACGATGACAGCCGCATCCACCAAATCGCGTCGGGTGCGTGGCCAGATGATGCCTTTCGGCGTACCGCCGACCTGATGACCTGCGCGCCCGACGCGCTGGAGCGCACTGGCAACCGAAGGCGGCGCACCCACCTGAATCACCAGATCGATATCACCCATATCAATGCCCAACTCGAGACTAGATGTCGCCACCACGCAGCGCAACTCTCCCGCTTTAAGTGCATTTTCAATTTCCAGACGTTGCTCTTTGGAGACAGAGCCGTGGTGCGATCGGGCCAATAAGTTATCCGGGGTGACGGTGCGTTTTTCCGTGCCGCCAGTAAAGGAGCCATAGGCAAAGGACTCATCTGGCTCAGTGGGTTGTTCACCCAGGCGGCGCGTGTAGAGTTCATTCAGTCGCGCGGTGAGTTTTTCAGCCAACCCACGTGAATTAGTAAACACTAAAGTGGCGCGATGACGTAACACTTCATCCAGAATGCCAGCTTCAATATGTGGCCAGATGGAGCCGGCGGAGAGCGTAGCATCCTGCACCGAACGGCTATCGGGGCGCTGCTGAATATCTGTCATATCTTCAACAGGCACGCGGATGGTGAGCTGTAATGGACGCTGTGCGGCCGGATTCACGATCAGCGTTTCGCGACTCCCGCCCAGAAACTGTGCGACGGCCTCCGCCGGTTTTACCGTGGCGGAGAGGCCGACGCGTTGTGCAGGGTGCGTCAGCAGCGCATCCAGCCGTTCAAGACTGAGTGCCAGATGCGCGCCACGTTTGCTGCCCGCCACGGCATGGACTTCATCAACAATCACGGTGGAGATGCCGCGCAGCGTCTCGCGAGCTTTCGACGTCAACATCAGGAATAAGGATTCGGGTGTGGTGATCAAGATATCCGGTGGGCGCCGCTGTAATTTTGCCCGCTCGTTACTGAGCGTATCGCCTGAACGCATACCCACCTCAATAGCAATCTCAGGTTCACCGCGTTTGCGCCGCTCGTCAGCCACACCCGCCAAAGGCCGTTGCAGATTACGCTGAACATCCGCCGCCAGCGCTTTGACCGGTGAAAGATAAAGGATGCGCGTCCGGTGGCTTCGTTCAGGGATATCCCCAGCACCGCGTTCACGAAACAGGGCATCAATCGCATAGAGAAATGCCGCCAGCGTTTTACCGGAACCGGTAGGCGCAATCACCAGACAGTTTTTACCGCTCGAAATGGCCTGCCAGGCTTCCTGTTGTGCGGGCGTCGCCGCTTTGAAAGTGTCGCGAAACCATTGCTGCGTGGCAGCGGTAAACAACGCGAGTGAAGAGGCTGGCATCCGATGCTCCTGGGGTTTCAAAGAGGACTTTCAGCAGTGTAGCCTGCAGCATGATTGTGAGCAGGTTATATACTTGATGTTTTGGCTGATTTTTTCATCAACAGCAGTGAGAAATGGTGATGTTCAAACGCGCACTATTATTGGCGCTGCTTCCGGGAACCGTGCTGGCTGCCCCGGTATTTACGCTGCAATCATCGGATTTTAACGACAGTGCCATGCTGGATAAAACCTTTGCAGGCAACAATAAAAGTAACCCGTCATGCACCGGCGACAATGTGTCTCCCGCTTTAAGCTGGTCAAATGCACCGGCCGGCACACGCAGTTTTGCGCTGATGCTCACCGATCCTGTGGGTGGAAAAGGGCTGGGCGTTACGCACATGGTGGCTTATAACATCGCGGCAGATCGCACGCAGTTTGCGCAGGGCGAGTTAACTAAAGGCGAAGGTTATACCGGGGGTAAGAATTCGCCAGGCACCACAAGTTATTACGGTCCTTGTCCGCCGGTGGGGAGTGGTATGCATCACTACAACTTCGTGATGGTGGCCACAGATTTACCCGTAAATCAATTGCCTGCAGGGCTCACGCATGATGAATTGATTGCAAAATTGAAAGGGCACAATTTGGGTGCTGCAACCCTTGTCGGGCGTTTTACTAACGATAAGTAAAGAGAACGGCCGCCTGAGATGGCGGCCGTGACAACGTCACTCAGCAGGGTAGATCGACCTTCCCAAATTGCCACGGCGATCCATTCTACGTGCGGCTGACCACAGTAATGCGGTAACAAACCAGCCGATAATCCACGACACATCATTGCCAGCAAATATCCAGGTTAATGAGCCGTGATGCAGCGGATTATCAATAAAGGGCAGTTGCACCATCACGCCGAGAAAATAGACCACAATCCCTGCCCAGTTCCAGCGACCATAGCGGCCATCAGGCTGTGAGAGTGCCGGAATATCAACGCGTCCTTTGGTAATCAGATAGAAATCAGTCAGGCTGATTGCGCTCCATGGAACAAAGAAGGCCAGCAGGAACAACAGGAAATGGGTAAACGACTTGAGAAAGGCCGGTTCACTGATCAGGGCGATGATGCAGGCAATCGTGACCATCAACACCACAAACAGAATACGGCCACCACGGCTGAGAGAAGTTTGCTGCCGGAAGCCTGACACGATGGTGGTGAGTGACATAAAGCTACCGTAGGCATTCAGGGTCGTGAAAGTAATCTTGCCAAAACAGATAGCGAAGTAAATCACCATCGCCATGGTGGCGCTACTGCCCAGACCAACGATATATCCCACTTCATTACCGGAAAACGCTTTTCCGGCAATGGCTGCCACAATGACGCCCAACGTCATCGAGGCTTGTGTACCTAAAACAGTGCCGAAAAACACCGAACTGAAAAGTTTCTTCGCCGATACGTTAGCAGGCAGGTAGCGCGAGTAATCAGAAACATACGGGCAAAAGGCTATCTGCCAGGAAGACGAGAGTGAAACGGCCAGCAGGAAATTGGCAATGGTGAAGTGTTGGTTCTGCCATACGGCGGACAAATCATGCGTGGAAAGCAAGGTGATAAACAGGTAAGCAAAAGCCAGCACGCCGATGACGCTCGCCACTTTCCCCAGCTTATGAATGACACGGTAACCGAGCACCGCAATCACCACAATAATGGCGCTGAACAGGATCATACCCGTCGCGTTGCTGACATTAATCAGCTTTGCCAGTGCCTGACCGGCCAGTACGGTGCCGCTGGCTGAAAATCCGACATACATAATGCATACCAGCACCAGAGGAATCACCGCACCAAACACACCAAACTGCATGCGACTGGTGATCATCTGCGGTAAGCCAAGACGTGGGCCCTGAATGGCATGCAACGACATAATGGCGGCACCAATAATCTGGCCCACTAACAGACCCACAAGTGACCACACTACATCGCCACCCAACACCACGGCGAGCGCACCGGTGACGATGGCGGTGATTTGCAAGTTACCGCCAAACCAGAGTGTGAACTGGCTGAATGGGTGACCATGACGTTCGCGGAGCGGAATGTAATCGATGGAGCGGGTTTCAGACAGGCGCTGGTTTTCTGTGCCTGAATAATCGGCTGCAGGTGATTCGGCTGACATAGTTTCCTCGCTGAAACAATGAACGCAGTGCGTTATGTTATTTTTGTTTATCAGTTGTGTTTGCAATGGGCGATACATGTATATACATGTATCGATATTGTCACGCGAGAAACGAAGTTACAAGGCAGCCGGTCATTTGAAAATGTGATGACGTTGGCAAGGTTGTCATCAAAAGGAAAGGGCGAGGAGAGGGTTAGCCGCTGTGTTTATTTTTGGCCCTGAGTCCAGGGATTAAAGTCGCTATCCACCGAATCTTGTTTGGCGGGTTCCTCGAGAGAGTCGAGATATAGCGCTTCCACTTCAGAACGTGCCCACGGTGTGCGGCGCAGGAATTTGAGGCTTGATTTTACGCTGGGATCGCTTTTGAAGCAGTTGATATTGATGAGTTTACTGAGTTCGACCCAGCCATAACGCGCCACTAACGCATTAATAATCATTTCCAGCGTCACGCCGTGCATGGGATCTTTAGAAGAGTGAGTGGTCATGTTACGTCCTAATGTGCAGGCGGATGATTGGCGGGCAAGATTACAAGAAAGCCGCGCCGGCAGCAATGGTGTAGACTTGAGCTTAGCCATTTACTGAGGAAATAACGCGATGAGCGATAAGAAAATGATTTCAATCGACCAGTTTAATGAAGCTGAGCGAAATGAAGTGGATGAAATCTTCAAAGGGTTAATGGAAAAACATCGTCAGCGCAGCGGTAAAGAGCCTGATGCGAAGAAAGAGAAAGAATATACCGCAGACGCGCGTCAGCAAGTCATGACCATCAAGTTAGCCAAAGAAAAAGCCAAAGCGGACAAAGCGAAAAAAACACCTACGCGCCGCAAGAAACCTGAAGCGCAATCTGCCAGTGAAGTCAGTGACTTCAACTGGTCTGCATCAATTAATAAAGGCCGTCGCTAGCCGTTAACTCAGCAATCCGGCGCCCACATTCACTGACAATCCCAGAATGGCCAGATTGAAAATAAACGAGATCACCGATTGCAGCAGCGCCAGTTTACGCATTTCGGTGGTACCCGTTGCCACATCAGCGGTCTGTGATGCGACTGCGATGGTGAATGAGAAATAGAGAAAATCCCAGTAGGCCGGTTCATCCGGTTTTTCTGGGAATATCATCGGCGTAACATCCTGACTGCGATGCAAATAGTGTTGATGTGCGTAATGCATGGCGAACGAACTCGGCAGTAATGCCCATGAGACAATCAACGTCATGGCGGTCAGCAGCAGATGTAACACGCGCGGCGTGCCGGTAAGATGTTTGAGAGCCGGAAGCTCACTCATGATCGCCACGATGCTGATCATGCAGGCCACAATGACCATGCCAAGAACTAATGCAGCGCTCTGATCTTGCATCTGAGCGATGCGCTTGATCTCGCCAGCATCAGTTCGCAGCATACGAAACCAGATAAACCACAGATAAAGCCACGCCAGCACATTCCAGCCAATCAACACGCGCTGCAGCTCGCCCAGTTTCGCAGGCAACAATAAATAGCAGACGACACCGGCAATAATCGAGATCAACAGACGTAGCCGTGCGAACAGATGTGTGGTGAGAGAAAAGGGCATGATGTTATTTTTACTGGGGTTTGAATCAGTTAACTTTAGCTGATGGCAGGAAAAATGCCTGAGCTGACGGCTGAGAATCGTATCAAGATTCAACAGGCTTGGGGGTTATGAAGCTGTCTGAAAGCGGCATCTTCTGACGTCGCTACGTGAATTCTGAGATTACATGTGAGGGATTACTGCTAAGGATTCACGTAGCGACGCCTTTGTGTGGCTTAATTTTAACAAATCACGAAGGATGTTGTATTGCCTCAGTCATGGTGACGGGAATAACCGGCTAACAAATAAGTCTACATAAAGGCTATATTTATAGTGTTTTCATGTGTACTTGACGAACTTACATTGATTATGTTTACATGAAAACCATCATCTATTCGCTTTCATGTAAACTTAATTATGAACAGAATGACAGCTATTACCCAGTTCAACATGTTTGATAAGAGAGGACGTTATGTCTTTACTCTACGGGATTTAGCCAAAATCTTTTTTGAAGATAGCGCGAAAACCCTAAAAGCAGGTTTAAATCGCTTAGTAAAAGACGGAATCCTCACACGTGCCATTCGGGGGGTTTATGTTTACGCCTTAGCCAGAAGTAAAGATGCCTACACGCTTGAAAGGGTGGTATTAGCGCTGCGTAGAGGTGAATACAATTATCTCAGTCTGGAATCAGCGTTATCTGCTTACGGCGCTATCTCTCAGATTCCAATGAGCAGAATCACAGTGATGACCACTGGACGTTCTGAAGAACATAAAACACCCTATGGCGTCATTGAGTTTACGCACACCAAGCGTTCTCCCGAACAAATTTTGCAAGACACATACATCGGTGAATCGCCTTTACGCCAGGCAACGATGAAGACAGCACTCAGAGATTTGCGGCGGGTAGGGCGTAACCTGCATCTGGTCGATACAACGGAGCTTCAGGATGAATCAGAAAGTTAATTTTGCCGATTTGGTTGGCCAAGCCATGGAATCAGCTGAACTTGATGGCATGCGAAATGTGGTTGAGAAGGAGTTACTGCATTACGACATTCTATTCTGCCTGGATAGAGAAGGATTACTACAGAACCTTACATTCCAGGGCGGAACCTCATTGAGGCTGTGTTATGGCGGCAATCGCTTTAGTGAAGACCTTGATTTTGCAGGTGGAATTGGCTTTTCCGGTACGGATCTAAAAAATCTTAAAAGTTGTATTGAAGATTATCTTGGCTCTCGGTACGGATTGGAGGTTGCGGTGAAAGAACCAGCCGAGTTGAAGAATGAGCCTGGTTACGAAGATATTCGAATTGATAAATGGCAGGTATCGGTAACTACAGCACCGGAAAGACGAGATATGCCTAAGCAACGTATCAAGATCGAAATCGCCAATATTCCCGCATACACCAGAAAGCCGTTGTCATTGACACGCAATTACAGCGTTTTGCCTGATGGTTACAGCGATACGCTGGTTATGTGTGAATCTCTCAACGAAATTTTGAGTGATAAGCTCATCTCATTAGCTGCAACCACCAAGTATATTCGTTACCGCGATTTATGGGATTTGCCTTGGTTACTGCAGCAGAATGCTATTTATGACATTGATTTAGTGAAGAAAAAAATTAGTGACTATAAGATTCCTGACTATGATGTGTTGCTGTCACGACGTATCCAAAGCATTGGATCAATCGTAGGTGATGGACGCTTTTACAATGAGATGAAAAGATTCCTGCCACAACAGGTTTTTGACCGGACATTGGGGCGCCCGGAATTCATCACTTATGCGAGCGAGCGGTTATCGTCTTTACTCCTGACGCTGCAGAATGAGTTGAGCGGTAAAGCCCATGATGAGCCATTTACGATGTGAACGGCTGAGCAGAGTGGAGGGTTTGAAGACCAGTGAGAAACGGAAGTCGTTTACGTCAGCATGGGGCATTAGCAATTTAGTGCAAAGCAATCAAATACCAGCAGGAGATAGCCCAGCGCAGTCTGGAGTGCGCAATCCGACACCTCATTTAACATAATATACATTATGCGCCCTTGGTTATCTGGCTAAGTTAAGATGCCCGCCTCGGTTATGCGTGTGTTCTGTTGGGCTGAATATGCTGTGTTGCGTTCTACTGGCGCTGCTGTTTCTAACGCGGAACTCGGTCTACATCAGATTGGATTTCCCGTCCGCAACATGCAGTGATGATGACATGCTACTGACGGGAAATTGAAAACTACTTCTTTTCGTTGCCTGCATCCCTCGCTTTCAGACGACAGGCTTCGACAACCCAGGCTGAGAAGTTTTGAATGTTTTCGCTCTTCATACTCTCTTCGATCTGATCAATCAGCAGATGTGGGAAACGAATATGCTTTCGTCGGGTTTTGGAGTTTGTCATTTTATCCATGGTGATCCCTGGTCAGTTGTCTCACAAGTTTTATTTTTGTATTGATTAAGCATCTGCCCAGGTTATTCCTAAGCAGATGTAAATAAACCAAAAAACAGATCCCTGCTCTTGTTATTATTTATCGAGCAGTAACCGACTATCCGCGAGGGAAAGTGGCTGGATCTGATGGGTTACCAGCAGCGTGGTTTTACCCTTAATGAGTTCTTTCAAGCAGTTAAGCACTAATTCGGTATTCACTGCGTCTAACCCTTCGGTGGGTTCGTCCAGCAACACGATCGGTGCATGGGAAAGATACGCGCGGGCAATCCCAATCCTGCGGGCCTGACCACCGGACAGACGCCCTCCTAACTCTCCCACCAGAGTGTCGAGCCCCAGCGGAAATGCACGGACTTCATCGTCTAAGGCGGCGCGCGCCAGTGCATCCCATAAAGCCTCGTCATCCGCATCCGGTGAAACCAGGCGCAGGTTGTCTCGAATCGATGCGTTAAACAGATAGGTTTTCTGGCCAACTACCGAAATCATCTGACGCAACGTATCTTCCGAAAGCGTCCTGACCGGGCGACCGCCGATAGACACATCCCCTGCTGTCGTTTCCCAGAATCCTTGCACCAGATTCAGTACGGTGGTTTTTCCTGCTCCGCTGGGTCCCAATATCGCCAGACAATGGCCGACGGGTACAACAAAACTCAGCTTATCCAGTACCTTAGGAGCATCAGGTGAATAACGCATCGTGACTGAAGCAAAAGACAACTCGCTGCTTTCCGGCATCGGGCTGGTTTCAGGCAAAACAATCGCTGGTGTCAGCTCCGTCATAGAGAAAAGACGGCGTGCCGCTTCACGCGTAGTGCCGAGGGCAGCAAAGGCCGCGGGCAACCCGGCCACCGCTTCAGTACTCGCCAGTATGGTGAACAACAACATCACGATTTCACTGGCAGTAATGCCGGTTGCGTGCCCGGTGTTGAAGAGCAGGATAAACGCGATGAATAATCCGAGCTGTCCCATCAAGGCGCAGATCGCCCCGCCGCTGGCGCTAATCCAGGCTTGCCGACGCTGTGCGCTGATCAGTTGCTGAGAAAGCTGGCGCAAATGATCGGTTTGATGACTAACAGCGCCAACCATCTGTAACTCGGCTAATCCACGCACCAAATCGGTGGATGCGGCCTGAACAGATGAGCGTACGGTGGCAATCTGGTTGCCACTGGCTTGCGTCAACGATGCCACAATCCAGGGCACGACCACGCCCGCAAGTGTCAGCACCACGGCATCAATCAATGCCACTGAAGGTGAGAACCAACAAATCCCGGCCAAAATTATCAGCGCCGAGATCAGACCTGCAATCGCGGGGGTCAGAATGCGTAGATAGAAGTTGTCGAGGCTATCAATATCAGCGCGAAAACGCGCCAGCACATCCCCATCACGGAAATCCTGCAGTCGCGCGGGCGCAAGATCCGCTAACTGCTGATAGAACCAGACGCGTAAAACCGACAACAAGCGCAAGGTTGCATCGTGTGTCACCAGTCTTTCCAGATAACGCGCGAAGGTACGTAATACCGCTAGCCCGCGAATCGCTGCAGCCGGGGTGAAAAACTCCAGTGCCAGTGAGCCTACGCCAGCCAGCGCCATGGACGTGATGAACCAACCTGACAATGCGAGCAGCGCAACGTTGGAGAGAATCACAATCACAGAGAGCAAAATCCCCACCGCCATGCGAAAACGCCATGGACGCGCAAGGCGCAAGAGATGGCAAAGATCATTCATGCGAAATCTCCTTTTTGCAGGCGCTCAAGTTCAGCGAAGACGCCAGCGTGATCGCGCAATGCCTGCGGCGTCCCTGCTTCAACCACACGCCCTTTCTCCAGCACGATAATGCGGTCAGCCGTGGCGGCGATCTCCGTATCGTGGGTGATGATCAAGCGTGCACTATCCGGTAATGCGTCACTTAAGGCGGCAATCATCTGCTGTGCCGTCTGGCGATCCAGCGCCACCGTGGGTTCATCGAGAACCACTACGGCTGGCGCACTCAATACAGCACGTGCCATCGCAATACGCTGAATCTGCCCACCGGACAGCCCTTTTCCACCATCACCCAGGCGATAATCATATTGCGCCGGCAGTGACTGGATAAAAGTGTCAGCCTGAGCCAGCCGTGCTGCTGCTTCAACCTCTGCCTGGCTGATACCTGAACGCGACAACAGGATATTTTCCGCAATCGAACCGGCAAACAGAGTGGGACGCTGCGGTAGCCAGCCAATCTGTTGCTGCCATGCGGGAAGATCTAATGAAGAAAGATCGCTGCCATCAATGGCGATGCGTCCGGAGGTGGGCGAAATAAAGCCCAGTAACAGGCGCGATAAGGTGGTTTTACCTGCACCGCTAGTGCCGACAATCGCCAGTGTTTCTCCACTGCGTAAAGTAAAGGAAACATCCGTGACTCCGCCGCCCTCTTCATACTGATAGCTCACGCCTTCAACGTTGATTTCACGCGATTTCGCCGGAAGTTTGATATTGCCTTGTGACGAAGCGGGGGCTTCAGCATTGAGGATCGCCAGTAAACCTTCCGTCGCGCCGATCGCATCCATTCGGGCATGATAGTGCGTGCCCAAATCGCGCAGCGGGCGGAAAAATTCCGGTGCCAGCAACAAGGCAAACAGGCCCGGCAGGAAGCCCATCTCGCCGTAGAACAGCCGAAATCCGACATACACCGCCACCATCGCGGTGCTGATGGTGGCAAAAAATTCCAGCACTAATGAAGAAAGAAACGCCAGCCGTAACACCTTCATGGTGGTCTGGCGATAGCTGTCCGAGATCGCCGCGATGATGTTCGCTTGTCGACGCGCCGCATTGCTCTGGCGTAACGTTGTCAGGCCAGCAATCACATCAAAGAAGTGGGCACTCATCAGGCTGAGTTTGTCCCACTGCTTCAGGCTCATTTTCTCCGCGCCCTTTCCTACTACGATCATGAACAACGGCACCAGCGGTGCGGTGATCAGCATGATCACGCCGGAAACCCAATCAAAAGGAAAAAGCGCCACCAGAATGGCAAGCGGCACAATGCCGATGATGATTTTTTGTGGAAGAAAACCGGAAAAATAGGCTTCGATAGCTTCGACGCCTTCGCCAAGCGAGCTGGCGATACTGCCCGTACGTTGATTCTGGCTCCATGCCGGACCCAGTGTGGCGATGCGGTCTAACAACATTCCGCGCAGCCCCTGGCGGATACGTGCGGAGGCTTCAAAAGCAAAACCCTGACGCAGGATATCGATACCCGCGCGCAGCAACATCACAACTGGCAGCAATAAGAGATACGGCCACAGCGCGGTGAAGTTTTTACCGCCGAGGACAGCGTTACTGATCAGCCAGGCCAACAGCCAACACTGTGCAATCATCAGTATGGCATTGAGCGCCGCCATACTGATGGACAGTGAAAATAAACCGCCCGCCTGGCGACGCAGGCTTGAAAGCCAACGTTCAGCCAGGCGGGCTACCATTCCACTAGGAGGAGAGCTAGCAGACATGATGTCTTAGTGACCCCCGTGACCAACCAGCTTAGAGATACGGCCGCGGAATACCCAGATCTGATACCAGTTATACATCAGCATCACCGGCACAAAACCGCCCATGGTCATGGTGAAGGTAATCAGCGAAACCTGCGGACTGGCGCCCGCCCAGATGGTCCAGGTGCCTGGCACAATCCATGGGAACATGGTCAACAGCATACCAAAGCCCAGAATGAACGCGGCGCCATTGAACCACAACACTGCGGCGAAATCTTTGTCCTTCAGAGTGTCACGACGAACCTGATCGATACACACCAGTGCGATCAAGCCAAACAAGCCCCAGATCCAGAAATGCGGACCAAACCATTTCGCACGTGCCCAATCAAAGATTACCGCGCTCCACACCCAGGTAATCACCACGGCAGCAATCGCTAACCAGAAGATCACGGCGGTCCAGCGAGCAGCGTCCTGACGAATCGGTTCGTTTTTCTCGAAGCGAGCACGCACGAACAATACGCCAGCCAGCGTCATGGCGACACAAGAAGCCACACCGGTCCAGATGGAGAAAGCTGAAATGAAGTTAAATGCGCCACCCACGTAGGTTGGAACACCCTGTGCAGGTGAATCCATCTGGAAACCTTGCAGCAATGCGCCCACGCACATTCCACCGAAGAAGGTGACGGCAAGGCTGGCAACACCAAAGATGCCGTCAGAAAACTTCTGCCAGAATGGCGAAGCCAGATGACGGAACTCCAGTGCCACCGCGCGGGACATAATGCCCCACAGCACCAGCGCCATTGGCACCATCAGGTAGCTAAATGCCGAACCGTACACAAACGGGAAGGTGCCGAACATAATACCACCGGCGACGATCAGCCAGGTTTCATTGGCATCCCAGGTGCCGGCCATCGCCGACATAATGGCGCCACGTTCGTCATGGTCGCGTACGAAGAGCGAGAAGATCCCCGCCCCCAGGTCGGCACCATCCAGTGCGATATATAAAAGAACGCTGATACCAAACGCTAACCACCAGGCGATGATCAGGAAGTGCTGAGTCGAATTAAGCATGTCCATGGATTTCTTCTCCCATCAAACCGGACGGATATATTCAGGATGGTCAGCATGACCACTGGCAGGCATATCAAGGTGACCTAAATGCTCATGCCCTTCGCCCGGTATTTTGCTGGTCAAATCAGGTCCCATACGCACCACTTTTGCCAGGAACCAGATGGTGCCCGCCACCACAGCGGTTTCAAAGATGGCGAAGCCCACCAGCCAGAAGATCGCCAGACCCATAGTCATCGGACTCATACCGTCTTCGGTGCGCATCAGGCCATATACGATCCACGGCTGACGACCAATTTCGCGCGTCCACCAGCCCGCAATCACCGCGATATAAGGCAGAACCACCATGATAACGGCCAGCGCCAGGAACAGCTTATTGCGCGGAGCCAGTTCAGCGGTCATGCGACGACGAGCAATCAGCCAGACGCCCCACAGGCTAACCAGCAGCATCGCACCCGCAGCACCTGACATGGCGCGGAAGGCGTAGAACGGTAACACCACAGGCGGTTGCTGATCTTTCGGGAAGCTGTTCAGGCCCGTCACTGTGCCGTTCCAGGTTTTTGTTTCAATCAGGCTTAACCCGTGCGGAATATCGATTGACCATGCGAGGCCAGTGCCTTCTTTATTTGGCCAACCCAGGATGTGCCAGGCACTGTTAACGTTACCCGCAGAGTCATAAGTATCGTAATGCCCTTCCATCGCTGCCAGCGCGGCCGGTTTATGTTCCAGCGTGGCTTCACCCAGCACATCACCCATATAGATCTGAACGGCGGCAACCACGGCCAGCGCCATCAGCGAGTACTTCAGCGGCTTCAGGAACAAATCAACATGACGTTGCTTGAGAACGTACCAGGCGCAGGTTGCCACCACGAAGCACAGCGACAGCTCGAAACTCGCCAGCAGCATGTGCGGGAAGGCACTGCGCGCATTCGGGTTAAACAGCGCGGCCAGCCAGTCGGTCACAATAAAGATGCCGTTATGCAGCTCAACGCCAGTCGGTGTCTGCATCCAGGAGTTAGCCACCAGGATCCACATCGCAGAAAGCGTAGAAGAGAGCGCCACGTTAAAGGTCGCAAACAGGTGCATCCCTTTACTGATCTTGCCCCAGCCAAAGATCATCAGTCCGATAAAGCCAGCTTCATACATAAAGGCAGTGATGGTCTCATAGCCGAGCACCTGACCAAAGAACGGCCCGGCAGCCTGCGAGAAGCGGCCATAAAGAATACCAAAGGCCATTTCCATGGTGACGCCGGTTGCCACGCCAGCACCGAAGTTAACGATAAACAGCTTTTCAAAGAAGCGACACAGGCGATACCACTTCTCATCTTGCTTCCTGACCCACATCAGTTCAGAGATGAACAACAGTGCAGCCAGTCCAATGGTTAGCGGGGGAAAAATGATGTGAATAGATGAAATTAGCGCGAAGTCAATACGCGTGATCAGCGATGTAAGATCGTTACTTAACATGACTATCTTCTTTTTTTGAGTGACCGAGTTAGTTAACGGCAATCCAGCGCCGTTTCACATGTTATGGAGTGAGATGAAGCAAGCTCGTGCATAACAAGTTGAAATCGGTACCGCACTGTCGTCTTTCTCTTAACTACGAGCAACAACCACAGTATATTTTCCAGACAGGTGACGACTGGGAAATAGGTTATTCACTTCGGCGTTCGTTCCGGAGAAAGAACGGGGAAAATAAATCATGATTGTTAACGAAATGTCTGTCGATAACACTTGCAGGCGTAGGTATCGACACCGCTCGTAATAAGAATTTTTCTGTAAATTATTCTATATTTTCGTTTACACAAAGGCATCCTAATTAAAGGGGTAACTTGTAACAAAAAGAAAAAAATCGCTGTATAAATGAATGATTTTCATGTGAATCAAATGTAAAAAGACAGTTAATTTATGAGGAATATTTGATTTTAATCAACTTAATTCAAGGTTTTAGCGTGGTTTTGAGCGTTAATTATGATGCGTTGAAGAGAGAAAGAATCGGCGTGCAGCCCGTAATGATGCGATTATCTTATTATTTAGCAGAGTTACAATTACCGTAGACATACGGTCAACATCAATAATACGGAATTTTAACAAGCATTGAGTTATTGTATTTTAATAACAGCCAGAATGATTTAATTTAACAAACCAAAAACAATTATCACTTTCAGAACACTTAATTCCCGTGCCGTTAAATATTTAAAAACCCCTCTATTAAATATACCGACTCGTAACATTAAAGACACACCGTGCGCACACTTGTCACATTAATAATGAATCAGGCGACATATATTTAAGGCAAATAAGGGAGCCGCCGTGGCAGTGTGAGTGGTAGCACGCAGCCGCGTGTGGAAACGAAGATTTTGGAGAGCGAATGAAAAATGCCGGCAACCCATAAGGTTGTCAGCATAGGAGAACGTCAGCGTACGGGGTATTTCGTGTTTTAGCGTGAGGCTGGAATCGCCACCCGCCCGTCGAATAACAGACGTGCCGTACGTATCAGGCCGCTTTGTGTCACCTTCCCTGCCTCATCACAGGTTAGCATCACGCTAAACTCACCGCTGGGATGCTCTACCGCCAGACGCTGCTGCCTGGCATCGGTAATCTGCGCGATTCCCTTCGTCACGGAACCGGGGATCAGGCAGGCTGTGGCGACACTCACCGCGCCCAGTACGCCAATAGAAGCATGACAGCGATGGGGAATAAACGTCCGCGTCGATAGCGCACCGCCATTGGCGGGCGGCGCAATCAGGGTCATTTTTGGCACAGTTCGTTTAGTCACATCCCCAAGATTCATCAGCGGACCGGCTTGTAAGCGGATGGATTCCAGACGGGCTTTTAACTCGGCATTACTCTCCAGCTGCTCGCGGGTTTCCTGTCCAGTGCATCCCACATCCTCAGCACGCAGGATCACCACTGGCATACCGTTATCGATGCAGGTCACCTCAATCCCGTCAAAACGATTACGCGCCTCTCCTGTCGGCAGCAGCGATCCGCAGCTTGACCCTGCAATATCCTCGAATTGCAGAATTTGCTCTGCGCCAAAACCGGGCACGCCGTCTATCTGCATATCGCCCTGATATTCCACCGTGCCATCGGGCGTTGCGAGTTGCGCGACCGCGATTTGCCCGGTGTTGATCATAAAGATGCGCACGCGCGTGATGTCGCCCTGCGCACTTATCAGGCCTTTCTCAATGGCAAAAGGCGCCACGGCGGCGAGGATATTGCCGCAGTTCTGTCCATAATCGACGACTGCTTGATCCACGTTAACCTGGGCAAACAGGTAATCGACATCGGCATCAGGCCGTGTCGAAGGTGAGATAATCGCGACTTTGCTGGTCAGCGGATCGGCTCCACCGATGCCATCAATTTGACGTGGATCGGGTGAACCCATAACCGCCAGTAACACGCGATCTCGTTGCGGCCCCGCTTCTGGCAGATCGCTGGCAAGGAAACAGGCAGCTTTAGAGGTGCCGCCTCGCATTAACACACAGGGAATCAGCGTCTGTTTCATAGTGAGCTCTTTTGCAGGGCATCCAGAGAATTCACATAGCGCAGTCCTTTCTCCGCTAACGTGCCACGCATTTGATAAATATCCAGCCCAAGCTCCCCGGAAGCCAGTCTTACTCGTTTACTCTCCTCATTGGCGACACGCTGTTGGGTTGCCTCGGCAACGGTGTTCGCATCCGCTCGCGGCACAATCACCACGCCGTCGTCATCCGCGACCACAATATCGCCGGGATAAACCAGCTGACCGGCACAGATAATCGGCACGTTCACCGATCCCAGCGTGGCTTTTACCGTTCCCTGCGCGAATACCGCACGCGACCAGACCGGGAAACCCATCTCACGCAGGGTCTGGCTGTCACGGATACCGATATCGCCCACCAGCGCCACTACGCCACGCGCCTTTAATGAAGTGGCCAGCAGATCACCGAAGAAGCCGTCATGGCAATCCGAGGTCGGCGACACCAACAGCACATCGCCAGGCTGACACTGTTCGACTGCAACATGAAACATCCAGTTATCACCGGGAGAAACCAGCACCGTGACCGCACTACCGACAATCGAGACACCTTGCTGAATAGGTCGTATACGCACATCAAGCAGACCTTGCCGCTGTTGCGCCTCGTGAACGGTCGCCACACCGGCACGAGCAAATTGTGCAATCAGAGCGGAATCGGCCCGCTCAATCTGCGTAACAACGATGCCTTTCTGGTTGACCCCGCTCATGAGAGATCCTCCGTTACCCGTGGGAACAGACTCTGATAGCCTTCGCCATGGGTGATGACGCGCGTGGAAGCAATCCCCGTATTACGTTTGGCCTGCACGCCGCGCTGCAGCGCCACGCGTGTGTAGTATTCCCACAGGTGTTCCTGCCCGGCCATGCACTGAATCGCCTGATATTTCTTCTCCCAAACCGAGGTGATATCCAGCAGCACATCCGGTTTCCACAGGCATTGTTCAGGCTGATGCGGTTCAAAGCAGTAAACCGGCGGTGCGCCGATAATGGGTTCTCCCGGACGATACCCTTCTGCCTGCGCAATGATGCGCGCTTCCTGGGTGAGATTCGCCGCCAGCGGGTGATCGTAGTTGTAAGGATCGGCAATCGAGTGCGTCAGTACAAAGTGTGGCTGCACGCGGCGAAACACATCAGCCAGGCGGAACAGCGTTTCCTTATCCGCGCGTAAGGGATAATCACCGAGATCGAAGAACTCAATGCTCGCACCTAACACATCCGCTGCCCGTTCGGCCTCAGCCTGTCGATGCTGCTTGACGGTCTGCTCGGTCATATTGCCCTTGCGCCACAGTTTTGCCGACTCGCCGCGCTCCCCGTAAGAGAGGCAGACGACGTGCACGTCATAGCCGCTCGCACTGTGCAACGCGATGGCACCGCCTGCGCGCCAGACAAAGTCAGCGGAATGGGCACTGACCACCAAGGCACTCTTTTTCACTGTGTTTTCCATTATGTTCCCCTGCTATTGCGTTTTTTTCATCCTGACACGCAGCACCCTGGCCGAATAATGCCTTTCATTGTGCGAGCTATGATTTTTATTTATGTTGTGATCATTATCTGAGGTTCAGGAGCAGAGGGCATGCAGGAACAGGAAGACACTAACCACATTAAAATCATGCAGCTAAGATCACTTTGTATGATTGCAGAACGGGGAACCGTCTCGGATGCTGCGGAAGATTTATTTCGCACACAGTCGGCGGTAACGCGATCGATACGTGATCTGGAACACACTCTCGCCACGCCTTTGTTTGAACGTCATGCCAGCGGGATGCTGCTCACCGAGAATGGCAAATGTGTACTGCCCCGCGCACAGCGTGCCCTCCAGGAACTCAAACAGATACCTGCACTTCTCGCTCGATTTAAACTGCGCGAGTCCATGCGGGATGACGCCGAACCGATTTGGTTGTTCAACGTCAGACGCCTGCAGATATTTTTACGGCTGTTTCATTTGCAGCATACGCAAAGTGTGGCCAGTTCACTGAGTATCAGTCAGCCCGCCGTCAGTGCGGCGTTAAAGGTGCTGGAGAAAGGGGCCAATATCGTGCTGTTCCAGCGCTCCCCGCGAGGCATGCAACCGACGGCCGCCGCACGTGAGATGGCGCCACATATCAGCCGCGCCCTGAATGAAATTCGCCATATCCCGGAAGACCTTGCCGCACAGCAAGGGGTTTTGCAGGGCACCGTTCATATTGGTGCCCTGCCATTATGTCGCAGTGTGTTATTACCCCGCGCGATCACCCGTCTGGTGACGGCACATCCGGCAATCAAGGTCGTGACCAATGAAAGTGCCTTTAGCACGCTGATTACCGAACTCCGCGCAGGCGATCTTGACCTGATTGTCGGGGCTTTGCGTCATGACAGCAACGTCACCGATATCGATAACCGGCCGTTGTTCAGCGAAGAGCTGGTCCTGCTCGCCAGGCCACAACATCCGTTAGCGGGTCGAACGTTAACCGCTGCCGATCTCACCGATACACAGTGGATTTTGCCGCGTGAAAACAGTCCGGCCCGCCATCTGTTAGAACACGCCTTTGCGACGCTGGACATCCCGGCTCCCAAACCGGTGGTGGAGAGCGGTGACCTCGCCATCGTGCGCGGCTTATTAATGGCCTCCGATATGGTGGCGGCGGTGTCATGGCACCAACTGGAGTACGAATTGAAGTCAGGCGCGCTCCAGCCTTTATCCTTCACCCTGCCCGATACGCGTCGTGATATCGGCATCACGTTGCGCGCGGGTGCGCTGCATTCCCCGGCCACATTGGCGCTGATTGAGTGCATCAGCGCCGAAGCGCATCCATCAGCGACCTAAACGAAATTCATACAAAGATTGTACGCCGTTTAGGCATAGGGCTTTCCCACCGGGCACCACAAACCCGTATTTTCACCGTGGATTATGACAACTCGCTCACAATATAAACGTAACTCATACCGCTAAAAGCCTTTTTTGACAGACAGCCTGCGACACGGTGCTTACCGTGGAGCTGGAATAGTTAATCATGACTCGTCATTCAATAGACTTTGCGTGCCCGAAGAGAGAGCGAACGTATGAATACAAATAAGCTGGTCGACATCAAAGCCTGGATTGATTCACGACCCATTTCCGCCTTTCAGTGGCGCGTATTATTCCTCTGCCTGATCATCATTATGTTCGACGGTTACGATGCTGCCGTGATGGGATTTATTGCGCCTGCGCTGATTGAACAGTGGCATATCTCACGCGCCGCGATGGGGCCGATCCTGGGCGCAGCGATGTTTGGCGTGGCGATTGGCGCATTGATCGCCGGTCCCTTGTCCGATCGCTTTGGCCGTAAAAAAATCATTCTGCTGGCAGTCCTGATTTTCTCAGCCTTCAGTCTGATTTGCGCCTTCGCTGCCACGCCACTGCAAATGGCGATGATGAGATTCATTGCCGGACTCGGCTTGGGCGCGGTGATGCCCAACTGTGTCACGCTGCTGGCAGAATATATGCCTGAGCGTCGTAAGGGCGTGATGATTACCCTGATGTTCAGCGGCTTTAATATCGGCTCCGGTCTGGGGGGCTTTATCGCCGCCGCGTTGTTGGCGCACTATCACTGGAATGCCGTGCTCATTTTCGGCGGTGCACTGCCGCTGATTCTGCTGCCCTTATTAGGCTATCTGCTGCCCGAATCCGCTTTAAACTTGGTGGTGCGTCGGGCACCCCGCGCGCAGATTGCTGCGCTGCTTAATCGTATGGGCGGCCACTTTCAGCAGGATACGGCGTTCGTGCTCAACTCCCCCCGAATCCATCGCAACAGCACCATTTCCCAGCTCTTCCACCACGGTTTTGCCCGCGGCACGATCATTTTGTGGGTGACGTACTTTATGGGGCTGTTTGTGATTTACCTGCTCAACGGCTGGCTGCCTACCATCATGCGCTCGGGCGGCATTTCCCTTGAACAAGCGGCGATTCTGGCGGGCTTGTTCCAGTTAGGCGGACCACTTGGCGGTATTCTGGTCGGTGCATTGATGGATAAGTGCAACGCCAGAGTGGTGATTGGCGTGGTCTATCTGCTGGGTTGTCTCTGCTTGTTAGCACAGGGCATCTTCGTGTTTACCGGAGTGGCTTTAGGCGTATTCATTTTCATTATCGGCATGTGTATTAATGGCGCACAGAATGGTCTGCAGGTTTATTCTCCTGCTTATTACCCTACTGAAATGCGCGCCACCGGCGTGAGCTGGATGCACGGCATTGGCCGCACCGGTGCAATCCTCAGCTCTTCGATTGGCGGATTGCTGATGGGCGCGTTCCCGGCGCAGTCGGCGATTTTCTATATTCTGGCTCTACCCGCTTTACTGGCTGCGATCAGCATTGTGCTTCATCGCAATGTTTCTCTGTCTCTGAAAATAAAGGGTGCAGCACTGGATGACCTTCCGGCGTTGTCACAAACCCTCAATAAATAGGAATGGCATCATGACATCTCAACTTTCTGAACCCTGCTTCGATATTGCGCATCTGGCTCACGTGGAGCTTTACACCGACAAGTTTGAAGAGAGCCTCAACTTCTTTGTGAATGTCTATGGCTTAACGATCACCGCGCACGACGACGATCACGCCTGGCTGCGCGCCTGGGATGATTATGAGTTTCACAGCCTGAAGCTCACGCGTCATCACACTACCGGCGTGGGGCACATTGCCTATCGCGCCGCTTCGCAGGCTGCGCTGGAGCGGCGGGTGGCGGCGATTGAAGCCAGTCCCTATGAAGTGCTTGGTTGGGTTAACGACGATCAGGGTCACGGACAGGCATTTCGCTTTACCGATCCTTTTGGACACATTTTTGAGATCTATTACGACACGGTCCGTTATCAGGCACCTGACGATCAACGCCCGTCGCTGAAAAACCTGTCTCAGCGTTACCATGCGCGTGGCGCCTGCCCGCGCCGTCTGGATCACCTCAATCTGTTGGCAGCCGATGTCAGTGAATTCAAGCGCTTTATGGAAACCTGCTTAGGCTCGCGCGTAACAGAGATGATTCAGCTGGATAATGGGCGTATTGGTGGCTGCTGGTTCACCATCAATAATAAAACCTATGATTTGGCCTGTACCGAAGAGCACGGTGGCGGCAATGGGCGTTTGCACCATGTGACTTACGCGACCGACTCGCGTGAAGACATACTGCGCGCAGCAGACATCTTCCTGGAAAACGGCGTGCATATTGAAACCGGCCCACATAAGCATGCTATTCAGGGCACGTTTTTCCTGTATGTGTGGGAACCGGCGGGAAATCGTGTCGAGCTGGCCAATTCCGGAGCCCGACTGATACTCGCGCCGGACTGGCAGACGGTGGTCTGGACGGAAAGCGAACGCAAGAAAGGCCAGGCGTGGGGCCTGAAAACCATTGAGACGTTCCATACTCATGGCACACCGCCAATGCCAAAACTCTCTTAAGGAATGATGCCATTGTTAAGTTCATCGGGCCGCTGTGGCAGCCCGATGTTCCCTTTTAGTTCGACATTCCCGCCCAGCATGCCCCGCTTTACTTTTGCAGTTTCCTGACGATTTCCGAAGAAATGCCCAGAGGGTGCCAGGTTTATACTGCACGCTCGAAAAAATGGAGACAGTTATATGGTCGTTAGCCTGTTGCGCAACCGCATGCTCACCCTACTCGCTGGGGTGTGTGTTTATTTCATGGTAGGGAATCCTGCGCATGCCGCACAAGATTTGCCGGTTATTAAACCTGTTCAGTCTTGTGCAAACCTTAGCAGCGTTAAATGGGGTCAGGAGATTGACGCTGGTGTTAAGATCACCCAGGTTGAAGAACTCAAAACGCCACAAGGTGACTTTTGTAAAGTCAGCGCTACGCTCTCTCCTGACATCGGCGTTGAAGTCGCCTTGCCTGAAGCAAAATGGACGCAACGCATGTTGCAGGTCGGTTGTGGTGGGTTATGCGGCAACATTAATCTCAGCCTCTCGAATGCCAATGGTTGTGTGCCCGCAATGAACGGTGAGTTTGCCGTGGCGGCCAACAATATGGGCCATAGCGGCAGCATGATGGATGCCTCATGGGCCGAAGATCCACAAAAACGCATCGACTTTGCTTATCGGGCTAATCACGTCACCGCGCAATTTACTCAGGCCCTCATCAAAGCGTATTACGGACAGAGGCATAAATATGCCTACTTTATGGGGTGTTCCGATGGGGGTCGCGAAGCGTTGATGGAAGCGCAGCGTTATCCGCATGATTTCAACGGTATCAGTGCGGGTGCCCCGGCAGCATGGTTCTCGATGCAAAACTCGTTCTTCCACGGCTGGAACGTCATCGCCAATCTCCGTCGCGATGGATCGCCGATCTTGTTACAAAGCCGATTGCCTCTGCTGCACAGCGCTGTGCTTAGCCATTGCCCGACACTGTCTGGCGTGAAAGACGGGATACTGGCCAATCCATTTGCCTGTACCTTCTCTCGCAGCTGGATTAAGCAGTGTGCTCCCGAGCAACGGGACCACAGTGATTGTATGACAGCGGAAGAGCTGGATGTGGTTCAAAAGCTTTATCAGGGGGCTCATGATCAACAAGGCCATCAATTTGCGCCTGCAGGTTTGCCGATAGGGTCTGAATTACGCTGGCCAGTTCCTGCTTCATCAAGTGGGCATTCGATGTCAGAGATGATGGCCTTGCCCGCCCTGCAATATGTTCTCCTGCCAGGAGCAAAACAGAATTTTTCAAAAGTGGGTGATTTCGCATTTAACGACGTTAATTTTGCCAAAATTGCTCAACTGGCTCCGCTGTATAATGCGACCAACACGAATCTTAAACCGTATCAGGCTGCAGGCGGCAAGTTAATCGTCTGGCATGGCCTTGCTGATGATTCAATCAGTCCGGCTGGCACCCTTGCCTATTTCCATGGAGTACAGGCTTATATGGGGACTAAAACCGTGGATTCATTTATGCGGCTGTTCCTGTTGCCTGGCGTCGCGCATTGTGGCAACGGTGAAGGACCGGATCAGGTAGATTTGCTGACCGCGTTGATGCACTGGACCGAAGATGATACGCCGCCGAAAAGTCTGATAACCGGTAAACGGGAACATGCGGATTCTATGCCGCACATGCCACCGATGAACATTCATATGGGTAAGCCCCCATCAGGAATGGATGCCTCTATCCAATTTCATGGTCTGCAGAAACCCAGCACTCCTTTCGCTACAGCAAAGGAAAACGTCTCTATGACGCGTCCGGTGTTCCCTTATCCCTATATTGCTAAATACAACGGTACAGGTGATGTCAATGATGCGGACAATTATCATCCAGTTAAATTGGATGATAAACCGATGACGCTGAGTCAGCCGATCAGCAATATGATTGGGCCTGACAATCAGCGCGATTACACCGTCGTTGACGGACAGCTAATGGCGAAATAAACCATTTCCTGACAGACCGTTGCTCAAACACAGCGGTCTGACTTATAGAGTGACGCGTCGCCGATGCGTCATTACATTTCTCCATAGTTATCAGTGGAAAAAATCGCAGCACAGCGCTTATCGCTCCTCTAGGGTGAACGTCCCTACAAGGAGAAAATAACCTATGAGCCTCATCACTTCCGGCAACCGCCGGGACTTTCTTTCCGCTGGCATCAAACTGACGGCAGCTGGTACGCTGCTCGGTGCCGGATTAAGTGGTCGCACTGCTGTGGCGGCTGCCTGTACCCCTGAAGACCTGACGCACATCGATGTCAGCCACTTTCTGTTGCGCAATGTGCGTCTGGAAGAAGCTTTTGTACGCCATCAGGGCGTTATCACCGCAACGCGCACCGGTTTGTACGATATTGAAGTCAACGGCGCGAATATTGTGGGTATACACTCAGCGGGTTTCAGCAGCACTCTTCCCGCCTGGGATGCGGCGGGTCATATTTTGCTGCCTGCAACGCGCGATATGCACATCCATCTCGATAAAACCTTCTATGGTGATGGCTGGCGCGCCCCGCTGCCGCGTAAAAGCGTGATTGATATGATTCATCAGGAAGAGCAAATTCTTCCTGAGATCGTGCCGACCTCAGAAATGCGTGCCGAAAAGCTGATTGGTTTGCTGCAATCGAAAGGCAGCACCGAAGCGCGCAGCCACTGCAACATCGACCCGATTAGCAAACTGGATGGACTGACTCACTTGCAACAGGCGATTGAAAATCACCGTCAGGACTTTACCGCGAAGATTGTCGCCTTCCCGCAGCATGGGCTGTTGCGGTCCAGGGTCGAAGGCATGATGCGTGAAGCGATGAAAATGGGCGCCAACTTTGTCGGCGGCCTGGATCCGACCAACGTCGATGACGCAATGGAGAAGTCGCTGGATACGATGTTCAGCATCGCACTCGATTATGCTGCGCCGGTGGATATCCACCTGCACGAAACCGAGCCGCACGGTGTGGCCGCGATACGCTACATGCTGAAAACGGTGCGCGAAAATCCGCAGCTAAAAGGCAAAGTGACCATCAGCCATGCGTTTGCGCTGGGCACGTTATCGGGTAAAGAATTGGATGCGATGATCGAGGAACTCAAAGAACAGCAGTTCAGCATCGCCACCACCGTACCGATTGGGCGCGTCATCATGCCATTGCCCCAGTTGCGTGCAGCGGGCGTCCCGGTATGGTCCGGTACCGATACCATTGCCGACCACTGGCAACCTTTTGGCAGTGGCAGCATGTTGGAAAAAGCCAATGTCTATGCGCAGCTATATCGTGGCCCGGATGAGTTCTCATTAAGTCGTGCATTGGGTATCGCCACTAATGAAGTGCTGCCGCTGAATAGCCAGGGAGAACAACAGTGGCCGAAGGCGCAGGATAGCGCGACGATGATGTTAGTGGCCGCGAGTTGTTCTGCCGAAGCGGTGGCGCATGTTGCACCCGTGATAGCAACATTCCACAACGGTAAACAGGTATTTGGCCAGCTAAAGAAAATCTAATGGGGAAATAAAGTAGAGGGTATAAAAGATATTATTTCGTCGCGCTTTCAGTGCGCGACGAAATAGATTAGCAGAATGAATCAGCGACTCACTTCATGACCAATCAAACCACCGATGGCCGCACCACCCAGCGTACCAAAGGTACTTCCGCCGGTTAATACCGCGCCACCCACTGCTCCGACACCCGCACCAATCGCGGTGTTACGACCACGATGTGACATGCCACAAGCGGTCACGGATAAACAGATTAATGCGACAATAGCGATACTGCAGCTGCGTTTTAAAAGCATCGAAATCCTCATTACCATTAAATAATGGAATGCAATTATTTTTAATTTGATTGTTGTTAAGACACCAAATCGTTGGCGACTTGCACTGCTCGTCGGCGCTAATTTATGGGGATTTACGTAACGGCGGAAGGTAAAAATTCCTATTTTCAGGCGGTACTGGCGAAGCGGTGAGAAACAGTGCAATCCGGCGGTTGGCGGGCGTTTAAACCTGAAGTGCTTTACTGAGGATCCATCGCTTGACTGACAGCCTACCAACTAGTAGATTAATATTTATTCAGCTGACTTAAGCGACATTTTTCAGGGGGCATCGTGAGTGTCATTCGTTTTCCCAATCAACATCCTGCCTGCCGCCCTTCCGGTTCTGAATCAACGCAAGCAGATAAACAGAAGATTCGCGAGTTTGCATTGAATATTGCTGCGCAATTACGCAACGATCCTGAATTAAATAAGCAGGCACCTTATCTGGTGGATAAAGTGATTCTGTTGCTGATGAAAGAGTCGCGAGAATAAATCTCCGCGAGAAAATTATGCGGCAATAACCAGGTTGTTAAGCACCGGTTTAATCATTGGTAAGAAAAGCTCGGGCTTATTAAACGCTCGTGCGGCTACCATCGCACCATGCACCGTCGCCATCAGCGATTTGGCTTCCAATTCCGCTCCTTCGCGCAGAATAAACACCCCGCGCTTTTCGCCTTTCTCTAACACACCAGCCAGCCACGCGGAAAGATCGGCGAAATGCCCGGTCACTTCAGCCGCCACCTCTTCCGGTAAAGTCGGCAGCTCCACCGCCAGCATCACGCAAACACAGAATGGCGAGCTGTTTTCCTTAATGCAGGTTGCCCAAAAGTTTACATAACCGTTCAACTCAGCCAGCGGGTCATCGCTGAAATGCTGACTGGTGGCGGCCATGCCGGCCTGCGCCTCCTGACGGTAATCTTTGACTACCGCCAGCACCAGATCGGCCTTACCCGGAAAGTGATGATGAATGCTGGCTTTACGAATTTGCACGCGTTCTGCCAAATCGGCATAACTAAAGCTTTTATATCCGCCGGAGGTGAGCAGCGTTCGGGTGTGGTTAATGATTTCCGTGGCTTTGGGCGAACGTTCAACGGTCATGCAGGGCTCCGGCAGCAAAGATGAAATGGCTGCAAATCAGTAAATTGGCACTGAACCTACTGACCTGCAGCCGGGAAGTCAAGGCGCTTCAGGAGGCTTACGGCGACCGGTCATACTTCTGAATACGTCATCACGCAGGATAAACGCATGGAATAGCGCTGCGGCAAGATGCAGCATCACGGTGACGAACAACGCTAACGCAACCCAGGTATGCAGCGGACGCAACCAGGCATACAGATCATTACTGATCGGCGTGATGGCCGGTAACACGATACTGCCGCCCAGACTCACCGGATAGCCTGCCGCCGACAGCATTGCCCAGCCTATTAGTGGCTGCGCCAGCATCATGGCGTACAGCGCCCAATGTGAAAGATGGGCGAGCGCTTTTTGCCCGTTTGACAGCGTGGACGGCAGAGCGGGTTTGGCGGTGGTAAAACGCAGCCACAATCGCACCACCACCAACAGCAAAATCATCACGCCCAATGGCTTATGAATCGCCACCAGTAAGCTGTGCAGTGACGAGACGGTGGCGACCATGGCCACGCCGATAAACAGCATCGCCATAATGGCGGCGGCCATCAGCCAGTGAATGGCGCGCAGCGCCGGATGGAAAGTCTCAGTGTGTTTCATCAGTGTGCTCCTGCCTGTTCACGGGTGCGGGCGTTGTAGGATTTGGCATACGCCGATGAACGAGCATTGAGGATCGGGTCGTCTGAAGCAGTGATGCCCTCGGGCAGGATCAGAGGATCGTAATTGATATCGTTACACGCGCCCTGCTGCTGCGGCGTGGTTTGGTTGATGGTCAGGGTGCCCGCATTGACGGTCTGACGGTCCGCTGGCCACGCAATCGAGGCATCGCTGCTTTTATCCTGTGCGTCTGCGACAGTGATGATCAGATCCCACTGCAGCGGCCCTTTAGTAAGACGCTGTTGCAAATCGCTCTGCAGGAAGTTGCTGTCATTTTTATCGGCGGCGTTAATCGGCTGATATTCGGTGTGCGGCACCATACTCCAGCGAACCACATGGCTCTTGCCGGCCAAATCAACAAAGTTGAAGGCGTTAAGGCTATTAAAGCGATCGCTTGCCCAGCTTGAGGAAGGAACAGACTGCTGCGCCCAGCCGAAGAACGGTTTGATTTCAGGATGCTTTTGGACAAAGGCCTGAATCTTTGCAGGATCGGGCTTCCCTGTTTTGGCATCGGGCAGCGTGGCAATTTGCAGGTCGTAAAACCCTTCTACGCTATTCACCGGAAATATCGGCATGGCATTCATCCCAGTGCGCCATTGCTGACCATCTTTTTGATAAAACGCTAACGCCATGCTGCGCACCGGCACGGCATAATCCGGGGCGTTCGGATTACCACCGGCAATGGCAAAGCGCCCGATGACCGGGGTTTCTCCCGGCGCAAACAGCCCGGCACGCGACAGCGCGCTGGCATTGCCGTTAGCGGCAAAGTTGCCGTTGATGCACACGCCTTTGGCATGATTGCGTCGATAACCGGGGTGCTCCCCGCCTGATTTTTGTAGCACGGTGATGAGTTTATCGGAGGTCAACTTATCCGGCGTTAACCAGCCGCCAGCCCAGAGAAATAACGTGATGACTATCAATGGAACCACTGCAATAGCGGCCAGAAGGGTGAGTATCTGGCCGGTCGTAAGAGAAGGCTTGTTCATAGGTTCGCTCAACATTGCATAAATTAAGACAAGGCAGTTACCCGAGCTGAATGATTAGCGCGTGGCAATCAATTGCACCGTCATCATTCACGGTTGCAGAGGGGTCAATCTACTAGTAGGTAGATTGAATTGTCAAACGCATTTGAACAGGCCGATGCAATACTGTCGCGGCCGAAAGTATGCGCCTCAGGTCATCTGAAGTAATAAATTTGCAGGGGAATCAGGCTTCTTCGCGCGAGATAGCGTGGGTCTTCATGGGCGCAACCACCACATTCACTCCCAGATCCTGCAGACGACGCAGCACCGGCACCGGCGTGCCCTGATTGACAATCACCACATCGAACTCGCTGAGATGGGCAAAGCGATGCAGTGCACGGCGTTCGAATTTGGTGTTATCCATCATCAGAATGCGTTTCTGCGCGGCATCAAACATCGCTCGTTTGGTTTCGACGGTTTCGGCTGACTGATGAAATACCGCGTCATCGATGATGGCTGACATGCTGACGAAGAACACATCGGCGCGCAGGCTGGCGATTTCTTCTCGCGTCATGCGGCCCATAAAGGCATTACACCAGTGATAAAACTGACCGCCTAGCCCCATCAGCGTGATATCGCGGCCGTTGCGCAGCTCATTCATCAGCGTCAGGGAGTTGGTGATCACCGTTAACGGGGCGCGCGCCGGAAGCAAACGCGCCATCTGCAATACGGTGGTGGAATCATCGAGGAAGATCGCCTGCCCCGGCTCCAGATAAGTGGCCGCCACCTCGGCAATGGCCTGCTTCTCTTCCAGTTGACGCGTCGCGCGATAGATATCGCTGGACTCTACCAGGCTGGTGGGCGTGGCGGAAACGACCCCGCGCGATTTGTGCAGCAATCCGCGTTCAACCATCTCATCAATATCACGGTGTGCGGTCATCAGGCTGATGCCGAATCGGTCGGTGATATCTTCAATGCGAATGGCGCCTTCTGCCATCACGGCTTCCGCGATCAACTGACGTCGCGCCAGCTGTCGTGCCTGACGGCTGTCGCTGGGCAAGGGTTCGGCCATGAAGACGTTTAGAGAAGAGTCCTGCGGGTTGTGCGCCATATTTCGTCCAGGAAAGTGATGCAGAAATGCGGGTTTGAGATGATTACAACGCGGAAACGCGCCTTTTGCAAATGATGTGAAGATCGGACGCATGTGCTGGGTTGCAGCGGCGCAACAAAGTGCGCTCGCTGCGCCGTGTGCGGCCCGAGAGCCGCACTTCACGCTTACTGTTTCAGAACAAACGGTGACGCGAAGTTACCTGCATTTTCTTTGGTGATCAAAATGCAGTCAAACAGCTGTTTTTCCGATGCTGCGCCGGTTTTGCCGGTTTTCAGGAAGCTATCGGCCTGCTCTACCGCTTTCTGCGCGAACTGCGCCACTGGCTGCATCACGGTATACGCCAGCGTACCGGCTTTCACGGCATCAACCGCATCCGGGGAACCATCAAACCCACCGACTTTGATCTGATTCAGTTTGCCGGCTTCTTTCAGTGCGGCAATTGCTCCCAGCGCCATTTCATCGTTACCGCTGATCACGCCTTTAATATTCGGGTTAGCCTGCAGCAGTGACTGCATCTTGTTAAAGCCCTGAGTACGATCCCAGCTGGCCACTTCCTGACCCACTTTCTTCAGCGTGGGGTACTGCGATAGCACGGTATCAAAACCGTTGGCGCGGGTGGCGGCGTTGTTATCCGACGGCGGGCCAACCAGTTCAACGTAGTTAGCGGTATCGCCCACCTGTTTCACCCACTCCATCGCGCCCACCGCCGCGCCCTGCGCATTGTTAGAAACCAGCTGCGCTTTGGCCAATCCGCTCTGATTCAACTCGGCGTTGATGATAAACACCGGGATGTTGGCCGCGATGGCTTTTTTCACCGATCCCACCGAACCGTCGGCATTGGCGGGATCGAGGATGATCGCCTTGGATTTGTTAGTGATCGCCGTATCAATCAGTTGGCTTTCGGTATTGGTATCGCCTTTGTGCGCGCTGACTTTCGCGCTGTAGCCGAGTTTCTCAGCGGCTTTCTGCGCCACCTGACCTTCCGTCAGCCAGTAAGGGTTAGAAGGATCGTTGACGATGATGGTCATCAAGCCGTTGTCCGCCCAGGTGGGTGCAGCGAAAGTGGTGATCGCCATAGCGGCGGCAGCAATAAACAGACGTTTTGTGAACATAGGTGCTCCGTTATTATTTAGGGTACAGGTTTTACGGATAACCGCGCGCTGTCAGACAGCGCGCGTGAGTCAGCGACTGCGCTTGCCGTATTGCAGGGTGTTGAGCAATACCGCCAGTACAATCACGGCGCCAGTGAACACCGTCTGCCAGTAGGCAGAGACGCCGATAATCACTAAGCCATCAGAAAGAAAACCGATTACAAAAGCGCCCAGCAGCGTGCCGCGCACGTTACCGCGTCCGCCGGTTAAGGCCGCACCGCCAATCACCACCGCGGCAATGGCGGTCAGTTCATAAGTGGTGCCCGCCGTTGGGCCAGCGGAGGTGAGCTGGGAAGAGAGCACCAGCCCCGCCATAGCGGCACAGATACCCGACAACACGTAAACGCTGATCTTGATGCGTTTCACTGGCACGCCGGAGAGATCGGCGGCGCGTTCATTACCACCAGAAGCATAGAGCCAGCGGCCAAACGCCGAGCGGCTCAGCAGAAAACCACAGGCCAGCGCCACTACGCCCAGCACCAGCACACCCACCGGGATGTTGAAGATGCGATTAAAGCCGAGCCAGTCAAAGCCGGTGTTACCCAGCGCTTCAGTGCCGGAGAGTTTGTTATAGGTCAGTCCGTTAGTGATCAGCAGGGCAATACCGCGCGCCACATACATGGTGCCGAGCGTGGCGACAAATGCCGGAACGCGGAACCAGGCGATCAGCACACCATTCACCAATCCCACCAGCGCGCCAATCACCAGCGTTAATATCGCCACCGCCCACACCGGCAAATACAGCACCACGCCCAATGCTTCAAGGTTGATGCCCTGCATCATAAAACCGGCCATTACCCCGGCCAGCCCGAGCGTCGATCCGACGGACAAATCTATCCCGCCATTGAGGATCACCAGCAGCATACCAATCGCCGGTAAGCCAAAAATCGCCACGTGCGATGCCATGGTCAGGAAGTTGGCGCCGGTAAAGTAGTTAGGTGAGAGCAGTGAAAAAGTAGCAATAATCACCAGCAGCGCAATAAAGGCGCGCCCTTCCAGCAGCAGCCGCGCCAGATTAAGGCTTTTATCGGCCTTCTTTTTGCTCGTAACTGGCGGCGAATCCAGCGTGTGTGTTCTGTCTGTCATACCGTTTGCTCCGTTTTTCATGTCATGCCACCAGAGACTCGCCTGAAGCGGCCATAATGCGTTCTTTACTCACGCTGGAATCGAAGATGGCGTTAATGCGCCCTTTGCTCATCACCACAATGCGATGGGCAATACTCAGGCACTCACCCACTTCCGAGGTGGTGTACACCACCGCCAGCCCCTTTTTGGCGTTCTCCGCCAGCAGACGAAACACCTCCGCTTTGGCACCGATATCAATGCCACGGCTGGGTTCATCCAGCAGGATCACTTTGGGACGGGTGGCCAGCATTTTGCCGATCACCACCTTTTGCTGATTGCCGCCGGAGAGCGAACCGATAGCCGCCTCGCCGCCTGCGGTTTTGACCGTTACGTTGCGGATGCTGTCCGCCACCAGCTGCTTTTCACGTCGCGGTGACAGCACCAGCCCGCGCACAAATTCGCTGATACTGGCGAGCGACAGGTTTTCGCCCACCGACATGGTTTGTACCAGACCGTCGCGCTGCCGATCTTCCGGCACCAGCGCGAGGCCGATTTGAATACGCTGCTGAATGGTTAAGCCGCTGACTTCGGTGTCCTGCAGCAGAATATTCCCCTGGATTTGATGAATACGCCCGGCGATGCACTCCAGCAGTTCGGTGCGTCCCGCGCCCATCAGGCCGTAGATGCAGACAATTTCCCCGGCTTTCACCGCCAGCGAGAGGTTGTCCACCAGCCGAATGCCGGTTTTGCTTTTCACCGTCAGGTCTTGCACGGTCAGCGCCTGGTCACCAAAGTCATACCCTTCTGGTGGCGAGCCGAGGTCAAAGTGATCGCCTACCATATTGCGCACGATCCATTCGAGATCGATTTCATCGCGTTTGGCGTAGGCGGTCATCACGCCGTCACGCAGCACCACCGCGCGATCGGTGATCTCCAGCGCCTCTTCCAGATGGTGGGAAATATACACAATCGCCACGCCCTGACTGGTGAGGTCGCGGATTACCTGGAACAGCACCGCCACTTCCGTGGCGCTGAGCGCCGATGTCGGTTCATCCATAATCAGAATCTGTGAGTTCACCGACAGCGCGCGGGCAATTTCGACGATCTGTTGTTGGCCTAAACGCAGGTTTTCCACCGGCGTCAGCGGATCAATCTCCTCCTCCAGCGCCGCCATCAGATGGGCGGTAATGCGCGCTTCTTCCGCGTAATCCACCCCACCCGGCTTCATGATTTCGCGCCCCATAAAGATGTTGTCGCGTACGTTCATGTTGGGAGCCAGATTCAGCTCCTGATGGATGATTGAGATGCCGCAGTCGCGCGCTTCGGTGGCGGAGCGAAACACTTTCTCTTCGCCGTTGTAGAGAATTTCCCCGGATGTTGGCGTAATCACGCCCGACAAAATTTTCATTAGCGTGGATTTGCCTGCGCCGTTCTCACCAAACAGCGTGGTGACTTCACCGCGACGGATCTCAAAATTCACGCCCTTCAGTGCATGGGTCGATCCGTAGATCTTGCTGATGTTGCGCGCTTCAAGGATCACTTCGCCTTTCAGCAGCGCCGGATTCACGTTGAACGGTTTCATTTCACCTCCAGACTGACTGGCGTCACCATCCAGTTATTCGGTGTCAGCAGGCGGAACACGCCCACCACCTGCACGGTTTTTCCTGGCAGCGCATCGCGATCCAGCTTGTCGAGCACTTTGGCTTTCATGGCGCGATTGATCGCCGACCCCGCATTTTGATACTCAATCTGGTTGGTAAAATCGCCGAACTGAATTTTGCCGCTGGCGTCACGCAAGTCGGTGCCGGTGATCGCCGGGCCGGTTTGCAGGCGAATCACATTCCCTTCCGGTAAACCGGCCACTTTCAGCGGGAAGATACCCATTTGACCAGGCTGCACCACGCCTTCCAGCTTGACCGGAATCACCGGGAGCGGCGAACCCACACCGTATTTCTGCACCGCTTCCTGTTGATTGGCTTTCAGCGCATCGGCGAGGGTTTTTGCCTCCACCGCCCGCGCTTCCACATCCTGCTGGATACCGGGGAAGGTTTTTTCTCCAAAGCTATCCGGCGAGAAACCCTGCTCTTGCACATCTTGCTCGGAGCCGATTTTCACCACTTTGGTGTCGATGGCCATGGCGGCAATCACCGCAACCACCACAACACCGATAATGCTGTAGCGGCGGATGCGCTTCCGGGAGAGCTGCTGTGCCAGCACTGAGACATCGGACATTACGTGACCTCTCACTGTTATCTGCTGCGATAATCGCCGCATTAAATGTTATAAGTGTGATAACTCTTGTGATGAGAATTGTGCTGATGTGACTAAATTGTCAACAGCAAGCGCACGAATTTTTCAGGAGCGCGATCTGGATCGCTTAATTCCCTCCCTCATGCGCATTTGCGCTATCTAAGCCCGCCATACAAGCCTTCTTCGTGTGATATCTCATTTCATTTAGTGAGTGATAACCCCCATTTTCGTGATCAAACTCGCTAACTGAAGTGAAATTTATTCGTTTTATCGAAAAATAATACATGAGATATGTTATCTCCATGGGAAGTGGTGTAAGACATTATTTAGCAAATTCATCACAGGGAATTAACACAGCGTGATGAGTCAACTTTTCTTCCCTTCGGAGGTGTACGTGAGTAACAGCGATATCATTCTGGGTCTGGATTCCGGCACCTCAGTGGTGAAAGCGGTGGCGTTTGATCTGGAAGGCACACAGCTGGCGTGCGCCTCCGTGCGTAACCGCTATTACCGCAGCGAAGGCGGTGCCGCGCAGCAATCCATGTCGCAGACCTGGCAAGATGCCGTGGACGCGATAAGGAAACTGGGCGAGCGCGTGGAAAACCTCGCTTCGCGCGTGGTGGCGGTTGCCGTCACCGCACAAGGGGATGGCACCTGGCTGGTCGGCGCCAACAATCAGCCGGTGGGAGATGCCTGGATCTGGCTGGATGCGCGTGCGGCGCATACCGTGGATGCCTTAAACCAACACGCCCTGGCGGCCGAGCGTTTTAAGGCCACCGGCACCGGGCTAAACACCTGCCAGCAGGGTTCGCAGATGGCGCATATGGACCAGCACTTTCCTGAGCTTCTGGCGAATAGCGAAGTGGCGCTGCATTGCAAAGACTGGCTTTATCTCAATCTAACGGGCGTGCGTGCCACCGATCCTTCCGAGGCCAGTTTCACCTTTGGTAACTTCCGCACCCAACGTTATGACGATACCGTTATCGCGGCGCTGGGGCTGGAACATCGCCGCTATCTGCTGCCGGAAATTATCGATGGCACGCAAATCACCCATCCATTAACCGCTGAGGCTGCTGCTCTCACCGGTCTGCGTGCCGGTACACCAATCTCGCTGGGTTATGTCGATATGGCGATGACCGCACTGGGCGCGGGCGTGCACACCGGCGAAGCCAATACCGCCTGCTCGATTGTCGGCTCCACCGGTGTGCATCTGCGCAGCGTGACCATTGATGAGGTGTGGCTCAATCCGGCGCAAACCGGCTATGTGATCCCGCTGCCGTGGCCAGGCTATGTGACGCAGGTGCAAACCAATATGGCATCCACCCTCAATTTCGACTGGCTGCTGAACGTGGCGAGTGAACTGTTGAGCGGTTTCGGCTGTGAGATCGATCATGCGCGGCTGGTGGCGCACATCGATCAGTGGCTCAACAAGGCCGAACCCGGCACGCTACTGTTCCATCCATATATCTCGATTGCCGGTGAACGCGGGCCGTTCGTCAACGCTGATGCGCGCGCCAGCTTCACCGGACTCAACTATCAGCACAACTTTGCCGACCTGGTACGTGGCGTGATTGAAGGCATTGGTATGGCCGCGCGTGATTGTTATCAGGCGATGGGCAGCACCTTGCCAGGTGAAATTCGTCTCACCGGCGGCGCGGTACGTTCTCAGCCGCTGCGGCAAATTCTCTCTTCCTGCATTGGTGCGCCGGTGCGTATCAGCCAGCGTGATGAAGCCGGTGCAGCGGGCGCCGCGATGATGGCCGCGGTGGCGATTGGCGCGTATCCCTCCATGGCGCAGTGCGTGGAAACCTGGGTGCGTCCGCTGCTGGATGAGCCTGAGCAGCCGTCCGCTGAGCTGTCGCAGCGTTATAACCAGCTGTTCCCCCATTATCAGCAGATCCGCAGCGATCTCCCTGCCGCCTGGCATGCACTGAATAAGTTTTAAGGAGTACACCATGAGTGAAAATACGCTGGATCTGTTTGTCATTGGCGGTGGCATTAATGGCGCGGGCATCGCACGTGATGCGGCCGGTCGCGGCTTGTCGGTGATGATGTGTGAAAAAGATGACCTCGCACAGGGCACGTCCTCGCGCTCCGGCAAACTGGTGCACGGCGGGCTGCGCTATCTCGAATATTATGAATTCCGACTGGTACGTGAGGCGCTGATCGAGCGTGAAGTATTGCTGAATGCCGCGCCGCACATTATCTGGCCGATGCGCTTTGTGTTACCGCATAGCCCGACCGATCGTCCGGCGTGGCTGGTGCGTTTGGGGCTGTTCCTCTATGACAACTTAGGCGGGCGTAAAAAGCTGCCCGGCACGCGATCGCTCGATCTGATGCGCGATCCTGAAGGTGCGCCGATCCTCGATAGCTACAGCAAAGGCTTCGAGTACTCCGATTGCTGGGTCGATGATGCACGCCTGGTCGCGCTCAATGCCGTGGATGCTGCGGAACGCGGCGCGACGATTCTGCCGCGCACCCGCTGTGTGTCGGCCAAACGCATCAGCGGCAAGTGGGAAGTGACGATTCAGGATGAGGCCAGCGGTGCTCAGCGCATGGTGTTCGCCAAAGTGCTGGTGAATGCGGCCGGGCCGTGGGTACTGGATATCGTCAATCAGGTCACCCAGACCAAGAGCAACCGCAGCGTGCGCCTGGTTAAAGGTTCACACATTATCGTGCCGAAATTCTGGGAAGGTCAGCAAGCCTATCTGGTGCAGAACACAGACAAGCGAGTGATTTTCATCAACCCTTATGAAGGCGACAAAGCGTTGATCGGCACCACCGACATTCCGTGGCAGGGTAAAGCGGAAGCGGTCACCGCCGATGACAGCGAGCAGCAGTATCTGATCGATGTGGTTAATCGCTACTTCAAAGTGAAACTGCGCGCCAGCGATGTGATTATCCGATTCTCGGGCGTACGTCCGCTGTTTGACGATGGCAAAGGCAACCCTTCTGCCGTGACGCGTGACTACGTGTTCGATCTCGACGATCAGCAAAACGCCCCGCTGCTGCACGTGTTCGGTGGAAAAATTACCACCTTCCGCAAGCTGGCAGAGCATGCCATCCAGAAGCTCGCGCCCTACTTCCCGAATATGGGCACAGACTGGACGCGCGAAGCCACTTTGCCGGGCGGGGATATGGCGAATGGCGATTTTGAAAGCTTCCTGGAACAGGTGAAAACGCGCTGGCCATGGCTGCCCGCGCCGCTGCGCAAACACTATGCGCGCCTGTATGGCACGCGCATTGAGAAAGTGTTGGGCCACTCCCGCGACCTCAACGATCTGGGCCGCCATTTCGGCGCGCAGCTGTATGAAGCCGAAGTGCGTTATCTGGTGGAAAATGAGTGGGCGCAGCAGGCGGAAGATGTGCTGTGGCGTCGTACTAAGCACAAGTTGCATCTGACCGAAGTGCAGCAGCAGGCCTTTACCCAGTGGTTTGACGCGACCTATGCTGCGGCCGTGCCGCTGCGTAAGGAGGCGTAATCATGCCTTTAACGCTCTCGCTGAATACCAACCCGCTGGTGAATCGCTTTGCCGATCCGCAGGATCTGATTCACACCGTGGCACAGCAGATCCGCATCCGTGATCTGCAATTGACCCATGAATTTATTAATCCCGGCTGGCCCGCTGCCACCATCAACCGCATGACACGCCTGATGCAACAGGCGCTGCGAGAAACCGGCGTGCGCGTGACGTCGGGTATGACCGGTCCTTATGGTCGGCTCAACCATTTTGGTCATCCAGACGTTGAAGTACGGCGCTACTACGTGGACTGGTTTAAAACCTTCGCCGATATCACCGCAGAACTAGGCGGCGATGCCGTCGGATCGCAGTTCGCCATTTTTACCCAGCAGGATTTTAACGATGTAGCGCGGCGGGAGGCCTTAATCGATATCGCGATAGACTGTTGGGCCGAGGTGGCTGAGCATGCCCAATCCGCCGGATTGAAGTACCTGTTTTGGGAACCGATGAGCATTGGACGCGAGTTTGGTGAAACCATTCCAGCCTGCCTCGCGTTGCAACAGCGTTTGAGCAGTGAATCCTTTGCCCTGCCAATGTGGATGATGGCGGATATCGATCATGGCGATGTGACTTCAGCGGATCCGCGTGATTACGACCCTTACGCGTGGGCAGAAGCGGTGCCGCGCTTCTCGCCGATTATTCATATAAAACAAAGCATGATGGACAAAGGCGGGCACAGACCGTTCACATTGCAGTACAATGCGGGCGGCCGTATTCAGCCTCAGCCGCTGCTGGAGGCGCTGGCACGCGGTGACGCGCAGGATAACGAAATCTGCCTTGAACTGAGTTTCAAAGAGCGTGAACCCACCGACCGCCAGGTCGTGGCGGATATCGCAGAAAGCGTCGCGTTTTGGGCATCGCACATTGATACGGGCGTGCAGGATTTGCATCTGGCTTCCTAAGCCTATTTATCAGGAAATGAAACATGAAACCGGCTCCTACTCCCGCTGAACGCGATGACTCTCTGGCCCTGCGCGCCGCCTGGCTGCATTACGTGGGCGGCCTGACTCAGGCTGAAGTCGCCAAGCGTCTGGGATTACCCTCCGTCAAAACCCATCGCATGATTGCCAAAATGGTCGCGGAGGGTGCGGTGAAGGTGTCGATTGATGGCGATATCGTGGCATGCGTGGCGCTGGAAGATCAGCTGCGCGAAAAGCACGGACTGCGTTTTTGCCACGTTGCGCCTGACCTTGGTGAAGAGGGATTACCAGTGCGAACGCTGGGTATGGCGGGCGCGGATTACCTGCGCAATCTCCTCACGTCGCAGCCTGCGATCACCCTGGGGCTGGGGCACGGCCGCACCCTTTCCGCCGCTATTCACCAACTCTTGCGCATTGACGCCCCGCATATGCGATTCGTTTCGCTGCTCGGTTGTTTGACGCGCAACTATGCGCTCAACCCACACGATGTTATGCATCGCATTGCCGAAAAAACCGGTGCGCAGGCATACATGATGCCAGTGCCGTTTTTCGCCAACACTCAGGAAGACCGCGAGGTGCTGCTGAAACAGCGCGGCGTCAGTGAAGTGTTCGCTATGGCGGCGCAGAGCGAGGTGAAGCTGGTGGGGATCGGCACCGTGGAACCGGCCGCGCAGCTGGTAGAGGCGGGCATGATCGATGAGGCTGAGATCAACGATATTTCAGCTTCAGGCGCCGTCGGTGAACTGCTTGGTCACTTCTTTGATGCTAACGGACAGATGATTCACAACAGCCTGACGGCGCGCACGCTGTCAGTGGAACTGGACCTTGCCCACCGCGCCGAAATTGTCGCGCTGGTGGGGGGATTAAGCAAAGTCGATGCGATTCGCGCGGTGCTGGCCAGCGGTTTGGTGACCGGATTAATTACCGATGAGTTAACGGCACAGGCGCTGATCGCGGATTAGATGGACGCCAATTCGTCCGCGAATAATCCAAACACCCAATCGTCCCGCCACTCACCGGCGAGATGATAACTTTTCCGCAAGGTGCCTTCCTGCTGAAATCCTACTTTGAGTAATGTTCTGCGAGAGGGCTCATTCCCGGCGGTTACGGTGGCAACCAGCTTGCGGAAGCCCAGTTCTCTCAGCGCATAACGTGCAATATCGTCTAGTGATTCCGTGCCAAATCCCTTGCCCTGAGCCTCTGCTGCCAGCAAAAAACCGACCTCCGCAACGCCTTCACCGCGATCGATAAATCCGGTGACACCTAACGGCGCGGATTGCCCCTGTTCCATCATCACCAGACACAGCCAATGGGTGCTGCCTTTCTGCCAGCGTGGCAATCTTATCTCGAACCTGTCACGTCGAATCTCTTCTTCAGGCTGCGGATCGGCCACATTACGCATTACGCGCTCATCCTGTTGCAGCGAGAGAAAGAATCGCCAGTCATCGGCAACTAACGGGCGATAGTGCAGTCTTTTGGAGGTGATATTGGAGAACATGTAATCCTTAATTATGACAATGATAATTGTGGACGTTGGTGAAAGGTGCCGCTAAATCAGCGTTAACTCCATTGGCTGCTGGCGCAATATTTCCTGATATACCGGCGACAGTTGGCTATCAGTGATCACCTGCTTAAATGCCACTGTCGGTGCCAGAGCGAAGGGATGTATCTGACCAAATTTCGATGAATCGGTGAGCGCCACAGTGTGCGTCTGCTTTTCCATAATGGCGTTGACCACATCGCAGCGCAGCATATCGCGGCCGGTAAAACCGGTGACGGCATCCCAGCCGTCAATACCGATAAACGCTTTATGGAAGTTGAGGTGCTGGATGCACAATCGCGTCAGCGGCCCGACTACCGACTCACTGCTTTTTTGGAACAGCCCGCCAAGAATGATCACATCACCGCCCTTTTCTCGCAGCAATCCCGCGATGTAATGGCTGACGGTAATAATCGTGATATCACCGCGTTCGCTTAGCTCGCGCGCCAGCAAAGCATTGGTACTGCCGCCTTCGATAAACACCGTTTCACCCGCGTTAACCAGCGAAGCGGCGTATTCCGCGAGGCGTTTTTTGACGGCAAAACGCGTTTGCATGCGTGCGCCGACATCGTCGCTTTCTGGCGCCACGGCTGAACCGTGCACGCGGCGCAGGAAGCCGCCTTTCTCCAGTACATTCAGATCCTGACGCACTGTCACTTCAGAAACGCCGGTGGTTTGCGCAAGTTCATTGACGCTGACGCTACCGCGTTCGCTGACCAGTTGGATAATGTGCTGATGACGTGCGTTCATGGTGCCTGCTTTAATTAAAATTTTATTCAGTTTACCAGAAACTTAATCTAAGCCGAGACTGCGACGACCGTTGCTGTTTAACGCATCGGGGGTAAAACGATCGCGCCAGTTGGCTTCATAGTCCTCTTTCGGGAAATCACCCGGTGAGGCGCCGGTTGCCAATGCCTGAGCAACCAGTGTGGCATAGGCAGCATTCTTCTCGCACAGGGGCGCAGCCGGAATGTACATCACATTGCCCCAACCCTGTTGATCCTCAACCGGCGCTACCGAGTGAATCACATCACAGTGCCACCAGACAGAATCACCCGCCTCCATTGCCGGAATGGAACACAATCCCTCAATCAGTTCCGGATGCCACTGTTCTGAAATGGGCAGCACTTTGCCCGGCGCCACACCGCAGAGTTCATCCTCCGGCACATCTTTCAGTAGCGGACGCAGCAACAGATAGGCCATGGCTTCTGGAACCGGCACCACATGCAGCAAGCCCTGACCGAGTTGCATATCTGACAGCGCAGTCCAGCCCTGGAAAGTGCGGAACACCGAACATTTGGTGGTGGTGCCGGCCTGATATTCATTCACTTCTGTGCGATGTGCCGCATCCCAGGGATCGTATTGATCAAATTGGTTATTGAAGATTTTGCTGAACACCTGCTGATAAGCCGGCAGTAACCAGCGTTCCAGCGCGCCGGAATCGGTATGCGCGCCCAGCCCTTTTGATGTTGTACCCGGCAAACGACGGCGAATACGATCCGGATAGATAATGCTGACATCGGGATTGAACCAGTGCGTTCCGTGGGATTCGAAGGTCCACAGGCGATTCAGGAATGACTGCGTTTTTGCCATAGCGTCGCTCTGACGCGCCGACATCTGCGCTTCGCTCCAGTAGATCGGATAAATTTCAGGGCGTGAGGCATCGAGGCTGCCAAAGAAGTTGTCACCAGGCCCCTTATAGACTTCATCAAAATCATTTTCGTCAAGATATTCAAGCATCGACGCATCCCAGCCCAGCGCCTGCTCGCGCGTAAAGGTTTGTTTGACCACCACACAACCGCGACGTCGAATATGGTCCTTCACCTCATCGGAAATGCGCCCAGCGGCGATATCCTCCCAATGGATCTGCGGCCATGCACTGCCGTTGCGCGCTTCTTCCTCACGCGCTGCAGCAATTTCGCTGAGGATTTTACTTCTGACCTGCTCAAACAGGCCCTCAACATCGCCGATTTGCGCTCTGAGCACCTGTTTCATCAAGCGGATATGCTGCTTTGCATCTTCGGGTTGTTGTACTGAGGTAAAGGATGTATTCATTTTGTCGCTCCAATTACTTCGAATGAAACTTAATTGAGTTTCATTCATAACAATTGGGCGTCATTTAACCAAATCGCAGGGTGCGATTTTATGAAATGCATCACATTAAATCGTCATTGAGGCTTTCAAACGTAAGTTCACCGGAGGGAGCCTCCGGTGAGAAGAGATGTTGGATTAACCAACGTCGGGCGGGAAGGCAATAACCGGGCGAGCGCTAGTCCAGCCAGGCGTGATAGCGTTGATGGAGTTCGGCCAGATTTTTTACATTCAATTTGCGCATCGCAGCCTGCTTTTGGCTGCTGATGGTTTTAATACTTTTATCTTTGGCAACGGCAATATCCGTCACGGTTCGACCGCGATAGATTGAGCGGATGATCGTTCTTTCCGTGGTGCTGAGTGAAAGCATCGCTTCTTCATACATTCTTGATGAGAATAATTGGCGCGGAGATGTACCCTTCTGCGGCGCAGCGGTTTTGGCTTCAAATCCCCAAACTTTATGCTCAAGTACTGCCGTTACAGCATCTTCGACCTCGCGCTGACTGCTTTTTCTATTTAATATTGCTTGCACTGCCAGTTTTTTATATTTTTGCAATAGCCGCATATCAGTAGCACGGGTCAATATCATCACTGATGCCGTGGGCGAATAAGATGTTATTAGTGCCGAAATAACATCTGCATTCCCTACTTCAGTGTCGATAATAATAAGGTTTAAATCTTTATCAATGATACTGATCTGTTCATCATGCGTTTGGATGGGATGATGCGTAACCGTGACCCCATTCAATGTGGTCAACATAGCGCGAATGCCATAGAAAGTGATCGCGCTGGGCGTCATGATAGCGATGTTTTTATTTTTAATCTTATTCGTCGTTATTTTAATGACGCTATGCATTGTTGCTGCTCCTCAATTGTAATCACGTCAATATGCAGTTATTACAGATTCATCTGAACGATATGAGATAATGCCATGCGATTAATCTGATGCGCATATTATTCGCCTGAACACACGCTTTCAATACACTTCCTAAAATGTCACTTTAAAGTCACCAGTATGATTATTTTTACCTTATTAATCATAATGATAACCCTGTAACAAGTCTGTTACCTGCCCGTTCATTGTCTTCAGCGCGACCTTTTGTCAGACCGTGTTATAATCAGCTCAATAGAGTACGCGCCTTGATGATGCGCAGCGGGGATTTAGCCGAAGTGACAATTATTTTTTTTACCGATACCGGTCTAATCAGGCTGGAAGATAAAGAGATCATCCTTAGCAGGCAAAGTAAAATATGCCTGATGTACCTGTGTGAGCACGAAGGCAATATCGTTTCCAAAGAGGCATTACATGACGCCTGCTGGAAAAAGCATGGTGCCGTTGTCTCCGATAATACCGTACGACAAACCCTTTTTCGTATTCGAAAATCGCTCGCATCACTGGATGTTGAAGAAGATATCCTCGAAACATTGGGATACATGGGCTATCGGCTAAAACCCGATTGCATCACGCTGATTTCAGACTCGCAGAACTATACGTTACCGGAACCCCACAGCCCCGCTATAGAAGAAAGAGAATCATCAGAGTTATCTGTGCCGTTAGCACCGGCATCAGACCTAAAAAATAAATCATCAAAAATAAGATTAATTCTTATTACGCTGGGTATTTCCTGCCTGTTTTTTATAGCGGGCGCCCTGTTTCGCGGCCAGCAATTTGTTCATCCACTGAGTTACGGCCAACCCATCCAACTTAATGGGCACACCTTTTTATTTTCGCATTACGTGGAAAATGGCAATGCCGAACTGGCTGCACGCGTTAATTACTGGCTGAATAAAATGCAGATAGCTATCACACCGCACAGTAAGATTTATATCAATGCCGATCATGGCAACTCGATTAATTTCTTTGTCTGCGATGGCGAACTTGAACTGATGACGACCACTTGCCAGACATTTGCGGTAATCGGGAGAAACCACCCATGAAGATCGCTGTTTCTGCAGCATGTTGCCTGGTTGCGTTGTTCCTTGGTTGGTTCTCGCTGCCCTATTTTGTACGCCCATTCTCCGGCGATTGCCGGGCCGAGACCTATATTATCTACGATGAACCCGACCGCACCGTGGTGAGCCATGGCTATTGGGATATTTTAAGCGGCAGTCGCGAAGGCCATTTAAATGCTTATCTGGCGTTTATGTCGCCGCAGGGTGTGGAGAGCAGGATTAATGTTGATCGCACCGTGAACCTTGATTATGACTACCACCCTGATTCCGTCACAGTTTCCACCACCAAATCTTTTCGCATTGCGGGCCCTGATACGCAGGATCCCGCCATCGGTAAGTATATTGATCCATTGGCGGACGAGAATTTCACTGCCCGCATTTATCTGTTTAAAGTGGGGAACCAAATTATCTCAGGATTTCATTATCGGCCGCTTAACCGTTGCATGAAACCTGGGTTTTGAGACGATGAATGAGCAGCCAGTCATTTGTTCTGATACAGATCCCAGCGGTTGCCGTATAAATCCTCGAAGACCACGACCGTGCCATACTCTTCTTCACGAGGTTCTTCACAGAAAGTGACGCCATTGGCTTTCATCTGATGGTAATCGCGCCAGAAGTCATCCGTTTGTAAAAACAGAAAAACCCTGCCGCCACATTGATTACCGATAAATCCTTGCTGGCGCTCATTCGATGCCTGCGCCAACAGCAAATTACAATCGCTCTGCGGATTGGGATTGACCACGACCCAGCGCTTACCCGGTTGCGGTGTGTCTTCGATGAGGTGGAAACCCAGCTTTTGCGTGTAATATTCAATCGCGCGATCATAATCATCCACCACGATAGCGATATATCCCATACAGCGCTTTTGTGTTCTCACGTTTGTCTCCTTTATATTCTGAAGCGAAGAACTTCATACCAGAACAAAAATTAAGCAGACCGAAGTCTGCTTATTCTGTGTTACGCATTGCCACCAGCGACTTTGCGCAACGCCACGACTTCGGCTTGTTCTAACAGCGGTTCAAGATCCGCGAACAATTTAACGATATGGGGTGCCTTCAAATGCTTATCCAGCAATTCCTGGCTTGCCCACTCTTCGGTCCAGACAAAGCGGCGCGGATTCTTGCTATCAATATTTAGCTGATAGGTAATACACCCTTCTTCACGCAGCGTCTCTTCGATAACACCACGGAATAATTGCTCAGCTTTATCTTCGCAGCCCGGTTTTGCCGTCAGTAGTGCCACAACAGGAACAGTCATTTTTATCTCCCTTTTAAATGAAATAAGCCGAGCCAAAGTAACGCAGCTTTTTCCTGTTGTCAGTCTGAAAACGTGCGTTGCCTGATAGGCCAGGTTCACGCCATAATCGCGAAAAATAATGCAAGGAGTGTTGCATGCCAGAACTGTCGAGTTGGTTAGCGTTTGCAATGGTGGCGTTGGGATTGGTGCTCACTCCCGGCCCTAATATGATCTACCTGGTTTCGCGTTCGCTGTGCCAGGGGAAGCGGGCAGGATATATTTCTCTCGGCGGCGTCGCGTTAGGTTTTGTGTTTTATATGCTGTGCGCGGCGCTGGGTATCACCGCGTGGCTGCTCGCCGTGCCATGGGCCTATGATGCGCTGCGTTTCGGTGGTGCACTCTATTTGCTGTATCTTGCGTGGCAGGCACTCAAACCAGGTGGTCGCTCGCCTTTCGCGGTGCGCGATCTTCCCGCCGATAATCCACGTAAATTGTTCACCATGGGTTTCCTCACCAACCTCGCTAACCCGAAAATCGCCATGATGTTTCTGTCGCTGTTGCCGCAGTTCATTAGCCCGCATCACGGTAGCGTGCTGATGCAGTCACTGATATTGGGCGTCACGCAAATTGTGATTAGCCTGACGGTCAATGCGATTTTCATTACTACCGCTGGCCAAGTCTCGACATTTTTACTCGCTCGGCCCAGTTGGCAACGTTTGCAACGCTGGTTGATGGGCACGGTGCTGGCGGGAATGGCCGTCAAACTCGCACTGGATGCACGAAAGTAAGTTGCCGATTAATTGGGCGCACCGGGGCGCGCCCAACAATCCGTTAGTGACCCAACGCCTGAATAATTTTGTCCGCCGCGATAACGCGATCGTCATTAGGGAACCATTTATTCGCCAGCATAATCACCGCTATTTTCTGTGACGGAATAAACACCGCGTAGGTCGAGAAGCCATTGGTTGAACCGGTTTTGTTATACCAGGCCTGTTGAGGCGCAGCCTGCGGTGGCGTTATCAACGTGGCCGCCATCCCTTTCATAATGCGCTGACCGCTGTTGCCTTCCACCAACTGTTGAGACGAAACAGGCAGCGGATAGTATTCCCACATCATCGCCTGCTTGAACGCTTCGGTTTTGTAGTAGCCCTGATGCGTGGTGGCAATCGCCTGCTGCCATTCGGTCGCTACCTTCTGTTCATCCAGTTGGATCGCCAGCCAGCGAATCAAGTCAGCTGATGTCGATTTCAGCCCATAGGATTCCGCGTCCAACGGGCCCGGCGTAACGCGCACCGGCTTGTCTTGCTTGTTGTAGCCTTGCGCATATTGGCCCATCGCAGACTTAGGCACCTGAATATAAGTGTGCTTCATGCCCATCGCGGGTAACAGTTGCTGCTCCATTGCGCTGATAAACGGCTGATGCAAGCTTTTGGCGGCGATCATGCCCAGCATGCCAATCCCCAGATTGGAGTAAACACGCTGTGTGCCCGGCTCAGCCTGTGGCTTCCAATGTTTGTACCAGTTCATCAACTGCTGCTGATTGGTCACATCATCCGGCACAAACAGCGGCGTGCCCGAGGTGTGGGTGGCGAGGTTGAGCAATGACACCTGATCGAAAGCGCTGCCCTTCAATTCCGGCAACCATGTGCTGGCTTTATCACTAAACTGCAGTTTTTTCTGCTGAGCCGCATAGCTTGCTAAGGTAGCGGTAAAAGTTTTGCTGAGTGACCCGATTTCAAACAAGGTTTGCGCGGTAATCGGCTGTTGAGTCTCTTTGGATGCCACACCGTAGTTGTAAAACTCGGTTTTACCATCGTGCAAGATAGCCACCGCCATGCCCGGAATTTGGTACTGCTGCATCAACGGTTTGATGATGACGTCAGGTGAAGGGGGTTGTGCGAGGACGCTGCTGCTCGCCAGTAAGCCAATTGCTCCGGCGATCTTCGAGAAATTCATGTTAATCCCTTAAGTTTTAGTTAAGTCATTATTTTGACACGGAACTAATTTCAACCCTATTGCAGAAAGTTTTACTTCCCCGCACTTAACCCGTCTTTGTGAGTGCAATCACAACTCTTGAAAATCTCATTAACGATAACTCCTTTTTGCGTCAACGATTTAAATCTAACAATGCGCTTTTCATCCATTGAGATTCGAGCGGAAACACTCTCACGTTTAAGCGTTATCAAACGAATCCACCGCAGCAGGCGGACTCGAAATGGCCAAGAGCCGGGGAGCAACCCATGGAGAATAATGTAACACGCGAGCAGCGACTCAGTGCTCTACGGCAACGCACCACCTCGCCGGTGCTGATTGTCGGTGGCGGCATCAATGGCATCAGCACCTTTCGCGAACTGGCATTGCAGGGTATTCCCGCGATTCTGGTGGAAAAAGGTGACTGGTGCCAGGCGGCCAGCGGTGCGCTGTCACGTATGATACACGGTGGATTGCGCTATCTGGAAACCGGCGAATTCACACTGGTAAAAGAGTCTGTGATTGAACGCGACCGGCTGCTGAAAAATGCGGCGCACTATGTTTTCCCGCTGCGCACCACCGTCCCCATCGACAACCTTGTTGGCGGGCTGATCAATGCCACGCGGCGTTTTTTGCGTCTGAGCGACAAACCCACGCGGCGCGGCGCACTGCTGATCAAAACCGGCCTCAGTCTTTACGATGTCTACACCAGACAATACGGCTCAATGCCTAAACATCAGGTGCGCGGCGAGGCAGCCACGCGCGATCGCTGGCCCGCTTTTGCTCCCTGGGTGAAATACAGCGCCAGCTACTACGATGCGTGGATCAGTGCGCCGGAACGGCTGGGCTATGAATTGATTGAAGATGCCGAGCGTGCCTGCCCGGATGCGCTGGCGCTGAATTATCTGCAACTGGTCAGCGCCGATGGCGAATCCGTCACTTTGCAGGATGCGCTCAGCGGTGAACGTTTTACCCTGCAGCCGCATGTGTTGGTGAACGCCGGCGGCGCGTGGATAGATCAGCTCAATCAGCGTCTGGCGCCCACTGACCAATTCTCCAAACTGATTGGCGGCACCAAGGGCTCGCATTTGATCATCGATCACCCTGAACTGTTACACCTGCTCGACGGCGAGATGGTCTATTTCGAGAATCAGGAAGGCCGCGTCTGCATTATGTTTCCGTGGTTTGGCAAGGTGCTGCTAGGCTCCACGGACATCCGCGTGGACGATCCGGATAGCGTGGTGTGTGAAGAGGAGGAAAAAGCCTACATTCTTGAATCGTTGCGCTTTGTTTTCCCGAACATTGTGGTGCCGGAATCATCGATAGTTTACACCTTCTGCGGTGTGCGCCCGCTTCCGGCCAGCGACGCCAAAGTTAACGGGCAGATCTCGCGCAATCACTCGCTGGTGCTGCTGCCCCCCGATGCGGCACACGCCTACAGCCTGCTATGCCTGGTCGGCGGCAAATGGACCACCTTCCGTCAGTTTGGTGAAGAAGCCGCAGATCGAGTATTGCGTTTGATTGGCGAAAAACGCCGTGTTTCGAGCGGCGAACTGCCCATCGGCGGCGGACGCGACTTCCCTGCACCGTCCGGGCAAACCGCGTGGCTTGCCCAACTCGCACAGCAGTATTCACTGCCCTTATTCCGCGTAACGCAGTTAGTCCGCCGTTATGGCAGCCGTGCCCTGCCAATCCTGCAATTGATCCAGCAACAGGGGGAGCAGCCGCTGCAGCACCATGCGGGGTATAGCGCGCTAGAACTTCGTTACCTTATTGAGCATGAGCAGGTTCAACAACTTGAGGACCTGCTGGTGCGCCGCACGTCACTGGCGATTTGCGGCGAACTAACCCTCTCGCTGGTGGCAGAAATTGCAGAACTGATGGCGGACCTGCGCGGCTGGAACAGCACGCAACGGCAACACCATCTGCACAACTGCTGCGCCAGTCTGGCGCGTCAGCACGGCCTGACCCGTCTCAACCCTACTATTTTCCAGGAGGAAACACGCCATGTTAGTCAGTAATAAAGTCCGCATGAATCGTCTGTTTCAACACGGCAAGTGCCTTGATGTGGCCATCGATCACGGTATCGCCAACGAGCCTGACTTTTTGATTGGATTAGAGAATATCGAAGGCGTGATGGAGAACCTGATCGCCGCTCAGCCGGATGCCATTCAGGTGAATTACGGCCAGGCGGATCTGTTGCAGCAGGTTGCGGGACGCAAACCCGCGCTGGTGATGCGCACGGATGTCGGTAACGCCTATAACGCGGCGCGCCATCGCGAAATGTGGGCGGTGTTGCACAACCCGGATGAACCGATCCTCGCCGCGCTGCAGATGGACGCGGCTGCGGTGGTGGTCAATATCTATCTGATCCCCGATGAACCCGGCATTTTCCGCATGTGCGTGGAGAATATTGGTCGTCTGCGCCAAGCCTGCGATCGCTATGCGATGCCGCTGATGATCGAGCCATTGGTGATGGCGCCGGCAGGACAAGGCGCGGCGTATGGTTCGATCGGTGATGTTGAGAAAATCGTGCCGCTGGTGCGTCTGGCGCGTGAACTCGGCGCAGACATCATCAAAGCCGACCCCACGGAGAACGTGGAAGATTTTCACCGCGTGGTGGAAGCGGCACGCTGTCCAACGCTGGTGCGCGGGGGTGGTAAAGGCGAACTGGCACCGGTGTTGGCCAAAAGTGCCGCACTGATGGCGCAAGGTGCCAGCGGCATGGTCTACGGCCGGAACGTGTATCAACACGATAATCCGTCACGCGTGGTGAAAGCGCTGATGGCAATTATTCATCAGGGTGCCAGTGGCGCGGACGCATTAGACATTTATCAGCAGGGTTGAGTATTACCTGCACCGGCGCTTAAGCGGTGCGCCGTCTTCGCCAGTCAACGGAGTCGGATATGAGTCAACTTCTCGGCATTGATGCCGGTAACACCATGATCAAGGCAGTGCTGTTTGATCTCAGTGGTCGCGTGCTGTCAGTGGCCGAATGCGCGGGTGAAACCCACCAGCCGCAGGAAGGTTATGCCGAGCGTCCAGTGGAAGATATCTGGCACGGCGTCAGCGAAGCGGTGAGTCGTTGCCTGCAACAGGCGGGCAGCGCGGCAAACGAAGTGATCGCCGTGGGCGCGGCGGGTCACGGTAATGGCTTGTATGCGCTGGATAAACAACAGCAGCCGCTGTTCGGCATCCAATCTATCGATCATCGCGCCATGGACACCGTGCATCAGCTGGAAGCCAGCGGCGCTGATAAAGCGATCTATCAGCTATCGCTGCAAAAACCCTGGCCCGCGGCCACGCCAGTGTTGGTCAGCTGGATCAAACAGCATCAGCCGGATCGCTGGGCGCAGATTGGCCATTTGCTGTGTGCCAAAGACGTTATCGCCCATTTCCTCTCTGGTGCGGTCAGCGCCGACTTTTCTGATGCCGCCGGTGCCGGGCTCATTGATTATCGCCAGCGCAATTACAGCCGCGAGTTGATGGCACTGTATGGGATCGAAGAGGCACTTGCCCTGCTGCCGTCGCTGCGTGAATCCTGCGCGGTTGTCGGACATGTTACCTCCCACGCCGCGCAGCTCACCGGATTACCCGCAGGCATTCCGGTGGTGGCCGGTATTTTTGATGTAGTGGCCAGCGCCATTGGTTCCGGCGTGGTGAAAACCGGGGACGCTTCGATAGTGGCCGGCACCTGGAGCATCAATCAGGTGGTGGTGGATAAACCGGACTATCAGCGCCCTGTGTTTATGAACTCGATTATCGAAAATGACCGTTTTATGGCGATTGAAGCCAGCGCCACTTCGGCGGCCAATCTCGACTGGTTCCTGCGCGAATTCGATGATGGCCGCGCGGGGAATGGCGCGGCGCGCAGCAGCGATACCGTGGCACATGTCGAGCCCAACGTGCAGTTACCGCTTTATCACCCCTATCTCTATTCCGGTCGTAAATCTGAACCCGCCAAAGCGGGATTTTACGGATTGGGCGGCTGGCATACGCGCGCGGACATGCTGTTTGCGTTGTTTGAAGGCGTGACCTTTGCCCACCGTGCGCACATAGATCGCCTGCGAGCTGCAGGGATTCCTTTTACCCATGCGATTCTCTCTGGCGGCGCGGCGCGTAGCTGTATCTGGCCGCAAATGTTTGCCGATGTGTTAGGCATGCCGATTCGCGTGGCGGAGTGCAAGGAAACCGGTGCATTGGGTGCGGCACTCTGCGCAGGCGTTGGTGTAGGAGTCTGGCCCGATCTGGCCGCGGCGGTAGAGCAAGCCGTACAAATTAATCCCGGCGCGTTGCAGCCACGCCCGGAACGCTTTGCATTTCATGATGCGCGCTATCGGGTATTCAAAAGACTGGAACTGGCGATGAGCGAAATGTGGCGCGAAGTGGGTTGAATTTGCTGGTGATTTTTTTGTCAGTCGGTATGTTGTGATCTCGTCGAATTCAATAAGGATAGCGTCGTGCAGATCAACCAACTACCGTTTGGCATTACCGACTGGAGCACTCTCGAAACCGAAAAACATCCGGGTGACAGCGGTTTTGCGCTGTGGCGTACTCAGCGCTTTGGCGATATCCGCGTGCGCATGGTGGAGTATTCTCCGGGCTATCTCGCCGATCACTGGTGCAGCAAAGGCCACATCCTGCTGTGTCTGGAAGGGGAAATGATCACCGAACTGGAAGATGGCCGCACTTTCACTTTGACGCCGGGCGTGAGCTATCAGGTGGCCGATAATGCCGAAGCGCACCGCTCTTCCACGACACAGGGTGCGAAGTTGTTTATCGTCGATTGATGCCAATGTTTAAAATGCGGGCGCTGTCATGCAGCACCCGCATCACTATTACTTCGCCATGCTGTACGCGGCGGTCAGATCGACGCGTTGCCAGAAGGACTGCTCAGCGTTACCCGACAGCGGATAACCGTTTGGCAAGGCGGTTTTCACCATCAAACGACGAATCTGCGCGTCAGACAGTTTAGGCAGCGCGGTTTTCAGCAGGATCTCTGCGCCTTGCGGCACCTGAACCGGCGTGTTTTTCACATCAGCTTTCGGCAGATTGTAGCTCAGGGTGAAACGATAGAACTGTTTCATGTCCGGCGCGCGGTAAGGATCGTCCTTGCCGGTTGAGCGTGCGCATTCAGCCAGCGAAGTGCCACACTCTTTCTCCAGCGCGGTGCGCAGTTGATCGCGCGCCTCTTTGAACAGCACCTGATAGCGTGCATCGTTGAGGTAAGTCGCCACGTTGCGCTCTGCCACCATGCGTGAACCCATCACGTCCAGCGGATAGTGCACGCCTAATACCAGACGCGAATAACCGTAACGCGCACCGCGTGTCACCAACGCTTCAAAACGTTCCGGCACCATTTCTGCCATCAGCAGCGCATCGGTGTAACCGGTGTTGGTGTGGCCGCTCGGGAACGAACCGCCGTCTGCGGTATAGCGTACATTGTCTTTCACCACCACATCATCCGGCACCAGGTGAATGGTGTTGCCTTCATGCAGGAATGGACGCGGATAGTTGAAATGTTTTTTAGCGGCGCTGGTGCTCACTTCACTGGCTTTGATCAGTGCAGCGGCTTTGCTGAGTTCGCCTTTGTCATAAGCAGTCAGGAACGCTTTGCCGAGGCGCGGTCCCATGGCATCAGACAGGAAATACAGCGAGCTAATCGCTTCGGCATCCTGCAACGCCTGATGGCGCACATTCTGCGTAGCGTTGAGGTTTATATCGGTCACCGTAGCGCGGCTGGCATTCAGCACGCTGTCTGGCAAGGTGCTAAAGGCAGACAGCAGCGCGATACCCGCCTGCTGATTCTGTTTAACGTTGAAATCGTAACCGCTGCTTTTCAGCCAGGCCTTATCTGCCTGCGTACTGGTCTGTTTGGCTTTTTCCAGTTGCTCGCGTTTCAGTGTCGCGCTGTCACCTTGCAGCCAGGCGCGCTGGGCCTGCAGCGACTGCTGTTCCAGCTGCGTGTAACCCGGCGTTGAACCGGTTGAGGTTTGCGCAGCCAGTGCGGCCGCCTGCGGCAGCGTTGTCGCATGGGCCTGTTGAGCCAGCAGTAAAACCGTTGCAATCAGTGTGTAGCGGGTTTTCATTATTTTCCCCTGTTATCAGAATATTACCTTGCCGGGGAAACACGCTAGCACCCTGTTATGACAGATTTATTTCATTTAGCGACACTGACTCGAACAGTTTTGTACGCAAATTTGTGCGAGCGATCCGCAGGCACTGCCACTGTCATTTTTGCACTGTGATTGCTGCACATAACAGTTTTGCTGGCAGGAAGAGAGATCGCATTTGGCCGCCACCGGCGTCAGTTGCACCACCGGCGCTTTTCTTTCCGGTTGCCACTGGGTTTGCGCCATCGCACCTGCACTGAACAGCATCATCAACACCATTATCCACTTCATGGGAAATTCCTCGCGAAAAGGTTCTAAATAGTATGGCCTCTCCTCTGCCAAACGCCATATTGGAACATTCGATTCACGCTCTGCTTTCACCGCCCTCTTGTTGTGCAAAGCGTTGCGCAATAACGGTGCAACACACGCTTCAGGCCATTAATAATATCAAAAACAAATCAACACCTTACGTAGAAACCATTCATAACAAACCTGATGGTACGAAAGTTGCAAGAAAGTACAGGTAGACAAAGGAGAGAGTGATGAAAGCGATTGTGATTGGAGCGGGCATCGGCGGCATGAGCACGGCGATTGCGCTGGAGAAAGCGGGATTCGATACCGCGGTATTTGAAGCGGTAAAAGAGATGAAACCGGTGGGCGCCGCCATCTCTATCTGGCCCAACGGCGTGAAATGCCTGAACGCGCTTGGCATGAAACAGCAACTGCAGGCACTGGGCGGCAATATGGCGTTTATGGCCTATAACGATGCGCACAGTGGTAGCACCCTGACCCGCTTCAGCCTGTCACCGCTGGTGCAGCAGGTGGGCGAATACCCATATCCGGTCGCTCGCGCCGAGTTGCAAGCGATGCTGATCGATACCTATGGTCGCTCGCGCATTCAGTTTGGTAAACGCGTGACTAACGTCGAGCAAAGCGCAACGGGCGTTACCGCCTGGTTTGATGATGGCAGCCAGGCTGAAGGGGATTTTCTGATCGCCGCCGACGGCACGCATTCCGTGATCCGCCACTATGTACTGGGTGAAAATGTTGAACGACGTTACGCCGGCTATGTTAACTGGAACGGCTTGGTGACCATTGACGAAAGCATTGCCCCAGCCGATCAGTGGACGACCTTTGTTGGTGAGGGCAAGCGCGTCTCCTTGATGCCGGTCAGTGGCAACCGCTTCTACTTCTTCTTTGACGTGCCTTTGCCCAAAGGGTTAGCGGAAGATCGTTCCACCCTGCGCCAGGATCTGAAAAATTACTTCACCGGCTGGGCCGATCCGGTGCAGCGCCTGATCGACAGCATCAACCCTGACACCACCAATCGGGTTGAAATTCACGACATCGAACCGTTTAGCCGTTTCGTCAAAGGTCGCGTGGCATTGCTCGGCGATGCGGCACACAGCACCACGCCGGATATTGGCCAGGGCGGTTGCGCGGCAATGGAAGATGCGGTGGTGCTGGCGCAGACGCTAGCCTCGCACTCGTTGGGAATCGAAGATGGGTTGCTGCGCTACGAGGCGCGCCGCGTGGAACGCACTAAGGACTTGGTGTTGAAAGCGCGTAAACGCTGCGACGTGACGCATGCCAAAGATGCCGAAATCACCGCTGCGTGGTATGCCGATTTGAAAAATGAAACCGGCGAGCGCGTGCTGGCCGGCATGTGCGACACCATTGAAGGTGGTCCGCTGGGTTAACGACATGGCGCACCACTGGAATGACCCCGTACTCATTGGAACGTCGGGGTTCACTACACGCCGGGCGCCCTGCTTATCACGCCTCTTCTAAACCGCGATTCTTCAGCATCGGACCAATCTCCGGTGCTTTGCCGCGCCACGCCAGCCACAGATGTTGCAGATCGCTGCTGTTACCGCGTGAAAGAATATGATCGCGGAATTGCTGGCCATTCTCACGACTCAACCCACCACGTTCAACAAAGGCCTGATAACCATCATCGGCCAACATCTGCGTCCAGATATAGGCGTAATAACCGGCCGCATAGCCTCCGCCCCAGATATGACGGAAATAGGTGGAGCGATAACGCGGCGGTACGGTGGTTAACGCGATGTTTTCCGCCGCCAGCGCCTGCAGTTCAAAGTGGCTGACGTCCTGCGGGTTGTCATGCGTGGTCAGCGAATGCCATTGCAGATCCAGCAATGCCGCCGCCAGCAGTTCAGTCATGTCGTAGCCCTTGTTGAACTTAGACGCGCGCACCATCTTCTCACGCAGCTCTACTGGCATCGCATCACCACTTTGGTAATGACGGGCGTAGTTGGCAAACACCGCTTCATCGCTGGCCCAGTGCTCGTTAATTTGCGAAGGGAACTCGACGAAATCGCGCGGCGTAGCGGTGCCGGACAGGCTTGGATAACGCTGGGTGGCAAACAGACCGTGTAGCGCATGACCGAATTCGTGGAACAGCGTAATCACCTCATCCCAGCTGAGTAACGCGGGTTGACCGGCCTGCGGTTTGGTGTAGTTGCAGACGTTGTAGATCACTGGTTTGGTGCCAAGCAGCGTGGTCTGGTCAACGAAGTTGCTCATCCAGGCGCCACCGCTTTTGTTATCCCGCTTATAGAAGTCGGTATAGAACAGCGCCAGCGGCGTATCGTCAGCATCAAAGATTTCATAAACGTTGACGTCCGGATGATACACCGGCAGATCGTGTCGCTGCTGGAAGCGGATGCCAAACAGTTGGCTGGCTGACCAGAACACGCCTTTTTCCAGTACATTATTCAGCTCAAAGTACGGGCGTATTTGGCTCTCATCCAGGGCGTATTTGGCTTTTCTCACTTGTTCAGCGTAGAAATTCCAGTCCCAGGCGCGCAGCGGGAAAGAGTGGTGTTGCTGCTCGATGAGTTGCTGGATATCTGCCGCTTCTCGCTCGGCGCGGGCACGCGCAGCCGGAACGATGTTGCGCATAAATGCAAAGGCAGCATCCGGCGTTTTCGCCATCTGATCCTGCATGCTCCACTCGGCGTAAGTATTGAAACCGAGCAGTTTTGCCTGCTCTGCGCGCAGCTGTGCCATGCGTAATACAATCGCGCGCGTGTCATTGTCATCGCCCTGTTCGCTGCGCGTGAGTGCCTGATTGAACAGCGCTTCACGCGTGGCGCGCACCTCCAGCGACTGCAAAGCGGGCTGCTGCGTGGTGTTTTGCAACGGCAGCAGCCATTCGCCGTGTAATCCCCGTGCTTCTGCTGCGGCTTTAGCATGCGCCAGCTCTTCTTCACTCAATCCCGCCAGCGCCGCCACACTGCTCACCGTATACGCGCCCGCTTTGGTCGCCGCCAGCAGCTTGTTGCCAAAACGGGTGCTCAGCGTGGCGAGTTCCTGGTTGCAGGCGCGCAGCTGCTCTTTATCCGCATCGCTCAGGCTGGCCCCGGCTAACTGGAAATGCTGCCAGGTCACTTCCACCAGGCGCATCGCCTCCGCATCCGGACAGGCAGAACCGCGATGCTGGTAAACGCTGTCGAGGCGGGCAAACAGTTGGCTATTGAGATAGATTTCATCACTCAGCGCCGTGAGTTTAGGCGTGATCAGCTCATCAACTTCCTGCAACACATCACTGGTGTTGGCTGAGGTCATCGCACCGAACACCAGATTAACGCGGCTCAGTAACTGTCCGCTGCGCTCAAGGGCTTCATAGGTGTTGGCAAAAGTAGCAGGTTCAGGATTGTTAGCGATGGCCGCCATTTCCTGACGTTTTTCTTCGATACCCGCTTCGAGCGCCGGGAGAAAATCGGCTTCCTCGATCAGGTCAAAAGGCGGAGTTTGATATGGCAATGAACTGACGGTGAAAAACGGATTGGCTCGTGAAGTCATTATCGCTCCTGATAATCAGCAACGCCGCAACCGGTGCGGCGGGATGCTTCTATCCTGGCAGTTTCAACGCGACTCAACAACCGCTCTGCTGGTGCTGATACACACTGATGATTTCGCCCGCCACCGCCACGGCAATCTCAGACGGCAATTTGCCTTTCACATCCGGCAGGCCGAGCGGGCAGCGCAGTCGCGCCAGTGCATCCGCAGCAATGCCTTTGCCTTCTAGCCGATAGCGAAATCGCTGAGCTTTAGTGGCCGAGCCGATAACACCGGCGTAGCGAAAATCGCCGCGCCGTAAAATGGCTTCACTCAACGCCAAATCCAGCGGATGGTCGTGGGTCATCACAATGAAATAGCTGTCCGGCGCGGCCTCTTTAACGCAATCGATCGGGTCCTCCACCTGACGCACGGTGACCCCCGGCGGCACATGGCGAAACTGGGCGGCGCGGCTATCAATCCAGGTAATGTGACAGGGTAACGTAGCCAGCAGGTTCACCAGCGCCTGGCCGACATGACCTGCGCCATAAAGCTGGATTTCGGGTTGCTGCTGCATCAGCGGTTCAAACAGCAGCGTGGCATGCCCGCCGCAGCACTGGCCAAGGCGCGCGGCCAGCGCAAACTCTTCGCTGCGCGGCTCAAGACAACGCTGTGCCAGCATGTCGCGCGCCAGTGCAATACACTGATATTCCAGATGGCCGCCGCCAATGGTGAGATAGGTGTCGCTGGCGCTAACCACCATTTTACTGCCGCGATCGCGCGGGACCGAGCCGCGCTGGCTCAGCACAGTAACTAAAACGCAGCTCTCACGTTTCTCGCGCAGACTGTGCAACACAGCAATCCAGTCATGATAAATCATCATCCGCTCCTGAGAGGCGCTGCACGCCCCAGAAAACGCGCTCCGGCGTGGCGGGGGCATCCAGTTGCGGATGCTGGCGATAGTTATCCACGCTGGCAACCGCATCCTGCAATGCACACCACACCGCAATGCCCAGCATAAACGGCGGCTCACCCACGGCTTTCGAATGGAATACCGTGTCCTGCGGATTTTTACGGTTCTCTACCAGCGTGACGCGCAAATTATGTGGGACATCGCTGATGGCGGGAATTTTGTAACTCGCCGGGCCGTCGGTGAGCAGCTTGCCCTGATCGTTCCACACCAGTTCTTCGCAGGTTAACCAGCCCATGCCCTGCACGAAACCGCCCTCCACCTGCCCAATATCCAGCGCCGGATTGAGCGAGGCGCCAACGTCATGCAGGATATCCGCACGCAGCAAACGGTATTCGCCGGTTAGGGTATCCACCAACACTTCGCAGCACGCTGCGCCATATGCGTAGTAATAGAAGGGTTTGCCGCGTCCGGCGTTGCGGTCGTAATGGATGCCGGGCACTTTGTAAAATCCAGTGGCGGATAACGGCACCTGATTCAGCCACGCCTGCTGCGCCACCTGCGCAAAGGTGAAGTGCTGCTCACCGACGCGCACAATGCCGTTGCTAAAGGAGACGGCGTCGGCCGTGCAGTGGTGGTGCTGACACAGCATTTCCGTCATGCGATCGCGCAGTATCTGCGCGGCATTTTGGGCCGCTTTACCGTTGAGATCGGCCCCGCTGGAGGCCGCTGTTGGTGAGGTATTGGGAACTTTTCCGGTATCGGTCGCCGTGACCTGAATCTGGCTGATATCGATTTGCAGCACTTCTGCCACAATCTGCGCCACTTTGGTGTTCAATCCCTGACCCATTTCGGTGCCGCCATGATTGAGCTGTACCGTGCCATCGGTATAAATTAAAATTAAGGCACCGGCCTGATTGAGAAAGCTGGAAGTAAAGGAGATGCCAAATTTCACCGGCGTCAGCGCTAAGCCGCGTTTCATAAAGCGACTACTGCTGTTAAACGCGGTGATGTCCGCACGGCGCGTGGCGTAATCGCTGCTGGCTTCAAGCTGCTCGGTCATCTCCACCAGCAAATTATCTTCCACCTGCTGATGGTAATGGGTGATGTTGCGATCCTGCTTGCCATAATAGTTGCGCTTGCGCAGTTCGAGCGGGTCCAGACCGCGCTCCCGGGCGATATGATCCATGATCTGCTCAATCGCCACCATGCCCTGAGGTCCGCCAAACCCGCGATAGGCGGTATTTGACGCGGTGTGCGTGCGGCAACGATAGCCGGTGATCAGCGTATCACCCAGGTAATAGGCATTATCCGCGTGAAACATCGCACGATCGACGATCGATCCGCTGAGATCGAGGGAATAGCCGCAGTTACCCGCCAGATCGATTTTGACGCCGCAGAAGCGGCCCTCATCATCAAAACCGACATCGTAACGAACAAAGAACGGATGGCGCTTGCCGGTGATGCGCATGTCATCGCGTCGTGCCAGGCGCATTTTTGCCGGACGCCGCGCTTGTCGCGCGGCAATCGCACACAGGCAGGCCACGCCCGCAGCCTGCGTCTCTTTGCCGCCAAATCCACCCCCCATCCGACGCATATCGATGGTGACTTTGTTCATGGTGATGTCCATCACTTCGGCCACCAGCTTCTGCACTTCCGTCGGGTTTTGCGTCGAGGAGAAAACCTGCAAGTTGTCATCTTCGCCAGGAATCACTAACGCGGTCTGCGTTTCCAGATAGAAGTGCTCCTGCCCGCCAATGTGGAATTCACCCTGAATGCGGTGAGGCGCACGCGCCAGCGCCGCTTCAGCATCACCCCGTTGATGAACGTGCGGCTGCTGCACAAAGTGACGCTGCTCCAGTGCGTCACGCACATCCAGAATTGCTGGCAACGGCTGGAATTCAATGATGGCGGCGGCGGCACCGGCGCGTGCGGCTTCAGGTGAATCCGCGGCCACCGCAATCACGATCTGCCCGAGATACTCCACGGTATCCATTGCCAGTAACGGATCGCCCGGCTCTAACGGGCCGACATCATTCAGGCCCGGCACATCGCGCCAGGTTAGCACGCTCACTACGCCGGGCACGGCATAGCAAGGCTGCACATCGATATGTGTAATCCGCGCATGCGCATGTTCACTCAGACGCGGGCACAAATGCAGCAGGCCAGGCAGATCCGGTCTGTCATCAATATAAATCGCTTCACCCGTCACGTGTTTATCGGCGCTTTCATGCTTTTGACTGCGGCCCACGCCGGTTTTCATTTCGCTGGCAAACTGGCTTTTTAATAACGTTTCGCTGAGTTCGGGTCGGTTATGAGACATAGCGCGCCACCTCGGTAAGGGTCAGTTCGCCACAAGTTTGCGCGTAGTAGCGACGCAACAGATTGCGTGCCACATGCAAGCGGTAGTCGGCGCTGGCGCGGAAATCGCTTAATGGCTGGAAATCCTGGCTGAGCGCCGCACAGGCATGTTCAATGGAGGATTGGTTCAGGGGCTGACCGATGAGGGCGGACTCGGCTGCGGTTGCGCGTTTAGGCGTTGCCGCCATCCCGCCAAACGCCAGCCGTGCCTGCTGCACCATACCCTTATCGAGCTGAATGTTGATGGCGATAAACACTGCCGAAATATCGTCATCCAGCCGTTTAGCGACTTTCCATGCCACAAAATCAGGTGACACCGTCACTTTAGGGATCACAATGGTGCGGATGAATTCGCCTGGCTGCAATACCGTTTGCCGATAACCGGTGAAGAACTGATCCAGCGGTACTTCACGTGTACTTTCTCCCTGCTGCAACACCAGTCGCGCATTGAGTGCCAGCAGCATCGGCGCACAATCCCCGATGGGCGAAGCGTTGCCAATATTACCGCCGAGCGTGCCTTGATTACGGATCTGCAACGACGCAAAACGCTCCAGCGTGGCGCTGAAAGCAGGAATTCTCGCTGCCAGGAAGTGATAGCAATGATGAAGCGGCGCAGCAGCGCCAAGGTGAATTTCCTGCTCATCTTCAGTGCAGACGCTTAACGCCTCAACCTGTTCCAGCGCGATTAACAACGGTAAACGTTGATACTGCTGGGTAATTTGCAAAGTGAGGTCGGTGCCGCCGGCCAACAGTCGCGCTTCAGGATACTGCTGATACAGTGCCGCTAACTGTGCCAGGGTTTTAGGGACGAAACAGCGGCTGCCGTTGGCTTCGAGAATTTGCACTTCCCGATGATGCAGCGCCTGTAAGCGCTGTACTAATGCCGTTTCATCCGCCGTAAAGTTATCTTCTACAGGTTGCTCACAGGCTTGCTGTGCGGCAGCCATAATTGGCCGATAACCCGTACAGCGACACAAATTGCCGGCCAGCGCCTGTTCGGCCTGTGGCTGGCTCCAGCCCTGGGTATTTTTCTGTAAAGTGAACAGCGACATGACAAAGCCAGGCGTGCAGTAGCCGCACTGCGAGCCGTGGCAATCCACCATCGCCTGCTGCACGCTGTGCAGTTCACGTCCCTGTTTCAAATCTTCCACGGTGATCAACTGTTTGCCTTGCAGGCTGCTTACCAGCGTCAGGCAACTGTTGATGGCCTGATACTGCATACGCCCTGCCACCACTTTTCCCAGCGTCACCGTACAGGCGCCGCAGTCACCTGATGCGCAACCCTCTTTGGTCCCCCGCCGCTGTTGCTGGCTGCGCAGGTAGTTAAGCACGGTCAGATTCGGGTCTAAGGCCGTTTCGGTGACCAGCCGATTATTCAGCAGAAACTGGATCATACGATTGCCTCTTCTCGGTCGCGCTGCCACACCGGTTTGCCACTGACCCAGGTTTGCGCAATATTGCGATCGTCTCCCAGCGTCATCATCACAAATAAGCGCTCCCAGATATCTTTGCTGTTGGCGCTACGCAGCTTTTGCAGCGGCGAAACCGCCGGGTCAATCACCACGAAATCCGCTTCTTTGCCGGGATTGAAGTTGCCAATCTTATCGTCTATATCCAGCGCATGCGCACCGCCCAGCGTCGCGTGGTAAAAGGCTTCGCAGGCGCTGAGTTTGTACTGTTGCAGTTGCCCGACTTTGTACGCTTCGCCCAGCGTTTGCAGCATACTAAAGGTGGTGCCTGCGCCAACATCGGTGCCGATGCCCATGCGCACGCCCTGCTGCCAGCAGCGTTTGATGTTGAACAGGCCACTGCCAAGAAACAGATTCGACGTCGGACAAAACGCGATGGAAGAGTCAGTCTCGTGCAGGCATTGCCATTCGTTCTCTTCCAGATGCAGGCAGTGCGCAAATACGCTGCGCTTACCCGTAAGCTGATGATGGTGATAGACATCGAGATAGCCGTCCCGCTCCGGGAACAGCGATTTGACCCACGCGATCTCCTGCTGATTTTCGCTCAGGTGGGTGTGCAGCCAGATATCCGGGAACTCGCTGCGCAGTTGACGGACTTTTTCCAGCAATTCTGGCGAGGAGGTTGGCGCGAAACGTGGTGTCAGTGCATAGCTCAGACGCCCACGCTGGTGCCAGCGTTCAATCAGTTCACGCGTGTCCTGATAGCTCTCTTCCGGCGTTTCAGTCAGATACTCCGGTGCGTTGCGGTCCATCATCACCTTTCCGGCAATCAGACGCATATCGAGCTGTTGCGCGGCCTGGAACAACGCATCGACCGATTGTTTGTGCACCGTGCCAAACACCAGCGCGGTGGTGGTGCCATTAGACAACAGTTGTTGCAGGAAGAAGGCCGACATCTGCGCCGCGTGATCCGGGCAGTGATATTGGCTCTCAACCGGGAAAGTATATTGGTTCAGCCACTCCAGCAGCTGTTCGCCAAATGCGCCAATCATCTCCGTTTGCGGGTAATGAATATGAGTGTCCACAAAGCCCGGCACGATCAGCTTGCCGCGCAGATCGATTACCGTGGCAGCATCAACGCGCCCTTCTGCAATCTCCCAGCTTTCAAGTGACACCACCTTACCCTCGCGCAACGTCAGTAAGCCGTCTTCGAGGTAGCGCGCATGCGCAGCAATATCATCGGGCTGAGAAGCCAGTGCGGTGAAATCAAAAAAGCTGGCGCGCAGCAGCGTTTCGGAGGCGTAAGGCATAACGGTTCCTTGATAAGTAAAATTGCAATGAGTTGCCTTAAAGGTGTAGTGCAAACGCTATGCCAACGCGAACATCTAATAAATATCATATCTTTCAATGCTTTATACTTCCCTCGTGGATAAACGGCCATTTCTAAACCGCAATCGAATGCGCAACCGATTGCTATAATTAGCAACCGATTGCGGGGAGATCTAAAGCCCGGTACGTCATGGGTTTTCGATGAAATGAGGTCAATAACAGCATTTTTTATGCGCCATTAAGGTGCAGTCCTGCACGTTTTCCGTGCGGAGCTTTCCATCAAGGCAAGTAACGATGGGTTGGAAGCAGGATATTGCTGAGTAGAAAGCTCAGGTAATGAATATCCTTAAATTAAATACAACGATAAATATGAAAAGAAGGAATTAATGCAGTAATGCTAAACATCTTGCTGGCACACGGATGTATTAGCATAAGAAAAACCGGATAAAAATCGTCTTGTTAAAACTCAAAAAAGAAGATTATTGTCTGCTTTTCTTTAAATCCCGTTGATATTAATTGGGATTTATCTCTATAAAAACTAATATCAGCCCTCCAGGGTACACCATCACTTAAGAGCGACGTTTATGTTTAATCGCATGATATCAGGAGTGGCCAGTGCCATTCTGTTAACTTTATCACCCTTAACGCACGCGGCCAGCTCATTACCCACGCCGACAGAAGCCGACTGGACTGCTAAAGAATTTAGCTTTAATAGCGGTGAAAAACTTAAAGATGTGCGCATTCACTACATTACTTTAGGTGATAAGAATAAACCAGCGGTATTATTACTTCACGGAACCAACCAACCTCTCAGTGCATTGCTGGCACCGGGATTTGCCGGAGAGTTATTTGGTCCGGGACAGGCGCTGGATGCCAGCAAGTATTTTATTATCATTCCTGAAGGCATTGGCTCCGGAAAGTCATCCAAACCTTCCGATGGTTTGAAAATGGCCTTCCCGCATTACGATTATGACGATATGGTGACGGCACAATATCGTCTGATTAAAGAAGGTTTGGGCATTTCGCATTTACGCCTGGTAATGGGATATTCCATGGGCGGCATGCAAACGTGGCTGTGGGGTGAAAAATATCCCGGCATGATGGATGCACTGGTCCCGATGGCATCACAGCCGAATGAGTTATCCGGTCGCAACTGGATGCTCCGCCGCATGCTGATTGAGTCGATCAAAGGCGATCCTGCCTGGGCTGAAGGGAACTATCAGCAGCAACCCCCTACGCTTAAAACCGCCAATATCATGTTCAGTATTGCCACCACCGGCGGCACGCTAGCTTATCAGCACAAAGCCCCGACGCGAGCGCTGGCAGATAAACTGGTGGATGCACGTCTTGCTGCGCCTGTCACGGCGGATGCCAACGATTTCATTTATATTTGGGGCTCTTCGGCAAATTATAATGCCATGCCTGGATTAAGCCGTATTAGCGCGCCGATGCTGATCATTAATTCAGCAGATGATGAACGTAATCCGGTTGAAACCGGCATTTTGCAGAGTGAACTGCCTAAGATAAAGAAAGCAGAATTATTGCTTATTCCGGCCAGTGCTGAAACCAGCGGCCACGGCACCATGATGCAAGCAAAGTTTTATAATAAAAAACTTCAGACCTTCTTAGCCGAGACTGCTAAGCCCTAATATTTGGGTTAAGTCTGCGCACTCACTGGAAGTCATTAACTTGACTTCCAGGTTTAATAAAAAATTCATTGTTACTACACCTTCATCTTTTTCAATTAAACGTTCTCAGGGAATAGTCTATGTTTCGTAGAATAAAGATCCGCACAGCGCTCAGCATCATGGTGTTTTCATTAACGGCACTGTTGCTGTTCGTGGGTATTTTAGGGTTATTTGCCGTTCAGTCTGGCAATAAGTCCTTTGCCACCGTTGATACTGAAGTCTTGCCGGGCCTGGTGGCGCTCAATGAAAGCTCAGAACTTTTATTACGCGGACGACTGGATTTGCGTTTATATGAATCACTGGTGGGCAGCGGCGATGCCGAAAAAGCCAAAGTCGCGCTGGAGCGCGCCAGAGGTAAAATAGATAACGCCAGTGCGAAATGGCAGGAATACCTGAAATATCCGCAATCCCCTGCGGAGAAGCCAATTGCGGCTGAAATGGCAACGACGCGCGATGCGCTGATGAAGGAATTTATCGATCCGGCCTTTGCCGCGCTCGAAGCAGGAAAACTGGATGAGTATCGCCAGCGTGCAGGGAAATCAACGGCATTATACGGTGCCTTTGATAAAGCCTCTAAAGCGCTGGTGGCATTCAAAATCAAAAGTATTGATGTTGCCTATAGCGACTCCAGCGATCGTGTTCAGCGAATGGAGTTCACGCTGTACTTTTGTATCGCTTGTGCGTTGGTGCTGGCCGGGCTGGCCTGGTCGGTGATGACCAATCTTATTGTTAAGCCGCTCAATCATGTGATTAACGTGTTTGATCGCATCGCCGAGGGAGATCTGCGTGCGCGTATCGATATCTCCGGTAAAAACGAGATTGCGCAATTGTTTGCCGCTGTACAGCGTATGCGCGATGGCCTGGCGAACATGGTGTTGATGGTCCGCAGTGGCACCGATGCGATCGGCTCCGGTGTTGAAGAGATCGCCACCGGTAATATCGACCTCTCAAGTCGTACCGAGCAACAGGCTGCCTCGCTGGATGAAACAGCTTCCAGCATGGAGCAGATTATGGCGACAGTAAAAAACAATGAGGACAATACGCGCAAAGCTAACGCGCTGTCGCAGAAGGCCTCCGATTCAGCCTCACGTGGCGCAACAGTGGTGTCTGAAGTGGTCACCACCATGAGTTCCATTGAGAAAAGCTCGGCTAAAATTGGTGACATCGTCGGTGTGATTGACGGCATCGCCTTCCAGACCAACCTGCTGGCCCTGAATGCGGCCGTTGAAGCTGCACGCGCCGGTGAAGCGGGACGCGGATTTGCGGTGGTCGCTTCGGAAGTTCGGGTGCTGGCTCAGCGCAGCGCCACCGCCGCGAAGGAAATTGGCCTGATGATCAATGACTCGCTCAGCAATATCGAACAGGGCTCAGGATTGGTCAAAGACGCCGGCGTCACCATGAATGAAGTGATGCTCGATGTGAAAAAGGTGGTCGATATCATGGATGAAGTGATGCTGGCCTCCGGCGAGCAGACGCGCGGCATTTCGCAGATCAATATCGCTATCCAGCAGATGGATGGCGTGACCCAGCAGAACGCCTCGCTGGTGGCTGAAGTGGCAACCGCGGCCAGCTCATTGCAACAGCAAGTGGTGAATTTGCAGCAGTCGGTGACGCAGTTCCAGGTTGATGAGGACGCGATGCCATTGACCACTGGCCGTTATACCGATTCACATCAGCTGTCCCTCATCGCGTTAAATTAAGCGGTAACAGCGAGTGCATTCTGGCACTCGCTTCGTTCAGGATGACGGGCCCGCTAACTCCCTTCCCCCTTTAGTGACTTAGCACTCTTTCACCGCGCAATCGTTCCCCTACAGTTTTAGATGGGGTTACCGATAACAGAAAACGTATTCCGTATTTTCAGTGACGCAGGACGCATTCTGGAAAAAACAAACCTCTAATGTGATCCAGTTGGGTGGAAGGTCAAACATGTTTAAAACAATACGCTCGCGTTTAATCGCTATTAGCGTGGTCATTACGGCAGTATCCCTTATCGCACTTGCCACTTTTACCTACACCACCGTGCGTGGAAAGACACTTGAAAGTATTGATGAACGCATTGGTCAGCTTTCGCGGGTTCACGCGGCGGAACTGGCTGGCTGGGCTGCAGAGAAACAACGTATCACCGGCTCGATCAAAACGGCTTTCGGTCGTCATGACGATGCTGTCCCTTTTCTGCGTGCTGCTATCGAAGCTGGCGAGTTTGATGATGCCTATATCGTCTATCCTGAGCCTCATTCCCATGTGTTCGTTCACCCTATGCCAGCCACCTATGATGGCAGCCAGCGTCCGTGGTATCTGGAAACGGTAAAAGCCGGCCAGCCAGTGTTACTCGACCCTTATGTCGATGCCTCATCGGGCAAACTGACCATTACTTTTGCTCAGCCGATTGTCGATAACGGAAAAACATTGGGTGTGATAGGAAGCGATCTGCACCTCGATACCGTCTCCAATACGGTTAATGCGATACATCCACTGGAGAAGAGCTTTGCATTCCTGGTGGACAGCAGCGGTAAATTAATTGCCGCGCCGAAGTCAGACCTTATCCTCAAGCCAGTCACTGAGTTGTCACCTTCACTCGACCTCAACGTCATCCAAAATCTGGCCAGTAAGGGTGGGCATGCTGAACTGACCATCGACGGTGAACAGCAGTTCGTTTACGCCTCTCCGGTAAAAGGGACGCCGTGGTCACTGGTGATTGCTGTTGATCGTGATGAAGTGACGGCATCTCTGACGACATTACAGCGGGAAAGCATCCTCATCACTCTGGTGAGTCTGATTATTACCGCGCTGATTGCCGGGCTGGTGTTCAACCAGCAGTTGCGTCGCCTCGCCATTTTACGCGACGCACTGGAAGACGTTGCCTCCGGGGAAGGCGATCTGACCCGCCGCCTTGATGTGCGTGGCGGAGATGAGCTGGCGCAGATATCAGCGGCGTTCAATCGTTTTGTTGGAAAACTCTCGGACGTGCTGCTGCGCGTGCGTGAAGGTGCCAACAACATCGCGCTTGCTTCCAGTGAAATCAGTGGAGGCAACAATGATCTGGCCTCTCGTACCGATGAACAGGCAGCAAGCCTGGAGGAAACGGCCGCCACGTTAGAAGAGTTGACGTCAACGCTGAGCAATACCGCCAGTAATACTGAGCAGGCGCGCCAGTTTGTCAGTGGCGTGGCCTCAGCGGTCAGAGACAACGGTGCCGTAATGAACGATGTTTCGACACGCATTCAGGAAATTTCGAACGATTCCCAGAAAATGTCCGAAATTATTAAGGTGATTGACGGCATTGCTTTCCAGACCAACATTCTGGCACTGAATGCAGCTGTTGAAGCTGCGCGAGCGGGAGAATCAGGCAGAGGCTTCGCGGTTGTCGCCAGCGAAGTGCGGAGTCTGGCACAGCGCAGTGCGGGTGCCGCGCGCGAGATCAAAACACTGATTGATGACACGGTTTCACGCGTGACGTCAGGCAGGGAATTAGTCGTGAAAGCCGATCACGGAATGGCCAGTATTGTGTCTGATATCCACAATATGACGCAATTAATTGAAGAAATTGCCCATGCCAGCCGCGAGCAGAGCGATGGTATCGGTCAAATCAATATCGCGATGGGGCAAATTGACACCACCACGCAGCAGAATGCGGCGCTGGTTGAAGAGTCCGCCAGCGCGGCCCAGTCCATGTCCGAGCAGGCTGCCGTGATGGCAGAGCTGGTCAGCACATTTAAATTGATGGATAGCGCTGATGCGGTGATACCCAAATCTGAAAGTCACCTGAAAAAACCGGTTCTCTCCCCGCTAAAATCGCGTGCAGCGCTGGCTACAGCAGGAAACTCTCCAGAGGATAACTGGAGCTCTTTCTGATTCACTGAGTTAAAACAGACGCCTGGTATCGTGGTGATAAACCGCGATGCTGGGTTCGCTTTCATTTGCAACGCTGAGTAAACAGCAGGCCGAATCCGGTCAGAAACAGAACATCCCTCCTCTCACCGCCAGCCAGATGGCATGCGGCAGATGACGTTATCTTGAGTGCATGTTAGATGCCCTCCGCTGCTGCTAATCCCACATTTATCGCAACGCAGATTGTCCATGAGAATGCTCAGATGGTTTATGATGTCTACGGTTCATGGTTTGGATAGCTGAGTGGTAGCCAGGTAAATGTGTTGCACAAGGCGCTCGCAGGCTGATAATGCTTGCCCCTCTCATGCCCTTTTTTTGAGTTTCATTGTTGGTTTTTAAATTTAAAATCAATTGGTTAACATTGACGTACAATTGCTTAAGGAACAGTGAGATGATTATTTTTGTCACTGGCGCCACCGCCGGTTTTGGTCAAAGTATTACCCGTCGCTTCATCGCTAATGGTCATAAAGTCATTGCCAGCGGACGTCGCGCTGAACGTCTGAAAGAGTTGAAAGATGAGTTGGGTGATAATCTATACACCGTTCAGCTGGATGTGCGTAATCGTGCCGCTATTGATGAAGCGATCGCTGCGCTGCCAGCGGAGTGGCGTGATATCGATGTGCTGGTGAATAACGCCGGTCTGGCATTAGGTGTTGAGCCTGCACATAAAGCCAATATTGAAGACTGGGAAAACATGATCGACACCAACAACAAAGGGTTGGTGTACATGACGCGTGCGGTACTGCCCGCCATGGTCGAGCGCAATGTCGGTCATATCGTCAACATCGGTTCCATTGCGGGCAGCTGGCCTTATCTGGGCGGCAACGTTTATGGCGCGACCAAAGCGTTCGTGCGCCAGTTTAGCCTCAATCTGCGTACCGATTTGCACGGCACCGCACTGCGCGTGACCGATATTGAACCGGGCTTAGTGGGCGGCACTGAATTTTCCAATGTGCGCTTCAAAGGGGATGATGGACGCGCAGATGCCGTTTACGAAGGCACCACTGCACTGACAGCAGAAGATGTCACTGAAGCGGTATATTGGGTCACGACGCTACCTAAACACGTCAATATCAATACGCTGGAAATCATGCCGGTCTCCCAGACGCTGGCGGGTCTGAAAGTGCATAAAGGCTGATTGATGTCACGGGCGCACAGGTTGCGCCCTTCGTTTACGCCCGGCCCCAGCCGGCAACTATAATCAACATGCCGCTAAACGCCACCAGCGCGCCAATCCAATCCCATGCACTGAGCTTGACGCCATCCACCACGCGCAGCCAAATCAACGCCGTCACCACATAGACACCGCCGTAAGCTGCGTACACGCGACCGCTTGCCGCCGGATGCAACGTCAGCAACCAGACAAACAGCGCCAGACTTGCCGCCGCAGGCAACAACAGCCACGCGGTCATTCCCTTCTTCAGCCACAGCCACGGCAGGAAACAGCCAACAATTTCGGCAATCGCAGTCAAAAAAAACAGTAAAGTGGTTTTCACCAGCATAGAAAATCTCTCTCTCGCCTAAACAAAAGGCTCACCGCTGGTGAGCAAAGTTGCAGCGATGATATACTAGCCCTCATGGTTGTGACAGCCGGGTTTCTGGCTGTGCTGGTGTTAACTAAAGGAAATCACAATGAAAAACCTGTTTTCTCTCCTGCTGACTGTGGCGTTAACCGCCAGTGCGCTGCTGACCGCTCCGCTGGCATCGGCCCAAACCGACCGCCTAATCATCGAAAATGGCAATAGTGCTTCCAGCAACGAAGCCGCGCGCCAAAGCAAAGAACAGTGGAACGACACGAAGAACCTGCGCAATAAAGTGAATACGCGCGTCGAGAAAGAGTTCGATAAAACCGATAAGGCTTTTGACACCCGTGATAGCTGCGAAAAGAGCTATAACGTCAATGCGTATTGGGAACCGAACACTCTGCGCTGTCTTGATCGTCGTACCGGTCGTACGGTCGCACCTTAATTCGCTGTTGCTGCTATAGTTTTCAAGGGAATTCAGAACCAAGGAGAGTGTGATGAAAAAACGTAATGCAGTGATGTTGATGGCAATGTTGGCGTTGCCAGTGCTGGCGCAGGCTTCCTGTGAAAGCGTTAAAGCGGATATCAGCAAGAAAATCGTCAGTAACGGCGTGGCAGAATCGGACTTTACGCTGGATATCGTGCCTAACGATCAGGCCGATCAAGCGGGCGGTCAGGTGGTGGGTCACTGCGAAAATGACAGCCAGAAAATCGTGTATAAGAAAAACGGCCGCGACAGTGAAAGCGATGTCCCGGCAAGCGCAGGCAGTTCACAGGATGCCCCCGCGCAGTAATACTGAAGAGGCGGCTGATAGCCGTAATGCCGATCAGTTAAGACAAAAATGATCGGTTGAACGATCCGACAGTTC
>CBCTJT010000010.1:0-183348 GCA_965147305.1 uncultured bacterium
CGCTCAACTCTGGCACAACTGATGCCGTAAAGCTGGAGCGTCCATCCCATTATCCATGGCTCGGACGCTTCGCTCTTCCGCTCCCGCCTTGCCGGACTTGTGTGGCTTTGGTTAATGCTTTTAAAAAACCGCAGAGAAGTGCCATGAAGGCGGCAATAAGGGGCGGTGGAGTAAAGCTTGTGGCGCAGGGATGCGCCACCAGAGCCTACAGGGATGTATTTACGGCGTCTTTACGTAACCGCCCCTTATTGCTGACTGAAACGCACTGTCGTTGTTTTGCTTGTGGCTTGAGTGTGCAACCAATGGCCGAACCATGGCTTGGATGCTTCGTTCATCCGCCCCCCGCCCCTTATTGCCGACTGGAACGCTCAGGTTTACTTCTTACCCGGCGTCAAACTTTTCCAGATATGCAGCACCGCATAGCTGCGCCATGGCCGCCATACCTGCGATAACTGCTCAGCCACCTTGGCACTCACCCCACCAAGATTATTGCGAATCGCAATATCCTCTTTGGGAAACGCATCAGGCCATCGTAGAGCGCGCATGGCGATATAACTCGCCGTCCATGGCCCTACGCCTTTCAATGCCAGTAACTGCTGCTGAACCACGTCTGGATTCACCGCGCCATTAAATCGCAATGCTCCGGAGGCGCAGGCCTGTGCCAGCGCCTGAATCGCCTGCGAGCGAGCGCTCACAATGCCGAGGCTGGCGATATCATCAATGGTTGCCGTGGCGAGGGATTCCGCAGTCGGTGGCAGGCGAGAGAGTTCTGGCCATGGCGTCACTAATGGCTCGCCAAACCGTTGCGCGACACGACTGCTCAAGGTGGTCGCAGCCTTAACCGTGACCTGCTGGCCAAGAATTGCTCGCACACCCAACTCAAAGCCGTCAAACGCCCCAGGAACGCGCAACCCCGGATAACGTGTCAGACTCTCAGCTAATAGCGGATCCTGGCTTAGCTGCTCGCTGATGCGCTGTGGTTGGGCATCCAAATCAAACAGGTCACGCAGACGACGCAGCAGGGCAGGCAAAACCGGCGTTAAGGTGGTAGTAAACTGCACCTTAAGCGCCTGCTTCTCCGGCAAATGGCTAACACGCACCCAGCCCCGACAATTCCCCAGCGCCACGGTTCGGTGATAAGCACCTTCACTGACCCACTCGGCCTCTTTCATCACGCGCTGCTGAAGAAAATCCAGAATGGCATCCCAGTCGTAAGGTGGGCGATAACTCAGACGCAGCTCTGCGCTCTCCTGAACCGTGGTCATGCTCTCTGGTTGACTCTGTTTGCGCAGGCGCGAAGGCGTCATACGGTAACGTGCCTGAAATACATCATTAAAGCGGCGCAGACTGCGAAAACCGCTGGCGTAGGCGATTTCGGTCACTGGCAGCGAAGTCTCAGTCAGAAGTTGCTTCGCCAGCAGCATGCGCCGCGTTTGGCGCAGCTCCAGCGGTGACACGCCTAGCTCCTGCTGGATCACGCGGCGAAGCTGGCGCTCACTCAGGCCAAACTCACTGGCGATTTCGGCCAGTGTCTCTTGCTCTTCCAGCAGGCCCTCTTCAATCCGTCGAATCAGACGATCGGCGATGCGGTGATGACTATCGACCGGTGCGAAGCCCGGCGCCAGTTCGGGACGGCAGCGCAGGCAGGGTCTGAAATGCGCTTTCTCGGCGGCTTCGGCACTGTTGAAAAACAGGCAGTTCTTCTGCATCGGTGCTTTCACCGGGCAAATGGGCCGACAGTAAATGCCGGTTGAGGTGACGCCGACAAAGAACACGCCGTCAAAGCGACTGTCGCGCGAGGTTAGCGCCTGGTAAGCAATCTCGGGATCAAACATCATCGTCTCCAGCAAATAAACCGCATATACCCTTCATACTTCAAAGCGCGGATATGTTGGCTGCTCTCGTTCACCTGAATCACAAACTTGAGTATGCTCATCGGGATGATGAACCTCCAGAAGGAGCTTCCCCCTTCGGGTCAGGGCAAACGCTGTGCAAATCGACTGATCGATTGGTCTCTGGTTTGCCGCCTTCCTGCGCCCTGAATTATTTTGGGTATCGTCGCTCAAGTGTCTGAGTAAAACTCGCTGCTTTCGGACAGCTAACCAGTTTATGCCGATGACCGAAAACAGCCAGTTTATCGCGATAAAAGTGCGATAATGACGCACTGATTTATGCCGGAGGTGCCTTATGTATCATGCCAAAATCATCCCAACGCCGGTTGGTGAACTGACGTTGATTGCAACCGATAACGGGTTATCAGCGATTCTGTGGGAAAACGAAGGCTCGCAACGCGTACCACTGAAGCCTATCAGCCGTAACGACCAGCATCCGATTCTGTGCGAGGCCGAGCGCCAGCTGCGTGAATACTTCGCCGGAGAGCGCCAGCAGTTCGACATGCCTTATGACACCGTCGGCACTGAATTCCAGAAAAAAGTCTGGCAAGCACTGCTGACGATTCCGTTTGGTGAAACCCGCAGCTACCAGCAAATTGCGGAACAGATCGGCAACCCGAAAGCCATGCGTGCGGTGGGGGCGGCCAACGGTAAAAATCCACTGTCGATCATGGCGCCTTGCCATCGGGTGATTGGCAGCAACGGTAAGCTCACTGGCTTTGCAGGCGGTCTGCCGGTGAAAGCTTTCTTGCTGGAACTGGAAAACCCACAGAAATCGTTAGGTGGCTTGTAAACCGCATAAAAAAGAGACGACACTCTCGCGCATTTCCGCTATCGTGTTTAGCATATAAAACACGATGGCGGTTTTAATGCCGCATCATCGCTGTAACAGGCGATTTTGTTAAATTGAGAAAACGAGAGCCGTGTCATGAGTCTGATGTTCGATCCTGAAAGCGCGATTTATCCCTTTCCGCCGAAGCCAGCGCGTCTCAGCCTGGATGAAAAATCGCATTATATCGCCGAAATCAAACGCTTACTCATTGAGCGTGATGCGGTGCTGGTCGCGCATTACTACACCGATCCTGAAATTCAGGCGCTGGCGGAAGAGACCGGCGGCTGTGTCTCGGACTCCTTAGAGATGGCACGCTTCGGCAGCGCGCATCCGGCAAAAACCTTGCTGGTGGCTGGCGTGCGTTTTATGGGCGAAACCGCAAAAATCCTCAGCCCGGAAAAAACCGTGTTGATGCCAACGTTGCATGCAGAGTGTTCACTGGATCTCGGCTGTCCGATCGATGAATTCAATCGCTTCTGTGATGAACATCCCGACCGCACCGTGGTGGTGTACGCCAACACTTCAGCCGCCGTCAAAGCGCGCGCTGATTGGGTGGTAACGTCGAGTATTGCGGTAGAGCTTATCGAGCATCTCGACAGCCTCGGCGAGAAAATTATCTGGGCTCCGGATCGCCATCTGGGCCGTTACGTCACCAAACAGACTAAAGCCGATGTGTTGTGCTGGCAGGGCGCGTGCATCGTACATGACGAGTTCAAGACGCAAGCGTTACAGCGTATGAAAACGCTCTATCCGGATGCGGCGATCCTCGTGCATCCGGAATCCCCGCAGGCGATCGTCGATTTGGCGGATGCAGTGGGATCCACCAGCCAGCTGATTCAGGCGGCGAAAACCTTGCCGCATCCGCAAATGATCGTCGCCACCGATCGCGGCATCTTCTACAAGATGCAGCAGGCGGTGCCGGACAAAGAACTGCTTGAGGCGCCAACAGCAGGTGAGGGCGCGACCTGTCGCACCTGCGCGCACTGTCCGTGGATGGCGATGAATGGCCTGAAAGCCATTGCTGAAGGGCTGGAGCAGGGCGGCAGCGAGCATGAAATCCATGTCGATGACGCGCTGCGCGAAGCCGCATTGATACCGCTTAATCGCATGCTAGACTTTGCAGCACAACTCAAACTCAAGGTGAAAGGGAACGCCTAAGGCGGCTTTCATACAGGTGCAGATCATGGACTTCTTCAGCACACAAAATATTTTGGTTCACATTCCTATTGGCGTGGGTGGCTACGACCTGTCATGGATCGAGGCGGTAGGCACGGTTGCGGGTCTGCTGTGCATCTGGCTCGCCAGCCAGGAAAAAATCATCAACTACTTCTTCGGGCTGATCAACGTCACGCTGTTTGCGGTGATCTTCTTCCAGATTCAGCTGTATGCCAGTTTACTGCTGCAGCTGTTCTTCTTTGTCGCCAACGTCTACGGCTGGTATGCGTGGAGCCGACAAAACACCGCCAATGAAGCCGCACTGAAAATCCGCTGGCTGCCGTTGCCGAAAGCGCTCGGCTGGGCGGCAGCGTGCGTTATCGCCATCGCGCTGATGACGCTGTATATCGATCCGGTATTCGCCTTCCTGACCAAAACTGCCGTGGGCATTATGCAGAGTCTGGGCCTGAACGTGGTGATGCCTCAATTGCAGCCGGATGCCTTCCCGTTCTGGGATTCCTGCATGATGGTGTTGTCGATTGTGGCGATGATTCTGATGACGCGGAAATACGTCGAGAACTGGCTGTTGTGGGTAGTGATTAACGTGATTAGCGTGATGATCTTTGCGCGTCAGGGCGTGTATGCCATGTCGCTGGAATACGCGATTCTGACGTTGATTGCGCTTAACGGTTCCCGCTTGTGGATGCAAAGCGCGCGCGAACATGGGTCCCGCGCGCTGTCGAATCAGTGATGGTGATGGGCGTGGCCATCCAGCGTGAGATGTTCATGTGAGTGATGATGCGAACTCTGTTCTGCGCAGAGTTCGCAATCATGGCCGGTACAAGGCTGATATTCCATCTGCACAGTGGCGTGCGCAATCTGATAGTGCTCATGCAAATACTGATGAATGCGCACCAGCAGCCCATCATGATCGTAAGGTGGGATCACCTGCACATGTAATGTCAGCACCGGTTTTTCCCCCACTTGCCATACATGCACATGATGCACATTGCGCACTTCCGCGATGTTGCGTGTTAGCTCGCGCGCCAGTTTATCCACGTTAATGTGGCTCGGTGCGCCCTCCAGCAACTCATGCAGGCTTTCCCTTAGCAACGACCACGCGCTGCGCACGACTAACAGCGAAACCAGCAGCGAGAGAATCGGATCGATCGGTGTCCAGCCGGTCAGCATGATAATAATGGCGGCCACAATCGCGCCAACGGAGCCGAGCAGATCGCCCAGCACATGCAGCGCAGCCGCACGGACGTTGAGATTTTTTTCTTCACTGCCACGATGTAACAGCCAGAAAGAGAGCAGATTGGCCAGCAAACCGGCAATCGCAATCCCCAACATTAATCCGCCAGCAACCGGCTGAGGTTGATAGAAACGGCGCAGCGCTTCCCAGACAATCAGTACGGTAATCACCAGCAGCGCGATAGCATTCACAAAAGCAGCAAGTGTGGTGAGGCGCAGCAAGCCAAAGGTGTGACGAGCGCTGGGTTTACGCTGGGCAAACTGCACGGCCAGCAGCGCCATCAACAGCGCGGCGGCATCAGTGAGCATATGTCCGGCATCCGCCAGCAGTGCCAGCGAACCCGACACCACGCCGCCAATCACTTCGGCAACCATAAACAGCGCGGTGACGCCAAACGCCGCCGCCAGACGCGTACGATTGCCGTTATGCGCGCTGTGAGAATGAGTGTGTGCCATAACTTTCCAGTTGTTCCAGTAACCTGTTCGTTAATGATATCAGTAAATTGAGTGCATCATCGTCCAGCTGTTGCTGTTTAGCCTGCTCAATGATCTGCTGACAACGTTCTGCAATCTCATCCATGCCGAGCAACAGCCAGCTGCCTTTCATACGGTGTGCGGCACGTCCGACAGCGGGCCAGTCATGCTGGACGCTGGCCGCCAGCAGTGCATCGCGATCCTGCTGCAGCGTGCGTTGCAGTGTCTGGCAAATGCGCGGAATAAAGGCCTCATTGTGCTGGGCCAGAATCAACAAACTTTCAGGCAGTTTACGGAGAGGATCGCGCACCGTGCGTGCCAGCAGAGCCGCGAGATCATCCAGCTCAATCGGTTTCAATAACAGCGCTTCGTCCTCCTGCAACGCGATCTTTAGCAGTTGCACATCGGCGGAGCAGAGCACGCGCAGGGCCGGCTGACTGCGGCGCTGCTGGCGGCGGCGTAAAATGCGCAACAGAGTGAATCCATCCGGGCGCGGCATCATCTGGTCAATCAGCAGTACGTCAAACGGCTGAAGGGCATCGGCACGCAACAGGCTGCGTCCCTCCTCGAACACCACTGCCGTAATAGCGAATCGGGCCAGCTGTTGCTGCAATACCAACAGATTGGTGGGATGGTCATCAACAATCGCCACGCGCAGATGCGGATAGCGTGGCCAGTCAGCTGGGCGCTCGGCGGGCGCATCCTCACAGATGTCGAGCGGTAATCGCACGTCCACCGAGGTACCTTTGTCCGGCTCAGAGGTTAGCGTCAACTGACCGCCCATGCGTTGCACTATCTCACGACAGATAAACAAACCAAGGCCGCTGCCCTGTACGGCATGGCTTTTGCCGGACGGCGCCTGATACCAGGGTTCAAACAGTTGCGCCTGTTCGCTAAGGGGAATACCGCTGCCGCTGTCGGCGACCGTAAACTGAATCAGATCGGTGACGGCGAGCGACAGCCTGACTTCACCCTGGCGCGTGAACTTCAACGCGTTGGCCACCAGATTGTTTACTACCTGCTGTAAGCGATCGCCATCGAGCATCACCCGCGTCGGCAAGGGCGTCAGTGCCTCAACCAACAATATCGGACCGGATTCACGCATCAAAGGGTGATAGAACTGCTGCTGTTGCTGCAGCCAATCTGCCAGATGGAGAGGATGCGGTGCCAGGCGAAAACTCTGATTCTCAATACGCGCATGGTCTTGTAGATCATTTAGCAGCGCCATTAGCGAACGCGCACTGCTGTGCATCAGTTTCAAACGTTCACTGGGATGCTGCTGCTGTTCCAGTTCCAGCAGGCCCAGAATCGCCTGCATTGGCGTGCGTAACTCGTGGCTGGCGGTGGCAAGGAACTGGCTTTTGGCGGCGTTAGCGCGCTCTGCCTGTTGACGCTGCAGGCTATCGCGCCGCTGTTGCAGGTAACGGCGCAGCAGCAGCACCAACAGCAACAAAATGATTAGCCCGGCCGCAATCAGAATCATCAGTGGCACATTGCGCATCGCCATATTGGTGCCAGGCTGTGGCGGCTGTGACCAGTTAATCCTCATCTGATTGAGCGTATCCGGTGGGATCTGCTGCAGTGCATGATCCAGTAGCGCCTGAAGTTGTGGCTGATCCTGGCTCACCTGAGGCGCCAGCGGCCAGGCTACATCACTGGCGGCAAAGGCTAAATGGACACGATTATCAGCGTGGCTGGCCATGCGCCAGCGTGCAGACAGCACGTTATCCACCAGAGCATCAATCTGACCGCTGTTGAGGGCTTGCCAGAGTTGCGCACGGTCATCGAACAGTTGTGGCGTGATACCCTCAGGCAGCAAGCGTTGCGCCAGATCGGCTCGCAGTACGCCCACTCGCTGATGCTGCAGGGATTGCCAGCTCATCGGTTGCTGCGTATTAAGCGTGTAGATCCCCCAAATCGCGCGCCACACTGGCAATGTGTTGCTGCTGGCATCGTCGCCGTTCAATGGCTGTAGCAGAGTTAGCATCACCTGATGTTGTTGCATCAGCGTCTGTGCCTGTTGTGGATTGTTCACCCAGCGCGGTGTGAAACGCAGTCCGGTGCTTTGACTTAACGCGTTAAGCAGGTCAATGCCAAAGCCGCGAGCATTGCCGTTGCCATCGCGGTAGCTCCAGGGCGCGTTATCCACTTCTGCGGCATAGGGAATCTCACTCTGTGCGGCCAGCCATTGCTTCTCAGCAGCCGACAGCATCAGGGTTTGCGTATCCTGATAGCGCAGCAAAGGCGGGCTCCAGCGCTGTTGCACGCGATTACTGAACTCTGCGGGCAGCAGGCGCAATTGGGTATTGAGCCAGTGGATCAGCGTGGGATCGCGCGCCAGCGCCCGCAGCGACAGTTCACCAGCGCCGGGATCGGCGGTGATCTGGTAAATCTGCCCCTGCTGCAGTTGATTAAGCAGAAAGCCGGCGCTGGTTTCATCTGCCACCAGATAGTCACTCTGCTGGTTGAGCAGCGCATACAGTGCCTGCAAATCGCCAGGCAGGCTGTGCCAGCGATGGTTTTGCACAAAGGCATCAGGCAGTTGCGCCAGTGTGGCTTCCGCGATGGTGAGCTGGGCGTTTTCACTGTTGAACATCACCGCGCGTTGGTTATCACGATTGCGGTAAATGCGGATCGGGCTGTTAACCCAGCTGTCGCTGACCAGGATGTTTTCCGGCAGCAGCGCATGTTCGTTGCTCAGCACGAAATCGACGTCACCGCGCTCCAGTGCCGCAAGCTGCTGGGCACGATCGGCATAACTTTGCAGGCTAAAATGCGTACCGGTCAGCTGGCTCAGCGCACTAAGGTAATCGGCATCAATTCCCCAGATACGATCGCCAATACGCATCGCCCATGGGGCGCTATTCTGTGCCGGTACGGCAACGCGTAAAGTCGGTTGCGGCCATGGCTCGATATGCGGTGCGGGCATCATGGCGGGGAGCATCACGCTGCTGGCGGGCTGTAAGTCGGCGCGAGCCGTTAAGCTGATAAGCAGCAGACACAGCCACAAAATAGCTTTCACTGTTGGGCTTTCCACAGTTCGGCCAGCTCCACCACCGACTGCACGCCGGTTTTCTCCAGAATATTTTTCTTATGTGTGCTGACGGTTTTATTGCTGATATGCAGCTGTTCGCCAATCTGCAGATTGGAGAGGCCACGCACCAGCAGCGCAACAATTTGCTGCTCCTTGTCGGTGAGCGGCAGTTCGATACGTTCGGGCAGCGGTGGAAACGCTTGCTGTCCGCCGAGGACCGCCAGAATCGCACTGAGTAGTTGCGCCATACTTTGGCTCTTTACCACATAGCCCGCCGCACCAAGCGACACGGCACTCAGTAAAGTGTGGCGACTCTGCTGTGCGGAATAAATCAACACTGGGCATCTCGGGTCGCGGGCGCGTAAACGACGTAGCAGTTCGAGGCCATCGCTGTCCGGCAAGCCGATATCGAGCACGATGAGATCAAATTGATGGTGCTGTAAAAGCTGTCGCGCCTGAGCTTCATCCGCAGCGGCATGCAGTTTGAGTGTAATAGGGGAGTGAATACAGGCCGCTTCCAGCGCGACTTCAACTAACGGATGATCATCAATAAGCAGGAGTGAAGCCATGAAACAGTTCCTCTGAATTTCATGGTTTTAGCATAGCGGAAAAGCACCGGCGGAAATACAAAGGGAGAGCCGAAGCTCTCCCTTTGTGTGAACTAACAACCTTTACTGCGAGGTGCCATCGGTTTTGTGTTTCACGTGGCCACCGCCTTCTTTAGTCTGAACCTTCTTATTCATGTCCGGACATTTACCGTCTTTACACATGGTATTTTTGTGAATTTGCTCAGCCGTCATATTGCCTGAGCTGGTGCCAGACGTCGCAGCGCTGTTGGTATTGGTGCTGCCGTTGTTGATTTTGCTGTTATCAACATTGTTCGGTGGCAGATTCTGTTTAGCGCCGCCCGCAGCCGCGCCAGCTTCAGCTGATGCGTTAGCGTCACCGTTATTATTATCCGCAGCCATTACTGCGCCGCTGCCCAGGGTCATCGCTGCCGTCAGAAAGATAAGTGCAAGCTTATTCATCATTATGCTCCTTTAATCGATGGAAAGTAGCCGTCAAACACCACTGGTGCTGAGTGACGAAAATAACGTACCGTGACGGAATATAATTCCATCGTTAACGCTTCGCTTAAAAATTAAATAGCGTAAGAACCTCATTCCTCAGTGCTTACGTTTAAAAGCTTAGTTCATGAGCGTATAAATGCAAATTTCACAGAAGCATTTACGCGAGCGTGGAATTTACACTCGCAGCCTGAAGGGATACATTTAATGGGTTGCGCCCGGCGTACGCAGGGCCAGAAATTTGAATGGAATTATGTATGGATTATCAGAACGACGATTTACGCATCAGAGAAATCAAAGAATTATTACCGCCTGTTGCTTTGCTCGAAAAATTCCCCGCTACCGATAAAGCCGCTGAAACTGTTGCTCAGGCACGTCAGGCTATTCACCGCATTCTGCACGGTCAGGACGATCGTCTGCTGGTGGTGATCGGTCCTTGCTCAATCCACGATACCAAAGCCGCTAAAGAGTACGCGAGCCGTCTGCTGACGCTGCGTGACGAATTGAAAGGCGAGCTGGAAGTGGTAATGCGTGTTTATTTCGAAAAACCGCGCACCACGGTGGGTTGGAAAGGGCTGATCAACGATCCGTTTATGGATGGCAGCTTCCAGATCAACGATGGCCTGCGTCTGGCGCGTAAGCTGCTGGTGGATATCAACGACATCGGTCTGCCAGCGGCAGGCGAGTTCCTCGATATGATTACTCCACAGTACATGGCTGATCTGATGAGCTGGGGCGCGATTGGTGCGCGTACCACTGAATCCCAAGTGCATCGTGAACTCTCTTCCGGTTTATCTTGCCCGGTCGGCTTCAAAAACGGCACGGATGGCACCATCAAAGTGGCTATTGACGCCATTGGTGCCGCCAGCGCGCCGCACTGCTTCCTCTCCGTCACCAAATTCGGTCATTCGGCGATTGTCGAAACCAGCGGTAACGAAGATTGCCATATCATTCTGCGCGGCGGCAAAGAGCCGAACTACAGTGCAGAACACGTGGCTGCGGTGAAAACCGGTCTCGAGAAAGCGGGCTTACGTCCGCAGGTGATGATCGACTTTAGCCATGCCAACAGCAGCAAGCAGTTCCAGCGTCAGATGGTGGTAGCTGATGACGTGGCGCAGCAGATTGCGGGCGGTGAGCAGGCGATTACTGGCGTGATGATCGAGAGTCATCTGGTGGAAGGGAATCAGAGTCTCGACAGCGGTAAAGAGCTGGTGTACGGCCAGAGCGTGACCGATGCCTGCATTGGTTGGGATGATACCGAGAAAGCCTTGCGTCAACTGGCGCAGGCGATCAAACAGCGCCGCGGCTAATCGCTTAAGGCGCAATAAAAAAGGCCAGACTCGCGTCTGGCCTTTTTGTTTTTAAGCCGGGAATTACTTGGCTTTACCTTGGTTAGCAACGGCTGCGGCTTTCGCGGCAATCTCGTCTGCATCACCCAGGTAGTAACGCTTCAGCGGTTTGAAGTTCTCATCGAACTCATACACCAACGGCACGCCAGTTGGGATGTTCAGCTCGAGGATTTCATCTTCGCTCAGGTTATCAAGGTATTTTACCAGCGCACGCAGTGAGTTACCGTGTGCCGCAACGATCACTTTCTCACCGCTTTTGATGCGCGGCAGAATGTTTTCGTTCCAGTAAGGGATAACACGTTCGATGGTCAGTGCCAGGCTTTCGGTGGTTGGCAGCTGTGCATCGGTCAGTGATGCGTAACGTGGGTCGTGGCCCGGGAAACGCTCATCCGCACGATCCAGTTCCGGTGGAGTGATGGCAAAGCCACGACGCCACTGTTTAACTTGGTCGTCGCCGTATTTAGCGGCGGTTTCAGCTTTATCCAGACCCTGCAGCGCACCGTAGTGACGCTCGTTCAGGCGCCAGGTTTTCTCAACCGGCAGCCACGCTTGATCCAGCTCATCCAACACGTTCCACAGGGTGTGGATGGCGCGTTTCAGCACGGAGGTATAAGCGAAATCAAACACGAAACCTTCTTTCTTCAGCAGCTGACCGGCTGCTTTGGCTTCAGTGCGACCTTTGTCTGACAGATCCACGTCATACCATCCGGTGAAGCGGTTTTCCTGGTTCCACTGGCTTTCGCCGTGTCGCACCAGAACCAGCTTAGTTACGGCCATAGCTTAACTCCTTAATGCTTGATGTTTCGATGATTATAGAAACCGGCTGCGGCCACCTGAAAAGCGGCACACTGATAGCGCCATACCATAGCGGAAAACAACGCACGGCGTAAGCCTGTCGCTAACGCAGTGCGCGTTTTTCATCCGCTGGCTTACTGCGGTGTGAAGCGATAACGCGTCACAGACTGCCAGCGGTCGCCGGGTTGCAACCAGCAATCAGGCTGCGGCCATTCGGTATGGTTGGGCGAATCCGGTAAAAATTCACTCTCCAACGCGATGCCCTGGAAAGCAGTATAGCTGCCCTGTTCACGGGCGCGCGTTCCATCCAGATAGTTGCCGGAGTAGAACTGCAGCGCCGGTGCGGCGGTAAACACGGTTAGCGCCAGCTTGCCATCGGCCGACCAGAGTTCGGCGGCGGGTTGGCTGCTGTCGCCGGCGGTGTTAAGCAGAAACGCATGATCATAGCCTTTCACCGCTTTTTGATCGTCATCGGCGAGGAAGTCATCCATCACCGGCTTCGGCTGCGTAAAATCGAAGCTGGTGCCGGTCACGGCTTTCAACGGCGCGTTAGGGATGCCTTCACTGTCGACCGGTAAGTAACGATCCGCGTGCAGTTGTAAGCGATGCTGGCGCGCATCGCCATGATGCGCATCAAGATTAAAGTAAGCATGGTTGGTCAGGTTCACTGGACACGGCTTATCGGTCTGCGCGTCATAGGTGATCGACAGGCAGTTATCATCGTCAAGATGGTAAATCACATCGGCAATCAGATTGCCGGGGAAACCCTGATCGCCATCGGGTGAATCGATGCGATAGTGCACTTCGGTTTCGCTCTGGCGAACAATCTGCCAGCGGCGTTTATCGAAGCCTTCCGGGCCGCCGTGCAGCTGATGTGCGCCCTGATTGGCCGCCAGCAGCAGATTCAGCGGCTTAAGCTCTGCGGAAGCAATGCGGTTGGCGTAGCGGCCAACGGTCGCGCCCAGATAAGCATCCTGATGCAGATAATCCGATGGTGTGGCACAGCCGAGCAGCGCTTCACGTACGCTGCCATCCCGCATCGGCACGCGCGCGGAGAGCCATGTCGCGCCCCAATCCATAAAAGTCACTACCATGCCATGCTGATTGCGCAGCACGGTGATGCGCCACGGTTGCCCGTCTGGCGCATGGGAATTGACGTCACTTACCATTGGCCCGCTCCTGCTGACGCTTTGCAGACGTAGAAGGTTTCTTTGATGCCGGTCTGCGCTTCATACTGTTTCGCCACCGCCGCTTTCACCTGATCCACCAGATCGGTTGGCATCAGTGCCACGATACAGCCGCCAAAGCCGCCGCCGGTCATGCGCACACCGCCACGCGGACCGATTTCTGCCTTAACGATCTCAACCAGCTGGTCGATAGGCGGCACGGTGATTTCGAAATCATCACGCATTGAGGCGTGTGATTCTGCCATCAGTTCACCCATGCGCTTCAGGTCACCGTTGCTTAAGGCATCAGCGGCTTCCAGCGTGCGGGCATTCTCAGTGATCACGTGGCGTACACGTTTCGCCACCAGCGCATCGAGCTGCGATTCCGACGCTGTAAACTCTTCCAGCGTCACATCACGTAGTGCCGGTTTGTTGAAGAAGCGTGCACCGGTTTCGCACTGCTCGCGGCGGGTGTTGTACTCACTGCCCACCAGGCTGCGGCGGAAGTTAGAGTTGATGATCACCACCGCGACATCTTCTGGCATGGAAACCGCGCGCGTGCCGAGCGTGCGGCAGTCCAGCAGCATGGCGTGATCGGGTTGACCGAGCGCAGAAATCAGCTGGTCCATAATGCCGCAGTTGCAGCCGACGAACTGGTTTTCCGCTTCCTGGCCGTTAACCGCAATCGCTGCGCCATCCAGCTTCAGCTGATACAGCTGCTGGAACACGGTGCCGACCGCCACTTCCAGTGACGCCGATGAACTCAGGCCCGCACCTTGTGGCACGTTGCCGCTGATCACCAGGTCCGCGCCACCGAAACTCGCATCACGCTTCTGCAGATGTTTCACCACGCCGCGCACGTAGTTGGCCCACATCGGCTCTTTTAACGCTTCAATCGGCGCATCCAGCGAGAAGCTGTCCTGCTGATTGTCATAATCAACAGCGACCACGCGCACCTGACGGTCGTCACGTTTGGCGCAGGCAATCACCGTTTGGTAATCAATCGCACACGGCAGTACAAAGCCGTCGTTGTAATCAGTGTGTTCACCAATCAGATTCACGCGGCCCGGCGCCTGAATGCTCTGCGTCGGTTGATAACCAAAGGTGTCAGCGAAAACCTGTTGAGTAATGGATTTTAATGACATTTATTGCGCCTCGCGGAAATGGATATCGCTGACAGAACGCAGACGTTCTGCTGCCTGTTCCGCCGTTAAATCACGTTGGGTTTCGGCCAGCATTTCATAGCCAACCATAAATTTGCGCACCGTGGCTGAACGCAGCAGCGGTGGATAGAAGTGAGCATGCAGCTGCCAGTGATCGTTGGCTTCACCGTTAAACGGCGCGCCGTGCCAGCCCATCGAGTAGGGGAATGAGCACTGGAACAGGTTGTCATAGCGGCTGGTCAGTTGCTTGAGCGCCAGTGCCAGGTCGCTGCGCTGAGCAGCCGTCAGATCGGTGATGCGTTTGATGTGTGCTTTCGGCAGCAGCAGGGTTTCGAATGGCCACGCCGCCCACCAAGGCACCACGGCCAGCCAGTGTTCGGTTTCTACTACGGTGCGGCTGCCGTCTTTCAGCTCGCGCGCCACGTAATCCACCAGCATCGGCGATCCTTTCTCGTCAAAATACTGGCGCTGATTATCATCTTCTTTTTGCGCTTCGTTTGGCAGGAAACTGTTGGCCCAAACCTGACCGTGTGGATGGGGATTCGAGCAACCCATCGCCGCGCCTTTGTTCTCAAACACCTGCACCCACGGATAGTGCTGACCGAGATCGGCGGTCTGCTCCTGCCAGGTGCGTACGATATCTTCCAGACCGCTGAGCGGTAATTCCGGTAGCGTTTTGCTGTGGTCAGGAGAGAAGCAGATCACCCGGCTGGTGCCGCGTGCGCTTTCACAGCGCATCAGCAGATCGTCGCTTTGCGGCGCGTCGGGCGTGTCAGTCATCAGCGCGGCAAAGTCGTTGGTGAAGACATAGGTGGTTTTGTAATCAGGGTTTTTATCCCCGGTGATACGGGTGTTTCCAGCGCACAGGAAGCAGTCAGGATCGTGCGCAGGCAGCTGCTCCAGCGCAGGCGTTTCCTGTGCACCCTGCCACGGACGCTTAGCGCGATGCGGCGAGACCAGCACCCACTGATCGATCAATGGGTTATAACGGCGATGCGGATGATCAACCGGATTAAATTTTTCCATAACGAGTCCTGGTAAACGGCAAGCAGATCAAAATGACTGCGATAAAAGTAGCACAGAGGCCAGCGTGAAAGCGTGATCCAGTTTGGATAAATGGTATCGTTTACACAAGGTGACGATTCTCATTTTGTGGGGTTATAGCGCGTGTTTGCTGAAATACCAGGCGAGTAAATGGTAGCGGTTACATTCCAGTGGATTGCGCGATAAATCGCGCCGCTACGGATGTAAGCAGAGAAGGTTAGCCGGGCAATTTGTCGCGCCAGGTGGGATGAAATTAATCCAGTTGTGCGATAAATCACGCCGCCACGAATGTGTGCAGAGAAGGGTAGTGGCGCAATTTGTCGCGCCACGAGGGATGAAATTAGCGCAAATCGTCCTGCTGGAATCCATACCCTTCATCTTGCTTCACAAAGCTCAAACGATGGGTAATGCACTGTGGCGCGTCTTCGGCGTGGTGCGAGACAAACAGCAACTGCGTTCGTCCTTCACCAATCAGCACATCAACAAAGCGGCGCACCAGCTGGCGGTTAATCGGATCAAGCCCCTGCAGCGGCTCATCCAGAATGAGCAGGGTAGGATGTTTGACCAGCGCACGAGCAATCAGCACCAGGCGCTGCTGGCCCCATGACAAACCGTGGAACGGTGCATCGGCCAGATGATTATCCATGCCGAGCAGTGCTAGCCACTGGCGCGCCAGCGCTTTCTGCCGGTCCGAAGCGGGTTGATACAAACCAATCGAATCGAAAAAGCCGGATAGCACCACAGTGCGCACATTACAGCTGACACGATAATCGAGATGCAAACTGCTGCTGACGTAGCCGATGTGCTGCTTGATGTCCCAAATGGTTTCACCGCTGCCGCGACGGATACCAAACAGGGTTAAATCGTTGCTATAACCTTGCGGATGATCGCCGGTCACCAGGCTTAACAGGGTGGATTTACCGGCGCCGTTGGGCCCTACAATTTGCCAGTGCTCGCCGGGATTCACCTGCCAGCTTAGCCCATCGATCACCGCTTTATCGTTATACGACACCACGCCATTTCGCAGAATCACGCGCGGCGCGTCTTCTGCCAGCTGCGGCAGCTGATCCGGTGCATCGGCTTCTGGCAACGCCATGCCGTCAAGTTTTTCGCTGTGTGCCAACTGCGCCACCAGCGCTTCCGCCAGAATCGCCTGACGCTCACCCACGTGGGTCAGGGTGCACTCGGCGAGCACACCGACCTGCTGTACAAAGTCAGGAATATCGTCAAAGCGGTTGAGCACCAGCACCACGCTGAAACCATGCTGATGCAGATCGCTCAGCGTCTCCGCCAGGCTGGCGCGTGAGGCAACATCAAGTCCATCGAAAGGCTCATCAAGAATCAATAAATCGGGCTGCGCCATCAGCGCCTGGCACAGCAAGGTTTTGCGGGTTTCGCCGGTGGAGAGGTATTTGAAGCGGCGATCGAGCAGATAAGTGATACCAAACTGCTGAGCCAGTGCCTGACAGCGCGCCTCATCTTTAACTTCATCCTGAATGATCTGTGCGGCGGTACGGCCGGTATCGTCTTCGCCTTCACTCAGCAGGTCGGTGTTGTTGTGTTCCCACTCCTGCGCCACCAGTTTCTGTAATTGCTCCAGTGAGAGGCGCGTGCGGCGTTGAAAGTTCTGCGTGACCGTGCCCTTACCCGGCGAGAGTTCGCCGGAGAGCGCACGCGCTAAAGATGATTTGCCGCTGCCGTTGGCGCCGACAAAGGCCCAGCTTTCGCCGCTGTTGAGGATAAGTTCGTTTAGGGACAGTGCTCGGGTGTCGCTAAGGTGAAATATGCCTTGCGAAATTTGCAATGAAGCCATGATTCATTCCGTTTTATGCATCGTGTTACTCAGTTGTAGCGAGCGATGCAGACGAAGTCAAATCATGGCCTGGTTTTCAGAGCAGTGTGGCGATGATGGCGTGTTCGGCATTAAAACTGGCGGTCACGTTGTCGCCTGGCTGCAGATTCTGCTGTTGCACCTGCGCGTTGTTCACTGTCGCGCAAAGGGTTTCACCGCTCGGCAGCGTCATCAATACCTCGCTGACCAGTTCACCAGGTTCGATTGCGCAGATGCGTACCGCGAGCTGATTGTCATTATCTGCGGCATCGCGGCTCACCTGAATCCACGGCGCTTTAATCAGCACCAGCACCTCTTTGCCACTGTCGAGTTGCAGCCGTTCGGCGCTGCGTTCGGTGATCGCCACCTGTAAGCGCGTCACGCCGTCGGCCAGCAGCACATCAATATGTTGCTGCACCAGCTGATGATCGCGCGCCATCACGGTACCGAACAGCTGATTGCGCGCGCTGGTTTGCAACGAAAATCGCGCGATGGCCGCCAGCAGGCTGTCCAGTGGCAGGCTGTCGTTTTGCAGCGCATCAAAGGCTTTCTGCTGAATCTGCTCCATCAACTGAAACAGCTGAATCAGGCGTTCACCGTAACGCGTCAACTGCGCACCACCGCCGCCTTTGCCACCGGTGGCGCGGTCAACTAAAGTTTGATCAGCCATCTGATTCATATCGTTGATGGCATCCCAGGCACTTTTGTAGCTGATGCCAGCCAATTTAGCGCCCTGGCTGATGGAGCCTGTTTCCTGCACGCGTTTCAGCAGTTCAATACGACGTGGATCGGCAAACAGCTTTTGCTGAAGACGAATATGAAGAGAAAGTTCTGCCTGCATGTCAGCTCCTTAAGTGAGTACGACAAGTGTAAGGCCAAAAGTAAAAGCACGAAAAGGGCAGTGCGTTTTTTTCCCTAACCGTTACAATCACTTTTTTATTTTCTGCGTGAGGTTTCCATGCTGGAACTGCTTAAAAGCCTGGCTGTGGCTGTCATCATGGTGCCAATTGTGATGGCCATTATGCTCGGTCTGATTTACGGCCTGGGTGAAGTGTTCAACGTCATCTCCAAATTTGGCCGCCGCGACGATCGTCCTGCCAACAGCTCGCAACACTGATTCTATAAGCGCCCGCATTCAGCGGGCGTTTTTTCTTTAACTTCCCCTCAATCCTGCCGATATTAAGTTCATGACAGCATTTGTTCCTACGTTGTATTATCGAATATATAACGTAACAAGGAGTAAAAAATGCTGAAAATCAATTACCGCTGGGCTGCTGTTACCGTACTGACTGTTTCTATGGCGGGTCACGCCGTGGCTGCAGAGAAGATCACCGTGTTTGCTGCGGCATCGTTAACCAACGCGATGCAGGATATTGCCACGCAATATCAGAAAAAGAGCGGCGTTGAAGTTGTATCGTCCTTCGCCTCTTCCTCCACGCTGGCGCGCCAGATTGAACAGGGCGCGCCGGCCGATCTGTTTATCTCTGCTGACCAGCAGTGGATGGACTATGCAGTGGATAAAAAGAGTGTGGTGGAGAAAACCCGCTACACGCTGCTGGGCAATGATTTAGTGTTGGTGGCACCGAAAAGCGACACTGCGAAAGCGGTGACCATTAATGCCAAAACCGACTGGAAAAGCCTGTTAAAAGGCGAGCGTCTGGCGGTGGGCGATCCGGATCATGTCCCGGCCGGGATTTACGCCAAAGAAGCGCTGCAAAAACTGGGCGCGTGGGATATCGTCTCGCCGCAGCTGGCGCCGGCTAACAATGTCCGTGCGGCATTGGCGCTGGTCGAACGCAATGAATCGCCGTATGGCATCGTGTACGGTTCCGATGCGGTTGCCAGTGACAAAGTGCAGGTAGTCGGGCGCTTCCCGGAAGAGAGCCACAAGCCGGTGGAATATCCGATGGCGGTGGTAAAAGAGCATCAGAACGCAACGGTTGAAGCCTTCTACAAATACTTGCAGGGGCCGGATGCCGCTGCTGTGTTTAAACAGTATGGATTTGCGCCGAAGAAATGATACTTAGCGATCCCGAATGGCAGGCCGTTTTTCTCAGCTTAAAAGTTTCCAGCGTAGCGGTGCTGTTTAGCTTGCCGTTTGGCATCATGATGGCCTGGATTCTGGCGCGTTGCCGGTTTCCGGGCAAAACCCTGCTCGATAGCGTAATCCATCTGCCGCTGGTGTTACCGCCGGTGGTGGTGGGTTACCTGCTGCTGATTGCGCTAGGCCGACGCGGATTTATCGGCGAATGGCTATACGACTGGTTCGGGTTCACCTTTGCCTTTAGCTGGCAGGGTGCGGTGTTGGCTTCGGCAGTCATGGCATTTCCGCTGATGGTGCGGGCGATTCGTCTGGCGCTGGAAGCGGTGGATACCAAACTGGAACTGGCAGCACGCACGCTCGGTGCCGGTCGCTGGCGGGTGTTCTTTACTATCACGCTGCCGCTCACGTTACCCGGCATCATTGTCGGTACCGTTTTAGCCTTTGCCCGTTCTCTGGGTGAATTTGGCGCCACCATCACCTTCGTTTCGAATATTCCTGGCGAGACGCGCACCATTCCCTCGGCGATGTTTACCCTGATTGAAACCCCCGGCGCAGAAGGCACCGCAGCGCGCTTGTGTGCGGTGGCGATTGCGCTGGCGCTGTTGTCACTGGTGGCCTCTGAGCTGCTGGCACGTTGGGGCCGCAAGCGGTTGGGTGCAGCCTGATGCTTAATCTCAATATTTCCCAGCTGCTGGGCGATCACCAACTGGACGTCAACGTGCAGATCCCCGGCAACGGCATTACCGCGATTTTCGGTGTGTCTGGCGCGGGGAAGACCTCGCTGATCAACGCGATTGGCGGTTTGACGCAGCCGCAAAGCGGCCAGATTCAGCTAAACGATCGCCTGCTTTTCGATTCGGCCACTCAGGTCAATCTGCCACCAGAAAAGCGTCGCATCGGCTACGTGTTCCAGGATGCACGGCTTTTCCCGCACTATCGGGTGCGCGGCAATCTGCAATACGGCATGGCGGCGACGATGAAGCCGCAGTTCAACGCGCTGGTGGCATTACTCGGGCTCGAACCGCTGCTGAGCCGTTTTCCGGCCTCGCTATCAGGCGGCGAGAAACAGCGCGTGGCGATTGGCCGTGCACTGCTAACCGCGCCAGACATCTTATTGATGGATGAACCGCTGGCATCGCTGGATCTGCCGCGCAAACGCGAGTTGATGCCGTATCTGCAAAAGCTGGCGAAACAGATTGATATACCGATTCTCTACGTCTCACATAGCCTGGATGAAATTCTGCAGCTGGCCGACAACGTGCTGGTCCTCGATAACGGCAAAGTGAAAGCCTTTGGTTCGCTGGAGAAGGTGTGGAGCAGTGCGGCCATGCGCCCGTGGCTGCCGATTGCCGATCGATCCAGCGTGCTGCGGGTGCAGGTGCTGGAGCAGCATCCCGATTATCCGATGACGGCATTGTCATTGGGCGATCAGCATATCTGGGTGAGCCGGGTGAATCAGCCGCTGAAAACCGCACTGCGCATTCGTATCGCTTCCGGTGATGTGTCGCTGGCTTTGCAGCCGCCGCAAAACACCTCGGTGCGCAATATCCTGCCCGCACAGGTGGTCGAGTTATTAGAGATTGACGATCAGGTGGAAGTGAAGCTGCGCATTGGCATCAGCGAACTGTGGGCGCGAATTTCGCCGTGGGCGCGCGACGAACTTGGCATTCGGCCGGATCAGTGGCTGTATGCGCAAATTAAGAGCGTGGCGATAACGGCTTGACCTTAAGGTCATCAAGGGCGATCAGACAAAATGTGTGCGATGTCCGGATGAAAGCTACCCGGTGTGACCATCATTATTAACGATGAGGTGCAGCAGCGGCCGCACCTTAAGCACTCGCAAGGTGCGCCGTGATGCGCACCGCGAACATCCTGTGTTTACAGGACTTCCTGATAAATCACTTCGGCAATACCTGGCTCCAGATTGGTGCCAATCACCTTTTTGGCGCGCGCTTTGATCGCGTCATCAGCATTGCCCATCGCCACACCTAAGCCCACCTGTTCCAGCATGCTCAGGTCATTGTAGTTGTCGCCAAATGCCAGCACGTCCTGCATGCTCAAGCCCTGACTTTCCACCCACTGCTGCAAACGCTTACCTTTACTGTTGCCTGCCTGGGCGATATCCACCTGATCGTGCCAGGACCATTCGCACGCCAAACCGAGTTCCGCTTCAGTGCGTTCCGCAAACTGCTGCAATGCACGCGTGTCAGGATGGGAAAGAGCGAATTTCCAGATGGATTGCGCATCCAGCGCCGCCTGCGCCAGACTTGGCACCTGCAGGAACAGCGGACGCTGTGCTTCTGGCAGCGATTGCGCCCAGTTCAGGGTGCGCGTCACGTGGCCAGTCGGCTCCTGATACAGCATGGCATCATCCACATACAGCAGGCCGTGAATATTCTCCTGGTCGAGCATCTCAATCACGCGGGTCGCCTGGCTTTTCTCCAGTGGATCGGAAGCCAATACCTTTTTCGCCTGGTAATCGTACAAGTAGGTCCCATTGCAACAGATTGCGGGTGTATCCAGCTGCAGCGCCTGATAAAAAGGATGAATTGCACAGTGGTGGCGACCGGTGACAATCAGCACTTTGACCCCCGCCTGTTGCGCGCGGGCTAAAGCTTCGAGGGATTCTGGCAAAATGGTTTTTGTTGGGGTCAGCAGGGTGCCGTCGAGGTCAAGGGCGATTACGCGGTAGCTCATTACACTTTCCATCCGGGAGTTAGCAAAGCATTCAGTCTACACCCGGCAGCGGCCCTGAGACAAAAAACAGGGCACAAATGAATCCAGCGCGGCAAAATGAAACGCGCTACAGTTATCCCTTTCATCAGGCAGCGAATAAGGAAAAACGCATGAAACAAGTCGTGTATACCGCCAGTCCCGAGAGCCAGCAGATCCATGCATGGCAGTTGCAGGAAGATGGCGCACTGACGTTATTGCAGGTCACGGATGTGGCCGGCCAGGTGCAGCCGATGGTGGTGAGCCCGAAGAAAGATTTCCTCTATGTTGGCGTCCGTCCGAATTTTCGCGTGCTGGCCTATCGCATTGCGGCTGACGGTTCCCTGAGTCTGGCCGGTGAAGCGCCACTGCCGGGCAGCCCAACGCATATTTCAACCGATCGCCAGGGTAACTTCCTGTTCTGCGGTTCCTACAATGATGCCTGTGTCAGCATCAGCCCGATCGACAGCGACGGTTTACCGCAAGCCCCAAGCCAGGTAATCGGCGGGATGGATGGCTGTCACTCAGCCAATATCGATCTCAGCAACCAAACGCTGTTTGTGCCCGCACTGAAGCAGGATCGCATCTGCCTGTTCCAGCTTAACGCCGATGGCACCCTGGCACCGCGTGAACAGGCGCAGGTCACCACGGTTGAAGGCGCGGGTCCGCGCCATATGGCGTTCCATCCAAATGGCGCTTACGGCTACGTGGTGAATGAACTCGATAGCACCGTGGATGTCTGGGCACTGAACAACGTGCACGGTCAGGTTGAGCGTGTGCAGAGTCTGGATATGATGCCGAAAGATTTCAGCGACACGCGCTGGGCGGCTGATATTCACATCACACCGGACGGTCGTTTCCTGTATGCCTGTGACCGCACCAGCAGCACCATTACCGCGTTTAGCATCAGCGAAGATGGTTCAGTGCTGGCGATTGAAGGTTATCAGCCAACGGAAACCCAGCCGCGTGGCTTCAATATCGACAACAGCGGTCAGTATCTGGTGGCGGCAGGACAGAAGTCGCATCATATCGAGGTGTACAAGATTGCCGAGCGCGGTCTGTTGCAGCCGCTGGCGCGCTACGCGGTAGGACAAGGTCCGATGTGGGTGGTGATTCACGCACTGGATTGATCTGAATCCATGTTGAGAAACGGCGCCTTTTGGCGCCGTTTGTGTATTACGAGTACATCACCGTGATCGAGGCACTCGCCAGCGCATGGAAGTGCACATTAAAGCCCACCATCGCGCCGCTCGCACCTGCATCAACTTCGAGCTTATCGGTGTCCATCGCGTGCACGGTAAAGATATAGCGATGAGATTCGCCCTGCGGTGGCGCTGCGCCACCGTAGCCGGTTTGAGCGAAGTCGGTACGGGTTTGGATAGCACTCAGCGGCAGTTCGACCAAGCCTGAACCGGAACCTTGAGGTAACTCAGTGACGTCCGCCGGAATATTCGCCACCACCCAGTGCCACCAGCCAGAACCGGTGGGTGCATCTGGATCGAAGCAGGTCACGACAAAGCTCTTCGTCCCTGCAGGCACCTCATCCCACGCCAAATGGGGAGACAGATTGTCACCCTGACGTCCCATTCCATTGAAAACGTGACGTTCGGGCATTTTATCGCCGTCTTTAAAATCCTGGCTAACTACGCGCATGACTTCTCCTTTTTCCGTTGTGCAGTGTGCTCTCCATCATGGTGGAAAACGCACGGCACTTCCAGTTAGCTTAGGGCAGGAAATGCGCTTCAATGTCCAATGCCGCGCGCACCGCCTGGGTTAACTGCGCCAACTCTGCGGCAGAAATCAGATAAGGTGGCATCAGATAGATCAACTTGCCGAACGGACGGATCCACACGCCACGTTCGACAAAGAACTGCTGCAGCGCCGCCATGTTCACCGGTGAACGCGTTTCAATCACACCAATCGCACCCAGCACACGCGCATCGGCCACCGCATGATGTTCACGCAACGGCAGCAACTCACGACGCAGTTGCTGTTCAATCGCTGCCACCTGCGCGGGCCAGTGCCCCTCGTTGATCATCGTCAGACTCTCTGCCGCCACCGCACAGGCCAGCGGATTGCCCATAAAGGTCGGGCCATGCATAAAGCAGCCTGCCGCACTGCGGCTAATGGTGTCGGCCACTTCGCGCGTGGTCAGCGTGGCGGAGAGCGTCATGGTTCCGCCGGTCAGCGCTTTACCGAGGCAGAGAATATCTGGCGTAATCCCGGCGTGCTCGCAGGCAAACAGCTTGCCGCTGCGCCCAAAGCCGGTGGCAATCTCATCGGCGATCAGCAGGATGCCGTAGCGATCGCACAACTCGCGCACCTGTTGTAAATAGCGCGGGTGATAGAAGCGCATGCCGCCTGCACCTTGCACAATCGGTTCGAGGATCACCGCGGCAATGTCGCGATGGTGCGTCTCGGCTAACCGGGCGAAATCAGCGAAGTCCGCTTCGTTCCATTCATCATCAAAACCGCACTGCGGCGCAGCGGCAAACAGATGCTCCGGCAGATAGCCACGCCAGAGGCTGTGCATCGAATTTTCCGGATCGCACACTGACATGGCAGCAAAGGTATCACCGTGATAGCCACGTTTCAGCGTCAGGAATTTTTGGCGCGTTTCACCGCGTCCCAGCCAGTACTGCAACGCCATTTTCATCGACACTTCGACGGCAATCGACCCCGAATCGGCGAGGAACACGCACTCCAGCGCCTCGGGTGTCATCTCAACCAGTTGACGGCTCAACGCTACTGCCGACGGATGGGTAATGCCGCCGAACATCACGTGCGACATCTGCGCCATTTGTTGCTGCATCGCCTGATTGAGGCGCGGATGGTTATAGCCGTGAATCGCTGCCCACCACGACGACATACCGTCGACCAGTTCACGTCCATCGACCAACTGGAGCTGGCAACCGTGCGCTGCCACCACCGGATAACAGGGCAGGGGATCGCGCATTGACGTGTAGGGATGCCAGATATGCTGACGGTCAAAGTTGAGGTCATCTTGGGTGAACATCGATCTTGTAAACCATTTTGAAAAGATTTAGTTTACAAGTATAACCACGTTAATCGTCGGGATGAACCCCTTTTTTTGGAGTAAGCAATGGCAAACCGCTGGACACTGACACAAGCCCAGGCTCTGTTCGATAAACCTTTCCTTGAGCTGATGTTCGAAGCGCAGCAAGTTCACCGTCAGCATTTTGACCCGCGTCAGGTGCAGGTTAGTACGCTGCTGTCGATCAAAACCGGTGCCTGCCCGGAAGACTGTAAATATTGTCCGCAGAGTGCGCGTTACAAGACCGGATTAGAATCCGAGCGCCTGATGGAAGTGGAAGCCGTGCTGGAATCGGCGCGCAAAGCCAAAGCGGCAGGATCGAGCCGCTTCTGTATGGGCGCCGCGTGGAAAAACCCGCACGAACGTGACATGCCGTATCTGGAGCAAATGGTGCAGGGCGTCAAAGCGATGGGCATGGAAACCTGCATGACGCTGGGCACGCTGGAAAATACGCAAGCGGCACGCCTGGCTAAAGCGGGACTCGATTTTTACAACCACAACCTGGATACCTCGCCGGAATTCTACGGCAGCATCATCACCACGCGCAGCTATCAGGAACGTCTGGATACACTGGATAAAGTGCGCGGCGCAGGCATCAAAGTCTGTTCTGGCGGCATCGTCGGTTTGGGTGAAACGGTGAAAGATCGTGCTGGTTTGCTGGTGCAGCTGGCGAACCTGCCGACTCCGCCAGAGAGCGTGCCCATCAACATGCTGGTGAAAGTCAAAGGCACCCCATTGGCCGATAACGATGACGTCGAGCCGTTCGACTTTATCCGCACCATCGCCGTGGCGCGCATCATGATGCCATCCTCACACGTCCGCCTGTCTGCGGGTCGTGAGCAGATGAGCGAACAAACCCAGGCGATGTGCTTTATGGCCGGTGCTAACTCCATCTTCTACGGCTGCAAACTGCTGACCACCCCGAACCCGGAAGAAGACAAAGATCTGATCCTGTTCCGCAAGCTGGGCCTGAATCCGGAGCACACCGCCACTACCGCCGGTGACAAAGAGCAGCAGTATCAGCTCAGCGAGCAACTGGTGCATGCTGATACCGAGCAGTTCTACAACGCGGCGGTGTGATGGGCTGGTCATCTCGCATCGAACAGGCGCTGGCGGCGCGACGTGATGCCGATGGCTGGCGTCTGCGTCGCCGGGTTGAACACAACAGCGTGCGCGAGATAACGCTGGAGGGGCGTTCATACCGTCACTTCTCCAGCAATGATTATCTCGGGTTGAGCCAGCATCCGGCGGTGATTGCGGCCTGGCAACAGGGCGCGGCAGAGGCCGGCGCGGGAGCGGGCGCATCGGGTCATGTGACGGGCTATAGCCGCCATCATGCGCAGTTAGAAGAGCAGTTAGCTGACTGGTTGGGCTACAAACGTGCGCTGCTGTTTATCTCCGGATTTGCCGCCAATCAGGCGGTGATCCACCTGCTGGCAGAAAAGCAGGATCGGATTTTTGCCGATAAGCTGGCACATGCATCGTTACTGGATGCGGCTAGCCACAGCCCGGCAGCGTTACGTCGCTTTGCACACAATCAGCCGGAGAGTCTGGCAAAACTGCTGGCGACGCCGTCGGAGGGCGGCACGCTGGTGGTGACGGAAGGCGTATTCAGCATGGATGGCGACAGCGCACCGCTCGCCGCCCTCGCTGAAGAGACGCGCCGCGCCAACGGCTGGTTGCTGGTGGATGATGCGCACGGTATCGGCGTGCACGGTGAGCAGGGGCGCGGCAGTTGCTGGCAGCAGGGCGTGAAGCCGGAATTACTGATTGTCACTTTTGGCAAAGGCTTCGGCGTCAGCGGTGCCGCGCTGCTGTGTGACGATGCCACGGCGGATTATGTCGAGCAGTTTTCACGTCATCTCATCTACTCCACGGCAATGCCACCGGCACAGTGCTGTGCACTGCTGGCGGCATTGCAGCAAATTCAGCAGGGCGATGCGCTGCGTGAGCGGCTCAACAGCCACATTGCGCGGTTCCGCGCCGGTGCGGCGGACTTGCCCTGGCAGCTGATGCCATCAGCCAGTGCCATTCAGCCATTGATCGTCGGGGAAAATAGCGCGGCGCTGGCGTTGTCACAACGACTGGCACAAGCGGGATGCTGGGTTAGCGCCATTCGACCGCCAACGGTGCCACCGGGCACGGCGCGGCTGCGCATCACGCTCACTGCTGCCCATCACACTGACGATATTGATCGTCTGCTGGAGGCGCTGTATGACGCTGCAGGTTAACAAGCAAGCTATCGCCAAAGCCTTTGGTCGTGCGGCACAGCATTATGAGCAGCATGCCGAGCTGCAACGCCAGAGCGGCGATGCACTATTGGCGCTGGCGCCTGCCGGTTTCGGACCGCATCTGCTGGATGCGGGCTGTGGCACGGGCTGGTACAGCCGCTACTGGCGCGATCGTGGGCGCGAACTGACGGCGCTGGATCTCTCCAGCGCCATGCTGGACGCCGCACGTGAGCAACGCTCCGCGCAGCACTATCTGCAGGGCGATATCGATCATCTGCCGCTGCCGGATAACAGCGTTGATGGTGTGTGGAGCAATCTGGCGGTGCAGTGGAGCAGCGATCTGCGCCTGGCGCTGCAGCAGTTTCTGCGCGTCACGCGGCCGGGTGGCAGCGTGCTGTTCTCGACCTTGCTCGATGGCTCATTGCATGAAGTGCATGAAGCCTGGGCTCGGTTAGATGGTCGCCAGCATGCCAATCGTTTTCTCAGTGAAGCGAAAATTTCTACTGCTCTCGCTGACTTATCAGCGCACTGTCAGCAGCAGGTCATCACGCTGCATTTCCCGAGCGCGCTGAGCGCTATGCGTTCTCTGAAAGGCATTGGTGCCACGCATCTGCACGACGGACGTGGCGCACAGCCGCTTACGCGCTCGCAGCTCACTCGGCTGGAGCAACACTGGCCGCAGGATGCACAGGGTTATCGCCTTAGTTATCACTTGATGTATGGAGTTTTGCATAAATGACACGCTGGTTTATTACCGGAACCGACACCGAAGTGGGGAAAACGGTCGCCAGTGGCGCACTGCTGCAGGCGGCAAGCGCGGCAGGCTTACGCACCGCAGGATACAAGCCGGTGGCATCGGGCTGTGACATCACCCCAGAGGGCGTGCGCAACAGCGATGCACTGGCGTTGCAGCGCTACAGTAGCCTTGAACTGCGCTATGAGCAGGTCAATCCAATGGCGTTTGTCGAGCCGACATCACCGCATATCATCAGTGCGGAAGAGGGCAGGCCGATTGAGTTTACTGCGCTGTCAGCCGGATTGCGCGCGCTGGAGCAGCAGGCCGAATGGGTATTGGTAGAAGGGGCGGGCGGTTGGTTTACGCCGTTATCCGAGACGCAGACCTATGCCGATTGGGTCGAAGCGGAACAGCTGCCGGTGATTCTGGTGGTGGGCGTAAAGCTTGGCTGCATTAACCATGCGATGCTGACAGCGGAAGCCGTGAAGGCGCGTGGATTGCGCTTAGCAGGTTGGATCGCCAATGATATTCAGCCGCCGGGTAAACGACATGCCGAGTACATGGCCACGCTGCGTCAGCGCATTGACGCACCTTTCCTCGGTGAAATTCCCTATCTGGACAGCGAAGCACAACAGGCAGAGTGTGGGCAGTATCTGACCTTGCCACAATAAAGCGCCGACCATCGAGTCTGCTTCAATGCACACCTAAAAAATCATCGGTAGCGGCGCAATTTATTGCGCTTTGGACAGCCATTGCGCTGAGCAAGGATGCGAGATAAATCTCGCCGCTACCGTATGTGCAGTTAATCCGTTCACAGTTTGGCTGATCGGTATTATCACAACCACGTCATCAAGTCGCTGTCAGCCACTTATTCACCGTCACATCATCCAGCATGGCCACTTTACCCTGCGCCACATTGCGACCACGGTGCAGCAGCAGGAAATAATCTGCCACGCGGCGGATGAAGGAGACATGCTGCTCCAGCAGCAAAATGGTTAAGCCATAGTCACGATTAAGGCGACGGATTAAATTGCCCATCTCCTCCTCCAGCCACGGTGACATGCCCTCTGTTGGCTCATCCAGAATCAACAGCTTAGGCTGCAGCACCAGGGCTCGCGCCAGTGCCAAATGCTGCTGCTGATCCATCGGCAATTCGCCACTGCGTTGATGACGTAACGAATAGAGTGCCGGGAACAGATCGAACACCATTTCCGGAATGGCACGGCTGCGATCGTCCTGCGCGGCCATCAACGCGATCATTAAATTATCTTCCACGCTCATCTGCGAGAAAATATGGCGCCCTTGCGGCACATAGCCGATCCCCATGCGTGCACGCTGCTCAGTGGGCTGCAGCAACAAATTCTCTGGCGGCGAGCCATCTTCCTGCCAAATCATCGAGCCACTATTGATAGGCAAGCGACCCATAATGCAGTTCACCAGCGTGGTTTTACCCATGCCAGGACTGCCCAGCACACCGGTACAAGTACCTGGCGGCAGATCGAGATCCACATCCCACAGGATATGGTTGTGACCGTAAAACTGATTCACCGAACGTAAACTCAGCATCTGACATACTCCTTCCAGATTATTTGCCTGAATGCTCCCGCTCTGTGTCGTCTGGCATACAGTCGTGCACGATTAGGGTGGACACTGCTGTTAGTGACCTGCAAAGCAAGCCGTATGGACTCGTCACTCCATAGTCAGATTGTTGCAATTACCAGGCCAGGTTAATGGAACGGGATATTCTGAGTCAGAATCAAGCGAAAGCGGGCTTAAAAGGTGAGTAATGCTTAATAATTCCACTGAGTAATAACCTGACTGCACTTTGACGGTGCTGAATGCTTAACGTTTCTGGTGCATCTGTTCACTGATAAGGCAATCACTGAAGAAATAAGTGGTCTTAAGGCACGGTTTTTACGACAACAATGGTGCTTGACTTGTAAAAAGGATAGTTAAAGCGGGTTTAGGCAGGTGGAAAAAAAACGCAAAAAAAAATATTTCGCACGCCTGGATAAGTGCGGGGAAAATTATACACAGCTGATGGGCTCGGGGCTGGATTCAGTTATCCACTATTCCTGTGGATAACCTTGTGCATTAGCGACTGAAAACCGGTTGGAAGCGAGGAAATACGCGGCCTGCATACATTATGCTGCGAAACTGGACTTTAGAGTCATTATCAACAAAATCAGCAGGTTAATTAAAAGCAAGCCTGAGATTTTTCTGCCTTGTCATCGGACTGCAATTTAATGACGCTCTCTTGACAAATGTTAAAAGCGTCACGGCTCTGGGGATAACCTTGCGCAACAAGCTTTTGTCTTTTGCCGCTTAAATTGCACTGAAGCGAATCAGAGCCTTTCCCTGTAATCGTGCAAGATATCTGTAAATATATCCAGTATTATTTTCTGGCAAATTCGTCATAGCAGAGTAGAATTATCAGCCTGCTCGCTGACATCTTCCGCAGGAACCGCAAAACCATGAGTAAAGCCTTCAAACTCAACTCTGATTTCAAACCTTCAGGCGATCAGCCTGAGGCCATTCGTCGTCTTGAAGAAGGGCTGGAGGATGGGCTCGCGCATCAGACCCTGCTCGGGGTTACCGGATCGGGCAAAACGTTTACCATCGCCAACGTGATTGCTGACCTTAATCGCCCGACGATGGTGATGGCGCCGAATAAAACGCTGGCGGCGCAGTTGTATGGTGAGATGAAAGAGTTCTTCCCGGATAACGCGGTGGAGTTTTTTGTCTCTTACTACGATTACTATCAACCTGAAGCCTATGTGCCAAGTTCGGACACCTTCATTGAGAAAGATGCGGCGGTCAACGAACATATTGAACAGATGCGACTCTCGGCGACCAAAGCGATGCTGGAGCGTCGTGATGTGATTGTGGTGGCATCGGTCTCTGCAATTTACGGCTTGGGCGATCCCGATCTCTATCTGAAAATGATGCTGCACTTAACGCGTGGCATGATTATCGATCAGCGCAGCATCCTGCGCCGTCTGGCGGAGCTGCAATATACCCGCAACGACCAGGTGTTCCAGCGCGGCACCTTCCGCGTGCGCGGCGAGGTGATCGACATCTTCCCGGCTGAGTCCGACGACATCGGCTTGCGTGTTGAGCTGTTTGACGAAGAAGTTGAGCGCCTGTCGCTGTTCGATCCGCTGACGGGCCAGATTGAGTCGGTGATCCCGCGTTTCACCATTTACCCTAAGACCCACTACGTTACTCCGCGCGAGCGCATTCTGCAGGCGATGGAAGATATTAAAGTCGAGCTGGTGGATCGCCGTAAATCGCTGATGGACAACAACAAGCTGTTGGAAGAGCAGCGTATTAGCCAGCGTACTCAATTCGATCTTGAGATGATGAATGAGCTAGGCTATTGCTCGGGTATCGAAAACTACTCGCGCTACCTTTCGGGTCGTGGGCCGGGCGAGCCCCCGCCAACCTTATTTGATTACCTACCAGCCGATGGTTTGCTGGTGGTGGACGAATCACACGTCACTATTCCCCAGATTGGCGGTATGTATCGCGGTGACCGCGCGCGTAAAGAGACGCTGGTGGAATATGGTTTTCGCCTGCCGTCGGCGCTGGACAACCGTCCGATGCGCTTTGAGGAGTTTGAAGCAGCGGCGCCGCAAACCATTTATGTGTCGGCAACGCCGGGTAAATATGAGCTGGAAAAATCCGGTGACGATGTCATTGATCAGGTGGTGCGTCCCACCGGGTTGTTAGACCCGATTCTGGAAGTGCGTCCGGTTGCCACTCAGGTGGATGACTTACTGTCTGAAATCCGCAAGCGCGTGGAAATTAACGAGCGTGTGTTAGTCACCGTATTGACCAAGCGTATGGCGGAAGACCTCACCGAATATCTGGTGGAGCACGGAGAGAAGGTGCGCTATCTGCACTCTGACATCGATACCGTGGAGCGCATGGAGATTATCCGTGATTTACGTCTGGGTGAGTTTGACGTGCTGGTCGGCATCAACTTACTGCGTGAAGGTTTAGATATGCCGGAAGTGTCGCTGGTGGCGATCCTTGATGCGGATAAAGAGGGCTTCCTGCGTTCTGAACGTTCACTGATCCAGACCATTGGCCGCGCGGCGCGTAACATCAACGGCAAGGCCATTCTGTACGCCGATAAGATTACGCCTTCGATGGAACGTGCGATGGGCGAAACCGAGCGTCGTCGCGAGAAGCAGCAGCGTTACAACGAAGAGAATGGCATTGTGCCGCAGGGCCTGAACAAGAAAATTACCGATATTCTTGAGCTGGGCAAAAACGTGGTGAAAACACGCGGTAAGGGTAAAACCACTTCACGCGTGGCGGCAGAAGAAGAGGCTAACTATCTGGCGCTTACCCCACAAGCGATGCAGAAGAAAATCCGTGAGCTGGAAGGGCAGATGCAGCAGCATGCGCAAAATCTGGAGTTTGAAGAGGCCGCCAGCGTGCGCGACCAGCTACACCAGCTGCGCGAGTTGTTTATCGCCGCATCTTGATGGGGCGCGATGGTTTTAGTCCCCCACCATTAATGGCGACCCTACGTAAGCTTCCGATAAGCCCTGAAGTTGGCGATTTTACGTAAGCTTCCGGTATGCTCTCTAGAATGGCAGCCCTACGCTGCCCATGTAATGTTTGTTTCTATACACGTCTTCGTAGGGTGCGCATTCATGCGAACTGCTTCGCGAAGTCAAACCGCTTGAATGGCATGTTCCAATGCAATCCGCAGCAGCTGGCGGTCGTGGCGATACTTGATATCGGCGGCTTCCAGCGGTTCGCGCACAATCAGGCGATCTTCCACTCCGCTGACGTCTGCTGACGGGCTAACAACCACGGCATCAATCACTCGTCTGCCAATGGCTTTCTCCATCATGGCCAGTTTATCGGCCACCGTCAGGCTGGCTGCCGGGCTTAATTCGCGTCCAAGATTGCCAATGAACACCATGGTGGCCGGCGTGCGGCGCAGCGCGCGCGCCATCTCTTCCATCAGCAGAATCGGCATCAGGCTGGTGTAAAAGCTGCCTGGGCCAATCAGGATCAAATCCGCTTCGGCTATCGCATCCAGCGCCTCTTTGGTCGGGGCGACATTCGGATGTAGCATTAACTCTTGCGGCGGTAGCTTCATCTCATCAATCGCGGTTTCGCCGTACACCATATTGCCTTCGCAATCCTGCGCCACCAGATCCACCGGCTGCTCCGACATCGGAATCAAAAAGGCATCGACTTTCAGCAGATTGCGGATGACGTTAATGGCTTCCAGCGGGCGCACGCTAAGATGATCGAGCGCTTTGAGCATCAGATTACCGAGGTTGTGCCCGGCCAGTTCGCCATTACCGGCAAAGCGGTATTCAAACATTGCCGACGCGACGCTCGGTTCCATGATCAGCTGGTTGAGGCAATTACGCATATCTCCCCAGGCAATACCGCCTTCCGAGCGACGAATGCGCCCAGTGGATCCGCCGTTATCGGTGGTCGTCACGATGCCGGTCAGGCGCGAGCCCAGCGGCGCCAGCGCGGACATTACACGACCCAGGCCGTGCCCGCCGCCCAGTGCTACCACGCGATCCAAATCTGCCAGGGTACGATTCATGCTATTCCTTTTAACTGACAACTGCAGGTTGTCGAGCAGTTGAAGTGATGTGTATCAATATCTGTCGCGCATTTTACCGTATCCTGCGGCGAAAATGCGGTGAAAAAACGTTATGTATCAATATATATAGCGAAATTCACTGATGGATGCGAGGGACAAATCGCGCTACCATTCGAATTAACCGTGTTGTCCACAATGACAACAGACTCCCAAGCCTTGCATGCCTAAGTCATAACGATATGGATGCCTGGCCGCAGCGCAGCTGCCAGGGTGCAGAAAGAAATGACTGCATCTCCCGTATTTGGAAAGGTGTTCAGGTGCCACAATTTACAGATGCCTATGCGCGCAGCTTCTACTATCTGCGCCTGTCGGTCACGGATGTGTGTAACTTCCGTTGTACCTACTGTTTGCCGGACGGCTATAAACCGAACGGTAATCACAATAAAAGTTTCCTCTCGCTGGACGAGATTCGTCGCGTGACGCGTGCCTTTGCGGCTGCGGGCACTGAAAAAGTGCGTCTGACCGGCGGCGAACCTTCTATGCGCCGCGACTTCACCGATATCATCGCTGCAGTGCGCGAAAACGCCGCCATTCGCCAGATTGCCGTCACTACCAATGGCTACCGACTGGCGCGCGATGTGCGTGCGTGGCGTGACGCGGGACTCACCAACATTAATGTCAGCGTTGATAGCCTCGATGCACGCCAGTTCCACGCCATCACCGGGCAGGACAAGTTCGCGGAAGTCATGGCCGGTATTGATGCCGCATTTGACGCCGGTTTCGAGAAGGTCAAAATCAACAGCGTGCTGATGCGCGATCTCAATAGCCACAGCCTGGCGACTTTCCTCGACTGGATCCGCACCCGTCCGATTCAGCTGCGTTTTATTGAGCTGATGGAAACCGGCGAGGGTGGCGATCTGTTCCGTCGCCATCATATTTCTGGCGAAGTGATCCGTGACCAGCTGATCGAGCAGGGTTGGGAGCTTCAGCCGCGCGGCCGCAGTGACGGTCCGGCACAGGTGTTCCGCCATCCTGACTATCAGGGCGAAGTCGGGTTGATCATGCCCTACGAAAAAGATTTCTGCGCCAGCTGCAACCGCCTGCGCGTGTCGGCAATGGGCAATCTCCATCTGTGCCTGTTTGGCGATGGCGGCGTCTCGTTACGCGATTTACTGGCATCCGACGATCAGCAGAGCGAACTACAGGCTCGCATCGCCCACAGCCTCGGCCAGAAAAAGCAGACGCACTTCCTGCATCAGGGCAACACCGGCATTACACAAAACCTCTCTTTCATTGGCGGCTAAACACAGGAGTTACAGCCATGGGTAAACCTACCGGTGAGTTTGTCGCCTTGAATGTGGCGGTGATGACCGTCTCAGACAGTCGCGATGCCAGCAATGACAGCTCAGGGGATTATCTGCGTGAAGCGCTGGCGGAAGCCGGGCATCAAGTGGTGGATCGCGCGATTGTGCCTGACAACCGTTATCGCATTCGCGCCACGGTGTCGCGCTGGATTGCCAGCGAAGATGTCCAGGTGGTGATCGTCAACGGCGGCACGGGCTTCAACAGCAAAAACAGCACGCCGGAAGCGCTGCTGCCGCTGTTTGACCGTGAAATCGACGGCTTTGGCGAACTGTTCCGCATGGTTTCGTACGAAGAGATTGGCAGCTCAACGCTGCAGTCGCGTGCGGTCGCCGGGCTGGCGAATCAGACGCTGATTTTTGCTGTGCCGGGATCGACCAATGCCTGCCGCAGCGGCTGGGAACGCATTATTGAAGAACAGCTGGATGCGCGCACACGTCCCTGTAATTTTGTCTCTCATTTGAAGAAGTTGTAAGCATGTCATCATTAACTCATATCAATGCCGCTGGCGAAGCCCATATGGTTGACGTCTCCGGAAAAACTGAAACGGTGCGTGAAGCGCAGGCTGAAGCGCTGGTGCTGATGAGCGCGGAAACGCTGCAAATGATCCTCGACGGCAGCCATCATAAAGGCGACGTCTTCGCAACGGCACGCATTGCCGGGATTCAGGCCGCGAAGCGCACCTGGGAGCTGATCCCGCTGTGCCACCCGCTGATGCTGAGTAAGGTGGAAGTGACGCTGGTCGCCGAGCCAGAGCACAGTCGCGTACGCGTCACCTCACGTTGTCGTCTGACCGGGAAAACCGGCGTTGAAATGGAAGCGCTGACCGCCGCATCGGTGGCCGCGCTGACGATTTACGACATGTGCAAAGCGGTGCAGAAAGACATCGTCATCGATCAATTACGCTTGCTCAGCAAAAGCGGCGGCAAATCCGGCGATTTCCAGGCGGTGCCGCATGATTAAGGTGCTGTTTTTTGCTCAGGTACGTGAGCTGACCGGCACCAGCGCGCTGGAGCTGGCACCGGAGTATCAGGATGTCGCCACGCTGCGGGCGGCGCTAGCGGGCAAGAGCGATCGCTGGGCGCTGGCGCTGGAATCCGGCAAGTTGCTGGCAGCGGTCAATCAGACGCTGGTGCCGATGAGCCATCCACTGTGCGCAGGCGATGAAGTGGCATTCTTCCCGCCTGTGACCGGAGGATGAGCATGACCACTCGCATTTGCGTTGGCGTTGAACCTTTTGATGTCGGCGAAGAGTATCGCCAACTCGCGGCGCATGAAAGTGATGGCGCGGTGGTCACCTTCACCGGCAAAGTGCGCAATCACAATCTCGGTGACAGCGTGGCTGCTTTAACCCTGGAACACTATCCAGGCATGACGGAAAAAGCGCTGGCGGAAATTGTCGAAGAGGCGCGTCAGCGCTGGGCGTTGCAGCAGGTGACGGTGATCCATCGCGTGGGCGAACTGTTCCCCGGTGATGAAATTGTGTTTGTGGGAGTGAGCAGTGCTCATCGCAGTAGCGCATTTGCCGCCACCGAATTCATCATGGATTACCTGAAAACCCGCGCACCGTTCTGGAAGCGTGAGGCCACTGAGCAGGGCGAGCGCTGGGTTGATGCGCGCGACAGCGACCATCAGGCCGCCGAACGCTGGAAGTAGCGCGTAAAATCCGTCGGCTCTGATAGCCGCAGCTAGCTGAAAACGTTAAGGTACGGGTTTTGCTGGCCTGTCAGGGAACAAGATGAACACCACTAAAATGCTCAAAGGCGCGGCGCTGCTCACCGCGCTGGTACTGGCCGGATGTAGTACCAAAAAAGAACCGCAGGCACCTGCGCGTCAACCCGCCGACGTCAAATCCCAAATTCAAAAGTTACTGCCGAGCGATGTCAGCCAAAAAAGCGCCTGGGCAGACGACATCTACACCGCGTTTCGTGTCCAGCAGATCGATCCCAGCGCCAGTAATGTGTGTGCAGTGATCGCGGTGGCCGATCAGGAATCAAATTTCAATGCCGATGCACCGGTGCCGGGTCTGCCTAAAATCGCCTGGGGCGAAATTGATCGCCGCGCTGCCAAAGTCCATGTACCGGCATTCTTAGTGCGCACCGCCTTACTGATCAAATCTCCCACCGGCGAAAGCTACGCCGCGCGCCTCGATAAAGTGCGCAGTGAGAAAGAGTTAAGCGCGATTTTCGATGATTTCATCGATATGGTGCCGATGGGGCAGAAGCTGTTTGGCAATCTCAATCCAATTCACACCGGCGGGCCGATGCAGGTCAGTATCGAATTTGCCGAAGCGCATGCCAAAGGCTATCCCTATTCGATTGATGGCTCGATTCGCCGTGAAGTCTTCACGCGCCGCGGCGGCATCTACTTTGGCACAATGCATCTGCTTGGCTATCCGGCGGATTACAGCCAGATGCTGTACCGCTTTGCTGATTTCAATGCGGGCTGGTACGCCAGTCGCAACGCCGCCTTCCAGGCGGCAGTGGCGCGCGCCAGCGGCATTAAACTGGCGCTGGATGGCGACTTAATTATGTACGGCAGCGAGCAAGCCGGTTCGACTGAGCTAGCAGTGCGCACGTTGAGCAAGCAGCTGGATATGAGCAATAGTGAAATCCGTCGCGACCTGGAGAAGGGCGATACGGAAAGCTTCAGCAACAGCACGCTCTGGAAGCAGACGTTTATTCTGGCCGATAAAATGGCCGGTAAACGCCTGCCACGCGAGATGCTGCCGGGCATTAAACTGGAGAGCCCGAAAATCACCCGCAACCTGACCACCGCCTGGTTCGCCCAGCGCGTAAATGGCCGATATCAACAGTGCTTGACGCGCCGTTGACGCAATGCGGTGTAGACTCCACACTTAGAGCGTTTGTCTAACTTAAAGAGGTGCATCATGGACCGATATCCACGTAATGATTCAATCGTGCAGCAGGCATCAACCGGGCTGCAGACGTATATGGCACAGGTTTATGGCTGGATGACTTGCGGCTTGCTGCTGACCGCTTTTGTTTCCTGGTTTGCGGCGCGCACGCCAGCAATCATGGAGCTGGTGTTTGCTAACCGCATCACTTTCTTCGGGCTGATTATTGTGCAGCTGGCGGTGGTCTTTGTGCTGTCGGGTATGGTTCATCGCCTGAGCAGTGCCGTGGCAACCGGGCTGTTTATGCTCTATTCGGCACTGACGGGTCTGACGCTGGCGAGTATCTTCCTCGTCTACACCTATTCATCCATCGCCAGTACCTTCTTCGTGACGGCGGGGATGTTCGGGGCCATGAGCTTCTACGGTTACACCACCAAACGTGACCTTAGCCGCTTCGGCAGCCTGCTGTTTATGGCGCTGATTGGTATCGTGCTGGCGTCACTGGTGAACTTCTGGCTGAAAAGTCCGGCGCTGATGTGGGCCATTACCTATATCGGCGTGGTGGTGTTTGTCGGTCTGACCGCTTATGACACTCAGAAGCTGAAATCAATTGGTGAGACCATCAACGTCAATGACAAAGAGAACCTGCGTCGCTACTCAATCATGGGTGCGCTGACGCTGTATCTCGACTTCATTAACCTGTTCCTGATGCTGCTGCGTATTTTCGGTAACCGCCGTTAATTACAGCACCTTCTGTAGCGGCGCGATTTATCGCGCGCATCAGCAGCGCTTTACAGGCTGAACGATGCGCAATAAATTGCGCCGCTACTACATGAAGACCTTATGAGCGTGCCGCCATCTTCTGTTCGTTCTTCTGCCGCAGATGTTTTGCACGGCTCTCCAGCGCCAGATACAACACCAGCGCCAGCAGCAGCGGCAAAATAAAGTACAGCACGCGATAAGCCAGCAGGGCGGCGATGATGGTTCCGTGCGAAACATGCTCGCCAGCCAGCAGCGCCAGAAACACCGCTTCCAACACCCCAATGCCCGCCGGAATATGAATGATCACCCCAGCGATACTACTGATCAGTAACACTCCCAGCACCTGCGGATAATCCACCTGGCGCGCCAGCAGCAGCCAGATAATGGTGCCCATCACCAGCCAGTTTGCGCTCGAGACGGCAAACTGAATCAGCGCCATGCGCAGTGAAGGCAGCTGTAAGTGTTGACCTTTGACCGTCCAGCGGCGTTTTTTCGCAAAGGCACAGGCCCACAAATAGACCGCCACCAGCACCAACAGCACCGCACCAATAATGCGCAGGGTGCTTTCACCGATAAACCAGCGCGGCGGAATCGGCACCATGCCAGCGACAAACACCACGCCCGCCAGCAGGATATAGCCCAGCCAGTTGGTGGCGATACTCATGGAGAAAATACGCGTAATGGTGCCGCCGGGCAGGCCAAGCCGGGAATAGAGGCGATAACGCATCGCCACACCGCCCACCCAGGTACTCAGCGTCAGGTTGAAGGCATAACAGATAAACGACACCAGCATCACCTGACGCTTCGCCAGTTTGTGTCCACAGTAGGCGCGGCCGATTAAGTCATACAGGCCGTAAGTGAGATAGCTGACCACCACCAGCGCCGCTGCGCCCAGCACCACATAGCGGTTGTAGCCGATGATCACCTGATAAACGTCCTGCCAATTCACTTTGCGCGCATAGATCACCAGCAGCACGATCACCGCAATAAAAAACAGCCAGGTAAGGATTTTTTTGGCCCATTGCCAGCGCGAATGTTTTTTGCTCATCAGGGTTTCGCTCCTTCGTTGCCGGTTTCGACCCGATCCTGGGTTTCCATTTCCGGTTGGACGGGGGGATCAACCTGCGCCAGCAGCGGCGTGTGCGCGGGCAACCAACCGGCAATGGCCGGGAAGTGGCGCAGGAAATGGAACACAATGACGCTTTTGGTGAGATGCCACCAGGTACGCGGCGGCAATTTATCATCCTGCACGCGCACACAGTCGTGCTGAAGCAGGGCGTACAGGTTGTCACGCAGCGTCTGATTAAAAGTGCGATCGTGCACGATAAGATTGGCTTCCAGATTGAGCGATAAACTCAGCGGATCGAGATTACTGGAGCCCACAGTGGCCCAGTGCTGATCCTGCACCGCAATCTTGCCGTGCAGTGGGCGGCGGCAATACTCATATACCTCAACCCCGGCATCCACCAGATAGTTGTAGAGCATCTCGGCACCCACTTTGACAATCGGCATATCCGGTTCACCCTGCACGATCAGCCGCACGCGTACGCCACGCTGTGCTGCGCTGCGCATTTCACGTAAAAGACGATAGCCGGGGAAGAAATAGGCATTGGCGATGATCACGTCCTGCTTTGCCTTGCGCAGCATATCGAGATAGTGCTGCTCAATGTCGTCGCGATGATCATCGTTATCACGATAGACAAACAGCACCTGCGCATCGCCGGGCATCGCGTTGACCGCCAGCCGCTGCGAACGTCCTCCCCACCAGCGGCGTGTGGTCTGTTTGCTGCCAATGGCTTGCTGTACATAGCGGGCAATATCCAGCACCACCGGTCCGGTAACCTCAACCGCATAATCCTGCTTCGCCTCGGGGCCATAATCGGTATTGTGTTCAGCGGAGAAGTTGATGCCGCCAACGAAGGCGAGGGCATTATCTACCACCACGATTTTACGGTGCAGACGACGGAACACGTTGGTGCGCATGCCCAGCACCAGCGGGCGCGGATCGTAATAGAGAAAACGCACGCCGGCTTCGGTCAGCGTGTTCACATAGGCGTCAGAGAGATCGTGTGAACCGTAGCCATCCACCATCACCTCGACCTTAACGCCGCGCTGTGCGGCCGCCAGCAGATCGCCATGCAGGGCATTGCCAACGTCATCCTCAAACAGAATAAACGTCTCCAGCAGTAGCGAACGCTCGGCACGTTGAATCGCTGCTGAAACGCAGGGGAAGAACTGATCACCGTTCTCCAGCAACCGCAACTGATTGCCCTCACGCCAGCTGAAATTCATATGAAAATCTCCACGGCCAAAGGGGCATGATCGGAAAGGTGTGACCAGGGTTTGACCGGCAGCGCCCAGGGCTGGCTCACGGTGGCATTGCGGATGTAGATACGATCCAGCCGCAACAGCGGAAAACGTGCCGGGAACGTGCGTGCCGGGCGGCCGTTTTTCATGCTGAACACCTCTTGCAGGCCCGCGCTGTGCTTAAGGAAGCGGTTGGCGTGTACTTGCCAGTCGTTGAAATCTCCGGCCACCACCAGCGGCGCATCGTGCGGCAAGGCATTGATGCGATCGCTCATCATCTTCATCTGCGCCTGGCGATGCTGCGCCTTTAGCCCTAAATGCACACAAATGACATGCAGCGGTTCAGGCCGATCCGGCAGGCGAATCTGGCAGTGCAACATGCCGCGCTTTTCGCTTCCCGCCACAGAAATATCGAGATTTTCATATTCAACAATAGGGAAACGTGACAATATCGCGTTCCCGTGATGTCCCTCGGGATAAACTGCGTTACGGCCATAGGCAAAATCATGCCACATTGTATCGGCCAGATACTCGTAATGTGAGTTTTCCGGCCAGTTCTCAATGTGCAGCGAATGGATAGCGTGGGTGCCCATCACCTCTTGCAGGAAGACAATATCCGCCGACGTGGCGCGGACAGCGTCGCGCAATTCCGGCAGGATAAAGCGGCGATTAAAGCTGGTGAAACCCTTGTGGGTATTGATCGTCAGGACTTTAAATGAAAATCCCTGGCTGTTTTGTGGCATACTTCGACGCGCTCCTTTTCATCATCAACAGCACAAAGTGTAGTCTTTGTCACAAATGGGTGGTGAAGGGCGCAGAAAATTAGGGCGTTATCCGAAATTTGCTTTACATTGAGGAAATCCGTCTGGCCGCAGCCAGATACACTTGGGCGACCTCTGTTGGGTCTGCCAGGAGAAAAGAATGAAATGGTCTAATCGCGTTCAGATCGTTACCGGTCAAACCTGTTTGCACATTGCGATGCACCTGCTGGTGATCGCCGCGCTGGTATGGGGCTGGAAGCACAAGGCGCTGGTTGAAGTGAGCAGTACCCTGGTAGCAGCTTATGCGGTGGTGTTTATCGCCATGCTGGCTCTGCAGCGTAGTGCCCGTTTACGTCGCATGGGTGACGCGCTGGAAGAAGTGACGACAACGTACTACTTCGGCGCAGCCATGCTGACGCTGTTCCTGATCTCCCGCTTCATCCACAACAACCTGTTGATTGGTTGCCTGGGTGTGGTGATGTTGGTCGGGCCAGCGCTGGTGTCACTGCTGGCGAAAGAACCCGCGCATCGCGTGGAGAAAAAGCGTAGCTAAGCGAAAGCTCAGTTGCGAACAGAAAGGAGCCGAATGCGGCTCCTTTTTTGTTATGCGCCGCGCACTAACAGGCGCTGTGAGCAACGGCGAGACTTATGCCACGTCACACAGACTACCAACATCATGTTACAGCGCCGTGACTATTGCCAGTCGCGGTGGCAGCGGAAACCTGCTAAACTCTCGCCCTTACGCATGGTAGTTTGTGCCCTTTTCACACGTGAGCCCACCAGGCTTGCGTCATATACCCCCTGAAAACTACATCGCTGACGGCGAACAGGGCGGTTCGGAGTAATACACCTGCATGTCATTTGACTCTCTCGGCTTAAGTGCCGATATTTTGCGTGCGGTAGCGGAACAAGGCTACCAGGAACCGACGCCGATTCAGCGTCAGGCAATTCCCGTGGTGCTGGCTGGTCGTGACCTGCTGGCGAGCGCCCAAACCGGTACCGGTAAAACCGCCGGTTTCACGCTGCCACTGTTGCAGCGTCTCACTGCGAATCCTTCTAACGCGCGCGGCCGTCGTCCGGTACGTGCGTTGATCCTCACCCCAACCCGTGAACTGGCGGCGCAGGTGGGCGAGAACGTCCGTGAGTACAGTCAATATCTTAATATCCGTTCACTGGTGGTCTTCGGTGGCGTGAGCATCAACCCGCAGATGATGAAACTGCGCGGTGGTGTAGATGTGCTGGTGGCGACGCCAGGCCGTCTGCTGGATCTGGCGCATCAAAATGCGGTTGATCTGTCACAGGTTGAAATTCTGGTACTGGATGAAGCGGATCGTATGCTCGATATGGGCTTCATCCACGACATCCGCCGTGTACTGGCGCGTCTGCCGGCGAAACGTCAGAACCTGCTGTTCTCTGCCACCTTCTCGGATGAGATCAAAACCCTGGCGGAAAAACTGCTCACTAACCCAGAGCAGGTTGAAGTGGCGCGTCGTAACACCGCCTCTGAACAGGTTTCACAGCAAGTACACTTTGTTGATAAGAAGCGTAAGCGGGAACTGCTGTCGCTGATGATTGGTCGCGATAACTGGCAGCAAGTGCTGGTGTTCACCCGTACCAAACATGGCGCTAACCATCTGGCTGAACAGCTAAACAAAGATGGCATCACCGCTGCGGCTATCCACGGTAACAAAAGCCAGGGCGCGCGAACCCGTGCGTTAGCTGACTTCAAATCCGGTGGCATTCGTGTGCTGGTGGCGACGGATATCGCCGCACGTGGTCTGGATATCGAAGAATTGCCACACGTGGTGAACTACGAGCTGCCAAACGTGGCGGAAGATTACGTACACCGTATTGGCCGTACCGGCCGTGCTGCGGCAACCGGCGCCGCGCTGTCACTGGTGTGTGTCGATGAACACAAACTGCTGCGTGATATCGAACGCCTGCTGAAGCGTGAGATTCCACGCATTGAGCTTGAAGGTTTCGAAGTGGACCCTAGCATCAAAGCGGAACCGATCCAGAATGGTCGCCAGCAGCAGGGTCGCGGTCAGGGCCAGGGTCGTGGTCAAAGCCAGGGCCGTGGACAGGGCGGTAACGTCTCTCGCCCGCACAGTGGCAACGGTCAGCGTCCGCAAGGTGGCAGTGGCGCACGTCCACAGGGTGAAGCGCGTCCTGCACGTCGTCAGGGCAGCAGTGCCGCTCAGAATGCGCCAGCCGCCAACAGCGGTCGTCGTCGTCCGGCAGCGAAAAAGAGCGGGAACATCTAACGCGATGAGGGTGTTACTGGCGCCGATGGAGGGCGTGCTGGATTCGCTGGTACGCGAACTGCTCTCCGGGGTAAATGATTACGATCTGTGCGTCACTGAGTTTTTGCGCGTGGTCGATCAGCTGCTGCCAGTAAAATCCTTCTACCGTTTGTGTCCTGAGCTGCACAACAGCAGCCGAACAGCTTCCGGCACGCGCGTGCGTATGCAGCTACTCGGGCAATATCCTGAGTGGCTGGCAGAAAACGCCGCGCGTGCAGTGGAACTCGGCTCCTGGGGCGTCGATCTCAACTGCGGTTGTCCATCAAAACTGGTGAACGGCAGCGGCGGCGGCGCCACCTTACTCAAAGATCCTGAGCTGATTTATCGCGGCGCAAAAGCAATGCGCGAAGCCGTACCCGATCACCTTCCCGTCACGGTGAAAGTGCGTCTGGGATGGGATTCGGGTGAGCGTCGTTTCGAAATTGCCGATGCGGTGCAGCAAGCGGGTGCCAGCGAGCTGGTGGTGCACGGTCGCACCAAAGAAGATGGCTACCGCGCGGAGAGCATTAACTGGCAGGCGATTGGCGAAATTCGCCAGCGTTTATCGATTCCGGTGATCGCCAACGGTGAGATCTGGAGCTGGCAGGATGCGCAAGAATGTATGCGCATCACCGGTTGCGATGCGGTAATGCTGGGTCGCGGTGCGCTCAACATCCCGAATCTCGGTCGTGTGGTGAAATACAACGAAGCGCCGATGCCGTGGCCGGATGTAGTCGAACTGCTGCTGAAGTACACGCAGCTGGAGAAGCAGGGCGATACCGGCATGTACCACGTTGCACGCATCAAACAGTGGCTCGGTTATCTGCGTAAAGCCTATAACGAAGCCGACGGGCTGTTCAGTGAAATCCGCACTCTGCGCGTCTCAGCCGAGATCGCCACGGCAATTGAACGCCACGCCCTTCAGTTAACCGTACCGGTATAATCCTTCCTTATTTAAACGCCGTTGTGTAGTGCATCTGCTTGCTGGCTGAATAGAAGTGGGCAAGTTGCTCGCTGAATTTCCCCGGATCGTGCTGCTCAGCAATTCTCTTCAGTGATTGTGCAGAATATTGCGTGATTACGCCCGGATTACGCAAAATATCAATGATATGCGCCTTAAGCTGCTGCACGATTTGTCGGCGTATCTGCAGTTTGCTCTCCTCAGAATCAACCACATACTCATATTCGTCATTGACCGGCTGCTGGATAAGCCATCCCGCGCCCGGTGGATTGATCTCCGGCAAAGCGCGGATATTGGTAGTGATCACCGGACAGCCACTGGCTTGCATCTCCAGCACCGAGAAGCCGTAAGTATCCTGCCAGCTGGGCAACAATCCCACGTGCGAGTGCTGCAGTAAGGTCAACACCTGAGTATTGGGCAGGGTGGTGAAATGCTGGATGTGAGGCGAGGTTTTGATTAAGTGCTCAATGCGCGTATAGAACGCCTCATCATCCTGAAATTGCCGGTGGGCGATGTTATGCCGCTGCGTGATGTCACCGATCAGCGTCACCTGAATCTGACCGCGGGTGAACACATCCTCCTCGGTTAATTGCGAGATGGCCAATACCACTTCCGCACCGCCTTTGCGATAGAACTCGCTGCCGACAAAAATGAACCGAATTTCTCCCGGCGAGATCAGGCGCGGTTTCACGCACAGCAGCGGCTGCGGCGGATGCAGGATATGGAGTTTGTGCCTGACGGCGGCTTTGATGGCGGGAAATGCGTTGAGCAGTTTCAACTGGATGTCGAGAGTCGCTTGCGAGATAGCAATCAACGTCAGGCATTCCGACCTGGCAATCAATTGCAGCTGCGACTTTAGTTGAGGATTATCGAATTTCGCCACTCCTGGCACCGGCAGCACACGCGGAATTTCGGTTTCAAAGGTGGCGATCCAGTTCCTTTTGGTGTCGGCCACTTCATTGAAAAGGTGGATGACATCCGCATCATGTGGCAGCAAGCCGGGTAGCGGGAGAAAAATAAATTGTTTATTTTTATGTAAGATTCTTGCTTTGACAGCATTTAAATAGAAGTAGATATTCTTTTTTCGACAATCGATATATTTGTTATGTGGGTTGGTCATGATATTTCTTTTTTCAGGATATCCGCTTCCACTGGTGATTATCTTCATAATCTCTCCTGGCAGGTAGGGAACAGAATTAACAGAGGTCAGAGATTGGCTATATCAGGTGTGCAGGCTACACGTTGACGCTGCATAGGTTACGCACCGAAAGTAACGATCAAAGATTGATTTAATAATCTGTAACCTAAAGGCAATCAGGGGCGGAATCTATGTCTTAATGTGAATGATTGCGCGTGCCTCTCTTAGCATCACCACGGCCTGGAAAGATTAACAGTTGGTTTTACTGCCATTTTATTAAATGTTTTTTGTTAATCGTTTTCCGATTATTGGTTTTTTTCGGATTTGTCAGATCAATGGGTAAATAAAATTGCATTAAGTCCTGTTATTAATGAAAGATGAAGTGACAGAGGCGGTATTTAAATGATCACGACAATATAATTATGCAGAATTAAGCCATGACACAGTTCCACGTAAAGTCAGGTTCAAGCTTAACGCTATTTGCGCTATAGTAGCGTTTCACATTCATTTGTAATGCCATCACTTATGTCTGACGCCGCTGTACTGAGTAATGCTCAGTTAAATAAACGCATCATCTCCGTTATTGTCTTCACGTTTTTCTGCTATCTCTCAGTAGGGCTGCCGCTCGCGGTACTGCCGGGATTTGTGCATAACCAGTTGGGTTTCAGCTCGTTCATTGCCGGATTGATCATCAGCCTGCAATACTTCGCTACGCTGCTTAGCCGCCCACATTCGGGGCGCCTGGCCGATCGCTATGGCCCGAAACGCGTGGTGATGATGGGGTTAGTGTGTTGCGGCATGAGCGGCGTGCTCTCTCTGTGCGCTGCGTTGTTCACCGATGCGCCGATGCTCAGTCTGGCGCTATTAGCGGTGGGAAGGCTGTTTCTGGGCGTGGGAGAAAGCTTTAGCAGCACCGGTTCGACGCTGTGGGGGATGAACATGGTTGGACCGTTGCAAACAGCGCGCGTGATCTCCTGGAACGGCGTCGCCACCTATTTTGCCATGGCGATAGGTGCACCACTGGGTGTGCTGCTCAATCAAATGTTCGGCATCAGCGGCTTTGCCGGACTCGTGGCGTTGATGGGCGTCATCGGTTTCTGCATGGCGAGTCGTAAAGCGGCGGTTAGTGTCACCGCTGGCGTGCGTATTCCTTTTCATCGCGTGGTCAGCCGCGTCTGGCTGTTTGGGCTGGCGCTGGGCTTCGGCACCATCGGTTTTGGCGTCATCTCAACCTTTATCACCCTCTATTTTGCCAGCCGCGACTGGAGCGGCGCCGCCTTTGCTCTGACATTGTTCAGCCTGGGCTTTGTGCTGGTGCGTCTGGCCGGTGGCCGCTACATCACCCGTTTTGGCGGATTAAAAGTGTCGCTGGTGTCGTTTGTGCTGGAGTGTGCTGGTCTGCTGTTAATCTGGCAGGCCGACAGCAGTTGGCTGGTGGATATCGGCGCGTTCCTGACCGGCGGTGGTTTCTCACTGGTGTTCCCGGCGCTGGGCGTGGAAGCGGTTAAACGCGTGCAGCAGCAGGATCAGGGATCGGCGTTGGGGACTTACTCGGCGTTTCTCGATTTAGGGCTGGGATTAACCGGTCCGGTGGCAGGATTACTGATTGGTCATTGGGGGATGCAGTCAGTGTATCTGGCGGCGGCCCTGATGGTGCTGGGCGCATTTGCCATTACGTTGCGTTTGCAACAGCAGCACGGCCGCCAGGCAGCCGTGCAAACTGTTAATTAATACTTCTCTGGCACCACCATGTTTTCAGGTACTGGCGCGCGGCGATAATCTTCATTGCGTTCGCGCGTCGGTAACATAATCGTCTTCGACTCGCTCTCTTCGTACGGCACCTGTTGCAGCAGATGGCTGATGCAGTTCAGACGCGCACGTTTCTTATCCACACCTTGCACTACCCACCATGGTGCTTCCTGAATGTGGGTGCGCTCCAGCATCTCTTCTTTCGCTTCGGTGTAATCTTCCCAGCGGCGACGGCTTTCGAGATCCATCGGGCTTAATTTCCACTGTTTCAGCGGGTCATGGATGCGGCTCAGGAAGCGCAACTCCTGCTCTTCATCGGTAATCGAGAACCAGTACTTGATGATCTGGATGCCGCTACGCGTCAGCATTTTTTCGAATTCCGGCACGCTACGGTAAAACTCTTCCACTTCGGCTTCATTACAGAAGCCCATTACGCGCTCAACGCCTGCGCGGTTGTACCAGCTGCGGTCAAACATCACAATTTCACCTGCTGCAGGCAAATGGGCGATGTAGCGCTGGAAATACCACTGCGTTTTCTCGCGATCGTTCGGCGCGGGCAGGGCGGCGACGCGACAGGTGCGTGGGTTTAAACGCTGGGTGATACGTTTGATCACCCCGCCTTTCCCGGCGGCATCACGGCCTTCAAACAAAATCACCACGCGATGTCCGGTACGCATCACCCAATCCTGCAACTTCACCAGTTCGCCCTGAAGATGCAGCAGCTCACGGAAGTAGCGGCGGCGGAAGGCCTTATCGCCTTCTTCCTGCGGTTCACCGTTATCATTGAAGCGCAGATCGTCCAGCTCCATTTCCAGCTCTTCGTCGTAGCTGTCGTAAAATTCCTGCAGCAGACGCGCATTGAAGGTCTCGCTGTGGAAGCTATTGTCGTGTGTCGCCATGACTTTTCCCCATTACAGATGAATAAACAGAGCGTAAAGCAGCCCTGAAAGTAAAACCGAGACCGGCAGCGTCAGTACCCACGCCAGTGCGAGGTTACGAATCGTTGAGAGCTGCAGGCCAGATTTGTTGGCGGCCATCGAACCGGCCACGCCTGATGAAAGAACGTGTGTGGTGGAGACCGGCAAACCGAAGACATCCGCTGCGCCGATGGTCGCCATCGCCACCAGTTCGGCACTGGCACCTTGTGCGTAGGTCAGATGAGTTTTACCAATGCGTTCACCGACGGTAACCACAATGCGGCGCCAGCCCACCATGGTGCCGAGACCAAGGGCAATCGCGACCACCACTTTCACCCACATCGGGATAAAGCGCGTGGCGGCATCCAGTTCTTTCTTCACGGCGGTGAGATTGCTGGCAATCTCTTCCGGCAGCGCGACTTTGGCCGATTGCAGATGTTTAATGGTTTCGGAGGCGAGATACATATCGTTACGGGTGTTGGTCACCGCCTGGGCCGGAATATTCTCTACCGCCCCATAGCGACGGATCTGATCGCCGATATCGCCCAGCATCATGCCAAGGGCAGGCAATACCTGAGGGCGGTTCTGGCTGGTGCGCACAAACTCGGTCAGCACTTCACGCGGTGCGGGCATCGCAGCCGGTGCCGGTTGCAGCGTCAGCAGTTGCTGTTCAGTGACCTGGGTTAACGCGGCCACACGCGGGATTTGATCCGGCGGCAGCGAGCGGTTCAGCGCGTAGGCAATCGGCATGGTGCCGACCAGAATCAGCATGATAAGGCCCATACCTTTCTGACCATCGTTCGAGCCATGCGCAAAGGAGACGCCAGTACAGGTCAGGATCAGCAAGCCACGGATCCACGGTGGCGGTGGCTGGTTGCCTTTTGGTGCTTCATACAGCTGGCGGTTGCGGATCAAGGCTTTCATCGCCAGCAACAGCAGCGCGGCACAGATAAAGCCCACCACCGGTGACAGCAGCAGGGCATAACCCACTTTAATCGCCTGATCCCAATCAACACCGCTGGTGCCGCTGCGACCGTGCAGCAGGGCATTCGCCACACCCACGCCGATGATCGAACCGATCAGCGTATGCGAGGAGGACGCCGGCAGGCCGAAATACCAGGTGCCGAGGTTCCAGATAATGGCCGAGAACAGCAGCGCATACACCATGGCGAAGCCGTTGCCGCTGCCTGCCTGCAGAATCAGCTCTACCGGCAGCAGCGAGATGATGCCAAACGCCACCACGCCGCTGGAGAGCAATACACCGAGGAAGTTGCAGAAACCAGACCACACCACCGCCACACCAGGCGATAGCGAGTGGGTGTAAATCACGGTGGCGACCGCATTTGCGGTATCGTGGAAGCCGTTGACGAATTCAAAGCCGAGCGCAATCACTAATGCCACGCCCAGCAGCAGGAACGGTGTATAGCTGGTGACGGGCGCACCCGTTTCTTCAACATCATTGAACAGATTGATGGCAGTAAAGAGCAGGCCACCGCACAGCAGGATCAGGAAGATGATGCGTGAAACACGACCGTTGCCTTGGTTAAGATTCGGACGTCCGTTCTCGGACGACGATGTCGATGCAGGTAAACTGTTTTCAGCCATAACACACCCCGGTGTGGATTGACGATGCTCGATTGGCATCCGTTACTTGCAGTGTGATACGGGGTTTGTATGACAGAATGATGATGGCGATCACACTGTGTCATCTTGCTGTAATACAACTGTCGCAGTCTGTGGATCTGACCGCTCCGGGATCATCACGCTGCCATGCTCCAGCCTGTCTTGCCGCTTGCCTCATTGCCGGACTTTAATAATGAAGTCGCCGGACTTATTCATGGATACCTGTTCACGCCAGATGCACCGCCACAGCGGCTCAATGCGCGTGAAGCGGCGCAGTTAGCGCAGCAAGATCTGCCGGAATCCTATTTTCTCTGGCTGCACATCAACCTGAATCATGCGCGTGCTGAGCGCTGGGTTCAGGACCATTTTGGTGTAGACAGCGATTTCTTTGACGAGATCCATTCCGCTTCGCCGCGCACCCGTTTGGCGCATCAAAACGATGCGCTATTAGCGGTGCTCAACGACGTGACGTTCAGTAAAGAAGAACGCAGTACGCAGAACGCGACGCTGTGGATCTGGTGCTGTGCACACATCATCGTTACCGCGCGCTATCGCCCGGTGGGCATGATTGAACGTATGCATCAGCAGATTGATCGACTCACTTTTGCCGAGCCGGATGCGATGCTGTTGTGGCTGCTCGGCGAGCAGGAAGCGCAACTTGAGCAGGTGGTGCGCCGTTCCAGCCAGGCTGTCGATGCCATTGAAGAACGGTTGCTGAGTGCGGCGATAAAAACCAACCGCAGTGAGCTGGGGCATTTACGTCGCATGCTGCTGCGCGTACAGCGTTTGCTGGCGCCAGAACCCGCTGCACTGTTTCGTTTATTAAACCGACCACCGAAATGGCTAAAACGCGACCCACTGAGTGAACTGCGGATTTTTACCGAAGAGTTCAGTGTGGCGCTGAACGATCTGGCGGGGCTGATGGAGCGCATTCGTCTGTTGCAGGAAGAGATTGCCGCCAGCTTGATGGAGCAGAGTAACCGCACGCTGTTTTTACTGACGGTGATCACCGTGCTGGCGCTGCCGATTAACATCATCGCCGGTTTTTTCGGCATGAACGTGGGTGGTATTCCGTTGGCGAGTAATCCGCACGGTTTTTTATTGCTGGTGATTGTGGTGCTGGTGTTTACCCTGGTGGCGGGCTGGCTGGCGTTGAGACGACGGCGGGAATGATGCCTGCGCATCAATGTGCACGCTACGAACACCGCACAATATCATTTTAAAGTTGCCATTTAGGGTAATCGCCCACAAAAAAGCCAGCCGCAAGGGGCTGGCTTTTTTACTGCGTGCTAATCAGCGATTACAGGCTGTTGCCGGTCGCTGGCGCAGGCTGAGCAACCGGTGCTGCATCACCCTGCGGTGCCATGGCGCTGGCGCCTTGCGGGGTCATCGGCTCTTCTTTCGGCGTTGCGTCAGAAGATTCCTGTACTGGCACCGGAGCAGGCATCACTTCACCCTGCGGGCCATTGATCTTAACTGGCATACCGTTACGCGCCTGGATAGCGTTATTCACTGCATCCTGGTTAGTGCTGCCATCGGCAATCACTTTGGTCACAGCAGCGGTCAGTGTAATCGGCACGACTTCACGTGAGTTGAACTGCTCTTCGGTAGTAGAGAGTGGGTTATGCACTTCTACATAGCGAGAACCGTCTGGCTCAACGGTGGCTTTCACCGGCTGATCGATAAACTGTACACGCGTGCCCACTGGCACGTTGTCGAACAGCCACTTGATGTCGTCAGCACGCAGACGCACACAGCCGTGGCTTACGCGCAAACCGATACCGAAGTTAGCGTTGGTACCGTGTACCGCATACAGACGACCAATATACAGCGCATACAGGCCCATTGGGTTATCTGGGCCAGCCGGGAACACCGCTGGAATGGTTTCGCCACGTGCCGCGTAATCCGCGTGCATGCCTTTGGTCGGTGTCCAGGTTGGACCGGCTTTTTTACGCTGAACGGTGGTGGTCCAGTTAACCGGCGTGTCTTTACCCAACTCGCCGATACCGATTGGCAGCACGACCACAGTCTTGGTGCCTTTCGGGTAGTAATAAAGACGCATTTCCGCGCTGTTGATCACGATGCCTTCACGCGGTGCGTCAGGCAGAATCAGCTGCTGAGGGATCACCATTTTGGTGCCCGCTTTTGGCAGATACACATCAACGCCCGGATTGGCTTCCAGCATGTTGCTGAGGCCCATCTGGTACTGTGCAGCGAAGGCTTCCAGCGGAAGTCGGCTGTCATCAGGCACGGTGATTTCAAGGTTTTCGCCGATCAAACGGCTGTTAGCCGCTGGCAGCGGATACACTACTGCGAATGCAGACTGGCTGAATGCCGCCAGTACCAAAGCAAGTGAAGCGAACGCGCGAATGCTCTTTTTCATGTTTTTCAAGTCGTTACAGCCGTGTTTCAGGCTTGTCAGTGTGTCGAATCCATCTCGGTCTCAATGACCCGGTGCGCATTATATGTTCATAGGCGTCAGGATGGGAATCATGATTTTCACTAGCTGATGATACTTTACCCAATTAGCACGTTTTCCCCGACCCATCTCGTTGTCGTACCGCCCAAAATGTGAATTTTCTTAAGGCTGCCACAGCGTCACTTCATTGCTCAGTTTACGGTTGAGGAAAAAAGCAGCACTGATTAACGCCAGATGCGACAACGCCTGCGGCATATTCCCCAGCGCTTCGCCATGGGTGGTAAATTCTTCGGCGTACAACCCCAACGGATTGGCATAACTCAGCAATTTCTCAAACTCAAAATGGGCTTCATGCACGCGCCCGGCCCGTGCCAGACATTCGACATACCAGAATGAACAGGCGGCAAAGGAACCTTCACCACCGGTTAACGCATCGGCAGGCGTCTCGCTAATGTTATAGCGGCGCACTAAACCGTCGCTCACCAGGTGGGTTTTAATCGCGTCCAGTGTGGCAATCCAGTCGGGATCGGTGGAGCTGACAAAGCGCACCAGCGGCATTAACAGCATGGAAGCATCAAGGAATTTACCGCCGCGTGTGGCGGTAAAGTGACCCAGTTCCGGGCTCCAGAAGTTTTGCCAGATATCGTCGCGGATCTCACTGCGCACACGATCCCAGCGCTCATACGGCATCGGCAATGAGCGCTTCAGGCCGAGACGCAGGGCGCGATCCAGCGCCACCCAGCACATCAGGCGCGAATGCAGAAAGTGCTCCGGCTCACCGCGCATCTCCCAGATACCGGCATCGGGCTGATTCCAGTTGCCGCAGACATAATCAATCATGTCGGAAACATGCCGCCAGCCGCGCTGTGATATGGCTTCACCGTATTTGTTGGCGAGATATATCGCGTCCATTAACTCGCCGTAAATATCGAGCTGGGTTTGCCGCCACGCATCATTGCCAATGCGCACCGGGCGCGAGTTGGCGTAGCCAGAAAGATTGAGCAGCTCGGTTTCATGCAGTTCGGTGCCGCTGTCCAGCCGGTACATTACCTGCAGGTGCGGCGTGTCGTCATGGCTGTGCTCGACGCAGCGCCCGACCCAGTGAGTGAAATCACGCGCTTCTTCCACATAGCCCAGCCGCATCAGCGCATACATGCTAAAGGAGGCATCTCGGATCCATGAGGCGCGATAGTCCCAGTTACGCTCGCCACCCAACTCCTCGGGTAAACCAAAGGTAGCAGCAGCGGCAATCGAACCGTGTTGCTTCGAGGTGAGCAGTTTTAGCGCCAGTGCGGAACGCGTCACCATTTCCTGCCAGCGACCGCGATACGTGCTGTGGCTGCTCCAGTGCCGCCAGTAGCTTAGCGTGTCACTGAAGCACTGCTCTGTGGCGATCTCCGCGACAAAGGGGTCTTCATCGCTGCCAAATACGAACTCAGCGGACTCGCCGGCTTTGAGGGTAAATTCTGCCACCGCACTGTGGTTTTCTCGGGTCATCACCACCGTGGCGCTGAGGCGTAACGCAGGCTGACCTTCCGCCAGAAACGCGATGCCACCGGGGCGCAATTCGGTGTGCGTTTCGGCACGCGCATAATCATGGCGCGGAGCGCACAGCAGGTTGAAGGTGGCCGATCCGCGCACCATTTTCACCCGGCGCACCAGACGCGGCACTTTATTGGGCTGATCACAGATCGGCATGTAATCGGTGATTTCGGCCACACCCGCATCGCCTAACCAGCGCGTCTGTAAAATATTGGTGTCCGGCAGATAGAGCTGCTGCTGGCGCGCATTTTTCCAGTCTGGCGCCAGTGAGAACAGACCGGCATCATCGCCATCAAGCAGGGCAGCAAACACGGACGGGCTATCCAGTTCCGGCCAGCAGAGATAATCGATGGTGCCGTCATTGGCGATCAATGCGCAGGTCCTTAAATCCCCAATCACGCCGTGATCATCAATTCTGCGTTTAATTTTGCTCATCCTGCCTCCTTGACTGCATCTGATTGTTAACTATAGACGAAAGGGTTTTTTCGGCTGACGCGAGGCACAGATCGATAACTTCTATACTGTAAAGACACCCATCACGCAGGAGAATGTTATGGTACTGGGCAAACAGAAAGTGGCTGTAGTGACCGCATCGGATTCGGGCATTGGTCGTGCTTGTGCACTGATGCTGGCGGAAGCAGGTTTTACCCTCGGCATTACCTGGCGCTCAGATGAAGAGGGCGCACAAGAAACGGCACGGCTGGTGGAGAGCAAAGGGCAGACAGCACAAGTCAGGCAGCTTGATCTCTCTGACCCGCAAGAGGGTGGCAAGCAGTTGTCGCAGTTGATTAACTCGTTGGGGCGCATTGACGTGCTGGTCAACAACGCGGGCGTGATGTTGAAGGCCGACTTCCTCGATGTGACCTTCGAAGACTGGCGCAAAACGTTTAGTGTCGATGTTGATGGCTCATTTGTCTGCGGACAGATCGCCGCACGCCATATGGTCGATCAGGGCGATGGCGGGCGCATTATTAATATCACCTCGGTGCATGAGCACACGCCGTTGCCGGATGCCACCGCTTATACCGCCGCGAAGCATGCACTCGGTGGTCTGACAAAATCGATGGCATTGAGTTTATTACCGCATCACATACTAGTAAATGCCGTGGCACCAGGCGCGATTGCCACCGCCATGAATCACCTGACTAACGATCAGGCGCGCAGCACACGTATGCCGGAAATTCCGATTGGACGTCCCGGCGATACGCGTGAAGTGGCAAGTTTAGTGGCGTGGCTGTGTTCTGAGTGGGCGACTTACACCACCGGACAATCGTTTATTGTCGATGGTGGTTTTATGCTGGCCAATCCGCAGTTTAAAGGCTATCACCACTAATCCGCCCGGCGGCGGTTCCAGCGGCGAATCACGTAGCGAAGTGCGATGCCGAACACAATCGCCGCCACCAGCCACAGCAAATGTTTGAGGTGCTGATCGAGTTTGTGCAGCCATGGCGTAATGATCTCCCCCGCAAAGTAGCCGAGGGTGACAAAAATCAGCGACCAGAGCGCGGCACCGATCACGTTGAGCACAAAGAACCGCAGGGGTTTCAGTCGGCTGGTGCCGATAATGATCGGGCCAATAATGCGGAAGCCGTACATAAAGCGCACGCCAATCACAAACAGGCTTGGGCGCTTCTGAATCAGGCGATTAGCTTTACGAATCGTATCTTCATGTTTACGGAAACGGCGCAGGATGCGCGTGCCGTAGCGACGGCCGAGCCAGAACAGCAGCTGATCGCCAATAATTCCGCCAATCATCGCGGCCAGCACCACGCCGCTAAAGTGCAGTAATCCCTCATGAGCCGCCACACCGCCCAGCAGGGTAAAAGTTTCCCCTTCCGCGATACAGCCAATCAGTAAGGCGAGATAGCCATATTGGGTAATTAATCCATTGATATCGAGATGCAAATTTTCCTCCCTGTCGCGAGTGTTTCAGGTAACAGTTTATACGCCAGCAGCTTTTTTTGTGCCGCTGTCCGCAAAAACAGCAGCCCCGATTATACTTGAAGGGAAGCTGCCTGAGTTGGACGGCCTGATAGCTGAAGGGGCAGCCCGTCGCATCAGAGGAGTGATTTTATGAATCATGTCTGGGGTCTTCTGGCGCATCCTAACCAGGAAATGCGCGATATCAAGCAAGAAAATGAGAGCGTTTCGCACCACTACACCCACCATGTTTTGATGATGGCAGCGATCCCGGTGATCTGTGCCTTTATCGGTACCACACAACTGGGCTGGAATCTGGGCGAAGGGCAGTTCGTACAACTCAACCTGCTGACCGGCATCGGTCTCGGCATTCTGTTTTACCTGATTATCCTAGGTGGCGTGGCAGTGATGGGGCGCGTCATTCACTGGATGGCGCGCGATTATCCGCAGCGTCCCAGCATTCCACGCTGTACCGTGTTTGCCGGTTATGTCGCCACACCGCTGTTTATCAGTGGGCTGGTGGCGCTTTATCCGCTGGTGTGGCTGTGCGTATTGGCGGGGGCGGTGGCGTTACTCTACACCGGCTATCTGCTGTACGTCGGCATTCCGGTGTTCCTCAACATCGATCGTGATGAGAGCATGCGCTTCTCAGGATCGACACTGGCGATTGGTGTGCTGGTGTTTGAAGTGTTGCTGGCACTGACCGTGGTGCTGTGGGGATATGGACCGCGACTTTTCTAGTCGGCAATAAGACATCAACCGGGTGGTCATTTGGCCCCCGGTTTTTTAACGCCCGGAAACAATCTACCTAAGAAATTTCGCAGATAAACTTGTATTATGCTGCTGCCAGCCCGCATCCCGTCTGGTTTGATGCGCGCGGCCTGTGTCTCAAACACGGCGCAAAACTCCTCACCGGATTTTTTTGACACGATGTCTGTAAAATTGCGTATTTCCTTGCTGTCGCTGGCGCTGTTTGTCGCCGCGCCTGCAGCTGTAACCCCGGCACTGGCCGCGCCTGCTGCGCTGTCTAATCTGGCGCCGATTGCCCAACCGCAAATCGCCTCCGGCAGTGCCATGATTGTCGATCTCGAAACCAATAAAGTGCTGTTCTCCAGCCATCCCGATCGCGTACGTCCTATTGCGTCGCTGACCAAGCTGATGACCGCGATGGTCGTGTTGGATGCCAAACTGCCGATGGACGAGATGCTATCAGTTGATATCAGCCACACGCCAGAGATGCGCGGCGTGTTCTCGCGCGTCAAACTCAACAGCGAAATCAGTCGCCGCAATATGCTGCTGCTGGCGCTGATGTCGTCCGAAAACCGTGCCGCCGCCAGCCTGGCGCACCACTATCCGGGCGGCTACGATGCGTTTATTCGCGCGATGAACGCGAAAGCGCGCGCGTTGGGTATGACCCACACCCATTATGTTGAACCGACAGGTTTGTCGATTCAAAACGTCTCGAACGCGGAAGACCTGATTAAGCTGGCGAAAGCCACGCGCCAGTATCCACTGATTGGCGAATTGAGCACCACCAAAGAAGACACCGCGGTGTTTAAACACCCGAACTATGCGCTGCCATTCCGTAACACCAACCACCTGGTGTACAAAAACGACTGGCGTATCGCGCTGACCAAAACCGGCTATACCGATGAAGCCGGTCACTGCCTGGTAATGCGCACGGTGATCAATAACCGTCCGGTGGCGTTGGTGGTGCTGGATGCCTTTGGCAAATACACCCACTTTGCCGATGCCAACCGTCTGCGCGACTGGCTGGAAACCGGCAAAGCGGCGCCGGTTCCGGCAGCGGCGCTGGCGTACAAGAAGCAGAAATCGTCGCAAACGGCCAGCAACGAGTAATCACGACGGTTGTTTCAATGAACAGATGCGCAATGGATTGTGCATCGGTAAGTGCTGCCGATTGGCGGGGTAAAGTCCTCCCGAACGACCAAAAAAATCCCTAATCGTTAGCACCAATGTTTTACCGCTTCATTCCTATAGTTTCCGCTTCGGCTACGCTCTACACTGGCCGCCATTCAAAGTTAACTGGCATTTATCGGCTGAAATTGCGCTGGAATCTCATTTATATGTTCAAGCTTCGATCACTCGTTACCCCATTTTTACTGCTGCTGGTGTTGTTCAGCCCGGCCCTGAGCTATGCGGATGACAATACTGCCGCCGCGGCCCAGCAAGAAGATGCCGCACCGAAGGTTAATCCCTCGGTCGAGCTGCCTAAGATGCAGAAAATCCTCGATAAGATTAAAGGCCAGGTGTCAGGCGATACCAATGAGAGCCAGCTTAACCAGCTCAATGAGATGGCGCTGGAGCTTTCAGGTAATGCAGAAACCCTTAGCCAGGCGCTGATCCCGCAGGGACAGCAGCTGGATGCGCAGTTAGCGGTACTCGGTCCGGCACCGAAGCCGGACAGCGGCGTGAAAGAGACGCCGGAAGTGACGCGTAAACGCGCCTCGCTGGAGAGCCAGAAAAGCAAGCTGGATGATCAAATCAAGCAGGCCGACGGCATTAAAAATGGCGCGCTGGTGCTCTCCTCACAGATCGTCAACCTGCGTCGTGATCAGTTGAAAAGCCAGCTGGCGCTCAACTCTGGCAGTATCCTGGGGCCGCGTTTTTGGGCACCTATGGTCAGCCGTCAGGATTTGGACGGGGAGAAAATCAGTGATTTTATCGCTGAACTGCAGGACACGGCGGCGCTCTCCTGGGAACCCGGCTGGCGTTTCGGCACCATTGGCTGGTTGATTGCGGCGATGCTGGTGATGACCCTGGGCCGTCGCTACAGCGAAGAGTTTTTGGCCTGGGTGAGCATCAATAAACTGCCAGAGGGGCGTTTGCGTCGTAGCTTCCTGGCCGCGGCCATTGCCTTGACCACCCTGGCGGCCGTGGTGCTGACCTTCAACTTTATCGCGCTGGCGTTTACCCGCCGTGATGAAGTCTCTACTGACGTGCAGGATTTTGTAGAGCGCCTGGTGCAACTCAGCGTCTATTGCGGTTTGATCGCCGGATTAGGGCGTGCCTTCCTGTCCACGCGTCGTCCGAGCTGGCGTTTGCCAAGCATCTCCAATGAAGTTGCACAGGCGCTGAAGCCGTTCCCGCCAATTACGGCTGGATTGGTGTTTATTTTCCAGACGGCGGAAGCCTTTAACTACAGCGTTGGCACCAGCCTGAACACCACCATTTTCGCGAACGGTCTGACGGCGCTGCTAATTGGCACCACCGGTATGGCGATCAGCATGCGCACCAATCGCGTACGCCGCCGTATGGTGCAAGAGGGCAATGCGCCAGAAGCACGCCCGACCATTGTTGGACTGGTACAGCTGGCGCTGACGCTCACCGCGCTCGCGATTCTGATTTCGCTGATCATCGGTTATGTCACGCTGGCCCGCTTCCTCGGTTATGAGGTGATCTGGTGCGGTATTCTGTTCGGCTCGTTCTACTTCCTTAGCCATTTGATCAATGACGGCTGTGAAAGCCTGTTCTCCACCAACAATGCCACCGGCAAACGTCTGCAGACGTCATTGAACATTGATGAACGTCATCTGCAGCAGGCGGCCACGCTGCTGGGCGCAGTGGGCAAAACTGCACTGATTGGTATTGTCGCGCTGGCGCTGCTGAACGGCACCTTTGCCTCGTCGACACCGATCGAACTGATTCAGAAAGTCATTGAATTCTGGGGCGGCAAAGGCCTGGAATCGCTGAACATTGTGCCAGCGCACATGGTTAATGCCATTTTGTGTCTGGTGGTGGGGATTTACGTGCTGCGTTCGGTGCGTCGCTGGCTGGATAAAGATTTCCTGCCGAAGACCACCATGGATGTTGGCATGCGCGTGTCGCTGGTGACGCTGTTCAGCAATATCGGTTATGTGCTGATCATCCTGCTGACGCTGTCGATCATGGGCCTGCAGTGGAACAAGCTGGCGTGGATCGTTAGCGCCTTGTCGGTCGGTATCGGTTTCGGCTTGCAGGAGATTGTGAAGAACTTTATCTCCGGTTTGATTCTGTTAACCGAGCGTCCTGTCAAAGTGGGCGATCTGGTGAGCATCAGCGGCATTGAAGGGGATATTCGTCGTATCAACGTGCGCGCCACCGAGATTCAGCTGAGTGATAAATCCACGGTGATTGTGCCGAACTCGCAATTCATCTCGCAGAACGTGCGTAACGCCACCATGGGCAATGCGCAGGGCGTGGTGACCATTTTGCTGACCTTCCCGCTGGATATCGATCCGGTGCGCGTGCGTGAGATTCTGCTTGAGGTGTACGAGGAGAACGAACGTATTCTGGAAACGCCTGAGCCGTCCGTGTCGTTCAAGGATCTGACTTCTGCCGGTATCGTGCTGAGCGTCACCGGCAACGTCGCGGGTCAGCGTCAGATCTCCAGCGCCAAGAGTGACCTGCTGTTCGATATTCTGACGCGCCTGCGCAAAGAGGGCATTGTGCTGTCCACGCCGCAGACGATGATTATCGAACGTCGTGCGATGCCTGCCGCAGCGCAGGATGAAGGCGAGCAACTGCCATAATCAAAAGGGCGGCTCTCGGGCCGCCCACTGCTTCATTACACCTTCACCGCCCAACCTTTCTGCTTACTGGTTTTACCAATCCCCGGATTAAAGGTATTGGTCGGATCCAGCTGGCGATAAAACGCCTGCAGCTGCGGTTTCGCCTGATACAGATGCCCAACGTTATGCTCAGCCGGATACTCGGCACCGCGCTCGCTCAAGATTGCCAGCATCTTCTCCTTCAACGCATGCGCATCCACACCTTTCTTCACGATGTAATCCTGATGGAACACGTGACAGAAGAAGTGCCCGTAATAGAGGCGATGACTCAGATCGTTGTCGAACTCGGCCGGTAAACGTTCAAACCAGTCGGTATCATTGCGGCGCAGCGCGATATCCAGCGCCAGAATATCTTCCACTTCATCCGCATGTACCGCGTGATAACGCACCGCAGCACCGGCGGCGGCAAAACGATGCAGGAAGGCGTGTGCGCCTTCTTTACCGTCGCAGGCAAAGAACTCGCCACCGCCTTCGCGGAAGTATTCGTGCAGATACTCCTGTGCTTCAGCCACGCCGTCACCGGACATCTTAAGCATCAGGTGATGCTCAAACTTATCGCGATACTGCTTCATGCGTTTCGGCAGATGCGCCGGCAGCCAACCGCTGATGCGTTGCAATACGCGATCGGTGAAGTGCGGTTTAACAAAGCTCAGCTTGCCCAGCCAGGCGTCCACACGACCTTTTAACGTGAAGAACAGCGGCATCTTGTCGGTGCCGAGCTTGTCGATCATTACAAAGGTGTCTTTGCCGTACACTTCGGCGATATCGAAAATGTCGCGGTGCATATATTCGCCCGCCACCGGCAGGTTTTTGAACTCGGCCAGAATATGACGACGCAGATCGCCCAGCACTGCCGGATCGTTGGTGCCGATATAAAACACCTGCTGTTTCGGTTCGGTAGGAAAGGTATCGAGACGGACGGCGAACACCGCCAGTTTGCCCGCGCAGCCTGAGGCTTCAAACAGGCGACGTTCATCGGCGTTAAAGCGCGCTGGCGTATCCGCATGGATATCGCGCACGCGGTCGGCGTATTCGTGGTCGGAGGCATGGCGCTCGTCCCAGCGCACGTCACTCTGCTGCCAGCGATCGTCATCCAGTCGGCCGAGCATCTCTTCCGGCGAGTGGCCGAGATCCATGCCGAGATGATTGACCAGCTTGAGTTTGCCGTCGGCATCGACCTGCGCATAAAGCGCCATTTCGCTGTAGGCCGGACCGCGTTTAATCAGTGATCCGCCTGAGTTATTACAAATCCCGCCCATTACCGATGCGCCGATACACGAGGAACCGATTACCGAATGCGGTTCACGTCCGAGTGGCTTCAGAGCTTTTTCCAGCTGGTACAAGGTGCTGCCAGGGAACGCGAGGATCTGCTTGCCGCCCTCGATCAGCTGCAATTTATCGAGACGTAAGGTACTGATAATCACCACCGGGCGATCGTAATCGTTACCGTTAGGCGTCGAGCCTTCGGTTAACCCGGTGTTGGCGGCCTGCATCAGAATCACCGCATCGGCCTGCACCAGTGCCTGCAGCGCGCGCCACAGTTCCAGCAAGGTACCGGGGAAGATAACCGCGAGGGCATCGCCTTCGCCAGAGCGAAAGCCTTTGCGATAGCGCGCCGTCTGTTCCGCTTCGGTTAACAGGTTGGAAGGGCCGACGAGGCGGCGCAGTTCAGCCAGCAGTGTAGGGTGTGAGGTGTTGTTATTCATAAACCTGTCCTTGTCGTTACGTTGCGCATCTACTTTAGCACGCGTCAACGGCATGGTCGCTGTGTGACATCGGCGGCTACCTGCTATCCTCATCTTGTGGCAAACTGCCCCGGTTATTTCGATATTGCGCAGTCACTTAAGAGAACCCGACCTGATGAAATGGATTTGCTCTGTTAGCCTCGCTGTCACACTTGCCATGCAGCCTGCCTTCGCAGATGACCTGTTTGGCCCCCATCCGATGACTGAACAGGCGCGTGACGCCTTTGTTAACCAGCTGCTCGGCAAAATGACCCTTGATGAAAAAATCGGGCAAATGCGTTTGATCAGCGTAGGACCAGACACGCCGAAAGAGGCGGTGCGTGACATGATTCAGCACGGTCAGGTTGGCGCGATATTCAATACCGTGACGCGTCAGGATATCCGCGCGATGCAGGATCAGGTGATGCAGCTCAGCCGCCTGAAAATTCCGTTGTTCTTCGCCTATGACGTGGTGCACGGTCAGCGCACCATTTTCCCGATCCCGCTCGGCCTGGCGGCCAGCTGGGATCTCGATGCGATTGGTGAAGTGGGGCGAATCTCCGCTTATGAAGCGGCCGACGATGGCCTCAATATGACCTGGGCACCGATGGTGGATGTCACCCGCGAACCGCGTTGGGGACGCGTGTCTGAAGGCTTCGGTGAAGACACCTTCTTGTCCTCACAAATGGGCAGCGCGATGGTGAAATCCATGCAGGGCAAAAGCGCCGCCGACCGTTATTCGATCATGACCAGCGTGAAACACTTCGCCGCCTATGGTGCAGTGGAAGGCGGGCGTGATTACAACACCGTCGACATGAGCCCACAGCGCCTGTTCCAGGACTATCTGCCACCGTACAAAGCGTCGTTGGATGCGGGCAGCGGCGGCGTGATGGTGGCGCTCAACTCACTCAATGGCACGCCTGCCACAGCGGATGGCTGGTTGCTGAAAGATCTGCTGCGCGGTGAATGGAAATTCAAAGGCATCACCATCAGCGATCACGGTGCGATCAAAGAGCTGCTGAAACATGGCGTGGCCAGCGATCCACAGGATGCGGTGCGCATTGCGCTGAAGTCCGGCATCGATATGAGCATGAGCGATGAGTACTACAGCAAATATCTGCCGGGCCTGGTGAAAAGCGGCGCGGTGAGCATGGCGGAAATCGACGATGCGGCGCGCCACGTGCTGAACGTCAAATATGACATGGGCTTGTTCAACGATCCTTACAGCCATTTAGGACCGAAAGAGAGCGATCCGCAGGACACCAATGCCGAGAGCCGCCTGCATCGTGCCGAAGCACGTGACGTGGCGCGTAAAAGCATTGTGCTGCTGAAAAACTGGCATGAAACTTTGCCGCTGAAGAAAGACGCCACCGTAGCGCTGGTGGGGCCATTGGCCGATAGCCAGCGTGACATCATGGGCAGCTGGTCAGCCGCGGGCGTGGCGAAACAGTCGATTCCTTTGTTGCAGGGCGTGCGTAATGCGATGGCCGGCAAAGGCACGGTACTGTATGCCAAAGGGGCTAATATCACCGATAACAAAGGTATTCAGGACTTCCTCAATCTTTACGAGCAGGCAGTGAGCGTGGATAAGCGCTCGCCGCAGGAACTGATCGATGAAGCGGTCGCCCAGGCGAAGAAAGCCGATGTGGTGGTCGCCGCCGTGGGTGAAGCGCAGGGCATGGCGCATGAAGCGTCAAGCCGTAGCGATCTGGTGATCCCGCCAAGCCAGCAAAAACTGCTGGCAGCACTGAAAGCCACCGGCAAGCCGCTGGTGATTGTGTTGATGAACGGTCGTCCGCTGACGGTGGTCAACGAAGATCACATGGCTGATGCGATGGTGGAAACCTGGTTCAGCGGCACCGAAGGCGGTAACGCGATTGCCGACGTGCTGTTTGGCGATTACAACCCATCGGGCAAACTGCCGATGTCCTTCCCGCGTTCCGTGGGACAACTGCCGATTTACTACAATCACTTGCCAACCGGGCGTCCGTATAACTTCGCCAAGCCGAACAAGTACACCTCGCATTATTATGATGCGGTGAACGGTCCACTCTATCCGTTTGGTTACGGCCTGAGCTACACCACCTTTACGGTGTCACCGGTGAAGATGTCTGCGAAAACCATGCCGCGCACCGGCACAGTTGACGCGAGCGTTACCGTCACCAACACCGGCAAGCGCGATGGCGCCACTGTGGTGCAGATGTATCTCAACGACCCGGTGGCCAGCATCAGCCGTCCAGTGCAGGAGCTGCGAGGCTTCAAACGCATCATGCTGAAAGCGGGCGAGTCGCAGACCGTGAGCTTTAAGATTGACGTCGACGCGCTGAAATTCTGGAATCAGAAAATGCAGCAGGTGGCTGAGCCAGGCAAATTCAACGTGATGATTGGTCTGGATTCGGTGCGCACTCAGGACGGGCAGTTTGATTATCTGTAAGCGTTAGCATTTAGTAGATTGTGTAGCGGTGCGATTTATCGCGCGATAAATCGCACCGTCTCCCCTCGCAGTATATGATATGCCCGAGCTCATTCTTCCAACGGGCATAATCCAGACGCCATGAATCTCCGTAACCGCATCCAACAGCAAGTCTTTCGTCTTAATGGCCTCGCGCTAAACGAATTCGATATCTCGCAACCGCTTGGCGATCCAGGCTTATTTGGTCCCGATCACGTGATCTGGCGCGTGCACGGCGATTTTCCATCGATGCTGTGCGGCGGCATCAGCGCACTCATGCTGCAAATGCTGCATCCGGCGGCGCTGGCGGGCGTGTGGGATCACTCCAACTTTCGTCAGGACATGCTGGGTCGTTTGCGGCGCACCAGCCAGTTCATCGCCGTCACTACCTTTGGCAACACGCAGGACGCCAACATCCTGATTGAACGGGTCAAACGCATCCATCTGCGCGTTACCGGTATTGATAATGCCGGACAACCTTATGCCGCCAGCGATCCGCATCTGCTCACCTGGGTGCACGTGGCGGAAACCAGCCGCTTCCTCGCCGCTCATCTGCGCTACAAGAATCCGCAGCTCTCGCTGGCGGAGCAGGACCGTTATTACGACGAAGCGGCGCTGATCGCTGAAGCGCTGGGTGCGGAAAAGGTGCCTAAGACAGTGCAGGCAGTGGAAGATTATCTGCAGGCGATGCGACCTGAGCTGATTTGCGATGAGCGCACGCTGGAAGTGATGCAGTTATTAATCAATGCGCCAGCGCCCAGCTGGCAGGCGAAACCAGCGATGCACGTGATGCTCAAAGCGGGTATGGGCTTACTGCCGGAGTGGGCACAACAGCAGATTCAGCAGCCGATTAGCCCGCTCACGCAGTGGAGGGTCGATAAGGAAATTGCAGTGATTGCCGGGCTGCTGCGCTGGTCGATTCAGCGCGGGGCTTATTCCCGCGCCATGCAACGTATGGGGCGTTGAGGCTACAAATGCAGCTCGTCCTGCTTTTTGGTGTAGGTGCGCGGCGTACGGGCTTCGCGTTTCAGCGTGAGCAGACGCTGCTGATAATGGTGGAACAGCATCCCCAATCCTAACCCCAACAGCGCTAAAGGCAGCAAACTGTAATAAATGTCGAGGGGTAGCAACACCAACAGCGCTGCACCGCCAAGCATGATGGTCAGTGCTGACATCACCCACGTGTAGCGAATAAACAGCCACACCAAAATCGCGAAGATCACAATATCGCGCAGATTCAAATCCAGGTTTTGCAGCACCATGCGAGTCGGCTCCATGAGGAGGAATGTGCAGACAATAGCATGCGAAGCGGCAAAATAATCGCGATATAATTTGATGTTTGCAAGGGCATCCTGCTGGCATTCATCAGCATCATTCACCTGTCATATCTGCACTTTGAGAGTTTTACCCTTGTGTCATTGGGTACGAGTGCCGATCCTGCTCTATTCTCAGGGAATATGGATCCCTCAAGGCTTTGTCGAGGCGTTATGACACACCAACCTCTGATTGCTGAGGTGCCCAATCAGCAAAACACACTCACCGCCATCGTCGAACAGGATGCGCGCACGGCCTATTTCTACATCTGGCCGAACGATCTGTTTCGCAGCCAGTATGCGGTACGCGGCTGCTGGCTGCGCAATCTGCTGCCAGCCCCGGCGCGTGAAGATCGTGAAGCGATGGAGCAGGGCATTGCGCCGCTGTTGAGCGCAGAGTATTGCCGCACCTTAGAAGCGGAACCGATGCTCGATCCTGCCGGTTTACAGATCCTATGGGAACCGAGTGATGACGGGGCCGCGTTGTGGTATTACGGCCAGCTGCTGGCGGTGATCCCCGGCTGGAGCCTGTATCAGGATAAGCAGGTGAGCTTCTCTGCCGGCTGCATCAAAGAGAATCGCCTGACCGCGTCGCTCGGCTCGGCTTCCACCAATGATTACTACGCGCGTGCTGAACAGCAGCGCCACTTCTGGCGTGACTGGCATGACGGTCATTTGTGGGATGTGGTGCAGCGCGAGCTGATGCAGTGCTATCAGGCGCAGTTTGGTGAGTCGGTGAAGTATTACGCCATTGATCAGGGCAGTTGGCCGCCAATGGCTATCTCTCAGCACTGGCATAATGGCGTGTGGTATTTTCTCACCCTTGGCATGGGGATTCGACCCATGCCACAGGTCGATTATCTGTTTGACGAGTTGGCTCCGCAGTATCGCCGTGTTGAGCTGGCGATGGCGGTGGACGGCGAAGTGATGACCGAAGCCAATGCGGTGCAGATGGCGAGCGCGCTGGCGGAATTTGCACACTTGCCGTGGGCGCGTCTGACGTGGATTGGCGAAGGGCACTCGCTGGCCTCCGAAGTGGCGCCAGTGGGCTTCGAGAGTTTCCTGCTGGCCAATGGCTTAGCGCCGGAAGTTGCCCAGTTCCGACTGCCGAAGCGCGATGGCGATCGCCCTAATCTGTTGTGGGCCACCCCGATCACCGAAGCGGAACGTCAGTTTGCTCAGTCCGACGATCGTGGCGGTCAGCAGCTGTTGCAGCGCTTGCAGGCGGAAGGCAATGATCACGTGTTCCGACCACGCCAGGAAGTGGTGGAACCGCCGCAATAACGCGTTTTGCGGGCAATTGCCCGCAGCTTTGCCAGGTAAGCGCAGCGTTACTAACCCACCTAATGATCACCGAAATCAACTAATTGTATTTTTGTGATCTTGCTCACCTCAAGTTCCCCTGTAACACGCCGTTAACCTCGATCAGGCAACTCGCCAACCAGGGTAAGGGCACACCGATGTTAAAAACTACACAATCTCGTTTTACCGCGACGCTGGTCGCTTTTTTCGTGGTCCTGATGCTGGTTACCGTGGTGGTGATCAATCAGTTTATTGCACCGCAGTTAAGCCAAAACGAAAGCCGATTAGTGCGTTATGAAGTAGACGGACTGGCGGGACGTATTGTTGAGCAGATGAACCGAGTACAGGCGCAGCAGCGTGCCATTACCGAAGCGGCAGGCGTGATGGACAGCGCGTCTATCGACACCTTGTTGCCTGCACTGGTGAACCAGTATCAGGACAGTAACGTGTTTGGTGGCGGTATCTGGCCATTGCCTAATCGTCGCGATCCGGCGAAGGAAAAAGACAGTTCGTTCTTCGCCCGTAACGCCAGCAATCAGTTACAGGTCAACACCTACTGGAACTCGGATGCGGCTGACAAATATTGGGAGCAGCCGTGGTACAAAGATGGCATGGCTGCCGCCAAAGGGCAGTGCGCCTGGGCCAAAGCCTATCAGGATGCTGCCAGCCCGCAGCCACGTACTAACTGCGCCATGGCGATTTATCGTGACGGCACGGTGTGGGGCGTATCGACCATCGACGTGACGCTCGGTTTCTTCAATCAGCTGGCAAAACAGATGGGCGATGCCATTCAGGGTCGCGTGCTGATCGTCGAAGCGGATGGCAAAGTAGTGGGTAACGCCGCGCTGCTGGACGGTGCGCCGAAGCTGGAAAATCTCTCTGATACCCAGTTGCCAATGGCTTCAGCACTCAAAGGATTGTTAGCGCAGGCAGGTAATCAGCCTACGCAAACGACGTTTAAAGGCGAGGATGGCGAGCACACGCTGTTCCTGCAGGCGATTGCCGGTAGCCCGTGGTATCTCGCCAGCGATGTGCCATCCAGCCTGTTGGATGCACAAACCCACAGTATGCTGACCCGACTCGGTCTGGTGCAGATCCCGCTGGCAGTGATCCTGCTGCTGGTGCTGCTCGGCTTTGTGCGCGCGATGATGAAACGCCTCAGCCTGCTGAACCGCAACATCGAAGCCCTGTCGACTGGCGGTGCGGATTTAACCCAGCGTCTGCCTGCCAGCAACAGCCCGGAATTTAACGCAGTGGCACAGAGCTTTAACCAGTTCATTGAATATCTGCAGGGGCTGATGCGTCAGGTGGGAGATAGCGCGCTGGCGATTACCTCTGCCTCGCGTGAAATTGCCAGCGGCAACGCCGATCTGTCTGCGCGTACTGAATCGCAGGCGAGTTCGATTGTCGAAACCGCCGCGTCAATGGAAGAGCTGACCGGCACGGTACGTCAAAACGCCGACAATGCTACCCATGCCAATCAGCTGGCGGACGGTGCCTCACAGGTGGCGGCACGCGGAACAGACGTGGTGCGTCAGGTGGTTACCACCATGGGCGCGATTAACCATTCATCCCGAAAGGTGGTGGATATCATTAGCGTGATTGACAGCATCGCCTTCCAGACCAATATCCTCGCGCTCAACGCGGCGGTAGAAGCGGCGCGTGCAGGTGAACAGGGGCGTGGATTTGCCGTGGTGGCGTCAGAAGTGCGTAATCTGGCGCAGCGCTCCGCTAACTCTGCGCGTGAGATCAAGAAGCTGATTGAGGAGTCGGTGGCCAATATCGATACTGGTAGTCAGCTGGTGGAACAAGCCGGTCAAACCATGGATGAGCTGATGCAGGGCGTGAGCAGCGTGACCACTTTGATGAGCGAAATCATGTCTGCCAGTCGTGAGCAGAGTATGGGGATCGAGCAGGTTAACCTGGCGATCACGCAGCTGGATGGCAGCACCCAGCAGAACGCCGCGCTGGTCGAGCAGGTGTCGGCTGCCGCGCGCGCCATGGAAGAGCAGAGCGTGCAGCTCGAGCTGGTGGTGCAGAGCTTTAAGTTGTAAGGCTGGTTCAGGGCAGGCCGCTAAACGACAGGTGATAACGCAATCTGGTGCCGCTCAGGGGCCGGCGGTCCTCGCGCCGCTGACGCGGTACCCTCACGTCATTCGTCCGCCTTACGGACCGGCTGGGATGGAACATCCCTGTTCCAGCCCAGCCTTTCGACCGCATCCTTGCGGTCTCTCCTGGCAGACTCACTCTGTTCGGCGCTGCGGATTGCCTGCCCCTGAGCGGCACCAGCCTGCTTTTTAGCTTTGGTGTGACTTTTAGAGAAGGCTATGTGTTTCAGGCTTGAAAGGATTGGTGACTCAAAGGGCTATTAACAGCGTTGAGGTTTTGATGTTGGGTTTGGTTGCACAAGCACGATGCTCTAATGGCGTATGCTTCTGCTTTGGAGCATCTCACGGAAAAGTGTTACGGATCTCTTCACGCGCCGCATGGCGGGTGGCATTTGCTACCGTGCCGCGATCCACCAGTTTCCCCTGCAACAACAGATTGTAAATCGACGACTGCGGACGATTGAGGCGGTTCTGGATCAGCTGGATCGCTTCATAACCTAGCTCGCGACACGGCACTGCAAAGCCGGTGATTGGCATCTCCGGCGATCCCTCCAGTCGACTGGCCAAGTCCGTGGTCATCAACGAAATATCTTCAGGAATGCGCAAACCGCGCGACATCAGGGCGTTCTGCACGCCGGTAATAATGCCTTTGCCGCCGGGTAGAATCACATCTGGCCACTGATCGCGTGGGTGCGCATCTAACCAGTTATTCAACGCGATCTCGGTGTCCTGCGAGGAGTAGGCTTCGATGACGATCAAATCCTGCTGTGAATTAAACGGCATATGAAAATGGCGATAGGCGTCTTTGATCCCCTCCAGGCGCAAAAACAGCGTTTCGCGTCGCAGACAGGTCACGGTCAACACCCGGCGATGGCCTTGCTCAAACAGATGCTGCATGGCGCTAAAACCAATCGCCCGATGATCGGGGGATACCGCATCCAGCCGCATGTCTTTGTCGCGTGAGTTAATCAGCACACAGGGTTTACCGAGTGATGCCGCCAGACTAAAGATCGCTTGATCGTCGGTGCCGATAATGATGATGGCGCTAATGTTTTTCGCGCTGGCCTTCTCGAGAAAAAGCTTCACATCAGCACGCTGCTCTTCCAGTGGACAATAGCTGATATGCACATCATGCGACGCGCAGGCTTCTGCAATACCGCGCGTCACCTCATGGTAAAAGTGATCGCCGCGTGGGGTGAACGTGCGCCCTGGGGCAAACACCACAATGTCATTGATCAGCAGACGACCACTCACCATTTCCTGCAATACACCTAGCCTGCGCGCGCAGTCGACAATCGCCTCACGCGCTTTCTCACTGGTGTAGGATTTCCCGCTCAATACGCGTGAAACAGTACTCACCGAGTAGCCGGTGATTACTGAAATTTCGTCCATTCTGAGCTTGCCGGCCATAGTGTGATCCCCATCCCAATCAATTTTTGCAAATTTTTGCAGACGCAGTGGACTGATATTAAGGCGCTTTTACATTTGGTTCACAAACTCATGCCTCGCTCTGCGAGCATTCTCACAAAAACAGATTGTCCGACCCGCAGCGCTTTTTTATGTTCCTCGCAGACACCTCAACAGCGGTCACGAGCGGAGAATCACGATGTTAAAAATTGCGATAGTGGGCATGGGCAATATTGCCAATTCACATATCCAGGCGTTTCTGCAGTTTCCTGAGCGCGGCAGAATTGTCGCGGTGGCGGATGTGTATCCCGAAAAAGCGCGTGAAAAATTGCAGCGCTACGGCCTGCACGATGTGCGGGTGTATGACGATCACCGCGAGATGTTGGCCGAGGGTGCGGATATCGATGTGGTCGATGTCTGTACGCCACCTTATGTGCATGCGGAAAACACCATTGCGGCCCTGCAGGCGGGCAAGCATGTGCTGTGCGAAAAGCCGATGGCGGCCTCGCTGGAAGAGTGCGATGCCATGATCGCTGCGCAAAAAGCCAGTGGCAAAATTTTGTCGGTGGTGGCGCAAAACCGTTTCACCGATGCGTTCTGGCAGTTGAAAGCGGCGGTGGACTCGGGCATGGCGGGCAAAATTTGCCACGCGCAGATCGATTCATTCTGGTGGCGTGGCCATTCGTACTACGACCTGTGGTGGCGCGGCACCTGGGAAAAAGAGGGCGGCGGCTGCACGCTTAACCATGCGGTCCACCACATCGATGCGATGCAGTGGATGCTCGGTGCGCCCAGTGAAGTAGTGGCGATGATCGGCAACGTGGCGCATGACAACGCCGAAGTGGAAGACCTCAGTGCCGCGATTTTTCGCTATCCCAACGGCACGCTGGCGCAGTTGACCGCTTCCGTTGTGCATCACGGTGAAGATCAGAAAATCGTGCTGCAGGGAGAGAAAGCGCGTCTCTCAGCACCGTGGAAAGCGGTCGCCATGCAGGCGGCAGAGAATGGCTTCCCGGAAAAAGAGAACAATCTGGCGCTGGAGCATGAGCTGGATCGCCTGCATGCCAGCACCGCACCTCTTACCTGGACGCTGCACGCCGGGCAGGTCGATGACTTCTTCTCAGCGATCGAACAACAGCGTGCACCCCTGATCGATGGTGAGCAGGGCAAACGCTCGCTGGAGTTGATTACCGCCATCTACAAATCGGCCATCACTAAAAGCACCGTCTCATTACCGATTGCCAAAAATGATGCCTTCTACTGCACTGGCGGGCTGATCGCCCATGCGCCGCACTTCTACGAAAAACAGGCTTCAGTGGACAACTTCGCTGACGTCGATGACATCCCATTGGGCAAAAACTTTGCGTGAGGAAACAACCATGAATAAGCAGGATGGCATGAATTACGCGCCGAAAGGCAAACCACAGCCGGTGGTGCAACCGGGGGAATTTGTGATGGCGGCGGCAGGGCTGGATCACGGCCACATTTATGGCATGTGCAACGGATTAACCGAAGCTGGGGCCACGCTAAAGTGGGTGTTTGATCCCGATCCCGCTAAGGTCGATAAGTTTGTGCAGCAGTTCCCGCAGGCGCAAATCGCCGATTCGCTGGAGACGATTCTGGCCGATGTGCAGGTGCAACTGGTGGCAGGTGCGGCGATCCCGTCGGAACGCTGTGCGCTGGGGCTGAAAGTGATGGCGGCGGGAAAGGATTACTTTACCGATAAAGCCCCGCTCACCAGCCTCGAACAGCTGGAAGATGCCAAATCAATGTGCGCCAAAACCGGGCGCAAATACGCGGTGTACTACAGCGAACGTCTGCATGTGGAGAGCGCGGTGTTTGCCGGACAGCTGGTGGAAAAAGGGGCTATTGGCCAGGTGGTGCAAACCCTCGGCACCGGTCCACATCGTGAAGGCACCGGGCGACCCGACTGGTTCTATCAGCGTCGCTATTTCGGCGGCATCCTGTGCGACATCGGCAGCCATCAAATCGAACAGTTCCTCTATTACACCGGCAACAGCGAAGCCACGGTGGTGGCGAGTCAGGTGCGGAATTTCCGCCATCCACAGTATCCGCAGTTCGAAGACTTTGGCGATGCGATGCTGGCGGGCGAGAACGGCGCGACCGGCTACTTCCGCTGCGACTGGTTTACGCCTGACGGCTTATCGACCTGGGGCGATGGGCGTATGACGCTGCTCGGTACTGACGGTTACATCGAGATCCGCAAATACACCGATATCACGCGCGGTGAGCAGGACGTGGTGTATCTGGTGAATAAAGAGGGTGAGTTCCGCTATGCCGTTTCCGGCGAAGTGGGCTTTCCGTTCTTCGGACAGCTCATCAACGACTGTCTCCATCGCACTGAACATGCGATGACGCAAACGCATGCTTTTAAAGCGGCTGAACTGTGCGTGAAGGCGCAAATGCTCGCCAACGCTGGCTAACGCATTCGTTTATTCAGTTGATTTCCAATTCTGTTGATAACAACGGCGGCAAGGCACTGCACCTTGCCGTTATTACATACCCTACCAGAACAGGAATCGGATCGATGGTTAAACCTACAGAACGTCGCGTCGGTTACGGCGTCGCGATCGGCTACGGCCTGACGGATTTATTTGGCGGTGGTGCCTTTGCGGTAATTGGCACCTGGCTGCTGTTTTTCTATACCACCTACTGCGGATTATCGGTGTTTGAAGCGGGCTCGATATTTGCCATTGCGCGCGTCATCGATGCGATATTAAGCCCGATCATGGGCTACATTACCGACAACTTCGGCAATACCTGGCTGGGGCGTAAATTTGGCCGCCGCCGTTTCTTCCTGCTGATCTCCTCACCCTTGATGCTGCTGTATGGCGCACTGTGGGTAACGGATATGGGCTACTGGTACTATCTTGGCACTTATCTCACCATCGAATTGTTGTCAGCAATGGTGCTGGTGCCGTGGGAAACCCTGTCTTCAGAAATGACCAATCGCTTCAGTGAGCGTACGCGTCTTTCCGGTGTACGACTGATGTTCTCAGCGCTTGGCAGCTTCCTCGCCGTCTCGGTGCCGGGCGTGATCATGGCCTATACCGGCAAAGATAACGCCATTACTTATACGCTGACCGGCGTCATCTTCTCGGTGATCTATTGTGTGGCGGTGTTTATTACCTGGCTGACGACCTGGGAAGCCAAAGATATCCAGCCGGAAGAGGATGTGGCGCAACACTCTGCGCGTCAAGGCAGCCTGAAAGCCCACCTGAAATATCTGTTTGTCGACCTGGCATCGTCCTTCAAAATCAAAGCCTTTCGCCAGCACCTGCTGATTTATATCTGCTCCTTTACCGCGATGGATGCGTTTCTGGCGGTGTTCACCTATTTCGTGATTTACGGCCTGAAGCAGGATGCCTCACTGGCCTCGCTGCTGCTGAGCAACATGATGTTTATGTCGATTCCCGGCACCTTCATTTTTATGATGCTGTTAGGCCGCTTTAATATGACGCCTTCCAACGCGCTGCGTATTTCCTATCTGAGTATTGCCGCCATCTTTATGTTCCTATTTGCGGTGTACCTGTGGCAGTGGCAGTTGCCAACCCTGTTGTTCAGCGCGGTCTTTTTGGTTTTAGGCATCGTGCGCGCCGGGCTGTTTTACATCCCATGGAACATCTACAGCTTCATTCCCGATATTGATGAGATGGTGACCTGTAAGCGGCGCGAAGGGATTTTTGCCGGGGTGATGGTGCTGACGCGCAAAAGCTCGGTGGCGATTGCCATTTTTATGATCGGCATCGTGCTGCAGGAGAGTGGTTTTGTGAAAGGCAACGGCGCACAGCCGGAGAGTGCGGTGCATGCGATTGTCGGGCTGATGGTGTTTGTCACCACGGCACTGCTGGCGGCGAGTTTCTGGCTGACCTTTAAGTTCAAACTGACGCAGCGCAGCCACAAGTTGCTGATCAAAGAAGTGGCGCGCCGCAAACTGGGTGGCACGGCAAGAGGTTGCGATGTTGAAACCCGTCAGGTGATTAAAGATCTCACTGGCTATGAATATGATGAAGTGTGGGGCGCGACTCGTCACAAAACCGTCGAGGAGGCGACGATTAAATCAGCGTTAAAACTGAAGGGGCGACCTTAAGAACCCATGCCTGTAAGTGTGGGACTTTTGCAAATAAGGCTGCCATGTAAGAAGTGGCAGTCTTTTTGTGTGCTGGTGGGAGTTTGCGCTTTTCAGGGGCGTGATGATGTCAGGTTACAGGTATTCAGGAACGGTGCTCGCACCTGCTGCCCGGCTGACGACTGCCACGGCTTGATATCGCTCATCGCCGACCGATTTGATTCCTACAATCTTTGTCGTTACCGCTTTGTCTGATGACTGCTAAGCTTAAATTTCTGTACTTAAGCGCACGGAATGTGCGCGATTTCCTCAGTTTCAGTGTTTGAGGTTGTGTACAATAGCTGAGAATTATCTGAAGGAGTTGTCATGCCCGCCATTGAAGTTATTCTCGTCGACCACCTCGATCGTCCCACCGGCAAGATGGAAAAGCTGGAAGTACATGAGAAAGGATTGCTGCATCGTGCGGTGACGGTCTACGTGTTCAATTCGCGCCATGAACTGCTGCTGCAACGTCGTGCAAACGGTAAATATCACTGTGGCGGCTTGTGGAGCAACACCTGTTGCGGCCATCCTTATCCGCAGGAGTCGACCCGTGATGCCGCTGAACGTCGCTTGCGGGAAGAGATGGGGATGCAAGTGGCGCTGACGCCGGTATTCGAGTTGAGCTACAACCTGCCATTAAGCAATGGTCTGACCGAGCACGAGTATGGCCATGTATTCTTCGCCACCAGTGATGTTGAACCTGAGCTGAATCCGGAAGAAGCGGATGCCTGGTGTTATCGCTCGATTGAGCAGATTCAGCAGGAGATGCAGGATCAGCCCGAACTGTTTACGCCGTGGTTCCTGCATACCTTCCCGCGCATTCCCCATACGTTCGGCGATTTCCGCCTGACCGCATAAAAAACGCCCCTTTTACGGGGCGTTGTTGTTTTAAGTGAAGTCTTCCGCATCCACATCGTAGCCCGAGGGCTCCCAGCGAATCGCCAGCAGCGCCAGCAAGCCGATCAGCGGGGCGAGGAAAATCACCCAGAACACGCTGGTGCCGAATGCCGCCACCAGCAGCGGGAACAGGAACAGCGACACGGTTGAACTGCCGCGCATTAGCGTCTGGTTAAAACCAACACCCACGCCGCGCAGTGAAGCGGGATAGCTCAGCGAAGCAAAGGTCATGGTGTGTGAACCCGGACCAAATCCCTGACCAAACAGGAACAGCGCCAGCATAGCAATTGCCAATGCCGCTTGTTCACCGCCTTCCGGACGACCAATCAGTGCCAGACCGAGCAACGCGATGCACTGGCAGCTGTAACCCGCTACCGACATCTTCCACGCGCCGAGACGCGGCACCAGCCCCACTGCCAGTAAACCCCCGACAAAGGCAAACAGCAGGTTCAGTGCCAGCGACACCAGAATAGTGGTCAACATCGATTGCGCGAAGAAGCTGGAGATAATCACCGGCAGGCCAAAGGCCACTGCGTTATAAGCAAACGATGAAGCGATGGACGTCACGGTTGCCAGTATGGTTCGACGACGATAAACACCCTGCAGCAGCGCACCATAGTTACGCCAGCTGGCTTTGCGCACCGGCTTGGCCTGCGTCAAATCGGCATCTTCGGCCACATGGGCATTGATGTTGTAGGAGCGCTGCAGGATCTGTGCGGCGCCGTGCAGATTGCCCTGATTGGCGGCCCACACCGGTGATTCACTCATATACCGGCTGCGAATGGCAATAATCAGCAGTGCAGGCACCGCGCCGAAACCAAGAATCAGTCGCCACAACCAATCGGTGTGACTTTCTGGCAGCACTGCATACAGCAGCAGCACCAGCAGATAGGAAATACTGATTGCCGCATACCAGGTGGGGCACCACATTGCCACGCTGGCCGCTTTATTGCCTTTCCCGCGCAGTTTTGAAAACTCAGCCAGAAACGCCATCGCTACCGGGAGATCGATCCCGACGCCCAGTCCCATCACAAAGCGCGCACCGCCTAACACGTATTCGTTTGGCGCAAAGGCGCAGGCCAGGGCAGCAATCACAAAGAAGAACATATCGGCCATAAACACGCGGTAACGGCCAATTTTATCAGTGAGATAACCGCCAATCAGCGCACCGACAATCGCGCCGAAGGTAATCGCGGAGGCCACCATCCCGGTGCCGGTCGGCGTCAGGTTAAATTCGCGCGTGACGTCTTTGATACCAAAGGCCAGTGCGCCAAGGTCGTAGGCATCGAGGAACACACCGCCGAGGGCGATGGCCACCACGATGCGCGCATTGCTGCGAGACTCATTGCTGTTATTCACGAGATTCGATACGTCAGCCGCGCTGCGAATCCACTTGGTTTCGCCAGTCGGCGTATTCCCTGCCAGCGCCACGTGCGCCGGAGAAGCTAAGTCGGACATGATGTTATGTATTTTATTGTAAAGAGTGGGACTATGAGAATAAGCCGCCAGAAACGCTTTAAAAATTCCATTTGGTTATATGTCCTGCGATTGGGTTATAAGCAATGCGCATTGAATAGCAGAAAAAGCTCGAACTTAGGCGCTTGACCGCCCCCATCCTGTTTCGCCAGGCTACGCTTGATAGTCACAGACTGAAAACATAAGCAGAGGACAGCGGCATGATTAAGCAGGGTTTATTGGGGATGATCGCGTTAGCGATGAGTGTGGGCGCAGCGAATGCGGCCGATCCGGTCAAGGTGGGATCGAAGATTGATACCGAAGGTTCGCTGCTGGGCAACATTATCCTGCAGGTGCTGGACAAACACGGGGTAAAAACCGTCAACAAAATCCAGCTCGGCACTACCCAGGTGGTACGCGGGGCCATCACTGCTGGCGAGTTGGATATCTATCCGGAATACACCGGTAACGGTGCCTTCTTCTTCAGCGATGAGAAAGATACAGCCTGGAAAAATGCGCAGCAGGGCTATGAGAAGGTGAAAAAGCTCGATGCGGATAAAAATCATCTGGTGTGGTTAACCCCTGCACCCGCCAACAACACCTGGACCATCGCGGTGCGCGGCGATGTGGCACAGAAAAATAATCTCAATTCTCTCGACGATCTCAGCGCCTACCTGAAAAAAGGCGGCACCTTCAAACTGGCAGCGTCAGCAGAATTTATCGAACGCAGCGATGCGCTTCCGGCATTTGAAAAAGCCTACAACTTCAAGCTGGATCAGTCACAGCTGCTGTCGCTGGCGGGTGGTGATACGGCGGTAACCATCAAAGCCGCAGCGCAGCAAACTTCTGGCGTCAATGCGGCGATGGCGTATGGCACCGATGGCCCGGTGGCGGCACTCGGCTTGCAAACCCTGACCGATCCCAAAGGCGTCCAGCCAATTTATGCGCCTGCGCCGGTGATTCGTGAAAGCGTGCTGAAACAGTATCCGGAGATTGGCAACTGGTTGCAGCCGGTGTTCAGCAAGCTGGATGAGAAAACCCTGCAACAGCTCAACGCGCAGATTGCGGTTGACGGTCAGGATGCCAGTCAGGTAGCGAAACAGTGGCTGCAGCAGAATAAGTTGCTGTAAGCGGTGCCGTTACTGTTATCAAGACCGCGCCAGCAGCCGGTGCTGCTGGTGCTAACGCTGCTGATCACTTGCGCGCTATTGGGTTTGCCGTTACTCAGTTTCGCCGCCAACCGACTGGTATCCGGACAACCGCTGATGCTATGGCAGGTGGCGCAATCCTGGCTATTGCTGCTGCCGTTACTGTGGCTATGGCAAGGATTGTGGTGGAAGCCCCGGCGTCTCAATCTGGTGATGGCGCTGCTGGATGCTGAGATTCTTTTTGTGCTGCTGATGTTTATCGGCGGGCAAACGGCGGCACAACTGGCTAACAACGGCAGCCCGCTGGCACGCACCGCTTTTGGCAGCGGTTTATGGTGTGCCGCCGCGCTGGCGTTATTGCTGGCTGCTGAGGCCATCCGTCAGCTCACGGCCAGCACGCCGTGGCGAATTCTGCTGAATCTACAAATCTGGATTGTTCCGCTGATATTGCTGCTCAGCGGTCACCTCGACCACCTCTCACTGATGAAAGAGTATGCCAACCGCACGGCGGTGTTTGATGCGGCCTTCAGCCAGCATCTGCTGTTGCTGGGCGGCACATTACTCCCCACGTTGTTGATTGGCTTACCGCTGGGATTAGCGATTGCCCGGCGGCCTCGCTGGCAAAATGCCGCTTTCAGCGTACTCAACCTGATTCAGACGGTGCCTTCCGTGGCGCTGTTTGGCCTGCTGATTGCGCCGCTGGCGGGGCTGGTGGCTCACTTCCCGGTGCTGGCGAGTTGGGGCATCAGCGGTATTGGCATGGCTCCGGCGCTGATCGCGCTGGTGCTGTATGCGATGCTGCCGCTGGTGCGCAGCGTGGTGGCCGGTTTGCAGCAGGTGCCGCAGGAGGTGCGTGAAACCGCGCGCGGCATGGGCATGAGTGCGATGCAACAGTTCTGGCACGCTGAACTCCCGCTGGCGCTGCCGGTATGGCTCTCGGGATTACGTGTGGTGGTGGTACAAACCATTGGCCTGGCGGTGGTGGCGGCATTGATAGGTGCTGGTGGATTTGGCGCCATTGTTTTTCAGGGATTGCTAAGTAGCGCACTGGATTTGGTGTTGCTGGGCGTGATTCCGGTGGTGGCGCTGGCGGTGGTGTTTGATGCCGCATTGCGTTTACTGTCGGCACTGCTGGAGAGAACCGATGATTGAGTTTCACCAGGTAAGCAAAATGTTTGCGGGCAAAGCGGCGGTGCGTGATCTCACCTTGCATATTGAGAAGGGCAGTTTCACCGTGCTGATTGGCACGTCCGGCTCGGGAAAATCCACCACGCTCAAAATGATCAATCGGCTGGTGGAGCATGACAGCGGTGAAATCCGCTTTGCCGGGGAACCGATTGAACGCATGGATGCACGCGCTCTGCGGCGGCGCATTGGCTATGCCATCCAGTCGATTGGCTTGTTCCCGCACTGGAACGTGGCAAAGAACATCGCCACCGTGCCGTCACTGCTTGGCTGGCCGCAGGCAAAAATTCAACAGCGCGTAGAGGAACTGCTGGTGCTGCTGAATCTGGATGCGCATCTGGCGATGCGTTTTCCTCATCAACTCTCCGGCGGCCAGCAGCAGCGAGTTGGCGTGGCGCGCGCGCTGGCCGCCGATCCCGAACTGTTGCTGATGGATGAGCCCTTTGGTGCACTTGATCCGGTGAACCGTCAGGCGCTGCAACAGGAGATGCTGCGCATTCAGAAGCTGTCAGGGCGCACAGTGGTGCTGGTAACGCATGACATCGACGAAGCGCTGACGCTGGCCGATCAACTGGTATTGATGGACGGCGGTGAAATCGTGCAACAGGGCAAGCCGATAGAGCTGCTGACGCAGCCGGCCACGGATTTCGCCCGTGAGTTCTTCGGTCGCAGCGAACTTGGTGTGCGCTTGCTGGCATTGAGACGCGCAGGCAGTGCGGCACGGCGCGGTGAGTGGCTGGACGGTGAGCCGATAGCCGCGCACCTGACGCTACGCGAAGCGCTGTCACAGTTTATCGCCCGGCGTACCGACAAACTGCCGGTGATCGATCAGCATCAACAGCCGCTGGGTGTCCTGCACTTCAGCGATCTGCTGCGCCAGCGGGAGGCGATCTGATGCGTGTATGGCGCGATCCACTGTACTGGCTGCTGGCGGCATTTTTGTTGTTGCTGTGGGGATTACCGCACAGCGGACCGCTGTTTGCCCACTGGTTTCCACAGCTGGAACGTCCGCTGTATCAGCAAGAGAGCTTCTGGCGGCTGGCGCTTGCGCATTTGTCATTGGTGATCAGCGGCAGCGCACTGGCGATTATTTTTGGCGTAGGCTGCGGTGTTTTCGCTACGCGACGTGCCGGTCGGGTGTTCAGACCGTTACTGGAGACGCTGGCGGCAGCGGGTCAGACTTTTCCGCCGGTAGCGGTGCTGGCAATAGCCGTGCCGGTGATGGGCTTCGGCGCAACACCCGCCATCATGGCGCTGTTTCTTTACGGGCTGCTGCCGATTTTGCAGGGAACGCTGGCAGGATTGGATAGCGTGCCGGACAGCAACCGGGAAATTGCTGTGGGACTGGGCATGGGGCCATGGCGGCGCTTATGGCAGATTGAGCTGGCGCTGGCCGCACCGGTGATCATGGCTGGCGTGCGTACGTCGGTGATGATCAGCATCGGCACCGCGACGATTGCGTCAACAGTGGGCGCAGAAAGCCTGGGTTCGCCGGTGATTATCGGACTGAGCGGCTTTAACACCGCCTATGTCATTCAGGGCGCACTGTTAGTGGCGCTGTTAGCACTGATATGCGATCGCGTGTTAGAACGTGTGCAACGCCAACTCAGTGGCTGGGAAGGATAAGACTGTAGCCCACCAACATCATGCCGCCCATGCCACCAAGTGCCATCACGGCAAACAGTGTGCCAATGAAAATTTTATTCCAGTTCATAAAGGAAACCTGAGAAAAAGTCATGGAGTGCGGCATGATAACGCGCACACCCGACCAGGCAAAGGCCGTGTGTGCGATTTTTGTCAGGCGGGATCGTGAATATGGGTGGCAAAGCCTTGCGCCTGCCAGTGTTCAAATTGCTCCAGCTGCCGACGCGTCGGTTTTTTACCGGTCCAGATAAACAGATTCTGACCGGGAAACAGTTCAGGACGCGGCATATCCAGCGGCTCGGCTAATACATCCATGCGCCAGCCCTGCTGCGACAAGCGCCAGGCTTCCAGCCAAAGGCGAGTGCGGTCTTCCACGCCCCAGCCAATCATCAGTGCATCTTTGCCGGCCTTTTTACGACCACCGGCGAGGCAGAACGCCACGTAATCAATCAGCGCGCCATCTAACAGGCTGCACATAGTGCGCGCGGTATGCTGGTCCAATCCCAGGCGTTGACGCACCGGGACAAACACGTGATCAATCAGCGCATCCACCGGATGTTCGCGGCCAATGGTGGCAATTTTAGTGCGTAACTTCGCCGGACGAACGTGACGCAGCACGCTCATCAGTTCTTCCTGTAATGCGGTCCATCCATCGTGCACATTAATGGTTTCACCTTCCAGCAGGGCTTTCACCTTGCCAACAGGCACACCGCTTTCTATCCAGCGCTTGATCTCCTCAATGCGCTGAACATCTTCATCATCAAACTGGCGGTGACCGCCTTCTGTACGCTGGGGTTTTAGTAAACCGTAACGGCGCTGCCAGGCGCGCAACGTTACCGGGTTGATTCCACAGCGTTCGGCAACATCACCGATACTGTATAAGGCCATGGCGTCCTCGAAAATTCTGACCTGCATTACAACACCTTAACCGCCGCGCTTATGTTGTACAACTCTTTTATTTCTGTACAACTTGACGTTTTGCGCAAGATCAGGTGATATCTCACTAATGAGATTTATTTCCCATATATGAGAGGTGAACATGTCTGTACCGGATACCGAAGATCGATTGGCCGCGCGTTTAGCCGAGTTGCGAGTGCAACGTGGCTGGTCACTGGACGAACTGGCGATGGCTACCGGCATCAGCCGGGCTTCATTGTCGCGCATTGAACGGGCGGAGACCAGCCCCACAGCCGCTTTGCTTAATCGGCTGTGCGTGGCCTATGGCTTGACCATGTCTCGCCTGCTGAGTGAGGTAGAAGAGGAGGCCGCGCTGCTGTTGAAAGCGAGTGATCAGAGCGTTTGGCGCGACGATGCCAGCGGTTATCTGCGTCGCAGCGTCTCGCCACCCGCCAACCATTTCAAGGCCGAGCTGGTTGAGAGCGTGTTGCAGCCCGGCGCGCGCATCGATTATGACGCACCGCCGGTACAGGGGCTGGAACAGCATATCTGGCTGCAATCCGGCGAGCTGACGTTTACCATGGACGATCAGCGCTGGACGCTGCAGGCGGGAGATTGCCTGCGTTTTCATCTCACCGGCAAATCGTCATTCCAGGCGCATCAGGAAGGCGGTGCGCGTTACATTCTGGTGGTGTGCAAACCATGACTGAAATTGAACAGTTAAGTGCTACACAGGCACAACCCCTGCTGGCTGCGCTGACCGATGTCCTACAGGGTTGCGTGGCTGATGGGGCCAGCGTCGGCTTTATTGATGCCGGAGATCGCGCAGCGATGGAACGCTTCTGGCAGGATAAAATCTACAGTCTGGCGAGCGGCGATAATGAGCTGCTGGTGGCGTGGCAGCAAGGTGTGATTGTTGCGACGGTGATGGTCGGGTTTAGCGCCATGCCCAATGGGCGACATCGCGCGGAAATCAGTAAATTGCTGGTGCATCCCCGCGCCCGGCGCCAGGGAATCGCGCGTCGTCTGATGCAGCAGGCTGAGCAATTGGCCGTTGAGCAGGGCAAAACATTGCTGGTGCTGGACACGCGCAGCGGCGATGTGGCAACGGATCTGTATTTGTCGATGGACTGGCAGATTGCGGGTTCCATTCCGTTGTATGCCGAGTCAACGGAAGGGGTGCTGGATGCGACCACGGTAATGTATAAAGTGGTGGGGTAATTGCACCAACTCAGTGCGCCTCTGCTGCCTCTTCCAGGCCCAGTGATTGCATAAACAGCCGGATAATCGGATTGATTTTCCGGCCCTTTTTGATCATCAGGCAAAACGGATTTTCGCGGCGGACGGTTTCATCACCCAATTCACATAGTTGACCACGCGCTATAAATGGCGCGGCGTAATGTTCGGGTAAATAACCAATAAAGTGCCCGGTTAAAATCAGCATGGCGACAGATTCAACTTGCACTGCCTGCGCACCGCTATCCTGTAAGGGAATGATGCGACGGTCGTCGCGCGGCGTGACATATAAATGATTAATGATTTTTTGCTCACGTAATATTTCCACCGATATATTCTTATCACAAGATCCAGAATATAAAGGATGTGACATGGAGCAATATAATTTCGAATGTTCCTTATAAAGCGGGAAGTAATCAAAATCAGTTTTCATTTCATAAACCGGCGCAATGCCACAATGAAAACGGCCTTCACTCATTCCGCGTTCAATATCATCCAATTGCGCGGTTTGTAATCGAATTTGTACCTTTGGCGCCTTTTGGTGCAACAACTGCACCGCGTTGGTGACCGGTGAGTGCGGATCAGAAATGGTGTTATCCACCACGCAAATCGCGATGTCGCCCAGCAGCTCGTTACGGCTGTTGTGCAGGCGTTCGCGGAACAGATTCAGTGACACGAACAGCTCCAGCGTGGCCTGATAAACATTAATACCGTATTGCGTCAGTTCAAAACCTTCGCGCCCACGGCTGCATAACGTCATGCCGAGGCGAATCTCCAGATCGGAAACCTGTTTACTGATGGCGGCTAAACCAATATTCAGTTCGTTGCTGGCAGCGGTTAATCCTCCGGCTTCTACCACGCATTTAAATACCCGTAGCAATTTTAAGTCGATATTACTCAGTGCCAGAACCGCATTATCGCCGCGATTATTTGCATTGTTTCCAGACTGGGAAACTTTACTTTCCATCTTTGCTATTCAACTCCGGAATAATTGCGGTGAAAGTACAGTGAACCTGAAATATGACGTATTTACCAGTGCGAGCGTGAAATAAGTTTTTATTATCACGATTGCCACATTCATATCTTTTTCATATCGCTGACGAGTATCTGCAAGGGGAAATAGCATGTCTGATAATGCCGAACTGTTATGGGGTGCGCGCTTTAAAGCGGCACCGGCGGCCAGTTTAACCGCGCTGTCGCGCAGCCCGGATTATTACTTTGCCCTGGCACCTTACGATTTAGCGGGATGCCGGGCACATGCCCGTGAGCTGGCTCGCGGCGATCTGCTGAGCAGCGAAGAACTCCATACCATGCTGGCGGCGATTGATGCGCTGGATGCCGATTATCGTGCAGGCAATCTGCATCCGATTGCGGCTGACGAAGATGTGCACACTTTCATTGAACGCGCGCTGACCGAACGCTTAGGGCCACTGGGCGGCAAACTGCGCGCAGGTCGTTCGCGTAACGATCAGACCGTCAACGATTTGCGCCTCTACCTGCGTGACAACGGCCGCAAAGTAGTCAGTGCTTTACTGGCTCTGCAGCAATCTCTGGTCGAGCAAGCCGCACAGCACACCGAAAGCGTGGCGCCAGGCTTTACCCATTTACAGCAGGCACAGCCGATTGTGTTCGGTCATCAATTGCTGGCCCATGCGCAATCTTTTGCCCGCGACATTGAGCGCATGCAGGACTGGGATCGTCGCAGTGCACGCTGCCCACTCGGTGCCGCAGCGATGGCCGGATCGGCGATTGCGCGCCAGCCGGAAAAAGCCGCTGAAGATCTGGCTTACCTCGCACCTTGCGAGAACTCGATTGATGCGGTGGCCAGCCGCGATTACGCCGCAGAATTCCTGTTCGTTACCAGCATGATCGGTATCAACCTGTCGCGCCTGTGCGAAGAAGTGTGCATGTGGGCTTCGCGCCAGTTCCGTTGGGTGGAGCTGCATGATAGCTATGCCACCGGCAGCTCAATCATGCCGCAGAAGAAAAACCCGGACATCGCCGAACTGACGCGCGGTCGTTCAGGTCGTCTGGTCGGCAATTTGATGGCGTTGCTCACCACCATGAAAGCCATGCCGCTCTCCTACAACCGCGATCTCAGCGATGACAAACGCAACGTAATTGATGCCGTGGACACGCTGCTGCTGGTGCTGCCTGCGATGGCCGGCATGATGTCGACGCTGAAATTCAACACCGATGTCATGCGCGAACAGGCACCGGACGGTTTCACCCTGGCCACCGAAGTCGCCGACTGGCTGGCGATGCGCGGCGTGCCATTCCGTGAAGCCCATGAAATCACCGGCCAGCTGGTGCAGCTGTGTGAACACGAAGAGTGTGGCCTGTCCGACCTGAGCGATGCGCAGTTGCAGGCCGTCGATGCACGTTTAACGCCTGAAGTGCGCAGTGCCCTGACGCTGGAAGCGGCACTGGCGGCACGCAGTGGCTATGGCGGTACCGCACCAGCCCGCGTGCGCGAACAGCTAGCGCGTCTGCAAACCCTGATGCAGGACCAGCAGCGCTGGACTGAAGATTACGCTGGCCCGCGCGGCTGAGGAGACGCTGATGACGCAATCCACCCCGGTTGAACCCAGCTTGAAAAATAGCCGCGAGCAGATGCATTACGATCTGGATCGCTATCAGGTGGTGCCACGCCGCTATTACGGCCGCATCACGGCTTCAGCGGTGATCCTGGTGCTGCTGGCATTGCTGGTTAACGCCTTCGCCCACGGCAACATTGAATGGTCGTTTGTCGGCCAGTTCTTTACTGCCCAGGCAATCCTTAACGGCGTGGTGAACACGCTGATTATGTCGGTGCTGGCGATGGGACTCGGCATCCTGTTCGGCGTGATCACCGCGATTATGTATATGTCGCCCAATCCGGTGCTGCACTACATCGCCGTGGGTTACGCCTGGATCTTCCGTGGCACGCCGCTGATTCTACAACTGCTGCTGTGGTTCAACCTCGCGCTGGTGTTTCCCACCATCAGTATTCCCGGCGTGTTCAGCGTGCAAACCGTCAGCATCATGACGCCGTTCCTCGCGGCACTGCTGGGTCTGAGCATCAACCAGGGGGCTTATACCTCCGAAGTGGTGCGCGCCGGTTTGCTGTCCGTGGATACCGGACAGTACGAAGCGGCGAAGGCGATTGGCATGCCGCGTCTGCAAGCGCTGCAGCGCATCATTTTGCCGCAGGCGATGCGCGTGATTTTGCCGCCGGTGGGTAACGAATTCATCAGCATGATCAAAACCACCAGTCTGGCCAGCATGATCCAGTACTCCGAACTGCTCTACAACACGCAAACCATCTACTTCGCCAATGCGCGCGTGATGGAACTGCTGTTCGTGGCGGGCATCTGGTACCTGATCATCGTCACCGTGCTGTCGTTTGGTCAGAGTCGCCTTGAGCGCTTCTTCTCACGCGGCCACCGCCAGCGTCAGTAATTGGGAGAGAGAGATGAGAAACATCGTGCGCGCCGTCAAGGTGAACAAATATTTCGACCAGTTCCATGCGCTGAAGGACGTCAGCCTCGAAGTGAATTACGGCGAGGTGATGTGCATTCTCGGGCCATCCGGCTCCGGTAAAAGTACCTTCTTGCGCTGCATCAACCAGCTGGAGAAGGTCGATCAGGGTGGCATTTGGGTCGACAACGAATTAGCGGGCTATCGCATTGCGGGCAACAAACTGCATGCGCTGAGCGATAAGCAGATTGCCCGCCAGCGTCTGCAAACCGGCATGGTGTTCCAGCGCTTTAACCTGTTCCCGCACAAAACCGCGCTGGAGAACATTATCGAAGGGCCGTGCCGCGTCCTGCTGCGTCCAAAACGCGAAGCCAGTGAAGAGGCGATGGCGCTGCTGGATCGTGTTGGCCTGGCGCACAAAGCGCACGACTATCCGCAGTCATTGTCCGGCGGGCAGCAGCAGCGTGTGGCGATTGCCCGTGCGCTGGCGATGAAACCGAAATTGATGCTGTTTGACGAACCCACTTCGGCGCTGGATCCGGAGATGGTCGGCGAAGTGCTGGCGGTGATGCGCCAGTTGGCAAAAGAGGGCACCACTATGCTGGTGGTCACCCACGAAATGGGCTTTGCCCGTGAGGTTGCCAACCAGGTGGTGTTTATGGACGAGGGACGCATCATCGAGCAGGGCGCACCAGAAGACATTCTGCTGAACCCGCAAAACCCACGGATGAAAAACTTTATTAATGCGATTCTTCTTTAACGTGACCGGGGTGAAAAACATGAAAAAACTGTTATTGAGTGCCATCAGTGCCGCGCTGTTACTGCAATCTTCTGCCTGGGCGGATATCGCCGTGCCAGCCGCTATTAAAGAAAAAGGCCTGACCGTGGCGATCATGCCGAACTATCCGCCAATGGATTTCAAAGATCCGGCCACCAATCAGCTTACCGGTGTGGATTACGATCTCGGCCAGGCGATTGCGGCCAAGTTGGGCGTGAAGATCAACTGGCAGGAGATCGCCTTTGAGCAGATGGTGAACGCGGTGGTGACCAAGCGCGTCGATCTGGTGATGTCCGGCATGACCGACACCAAAGAGCGCCAGAAGGTGGTTAACTTTATCGATTACTTCAAAACCGGTCCGCAGTTCTACACCCAGGCCGCGCGCAGCGACATCAATAGCGCCATGGATCTGTGCGGTAAAAAAGTCGGCACCAGCCGTCGTACCACTTTCCCGGTAGAGATTGCCAACTGGTCTAAAGCGCACTGCGAAGCGGCCGGCAAGCCAGCGATCATCGTGGTCGGTGCCGAAGGTACGGCGGATGCGCGTACCCAGCTGCGTCAGAACCGTCTGGATGGCGTGGTGCAGGGGAGCGAAACGCTGCCGTACATCATGGATCTTGAGAAAGGTAAATATAAGCCGCTCGATAAAGCCTTCTCCTTCCAGTACACCGGCATGGCGATTGGTAAAGATGCAGGCGAACTGACTACAGCGGTGCAGGCGGCGATTGACGCCATGATTGCTGATGGCAGCTACCAGAAGATCCTCGCGAAATGGGGCCTGGCTGACAATGGCGTAACTCAGGCGACCGTTAACCAGGGCTAAAGGAGTGTAGCGATGCAACAACCGGGCGCAGTGCGCTGGCCGCAGGGGAAACGCGGCTGTATGGCGCTGGCGTTTGACCTTGATGGTCCCACCGGCGATGCCATGTTGAATGGCAGCCTGTGGTCAACGCCAGAATATTTCACCTTTGGTGCGTATGGTCCGTACCGTGCGCTCGGGCGATTACTTGACCTGCTGCGCGCTTTCCAGATCCCCGCCACGTTTTTTGTGCCGGCGTGGGTCGTGGAACAGTGGCCGCAGCAGTGCCAGGCGATTATCGAACAAGGCCACGAAGTGGCCTATCACGGCTATCGTCACGAATCTTTCTGGGCGATTCCGCCGGATGAACAGCGCGCAGTGATGGCGAAATCCGCTGAAATCTTTAAACAGCATTTGGGCATCACCGCCTGCGGTTTCCGTACACCGTCAGGTGACTGGCATGCCGAAACACCGCAAATTCTGCGTGATGCTGGGGTGATTTATTCCAGCAGCATGCGCGGCGACGATCGTCCTTACAGCATCCCGGTGGCCGGTCACACGCCGCTGGTGGAGATCCCCGGCAAGTGGGAGATGGATGATTACGCCTCGCTGGCCTACACGCGCCAGCCTGACTTCCCGAAAGGTGGCGATCGCATCGCCAGCTATGCGCACACGCGCGATAACTGGCAGCGCGAATTCGATGGCGCGATGGATGAGGGCTTGTGCCTGACCACGCTGTTCCACCCGAAAATTTCCGGCCAGCCGGGACGTATCCTGCTGCTGGAGCAGTTGTTTGAACATATGACGGCGCGTGATGATGTGTGGTTTGCGCGCTGTGATGCGGTGGCGCAGTGGTATCTGCAGGAGCAGCAACATGACTGAATCTTCTCGCTGGCCGCTGGGCTTCCAGTCCGCCGCCGTTTTGACCATCGATTTCAACGATATCCACGGCATTTTAACTCAGGCACCTGCCGTCGCCGGACGCGATAAAACCCTGTCGGTATGGCGCTATGGCACCCTACGCGGCGTGGATCGCTTGCTGGCATTGCTGGCAGAAAAACAGCTGAAAGCCAGCTGGTGCTTACCGGCAATTGTCGCGGCAGAGCAGCCGGAACTGATTAAACGCATTGTGGCCGATGGGCATGAAATTGCCTGCAGCGGCGAGCGCCATGAAGACTTTTCGGCGTTGTCGCTGGAGCAGCAAATTGACAGCGTGACGCGCGGCTGCGACCAGCTGGCACAGTTTACCGGCAAACCGATTCAGGGCTTCCGCACCCCCGCAGGGCAGTGGAAACCGGGTCTGGCGGATGCGTTGGTGGAGCTGGGCATTCGCTGGTCATCAAGCTGGCGCGGCGACGATCTGCCGTACTTCCATCCCGGCACGCGGCTGGTGGAATTGCCAATGCACTACACGCTGGAAGATGAACCCTATTTTGCCTTTAACCTGAGTCCGGCGATTCCGCCGGGACAGTCGCGGATTGCGCCTTATGCCGAAACACTGGCGAACATGACGCAGGATTTCCACGGCTTCCACCGCTTTGGACTGTGTTATTTGCTGCGCCTGCATCCAGAAATCATCGGCACCGCCGGGCGTATCGGCTTGCTGCGTGAACTGATCGACACGCTGCAACAGCACAACGTGTGGATCGCCACGGCCGAACAGGTGGCGGCGCATTGGCAAACTCAGCCGGACAATGATTTTTCGCATCCGGCAGAAGTGTTTACTCGCATCACGGGAGGTGCGCATGGCCTCGACGCTTGATCAACTGGCGGCATTTATCGCTGATACCCGTTTTGAACAGCTGCCTGACGTACTGGTAGAACAGGCAAAACGCCATCTGCTGGATACCCTTGGAGCTTCACTGGCGGGCAGCGACAGCCCAATCTGGCGCGAATGTCTGGCATTAACGCTCGCAGAAGGTGGGCATCAGCAGGCACAGGTGTGGGGAAGTGCACGGCAGGTGAATCCGCGGCAGGCGGCATGGCTGAATGGCGTGGCCGCACATATGTATGAGCTGGATGATACCGGCGGCTGCGATCACTCGGGCGCGGTGGTCATTCCCGCCATTTTGGCGGCACTGCCGCTGGCGACGCAGCCGGTTGACGGTCAGGCGCTGCTGGTGGCCATGGTGATCGGTTATGACGTCGGACGCCGGGTGCTGGAAGCCTGCGGTGGCTACTCTGCGCACAATGGCGCAGGCTGGCACTCCACCGCCAGCTGTGGCGTGTTTGGTGCCGCAGCCGCAGTGTGTTCACTGTTGCAACTGGATCGCGCTCAGTGCGCGTCGGCCATGGGCATTGCCGCCAGTTTCAGCGGCGGGCTGTGGGGCTTTATTCATGATGGTTCACACACCAAAAAGCTGCATGCTGCACGCGCGGCAGAAGGTGGCGTGCAGGCGGCCTTGTTGGCGCAGCGCGGCATCAATGGACCATCGGCGGTGTTTGAGGCGAAGTGGGGCGGTTTCCTGCAAACCCTGGCGCCTGAAACGCAGCAACCTGCGGCGTTAACCGCCGATCTTGGCGTGGTGTGGAAGCTGGCGCGCTGTTCAATTAAGCCATATGCATCCTGCCGCGGCACCCATGCGGCAGTCGATGCATTGAATTTGATGCTGGTGCAGCATCCAGTCAAACCTGAGCAGATTGAGCGCATCGTGGTGGGATTGAATCCGTTCCTGCTGGAGATGTGTGGCGGACGTGAGCTGCAGAGCCTGGCGAGTGCACAAATGAGCCTGCCGTATGCATTGGCGGCGCGTGCGCTGTATGGTTCCGCCGAGCTGGCCAGCTACGATGATGCTAAGCGTCTGCATCCTCAGGTTGAAGCGTTTATGGCACAAATTGAGCTGGTGATTGATGAGCAGCAGGGCCGTGACGACGAGCCGTGGGTGCGGATTGAAACGCAACAGGGCGAGCAGTGGCAGCAGCATGTGCCGGTGCCATCGGGTGCGCCAGCTAATCCGCTGAGCCTTGAAGCGCTGCTGGCGAAATATCGCAGCTTAGCGGGGCGCGTGTTGCCGCTGGAGCAGGTTGAACAGCTGGAAGCGATTTGCATGGAGTTGGATGACGTCGCGGATGTGCAGGAAGTGGTGGCGCTGCTGGCTCGTGCATAGAGTTCGATAGCGGTATTTTGCACCTGAATTTGTAGAAAATATTGAGGCTGGTTGGTGAAGTTGCATGCTCGTAGATTAATTCACAGCTGAAGTGGTAGTTCGCAGGTAATGATGTTTATGTCCGCAGGTGGTGACGCAGGCTGGGGGCGCTTTGGCGCTGGCGTCCTCGCGCCGCTGACGCGGTCCCCCTCACTTCGTTCGTCTGCCTGACGGAACGGCGGGGGATGGCACATCCATGTGCCGCCCCGCCTTTCGCCCGCGTCCTGCGGGCTATCCTGGCAGACTCACTCTGCTCGGCGCTGCGGATTGCCTGCGCCAAAGCGCCCCCAGCCTGCTCATTAACCATCGTGCTTGCTGTTAAAGGCAGTCTGCTGATGAGCTGAAGTGGATGTTGTTGAAAGGGGCACAATATTTGAGGCCGTAGCACCTCTGATGCTGCAAGGGCTATCCGCAGCGCTGAGGCTTTTACGTTGGGCCAGGAGATCCACGCAGGGATGCGTGGATCAGTTCGGGGCCGACCAGGGATGGTCGATCCCCGAACGATCCGTAGGCACGACGTGGAAGCCGAGGGCACCGCGTCAGCGGCGCGAGGACTGCCCGGCAGCAGCAGCGGTGCTACGGCCCGCACCCCGCACAGGACTCAGCCCCCCGAACTGAACACTCCTGCACTTTTCGTTCCCACTCCGCATAAGTACTCGCCACATCCTGCTCAAGCACTCAACTCAGAATTAAACCCGATCAGCCAACCCTTCTATCCGCTGCATTGCCGCCAGCAGACGGGCTTCTGTTACGGCGACTGACATATTCTCCATATCCGGCGCATGCACGGATTCACGCACAACCATCGCCAGCTCGGCATCATCCAACTCGGCAATCTCACGCAGCGTCAATGGCACACCGCAATCGCGTGCCAGACGCATCTCATCCAGCACCTCTTCATCGCTACGATCTTCCAGCGCCAGCAAACACAGATTACCGAAGCCAACCAACAGGCCATGACCAAACTCACGCGTCTTATCGCAGAAGGTAAAACCTTCATAAATCGCATGTGAAGCGGCTGCGTGGGCACCGTTGCTCATCAGCGAGGTCAATCCAGCCCAGGTAAAGATCGCATCCAGCACCTGATCCAAAGAGGCGCTGCTCTCACCGCGCAGCACTGCTGCATAAGCCGCCGGGCCGTGTTCCGCGATCACGTCATAGCAAATCTGACTGTGAGCCAGTGATGACAATGCATTGCCTTCGCGTGCCGGATGGCGGACGCTCACCGCGCGGAACTCATACCATTTCGCCAGGGTATCGCCCAGGCCGGCAGCCAACCAGCGTGCAGGGGCTTTCGCCAGCAACTCACTGTCGATGATCACTGCCGCCGGTGCCTGTGGCAGCGGGAAAATATCGTAGAAATTGCCGTTATCGTCGTAGCGAATGGTCAATGGCGTCACTGCAGAACAGGTGGCGGCAATGGTCGGGATGGTGATAAACGGTAAACCCAACTGCGCGCCCACCGCTTTCACTGTATCCAGCGATTTACCGCCGCCGACACCGATAATCACGTCAGCTTGCAGTTCGGTAGCGATCGCCGCCAGACGGTTAATCTGATTGATTGAAGTCTCACCACCAAACCACTCCTGTGCCAGCAGCGTCACGTTGGCGGTCAGCAGTTGAGCGCGCACCTGTGCTTCCACCGATTGCAGTGCCTGATGGCCGCCGATCAGCAGAGCGCGTTTGCCCAGCCCGGCGCAAATCTCGCCCAGTTGATTGATCACGCCTGCTCCGCGCAGCACGCGCGCCGGAAACACCAAATTCTGTTGTGTCATGCTCTCTTCTCTGTGTAACGGACGCCGGGCAATACGCACAGCATCTCATAAAGGATATTGGCCGCCAGCTGTGAGGTCATGCCGCTGATATCGTACGGCGGTGACACCTCGACCAGATCACCACCGACCAGATTGAGTCCGCGACAGCCGCGCACAATCTCTAGCCCCTGCATTGAGGTCAAGCCGCCCACTTCTGGCGTACCGGTGCCGGGCGCCCATGCCGGATCGAAACTGTCTATGTCATAGCTGAGATACACCGGACCGTCACCGATGCGCGCACGCACCTCAGCCATGAGTGGCGCCATGGATCGATACCAGCACTGTTCGGCAGGCACCAGATGGAAGCCTTGATCGACGCCCCACTGGAAATCATCGGCGGCATAACCTTGAGCGCGCTGGCCAATCTGCACCACGCGCTGACAATCAAGCAGACCTTCCTCCACCGCGCGGCGGAATGTGGTGCCGTGGGCAACCTTCTCGCCAAACATCTCATCGTTGGTATCGGTGTGCGCATCAATGTGGATCAGGCCCATCGGTCCGTGCTTCTTCGCCAGCGCGCGCAGAATCGGCAGCGTCAGTGTGTGATCGCCGCCGAGCGTTAACGGAATAATCGGCCAATTATTCAGCTCGGTATAATAGTTTTCGATGATATCGACCGACTTCAGCAGGCTGTAAGTATTAATGGGTACATCGCCGAGATCGCCGACACGCAACGAATCAAAAGGAGCTGCGCCGGTCGCCATGTTATACGGGCGAATCATCACGGAATCGGCGCGAATCGCGCGTGGACCGTAGCGCGTGCCGCTACGCTGTGAAGTGCCGATATCCAGCGGAATGCCAACAAACGCGACATCAAGATCGGCAGGTGATTCAACGGCGGGCAAACGCATCATGGTGCCACGACCAGCAAAACGGGGCATCTCGTTGCCGCCCTGCGGCTGAGGAAAATCGGTCATCACGAACTCCTTCGGCTAAGTGAATCTCATCATGGCCTGAGGGAGGCGCGGGAAAAATCCTTGACAGCAAATAATCACTTCATAGATTGGTTAACTTTAGTCAGCAATCACTGAAGGAAATGCGGTGCAAACACTCCCCAATCTCAAACTGCTGCAGGTGTTTGCCAGCGTGGTGGAAAATCAGGGCTATTCACGTGCTCAGCAGGCGCTTAATATGACCACACCCGCCATCAGCGCCTATATGAGCGAGCTGGAAACGCAGCTGGGTTTTATCTTGTGCCAGCGCGGACGTGGCGGCTTTACTCTCACCACTAAAGGCGAGCAGTTTCATCGCTACAGCCAGGAAATGCTGGCCACGCTGGCGGGTTGGCAGGAGCAGGTTGAGACGCTAAAAAGCGCACAGGGTGGCACCTTTTCATTGGGCGTGGTGGATGCCACCGTCACCGACAGCACGCTGGATCTGCCGGCGGCAATTGCGCGCTTTAATCAGCGCTTTCCGGCTGTGTTTTTTAATCTCAGCGTGCGCGATCCCAATGAGTTGCAGCAGCAGTTGCTGGAAGATCGTCTCGACCTCGCCATTGGTCACTTCCCGCTGCGTGCCAGCAACCTGGTGACCATTCCGTTGTATGAGGAGCAGCATTGGCTGTATTGCAGCCCGCAGCATCCGCTGGCGCAGGGCGATCCGGATGTGCGCACCGTGCAGCAAACCGGCATGGTGACGCGACGTTACTGGAATCAGCAGGAGCTAAACAAGCGCGGTTTCCGCCAGAGCAACGCCTCGGTGGAGAGTATTGAAGCGCAGTTGACGCTGATCCTCTCCGGACGATTTATCGGCTATTTACCGGAACACTATGCGCAAAGCGGGGAACAGCAGGGCACGCTTTGTCGCTTGTTGCCGCAGCATTTTCATTTCCGCGCACCGTTCTCGTTTGCCTTCCGCCGCGGACGGTCACGCGAAACGCTGATCCGCGCGATGCGTGAAATTCTGAATCCAGCGCGAAAAAATAGCAGTGAAAGCTGACGCTGCGCCGATACTGTGTAAAAATACAGGCCAATTCAGCAAACAGTAATGAACATGGCCCTGACAGCAGCGATAAAAAGCCAGATTGCGCAATGGTATAAGGCGCTGCAGCAGCAGGTTCCTGACTTTATCCCACGTGCGCCACAGCGTCAGATGATCGCTGAAGTGGCGAAGAGCCTGGCCGGTGACGAAGGTCGCCATCTGGCGATTGAAGCCCCCACCGGCGTGGGCAAAACCTTGTCTTATCTGATCCCCGGCATTGCGGTGAGCCGCGCCGAGGAGAAACGGTTAGTGATCAGCACCGCCAACGTGGCGTTGCAGGATCAAATCTTCAGCAAGGATCTGCCGCTGCTGAAAAAAATCATTCCCGATCTCACTTTCACTGCCGCGTTCGGCCGTGGCCGCTACGTTTGTCCGCGCAACCTCACGGCACTGGCGGCGACCGAAGATCAGCAAGGTGACCTGCTGCTGTATCTCGATGAAGAAGCGGTGACCGGTTCGAAAGAAGAGCAGAAGTTTTGCGCCAAGCTGGAAAAACAGCTCAGCAGCTATCAATGGGATGGACTGCGCGATCACACCGATGTGTCAATTGAGGACAGCCTGTGGCAGCGGCTTTCCACCGACAAAGCCAACTGTCTGGGGCATCACTGCCGTTGGTATCGTGAATGTCCGTTCTTTGTCGCGCGTCGTGAAATTGAGCAGGCAGATGTGGTGGTGGCGAACCATGCGCTGGTGATGGCGGCGATGGAGAATGAATCCGTATTACCGCCGCCTAAACATCTGATGCTGGTGCTGGACGAAGGCCATCATCTACCGGAAGTGGCGCGTGATGCGCTGGAGATGAGCGCGGAAATTACCCCCGGCTGGAGCAGCCTGCAGCTCGATCTGTTTGTGCGTCTGGTGGAAACCATCATGGCGCAGTTCCGCCCTAAATCGCCGCCTCCACTGACCAACCCTGAGCGCTTGAAAGGTCACTGTGATGAGATGCGTGAGCTGCTGCAAATTCTGTGCGATGCGCTCAATCCGCTACTACCCGCGCACAATCAGCCAGGCGAGTTCCGTTTTGTTTTGGGCGAGTTGCCGGAAGAGCTGATGACGATGTGCGCGCGGCTGTTCAAACTGAGCGATGCCTTGCGTGGGTTGAGCGAAGGGTTGCTCAATGAGCTGGGTGAGCAAACCGGCAAGGCCGATATTATGCGTCTGCACCGGGCGATCATTCAGCTTAACCGCCAGTTTGGCTGGTTCGAATCGATCAGCAAACTGTGGCGACTGGCGGCGATGGAAAAAGCCTCCAACGCGCCGGTATCGAAATGGATTACCCGTGAAATTCGTGACGGCCAGGCCCATCTGCTGTTTCACTGCGCCGGGATTCGCGTCAGCGATCAGCTGGAGAAACTGCTGTGGCGCAAAATTCCGCATGTGGTAGTCACCTCGGCAACCTTGCGTTCACTCAACAGTTTTAATCGCTTGCAGGAGATGTCTGGCCTGAGTGAGAAAGCGGGCGATCGCTTTGTTGCGCTGGACTCACCGTTTAATCATGTCGATCAGGGCAAATTGGTAATCCCGCAAATGCGCTACGAGCCGCTGATGGCGAATGAAGCGGAGCACATCGCCGAGATGGCAGGCTTCTTCCTGCAACAAATGGCAGAGGAGAAGCACAAAGGCGTGCTGGTGCTGTTTGCCAGCGGGCGCGCGATGCAGCAGTTTGTCAGTCATGTCAGCGCATTACGCTTATCAATGCTGGTACAGGGCGATCAGCCCCGTTCGCGCTTAGTGGAGTTGCATCGCCAGCGGGTCGAAGCAGGGCAAACCAGTATTCTGGTCGGGCTGCAGTCTTTTGCTGAAGGGCTGGATTTAAAGGGCGATCTGCTGACGCAGGTGCATATCCATAAAATTGCTTTTCCCCCGGTGGACAGTCCGGTAATTTTGACCGAAGGGGAGTGGCTGAAGAGTCTCAAACGCTACCCGTTCGAGGTGCAGAGTTTACCCAGCGCCTCGTTTACGCTGATTCAGCAGGTCGGGCGTCTGATTCGCAGTCATCACTGCTCCGGTGAAATCGTGATATACGATCGGCGGCTGCTCAACAAAGCCTATGGCAGTCGTCTGTTGGCCGCCTTGCCGGTGTTTCCGATTGAACAACCGGCGGTGCCCGAAACCAGCATAAAACCAGCAGTAAAAACAGCGGTTAAAGCCGCAGTAAAACCAGCGAAGCGTAAAAGTAAGAAATCTTAGATGTGCCCAGGCGCACATCAATGACCTTTTGGCCGCCGGGTATCGGCGCGCCCTGGAAGCGGGAATGCCCTGATGGAATTGAATAAAATCATTAAAGAGATTGGGCGCGGTAAGAACCACGCGCGCGATATCGATTTCGACACTGCCGTTGCGCTGTACAGCGCCATGCTGGCGGATGAAGTGCCAGAACTGGAGCTTGGCGGTGTGCTGATCGCCCTGCGTATCAAGGGCGAAGGCGAAGAGGAGATGCGCGGTTTTTACCACGCCATGCAGCAGCAAATGATGCAGTTGCAGCCGCCCGCCAACCGCCCGATGCCGATTGTGATTCCCAGCTACAACGGCGCACGTCGTCAGGGCAATCTCACGCCGCTGTTGGCCTTGCTGTTAAGCAAACTCGGGTTTCCGGTATTGCTGCACGGTGTGAGTGACGATCCGACGCGCATCACTACCGAAGCCGTGCTGGCGGCGCTGGATATTGCGCCGATCACCAACGCGCAGCAGGCACAAGCGAAGCTGGAAAGTGGCGAACTGGCGTTTATCACCATCGATCATCTGTGTGCACCGATGGCAAAACAACTGTCGCTGCGCTGGCGCATGGGCGTGCGTAACAGCGCGCATACGCTGGCTAAGCTGGCAACGCCGTTTGCCGAGCGCGCCGCGTTGCGCCTGGCGAGTGTTTCCCATCCGGAATACGTGCCGCGCGTCGGCAAGTTCTTCCAGGATATCGATGCGCCCGCCATTCTGCTAAATGGTACCGAAGGTGAGGTGTATGCCAATCCGCAGCGCTGCCCGGCGATTAACTATATTGCGGGTGCGGGCACAGAAGCTGAAGTGTGGATTGAACGCCAGCCGGAAATCAGTGTGGAACTGCCAGAAAGCAAAAATGCGCAGGATACCGCTGACTGGATCAAACATGTGCTGGCCGGCGAACGTGCGGTGCCACAGGCGCTGCGTTTGCAATTGGCGTGCTGCTTAGTGGCAACCGGGCAGTCAGCGACGCTGGATGAGGCGGAGACGCGATTGCAGCAGGCTGGGATCTGACGGGTAGAACAATACCCGCAGCCTTGGGTTGCGGGTCAAACGCAGAGCCGAGAGTTTAACGCTGCTTGCTACAGTGCCGCTTGAGGTTACTGGTTCTGGGAAGTCCGGCAGTCAGGCTTTAACCAGCATGCAATCTCATTTGAGATTCCTTGGTTCCGCGAATCCTGCCAGTCAGGCTTTGACCAGCACGCTCTCCACCAGCTGTTGCCAGAAACTGATACCAATCGGCAGCAGGTCATCATTGAAATCATAATGCGCGTTGTGCAGTGGTGCGGAGGGGGTTGTGCCATCGGCACCGAGCCAGAAATAAGCACCCGGACAGGATTCCAGCATACAGGCGAAATCTTCCGATGCCATGGAAGGATTCACCTGCCAATGCACCTGTGATTCGCCTAACACGCGCTGGGCAACCTCGCGCACTTGTTCTGCCGGGGCGGCATGGTTGGCGGTAACGGGATAACCCGGATACCAGTGAATTTCGCCGCTGACGCCAAATGGGCGCGGCAAGGTAGTGACAAAATCTTCAATCAGACTGCGCACGCGGTCACGTACGTCAGTCTGCAAACATCGCACCGTACCACGCAGCACAATCTGCTCGGGAATCACATTGATCGCTTCACCGCCGTGGATCTGCGTCACGCTCACCACCGCTGACGCCAGCGGTGACAGACGGCGTGATGGGATAGTTTGCAGCGCCATAATCAATTCTGCTGCCACCACCATCGGGTCGGCACCGCTTTCTGGCATCGCCGCATGGCAGCTTTTGCCGTTGAGGGTGATTTCAAATGAATCCAGCGAGGCCATCATCGCACCCGGATTCACCGCCAGTGAACCCACCGGCAAGCCAGGCCAGTTGTGCATGGCGTACACCGCATCCATCGGGAAACGGGTAAATAAACCTTCTTCCACCATTTTACGTGCGCCACCAAGGTTCTCTTCAGCAGGCTGGAACAGGAAGTACACGGTGCCTTTAAAGTTGCGCGTGGCGGCCAGCTGGCACGCCGCTGCGAGGAGAATCGCGGTATGTCCATCGTGACCGCAGGCATGCATCACGCCGGTGCGGTTCGATTTCCACTCCGGCGCGCCTTTTTCGGTCATCGGTAGCGCATCCATATCGGCACGCAAGCCGATCACCGGGCCCGGACCGTTTTCCAGTGTGCCAATCACGCCAGTGCCTGCTAGCCCACGGAACACCTGCAACCCTGCTTCAGCGAGCACGTTCGCAACCAGCTCGCTGGTTTGTTGCTCCTGATAACCGAGTTCAGGATGTTGGTGTAACTGACGACGCCAGTTTAGGGCGTTTTCCAGCAGGACGGCAGGCAGGCTCATAAGGTAAGGCTCTCCATCAGCAGCAATGGCTGCGATTTCTCTGACACGTAACGTGATGTCTCCACTGTAGTGGTAAGCGCAGGGCGGCGTCTATCGTGGAAAGGAATAATTTGGCTATAGGGTATAGCGGAATGGAATATACCCGGCAGCATGCGACAGTGAAGGATTGAAGGATTGAAGGATTGAAGGATTGAAGGGGATCCGCGCGTTTTATCCGGCAACCGAAAGTTGTCAGTCTAAGGTATTGCACGAAAATTGAGTAGCGAGTAGCGCGGCAGTTTGGCGGCTGAGCTAAGACGAAAGTAAAAAGTCGCCCGGTGAAGGGCGACTTCAGTTATCACGACAGTTTACTTCTGCATTGGCAGGTTCAAGCCATGTTCTTTCGCGCAACTCTGCGCCAGTTCATAGCCCGCATCCGCGTGACGCATCACGCCGGTTGCCGGGTCGTTCCACAGCACACGGCCAAGGCGCGCGTCGGCTTCGGCGGTGCCGTCGCAGACAATCACCACGCCGGAGTGCTGCGAGAAGCCCATGCCGACGCCGCCGCCGTGATGCAGGCTCACCCAGGTCGCGCCGCCTGCGGTATTCAGCAGGGCATTCAGCAACGGCCAGTCGGAGACGGCATCTGAACCGTCTTTCATCGCTTCAGTTTCGCGGTTCGGGGACGCCACTGAACCGCAGTCCAGATGATCGCGGCCGATAACGATAGGCGCTTTCAGCTCGCCATTGCGCACCATTTCGTTAAACGCCAGCGCCGCTTTATGGCGCTCGCCCAAGCCCAGCCAGCAGATACGCGCCGGCAAGCCCTGGAAAGCGATACGCTCCTGCGCCATATCGAGCCAGCGATGCAGATTCTTGTGTTCCGGGAACAGCTCTTTCAGCTTGGCGTCGGTTTTGTAGATATCTTCCGGATCGCCTGACAGCGCTACCCAGCGGAATGGACCTTTGCCTTCGCAGAACAGCGGACGAATATAAGCGGGCACGAAGCCAGGGAAATCAAAGGCGTTTTTCACCCCTTCATCCAGCGCCACCTGACGGATGTTATTACCGTAATCCACGGTTGGCACGCCCATGTGGTGGAAGTCGAGCATTGCCTGCACATGCACCGCCATCGACGCGCGAGCCGCTTTCTCTACTGCTTTCGGATTGCTGACGCGCTCAGACTGCCAGCGCTCAACGTCCCAGCCCACCGGCAGATAACCATTGATCGGATCGTGTGCAGAAGTCTGATCGGTGACGATATCCGGCTTCATGCCGCCAGCTTTGGCGCGTTTCACCAGCTCCGGCACGATCTCGGCGGCATTGCCCAGCAGGCCAACGGAAATTGCCTGTTTGGCTTTGGTGGCTTTCTCAATCAGATCCAGTGCTTCGTCTAAGGTATAAGCTTTGTGGTCGACGTAACGGGTGCGCAGACGGAAATCGATACGGGATTCCTGGCACTCAATCGCCAGCACGCTGGCACCCGCCAGAACGCCAGCCAGCGGTTGTGCGCCGCCCATGCCACCCAAGCCCGCTGTCAGGATCCAGCGGCCGCTCAGATCGCTGTCATAATGCTGGCGACCGGCTTCGGCGAACGTCTCAAAGGTGCCCTGCACGATGCCCTGCGCACCGATGTAGATCCAGGATCCGGCGGTCATCTGGCCGTACATCATCAAGCCGGCTTTATCCAGCTCGTGGAAATGATCCCAGTTAGCCCAGTGCGGCACCAGGTTGGAGTTAGCCAGCAGCACGCGGGGTGCATCGGCATGAGTACGGAACACACCCACCGGTTTGCCAGACTGGATCAGCAAGGTTTCTTCAGGCTGCAACGCACGCAGTGAACGCAGAATCTGCTCAAAGCACTCCCAGTTACGTGCGGCTTTACCGATACCGCCGTATACCACCAGATCTTCCGGGCGCTCGGCCACATCAGGATCGAGGTTGTTCTGGATCATGCGGTAAGCCGCTTCTATCAACCAGTTCGCACAATGCAGTTCGTTACCGCGCGGCGCACGGATTTCACGGGCAACAGCCTGAGATAAAGTTTCGCTCATCATCAATTCCTTAAAGGGAAGGTGAACGCTGGCTTGGCAGCAGCGCAGTCAAAGATTCAGGCCAGGCGTGACTGCTGGCCCACAGACGCATGGATTCGATATCCGGCGCCATTAAACGGTCTTGATCAAGGAAGGCAACGTTCTCGCGGATGCGACTCATCTCTTGTTCCAGCGCAGTCGAGCTTTGCAGTGGACGGTGGAAGTCGATGCCTTGCGCCGCAGCCATGGCTTCAATACCGACCACGGCAGCGGTGTTAAAGCACATATCACCGAGGCGACGCGCGGCGTAGGTGGCCATCGACACGTGATCTTCCTGATTAGCAGAGGTCGGCAGGCTGTCTACGCTGCCCGGATGCGCCAGTGATTTGTTTTCTGAGGCCAGTGCGGCAGCGGTGACCTGGGCAATCATAAAGCCGGAGTTCACTCCGCCATCGCGCACCAGGAATGGCGGCAGGCCAGAAAGGCCGGTATCCAGCAACAGCGCCATACGGCGCTCGGAAATCGCTCCGATTTCGGCAATTGCCAGCGCGATGATATCGGCGGCAAACGCGACAGGCTCTGCGTGGAAGTTACCGCCTGAAATCACATCACCGCTTTCACTGAACACCAGCGGGTTATCAGAGGCCGCGTTGGCTTCGATTTGCAGTACGCGCGCCGCATGGCTGAGGTTGTCTAAACACGCGCCCATCACCTGCGGAACGCAGCGAATCGAGTAGGGATCCTGCACGCGACCACAATTGGTATGTGAGCTGAGGATTTCACTGCCTTCCAGTAAGGATGAAACGGCAGCGGCCACCGCGATTTGTCCGTGCTGACCACGCGCCTGATGAATACGTGCATCGAAAGGTTTTACCGAGCCTTTGATCGCTTCGAGTGACAGTGCACCCGCCATCAGCCCTGCGGCGAACAGGTTTTCGGCTTCAAACAGGCCACGCAGCGCGAGTGCGTTGGAAACCTGCGTGCCATTCAGCAGTGCCAGACCCTCTTTCGGTCCCAGCACAATAGGCTGCAGGCCGACGCGCGCCAGCCCTTCGGTGGCGGGAATCAGTTCTCCGTCGACGCGTACCTGGCCTTCGCCCAGCAACATCAGTGACAGGTGGGCCAGCGGAGCCAAATCGCCGGATGCGCCAACCGAACCCTTTTCCGGGATGCACGGCATCACACCGGCATTAAACAGCGCCAGCAGCGCTTCGATTAACTGGATACGCACGCCGGAGTGACCGCGTGCCAGGCTGATGATTTTGGTGGCGACCACTAAGCGCGTGACGTTGTCGGGCAGTAAGTTGCCCAACCCCACGCTGTGCGACAGCACCAGATTGCGCTGCAACTCAGCCAGACGCTCTGCAGGAATCTGTGTCTGAGCCAGTTTGCCAAAGCCGGTATTGATGCCGTACACCACTTTGCCTGATGCCACGATGGCATCGACGGTTTCATTTGCGCGATCGATGGCCGCACGAGCGTCATCCGCTAACGTGAGCGTCACCTTGCTTTGATAAATCGCCCGCAAGGTCGCGAGGTCCACTTCACCGGGAACGAGGCGAATTTCCTGAACCGAACCTGACATAGTCTACTCCTGTCTATACAAGTGATCGGGTACTACCTGCAAGCCTTGTGATTGCGATGTGGCATGGGGTAGCACCATTGAATGAGCTGAGTGAAGCATAAGTGTCTAATCTTGTCTATACAAGTAGCAAGGGCTGTGCCAGATTGATTGGATTCTGTGAAATGCGCCGCAATGCGGGATGTGTCATCCAGCCGCAGCCGCATTGCACCGAAACAGGGAGAACGCTGCACTGTTAACGGGCTGTCTGCACAATTGGATGTATATACATTTACGTGCTGAGACAGTAAACTTTGGGCATTATTCGGAAAAGGAACAGGATATGGCGGAGCAAACGGCAATAGCGCAGCTGGCCGCAGCGATGGGCGATGAGCCAGCACCGATTTATCAGCGCGTGAAACAGGCGATCGTCAGCCAGATCCGTGAAGGTCACTGGAAAGCGAATCAGCGCGTACCGTCCGAAAGTGAGCTGGTTAACGAACTGGGCGTGAGCCGCATGACTATTAACCGCGCGCTGCGTGAACTCACCAGTGAAGGTTTTTTGGTGCGCATGCAAGGCGTCGGCACCTTTGTCGCAGAGATGAAGGGCTACACTGCGATGCTGGAAGTGCATAACATCGCTGATGAGATTGCTCAGCGCGGTCATCGTCACAGCTGCAAAATTTTGTCGATTGGGCAGATGAAGGCCGATCCGGAGCAGGCCGCTGTGTTGGGCTTATCCACCGGGCAGACGCTGTATCATTCGTTGATTGTGCATTACGAAAACGATATGCCAGTGCAATTGGAAGATCGCTTAGTCAATCCGCTGGTGGCACCGGATTACCTTAGTCAGGATTATCATCAACTGACGCCCTACACCTATTTGATGCGCGTGGCGCCGTTGACCGCCGGTGAGCATATAGTGGAAGCGGTTCTGCCCGATCTGCGCCAGCGTAAACATCTGGCGCTGGATGAGCACGAACCCTGCTTGTTGATCCGTCGTCAGACCTGGAGCGACAACAAGATTGTGACTTACGCGCGCCTGCTCTATCCAGGCTCGCGCTATAAGTTACTGGGTCGTTTCAGAGGACACGGCTAAGCGACACAAACAGCAGGCTGGCATCCGAGGTTCGCGGTGCCAGCTGCGTCTCTTCATCCAGCCACCACATTCCCTGATTGATCTTCACGCTGTCTCCCTGCGCCGTTTGCCATTCACCCGATAGCACCCAGGCGACACCGTGTTCGCTGACAACGGCGTGTTGCACGACATCCACTTGCGCCTGCCAACTGTCGCGGCGTGTCATGATATTGAAATCCTGACAGCTGCCGCTGATCTGCGCGTCGATCGACCATTCACCGGAAAACGCCCACGGCTGATGCGGCAATAACGTGTGCTCGACGCTATCACTGTGCAGTACCACGCTGTCGCCATTCAGCAGCGTAATCACACGATCGATACCGGGGAACGGCGAGAAGGGCCCGTCGGCATCGATAGTGGCAATACTGGCGCGCCAGCCAAACTGCGCTTCACCGGGCGGAAAGCTCACGATTTCACGCGTTTCACCGCCGCCGTTGCGCCAGCGGCTGACAGGCAGCTGGTTATAGTCGAAATGCGTTCTCATTGCAGTGCACTCATGGCTTGGGCGAAGCGCGCGGCTGCAGCTTCTTCAGCGGGATGATGGCCTTCGCTGATAACCTGATTACCGGCGACAAACACATCGCGGATCTGGCTTTGGCTGCCACCAAACAGCCAGCGATTGAGTAGCGAAGCGGAACTCACGCTGCTCAGGAAGGCATCGTTATCCAGTACCAGCCAGTCGGCGCGTTTACCCACCGCCAGTTCACCGGTGTTGATCGCGCACGCCTGCGCACCGCCTTGTGCCGCCTGCTGCCACAGCAGATCGCCCACAGAAGGCTGGTGGGGCAGGGTGATACGATTGCGACGGCGATCGCGCAGGCGTTGACCGTACTCCAGCCAGCGCAGTTCTTCCAGCGCGCTGAGCGATACATGGCTGTCCGAGCCAATGCCCCAGCGTCCACTTTGTGCAATGTATTCCACCGCTGGGAAGATGCCGTCACCGAGATTGGCTTCGGTAGTCGGACAGAGTCCGGCAATCGCACCGCTGGCCGCCATGCGTTGGATTTCGCTGTCGTCCAGATGGGTGGCATGGATCAGGCACCAGCGCTGATCCACTTCGAATCGATTATACAGCCAGGAAACCGGACGCTCGCCGCTCCACGCCAGGCTGTCATTGACTTCTTTCTCCTGCTCGGCCACATGAATATGCACCGGCACATCAGCAGCGCCGGCGGCCAGCACTTCACGCATCTGGGCTTCACTTACCGCGCGCAGCGAGTGGAAACAGATGCCATGATTAAGCAGCGGCTTATTGGCGCTCCATTGCGCTGCGCGTTGCTGTTGCTGCAGATAAGCATCCGTTTGCTGGATAAAACGGCGCTGGCCGTCGCTGGCCGGTTGCGATCCAAATCCGCTGTAACTGTAAAGCACCGGCAACAGCGTCTGACCGATACCGGCGGTCTCGGCGGCGGCAATCAGGTTAAGCAGCATCGCGTCATCGGCATAGGGTTTGCCCTGCGCATCGTGGTGCAAGTAGTGGAATTCCGCCACCTGGCTATAGCCGCCCTTCAGCATATCGATGTAGAGATGGGTGGCGATATCGCCGACCTGCTCAGGCGACAGGCGCTGCACCATGCGGTACATCAAATCGCGCCAGGTCCAGAAGCTGTCTTGTGGATCGCCTGCCACTTCGGCCAGCCCGGCCATGGCGCGCTGGAAGGCGTGCGAGTGCAGGTTAGCGATAGCGGGGATCACCGGGCCAGCAAGGCGAGTGGCGCCGCCTGGCGTGCTGTTGGGGGTGAGTTCAGCGATCTGTCCGGATGCGTCAGTGGTAATCAATACGTCTTCATGCCAGCCGTCGGCCAGCAGCGCGCGTGGGGCAAAAAAAACGGCCATGGTTGATCCTTAAGGGCGGAAAGTTGTATATACATATACATACTTTGAGACGCACTGTAAATCGTCAGACGTGAAGGGGAGTGGGATGGCAGAAGCGAAGCAGATCGACAGCCTGTGGCTGGGGGCCGATATCGTCACCATGCGGGATGGGCACTATAACCTGATTGCCGACGGCGCACTGGCGGTGGATAACGGCGAACTGATTTGGGTAGGGCCGCGCAGCGAACTGCCGGATTTTGCCCCGCGTACGCAGCAGCAGTTTGATGGCGGAATTATTACGCCGGGTCTGGTGGATTGCCATACGCATCTGGTGTTTGGCGGTGACCGTAGCCAGGAGTTCGAGCAGCGTCTGAACGGCGTCAGCTATGCTGAAATCGCGGCGCAGGGCGGCGGTATTCTCTCCACGGTGCGTGCTACCCGCTCGGCATCACAGCAGGAGTTGGTGGCAAGCGCTCGCTGGCGTCTGGATCGATTGCTGGCAGAAGGCGTCACCACGGTGGAGATTAAATCCGGTTATGGCCTCGATGAAACCAGCGAGCTGACCATGCTGCGTGCCATCCGCGAATTGGCGGAAACGGTACCCGCCGATGTGCTCTCCACCTGCCTGGCCGCGCACGGCTTCCCGCCCGAGTTTAAAGAAAATCCTCAAGGCTGGATCGATATCATCTGCAATCGCCTGTTACCGCAGGTGAAGGCGGAAGGGCTGGCGGATGCGGTCGACGCCTTCTGCGAACATCTGGCCTTTTCCCCTGAGCAGGTTAGCGCGGTGTTTGATCAAGCCAAAGCGTTGGGTATGCCGGTCAAACTGCACGCTGAACAGCTTTCTGCGCTGGGCGGTGCCACGCTGGCGGCCGAATACGGCGCCTTGTCAGCCGATCATCTTGAGTACGCCACCGAAGCCGATGCGCAAGCGATGGCGCAACATGGCACCGTAGCGGTGTTGCTGCCGGGCGCGTTCTATCTGCTGCGCGAGACGCAACGCCCGCCGGTGGATCTGTTCCGCAAACACGGCGTGCCAATGGCGTTGGCCAGCGATGCCAATCCGGGGACTTCCCCGGCGCTGTCGCTGCGTCTGATGCTCAATATGGGCTGCACGCTATTTGGGATGACGCCGGAAGAGGCGCTGGCGGGTGTGACCTTATGGGGCGCGAAAGCGCTGGGATTAGAGCATTCGCACGGTTCGCTTGAGGCCGGCAAAGTGGCGAACTTTGTGCACTGGCCGCTGGCACGTCCGGCTGAGCTGGTTTACTGGTTGGGCGGCGAATTGCCGTGCCAGGTTATCTATCGTGGGGAAGCGCAATGACACCTTTTCATTTCACCGCCGGTAAGCTGCCGCTGCTGGTCAGCATCCCGCATGCGGGGACTCAGTTAACGCCTGAAGTGGATGCAGGATTGAGCGACGCGGCTCGCGGCCTGCCGGATACCGACTGGCACATTCCGTTGCTGTACGATTTTGTGCGCGATTTGGGAGCCAGCGTGTTGATTGGTCACTATTCGCGTTTTGTCATCGATCTTAATCGTCCGCCGGATAACCAGCCGCTGTACACCACTGCGACCACCGGCCTCTATCCTGAGACGCTGTTCGACGGCACGCCGACCTTCGCCGAGGGCAAAACCCCCAGCGCTGCCGCGCGTCACGGCTATCTCGATAATATCTGGCAGCCGTATCACCAGCAGATTCAGCAAGAGCTGGCGCGACTGAAAGCCGAGCACGGTTATGCGCTGCTGTTTGACGCCCATTCCATCGCTTCGGTGATTCCGCGCTTGTTCGACGGTCAGTTGCCGGATATCAACATTGGCACCAACAGCGGTGAGAGTTGCTCGGAAGCGGTGATCGAAGCGATCAAAGAGGTTTGTGCCGCACAAAGCGATTACAGCTGGGTGGTTAACGGTCGTTTCAAAGGCGGTTATATCACGCGTGCCTACGGTCAGCCGCAGCAGGGCGTACAGGCCGTGCAGCTGGAACTGGCACAGCTAAATTACATGGATGAAACGCCGCCGTTTGCCTGGCAGCAGGATCGCGCGACACAGCTGCAGAAAGTGTTAAAACCGATGATGCAGGCGTTTTTACAGTCTGGAAAACCGCGCTAATCGTTCGAGTCGTCATGCCCATCGGGGCAAATTTGCATCAGGCTGTCACCTTTTAAAAGTGGCAGCTTTTTTATTGGTGTGGAAGTGCGGGCTCATACAACGCACCAGACCCATCTCGCTTCCATCTCTAACTCCGTTATCCTCATAACAGTGCAATAGCGCCCCAAAAGTGTGCACCAATACGCCCACGCCGTAACCATTCCCTGATTCCACCGCCTCTGCCGATTTGGCACACCGCTTGCTAGGTTGTATGTACAAGTAAAGACCACGTGGTAATTATCACTTTTTATTCTGGCTGGCTCACAAAAAGCTCATGCCGACAATGATCTGCCGCACGCTAACTTGTATATACATGAAATGTCATCTGCGCTGTATCAGCTAACAGAGACAGCCAATTCGATTAATGACCAGGAGAAGCCGCATGACGCACCGCGCCCCAATTCGCCGTTTTTGCCTCACGACCCTGTTTGCCAGCCTGATGATCAGCGGTGTTGCTGTACAGGCCAAAGAGTGGAAATCGATCACCATCGCTACCGAAGGCAGCTATGAACCCTGGAACCTGACACTGCCGGGCGGCAAGTTAGGCGGCTTTGAACCTGAACTGATGGAAGACTTGTGTAAGCGCATGGGCATCCAGTGCAAGCTGGTGGTGCAAAACTGGGACGGCATGATCGCCGGATTGAATGCCGGCAAATATGACGTGATCATGGATGCCATTGTCATCACGCCAGACCGCAAAAAAGTGGTCAATTTCACCGTGCCTTACGCGTCTACCCCCGCGACATTTATCACCACCAAAGACAGCCCGCTGCTGCCTGCCGATCACAACATCATCAAGCTGCATGACGATGAGAAAGAGATCAACACGGCGATTGCGCCACTGAAAGCGGCGTTGAAAGGCAAAACCATTGGCATCGCGTCCGGCACGGTTTACACGCCCTTTATTGATAAGTACTTCAAAGATGTCGCCGACGTGCGCGAATACACTTCGTCAGCAGATGCGATTCTCGATCTGCAGGCCGGTCGAATTGATGCGGTATTCGACGATGTGACCTTTGCCCAATCGATGCTGGCCCGCAAAGAGAACAACAACTTGACCTTCAGCGGCCCGCAGTTGGGTGGTCCGATCTGGGGTGAGGGCGAAGCGATGGGCGTGCGCATGGCTGATAACGATCTGAAAGCCAAGCTCGACGAGGCTATCAAGGCCGCGCTGGCCGATGGCACCGTCAAAAAGCTGAGTGAGAAGTGGTTTAAAACTGACGTAACCCCGTAAGTGAGGTGAAAGATGATGAGCCTGCTGAGTTTTGGTGCTGATGGCTGGGGCCGCCTGATTTTAGGTGCGGCCTTCACCACGCTGCTGTTGTCGCTGGCGGCGTTGATGATTGGCGCAGTGGTCGGTTCCGGCGTGGCGGCGGCCAAGTTGTCACCGAAACGCTGGATGCGCTGGTTAGGCGAAGCCTATTCCACGGTGTTTCGTGGCATCCCTGAATTGCTGGTGATCTACCTGTTCTATTTTGGCGGATCGGGCCTGATCACCCTGGTGGGACAGATGTTCGGCGCAGATGGCTTTATCGAAGCGCCGCCGTTCCTGATTGGTGCACTGGCTATCGGGCTCATCTCTGGATCCTATCAAGGTGAAGTCTATCGCGCGGCGCGCCTGGCGCTGGCGAAAGGCGAAGTGGAAGCGGCGGTGGCGATTGGCATGCCGCGCTGGCGTATTGCCCAGCGTATTTTGCTGCCGCAGATTGTGCGCTATGCGCTGCCGGGCATGTCGAATGTCTGGCAGATGAGCCTGAAAGATTCGGCGCTGGTGTCGGTGACCGGCATCGTCGAACTGATGCGTGCCAGCCAGGTGGCGGCGGGTTCCACGCGCGATTACTTCACTTTCTATCTGATTGGCGGTGGCTGCTATCTGGTGCTGACGCTGCTGTCTAATCATGCGTTCCGTCGGGCGGAATCTCGCCTCGGGCGCGCGTGGCAAAGTCGCACTGCGGCACAGCATTAAGGAGCAGCAGTATGATTGACTTCGCCTTCCTGACCGACACTTTCCTCAAGCTGAGCGCAGCGCTGCCGGTGACGCTCGGCCTGTTTATCAGTGCGTTTCTCTGCGGTGGCATTCTCGCCATCGGCATTCTGTCACTGCGTATGAGCCGCTGGCGGGTGCTGAGCGGCTTTGCGCGCGGCTACATTCTGGTGTTTCGCGGTTCACCGCTGCTGATTCAGCTGTTCCTCATCTATTACGGATTAGGGCAATTTGGCGTGATCCGCCATAGCTTTGTCTGGCCGTTCCTGCGCGAGCCCTTTGCCTGCGCGGTGCTGGCGTTGTCACTGTGTACCGCGGCTTACACTGCGGAGATCTTGCGCGGTGCCTTGTTGGCGGTGCCGCCCGGACAGGTCGAAGCCGGACTGGCCTGCGGCATGTCGCGCTGGCTGCTGCTGCGTCGCATCATCGCGCCCATCATGTTGCGTTATGCACTGCCCGCGTATTCCACCGAAGCGATCCTGCTGGTGAAATCCACGGCGCTGGCCAGTCTGGTCACCGTCTGGGATGTCACTGGCGTGGCGCAGCAAATCATCCAGCGTACCTATCGCACCATGGAAGTGTTTGTCTGTGCCGCCGCTATTTATCTGATCCTGAACTTTATTATCGTCCAGCTTTACGCGTTGTTAGAACGCCGTTTAACCCCGGTGCATCGCGTTGAAAAAAAGCCGTTACCCGCCGTTAAACCGCTTGCCGGAGAGTGATATGCAATCCACATCCCCCGTAACCTTAAGCGCCACCGATATCCATAAATCCTTTGGCGCGATGGAAGTACTGAAAGGCATTTCGCTGCAGGCGCATCAAGGCGATGTTATTTCGATTCTCGGTGCCAGCGGTTCCGGTAAAAGTACCTTGCTGCGCTGCATCAATCTGCTGGAAACGCCGGATGCTGGCGTGGTGAGCGTCGGTGGTGAAACCATTGAGATGAGGCGCCATGCGCGAGGCCATCAGCTGGCGGCCAATCCCAAGCAGATTGAGCGCCTGCGTTCCCGTTTGGGCATGGTGTTCCAGAGTTTTAACCTGTGGTCGCACATGACGGTGCTGCAAAACGTGATTGAAGGGCCGCACTATGTATTGAAGCGCGATAAGAAAAGCTGCATTGCGCAGGCGGAGCAGCTACTGGATCGCGTTGGCCTGCTAAATCGCAAAGATTTCTATCCGGCACAGCTTTCAGGCGGTCAGCAGCAGCGAGTGGCGATTGCCCGCGCGCTGGCGATGGATCCGGAAGTGATGCTGTTTGATGAGCCAACCTCGGCGCTCGATCCCGAACTGGTGGGCGAAGTATTGAAAGTGATGCGCAGCCTGGCGGAAGAGGGGCGCACCATGCTGGTGGTGACGCACGAAATGGGCTTTGCGCGTAACGTCTCCAACCGTGTGGTGTTTATGCATCAGGGCACCATTGATTGTCAGGGCACACCGGAAGAGATGTTTGGGGCACAGGGTTCGCAGCGCTTTAAGCAGTTTATTTCCAGCCATCAAAGCCATCACGTGGAGCAGCCAGCATGACGTTAGTGTGGGGCGATGAAGCCGTTACCTGGCAGGATGTGGTGCAGGTGGCGCGGCACAATGCCGAACTGACGCTGAGCACCAGCGCCTGGCAGCGGATTGCGCAGGGGCGTGAGATCGTCGAGCAGATCGTTGCCAGTGGCCATATTGCTTATGGCATCAATACCGGATTAGGCGCGCTGTGCAATATCACCTTGCCGGAGGAGCAGCTGAGTCAACTGTCGCGCAATACGCTGCTGAGCCACGCCTGTGGTGTTGGACCTTTACTGGCGCGTGAACAGGTGCGCGCCATCCTGTGTGCGGCGATTGCTAATTACAGCCACGGTAAATCGGGCGTGTCGGTGGCACTGGTTCAGCATCTGCTGGCGCTGCTGAATCACCAGATCACACCGCAAGTGCCGTCGCAAGGTTCAGTAGGTTATCTCAGCCATATGGCGCATATCGGGCTCGCGTTGATTGGCGTAGGTGATGTTGAGTATCAGCAACAGATTGTGCCTGCCGAGCACGCGTTGGCGCAGGCCGGGTTAACACCTTATCGACCAGGCGCGAAAGAGGGCTTGAGCCTGGTCAATGGCACGCCGTGCATGACCGGGTTGTCGTGTCTGGCGCTGGATGATGCGGCGCGTCTGCTGGATTGGGCTGACGTGACTGGCGCGATGAGTTTTGAGGCGCTGCGTGGGCAATTAGTGGCGTTTGATGCCGAAGTGATCGCGCTGAAAGCCAGTCCTGGCATGCAGGTGAGCGGGCAGCGTTTACGTCAGTTACTCAGCGACAGCCCACTGCTGGCGAAAAGTGTGGGTGTGCGTACCCAGGATGCGCTGAGTTTGCGCTCGATGCCGCAGGTGCACGGTGCCAGCCGCGATCAATTTGACCATGCTGCGCGCCAGGTGAATACCGAGTTGAATGCCTGCACGGATAATCCATTGGTCTTGGGCACCGTGGATAACTGGCGTGTGGTGTCGCAGGCCAATCCACACGGTGAATCGGTGGCGATGGCGGCCGATTTACTGGCCATTGCCATGGCGGAAGTTGGCAGCATTGCCGAGCGTCGTCTGGATCGTTTAGTGAATCCGTTGGTTAGCGGCTTACCGGCGTTTCTGGTGGCACAGCCGGGGGTGAATTCCGGCATGATGATTGCGCAGTATGTGGCGGCATCGTTATGCGCAGAGAACCGTCAGCTGGCACAACCGGCGGTGCTGGATAATTATGTGACCTCGGGTTTGCAGGAGGATCATCTCAGCTTGGGTACGGGAGCTGCGTTGAAACTGCTGAAGCTGGTAGGCAATGTATGGCAGATTCTGGCGATTGAGTATCTGCTGGCGGCGCAGGCGCTGGATTTCCATGGCGAGGCGGAGTTGGCGGAAGGTACAAAACAGGCGTTGCGCCGTTTACGCGCCGTGGTAGCGAACTGGCAGGAAGATCGCTGGCTGGCACCGGAAATTGCCCGGGCGGTTGAGGTGATGAAGAACGGTGTTTGCTGAGCGCTGTTAAGTGATGCTTAACTGCTTAACTGCTTAACTGCTTAACTGCTTAACTGCTGAACTGCTGAACTGCTGAACTGCTGAACTGCTGAACTGCTAGTTGCTGGGTGCTTGTAGGTGCGGGCCGTAGCACCTCTGCTGCTGCCGGGCAGTCCTCGCGCCGCTGACGCGGTGCCCTCGGCTTCCACGTCGTGCCTACGGATCGTTCGGGGATCGACCATCCCTGGTCGGCCCCGAACTGATCCACGCATCCCTGCGTGGATCTCCTGGCACAACGTAAAAGCCTCAGCGCTGCGGATAGCCCATGCAGCATCAGAGGTGCTACGGCCTCAAATATTGTGCCCCTTTCAACAGCATTCACTTGAACTCATCAGCAGACTGGAAGACTCGAATCATCCCAGCGTGGATCTCCTGGCCCCACGTAAAAGCCTCAGCGCTGCGGAGAGCCCTCGCAGCATCAGAGGTGCTACGGCCTCAAATATTGTGCCCCCTTTCAACAGCATTCACTTGAGCTCATCAGCAAACTGGAAGATTTGAACCATCCCAGCATGGATCTTCTGGCTCAACGTAAAAGTCTCAGGCTGTGGATAGCCCTTGGAGCATCAGAGGTGCTACGGCCACTAACGCTTGTGATGTTTTTAACAACGCGCAATCAAGTTTATGAGCAGGCTGGGGGCGCAGGGGGGCAGGCAATCCGCAGCGCCGAGCAGAATGAGTCTGCCAGGATAGCCCGCAGGACGCGGGCGGAAGGCGGGGCGGCACATGGATGTGCCATCCCCCGCCGTTCCGTCAGGCAGACGAACGACGTGAGGGCACCGCGTCAGCGGCGCGAGGACGCCAGACCCCCTGCGCCCCCAGCCAGCGTTAACTCGGTTTTTCTTACAGATCAGCTTCTGCTAATAAATCAGCTTCCACTAACTAATCAGCTTCCGCTTATTAACGCCAACCTACATCGCATTAACCGCGGCGCGCATCCGGGCGCACCAAATCAAACCGCAAATCCTCACTGATGCCGTAATAGGCAGACGGGCCACCGGCTCGCAGAATAGGTTGCGCCTTAGCGGTCTGGTAGATGCCATCTTCCAGCAACGCCTCATCAATATGAATCGCCACCACTTCACCCAACACCAGCCAACTCTCCAGCTCAGTGCCTTGCACATCCTGCAGGCGAATCAACTGGGTCAGGCGGCACTCAAAATTCACCGGGCTTTCTGCCACCATACTGACGTTCACATGCGATGCGGCAATCGGCGTCAATCCCGCCAGCGCGAACTCATCTTGTTCGGGCGGCACAGAAGCAGAGCTTTCATTCATCGCTTCAGCGAGCGGGCGCGTGGCCAGATTCCAGACGAATTCTTTGCTCTCACTGATGTTGCGGACGCTGTCTTTCCAGCCGCTGCTGGCAAAACCAATGATGGGCGGATGATAGTTAAAGCAGTTAAAGAAACTGTACGGAGCCAGATTGCGCTGTCCGCTGGCGCTCAGCGAACTCACCCAGCCAATCGGGCGAGGACCAACAATGGCGTTCAGCGGATCGTGTGGTAAACCATGCCCGCTCCTTGGCTGATAAGTGTAACGTTGTCGCATTAGTGCTCCTGGCTTGTCTGTTAAACTTCGCACCACAACGGCGTCATTGCTCCCCGGTCACTATCTTAAAGAAGCGCCAGTGGATGAGCACACCTGCAGCCTTGCTGTAGCACGAATGATTTTGGACTCAATTTTGGGATATCAGGTTTAATTGCAATACAGATAATCGTGTAAGCGGATTGTGCGATGCCGCCATCCAGCGTATCTTACGCCCGCGCTACTATCCGGAGAATCTATGAACAAGCCAACCGCCACCTCGCCATTTCACCCCCGTAATCGCCATCAGGGCCGTTATGATTTTGCTGCTCTGACCGCTGCCCATCCGCCGCTGGCGGTAAAAGTGCGTCCTAATGGCTACGGCGAGCTGTCGGTGGATTTTGCCGATCCTGAAGCAGTGATGTTGCTCAATCAGGCGCTGATCAAACTGTTTTATAACCTGAACTGGCAGCAACCGGAAGGCTACCTCACGCCGCCAGTGCCGGGTCGCGCTGATTATGTGCATGCGCTGGCTGATTTGCTGGCCAGTGATAACGGCGGCAGCATTCCGCGTGATGTTGATGTGATGGATATCGGCTGCGGGGCCAATTTGATCTATCCGTTGATCGGTCACGCTGAATACGGCTGGCGCTTCACCGGCACGGATATCACGGCTGAGGCGATTACGGCCGCTAACCAGATTGTCGCCAGCAATCCCGGCTTACAGCGCGGTGTGCGCCTGCGTCGTCAGAAAGACGATTCTGCCATTTTCGCCGGTGTGGTGCACAAAAATGAGCGCTACCACGCGGTGCTGTGTAATCCACCGTTTCACGCTTCAGCGCAGGAAGCGGCCATGGTCGGTCAGCGTAAAACGCGCAATCTGGGATTAGGCAAGAATGCACCGCTCAACTTTGGCGGTCAGCACAAGGAACTGTGGTGCGAGGGCGGCGAGCGTCAGTTTGTAGGCAAGATGATCGATGAAAGCGTGGCTTATGCCGATCGCATTGTCTGGTTTACCTCGCTGGTTTCGCGTAAAGAGAACCTGCCTGCGTTGCGCGATCAGTTGCGCGACCTCGATGTTGAGGAAGTGCGCATCATTGAGATGGCACAGGGGCAGAAACAAAGCCGCTTTATCGCCTGGACATTCCTGCCGCCAGCCGCGCGCACTAAACGTTTCGCGCGCTGAGCCAGCGAATCCTGAGGCCGCATTCCACATTGTGGGGTTAATGGATGCGGACTCGGGCTCGCTCATTTAAATACTTGTGCTGAATCGTACGTTCTTGAGTCCGTAGTCCACATCGGTTGAACATTGAGGCGAGCACTGGAAATGTCCCGCTTGAGCTCTCGCGTTAAAACTGACGGTCAAAGGCAGCAGCCTGCATGGGTTCGGATGCAGGCGCGAGTCTGAGTCCTCAAATGTAAGCATTTAACCCGGTGTCATAAGGTTTCATCCAACGTGTTTTTATGATGGATTGGGCGGCGGCAGCGCTGCCAGCGTGGCCGCGGAACTCACATCGTTGCCGGTCTGCATCACTTCCACCGTTTGATGCGGCGCTCTGATTCCTGCGGCATCAAAGTGCTTCTTCACCTTGTCATCCAGCGCAAAGCGCACTGTCCACTGCTTCAGTGGTTGCGTGGTGAACGACACGCGCACGGTAAAGGATTGGTTGGTCAAGCCTACCAGCCCGGAAAAACTCGGTTCGCCAATCACCATGCCGCGAATATCCGGGTTCTCCAGTAACTCTTTCACCGCCGCCTGCAAAGTCGCATTCACTCGTTCGGTATCTTCACTGCGGTCCACATCATAGTTAGCGACAAACGAGCCAATGCCGCGCACAAAGTTGGCGAAAGTGGTGATCGAAGACCAGGGAATGATGTGATACGCGCCGGTATCCTGGCGCACGCCGACTGAACGAATCGACATACGCTCAACCGTGCCGGTAATCGGGCCAATCGTCACCAGATCGCCGGTGTTCATGCCGTTCTCAAACTGAATAAAGATACCGGTGATAATATCCTTCACCAGCGTTTGCGAACCGAACGACACCGCCAGCCCCAGCGCACCGGCACCTGCCAGCAGCGGCGCGATGTTTACCCCCACTTCTGACAGCAAAATCATAATGGTGATGGTGCTGATCACCACCGCCAGCGCGTTACGGAACAGCGTCAGCAAGGTGCGCGTACGTGCGCTGGGCATCGGCCTGCCGTGTGAGTCTGAGGCCAGACGACTTTCGATCAGGCTGGCCAGCAGCGTCCAGCCAATCGCCGACAGCAACAGAATCATCACGATTCGAATCAGCACATCCACCATTTTCTGTCCGGCGCCCAGCGTGAGCCAGTGCCAGAGATCAAACAGATTCCAGGCGTTGAGCAACAGCAATAGCGTGGCAAACACGGTAATCACCCGCGCCAGTTTTAACAGCGCTTTGACCCAATCATTGACACGTTTTTGCAGCTCGGGATAGTTACGGCGCAGATCCGGCGACAGCGTTAGCGTCTTGCCAATCCAGCGCGTCAGCATGCCGGAAATCAGTGCGGCGATAACGATAATCGCCATGCTGCGCACCGTGGCCGACATCATAAACTTCAGGCTGTCACCCGGATTGAAGATCGAGAACAGGAACAGCGCAATAAAGTAGGCGCTCGCCAGCCAGTGCCACACCATGCCGAAAGCACGGATAAAGAAGGCAAAGAAGCTCATGCTGCGATCGGCCAAACGCGATAACTCGTCGTGGATATTGCGTCGGTTGCGGAAAATCAGCCACAGCGCCCAACCGGTCATGATGCACATGATCAGCACATTCACCAGCGCGGCGATCTGCATATTGACCTGATTACCGACAATCGGCACCACCACCAGTAAGCCGTAGCCGATGATGCCGCTGAGCCAGCTAAGGCGCGTGCTCCAGTAAGCGGCACGCGCATCGGAAAGATGGAAGAAGCGCAGGGTGGGGAAACGTGGGCAGAATATTAATCGCAACACCGCTTTAAAAAACTCAATCAAGGCGAAGGCATTAAGGAACAACCCCTGCTGATAGGCAATGGTGCGATTGTTGTTGTGGTAGTTGTCACTGATGATCTGACCAACAAACAGCGTCAGCGCCAGCAGCACTAAGTCGAGAAGAAAGGCCGCGACAATGGTCGCGGGGAGATGCAGCCACTTGGTGCGATCCAGATTATGATTGCGCCCCCAGCGGCCCATGCGCTGCCACACGGGATACATCAACAGTCGCGTGAACCAGTAGAAAGCAAAAACGGCCGCGGCGAGCCCGGCGAAATACTTCAGTGCATTAAAGAAGGTTTGCTGATTAAACGACTTGTGCGGTGCGTTAACGATGTTGTCGTGCAAACGGACAAACTGCGAGGCGACGGCTCCCCCGTATTCGCGTGTGACGTTGGTGACGCTCTCCAGTACCGTGGGATCTTCCTGATCGGCCTGTGGTGGTGCCAGCACGGGCTGCTCATTCACCGCTTTACTGGCGGCGGCCTGACGTAGCTGCTCAATGAGCTCCTGGCGCGAATCGTTGTTTTCCAGAATGTTGGCCAGCGCAGCGTAAGCGGCTTTCTTATCCTCCAGCGTCGGCTCACCTTCAGCGGTGGTGCTGGCAGCAGGAGTTGAAGTTTGTTGGGCGGCGACGGCGGCCTGCGGCAGATTGACCGCGTCTGCGGTGGGAACGAGGAACAGACAGAGCAGCATCCATATGGTAAGGCACCATGATGGGCGGGCAAACGACATGACCTTCTCCTTGAGCAACGCACAACGGCACAAGAGAAAAAGTATAGTCAGTGATGGAAGGTGAAGATTCTGAAAGGAAAATTCTTTACGGAAGAAGAGGCGGCTTTACAGCCGCCTCGTCATTTATGACACGTGCTGCAGGAACTCACGCAGACGATCGCTCGGTGGGTTGGTGATCAACTCATCCGGATTGCCATCTTCAGCAATGGTTCCTTTATCAATGAAGATTAGACGCGAAGCCACTTTCTGAGCGAAGCCCACTTCGTGCGTCACGATCACCATCGTCATGCCTTCTTCGGCCAGATCCTGCATCACCTTGAGCACTTCATGGCGCAGTTCAGGATCGAGTGCAGAGGTTGGTTCATCGAACAGCATCATCTTCGGCTTCACCGCCAGTGCACGAGCGATGGCAACACGCTGCTGCTGACCACCTGACAGTTCCGCTGGGAAGTGGTGCGCACGTTCGGCGAGGCCCACTTTACCCAACAGTTCACGTGCCAGTTTCTGCGCAGCGTCTTTTTTCGCACCGCGCACGCGAATCGGGCCGAAAGCCACGTTATCCAGCGCACTCATCTGCGGGAACAGATGGAATTGCTGGAATACCATGCCGGCTTCCTGGCGAATCAGGCGTTCATCGACTTTAGGATCGTTAACTTTCATACCATCAACGATCAGGTCACCGGTGGTGATCTCTTCCAGCTTGTTGATGCAGCGCAGCAGGGTTGATTTACCTGAGCCAGATGGCCCGATAATCACCACCACTTCGCCCTGATTAATCTTCAGGTTGATGTCATGCAGAACCTGGGTCTGGCCGAAGTTTTTAGAGACGTTTTTAAATTCAATCACAGGATTTTCACCTTCTTCTCAATACGGCGCAGTACAAAGCTCAACACCAACGTAATAACCAAATAGATAATTGCAACGGCACTCCAGATCTCCAGCGCGCGGAAGTTTCCGGCGATGATTTCCTGGCCCTGACGGGTCAGTTCCGCCACGCCGATCACGATAAACAGCGAGGTATCTTTGATACTTACGATCCACTGGTTACCGAGCGGTGGCAGCATACGACGCAGTGCCAACGGCATGATGACGTAACGCAGGGTTTCACGGCGGGAAAGACCCAGCGCCAGACCTGCTTCACGGAAGCCTTTGTTGATCGACAGCACGGCACCACGCGTGATTTCCGCGATATAGGCACCGGAGTTAATCATGATGGTGACCACGGCGGCGGTAAACGGATCGATACGCAGGTCTGGGAAGGCCATCGGCAAGGCGAAGTAAATAAACATCACCTGCACCACGATTGGCGTACCGCGGATCAGTTCAATGAACACCAGCGCGAGGTTATTCGTAATCCATCCGCCGTAAGCGCGGGCGAAACCGGCGACTAAGCCAATAAATAACCCGCCAACCAGGCCGAGTACGGAAATTATCAGGGTCATTTTGGCGCCTTCGATCAAAATCGGCAGGGCTGGCCAAATGACGCTCCAGTCAAACTCCATGGTGTAACTCCAAAATCTGTTGCAATGGAAATGTAAAAAGCAGGGAGACTATGCTCCCTGCTGGAAAAATCGGCTTAGGCCGGAATTATTTTGGTTCGCTGCCGAACCATTTTTTATAAATTGTGTTGTAAGTACCGTTGTCGCGCAGCGTTTTCAGTGCGCCATTAATCTGGTTACGCAGGTCATCGCTACCTTTTGGCAGTGCGATACCATACTGCTGAGCTTCAATAGACTCGCCAACCGCTTTGAAGCGACCTTTACCGGCGGTGTGAATGAAGTACAGGATGTTTGGCGTGTCGTGCAGCACGGCATCAGCACGGTTGGTGCCTAACTCCATGTAAGCATTATCGATGTTCGGGAACTGACGCAGGTCTTTGAATTTGATGTGCGCTTTCGCGTAATCAACTGAGCCGGTACCGCTCTTCACTGCAACGGTTTTACCGTTCAGGTCGTCGATGCCTTTGATGTTGTTTTCGTTCTCACGCACCATCACCAACAGACCACTTTTGTAGTAGCCGTCAGAGAAGTCGATGGCTTTTTTGCGCTCGTCGGTAATGGTGATACCGGCCAGTGCCACGTCAACGTTTTTGGTTTGCAGCGCTGGGATGATACCGCTGAAATCCATTGGCTTCAGGGTGTAATCCAGCTTCAGTTCTTTGGCGATAGCGGCCCACAGGTCGATATCGAAACCAACATATTCGTTGCCCTGTTTGAATTCAAAAGGAACGAATGCGGTGTCGGTCGCAACAACCAGTTTCTTATCTGCTGCAGTGGAAGAAAGCGAGAAGGCCAGCGCCAGCGCGGCCACGGAGACTTTAATCAAAGACTTCATCATTATTTTCCTTATTACCCTTCAGACCTGATGGCCTGATGTACGGCTATTCATATGAAAAAATTATGCCAACTTTTCATTTTGGTCGAAATCAGCAGGATGCAGGGCCTGGCTGAAGCGATTTTGCTGTAGTCGAAAAGCCTGCACTAATATGGCTCACCAAAATAGTGCATCGTGCTGTTGTGGTGCAGGCACAGTGTGCACCAAGGGCTTAGCAAGGGAAAGGCAGGATTAAGATTTTGTTAACGACGTCAAAAAAAGCACCAAAATGTTACAGACATAAAAAAAGGCGGGATATCCCGCCTTCGCTTTAACTTACATTATTCGATGTTGGATTCGATGAACCACAGGAATTTATCCAAATCACGCGATGCCGCCGTGAAAATGTCTGCAGTGTCTTCATCGCTCACTTCACTGATGGCTTTACGCGTATCATTCGCGACAATCGCGTAACGATCGGCCAGCGCTTTCAAGTGATCCTGAACGGTATGGATGTTGAGCGGATAGCTTTTCAATGGCGTCTTGTCGTTGACGATCTGGGTAGTACCCAGCGCCACGCCGCCGAGCTGTACAACACGCTCTGCAATGGTGTCCTGATGATCGGTGATGGCGGTACGGAAGCCATCCAGCATTTCATGCACACCGATAAAGTTTGCACCACGCATGTTCCAATGCGCCTGCTTAGTGATCAGTGACAGATCAATAAACTCCACTACCAGACGGTTGAGCACCTCGATGGTCGCTTTCTTATCGCTATCAGCAACATCATTACGGGTGTAAATGAGATCAGACGATTTAGTTTTAACCAGTTTTGCGGTACTCATCATTAATATCCTCTAATTGATGGTTGTCCTAATCAAGCACGGGAATAAGTATAGCAGCAGTTTTTCGCTGTGCCGGATTGTTTAAACCGATGACAGGAATAGATAAACCTTAATGTTGCATGGGATTTGAGCGATTTATTTATTTGTTATTTATAACAATGAGTTATGTCGAGTGTTAATTACTTTTCAATGATGTTGCAAAATAATAACAAAATCGAAGGCGGTGATGAGAAAAAAGAGAATGAGAATGCTTATATATTCAGCCTGCAGCTTAACAGGCTGAATTTGGCATTATTTATTGCGGGTTATTAATATCCACTTCGCTTATTTTGGCACTCTTCTGTTTCATGGTAAGTGTCGAACCCGCCGAAGCGGCAATAATCGCCAGCAGCGCAATCCACTGTTTCAGCGTCAGCAATTCACCAAGGAATAGCATCCCTGAAAGCGCTGCCATCGCAGGTTCCAGACTCATCAGCGTGCCAAAGATGCGGGCTGGCAGGCGGGTTAAGGCCATCATCTCAAGTGAATAGGGAATGGCACTGGAGAGCAGGGCGATAATCAGCGCCAGTGGCAGAATTTCCCAGTGCCAGATGCCAGGTGCAGCAAAGGTTAACCCGAGAGGTACGAAGATCACTGAAGCAATCAACGATCCCATGGCAACCGTTGCTGGGCCATGTTCCGCACCGGCGCGTTGCCCCGCCAGAATATAGACCGCCCAACAGGCACCCGCTCCCACCGCTAACAGCGCACCCAACGGATCGATATGGCTGATGCCATCACCAATCGGCAGCAAAAACCACAAACCGATTACCGCCAGCAACACCCATAGGAAATCGAGTGGACGGCGCGCACCGGCCAATGCCAGCGTTAAAGGGCCGAGAAACTCAAGGCCAACGGCGACGCCCAGCGGCACGGTGCGAATAGATAAGTAGAAGAGATAGTTCATACAACCGAGCGCCAGACCGTACATCAATAGCGGTTTGCGCTGTGCACGGGTGAAACGCAAACGCCACGGCTTAAAGATGACGCACAGAATCAGGGTGCCCAGTCCGAGGCGCAGTGCGGTGATGCCGGGTGCTCCCACGCTGGAAAATAGCGATTTTGCCAGTGAAGCACCGCCCTGGAGCGAGAGCATAGCAATCAGTAGCACGGCAATCGGGAACCAAACCGGGGCCATTTTGGCGTTCGTCAGAGGCGTAGACATCCTGTAATTCAATCCTGTAGTGATTAACAACACAGCAACAAAACGCCAGTGTAAAGGAATCTTCAGGAAATAAGGAGGTGTGGTAGAGGGAAAATAAATGATGCGACAGCCTGGGAAATAACCGTTTTTCGGACCATTTAAGTAAAGAAATGTCAGATTAGTTTAGGAATATCCTTAAAGGCATTATTTATTGCCCGAAATATTATTGCAGAAATATGACGCTTTTTATAAGTAAAATGAATGACATAGGAAACTTCATTAACTTTCTGTTACACCAAACAATCTGTTAGACAACAAATAGCGGGCAGAGTTTCTTGCTAATTTTTGTTATATTTTCAGCGTTGTCAGGAGAGAAGTATATTCACATTTGAGGTGGTTTATGAAAAAAATTGCATGTCTTTCAGCACTGGCTTGTGTACTGGCAGTTTCAGCAGGTTCAGCCATGGCGCAGAGCACCGTTTCTGCTGGTTACGCGCAGAGCGATTATCAGGGCGTTGCTAACAAAGCAAACGGCTTCAACCTGAAATACCGCTACGAAGATGGTACTAACCCACTGGGTTGGATCGGTTCTTTCACCTACACCGAGAAAGACCGCACTGACGCTGGCGTTTACAACAAAGGCCAGTACTACGGCATCACCGGTGGTCCTGCTTACCGTCTGAACGACTGGGCAAGCATCTACGGCGTTGTGGGTGTTGGCTACGGTAAATACCAGGCGAATGACGCTGCTGCACAGACTAAATCTGACACCAGCGATTACGGCTTCTCTTACGGCGCAGGCATGCAGTTCAACCCAATCGAAAACGTTGCAGTTGACGTGGGTTACGAGCAGAGCCGCATCCGTAGCGTAGACGTTGGCACCTGGATTGCTGGCGTAGGCTACAGCTTCTAAGTTTTTTCTTAGACCAGAGTTGCACAAGAAACGGCCCTTAACGGGCCGTTTTTTTATGCCTATTTATGCGGCGCGGGAGGAAGCGTGGCGCGGATCTTCTTCACCTGATCGGCCGTTACCGGTGCCGCTTTGTTACCCCATCCATTGCGAATAAAGTTAGCGACATCAGCGACCTGCTGATCATCCAGACGCCAGGCGAAATCTGGCATGGTGAAACCGGTCGGTGCCTGTTGCGTTATTGCACGCTGGCCGCCTTTCAGAATCACACTGATCACTGATGACGGGTCTTCACTCAACAAGGCCGGATTGTGCGCCAGCGCCGGGAAGGTACTGGCATAGCCTTTACCATCGGTACGGTGGCAGGCGGCGCAGTTATCTACGTACACCTGCGCGCCCGGTTGGCTGACATCCCCTTTAAACAGCGCTTGCGATGTCGCATCACTGGCCTGTGGTGCAGCGGTGTTATCTGCAGCCGGTAAAGACTTCAGATAAACGGCAATCGCATTCAGATCTTCATCGCTGAGATACTGGGTACTGTGTGCGATCACGTCAGTCATCGAACCAAAGGCAGCCCCTTGCTTATTCGCGCCGGTTTTCAGGAAAGTGGCGATATCTTGTTCTGACCAGCTGCCTAAACCTGCTGCCGGGCTGGCGGTCAGATCCGGCGCATGCCAGCCTTCAAGCGTGCCGCCGGTCAGATAGCCTTTGCTGTTCTGATCCATGGCTTTCTCCTGGAAGCCTATGCCACGAGGCGTATGGCATGAGCCACAGTGGCCGAGGCCCTGCACCAGATAAGCACCGCGTTGCCACTGTGCCGATTGACCGGCAGCCGGAGCGTAAGCGCTGTCATCGGCAAAGGTCCAGCGCCAGAACGCCAGCGGCCAGCGCATGCTGAGCGGCCAGGGAATATCACTTTTGTGATTCTCCTGACTCACCGGCTTCACGCCCTGCATAAAGTAGTCATACAGTGCGTGCATATCGCTGTCGCTGATTTTGGCATACGACGGGTAAGGCATAGCCGGATAGAGCGAACTGCCATCTTTGGCGACACCACCGCGCACTGCTTTGGAAAAATCCTCGTAGCTGTAATCGCCTATACCGTGGGTTTTATCCGGCGTGATGTTAGTGGAGTAAATGGCACCAATCGGCGTGCTCATTTTGAGCCCACCGGCGAAAGGCTGTCCTCCGGCGGCGGTATGGCACGCGGCGCAATCGCCTGCTTTGGCCAGATATTCGCCTTGCTTAACCGAGGCATCGGAGGCGGCCGATGCGGCGTGGCTGATCAGCGCGCCACTGAGAGCGAGAAAGAGTGCGGAAATTTTCACTATGACGCTCCTTATCAGGCCTGAACCAGCGGACCAGGGTTAGCAAGATAGCGGTTGCGAATCGCATCCGCCGCGAACAAAGCCGTGGCACAGACAATACCGGTTGGGTTGTACGCCAGGTTCTGCGGGAAGCAGCAGGCTCCGGTGACGAACACATTCGGCACATCCCAACTTTGCAGGAACTTGTTTACTACGCTGGTACGCGGATCGTCACCCATCACCGCGCCGCCGGTGGTATGGGTTGATTGATAAGGGCGGACATCGTAGTGGCTGTTAAGGGTTTTGAAGCCAATTTCATAGTGCTTAGGATTCATTACCTTGACGATCTCTTCGGCCTTATCCTTAATGAAGTTGGTCATCTTCAGCTCGTTCTGCTGCCAGTCAAAGGTCATACGCAGCAAGGGTTGACCATAGATATCGCGGTAAGTCGGATCCAGGTCGAGATAGCACTGTTTGTAAGGCATGACTGAACCGGACGAGCCCACGTTCATGTTGTGCAGGTAGTTATCTTTGATCGCCTGTTTCCAGCCAGAACCCCAACGCGGAGCATCTTTAGGAATGCCCATCTGCTGAATCGGACGGCCGCCAGAGAACGCCGCAGATATCGTGGCGCCGCCAACAAAGCCGACTTTGCTGTGATCGAAGTTTTCCGCGTTGAAATCATCGATAACGGTGGAGGTGGCACCGGTGGCCGCAAACGGATTAAACCAGTTGTCGTTGTCATAGAACAGTTTGATGCCGCCGGTCATCTGGTAGGCATAGTTTCTGCCCACTACGCCGTCACCGGTTTGTGGATCGTATGGCTTGCCGATTTTTGACAGCAGCAGTAAGCGCACATTGTGCAACTGGAAGGCGCTGAGGATCACCAGGTCAGCCGGTTGTTCGACTTCGTTACCTTGCGCATCGATATAGGTGACGCCGGTGGCTTTTTTGCCACTGCTATCGGTATTAACGCGAATTACGTGCGCCTGAGTGCGTAACTCGAAGTTACTGAACGGCTTCAGGGCCGGGATCACGCAGCTCTGCGGTGAACCTTTGGAGTAGTTGAAGCAACCGAAGCGTTCGCAGTAACCACAGTAGTTACACACGCCAAGCTGGACGTTGTAAGGGTTGGTCCAGGCTTCGGTACAGTTAGCGGCGGGACATTCAAACGGATGATAACCGAGTTGTTTCGCTGCTTTGGAGAACAGCTCGCCAGCATACAACGTCTCCAGCGGCTTGGTGGGATAGCCATTTTTACGCGGAGATTCGAACGGGTTACCGCCTTCGACGGTTTCACCGTTGAGATTACCGACCTGACCGGCCGCACCGCAAATTTTCTCAAACTTATCGAAGTAGGGTTCCATCTCCGCATAGGAGAAGGGGTAATCCTGCACCGTCATGTCTTTAGGGATGAAGTCCGCGCCGTATTTTTCGATCACCGTGCTGCGCATTTTTAAATCGGCTTCCAGCGGACGCCATAGCTGGCCGTTCCAGTGTGTCCCGGCACCGCCCACGCCATCCCCGGGCAGGAAGGAACCGAAGCGGCGATAAGGCAGCGCGGTTTCCTGTGTAGTGTGACGTACTGTGACCGTCTCTTTAGAGGCGTTCTGAAATAATTTCAGACGGATGCCGTAGGTCAACTCATCGGCAATGCGTGGATAGGAGAAATCAGGATAGGTGTCGCGATTTTCACCACGTTCTAATGCCACGATGTTCAATCCCGAACTGGCCAATTCCATCGCCATTAGCGAACCGGTCCAGCCAAACCCGACGATCACCACATCGACGGGCGCTTTTTTTACTGCCGCCATTACACGCTCCTTTTGCTGGAAATACTGACTGGACCGAGGGGATAGGGTTTATTCGGCTGCTGCACGGTATCGACAAAGTCCGCGCGAGCGCCGGGAAATCCGATCATCTTCCACGAAGCCAAAGTCTGGTTACCGCCGTGAATCGGGTCGGCGAGATAACCTTCTTTGGCGTTTTCCAGCAGTTGCTCGAAAAACTGCTTGCCGTGAATGGCATCGTTACGCAGTTTGTCGGCTTCCAGCGCGCGCAAAACCTCTTCCTGTTGCGCCGTCTCCAGTTGGTAAAAATCCTTCTGATACTGTTGCTGACAATGCTGGTCAGCTAAGGCGATGCCTAATCGGTAGGTATCGCGCGGTACGAGATGGGATTGATATCCCATTTCCGGTGCGGCATCCGCGAACGGGCCTTGCATGTACCACAGGCGACCATAGCCGTAGGGCAATTCCATCTGCTTATCGATAAACACCTGTACACCTTCACTGACGGCGCCAGGACCATTAGCGTCGGCGGGGATCAGGCGATCCAGCGCGGCGAGCAGAAACTTCCACTCTTTATCGTTGAAGTAGGCCGGAACATAGTCGGATAACACGCCTTGTGGTTTGTCGGCGGCGGGGGAGGAGAGTGACACCACACCGGTACTGGCGGCGGCGGCGAGAGGAATGAGCGAGAGCGATTTTTGTAAAAATCGTCTCCTGCCCGATGGTTGCTCTTCAGGCTTTTTTTGTGACATTGCTAATCTTCCTTAGGAAAAACCCACCCTGGGTTAATTTTGTTATAAGTATGTAATTTTTTGTTATGAGGAGATTAATCAGACGTCACAATAGGTTGCAAGCTAAAAGTTAGCAGCCTAATCGTTTAAGGAGTGTTGAAGGTAAAGTTATGTCAGTGCCTGAAGCGATTCAGCCACAGAGAGCGCAGGGGTTTGAAATTCGTTCAATAACAATAGAAAGAGCGGGGCTAAAAAGGTAACAAAATGTGAGATCGCGCAAAGGATCCGTTGAGAACACGGATCCTGAGAAGGAATTTATGGATGAATCAGCCGCGCCAGATAAGATTTGGGCAAGGGCGCTCAGTCAGCTGTTTGCCGGTCAGCTTTTCAATCAGCATCAGACGCAGGGCAAAAGGCGAGCGTTTAAACAGGCACAATAATGATTTCAGCTCAAAAGCCGGTTTGCTTTGCTCAACCTGGAAGCATTTGCCACAGTCGAGGCAGTTTTTCATGGTGGTCATGTTCACCTCCCGAATGAATAACGACGTAACAGTAAGCACAAACCTGCGATAAACAGCAGGAATAGGAGTAGCAGCAGATAGGGTGCGTTCATCGTTGCCTCCTAATTAAGCTATTCGCTTACATTACGAACAAAGATAGCACTGGCTATACTCTTTAGCCAACACTATTTAGGAAAAATTTGTGCTTATTTGTGCCTGGTTTACAATGAGCGCAGCCAGGCCCGCACCGCAGGTAAAGTGCGGCAGATAATAATGAGGAAGCTGAATGAGTCGTCGTGCAAAGAGCGCCACCAATACGCCCCAGGGGCCGCTTAAAGAGATAGAGGAGCATGTCGAAGGATTTCGCCAGGTGCGCGAAGCGCATCGACGTGAACTTATTGATGACTACGTAGAGTTAATCTCTGATTTAATTCGTGAATTTGGTGAAGCCCGCCAGGTCGATATGGCCGCGCGCCTCGGCGTTTCACAGCCCACCGTGGCAAAAATGTTGAAGCGTTTAGGCACCACCGGTCTGGTGGAACAGGTTCCTTATCGCGGTGTGTTTCTGACGCCTGAAGGTGAAAAGCTGGCTGAAGCGAGCCGCGTACGTCACCATATTGTTGAAACTTTCCTGCTGGCGTTAGGTGTCAGCCCGGAAACTGCCCGCCGGGATTCTGAAGGTCTGGAACATCATGTCAGTGATGAAACCCTCGCCGTTTTCCAGAAGTTCTACGAGAGCCGCTAACTTACAAGGCCTTCCGCCATCATGCCCATCGTGCTGCGTTCCTTAATGCGTGATCGTATTTTGCATTTGTTGTTGCTGTTGGGTGTGATTTTATTGCCGCTGGCGGAGTATCGCTGGCCGCAATTGCCTGCCGCCGTTGACTGGCACACCATCATGACGCTCACCGGGCTATTGATGCTGACCAAAGGGCTGGAAAACAGCGGCTATTTTGATGTGCTCGGTGCGCGTCTGGTGCAGCGCTTTCAACATGAGCGTACGCTGGCGTTGTTTATGGTGTGTGCCGCGGCGCTGCTTTCAACCTTTCTCACCAATGATGTGGCGCTGTTTATCCTGGTGCCGCTGACCCTAACGCTACGCAAATTCTCGCGCCTGCCGATTTCTCGTCTGATTATTTTTGAAGCGCTGGCGGTGAATGCCGGATCGCTGCTGACGCCGGTGGGTAATCCGCAAAATATTCTGTTATGGAGCCACGGCACACTCAGCGTGCCGGGCTTTATCCTGCAGATGGCACCGCTGGCTGCTGTGTTGATGATCAGCCTGATGGCGCTCACCTGGTGGAGTTTTCCTAAACGAACCATCCAGAAGCATGCGCAAAGCGAAGCGAATCAATGGAAAAAACCATTATTTATCATCAGTGTGCTGCTGTATCTGGTGTTTATTGTGGCTTTAGAGTTGAAAATGACCGGATGGGCACTCTTGTTGGTGGCGGGCTGCTTCCTGATTATGGCGCGAGGCGTATTAATCAGTATCGACTGGAGCTTGCTGCTGGTATTTGTCGCGATGTTCATCGATGTGTTTTTACTGATGCATCTTCCCTTGCTGCAACCGCATTTCGCCGCAATAAGCCAGTTGAGTGAAGGCGGCTTATATTTGCTGGCGATAGGCCTTTCGCAGGTCATAAGTAATGTGCCGGCGACCATTCTGTTACTGCAAAAAGTGCCGCCTTCTGAGGTGTTAGCCTGGGCTGTCAACATTGGCGGATTCGGTTTGCTGCCGGGCTCACTGGCTAACCTGATTGCGCTGCGTATGGCGCAGGACAACAAAGTCTGGTGGCGTTTTCACCTGTTTTCTCTCCCCATGCTGGCGTGGTCGATGCTGTGCGGCTGGTTGCTGTTGCGCTGACTACATTAAGCCTGCCATTTTGTTCTGCTGGTGAAGCTGACGCGCTGATTATTCAGCGCGTTATCGCACTCAGTGGCAGAAAATGCGTTGATTGTTGGCTTGTGTAAAGTTGTACTGGCATTTGTCAATTTTCGATCTAAGGTTAAGTTGACCGTTTTTGCCCGTGGATCGGGATCACAGCCAGCGATGATAACCTATGAGTGATAACCACAATCAGCCGCCCGCTCGCGAGCAGCAGGATGCGCAGCACGCTTCAGACTCCAGTCAAGACAACAACGAACCACAACGTAAACGCCCCGGCAAAAAGCCACTGATCATTCTTGTTATCGTGGTAGTGATCATGCTGCTGGTGGGCCTGTGGTTCTGGTTTACTACGCGCAATATTGAAACCACGGACGATGCCTTTACCGAAGGCGATGCGGTGACCATCGCACCGAAAGCGGCTGGTTATGTGGTGAAACTGCTGGTGAAAGACAATCAGCGGGTGAAGCAGGGCGATTTGCTGGTGGAGATTGACCCGCGCGATACCAGTGCCCAACGCGATCAGGCCAAAGCCCAGCTTGGCTTGGCTCAGGCGCAACTGCATCAGGCCCAGGCGCAGTTAGCATTGTCTCGCGTGCAGTATCCGGCTCAGCGCGATCAGGCATTAGCCGATCAAGCCAAAGCTCAGGCCAATCTTTTGAATGCGCAGGCAGACTATCGTCGTCAGCGCGGCGTGGATCCTCGCGCGACCTCACAGCGCAACATTGATACCGCTGCCGCGCAGCTGCGATCCGCTGAAGCACAACTGCAAAGTGCCAAAGCGCAGGTCGAAGTGGCTTCGCAGGTGCAATTGCAGATTCGTCAGCAGGAAACCAACGTAGAGGCGCGCCAGCAGCAGGTTGAGCAGGCGCAGGCACAGCTCAACACCGCGGAACTGAATCTCTCATACACACAAGTGCGTGCCCCGTACGATGGTTTTGTCACCAAGCGCAACGTGCAGGTCGGCACGCTGGTGCAGGCCGGCACCGCGCTGTTTTCACTGGTGTCGCCGGATATCTGGATTAACGCCAACTTCAAAGAGTCGCAGCTGGCGCGCATGAATCCCGGCGACAAAGTGGATATCAGTATTGATGCCTGGCCTGATATGAAGCTGGAAGGACATGTCGACAGCGTGCAGATGGGTTCCGGCTCGCGCTTCTCCACCTTCCCAGCGGAAAACGCCACCGGTAACTACGTGAAGATTGTGCAGCGCGTGCCGGTGAAAATCGTCATTGATAAAGGATTGGATCCGAATCATCCGCTGCCACTGGGCCTGTCGGTTGAACCGAAGGTCACCGTAGAATGAGTGCGAGCGAAAGCTGGCGTCCGGCCAGCAATCCCTGGCTGGTCGCCATCACGGTGACGCTGGCGGTGTTTATGGAGATCCTCGACACCACCATCGTCAATGTGGCGCTGCCGCATATCGCCGGTTCACTCTCTTCCAGTTACGACGAATCCACCTGGGTACTGACTTCCTATTTGGTGGCCAACGGCATTGTGTTGCCGATCTCCGCCTTCTTTAGCCGCTTGTTCGGGCGTAAACAGTTCTTCCTGATCTGTATTGTGATGTTCACCATCTGCTCATTCCTGTGCGGCATCGCCACAGAATTGTGGCAAATCATTCTGTTCCGCGTGTTGCAGGGCTTTTTCGGCGGCGGTTTGCAGCCGGTGCAGCAATCGGTGCTCCTCGATTACTTTAAAGCGGAAGATCGTGGCAAAGCCTTTGGTCTCTCCTCGATTGCGATTATCGTCGCGCCAGTGATCGGCCCGACACTCGGTGGCTGGATTACTGATAATTACAGCTGGCGCTGGGTGTTCTTTATTAATATCCCGGTCGGGATTTTAACGGTGCTGGCGATTTATCAACTGCTGGAAGATCCGCCGTGGGAGCGCAAGTGGGCGAAGGGCAAACTCAAGATCGATTATATCGGCATCAGTTTGATTACCCTTGGCCTCGGCTGTTTGCAGGTGTTCCTCGACCGTGGCGAAGATGAAGACTGGTTCGCCTCGCACTTTATTCGCCTGTTTTGCATGCTCGCGGTGATCGGCATTGTCGGGGCAATTTACTGGTTGCTGTATGCGCGCAAGCCGGTGGTGGATATCACGGTGATGAAAGACCGCAACTTCTGGGTCGCCGGTTTGCTGATGGCGGGCATGGCGATGATTTTGTACGGCAGTTCAGTGGTGCTTCCTCAGCTGGCACAGCAGGATCTCGGCTATACCGCAACATGGTCGGGGCTGGTGCTGTCGCCCGGTGCGGTATTGATCGTGCTGACCATTCCGCTGGTGCTGAAGCTGATGCCGATTGTGCAAACGCGCTATATCATCGCCTTTGGTTTTACCTGCCTTGCCAGCGCGTTTTTCTATTCCACCACCTTAACTCCGAACGTTGATTTCACCACCCTGGTCTTGATGCGCAGTGCACAGTCCATCGGACTAGGTTTTCTGTTTGTGCCGCTCACCACCATTGCCTTTATCACGGTGCCGCAGCGGCTCAATGCAGATGCTGCGGCACTGTTTACTATGTTCCGTAATGTGGCCGGATCGATCGGTATTTCGCTGGCAACGGCGGGGATTACCGAGCGCATGCAGACGCGGTCAGCGAGCATGGTGCATAACATGACGCCGCTCAACGAGCCGTTCAACCTCACTTTGCAGCATTGGGCGCAGTCGATTCGCGACTTCACGTCTGCGGTGGGCGATCCGCTGACGCTGGCGACAGGTCAGCTGTACAAAGAGATGATTGCACAGGCGCGAATCCTGGCGTACATCGACGTATTTATGGGCCTGAGTATTGTGGCCTTGCTGTTGATTCCATTTTGTTGGTTGCTTTCGCCGATCAAGAGCGAAGGCAGTGCAGGAGCACACTAAGATGATCACCTCTCCGCGCTTGAGTTTGCTGGCGCTGTCTCTGCTTCTGGCGGGTTGCGCCGTGGGCCCTGATTATCAGCCACCCCATGCGCAGACGCCGGGAAGCTATCGCGATTTGCCATCGCAGGAAGCCTCAAAACCGCAATCGGCGGCCACCAACCCGCTGTGGTGGAAGAGCTTTAATGATCCACAGCTGGATAGCCTGATCGAACGCGCCATTGCCGGTAACTTATCTCTGCAGCAGTCAGTATTGCGCATTGCTGGCGCGCGTGAGCAATTGGCCCAGGCGCGTGGAGGGCTTTTTCCTTCACTTAATGGCTCGGCGAAAGTCACGCGTCAACAGTTGGGTTTAAAAGGCATATTGGAATCCAACGGGGTTTACGATCAGGTGGACAGTGACGTCGCCAACCAGCTGAATGGCCTCGATCACTCGGTCACGTTGTATCAGGGCAGCTTTGACGCCAGCTGGGAGTTGGATCTGTGGGGCAAAGTACGCCGCCAGATGGAAGCCGCGGATGCGCAGCAACAGGCCGCCATCGAACAGCGCAATGATGCGCTGGTGTCGCTCGAGGCGGAAGTGGCGCGCGCCTATCTGCAACTGCGCGGTGCGCAAGCGGTGCTCAACACGCTGCAGCAGCAAATCGATGTGGCGCAGCAAACCTGGGAACTGACGCAAAGCCAGCAGCGCAACGGCATGGCACCGCTAACCGATGTGGAAAATGCGCGTGCACAACTTGCCTCGTTGAACGCGCAATTGCCGGGTTATCAGTCGCAGGAACGTCAGGCCATGAATGGTTTAGCGGTCTTGCTGGGCAAAACGCCGGGTGCACTGGATAACGAGCTGATGAGCAGTAAAGCGTTACCGGCGCTGCCGAAAATGGTGGCGGTCGGAATTCCCTCTACGCTGGCGCGGCGACGTCCGGACATTCGGCAGGCGGAAGCCAATCTGCATGCCCAAACCGCCAACATTGGCGTCTCAGTGGCGGATCTGTTCCCCAGCCTGTCACTGACGGGACAACTCGGGGTTCGCAACACCGATGCCAGCTATCTGGATGACTGGAGCAGCCATTTTTATAGCATCGGGCCATCACTTTCGATTCCGATATTCCAGGGCGGGCGTTTGGTCTCCAGTGTGAAACTGGCGCGCGCGCAGCAGGCCAATGCGGCGCTGGAATATCGTCAGACAGTGCTGACCGCATTACAAGATGTCGAGAATGCGCTGGTCAGCTATCGCGCCGATCAGCAGCAGGTGACTGCTCTGGATGAAACCACAGGCGCATTGCAGAGAGCATTTGATCTCGCCAGCGATAGCTACAAGCAGGGGATTTCCACCTTCCTGGATGTGCTGGATGCACAGCGCCAGTTAGCGCAGGCAGAAGCGCAATCGACTCAAGCGCGGATGCAAAGCGCGTTGGATTTGGTGGCGCTCTACAAAGCGCTGGGCGGCGGCTGGGAGCCTTATCAGAACGTAACTCTGCCCGAATATTCCGTGTTTGGCCCGGCCACCACGGTGCCTTAATCGAAAAGGGCGGTCTGCGGGCTGCCCTGCATAAGGCATCACATTCCGACTATTCTTGGAACAAAAATTCTCCTTTTTAAATAAATGCACTCTCCGATTTTATCGGTATTCCTCTGTTTACCAGCAGAAAAGGCATTTTCTGTGATGTGCACCTCATATTAATGCGATGTTTATGACCTGTCGCGCAAAATTTAAATTTCATAATTATTCCTATTGGTTGAAATAAACTATTTTTAAACCTTCTCTAACTGTTAAGGAGCGGGTTATGTCGCGAGAAAACTACCTTACCCCCAACAAAGCATCAGGGCCGAACAGCAGTACGCGCACTGAACCCTTTGTGAAGGTGATAGCAATGATTGCCACCTTAGGGGGATTGCTGTTCGGCTATGACACCGGTGTGATTTCAGGCGCACTGCTGTTTATGGGCAACGATCTTCATCTGACACCCTTTACTACCGGTTTGGTCACCAGCAGCCTGCTATTTGGTGCGGCTTTTGGTGCCCTGGCGTCTGGCCACTTTGCCGCCGCTGCCGGGCGGAGAAAAATCATTCTGGTGCTGGCTGTGATTTTCGCCATTGGCGCAATCGGCACCGCGTTAGCGCCTGACGTCGAATGGATGATTTTCTTCCGCCTGGTATTGGGTGTGGCGGTGGGCGGTGCGTCAGCTACGGTTCCTGTGTATATCGCGGAGATGGCACCCGCAAACAAGCGTGGGCAGCTAGTGACTATGCAGGAGCTGATGATCGTTTCCGGGCAGATGTTGGCCTATATCTCTAACGCCGGATTTAACGCGGTGTGGGGCGGCGATACCACCTGGCGCTGGATGCTGGCGGTGGCGACGGTGCCTGCCGTGCTGCTGTGGTTTGGCATGTTGTTTATGCCTGACTCACCACGCTGGTATGCGATGAAAGGGCGGTTGGCGGAAGCACGTCAGGTGCTGGAACGTACACGTGCTAAACAAGATGTCGAGTGGGAACTCACGGAAATAGAAGAGACCTTAGCTGAAGAACAACATGAGACGCGTCCACGCCTGCGTGAATTGCGAAAACCCTGGCTGTTTAAATTATTTTTGATTGGCGTGGGGATTGCGGTGATACAGCAGTTAACCGGGGTGAATACCATCATGTATTACGCTCCGACCATGTTGAAAGCCGTGGGCATGAGCGATAACGCGGCATTAATTGCCACCATCGCCAATGGTGTTATTTCGGTATTAATGACTTTTGTTGGTATCTGGCTGCTGGGACGCATTGGTCGACGTACCATGACGATGATCGGGCAGTTTGGTTGTACCGCCTGTTTGGTATTTATTGGTGCCGTGAGTTATTTCATGCCGGAGACGGTAAATGGTCAGCCCGATGTACTGCGCAGTTATATGGTGCTGCTGGGGATGCTGATGTTTTTGAGTTTCCAGCAAGGGGCACTCTCACCGGTAACCTGGCTGCTATTGTCTGAAATTTTCCCTACACGTCTGCGCGGGATATTTATGGGTGGTGCCGTGTTTGCTATGTGGATAGCTAATTTCGTTATCTCGCTGATGTTCCCGATCCTGTTGGCATCGGTGGGATTATCAGGGGCGTTCTTTATTTTCGCGCTAGTCGGAATAGGCGGCGCCATTTTTGTCGTTCGCTGCGTACCGGAAACACGAAATCGCTCGCTGGAACAGATCGAGCATTATTTGCACGACTGGTTGTCAAATGAAGAACCGCAACCGCAGTTGACTCACGCCGTGAAGAAAAGCTCGTAACCTGAGGTTACGTTTTATGGGGGGAAAAGCCGGTGCATGCGCCGGCTTTTTATCGTAGAGGGGGATAAAAATGCGATTGTGCTCTCAACTGTGAAAATATAATAATCACCTGTGAAAATAGATTTTCGACTACAACATTTATCTTCATTAATCTGCTAACGCACTTCATCCTGGCATGGCTTAAGCCGCTAAACGCTTGTTTATCCGCCGGGAATAACCGTTAAAATCGATACCGGTTCCATCGGGTGGTACTAAACATCTGTTGTTAATTCACCGTTAATTAAAGTCACTTGCTGGGGTAATCGCTCAAATTGTGAATACGTTAATCTGTTAGGAATTATCCGTCCGTATAAATTAATTTATTTTTTTATTTGAATTGGGTAATCTTGCCGCTACAGTTTATTAAAACCCCATAAGCAAGGACATTGTGATGAGTGACGCATTTAAAGTTCTGAACAACATTCGCACATTACGTGCGCAGGCTCGTGAACTGCCATTGACCGACCTGGAAGAGATTCTGGAGAAATTAACGGTAGTGGTGACTGAACGTCGCGACGAAGTTAACGCCGAAGAAGCGCAGAACCGCGAGAAAGAAGAAAAGCTGTCTAAATATCGTGAAATGCTGTTGGCTGACGGTATTGATCCCAACGAATTGCTGGGTGCGCTGGAAACCGGTAAAAAACGCGCGAAGCGTGCACCGCGTCCGGCTAAATATTCTTACACCGATGAAAACGGTGATGAGAAATCATGGACCGGCCAGGGCCGTACCCCGGCAGCGATTAAGAAAGCGCTGGACTCAGGTAAAAGCCTGGACAGTTTCCTGATCAAATAATCTGCACAATCCTTGTAAGCGGGAGCCGGAGACGACATCGTCTTCGGCTTTTTTATTTCTCTTTTTGCAACAACGCGTTCAGCACTTCATCTTCACGCTAACAGGCGCAGAGGTGGCGTCCTGATGCCCGTTTCTGGCATAATGCCCGCTGTTTTTTCCTCCATCGCGTAACAAAGGTCAATGCCGTGTTAGTTTCCAGCAATATCACTATGCAGTTCGGCAGTAAGCCGCTGTTTGAGAATATCTCCGTTAAGTTTGGCGGCGGTAATCGTTACGGTTTAATCGGTGCGAACGGCAGCGGTAAATCGACCTTCATGAAAATACTGGGCGGCGACCTGGTACCGAGCAACGGTAATGTTTCACTCGACCCTAACGAGCGTATCGGTAAGTTACGCCAGGACCAGTTTGCCTTTGAGCAATTTAGCGTACTGGATACGGTGATTATGGGTCACGCCGAATTATGGGCGGTGAAGGAAGAGCGCGACCGTATTTATGCTTTGCCAGAAATGAGCGAAGCGGAAGGCTATAAAGTTGCCGACCTGGAAGTTGAATACGGCGAAATGGATGGTTACAGCGCGGAATCTCGTGCCGGTGAATTATTGCTGGGCGTGGGTATTCCGGTGGAGCAGCATTACGGTCCGATGAGCGAAATCGCACCAGGTTGGAAATTGCGTGTGCTTTTGGCGCAGGCATTATTCTCAAACCCGGATATTCTGCTGCTCGATGAACCGACGAACAACCTGGATATTGATACCATTCGTTGGCTGGAGCAGGTGCTAAACGAACGTAACAGTACCATGATTATCATTTCGCATGACCGTCACTTCCTGAATATGGTGTGTACGCATATGGCGGATCTGGATTACGGCGAACTGCGCGTGTATCCAGGGAATTATGACGAATATATGACCGCGGCGACTCAGGCGCGTGAACGTTTAATTTCTGATAACGCGAAGAAGAAAGCGCAAATTGCTGACCTGCAATCATTCGTTAGCCGCTTTAGTGCCAACGCCTCTAAATCGCGTCAGGCGACTTCGCGTGCCAAGCAGATTGATAAAATCAAACTGGATGAAGTGAAAGCCTCCAGCCGTCAGAACCCTTATATCCGTTTTGAACAGGATAAGAAGCTGTTCCGTAATGCGCTGGAAGTTGAAGCACTGACAAAAGGATTCGATAACGGCCCGCTGTTCAACAAGTTTAATCTGATGGTTGAAGTCGGTGAGAAAGTGGCCATTCTCGGTGCCAACGGTATCGGTAAAACGACTTTGCTGAAAACATTGGTCGGTGAGTTAACGCCTGATAGCGGCACAGTGAAATGGTCCGAGAATGCGCTGATTGGTTATTATGCGCAGGACCATGCAGAAGATTTCGCCGATGACCTGAGCGTGTTCGACTGGATGAGTCAGTGGAAGCAGGAAGGTGATGACGAGCAAGCGGTGCGCAGTATTCTGGGCCGTCTGCTGTTTGGTCATGATGAAATTAAGAAGCCTGCAAAAGTGCTGTCCGGTGGTGAGAAAGGCCGCATGCTGTTTGGCAAGCTGATGATGCAGAAGCCGAACATTTTGATCATGGATGAACCGACTAACCACCTCGATATGGAATCGATTGAGTCGCTTAACCTGGCTCTTGAAGGTTACGAAGGCACGCTGATTTTCGTTTCGCATGACCGTGAGTTTGTTAGCTCATTGGCGACCCGCGTGATGGAGATGAAGGGCGATCGCATTATCGACTTCACCGGCAACTACGAAGATTATCTGCGCAGTCAGGGTATTGTTTAAAATAGTGACATTCCTGTAGCCGCGCCCACCGCATCCCTGCGGTGGGCGCTTTACTCTGGTTCGCTGGTTCGCTGGTTCGCTGGTTCGCTGGTTCGCTGGTTCGCTGGTTCGCTAGTTCGCTAGTTCGCTAGTTCGCTAGTTCGCTGGAAAGCCCTGCACCGTCAGGCATAAATGGTGGGCCGCTCCGTAAAGACGGCGTAAATACATCCCTGTAGCCTCGGTCGCCGCATCCCTGCGGCGAACGCTTTACTCCGGACCCACCATTCCTGCCTTTATCAATATTTGTGCTCTCTGTTGGTTAATTCAGCCTGCACGGACGATTCGCTTTAAACAGCAACACCAAAGTTTAAAGGGAAGATAAGGTTCGCCCGAAGAGCAAAGCGTCTGGGCCACGGATGGCCCAGCCGATCGGCATGGATGCCTGTTTCCTTTGCGATCGGGCGAACCTTATCTGACCCTGCGCATGACCTTCAGCGAAAACAGCCAAACCCACCATTATCCATGCAGACGCGGCCGCTAAATCCTTAGTGACTTTGCGATCGGGCGGACCTTATCTGACCCTGCGCCTGACCTTCAGCGAAAACAGTGAAACCAGCCACATTACCCAATCTGCCCAATATTCACATACTGAGTTTCCAGATACTCCTCGAGCCCAACATCCGCGCCTTCGCGCCCTAATCCTGACGCTTTCACGCCACCAAACGGCGCCACTTCCGTAGAGATAATCCCTTCATTAACACCGACCATGCCGCTCTCCAGTTGCGGAGTGACACGCAGTGCCCGTGCCAGATCGCGGGTAAACAGATAAGCAGCCAGACCATACGGCGTATTGTTGGCGCGCTCGATCACTTCCTGTTCCGTACGGAAACGGAAACAGGCAGCAACCGGTCCGAAAGTCTCTTCGTGTGCCAGACGCATCTGCTCATTGGCCTCGGCCAGCACCGTCGGCTGGTAAAAGCTGCCACCCAACGCATGACGTTCACCGCCGCAAACCAAACGCGCACCGTGCTGCAAGGCATCCTGCACATGCGCTTCGACTTTCTCCATCGCGCGCTGATGAATCAGTGGCCCTTGCTGTGCACCCGGCGTCAGACCCGGCGCGACTTTCAACGCGTTCGCAGCCGCAGCCAGCTTGGTGACGAATTGATCATATACGCCATCCTGGACATAAAAGCGGTTCACACAGATGCAAGTCTGCCCGCTGTTACGGAATTTGGCCGCCATGGCGCTTTCGATTGCCGCATCAATATCGGCATCATCGAACACGATAAACGGCGCATTGCCGCCCAGCTCCAGTGACAGCTTCTTCACTGAACTGGCGGCATCGCGCATCAGTAACTGACCCACGGCCGTTGAGCCGGTAAAGGAAATTTTACGCACCGTATCGTTGTGCGTAAGCGTGTGGCCAATCTCCACGGTTTCGCCGCTTACCCCGTTCAATACGCCAGCCGGAACGCCCGCCTGTTCCGCCAACACCAACAGGGCAAAGGCCGACAGTGGTGTTTCATTGGCTGGTTTGACGATCGCGGTACAACCGGCGGCCAGCGCTGGGCCCAACTTGCGCGTCAACATCGCCAGCGGGAAGTTCCACGGTGTAATCGCGGCGACTACGCCAACCGGCTGTTTCAGCGTCAGGATCAGATTACCGGCCTTGGTTGAAGGGATGGTCTTGCCGTTAGCGCGCTTGCCTTCCTCGGCAAACCACTCAATAAAACTGGCGGCGTATAGCACTTCGCCGCGCGCTTCTGCCAGCACTTTTCCTTGTTCCTGCACCACCAGTTGCGCCAGCGCTTCCTGATTCTCAATAATCAATTGATACCAGCGCTGCAGGATTGCAGCGCGCGCTTTGGCGGTTAAGGCACGCCAGGCGGGCAGGGCGGCGGCGGCGGCATCAATGGCGCGGTTGGTTTCCGCCGCGCCAACGTTAGCGACCTGTGCCACCACGCTGTTGTCGGCCGGATTGGTCACATCATAAGTGCGATCGCTCTCCAGCCATTGTCCATTGCAATACCAGCCGGTACGCAGCAGTGAAGATGTCATGCGATATTCCTTGCAGATTGAAGTGTGTTATCCGTAAACACCGTGCGGGCAGCACGGCTATGACGGGCGATACGTTTACCTGCGGTGTAATCGTTAATCACATCGCACGGCGTGTAGTTGCGTTCCAGTTCGAAGCGCTCTTCGCTATCCAGCGGAGTATGCAGCGCGGCGATAGCACTATCGAGTTGGGCGACGCTGTCTGCGCCTACCAGCATCGAATCCACGCCTGGATGGGACAGCACCCAAGCCTGAGCAATCTGTGCGCTGGTTAATCCACGTGCGGCGGCGACACGGCCGACGGATTCGGCAATCTGGATCGAGGCTTCATCAGCGTACATTTCACGGGTGAAGAAATCGGTTTGATTGCGGATGGATTGTGCATCGCCGCTCAGCAATCCGCGTGCCAGCGGACTGAACACGGAAACGCCCAGGCCCTGATCGCGACAGAACGGCATCATTTCGCGTTCCTCCTCGCGGTAGGCGCAGTTCAGCTGCAGCTGCATATTGATCGGTTTCACAAACCCGTTGCGCTCGCAGCACCACAAGATCTTCGCCAATTGCCAGCAGTACATGGTGGATACTCCGACATAGCGTGCTTTGCCACTGCGTACGATGCTGTTCATCGCTTCCCAGGTTTCTTCGATCGGCGTGTTCACGTCGAAATAGTGCAGCATATAGACATCAACATAATCGGTGCCGAGGCGGCGCAGACTGCCATCGATACTGTCGAGAATGTGCTTACGCGAGTGGCCCTGATTATTCTGGCCCCCGCCAAGTGGATAACCAACTTTGGTGGTGAGCACCAATTCATCACGCTGGGCGATGCGTTTGAGCACCCGACCCACCACTTGCTCCCCGGCACCGCTGGAGTAGAAGTCGGCCAGATCGATAAAGTTGATACCGTTTTCCAGCGCGTGACGGATGATCGGCTCGCTTTGTGCCTCGTCGAAAATCCACGGCTTCCAGCTCTTGCTGCCCATATTCATGGTGCCGAGGCAAAGACGCGACACCTGCAAACCGCTGTGGCCCAGTTTGATGTATTCCATGCTGCAACTCCTGCTACTTCGGGGAATAAAAGGGATTGCCCAACTCGGGAAGGGCATTAATCAACTGCTGGCGGCCCGGCAGCTTTTCCATCGCCGCTTCTATCGCCACTTTGCAGGCGCGATAGTTGTTAGCGAACACTTCATCGAGATCGGTACAGCCAGGATTGACCCAGTTGGCGGTGACAATGCACCACTCATCTTCAGCTTCTGGCGGCAGCGTGCCCTGCAGCTGCGCCTCGGTCACTGCTTTAGCAATCGCTGCCTGTGATGCGCCCCAGGTGGCATTACCGTGCAAATCGCTACTGATAGCGGCTTTGTTGACATACAGTGTCATCGGCTTGGCTGGCACATTGGGTTTAATCACCACCATAAACGGGCAGTGGCCTTGTGAAGGTGTCGCCAGGCTGGTGGAGAACGCCTGACCCACCACGCCGTTGCGCGGTCCAATCATGATATTGATATGCGAAGCGTTAACGCCGTCGCCTGCAAAGCCTTCACCGATATACATTTCCATCATTGTCTCCTGTTACAGATGTTGCGTTGAAGTTGAAGCGTTAGGGCTGAGCGGGGTATCCGCCGCCGGGGTGTCTTGAGAGGCGTCAGTGAGCGTCAGCCCTTTGGTTTCGGGTGCCCAGGCGATGGACACCAGTGCACCGAGCACCAGAATCGCCGCCAGCAAACCCATGGTGCCGGCGATACCGTAATTGACGATGGCGAGTGGCAGCAGCAGCGTGCCGACCGCCGATCCCAGTCGACTCATTGAGGTGGCGAAACCCACGCCGCGAGAGCGCACATCGGTCGGGAAGCTCTCCGCCGGGAACACGCCCACCAGGTTACTGACTGCCGACATCACCAGGGTAAAGGCGGCAAACAGCAGAATCAGCCAGATACCGGCACTGCTGTGCAGCAGGCTCAGCAGCAGCAAGCAGGCCGCAAGGAAAATAAAGGAACCGATCAGGAAGCCTCGACGCGAGCACATTGCCGTTAGCACGATACCGAGCACGGCACCCACCAGCAGCAGGCCGCTCAACAGCAGGTCAGTGGCAAAGCCTTGATCCAATCCCATCTCGCGCAGGATGGCGGGCAGGAAGGTGTAGATGGCGAAATAAGGAATCACCAGGCAGACAAAGAACAGGCAGTTAAAGGCAGTACGGCGACGATAGCGCGGGCGGAACAGCGCGGTCAGGCTGCCATCCTGCTCCTGCTGTTTCTCTTCCTGCAAAGTGACGTGGGAGCCAAACAAACGATGAACGATGGCCATGGCTTCCTCGCGTCGACCGCGACGTAATAGCCAGCGCGGGGATTCTGGCGTACCGATACGCAGCAGCAGAATCGCGAATGCAGGCAGGGCAGAGGATGCGAGTAGCCAGCGCCAGCCGTCGACGTGCGCCTGCAGTGCCAGATGTCCGGCAAAGCTGGCAGCGACATAGCCGACAGTCCAGAGCACGCTGAAGGCACCCAATAGCACGCCGCGATGTTTACGCGGGGCGAACTCCGCCAGAATGGTATGGCCGACCGAGAAGTCACCGCCTAAGCCGAAGCCAATTAGCACGCGCAGCAGGAACAGTTGTTCCGCTGACTGAGCAAAAAACTGCATGCCGGATGCCAGGGTAATCAGGATAAAGCTGAAGCAGAAAATCTTCTGGCGGCCGACGCTGTCGGCGATCCAGCCGAGAATCAGGCTACCTAGGAATAACCCGATCAACGCTGAGCTGCCAATCATGCCTTGCCAGAACGGCGTGAGTGACATTTGCGGCGTCATTTGTGTCAGCGCGAAGCCAACGGAACCGAGAATGTAGCCATCGGTGAGGTGCGCACCGAAGGTGAGCCCGGTGATTTTGAGGTGAAAGCGATTTAAGGGTACATCATCCATCAGAGTCGTTTGCGTCATATTCCTTCCTCCTTCGGGGAGAGATGGTTGTTATTTTATTGTTATCTGGATGAGAAATTACTGTGACATTGGAGCCGGGTGCAGGCCAGTGCGAAAAAGTCATACCCCTATTCCGCAATTTCCTGTGATTGCACTCAAAAATTTAGGTTTACGTTCTCCGTTACCGTCTGGGTTGTGGTTAGATTGGCGCGATGTTTTACCGCCTGGCTGCTGGAGTCAGAATGAGAAAGTTGCCTTCACTCAGTATGTTACGGCTGTTCGAAGAGACCTGTCGTACACTGAGCTTCAGTAAAGCCGCCGATGCCTTGTTCATGACGCAGAGCGCTGCCAGCCGCCAGATGCGCCAGCTGGAAACCTTCCTTGGCAAAGATCTGTTCGTCCGTAGCCACAGTGGATTGATGCTGACGCCAGAAGCCATCCAGTTGCTGCCAGTGGTACGTCAGTCGCTGGATTTGCTGGAAGAAGGTGTACGCAGCGTGCAGCAGCACAACCCCCGCCAACATCTGCGTTTACAGGTCGCTCCGACGTTTGCCACGCGCTGGTTAGCGCCGCGTCTGGTTTCACTGCGTCAACAGCATCGTCAGCTGCAAATCATGCTGATCAGTGAAGCGCGGCAGAAATACAGTGACTTCGACTGCGCCATTCGCTTTGGCTCGCAGCAGGATGCGCAAGAAGCGGGCGCGGAAGGGGAATGGTTGTGTCATGAAACCCTGGTGCTGGTGGGCAGCCCGCTGTTGATGCTGGATGGCATCTGGCCAGATATCAGCCTGATGCCACAACTGCACGTGCTGAATGGCGACAGTCGGCTGGATAACTGGTCGCGCTGGTATCAGGCCTGCGGTGAAACTGCGCCACCGGAAGATAACGGACTGGCGTTTAGCACACAGGATCAGGTGATCAACGCCTGTGTCACCGGAGCAGGTTTTGCCGTGCTGGATCGTGCCATGGTACGAAACGAACTCAGCAACGGCGTATTAGTTCAGATCTCGCCGCAGTTGCTTTCCAGCGCTAACGGTTACTGGCTGGAGGTGCCTTATGGCAAACAGATGTTGCCGCGCGTGGCGGTATTTCGGGATTGGCTGCTGGCGGAGATGCAACGTTTCAACGCTGCCACGCCTGCAGCCAGCGTTATCCTTTAGTGAATAGGTGGGTGTGCAGTGGATTTAGTTGAATTGTTAAAGAGCTCGCCGGTGGTCGCCGCCGTCAAAGATGCGCAAAGCCTGCAACAGGCGATTGACTCACCTTGCCAGGTGGTGTCGGTGCTGTATGGCAACATATGCAATATCGGGCGCATCGTCGGGCAGATAAAACAGGCTGGGAAAATCGCCTTTGTGCACGTTGATTTGCTGGAAGGCAGCTCGCGCCAGGAAGTGGTGATCCAGTTCCTGAAAATCGTGACGCAGGCCGATGGCATCATCAGCACTAAACCGGCGATGCTGAAAGCCGCGCGTCAGCACGGTTTCTGGGCAATCCATCGCCTGTTTGTGCTGGACTCCATCTCCTTCAACAACATTGATAAACAGGTGGCGCAGTCGCAGCCCGACATTGTGGAGATCCTGCCTGGCTGTATGCCGAAAGTGCTGGGCTGGATCACCGAGCGCATCAGCCAGCCGATCATTGCTGGCGGGCTGGTATGCGACGAAGAGGATGCACAGCTGGCGTTAGCGGCGGGTGCGCTAGCAGTCTCGACCACCAACGCTGGCGTCTGGCCATTAGCGCAGCGACGCTAAGCCTCCGCGAGTGGGCTAAGGCGCTTAAGCAGGGGATCGAGCGCGCTGTGAAGTTGCTGGTAAACCTGCTGATTGAGTTGCTGATACAGCGCATGATGGTGAGCATTCGGCAGGAATGTCTCGCCGGTTTTCACCAGCGCGGTCACGCCTTCCTGATAGCTTTGCCACACGCCTAATGCCATGCCCGCATTGAGAGCACAGCCGATAGCGGCGGAACTGCGCATCGCATTGCGTCGTGCAGGCACACCAAAGATATCCGCGAACAGTTGCATAAACAGATCGCTATTGGCGCCGCCGCCGGAAATCACTAACTGTGTCAGCGGGCGATCCAGCGCCTGCATCATCGGATCCAGATGGTTTTTCATGGTGAACACGATGCCTTCCAGCAGAGAGCGAAACAGGTGCGCGCGGGTATGACGGCCATCAAAGCCAATGATCGCCCCTTTGCGCCACGGTGCTTCGGCCGGAGCGGCCCAGTCGTGTAGCGTGATAAGCCCGTCGCTGCCGGCCGCAACCACACTGGCTTCAGCACCGAGCAGGGTTTCGATATCCACACCGGCATCTTGCGCATCCTGCAGTGCCGCTGCACCAAACTGATCGCGGAACCAACTGACCGTCCACATCCCCCGCCGAACGCCCATGCACTCGTAGAGAAAATGGCCCGGCAGCGCGGCCTGGAACGGCCAGAAATGCTCGCTGGCGTGTGGTTGCGTGTCGCCATGCACCATCGCACCAATGTAAGTGCCCAGTGATATCAACGCTTCGCCCTGAGACAGCGCGCCAGCGCCTAAGGCTTCCACTGCTTTGTCATGGGCGGTGGCGATAATTGGCAAACCCAGCGGTAAACCGCTCGCCCGCGCCGCGGTTGAGGTGACTTCGCCCAGCATTTCACCGGGACGCACCACATCAAACAGCTGATCCCGGCGCAAATGACAGCTCGCCATTTGGCTGTCGTCCCACATCTGACTGGCATCATCCATCGGCCAGCAGCCAATGTAATTAGCGCTGGTATCGCGGGTCTGGCCGGTGAGACGATGAGTGATATAGCCGGACGTGGTGGTGATCCAGCGCACTTCACCGTATTCCGGCGCGGGTTGATAAGGCTGGTTGAGCCGTGCATCCATCCAGTTGATCACCGGCCACGCCAGCTCGCCGTCTTGACGCATCAGCACCCGGCAGCAGCGGATCACGCACAGTCCGGCGGCCAGCAGCTGATGGTCCTGACCACCCAACTGGTGAAAGCGCGTCATCGCCGCACGGCAGGCCTGCTGGACCGAATACCAAAGATCGTCATCAGGATGTTCGGCACGATTCGGCTGAGGGATCACCAGCGCACGCAGCGGCTGCTGTGCGCTGCATATCACCTCGCCGTCGGTGCGGAAAATCACCACTTTGGCACTCTGTGTGCCGACATCAATTCCCATCAAATAACGCGCAGACATATCAGACTCCTTTTAATGGCGCGGCGTGACCAGCAGGTGAGACCCGCTTGATCTGGCTAATGAGTAGGGCGGTAAACAGCAGCACCAGCAGGCTAGCGCAGCCGCCCATGATCCACATGTTGCGGTAGGCAAAGGCGGGCGGCAGCGTATCCTGCCAGTAACCCACCAATGGATAGACGAAGACATCGGGTAAGAAGCCAATCACTGAGCAAATACCAATGGTGGTACCGAGGATCTGCTTCGGCGTATTCACTTCGCCGATGCAGGCAAAATAGAGGCCGCGCGAGGCATAACAGGTGAATCCCATTAATAAGATCAGGCCGATCGCCAACGGCAGGCTGATCGGGGATTGTGTGACGACATACAGCAAGGCAATCACGCACAGGCAGAGTCCAGACAGGAACTGGATCACGCGCGTCGGCGAGCGCCAGCGGCTGTAGCTGGTGACCATGCCGCCCAGCGGGCCGCAGATGGCGCGAAACACTTTATTGATGATGATGCCCATGTAGCTGGCGGCCACTAATGACATGCCATAGATTTCGGATAGATAGTTGGTGGAGTAGCTGAGGATGGCGTAGATGGTGTAAACGCCAAAAATGATCATGCTGCAGTACCAGGTGGTGGGCATTTTCAGCACGCGTAGCGCATGCTGCAGACTAAAGGCTGATGATTGCTCCTCGTCCTGCTGGGCAAAGCCATCGCTGACCAAAAACCAGCAGGCAATGCCGAGCGCCACATAGGTGCCGCTATAAATCAGGATCACCGCTTTCAGGCTATTCGGGTCGTCAGGATGGAATTGGGCAAATACCCAGACGGTAAACAAAGCGAGACCCATCACGCCAACGCCGCGCAGGCCTTCCATCCAGCCCATAATTTTGCCTTGTTCTTCACGCGTGCCTAACAGCGAAGCCGCTTTGATTGATACCGCCCACAGCAACAGAATGGTGGTGATGGCAAAGGCGACCTGAATCAGCAGCATCGCCCACAGCGGAGGGTAGGTGGCCATAATGGCACCCAAAATGCCGGTGGCGATCATGGCACCGGACATCACTTTACGATGGGAAAATTTGTCGGAAATTAAGCCGCCTGGCGCATAAAGTAAAATAGCGGTAATACCAAAGGTGCTCATAATGATGCCGATTTCGGTATTCGAAAATCCCATGAATTTCGCCATTGGGATTTGGTAGATATAACGTAAATACGCCAAATCAAAACTAATGCCACCGCTGATGCTAATAACCGCTAATGTTAACCAGCGGATTGAGTTTTTGGTTTGCATCTTCGCCCCCAAATTAGAAACAAAAAAAAGAGAAAAGCGTCCTTTCCGCAATCGCAGAAAGTTACTTTTCTCTTGGTCTCAGACAGTAACGGGGAGCATTTTTAGCATGACAACTTGCCATGACGTTGTGAAGGAAGTCACAGAATGACGTTATTAAAATGACTCGGCTTATTCTTATATATTTTTCGCTGGCGTAATTATTCTGCTGCTTAATTCAGCGCCTTGATGTCTTCAGGTTTTTTTGTGATTGAGATCGCTTTTTATTTCGAAATGCCCATGCTAGCGTAATCACCAGTTACTCGAGATCTGGAGAAAAGTAACTTCTTCGCTTTACTGCGAAGGAGCTTGCTTTTCTCCTTTTTTTTGCCCGTTATTCAGACCAGGAGATGGAATCATGACGGAATCGCTGGATACATTTTCACTCGATTTCTTTTCGCTGCGAGGGCAGTGCGCCATTGTCACCGGAGGCAACACCGGTTTGGGCCAGGCCTTTGCGGTCGCGCTGGCGAAAGCAGGTGCCAATGTCTTTATTCCTGATCTGGCGCCTGCCAATCCAGAGACAAAACAACTGATTGAAAAACAAGGTGTTCGTGCAGAATTTATGCAAGCGGATATCACTCAGGCTGGCGAACCGGCCCGCATTGTTGCGGAGTGTCTGGAGCGCTTCGGCCGACTGGATATTCTGGTAAACAATGCTGGCATCTGTAAGCTTAATAAGGTGCTGGATTTCGGTCGTGAAGATTGGGATCCGATGATCTCAGTGAATCTCACCGCTGCCTTTGAGATGAGTCATCAGGCAGCGAAAATAATGGTGCCGCAGCAGAGCGGTAAGATTATTAATATTTGCTCGCTATTTTCCTGGCTTGGCGGCCAATGGTCACCGGCTTATTCCGCCACCAAACATGCGCTGGCCGGTTTAACCAAATCCTATTGTGATGAGTTAGGGCAGTACAATATTCAGGTTAACGGTATCGCACCGGGCTATTACGCGACGGCCATCACCACTGCCACGCGCAGTAATCCTGAAACCAATCAACGCGTGTTGGATCATATTCCGGCGAATCGCTGGGGAGATACACAAGATTTAATGGGTGCGATGGTGTATTTAGCCAGCCGCGCATCAAATTACGTCAATGGCCATTTATTGGTTGTCGATGGTGGATATCGGGTTCGTTAATTAATCATATTTGTTGAGAGGAAGAATATTATGACGCTTTCACGTGAAGCCATTGTTGAACAATTAAAAGAGATCGTCGGCCCACAACAGGTAGTGACCGACGAAGCTGAATTAAAACGCAGCAGCCACGATCGTTTTCGTAAATATGCTGATATTCACGGTGTTTACACCCTGCCGATCCCGGCTGCGGTGGTGAAACTGCAAAATACCCAACAGGTTTCGGATGTCTTAGCCTTTATGAATCGCCATCACATCAATGGCGTGCCGCGTACCGGTGCTTCAGCGACTGAAGGTGGGCTGGAAACCGCCGCACCAAACTCGGTGGTGCTGGATGGATCCGGTATGAATCAGGTCATTAAGATCGATATCGAAAACATGCAGGTCACTGCGCAGTGTGGCGTCACGCTGGAAGTGCTGGAAAACCAGCTGCGGGCAAAGGGTTACACCACCGGTCACTCACCGCAGTCGAAGCCGCTGGCGCAGATGGGCGGCCTGGTAGCAACGCGCAGTATTGGTCAGTTCTCGACGCTGTATGGCGCGATTGAAGACATGGTGGTGGGGCTGGAAGCGGTGTTCCCGAACGGTGACATCACCCGCATTAAAAACGTGCCGCGTCGTGCGGCGGGGCCAGATATCCGCCATGTGATTATCGGCAACGAAGGTGCGCTGTGTTACATCACCGAAGTCACGGTAAAAATCTTCAAATATCAGCCGGAGAATAATCGCTTCTACGGTTATCTGCTGGACTCGATGAAGACCGGATTCGCCATTCTGCGTGAAGTGATGGTGGACGGCTATCGCCCTTCGATTGCTCGTCTTTACGATCCGGAAGATGCCAAACAGCACTTCAGCCACTTCTCACAAGACAAGTGTGTGCTGATCTTTATGGCGGAAGGCACGGCGGGCATCAGTGAAGCCACTGGCAAAGGCATTGAGGCGATCGTGGCGAAACACCGCGAGTGCCAGCAAGTGGAAAGTCAGCTGATCCAGAACTGGTTTGAGAACCTCAACTGGGGACCGGAGAAAGTGCAGGCGGAGCGTGATTTCATCCAGCGTACCGGCAACATGGGCTTCACCACCGAAGTGTCGGGTGACTGGTCAACGATTAATGCAATCTATGAAAATGTGCTGAATCGTATTCGAACTGAATTCCCTCACGCCAAAGACATCACCATGCTGGGCGGTCACTCTTCACACAGCTACATCAACGGCACCAACATGTACTTTGTTTACGATTACAATGTGGTGGATTGCCGTCCCGAAGAGGAGATGGTGAAATATCACGTTCCACTGAATGGCATGATCGTGGAAGAGACGCTGAAGCTCGGAGGTTCCATGGTGCACCATCACGGCATCGGTAAGCATCGCGTGCAGTGGGCGAAGCAAGAACACGGCAGCGCATGGCCGATTTTGCAGGCGCTGAAAACCGCGTTTGACCCGAACGGGATTATGAATAAGGGCACCATCTTCCCGCAGGAGTAAAACCACAAGGTGCGCAGCCATGCGCACCTTACTTATTTCTGGCCGCACACCTCGCAATGCCTATCCTGCATCACTTTCATGTTGCGGAATTCCGCACTCATCGCGTCATAGATCAACAAGCGTGCCCGTGCAGGTTGCCCCAACGTGGTCAGCACTTTTATTGCCTCTAAAGATTGCATCGCGCCAATCACGCCCACTAACGGCGCCAACACGCCAGCTTCCACGCAGCTCAATGTCTGATCGCCAAACAAGCGGCTAATACAGCGATAACAGGGTTCGCCCGGCTGCCAGGTGAACACGCTGAGCTGACCTTCCATACGAATGGCCGCGCCGGAAATCAGCGGCACTTTGTGCTGGAAACACAAACGATTGATCTGTTCACGCGCACTGACGTTATCCGTGCAGTCCAGCACCGCATCATGGCGTGCGATCAGGGCGCTAAGTTGGACATCATCCAGCTGTGCATCAATCGCTTCGAGTTGGCAATGCGGGTTAATTGCCGCCAGCTGCTGACGCGCAGACTCCACTTTGGCCAGGCCAATGGTGGCATCGCTGTGTAGAATCTGGCGCTGTAAATTGCTGAGGCTGACGGTGTCGAAATCCAGCAAGGTAAGATGACCCACGCCAGCCGAAGCCAGATAGGGTGCGGCGGCACAACCGAGCCCGCCGAGACCGACAATCAACACGCTTGAGGCTTTGAGCTTTTCCTGACCGTCAAAATCAAAACCCCGCAGCACGATCTGACGGTTATAGCGCAGCATCTCCTCATCGCTCAGTTCGACGCTCATTAGCCCTCCAGCAGGCTATTGAAAACTTCTATCTCAACCCATTCGCCTGGCTCGACATCCACACGGTCACGATCCAGCACAATAAAGCAGTCGGCCAGGGCGAAAGAGCTAAACACATGTGAACCCTGGGCGCCGGTGCTGCGCACTTCCAGCACGCCGTCTTCACCACGACTGAGAATGCCGCGCTGGAAGTCGAGGCGTCCAGGCGATTTCTTCAAACGTTGAGTTGCACGAGCGCGTTGGCGCAGCGGCATAATGCGCGTGGTCTGGCCGGTAAGGGTCGCCAGTAACGGCTGCACCAGCTGATAGAAGGTCACGGCGGCAGAAACTGGATTGCCCGGCAGGCCGCAGAACCAGCTGTTGGCTAAGCGGCCAAAGGCGAAGGGTTTACCCGGCTTCATCGCCAGCTTCCAGAAGGTAATCGCGCCTAACTCTTCCAGCATTGCTTTGGTGAAATCCGCTTCGCCGACGGATACGCCGCCGGTGCTGATTACCACATCCGCCTGACGATCGGCCTCGTTGAACGCTTTACGCAGCGCCTCGGGATCGTCCGCAATCACACCGAGATCGATTACTTCGCAGCCCAGTTTGTTGAGCATCAGCGATACGGTGAAGCGATTGGTGTCGTAGATTTGTCCGTCTGCCAAAGGTTGGCCTACTGCCTGCAACTCATCGCCGGTGGAAAAAATCGCTACGCGCAGTTTGCGCAGCACGCTGACTTCGGCAATACCCAGTGAAGCCAGCAGCGGCAACTCGGCGGCACCGAGACGCACGCCGGCATCCAGCACCTGTTTACCGGCCTGAATGTCTTCACCGATACGGCGGATATTTTGCCCCGCATTCACGTCGGCGGTGATGACGATGCCGCCATCGCGCTGTTCGGTTTGTTCCTGCATCACCACCGCGTCACAGCCCGCAGGAATCGGCGCACCGGTCATAATGCGAATCACGCTGCCGGCCGGCCATTCGCCGTTGAACGGTGCACCGGCAAAGGCTTTGCCCGCAAGGGGAAATACGCGCTCTGGCGCGATATCGCTGAGACGTACGGCATAACCGTCCATTGCCGAGTTATCAAACGGTGGCACATCCAGCGGGGAAGTGACCGGTTTCGCCGTGATGCGTCCCGCTGCTTCAAACAGCGAGACGCTGAGGCAATCGCTGATGGGCGTGAGCTGTTGCAGCATTTTTTGCTGCGCGTCTTCAAGGGAGATTAATCCTGCGGTGAAAGGTTCCATGTCTGTCTCTGCGTGATGAATTTCAGATGCTGCCTATTATGGTGGCATTTGTCTGCCGAGTCACATGCGACTAAAAAAGCATAATCCACATTAAAAGGTTATGACCGGAGATACACTTTCTGCTTTACAAGCCGGGAGTGCCTTTCTATAGTCGAAAATTGCCAAAAAAAGATGAAAACCATTCTAAATCAGTGTTTTTGGTTCTGATTTCCTGACAGGGTACCGGTTATGGCTAAAGCAGTTATCGCAATTCACGGCGGTGCGGGCGCAATCACGCGTGCCGCCATGAGCGCCGAAAAAGAGCAGCACTATCGTCAGCAACTGAACGCAATCGTTACCGCCGGCCAGCAAATCCTTGCGGCAGGCGGCAGCGCGCTGGATGCGGTTACCGAGGCGGTGCGGCTGCTGGAGGAGTGCCCGCTGTTCAACGCAGGCAAAGGCGCGGTGTTCACCCATCAAGGCACCCACGAATTGGATGCCAGCATTATGGATGGACGCACCCTCGATGTCGGTGCGGTGGCGGGCGTCAGCCACATTCGTAACCCGATCCTTGCTGCGCGAAAAGTGATGGAAAATAGTCCGCACGTGCTGTTTATCGGCGCGGGTGCAGAAGCCTTTGCCGCAGAACAAGGGCTGGAACAGGTTGCGCCGGATTTCTTCTCCACGCCGGAGCGCTGGGAGCAGTTACAGCGTGCGCTGAGCAGCCATCAGATGGTGCTCGATCATGATGGCGCGGCGCAAAGTAACAGCGATGATCCGCTCGATCCCGATCGCAAATTCGGCACTGTGGGTGCGGTGGCGCTCGATCTTCAGGGTAATCTGGCGGCCGCCACTTCAACCGGCGGCATGACTAACAAGCAGGTCGGGCGCGTGGGCGATTCCCCGCTCGTCGGCGCGGGCTGCTACGCTAATAATGAAACTGTGGCGGTGTCCTGCACCGGCACGGGTGAAGTGTTTATCCGCACGCTGGCCGCTTATGACGTTTCCGCACAAATGGAGTATGGCGGTCGCACCTTGCAACAGGCCACGGCTAACGTCATCCACGATAAAGTGCAGGAACTGGAGGGCAGCGGTGGACTGATCGCCATCGATAGCCATGGCAACGTGGTATTGCCCTTTAACAGTGAAGGGATGTATCGGGGATTCGCCTATGTGGGTGGCGAAGTCGAGGTAGCGATTTACCGCGATAGCTAAGGAGCAGGCATGACGCAGCAGCAGTTTGCACCCGAGCAGGTTCTGGCGGTGCGTGACCTCAACGTACGTTTTGAGCATGAAGGGCGAATCACCGAAGCGGTGCGTAACCTTTCACTGGATTTGCATCGTGGGGAAACGCTGGCGCTGGTGGGCGAATCCGGTTCGGGCAAATCGGTCACCTCGCTGGCACTGATGCGTTTGATTCAGCAGGCGGGCGGTGATGTCAGCGGCGAGATCCAACTGCGTCGACGTAACGGCGAGGTGCTGGATGTGATGCGAGCCTCCGCCAGTCAAATGCGCAAAGTGCGCGGCGCCGATATGGCGATGATTTTCCAGGAGCCGATGACCTCACTCAACCCGGTGTTTACCGTGGGTGAGCAGATCGCCGAATCCATCCGTTTACATCAGGGCAAAAGCCACCAGCAAGCGCAAGCCGAAGCACGGCGCATGCTGGATCTGGTGCGCATACCTGAAGCCCACAACGTGTTATCGCGTTTTCCGCATCAACTTTCCGGCGGCATGCGCCAGCGCGTGATGATTGCCATGGCGCTGTCGTGCAAACCGGCATTGCTGATTGCCGATGAGCCCACCACCGCGCTGGACGTCACCATTCAGGCGCAAATTCTGCAGCTGATTCGTGTGCTGCAAAAAGAGATGCAGATGGGGGTGATTTTTATCACTCACGATATGGGCGTAGTGGCGGAGATGGCCGATCGCGTACAGGTGATGTATCGCGGCGATGTGGTTGAGCGCGCGCCGGTGCAGCAACTGTTTGATGCGCCGCAGCAACCTTACACCCGCGCCTTGCTGGCGGCAGTGCCGAAGTTGGGTGCGATGAGCGGCCAGCCGCTGCCCGCTAAATTCCCCTTGCTCCACACCAATGGCCGTGAAGAGATTGCTACCCCGCAGGATACGGTGCGCAGCGATGAGCCGCCGATCCTGCAGGTGCGCGACCTGGTGACGCGCTTTGATATTCGTGGTGGGTTATTGAATCGCGTCAAGCGCCGTGTGCATGCGGTGGAGAAGGTCAGCTTTGATCTGCACGCTGGCGAGACGCTGGCGCTGGTTGGCGAATCAGGCTGCGGAAAATCCACCACCGGTCGATCGCTGCTTCGCCTGGTTGCCAGCCAGGGCGGCACGATTACTTTTAATGGTCAGCGTATTGATGCTTTGCAGGGCAACGCGCTGGCTTCGCTGCGCCGCGACATTCAGTTCATTTTTCAGGACCCTTATGCCTCCCTCGATCCGCGCCTGACGGTGGGTTTCTCGATTATGGAACCGCTGCTGGTGCACAAAACCATGGATCGGCGCCAGGCGGAAAAGCGCGTGGCCTGGCTGCTGGAGCGCGTCGGTTTGCTGCCGGAGCATGCGCAGCGCTATCCACACGAGTTCTCAGGCGGCCAGCGCCAGCGCATCTGCATCGCCCGCGCGCTGGCATTGAACCCTAAAGTGGTGATCGCCGATGAGTCAGTCTCGGCGCTGGATGTGTCGATTCAGGCGCAAATCATCAATTTGATGCTCGACCTGCAGCGCGAGTTTGGCATCGCCTTTTTATTTATTTCTCACGATATGGCGGTGGTAGAACGCATCAGCCATCGCGTGGCGGTAATGTATCTCGGACAAATTGTGGAAATGGGGCCGCGCCAGGCGGTATTTGAGCAGCCGCGCCATCCCTATACCAAAAAACTGATGGCCGCGGTGCCAGTCGCCGATCCGGCGCACCGTCATCGCGAACGGGCGTTAATGGTGGATGAAATCCCCAGCCCGATCCGCCCATTGGGTGATGAGCCAGAAGTGGCACCGTTACTGGAAGTGGCGCCGGGGCATTTCGTTGCCCGTCACGCCATTAGCGGCGCCTGAGCAGCAAGCAACCGCGTCATCCACGGATGTCGCGCATGACAGGGATTACAGGAGAACGATAACAATGCACCACATTATGCGAAAAGGGGTTATCACTGCCGGGTTGTTGAGTTCAGCGTTGGCAATGCCAGCGTGGGCAGCGAAGGACGCGGTGATTGCTGTGGCGTCAACCTTTACCACTATGGATCCGTACGACGCCAATGACACATTGTCGCAGTCGGTGGCCAAAGCGTTCTATCAGGGGCTGTTCGGCTTCGATAAAGACATGAAGCTGCAAAACGTACTGGCAGAAAGCTATCAGGCGAGCAGCGATGGCTTAACCTACACCATCAAACTGCGCACGGGCGTGAAGTTCCAGGATGGCACCGATTTCAACGCGGAAGCGGTTAAGGCCAACATCGACCGTGCCAGCAATCCAGACAATCACCTCAAGCGTTATAACCTGTTTAAGTATGTCGCCAGCACCGAAGCGGTGGATCCGACCACAGTGAAGATTACACTGAAGCAGCCGTTCTCGGCCTTCATCAACAATCTGGCGCATCCGGCAGCAGTGATGATTTCGCCCACCGCGCTGAAGAAATACGGCAAGGATATTGGCTTCCATCCGGTCGGTACCGGTCCGTATGAGTTTGTTACCTGGAATCAGACCGACTTCGTCAAAGTGAAGAAGTGGGATGGCTACTGGAAAAAAGGTTATCCGAAGCTGGATAGCATCACTTTCCGTCCGGTGGTCGATAACAACACTCGTGCGGCGATGTTGCAGACTGGCGAAGCGACCTTTGCTTTCCCGGTGCCGTTTGAGCAGGCCAAACTGCTGCAGGGCAACAGCAAGCTCGATGTGGTCACCACGCCATCGATCATGCAGCGTTATATCAGCCTCAACGTGACGCAAAAGCCGTTTGATAATCCAAAAGTGCGTGAAGCGCTGGAATACGCCATCAACCGTGAGGCGCTGGTCAAAGTAGCGTTTGCCGGTTATGCCACGCCAGCCACTGGCATCGTGCCACCGGCTATCGATTTTGCGCAGAAATACCCGGCGATCAAATATGACCCGGCCAAAGCACGTGAGCTGTTGAAAGAAGCCGGCTTCCCGAACGGTTTCGAAACCACGTTGTGGTCATCTCACAACCACAGCACCGCGCAGAAAGTGTTGCAGTTTACTCAGCAGCAGCTGGCGCAGGTCGGTGTGAAGGTGAAAGTCACCGCGATGGATGCTGGTCAGCGTGCCGCAGAAGTTGAGAGTAAAGGGCAGAAAGAGAGCGGTGTCCGCATGTTCTACACTGGCTGGTCGGCTTCGACCGGTGAAGCCGACTGGGCACTAACACCGTTGTTTGCCACCACCTCCTGGCCGCCAGCCATCTTTAACACGGCGTTCTACAGCAATCCGCAGGTGGACAAAGATCTGAGCGATGCGCTGAAAACCACCGATCGTGAGCAGAAAGCCAAACTGTATAAAGATGCTCAGGATCGTATCTGGAACGATCATCCGTGGATCCCGCTGGTGGTCGAGCAGTTGCTCTCCGCGAACAATAAAAACCTCACCGGTTTTTATGTCATGCCCGACACCTCATTCAATTTTGATGAGGCGGATCTGAAGTAACAGGCGCGGCCAGCCTTGCAAGGCTGGCTGCTGCTGCGCAGGATTTTGCATGCTCAACTATTTTCTCAAACGATTACTGGGGCTGATCCCCACGCTGCTGATTGTCGCGGTGCTGGTGTTCCTGTTTGTCCACCTGCTGCCGGGCGATCCGGCGCGCCTGATCGCGGGCCCGGAAGCGGATGCCTCCGTGGTGGCGCTGGTGCGTCAGGAGCTGGGTCTTGATCAGCCGCTGATCCAGCAGTTCTGGCACTTTATTCTCAATGCGTTGCAGGGGGATTTTGGCCAGTCGATGGTGTCGAAACGGCCGGTTTCGGAAGAGATAGCCGCGCGCTTCTTCCCGACGCTGTGGCTGACGCTCACCAGCATGGTGTGGGCGGTGATTTTCGGTATGACCATCGGCATTACATCCGCCGTCTGGCGCAACCGCTGGCCCGATCGTGTCGGCATGACGCTGGCGGTGTCCGGTATCTCCTTTCCCGCTTTCGCCTTAGGCATGCTGCTGATGCAGGTGTTCTCTGTTGAGCTGGGTTGGCTGCCGACCGTCGGTGCCGACAGCTGGAAACACTATATTCTGCCGTCGATAACCCTGGGTGCAGCCGTGGCGGCGGTGATGGCACGCTTTACCCGCGCTTCGTTTGTCGAGGTGATGCAGGAAGATTATATGCGCACCGCGCGCGCCAAAGGGGTACGTGAGTCGCTGGTGGTGGTCAAACACGGCCTGCGCAATGCGATGATCCCGGTGGTGACCATGATGGGCCTGCAGTTTGGTTTCCTGCTGGGTGGCTCGATTGTGGTGGAAGTGGTGTTCAACTGGCCCGGTTTAGGCCGCTTGTTGGTGGATTCGGTGGAGATGCGTGATTACCCGGTGATTCAGGCCGAGGTGTTGCTGTTTTCGCTGGAGTTTATTTTGATTAATTTGATTGTCGATATGCTGTATGCGGCGATCAACCCGGCCATCCGTTACAGATAAGGAGTCGCAATTGAAGAACTGGCGACGCGCAGCGGCATTGAAAACCATGCCGATGATGACGGAAACCCGGGTACGTACGCCGTGGCGCGAATTCTGGCGCCGCTTTCGCCATCAACACGTGGCGATGGTGGCTGGCCTGTTTGTGCTGCTGTTGATTGTGGTGGCGTTTATCGCCCCGTTTATTGCCCCGTTTGATGCAGAAAACTATTTTGATTACGACCGGCTGAATGAAGGGCCGTCAATGATGCACTGGTTTGGTGTGGATTCGCTGGGGCGCGACATTTTTAGTCGTGTGCTGGTTGGTACGCGCATCTCACTGATTGCTGGCTTCTTCTCGGTGGCGATCGGCGCGCTAATTGGCACGCTGCTGGGGTTGCTGGCGGGCTATTACGAAGGCTGGTGGGATCGGATTACCATGCGTATCTGTGACGTACTGTTTGCTTTCCCCGGCATTCTGCTGGCGATTGCGGTGGTGGCGATCATGGGCAGCGGCATGAGCAATGTGATTGTGGCGGTAGCGATATTCAGTGTTCCGGCGTTTGCTCGTCTGGTGCGGGGTAATACGCTGGTGCTGAAACACCAAACCTTTATTGAATCTGCCCGCAGTATCGGCGCATCCGACTGGACGATTATTATGCGTCACATTCTGCCCGGTACGGTGTCGTCGATTGTGGTCTATTTCACCATGCGTATCGGGACATCAATCATCACGGCAGCGAGTTTGTCTTTCCTCGGGATGGGCGCGCAGCCGCCAACGCCGGAGTGGGGCGCAATGCTCAATGAAGCGCGTGCCGATATGGTGATTGCGCCACATGTGGCGATCTTCCCGAGCCTGGCAATTTTCCTGACGGTGCTGGCGTTTAATCTGTTGGGCGATGGACTGCGAGATGCGTTGGATCCGAAGTTAAAGACCTGAAATATCATATCGGTGCGCGTAAGTGCGCACCCTGAGAAATCCCGTTGTGCAGGTCAGGTCGCCACTTATGGCGACCTGATTTTTTCTGTTACCTCAGAAAGTTTCCCAATTATCATTGCTGTGTGCACCGGCAGCGGGCAAAGCGCGTGGTGTGGCTACGACAGGGACTTTCACCGTGTTTGTCACCGGTGCCATCACTGCCCGCGTCCCGGTTTTAAATCGCGCTACCGCTGATGACAGGCTGCTGGCCTGCTGCTCCAGCGAAGCCGAGGCGTTAGCCGATTCCTGCACCAGCGTGGCGTTCTGCTGTGTCACGCGATCCATCTCGTTCACCGCCACACCAATCTGATCGATGCCGCGACTCTGCTCATCAGAGGCCGACGCAATTTCGCCCATGATATCGGTCACGCGCGTCACCGCACTGACGATCTCCTGCATGGTATCGCCGGCGCTGCTCACCTGTTGTGAACCTAAATTAACGCGCTGCACGGAGCCCTCAATCAGCAGCTTAATCTCTTTCGCCGCCTGCGCACTGCGCTGCGCCAGATTACGTACTTCACCCGCGACCACCGCAAAGCCGCGTCCCTGTTCACCGGCGCGTGCGGCCTCCACGGCAGCATTTAGCGCCAGAATATTGGTCTGGAAAGCAATGCCATCGATCACGCTGGTGATGTCGGCGATTTTCTTCGAACTGTCGGCGATATCGCGCATGGTTTTCACTACGCCATCCACCACGTTGCCGCCTTTGTCAGCGGTTTCCGATGCGGTTTTTGCCAGCTGTGTCGCCTGACGCGCGTTATCGGCGTTCTGTTTAACGGTTGCGGTCAGCTCTTCCATGCTGGCGGCAGTCTCTTCCAGCGAGGCGGCCTGTTGTTCGGTACGGGAGGAGAGATCGTTATTACCGTTAGCGATAGCGCTGGCACTGCCGAAAATGGCATCCGCACTGTCGCGTACATTGTTGATAGTGCCGAGTAATGCCTGTTGCATATGATTGAGGCTCGCGGCAATGGCGGCCATTTCGCTGTGTCCTTCAATCTTCAAACTGGCGGAGAGATCGCCGTCGGCGAAGCGCTCCATCTGCTGCTGCACTTGCTTCATCGGCGCCAACAGGATGCGACGAACCAGCAGCCAAACCACCAGCAGCAACAGCACCACAATCACGGCCATCGCAGCGACCATAACCAGCATATGCTGATAAGTGCTATCGTTATCTGCAGCACGGGAATTGATTAGCTGAACGTTGTCGCCGCGCCACTGCTTGTAGGCCGCTTCCAAATCGTCCTGCGCCTGTTGTGCATCCAACTCGCCATAAGCGGCGTAGTTGTTGGCTTGCAGGAAGGTCGCGGATTGATTCAGCAGTTGGTAATAGTTCGCGAATTTGCTCTCGATAAGTTCGGCGGCTGCCGCACTTTGCCCCGCAATACGCGGGACACTTTTGTAGCGGTCAAAGTGCTGTTTCGCTTCATCAAGCGAGGCGCCCGCGGAAACCAGCAGCTTGTTGATGGCAGCGCGTGAAGCATCATCGGTCTGATTTTTCAGGATGCGAATCGCCACGCGGTTTATGATAACGCGCGTTTTCACCAGCGTTTGCCAGCTATCGGAGAACTCACGTTGTTGATGCGATAGCTGGTTACTGGCGGTGAAATTATGCTGACCCGCGATCAGGGAAGATAAAAACAGTGAGCCTGATATGGCCTGCATAGCGGTGAATACCAACAGCATCAATATGATGGCAGTCACAATTTTCATTTTCGTTAACATGATTTTCCCTGAGCAAAGTAGGCTAGTAGAGAAGTTATCGGTGTAAAAGCATTTTGCTTAAGAGCCGCAAAAAAATAATTGCAGTAAGTGATAATGTCGTGCAGGAGAAATGCAGTGAAACCCTTTGATTACGAACAAGACTTTAAGAATATCGATTTCCGACAGCGGCCAGATCTTTATCAGGTAGGACGCGGTGAGCAGGGGGTATTAATGGTGGAGCCGTACAAGAGTGAAATTCTGCCGTTCTGGCGCTTTCGTACCGTGGAGTTAGCTCAGGAATCTTCCGTTCAGATTATGAAATTGTTTGAGGACTACCGCGCACAAGACGACTTCGTCGGCATGGATATGGCGCGAAAGTTTATTCAGATGGGATATACCCGGGCACGTCGCTATAGCAATCACAAAGGCGGGCGTAAATATGATGCGGACGGCAACGAGTTGCCGCGTACCACAGAAAAAGAAAAGGCCGCTGCGGCGGCCATATTCAAATCATGCTGGGATCGGCTTAGAGCGGACACCGATTATCTGGCGCGCAAACGTGCGCACCAGCAGCAGCACGGTTAAACGCGCGTACCCCATAAATCGTATTCATCGGCGTGTTCAACTTTGACACGCACCACATCACCGACTTTCACCTGACGATCGCCATTCAGATACACCGCGCCGTCGATCTCAGGTGCATCGGCCATGCTGCGGCCAACCGCGCCTTCTTCATCCACTTCATCGATGAGCACCAGCACTTCACGGCCGATTTTCTCCTGCAGACGTTCGCTGGAGATTTTCTGCTGCAGCTGCATGAAGCGATCGAAACGCTCCTGCTTCACATCTTCTGGCACCTGATCCGGCAGTTGGTTGGCGGTCGCGCCTTCAACCGGGCTGTACTGGAAGCAGCCAACGCGATCCAGACGCGCTTCCTTCAGGAAGTCGAGCAGCATCTGGAAATCTTCTTCGGTTTCACCGGGGAAGCCGACGATAAAGGTCGAACGTAGTGTGAGTTCCGGGCAAATTTCACGCCAGCGTTTGATACGCTCCAGCGTACGTTCAACCGCACCAGGACGCTTCATCAGCTTCAGAATGCGCGGGCTGGCGTGCTGCAGTGGGATATCGAGGTACGGCAGGATTTTGCCTTCGGCCATCAGCGGAATCACATCATCCACATGCGGATACGGATAGACATAATGCAGACGCACCCACACGCCGAGTTTTGCCAGCTGTTCGCACAGGCTCACCATGCTGGTTTTCACTGGGGATCCATTCCAGAAACCGGTGCGGTGTTTCACGTCAACGCCGTAAGCCGAGGTATCCTGTGAGATTACCAGCAGCTCTTTCACGCCCGCTTCCACCAGACGTTTGGCTTCATCAAGCACCGAACCAATCGGACGGCTATCAAGATCCCCACGCATGGAAGGGATAATGCAGAAGGTGCAGCGATGGTTACAACCTTCAGAAATTTTCAGGTAAGCGTAGTGGCGCGGCGTCAGTTTCACGCCTTGCTCAGGCACCAGGCTCAGGAACGGGTTGTGCTCCGGCTTTGGCACATAGGTGTGCACGTGTGACAGCACTTGCTCATAGCTGTGCGGGCCGGTGATCTCCAGTACCTTAGGATGCACTTCGCGGATCTGATCCACTTTGGCACCGAGGCAACCGGTGACGATCACTTTGCCGTTCTCGTTCAGCGCTTCACCGATCGCTTCCAGTGATTCCTGTACGGCGCTATCAATAAATCCACAGGTGTTAACGATGACGATCTCCGCATCATCGTAGCGTGGCACCACATCGTAGCCTTCAGTACGCAGTTCCGTCAGGATGCGTTCAGAGTCGACGAGGTTTTTTGGACAGCCGAGTGAGACGAAGCCTACGCGCGGCGGATTTTTGACATGGCTCATAAGGATAATAATTCATCATAATTAGTGTGGATAGGCGGGGGATTGTACAGAGGTTGCGAGGGAAAATGTATAGGGAAGATGCAGTGAAAAGCGGCTTAATTGAGAAAATTTCGAAATGCAGTAAAGGCTGTTACCTTACCTATCTGTCTTGCCTGACTGAGACGATAACTTGATTGCCAGAGAGGACGATAAATTATGGTAATGACTCTTGAGCAGCAAATATATGACTTCATTCGTCCTTATGCGGGGACTTATTTTCTCAATCATAAAATGGTTGAGCTTAAACCCGAAACTGATCTGGATTTTGACCTCGATATTGATGTGGCAGAGCTAGAAGATCTCATGGCGGCATATTTTAAACAGTTTGACGTTAAGCCTGAAAATTTCGATATTAACGTGTACATTCCGGAAGCTCCGTTCTCACTCAATCCCTTCAAAAAAACAGAGCCTGTTGCTGTGCCGGATTTCACCATCGGCATGCTCATTGAATCCGCCAAAGCGGGGCGTTGGTTATACGATTGACCCTGAGCAGGCCCGCGAGTTTGGTGTACGCTTAAACCTGTGCGCCGGTGATCCGAGTTGTGTAATCCAGCCTGTTTTGCTTAAATGTTCGGTTGGTGATTATAAGTTATTCACCGCACTGAAGAATTTGAACGCGTGCTGACGGTTGACCCTCGCCGCTAGCGCAGATGCGGATAATGTGAGAGCAGACATATGCAAGAGATCGTCAAAGGTTTTCTGAATTTCCAACAGAATGTGTTCCCTGAAAGGAAGGATCTTTTCAAAAGTCTGGCGTCAAACCAGAATCCCAAAGCGTTGTTTATCTCCTGCTCAGACAGCCGTCTGGTGCCGGAACTGGTGACCCAATCCGAGCCTGGCCAACTGTTCGTGATCCGTAACGCCGGTAATATTGTGCCGCCGTTTGGTCCAGAACCGGGTGGTGTATCGGCAACGATCGAATACGCGGTTGTCGCGCTGGGCGTCACTGAAATCATCATTTGCGGTCACTCCAACTGTGGCGCCATGAACGCCATCGCGTCCAATGCGGATTTGGAAAGCATGCCCGCGGTCGATCACTGGTTGCACTACGCCAATGCAGCGAAAGCTGTGGTGGAAGAGCGCAATTATGAAGCGGTGGAAACCCGTCTCAATGAAATGGTCAAAGAGAACGTGATTGCCCAGTTGCACAATATCAAAACACACCCTTCAGTTGCGGTGGCGCTGCGTAAAGGCAAAGTGCGTCTGCATGGGTGGGTTTATGATATTGAGAGCGGCGGCATTATTGCCCTGACCAAAGGCGGCGAAAGTTTCATTTCGTTGTCTGAGAATCCTGAGACCTGCTTCGAGTGATTCCCTAACCACCTGCAATGCAGGTGGTTTCTTCTCCCATTCTGTGAAAATTTCCCGCCTAAGCGCAGCATGCGCTCTACACTTGAGAAGCGATTTACCTCTTATAAGGGCTTTCTCATGCGATTTCGTCTTTATATTCCTGTTTTAACGCTGGCTATGCTGGCGGCGGGTTGTACCTCTCATGTTGCCGATAAACAACAGTTTTCAGGATTTCTGGGCGACTACAGTCAGTTAAAGTCTGAACAATCACCGAGCGGTAAGCCGACGCTGCGCTGGATCTCACCGGATTATCACAGTGCGAACTATACCAATGTGGTGTTTGAACCGGTGGTTTACTATCCTGCCGCGCGTCCGACTGAACGCATTAGCCAGCAGACCCTGGATCAAATTCGTCAATACACCGATAGCCAGTTAAAACGGGCTGTGGCAGAGCGCAAGCCGGTGGTCGCGAAACCGGGTGCGCGTACGCTGCGCGTGAAGAGCGCAATTACTGCGGTAACGGCGGAAAACGAAGGGATGCAGTTCTATGAAGTGGTGCCGATTGCGGCGGTCGTCGCCAGCACCATGGCCGCAACCGGCCACCGCACTCAGAACAGCGCGCTGTTCCTGGAAGTGGAAGCGGTCGATGCGCAGACCGGTAAGCCAATGATCAAAGCCGTTCGTAAGGCCTTTGGTAAATCGCTGCCTAACAACACCACGCCAATTACGCTTAACGATGTGCGCCCAGGCATCGATGAAATGGTGCGTGACGTGGTGGCCTTTTCCGCCCCTTAATCCTGTCGCCCGGCTTCAGGTCGGGCTTAATGTTTTGTAAATCCTGCACATCCTTTCTTACGGGCTGACTACCCTTAACGTCAGACCGTGTTGAAGGAGAATCCCCCCATGCGTTTACTGCCTGTCGCGCTGTTGCTTGGCGCATTGAGTTATGCCCATTCGACTCTGGCTGCCGATGTCCAGGTCCAGGTGTTGCAAGACAAACTCGACCATCCCTGGTCGGTGGCTTTTCTGCCTGACAATCAAACGTTGTTAATCACGGAACGATCCGGGCAACTGCGCAGTTGGCAGCCAGATAAAGGGCTCTCGCAGCCCATCAGCGGCGTGCCGAAAGTGTGGGCAAATCGCCAGGGCGGCCTGCTGGATGTGGTTTTGGCACCGGATTTCGCCCAGAGCCGCCGCGTATGGCTCAGCTACACCACGGCAGATGCTGAGGGGCGAGCGGGCGGTGTGGTCGGTTATGGACGTCTCAGCGACGATAACCGTCAGTTGAGCGACTTCAAGGTGGTGCTGGAGCAAACACCGAAGCTCTCCAGCGGCGCGAATATCGGCACCCGGCTGGCGTTTGATGCACAGGGGTTTCTCTACATCGCGTTTGGCGACAACTTCTCCAGTCTTAGCGCCCAACAACTCGACAAGCTATCTGGAAAAATCGTGCGTTTAACGCAGAACGGTGCTATCCCGACGGATAATCCTTTTGTGCAACGCAAAGACGCGCGTGCAGAAATCTGGTCTTACGGCATGCGCAATCCGCAGGGGCTAGCTTTCAATCCGTGGACGCAGCAGATGTGGGAGAGTGAACACGGCCCGCGCGGCGGCGATGAAGTGAACATTCCGCAGAAAGGCAAAAATTACGGCTGGCCGTTGGCCACCTACGGCATCGATTACAGCGGTCAGAAAGTGCCGGAAGCGCAGGGCACGCACGTTGCCGGCACGGAACAACCGCAGTTCTGGTGGAAAGTGTCACCGGCCATCAGCGGGATGGCGTTTTACAACAGCGCACGTTTCCCACAGTGGAAAAATTCGCTGTTTATCGGCGCGCTGAAGGAAAAAAGCCTGATTCGCCTGCGGGTGAACGGTGAGAAAGTGGTCGAAGAGCAGCGACTGCTGGAGGATCGTGGTGAACGTATTCGCGATGTGCGTCAGGGGCCGGATGGTTATCTCTATGTGCTCACCGATGAAGCCAACGGCAAGCTGCTGAAAGTAGGGCTGGCGGAACCCGCCAGCGCCTCGCGCGGTTAACTTAACGTACCCAGTTGCATACTTCCCAACCGCGCTGCTGTGCTTGCTCCAGCAGCAGCGCGTTAGGGTTGATCACCCAGGCGTGATCGGCGTGCGTCAGCAACGGCATATCGTTCATGGAATCGCTGTAAGCCCAGGTCCGCTCAAAACGTTGATCCTGCTGCAAAGCTTTCCAGTCGCTCAAACGGGTGACTTTCCCCTCGCGATAGGTGGCGGTGCCATAAATCTGGCCGCTGTAGCGCTCGTCTACCACTTCAACGCCAATCGCCAACGCACCGTGTACACCCAGACGTTGCGCAATCGGCACCGCCAGATGATCGCCGCTGGCGGTAATGATCATCACGGTGTCGCCGCGTTGCTGATGCCAGTTAATGCGTTCCCGCGCGGCGGGGAAGACGCGTGGCAGAATATCGCGATGGATGAAACGCCTTACCCAACCCTCAACCGTCAGGGTCGCCATACCGGCAAGCGGGGAAAGCGTGGTATTCATGTACTCTTCAATCGACAGGGTTCCGGCATGGTATTTCTCCATCAAAGCCTGTTCCTGAGAGATGAGTGCTTCGGGGGCAAATCCCTGTGAGACCAGCCAGCGCAGCCACAGGCTGGTACTGTCTTCACAAATCAGGGTTTCGTCCAGATCGAAAACGGCTAAGTCCATCGTGGTTCTCCTCGGGCTGATTGGCATCAGGTTAGCGGAATTTTGTGACTGGCTTAACCGTTCTGCGAAAAATCGGAATTTCTCTTACTTTTTCCACTAGGGCTGAACAGTAAAAGTGGCAGCGCGTCGGGGTTGGTGCCAGGGTTACTCTAATAAACTCTATAAAACTTTACGGTTGGACGGTTTTGTTCGCAGGTGGTAAGCGTGTAGCTTTTAATAAGACATGTCTTACCTGCTAGAAAACCATGATTTAACAAGGACAATCTGGTCACGCTCATGAGAAAAAACTCCGTCATTTCTACCTTGCGGCCGCTGGCTGCCACTTCATTATTAGTGCTTTTCCTTCCCGTCACCACTCAGGCTGAACAGGCGCCTGCGGCACCGCAAATTGAGGCCAAAGCCTGGATTTTGATGGACTACAACAGCGGGAAGGTCTTGGCCGAGTCCAATGCTGACCAGCGGTTGGATCCCGCCAGCCTGACCAAAATGATGACCAGCTATGTGGTTGGTCAGGCGTTAAAATCCGGCAAGATCCATAATGATGATATGGTCACCATTGGCCAGGATGCGTGGGCAACCGGCAACCCGAAACTGCGCGGGTCATCGCTGATGTTCCTCAAACCCGGTGATCGTATTCCGGTTTCTGAACTCAATAAGGGCGTGGTGATTCAGTCAGGCAATGATGCTTGTATCGCGCTGGCCGATTATGTCGCTGGCAGCCAGGACTCGTTTATCGGTCTGATGAACAACTACGTTAAGGCGTTTGGATTACAGAATACCCACTTTATGACCGTACACGGGTTGGATGCCGATGGGCAATACAGCACCGCGCGCGATATGGCGATTATCGGCCAGCGTCTGATTAGCGATGTGCCTGAAGAGTATGCGTTAAACAGCGAGAAAGAGTTCACCTTTAATCACATCAAGCAGATGAATCGTAACCGCCTGCTGTGGAGCAGCAATCTGAAGGTGGATGGGATTAAAACCGGACATACCTCAGGCGCGGGCAATAACCTGGTCGCGTCCGCCGTGGACGGGGATATGCGTTTGATCTCGGTGGTGCTGGGCACGCAAACCGACGCGATTCGCTTCCGTGAAAGTGAGAAGCTGCTGACCTGGGGTTTCCGCTTCTACGAAACCGTGACACCGATAAAAAGTGACAAGCCTTTTGCCCAGCAGCGCGTGTGGTTTGGTGAGCAAAGTCAGGTTAATCTCGGTGTCGCGAAAGACGCGGCAATCACCGTGCCGAAAGGACAGATGAAAAACCTTAAGGCGAGTTTCACCCTGAATTCACCGCAGCTGGAAGCGCCGCTGGAGAAGAATCAGGTGGTGGGTACCATTGATTTCCAACTGGATGGCAAAACCGTGGATCAGCGTCCGCTGGTGGTGATGGAAGCGGTGCCGGAGGGCGGATTTATCGGCCGTATCTGGGACTTCATCATGATGAAATTCAACGGCTGGTTTGGGAAGTGGTTTAACTAACCCGCATAAGGGCGACCCGAGTGGGTCGCCCTTTACACTATCCGCGCACCCAGCCTTTTTTGATTGGCATGGCGAACAATGAGCGATACACCTGATGCGTGAACGCCAGCATGCGGTCGCCATACAGCTGCCACGCCATATGCGAAGCCAGACACGCCAGCAAGCCCACCAAAAATCCGCCCAGCATATCCATTGGCCAATGCACGCCCAGATAGACGCGCGACCAGGCAATGGTGCTGCCGACCGCCAGTAAAATCACCCCTGACCACAGGCGGTGCCAGAAGATAAACGCCAGCGCAAAGGTGAAGATGGTGGTGCCATGATCGCTGGGATAAGAGTCATCGGCGGCGTGGGCCAGGAATTGATGTCCAAAGCCTATAGCAAACGGGCGCGGATGTGGCAGCAATTGGCCGACACACCAGGAAATACTTAATGCGTAAATCAGCGCCATGCCGGTTTTCAGTACCAGCGCGCGTTGAGATTGCACTTGCTCACGCGGTCCCCAAAACCACAAGGCCACAATCAGCAGTGGAACAATGGCAATCACATCTTTGGCGATAAACGTTGCCAGGTTAATCAACCATGGCGGTGAATCCGTCGTGGCGTTGATCCATAGAAACAGGCTATGGTTGAGCGCTTCCATCACGTTTGCTTTTCCTCATCTTGTCTACCCAAAAAGAAACACCAGCAAAAATCAACACCTGGCTCAGCCACACCCACCATCCTGACCACAGATTGTGAGAGAAGAAGTGGGCACCGCGCATCACCTGTCCGTATCCCATCAGCAAGCCCACAGCGATACCGAACAACAGTGCTAAGACGGCGCGGCGCGGACGCTCGGGCCACCACAGGAAGAACAGCGCCATCAGCGCAAAGCCGCTGGATGCGTGACCGCCTGGGAAACACTGCCCCGGACCGCTAAGAGCAGGCGTGGTATCCAGCAGCACAAAACTGGCGGCCTTACCGCCAAACATCGCCAAATCCCACGGGCAGGAGTGCGCGCTATGCGCCTTGAGAATGCCCACCACCAGCGGCCCAAGGCCAAACAGCAGGGCCACCAGCACGCGGCGACCATCACGCCGCTGCACACCACGTAACAACATCAACACCGCACCGGCAATAATCACATCCTTGAACAAGCGATGGTTGATCAGGTCCAGCCAACGATTGTGTTGCAACGGAAATGTCTGCGTCTGTGGGTCAAACCACCGCTGGCTGATAGCGATATCCAGCCCTTCATGGCGTGACCACCACAGAAACACCAGTGCCGAAATTGCCAGTAAAATAAAGTTGATAGCGTAAAAGCGTCGCGACAAACAATAAATAGTCGGGCTCTTAATCTTATCGCGGGTTGTTGGAGTGTTTAACTTTGATGAAAGTTGCATGAATGTTTAAAAATAGCGAAACCAGAATCGCAGGGTCGCAATTTACGCTTAGGAGAACCTTAAGCAGCAGGGATTTCAGGCATAAAAAAACCCGCAAGTCAGTGACCGGCGGGCTCCACAATTTGGGGATTTCAAAGAAAAGCAGTGGCACTTATTCAGACTGCGCCCCAAATAGAAAGTTCTGAACGCGGTAAAAATATTTTTAAAAAGGCAAAAGCGGCCAAATTATCACAATAAGCGTGCCGGCGAGCGTCAGTAAAACGTTAGCGATCGCATAAGTTCCTGCATAGCCCAGTGCCGGAATGCTACTGCGGGCAGTATCGCTGATGATTTCCATTGCCGGGGCACAGGTGCGAGCGCCCATGATGGCCCCAAACAGTAGCGCACGGTTCATGCGTAAAACGTAGGCGCCAAACAGATAGCAAATCACCACCGGGATCAAACTCACCAGCAGGCCGCTGAGCAACATCAAGGCGCCCGCGCTGCCAAGGCCATGCTGCAGGCCGCTGCCGGCGCTCAAGCCAACACCCGCCATAAACACCATCAAACCGAACTCTTTCACCATGGTCAGCGCACCCTGCGGGATGTAGCCGAAGGTGGGATGGTTCGCGCGCAGGAAGCCCAGCATGATACCCGCGAACAGTAAACCGGCGGCGTTACCGATGCCAAAGCTAAAGTTGCTGAACTGGAAGGTGATCATGCCGATCATCAAACCGATGATAAAGAAGGCGCAGAAGGCCAGCAGATCGGTCATCTGACTGTGAATCGCGATAAAGCCGATGCGATCCGCCAGACTTTTCACACGGCGCGCTTCACCACTCACCTGCAGTACATCGCCTTTGTTGAGCATGATGCTGTCATCAATCGGCATCTCAATCTGGCTGCGAATCACCCGATTAAGGAAGCAGCCGTGATCGGTGAGTTTTAGATGGCTCAGGCGCTTATTCACCGCGTTGTGGTTCTTCACCACAATCTCTTCGGTGACGATGCGCATGTCGAGCAAATCGCGGTCAAACACCTCTTTGCCATTACGGAAGCTGGCGTCGAGGCGTGCATGCGCGTCGGGATAGCCCACCAGTGAGATCTCATCGCCGAGTTGCAGCATCGCATCCCCATCCGGGCTGGCGAGAATACCGTTACGACGCAGGCGTTCAATGTAGCAGCCGGTCTGACGGTGAATGCCCAACTCACGCAGGTTTTTGCCGTCGCTCCATTCCACCAGTTCCGGGCCGACGCGATAGGCGCGGATCACTGGCAAAAACACTTTTCGCTGGCTGTCGGCATCCAGACCGCGTTCTCGTGCAATTTGCTGCGCGCAGGTCGGTAAGTCCTGATGCTGCAGGCGTGGCAGATAGCGAGCGCCAAAGATTAGGCTGACCAGACCAATCAAATAGGTGAGGGCGTAACCGAGGCTGAGGTTATCCTGCATCATATTGAGCTGATGGCTGTCACTGATGCTCTGCCGCAGCGTGTCACCCGCGCCGACCAGCACCGGTGTGGAGGTCATCGAACCGGCCAGCATGCCCGCCGTGAGACCAATGTCCCAGCCGAACACTTTGCCGAGTCCCAACGCAACGAGCAGGGCGCTGACCACCATGACAATGGCAAGAAGGAAGTAGTTTTTACCGTCGCGGAAAAAGATCGAGAAAAAGTTAGGTCCGGCTTCAACACCCACACAAAAAATAAACAACATAAAGCCGAGACTGAGTGCGTCGGTATTTATCGCAAAGTGCTGCTGACCTAAAATCAATGAAACAACGAGGACACCAATGGAATTTCCTAGCTGTACCGAGCCGAGACGTAATTTGCCTAAGCACAGTCCAAGGGCTAAGACGACAAATAATAACAGAACGTCATTTCCGCTTAACAATTCTGCGACGTTAATGTTCACGGTTTAACTTCTTCTTTACCTGTAACAAGTTGATGAAAGGGCCTTTTTTCGCTATCTTGTGGCAGCTGTTAATGTCCTTGCCGCCAGGAAGGTGCAGACCATTATTTAAAACGGCGTCATTCTAATCATAAATAACTTCCTCAGCTATCAGCAGTTTTTAATCCTTCTGCCAGCGGCTGTTTCTTTTTATTTCCACTTGTGCGCATCAGGGCAGTAAACGTTTCAATATTGTTAACAACAAAGTTGAGGATGGTTATGTTGCAGCGCAATCATCGCTGGCCAGCATCGGTTCTGGGTATGATGCTTTATACGCTGGTGTTTATTTTTGCACATCATTTTTGGGCAGTCGCCGCGGAGCAAGCCGTTCGTGGGCAGCCTGAATTATTGCTGTTTTTATTGCCGGGCATGCTGATGGCAATGTTGCAGCCGGATAGCCCATTAATCAGCACGCTTTGGATCGCACTGGTTGGCACGCTTCTGGGCATGGCCTGGATGTGGCTGACCGTCACGCAGATGCACAGCTGGCTGCTGATCATCGCATGGAGTTTGAGTGCATTGTTTTGGGCAGGATGCGGGGCGTTACTGATTCGCCTGATGCGGATTATGCTGGCGATGCGTGCCGAATAGCACGATCAAAAACGGGCCCGCAGGCCCGTTTGCTTAGGCTTCTACACCCAGATTTTCTTTCGTCCAGGCAGCAAATTCGGTGTACCCACCGATGTGCTGGTCATCAAGGAAAATCTGCGGCACGGTGGTCACCGGTTTGCCGGCACGTGCTTCAAGGTCGGCCTTAGTTATACCGGTCGCCTGAATATCGACGTACTGATAGTTGAAATCATCGCGCTCACTGGTCAGCTTGGTGGCTAACTCTTTCGCACGTACGCAGTATGGGCAGCTTGAACGGCCAAAAATCACTGCAATCATTGCTTCTCTCCTTCCGCTGCTGTTTTGTGACCAGTTTCACAGAACAGCGTGAATAATGGCTAACATCATGCCCGCCCATCCTGCTTAAGCAAAGAAGAAAATGCCTGTTACTCTAATGGCCGCAATCTATGCCCATCATACTTCACTGCGCAGACACGTCTTACTCCAGTTAAGTTGTCGGGGAAAGCTGCGCCTTGCTGCAGAGCGAAATATTCGGGTCTAAAATGCGACTAACAAATTGAGCAACTGAGGAAATCGCCCATGCGTAATCTGGCCACGTTGCCGAAACCGGTTTTGCTGTTGGAAGTCCTTGGCGTGCTCGCAGTGATTGGCGCGCTATTACTGGTTAATGGCTGGATCGCGGCACCCGATTTTATGGCGCAGAAGTCGCTGGCGACACTGCTGTTTTTCCTTGGCATTGCGCTGATGCTGCCTGCCGCCTGGCTGATGATGTGGCGCACGGCGCGGGCGATGGCGCCGCAGTTGTTCAATCACAACCACAAAAAGAAGTAACCGGAGAGGATTATGACGCCGACCATCGATTTACTGTGCAGCCACCGTTCCATTCGCGCCTTTACCGAGCAGGGCATTGACGATGCTCAGCGCAGCGCAATCATTGCTGCAGCACAAGCGGCCTCGACCTCCAGCTTTTTGCAGTGCTCCTCAATTATTCGTATTACCGACCAGGAAAAGCGTGAGCAGCTGGTGCAGCTCACCGGCGGGCAGCCGTGGGTGAGTGCCGCCGCTGAATTTTGGGTATTTTGTGCCGACTTCAATCGTCATCAACAGATCTGCCCGGATGCGCATCTTGGACGTGCTGAGCAACTGCTGTTGGGCTGTGTCGACACGGCATTAATGGCACAAAACGCCATGGTCGCGGCGGAGTCGCTGGGACTGGGTGGTGTGTTTATTGGTGGTATCCGTAACAGCATTGCGCAAGTCACCGATTTGCTGGAACTGCCGAAATTTGTGCTGCCACTGTTTGGCTTCTGCATCGGTCATCCTGCTGCGGCGCCCGACGTGAAACCGCGTATGCCAGCGGCGATGTTGGTGCATGAAAATCGTTATCAGCCTGTCGATAAAACCGTGCTGGCCCAGTACGATAACCAAATCACGGCTTATTATCAGCAACGTGACAGCAACCAGCGGTCGGAAACCTGGAGCGAGCTGATTCAACGCCTGATCATCAAAGAAACACGTCCGTTTATGCTGGATTATCTGCATCAACAGGGCTGGGCAACGCGCTAAGTACAAGGAATTTTGCAATGAAAATGGCCATTCTCACACGCGATGGAACGCTGTATTCGTGTAAGCGTCTGCGTGACGCCGCGGAAGAGCGTGGCCATCAGGTGCAAATGATCGATCCGCTCTCCTGCTACATGAATATCAATTCCGATTCGCCAGCGGTGCATTATCGCGGCGAAGCACTGGGCCATTTTGATGCGGTGCTGCCGCGCATCGGCACCGCCACCACTTTTTATGGCACGGCGGTGCTGCGTCAGTTCGAGATGCTGGGCAGCTATCCGCTGAATGAATCGGTGGCCATCACCCGGGCGCGCGATAAGCTGCGTTCGTTGCAGCTGCTGGCGCGGGAAGGCATTGATATGCCCATCACCGGTTTTGCCTCTTCCCCTGATGACACTCAGGATGTGATCGCCATGGTCGGTGGTGCGCCGCTGGTGGTGAAACTGGTGGAGGGGACGCAGGGTATCGGCGTGGTGCTGGCAGAAACCCGCCAGGCGGCAGAGAGCGTGATTGATGCGTTTCGTGGCCTCAACGCCCATATTCTGGTGCAGGAATTTATTAAAGAAGCGCAGGGGCGCGATATTCGCTGCCTGGTGATTGGCAATGAAGTGGTGGCATCCATCGAACGCATTGCCAAAGAGGGCGATTTCCGTTCCAACCTGCATCGCGGCGGCACCGCGCGCGTGGTCAGTATTACTGAACAGGAGCGTGAAATCGCGGTGAAGGCGGCATCCACGCTCGGGCTGGAAATCGCTGGGGTGGATATTTTACGCGCTAATCGCGGTCCGCTGGTAATGGAGGTCAATGCCTCACCGGGGCTTGAGGGCATTGAAGGCACCACTGGCCTGGACATTGCTTCAATGATGATTAAGTGGGTAGAAGCGCACGCTTGCCCCGGCTATCGTCTTAAAACCGGGGGCTAGGCGTGCTTTTACGTGGTTTTCGTGGCATCAGATAGACTTTTTCCGTAAGCTAAGGCGCTTATTTCTTCACCCCACAGGACATAACGATGGATTCACTGGTCGTTCCTGACATCGACATCCTGCGTCGCTGGCTGGATCAACAAAATATCACCTGGTTCGAATGCGATGCCTGTCAGGCACTGCACCTGCCGCACATGCAGAATTTTGACGGGGTGTTTGATGCAAAAATCGACCTGGTGGACAACGTCATCCTCTTCTCGGCCCTCGCTGAAGTGAAACCCACAGCGCTGATTCCTTTGGTCGGCGATCTATCGCAGATCAATGCCAGTTCGCTCACGGTGAAAGCCTTTATTGATATTCAGGATGACAATCTGCCCAAGCTGATTGTCTGCCAGTCGATCAGTACCACCGCCGGCTTAACCTTCGGCCAGTTCTCGCACTTTATGAAGCAAAGTGAAGAGGGCGTTTCCATGGTGATCATGGAAGCCTTTGCCAACAATCTTTTGATGGTGGGCGAAGAAGAAGAGGAACGACAGCCCAGTTCCAGCAGTCACGCCATGCTGCACTAACTTCCCGCCTCGCTAACTGCCGCTTTTTGCGGCAGTTTTCATTTTAGCCCCACCACTTTTTATTCTGCATTTTGCCCTTTATTGCCAGATATTAGTCGTGCTTTATGCCACTAGTGCCAAAGCCCATAGCAGAAACATGCATAACTTATCGCAAAAAGGCGTTTTTTACGCTGGGATCTGGCACGCATGAATCAGGGGGGCTATTCTTGCGGGGCTGCTTGAGACGTGCAACCTCAGCACAGGTATAGGTTTTTGCTATTAAACTCCCGCTGAATATTGATTCATTGTGTGCCTGTGATTAAACAGAAAACGCAACGTCCGGATCGCGTGTATGCAGCGTTGTGATGACCCCCTCAGGAGGATGGAAAACATGTTCAACCAACGTAAAAAATGGTTGCCAGGTGTGGTTGCTGGTGTGCTGATGGCTGCGGCCGCTGGTGCTCAGGCAGAAGATAAAACGCTGCACGTATATAACTGGTCAGATTATATCTCGGCCGACACCGTGCCGAATTTTGAAAAGCAGACCGGTATCAAAGTGGTCTACGACGTTTTCGATTCCAACGAAGTGCTGGAAGGTAAACTGATGGCCGGTTCAACCGGTTACGACGTTGTGGTGCCATCCTCCAGTTTCCTCGCACGCCAACTTCAGTCAGGCGTTTTCCAGGAGCTGGATAAGAGCAAGCTGCCAAACTATAAAAACCTCGATCCTGATTTGATGGCGAAAGTCGCGCAGCACGATCCAGGTAACAAATACGCGATTCCGTATCTGTGGGGCACCACCGGTATTGGTTATAACGTCGAAAAAGTGAAAGCTGCGTTAGGGACTGATGCGCCAGTCAACAGCTGGGATTTGGTGCTGAAACCAGAAAACCTGGAAAAACTGAAAAGCTGTGGTGTTTCCTTCCTCGATGCGCCGGAAGAGATTTTCGCCACCGTGCTGAACTACCTCGGCAAAGATCCGAACAGCTCTGACGCCAAAGATTACACCGGCGCCGCCACTGACCTGTTGCTGAAGCTGCGTCCAAACATCCGTTACTTCCATTCTTCCCAGTACATTAACGACCTGGCGAATGGCAACATCTGCGTGGCGATCGGCTGGTCTGGCGATATCCTGCAGGCGAAAGATCGTGCAGAGAAAGCCAACAACGGCGTGCACCTGGGTTACAGCGTGCCGAAAGAGGGCGCTCTGGCCTTCTTCGACATGATGGCGATTCCGAAAGACGCGAAAAATCTTGATGCCGCCTACCAGTGGCTGAACTACATCATGGATCCAAAAGTGATCGCGGATGTCTCCAACAAAATGAACTATGCCAACGGCAACAAGGCTTCACTGCCATTGATTAATGCTGATGTGCGTAACAATCCGGGCATCTTCCCAACGCCGGACGCGATGGCGAAACTGTTTGTGCTTAAAGTCCAGGATCCGAAACTGGATCGTGCGCGTACCCGTGCATGGACTAAAGTAAAAAGTGGTAAGTAATTCGTTCTAAACGAATTGATGACCTGTAACGACAACAGAGGCGCGGTGATGGCCTCTGTTGTGCCATTTCAGCGGCTGGTTGTGCCGCGCTACCCCGCTTAGCGCCGGAGAAATGTTAGTGAACGACGCGATTCCCCGCCCCCCAAATAAAACGGCTAAGGCGTTAACGCCGCTGCTGGAAATTCGCAACCTGACCAAATCTTTTGACGGCCAGCACGCCGTGGATGATGTCAGCCTGACCATTTACAAAGGTGAGATTTTTGCCCTGCTCGGTGCTTCCGGCTGCGGTAAATCGACCTTGCTGCGCATGCTGGCAGGCTTTGAGCCACCGACCAGCGGGCAGATTGTGCTGGATGGGCAAGACCTGTCGCACGTTCCGCCTTATCAGCGCCCGATCAATATGATGTTTCAGTCTTACGCGCTGTTCCCGCACATGACGGTTGAACAGAATATCGCCTTTGGACTGAAGCAGGATAAATTGCCGAAAGACGAAATCAGCAGCCGTGTGGCTGAGATGCTGACGCTGGTGCACATGCAGGAATTTGCTAAGCGTAAACCACATCAGCTTTCCGGCGGTCAGCGTCAGCGAGTGGCGCTGGCGCGTAGCCTGGCGAAACGCCCTAAACTGCTGCTGCTGGATGAACCGATGGGCGCGCTGGATAAGAAACTGCGTGACCGCATGCAGCACGAAGTGGTGGATATTCTGGAGCGCGTCGGCGCGACCTGCGTGATGGTGACGCACGACCAGGAAGAAGCCATGACCATGGCCGGTCGTATTGCCATCATGAACCGTGGCAAATTCGTGCAAATTGGTGAGCCAGAAGAGATCTACGAGCATCCTACCAGCCGCTACAGCGCGGAGTTTATTGGCTCGGTTAATGTGTTTGATGGTCTGTTACGTGAACGTGCTGAAGATGGCGTGGTGATTGATGCGCCGGGCCTGGTGCATCCGTTGAAAGTACAGACCGATGTCTCCATCATTGATAACGTGCCGGTGCACGTTGCGCTGCGTCCTGAGAAAGTGATGCTGTGTGAAGACGTTCCGGCAGATGGCTGCAACTTTGCCGTGGGTGAAGTGGTGCATATCGCTTATCTCGGCGACCTGTCGATTTATCACGTTCGCCTGCGCAGTGGTCAGATGATCAGCGCGCAGCTGCAGAATGCACATCGCTACCGCAAAGGCTCGCCAACATGGGGTGATGAAGTTCGCCTGTGTTGGGAAGCCGATAGCTGTGTGGTTCTGACGGTTTAAGGAGGCGTAATGAGCCAGATTTCTCAACGCAGCGAACCTGAAGTGGTGGGCACACCGCTGCAGCGCTGGGGCACGCGCATGAAAATGCTGCATGGCCGCAAGCTGGTGATCGCACTGCCGTATCTGTGGCTGATCCTGCTGTTTCTGCTGCCGTTCCTGATCGTCCTGAAGATCAGTTTCGCCGACATTGCGCGCGCCATTCCGCCTTACACCGATTTGGTGACCTGGGCCGATGACCAGCTCAATCTGGTGCTGAATCTCGGTAACTACATCACGCTGACGGACGATCCGTTATACGCCGAAGCCTATCTCACCTCGTTAAAAGTAGCGGGGATCTCCACGATAATCTGTTTGCTGATAGGTTATCCGCTGGCGTGGGCGGTGGCGCACAGTAAGCCTTCAATGCGCACCATCCTGCTGTTGCTGGTTATTCTGCCATCGTGGACGTCGTTCCTGGTGCGCGTCTATGCGTGGATGGGTTTGCTGAACAACAACGGAATTCTCAACCGCTTCCTGATGTGGCTGGGGGTTATCGACCATCCTTTGGTGATCCTATACACCAACACCGCGGTGTATATCGGCATTGTTTACTGCTATCTGCCGTTTATGGTGCTGCCAATCTATACCGCGTTAACCCGCATCGATTATTCGCTGGTGGAAGCCTCGCTGGATCTGGGCGCGCGTCCGTTGAAAACCTTCTTTAGTGTGATCGTGCCACTGACCAAAGGCGGCATTATCGCCGGTTCAATGCTGGTGTTTATCCCGGCGGTGGGGGAGTACGTGATCCCTGAACTGCTGGGGGGGCCGGACAGCATCATGATCGGCCGTATCCTGTGGCAAGAGTTCTTTAACAACCGCGACTGGCCAGTGGCTTCGGCGCTGGCGGTAATCATTCTGTTAATTCTGATTCTGCCAATCATCTGGTTCCACAAGCATCAAAACCGTGAGTTAGGAGAGAAGGAATGAATCAGTTACCAACCATTCGCTCTCCGTGGCGCACGGCGATTTTGGTTGCATGCTTTATGTTCCTGTATGCGCCGATGCTGCTGCTGGTGGTTTACTCCTTTAACAGCTCGCAACTGGTCACCGTGTGGGAGAGCTTCTCGTTCCACTGGTACAAAGTGTTGTTCCAGGACGATGCGATGCTGGATGCCGTTGGCCTCAGCCTGACCATCGCGGCGCTCTCAGCCACCATGGCGGTGGTATTGGGCACCATGGCAGCAGTGATCATTGTGCGCTTTGGCCGTTTCCGTGGACATAGCGGGTTTGCGTTTATGCTCACCGCACCGCTGGTGATGCCAGATGTGATCACCGGGTTGTCATTGCTGCTACTGTTTGTGGCGATGGGCAACACCTTTGGCTGGCCAAGCGATCGCGGCATGCTCACCATCTGGCTGGCACACGTTACCTTCTGTACCGCTTACGTGGCGGTGGTGATCAACTCCCGCCTGCGCGAGTTGGATCGCTCGATTGAAGAGGCGGCAATGGATCTCGGGGCAACGCCGCTCAAAGTGTTCTTCGTGATTACCGTACCAATGATTGCTCCGGCGATTGTTACCGGCTGGCTGCTGGCCTTTACGCTGTCACTCGATGATCTGGTGATTTCCAGCTTCGTTACCGGGCCAGGCGCCACCACGCTGCCGATGGCAATCTTTGCTACCGTGCGACGCGGCGTCAATCCAGAGATCAATGCGTTAGCCTCGTTGATTCTGTTTGTTGTGGGCCTGGTCGGATTTATCGCCTGGCGCTTTATGGCGCATGAAGAAAAGCAACGTTTACGCGATATTCAGAAAGCTAAACGTGGCTGAAAGCCGTAACATTTGCCAATATAAGAACGGGCCGGTTTACCCTTCATACTTCACGTTATAGGTGCGTTGGCTACGTGTGTTCACCCCAGTCACTTACTTAGGTAAGCTCCTGGGGATTCTCACACTTACCGCCTTCCTAAAACGTGAATTACTTTGGGGAAAGACTTGCCCGTTTTTTTATGGTTGCGGAGTTCAGTGATGTCGGAAACCCTCAAAAACGCGATGGAAAATTCTACGCCTGCACCGGTGATGGTGGCGGGGATCGCCATCATTGCCACGCGCTGCCTCAGCGTGCTGATGCTGGCCAATGAACTGGGTTACGACGAAATGGCTAACTTTGTCCACCGCAGCGCGCAGGCCTGGGATTCCACGCTAATTTTTATCGCCAGTCAGCTGATCTTTCTGTTTGAACTACGCTGTGCCTTTACCTTGCTGCGCGGCAGCAATCGCGGGCGCTGGGGTTATGTGATCGCGCAAATTATCGTGCTCGGTTATATGCTGATGGCGTCTGTTGGATGGATCTACCCGGAAATCTTCAGTATTCCCGGTGAAACTAATGCACAGATCATCCATCACACGCTGATGCAAAAAGTGCCGGATGCGCTGGTGTTGCTGCTATTGTTTGTGCCGGCCAGCAGCCGCGCTTTTTTCCGCGCCCGGTGATACAATCTGCCCCCGTTTTTTCTCCCGATTCTGAATACAGGCCTTTCCATGTTTTGCGCGCTTTATGATGCCGGTCGCTGTCGTTCGTGCCAGTGGCTGGAAAAACCCTATCCGCAGCAGCTCAGCGAGAAGCAGTCGCTGCTCGAGCAGCTACTGTCGCAGACCGCGGTGGCCGAATATTTACCACCGGTAACCTCGGCGCAGCAGGGTTTTCGTAATAAAGCCAAAATGGTGGTAAGTGGCAGCGTCGAACGGCCGATTTTCGGCATGGTGGCGCGTGATGGCGAACCGGTTGATCTGTGTGATTGCCCGCTCTATCCCGCCAGCTTTACGCCGGTATTCGAGGTGCTTAAACCCTTTATTGCCCGCGCCGGATTAACGCCCTACAACGTGGCGCGTAAACGCGGTGAATTGAAATTCCTGCTGCTGACCGAGAGTTCGCAAGGTGGCATGATGCTGCGGTTTGTGCTGCGTTCCACCAATAAGCTGGAGCAGTTGCGTGCGGCCTTACCGTGGCTGCAGCAGCAGTTGCCGCAGCTGAAAGTGATCTCCGCCAACATCCAGCCGGTGCATATGGCGATTCTGGAAGGGGATGAAGAGATTGCTTTGACCCCGGATCAGGCGCTGGCGGAGTGTTTCAATCAGGTGCCGCTGTATATTCGCCCGCAGAGTTTCTTTCAGACCAACCCGCATGTCGCCGCTGATTTGTATGCCACCGCGCGTGATTGGGTAGCAGAGCTGCCGGTGACCAGTATGTGGGATCTATTCTGCGGTGTAGGCGGTTTCGGCTTGCACTGCGCGACGCCTGAGATGCAATTAACCGGCATTGAGATCAGTGCGGAAGCCATTGCCTGCGCACAGCAGTCGGCTGAACAGTTGGGGCTTGATAAGGTGAGTTTCGCCGCGCTGGATTCAACCCAGTTCGCCACATCGCGTGAGCAGGTGCCACAGCTGGTGTTGGTCAATCCGCCGCGTCGCGGGATTGGTGCTGAGCTGTGTGCTTATCTTAGTGAGATGGCGCCTGATTACATTCTCTATTCAAGCTGTAATCCCAGCACGATGGCGCAGGACATTGCGCGTCTGACGGATTATGCGGTGAGCCGCGTTCAGCTGTTTGATATGTTCCCGCACACCGCACACTTCGAAGTGCTGACGTTACTTAAGAAGGGTGGAGCCGCGTAGCCGCCGCCTGAACTGAGGACATGCAGAACCTGTCAGGCTGCACGCCACGCCGCTCCATAATGCTTATTCCGGGAACCACTTCTGATTGATTTGCTGCCAGGTGCCATCGGCTTTCAGGGCCACTAGCGCGTCATTCATCTCTTTCAGCAGCGTTGCATTGCCTTTGCGCACCGCAATACCTAAGCCGGTGCCGAAGTATTCGGTATCGGTGATGTGTTCACCCACCGCGCTAAGATCATCGTTGGCCTTCAGCCACTGATTCACCACCGCGCTATCGCCAAATACGCCGTTCAGGCGGCCATTTTTCAGATCGAGAATCGCGTTCTGGTAACTGTCATAGGCCACGGCGATCACTTCAGGATGTTTCTCCAGCAGGTATTTCTGATGCGTGGTGCCATTTTCAACGCCGACGCGCTTGCCTTTCAGCTGGCTGAAGTCGGTGAACTGTCCTTTATGCGCAATCACAATCGCGGAGTTTGCATAATACGGCTGAGTGAAATCGACCTGTTTGCTGCGCTCTGCCGTGATATCCATGCCCGAGATGACCGCATCATAACGACGGAATTTCAGCGAGGGGATCAGGCTGTCAAACGCGTTATTGTTGAAGGTGCAATCCGCTTTCATTTGCTGGCATAACGCTTTTGCCAGATCGATATCGAAGCCAACGATTTGGTTGTCGTGGTCGAGGGATTCAAACGGGGGATAGGTCGCAGAAGAGGCGAAGCGGATTTTTTCCGCCGCATAAGCATTCATTGCCAGTGTTGCCAGCGCCGCGGCAACAATCCATTTTTTCATTATGTGACTCCTGTAAACCATGCCAGAGATAGAACGGATTACACGATGCCAGTAAATGAATTTATATGCAATTAATATGATTAAAAAATTAATTTTCAAAGGGTGTTGAGAAGCATGGCGGCGCAATCCTTTGCGCGTTTGTTTGCAGCATCTTTGCTTCAGATTAGCGCGATGAATCGCGCCGCTTGTATCTTGAAAGTGTTACTGGTTAGCTACCAGTA
>CBCTJT010000011.1:0-176147 GCA_965147305.1 uncultured bacterium
CACATTCTCCTCAGAAAACTGAGAAAAAGTGTCAACGCTATTCAGGACGGATCAGACGCATAAAAAAAGGGGCGATACCATCGCCCCTCGTTCATTTTATTGTTTTAGCGCACTGCTCTTCTACAGCTCATCTCTTACTGGTTGTAAGCGTTCTCGCCGTGGCTGTTCACATCCAGACCTTCACGTTCCTGATCTTCCGGAACACGCAGGCCAACAATCATGTCTGCCAGTTTGAAGCCGATGAAAGCGACAACACCAGACCAGATGATGGTCACGCCGCAGCTGAACAGCTGAATCCAAACCTGATGGCCCATGGTCACGCCTTCTGCGTAGCCCACGCCGCCCAGTGAAGAGGAGGCGAACACACCCGTCAGCACACAACCCAGGATACCGCACACGCCGTGCACACCGAACACATCACATGGGTCATCCACGCGCAGCCATTTCTTCAGCGTGGTCACACCCCAGATACCTGCCAGGCCACCGGCCAGACCGATAATCAGCGCGCCACCGACACCGACATAACCACAAGCCGGGGTGATAGCAACCAGACCTGCGATAAAGCCAGAACACGCACCCAGCAGAGAAGGTTTGCCACGCATTGCCCACTCACCGAACACCCATGACAGCACTGCGCCAGCAGTTGCCACAACGGTATTCAGGAAAGCCAGCGCAGCGATTTCGTTAGCTGATGAAGCAGAACCGGCGTTGAAACCGAACCAGCCCACATAAAGAATCGCAGTACCGGTGAAGACCATTGGCAGGTTATGCGGTTTGAATGCTTCTTTACCGAAGCCAGCACGTTTGCCCACCAGGTAAGCACCCACCAGGCCAGCTACTGCGGCGTTGATGTGAACAACCGTACCGCCTGCGAAGTCCAGCGCGCCATCTTGCGCCAGCAGACCGCCAGCCCACACCATGTGTGCGATTGGCAGATAAGAGAGCGTCAGCCACACCACCACAAAAATCAGTACCGCTGAGAAGCGAATACGTTCCGCCAGTGCACCAACAATCAGGCCCACGGTAATACAGGCGAAGGAAGCCTGGAATGCCACATGGATATACTGATAGAAGCTACCCATCAGCGCTTTCAGCTCGATGTTTTTCAGCATCGCCCACTGGAAGTTACCGAAGAAAGCGTTGCCCTCGCTGAAGGCCAGCGAATAACCGTAAATCACCCACAGAACGCAGACTAACGCGAAGGTCACTGCAACCTGTGTCAGCATCGACAGAACGTTTTTACCGCGGATCAAACCGCCGTAAAACAGCGCGATGCCTGGAATTGTCATAAACAGTACCAATGCGGTACAGATCATCATAAAGGCGTTATCGGCTTTGTCCGCAACGGCAGGAGCTGCCGCCATGGCCAGAGACGGTAACAGTGCCAGGCTGGTGAGGCCTAACTTAGTCATCAGTTTATTCATTTCTTTCCATCCCATCACAATTCAGAGCCCCAGTTACAGTGCTGCTTCGTCGGTCTCGCCGGTACGAATACGAATAACGCGCTGCAGTTCTGCGACGAAGATTTTGCCGTCGCCAATTTTGCCGGTGTAAGCGGCTTTGCTGATGACATCCACCACTTCATCGAGTTGATCGTCCGCAATAGCGATATCAATTTTAACTTTTGGCAGGAAGTTCACGCTGTACTCGGCACCGCGGTAAAGCTCTGCGTGACCTTTCTGGCGACCAAACCCCTTCACTTCGGTAACAGTCAGTCCCTGAATGCCAATGGAGGATAAGGCTTCACGCACGTCCTCCAGCTTAAATGGTTTGATTACCACGGTAACCAGCTTCATACGTTCCCCTCCAGATAATAAATTGAGTGAGTCTCGCGGACACGAGGAGATATAAGCAAACGCTGTGCCATAAATTAAAAAAGGGAAGAAGTCAGCGGCATAGACGCGCTATATCGCGCTTCGTTATGTGATGGGTGGCTCAGTTTGGGGATAGGTCAAAAGAAAGGTGTTGCAATATTGCACTCCTTTGGTGCTTTAAGCCTCAAAGGAGTGCATCAATACAGAACAATCCGATAAATCTGCGCAAAAAAGGTGCAATTCACCCTTCTGCTTGTGCGGGCATGCTCGCCGCGAGTTCATCACCCGCCTGCTGTAGCTGGTACATTTGCCAGTAACGCCCCTGTTGAGCCAGCAACTGTGCGTGCGTGTCGCGCTCTGCTACCTGACCACGATGCAATACCAGAATCTGATCCGCTTCGGTGATAGTTGAAAGACGGTGCGCAATCACCACCAGCGTGCTGTGCTGGCGTAGTGCACGCAGCGCATGTTGAATCGCCTGCTCAGTACCGGAATCGATATTGGCGGTGGCTTCATCAAGAATCAAAATCTGTGGCAACGAAACCAGCACCCGCGCCAGCGCCAGCAACTGTTTTTGCCCAACCGACAAATTGTTGCCCTGCTCGCCCAATCGCGTGTGGATGCCCTCCGACATCGAGCGTGCCAGCGGAGCGAGCTGCACTTTTTCCAGTGCCTGCCACACCTGCTCTTCCGGGATATCGCGCCCGAGCCGCACGTTGGCTAACAGGGTATCTGCCAGCACCACCGGGTCCTGCTGCACCATAGCGACACTTTGGCGTAACGCTTCATGTGTCAGCTGCGGTAAGGGACGGCCATCCAGCTCAATGCTGCCGCGCGTCACTGGGTAATATCCCATCAGTAAATTCGCCAGAGTACTTTTGCCACTGCCTGTATGCCCCACCAGCGCCACAAAACCGCGCGCCGGAACCTCCAGGCTGACATGGCTCAGCACATCCCGATTATCGCGATAGGCAAAACTGACATCGTGCAAGGCAATGCGCCCTGAGGCCAACGGTTGATTGTCGGCACCGTATCCCTGCTGTGCGGCATCCATCAGTTCGAAGATACGCTCGCCGGAAACCACCGCCTGTTGCAGCATCGATTGTTGCGTGGTGAGCTCAATCAGCGGTTCGTTCAGGCGTCCCAGATAAGTAATGAAGGCGTAAAGCACGCCGACCTCAAACACACCGGGCGTGGCAAAGCTGAACAGCATCAGCAGCCCACAGAGAATCATCGCCGAAAACAGACTTAGCAACGGACGCAACAGGAAGCCATCCAGTCGCAGGGTTTCCATGCGCGCGAGATAGTGTGAACGACTGGCCTCGCCCATGCGCTCGCCAAAGCGTGCCTGCTGGCGAAACTGCTGGATCACGCTCATGCCGTTGATCACTTCATTAAAGCCGTTGTTGATGTCAGCCAGATAGCTGCGTACCCGACGCGCAATCGGCGTGCTGTAACGCTGGTAAATCAGCATCACCGTCAGCACCAGCGGGAAGATGACGATCGCCACCAGCGCCATGCGCCAGTCGAGCGAGAACATCGCCACCAGCATCGCGCCAATCAGTGCCGCACTGCGCAGCACGGTGGCCACAACGGTAACGTAGAGATCTTTAATCACTTCGGTATCGTTGGTGACGCGCGAGATTATCTGCCCCACCGGCTGGGTATCAAAGGCGCTAAGCGGCTGACGCAGCGCCGCGTTCATCACGTCCACGCGTAACTGCTGCACCACACCAATTGCCGCGCGGTTAAACAGCAGCGCCTGGAAGTAGTGCAAGCCGGCGGCCAGCAATTGCAGCAAAATAAAGCACACCAGTAAACCGATGGCGATGCCCCAGGGCATCTGGTGTTTTGCCACCAGATTATCGATGAAGTAGCTCACCAACACCGGTCCGGTCACTTCAGCCGCCGCCGCGATCCATAGCATGCCAACGGCCATCCACAATGATTTGCGCCAGGGTTTGCCATACGACAGCAGGCGTTTCAGGGTTGGCCACAAACGTTGCGATTTAGCCATGATTCGCCTCCTCTGTGGTTTCGTCTTCATCCAGCGCCGCTTCGAGTTGCTGATAGCGGTACATATCGCGATACCATCCCTCTTTCGCCACCAGGCTGTCGTGATCGCCGCGTTGGGTCACCGCACCCTGTTGCAGCACCAGAATCTCACTGGCCTCGGTCAGCGCGGATAAACGATGTGCGCTGATGATCAACGTGCGGCCTTTGCCCCACTGACGCAGGTTGTGCAAAATTTCATACTCAGTGCGACCGTCAACGGCTGACAGTGCATCATCGAGGATCAGGATTTCCGCATTCAGCAACAGCGCGCGGGCAATGGCAATACGCTGTTTTTGACCGCCGGAGAGCATCACACCGCGCTCACCCACTTCGGTGTCATAGCCCTGCGGCAGGCGCAGAATGTCATCGTGTACACAGGCCATGCGGGCAACGCGCTCGATCTCCTCTTGAGACGCATTCGGACGCCCCAGCGCCAGGTTATTGGCCACGGTATCGGAGAACAAGAACGGCGTCTGACTCACTACAGCCAGGCGACTGCGCCAGCTATCGAGTCGCAGCTGCGTTAACGGCAGGTTATGGTAGCGAATGTCGCCCTGGTCGATGTCGAAGTGCCGTTGAATCAGGCTCAGCAGCGTGCTTTTACCACAGCCGGTTGGACCGCAAAGCCCCAGCATCTGCCCCGGTTTCAGTTGAAAATTAACATGGCTCAGCGCTGCGCCAGAGTTGGCGGGATAATGGAATTCCCGAATGGCGACCTGAAGAACGCCAGCGTCGGCGGGCAATATTTTCTGCCCATCCTCCACCGCCGGGGCTTCCGCCAACAGCGCGCGAATACGGCTCCACGCTGCGCTGCCGCGTTCGACAATATTGATCATCCACGCTAGCGCCAGCATCGGCCAAATCATCAGCCCCAGATACATAACGAAGCTGGTGAGCTGACCGAGCGTCAGGCTACCGTGCCACACCATCCAGCCACCACCGGCAATCGCCAGCAGGTTAGAGAAACCCACGGCAATGTAGATGATGGGATCAAAACGTGCATCAACGCGCGCCACATGCAGGTTTTTCTTACCGGTGTCGCGGGCGATGTCAGCAAACTGCTGCGACTGGTGATCTTCAAGACCAAATGCTTTGATCATGCGAATGCTGGTGAGGCTCTCCTGCGTTTGATCGTTCAGGCTGGAGAAAGCGGCCTGCGCCACTTTAAAGCGCTGATGCAGACGCGAACCATCTTTCTGAATGGCAATTGCCATCAGCGGCATAGGGATCAGCGCCAGTAGCGTCAATTCCCAGCTGATTTGCACGCTCATCACTACCAGCACCACTAAGCCCATCACCAGCGAATCCACCAACGTCAAGACGCCTTCGCCGGCGGCAAACACCACGCGATCCACGTCATTGGTGGCGCGTGCAATCAAATCGCCAGTGCGATGACGCAAGTAGAACGCCGGATGCTGTCGACTCAGCTGGCGATAGAAATCTTCGCGCAATTCAACCGCGAGCTGGTAGGACGCACCGAACAGCAGCACGCGCCAGACATAGCGCAGCAGGTAGACGATCACCGCCGTCACCAGCATCACGCCAATCCACATGAAAAGTTTGCCGCTGCTCAGGGTGTGTTGCGTGACGCCATCGACAATCACGCCAACCACATGCGGCGGCAGCAGCTGCAATAACGCAATAACAATCAGCAAGCTGACGGCACCCAGATATCGCCGCCACTCGCGCAGGAAATACCAACTCAATTGGCTAAATAATCGCACAAGACACTCTCTTTCTGTGCCCGTTCAGGGCGCTACCGGCAACGCGGTGGTGTATTTAATCTCTTCCATGGCGAAACTGGAGGTCACATCCATCAGGCCTGGCACGCCATTAACCAGACGTTTGTAGAAAGCATCGTAACTTTTCATATCGGCTACCTGAATGCGCAGCAGATAATCGTATTCACCGGCCATGCGATAGAACGCCATCACTTCTGGCATCTGCTGCACCACGGCAACAAATTGCTTGAACCAGTCGCTGTTGTGTTGCTGTGTTTTGACAAACATAAAGGCGGTGAGCGAAAGCCCCATCTTCTCCCCATCCAGCAGCGCTACGCGCGCACGAATAATGCCATCATCTTCCAGCTTTTTCAGGCGTTTCCAGCACGGCGTGGTAGTGAGATTCACCGCATCCGCCAGCGCTTGCAGCGATAACGTACAATCCTGTTGCAGCATCGCCAGTAAAGTGCGGTCAGTTTTATCTAGCATTGGGCGCTCCGGGAGAAAATTTTTCTCTTATTCGGACATTATACCCGGATTAAAGCAACCTTATTTTCCTGCCAGTGCCTTACACTGTGCACAATAATTATTACGGATTCACCACATGCAAACGCCCTGGGTTCGCCACGCCATCAATGAAATTAACGCCGATTTTCAACGCTCTGCGGATACGCATCTTATTCGCTTCGCGCTGGAAGATTTTCCGGGCATCCGCTTTTACCTGAAAGATGAAAGCACTCATCCGAGTGGTAGCCTGAAGCATCGCCTGGCACGTTCGCTGTTCCTGTATGGCTTGGCTAATGGCTGGATCCGCGAGAATACGCCGATTATTGAAGCGTCATCCGGCAGCACGGCGGTGTCAGAGGCCTATTTCGCGCGTTTGCTGGGTCTGCCTTTTATCGCGGTAATGCCCGCCAGCACCGCGAAACGCAAAATCGAAATGATCCGATTTTATGGCGGCGAGTGCCATTTCGTTGCCGATCCTTGCCAGCTGTACAGCGAATCGGAACGTCTGGCGCGTGAACTCAACGGCCATTTTATGGATCAGTTCACCTATGCCGAGCGCGCCACCGACTGGCGCGGCAACAACAACATCGCTGAGAGTATTTTCCGCCAGATGGCGCATGAGCCCTTCCCGGTGCCGCATACCGTGGTGATGAGCGCGGGGACCGGCGGCACTTCGGCCACTCTGGGCCGCTACATCCGTTATCAGGGGCACGATACGCGTCTGCTGGTGGTGGATCCGCAGCACTCCGTGTTCTTTGATTTTTGGCATAGCCGCGACAGCGCGCTGCGCAGCGATCGCGGCAGCATGATTGAGGGCATCGGGCGTCCGCGCGTGGAGCCGTCATTTTTACCCGATGTGATCGACGAGATGATCAAAGTGCCTGATGGCGCGACGGTGGCTGCGATGCTGCAACTGGAGAAAATTCTCGGTCGTCGCCCTGGCGCTTCAACCGGCACCAATTTCTGGGGCATGCTGCAGGTGGCGAAACGCATGCGGGAAAATGGCGAGCAAGGTTCACTGGTGACACTGTTGTGCGACAGTGGTGAGCGTTATCCGGATACCTATTACAATCCTGAATGGGTCGCGCAGAATATCGGGGATATTCAGCCGTGGCTGCGTGAGCTGCAATAAAAAACCGGACATCCTGTCCGGTTCACTGTAAGCCTCAGCATTCGGGGGAATAATCGAGGTGTGGTGTGGTCATCCAGTGATTTAAGTAATGAGACACCGCCTGTGTCTCGCAATGTCCAATGATCGGTAAATGCGGCAGAGACGATTTCAATTGGTGCATGGCGTTGCCCATGATGAAGCCACTGCCAACGCGCTCCAGCATTTCACGGTCATTCATCGCGTCACCAAACGCCATACAATCCGCCATTGATAGCGACAGATGCTGGCACAGGTGCGCCAGCGCCGCTCCTTTGTGGCAGTCCAGCGGCAGAACCTCCAGACAATCCCATGCGGAAAAACAGATATTGGCGCGTTCGCCCAGCGCTTGCTGCAACTCCACTTTTAACGCCTGCAGCATCTCATGCGGCGCAATAAAGCAAATTTTGGTCACCTCATGCGCCGACATCTGCCGCAAATCGCGCAGCTGATAGTGGAAGCCGCTCATAACGTGCGCTTCTAAAGCACCTAACAGCGGTTTATCGGTGAACCAGCCTTCATCGTTGAAGATATGGATCGATGCCGGCGTTTGCCAATGGGTGTGAATCACTTCTTCGGCAACAGAAGAGGACAAATCACAGCCAAATAGCTGCTGCCCTTCCAGATCGTGAATACGTGTGCCATTGCCAGTGATCAACCAGGCGGGCAAAGTGAGCTGTTCGCGTACCACCTGCACATCCATCAGATGGCGGCCCGTGGCGAAGGCTATGGTGATATCGCGCTGATGCAAGGCATGCAGGGTGTCGATGGTCTCATTCCCTAACCGGTGCGTCGGCAGTAACAGCGTGCCATCCATATCAAATGCCGCGAGGCGAGCCATGCAATTTCTCCTGTCTGAGTGAGGTATCTACTATCGCCTGGTAATTACGGAACTAATAGTGAATACTTTTAGGAAACTGTTCCGGGTTTAGTGATGCGCCAACTTCATCGGGTTAATCAATTTCAGCGCCTGTGGCAACTCAGCCAGGGCGAGCCTCAACGTCTGAGCGTAGCCGCCATGTCACAGCACTGTTTTTGCAGTGAGCGCCATGTGCGAACCTTGTTGCGTCAGTGGCAGGATGCAGGCTGGCTGCACTGGCGCGGCGAGTCCGGTCGGGGAAAGCAAGGCGAACTGACGTTTCTGATCTCCCCTGAACAACTCCGCCAACAGCTTTTAACCCAACAACTTGAAGCAGGCGAAGCAATTCAGGCATTGCAGGTGCTGGATCTCCATCCTGAACGGCTGGTGAAAATGCTGCGACCGCTGATGGGCGGCCAATGGCAAAATCAGGCACCGGTACTGCGTATCCCCTATTATCGTGCGATGGAGCCGCTGCGGCCGCTGCGTCTGACCGGAAGGGCTGAACAGCACCTGGTGCGGCAGATCTTCTCCGGGCTGACGCGCTTCAATGGCGACGATGTGGAAGGCGATCTTGCGCATCACTGGCAGCATGATGGCAGCGGCTGTGACTGGTATTTCTGGTTACGACCGCAGCTCAGCTGGCACAACGATGAGCCGATTCATGCGGCGCAGCTAGCCTCGCAGTTGCAGCAGATCATGCAAACCGTGCGCGGCAGTCGCCTGCTGGCATCCATCGAACATATCGAGGCACCACATCCGCTGGCTCTGCGTATTCAGCTGCGCCAGAGTGACTACTGGCTGCCGCAGAGGCTGGCCCATCAATACTGTCTGCTGCCGCACCCTGATGCGGTAGACGTTGGCAGTGGGCCGTGGAAACTGACCCATTTCACTGATGAGCTGGTTCGCCTGGAAAGCCATGCCCGCTGGCATCTGCAACGACCGCTGATTCAGGTGATTGAATATTGGATTACGCCGCAGCTGTTTGCCCATGGTCTTGGCACCAGTTGCCGCCACCCGGTACAAATCGCCATCGGCGATCCTGACGAGCTGGACACATTGCGCCCGGTAGATCACAGCATCAGCCTTGGCTTCTGTTATCTGGCACCGCGCCTCTCAACGCACTTCACTGCCGCTCAGGCCAAATCGTTGATTGCGCTCATCCAGCACAGCGGTGTGATTCAACAATTACCGCTGGAAGAAGGGCTGATTACGCCGAGCCAGGAATTGTTGCCCGGCTGGCCTGTCCCGCCCGCAGAGATAACCGGCATAGCGCTGCCTGAAAAGCTGACGCTGCACTATCATTTGCCGATCGAGCTGCACGTCATGGCTCAGGCTCTGATTCCATTGTTGGCTGAACATGGCTGCGCCCTAACCTGCGTATTCCACGACGTAAAAGGCTGGCATGACGATACTGCGCTGAGTGATGCGGATGTGGTTATGGGTGACCGATTAATTGGCGATGTGCCGTTGTTCACTCTGGTGAACTGGCTGGAGAACGATCCGCTATGGCAGCCTTTACGTGCATCAATGCTGCAAAGCCACCTCAGCGATATTGCTCAGCAAACACACCCTGAACAACGAGAGAGTTTGACCCACCAACTCTTCCAGTGGTTGATGCGTGAAGGACAATTACTCCCACTGTTCAACTATCGCTATCAGGTGTTTGCCCCGCCCGGCGTTGAAGGCATACAGCTCAATACGCTGGGCTGGTTTGATTTCACCCGCGCCTGGATTCCACCGCCCGCAACCGCAGGGACTGTTCAGCCCGTGCCTGAGCCAGTACCATAGACGGACTGATTTTTGGGGAAATAGAGATGAAACGAGCCGTTGTCGTATTCAGTGGTGGACAAGATTCCACCACCTGTCTGATTCAGGCACTGCAACAATATGATGAAGTGCACTGTGTCACCTTCGATTATGGTCAGCGCCATCGCGAAGAGATTGAAGTCGCGGCTGAATTAGCGCAAAAACTGGGTGCCCGTGCGCACAAAGTACTGGATGTGACGCTGCTCAACGAGCTGGCAGTCAGCAGCCTGACGCGCGATAACATTCCAGTGCCGACTTACGATCCTGACGCCAGCGGTTTGCCGAGTACGTTTGTGCCGGGCCGCAATATTCTGTTCCTGACCTTAGCCTCAATTTATGCCTATCAGGTTGAAGCTGAGTCAGTGATTACCGGCGTTTGCGAAACGGATTTTTCCGGTTATCCGGATTGCCGCGATGAGTTTGTCAAAGCGCTGAACAATGCCGTCAGCCTTGGAATGGCGCGTAACATTCGCTTCGAAACGCCGCTGATGTGGCTGAATAAAGCCGAAACCTGGGCGCTGGCAGATTACTGGCAGCAACTCCCTCTGGTGCGTGCAGAAACGCTGACCTGCTATAACGGTGTGAAGGGCGATGGCTGTGGTGAGTGCGCCGCTTGTCACCTGCGCGCGCGCGGGTTGGCGGATTACCAAGCCAATGCATCAGCCGTAATGGCAGCAATGAAACAAAAAAGCGGTATTAACTGATTAAGCTGAATCGGTGGCTGGAACTGAATGAGCTGCTTCACAAAGTGGAATTCATTAAGCCGCTTCGATAGCTGGAACTCGTGAAGCTTCTTCACTGGCTGGAACTCAATGAGCTGCTTAGATAGCTGGAACTCGTTAAGCTGCTTTGCTGGCTAGAACTCAATGAGCTGCTTAGACAGCTGGAACTCAATGAGCTGTTTCGCTGGCTGGCGTTTCTGACGCCAGCTCGCTCAGCTGCTAATGGCTTTCCACCATCAACGCTGACAAACGGTCGCGCAACTCCCCTTCCATCGGTACCGCTTTTTGCGTACGTAAATCGATGCAGACGAAAGTTAACGCGGCGTCTGCCACTACGGTGTTATCACCCGCCAGCAGCACGCGCTGCGAAATAATGCCGCTTTTGCCATTCAGCTGTGACACTTCACTCTCAATATTCAATACGTCGCCCAGCACCGCCGGACGACGATAGTTAATGTTGATATTGACCACCACAAACGCCAGCTTCTGATCCATCAGCCAGTGAAAGGCATCGACATCCTCCAGCCATTGCCAGCGCGCCTCTTCCAGAAACTCCAGATAGCGCGCGTTGTTCACGTGCTGATAAACATCGAGATGATAGCCGCGTACTTTGATGGTAGTTTGCATTGTTGCTCCTGTTCAGGCTGTGAATGACAACTGGTATGACCTGCTGAGCATAGCACAGCCTGATTTGGCGCTTTATCAATCCTTCAAAGTCGCGAGCCGCTTCACAGTTTCAGTCGGCCGCTGTTACGCTCCACCAGGGCATTACCGATGCCTGGAATCTCCTTAAGCTGCTCGATGGCGGTAAACGGACCGTACTGCTCACGATAACTGACAATCGCCTGAGCTTTCTTCAGGCCGATGCCGTTCATTGCGGCTGCGAGTTGTTCAGCACTGGCTTGATTGATACTGATCTGTCCCTCTTGCGGCGAGGATACTTGCGTCGCCTGCGTTTCGCTGGGGCTCTCGGCCGCGGCCAGTCCGGTGGTATAGAGTGCGCCACCCAGCGCCAGCGTGACGCATAATGCGCGAAATGTAGATTTCACCATGCTGTGTTTCTCCTTGTGTTTGACAGCCACAGCAGAGTGTCACAGCGGGTTTTCAGGCTCAAAAGGGCAATTGCAGAAATGGAAAAGGCCGCAGAAGCGGCCTTTGAGTTGTTGCAGCAGATTCACATTTTTTGTGAGGCTTACTGGTTTTGTGCTGCTGCGCCGTATTTGATTTTCGCGTCTTTACGCAGGTTTTCCAGCAGTGCTTCAAACGCAATCTGTGCGTTATTCTGCGTTACGCCTTTCACCATCTCATCAATCTGCGCCTGCGGCATGTTACCCGGGCTGACTTTATCCAGCGCGACCAGCACCACGTTGCCCTGCATATCTTCACTCACACCCCAGGACGGTTTGTTGTCCGCTGGCTGAGGCAAGTTAAAGGCAGACTGCGCAACCGGATCCTGTGCGTTACGGTCAAAGGATTTGCTGGCACTCAGGGTCAAGCCTGCCGCTTTCAGCGCATCTTCTTTACCGGCTTTCAGATCAACCAGCAGTTTATCTGCCTGAGCTTTAGCCTGCTGCGTGGCTTTGTCATGCTTCATCGTGTCGGCAATCTGTGCTTTCACCTGATCAAGCGGTTTGACGGCTTCAGGCTTGTGCTCGCTGATGCGCAGCACGAAGGCACGATCGCCATCGACGCTGATGATGTCAGAGTTGTTACCCGGTGCACCGTTTTGGCCCACCAGTCCACCGTTGAAGATGGCTTGCTTCACCTGATCGAAATCGAGTTCAGCTGGAACGTCATCACGCGTGATCCAACCCGTTTCAGCCACTTTCAGACCGGAAGCCTGCGCTGCACCCGCCAACGACTCGTTGTCATTGCTGGCTGCTTCACTGACTTTTTGCTGCAGTTTGTAGAAGGCATCGACCGCTTTCTCCTGCTTCACTTTGTCAGCAACGGCATCATGGATCTCAGCCAGCGGTTTAACCTGCTCTGCCTGGATATCGTCCAGACGCACAACCAGGAAACCAACTGAAGATTTGATCACACCAGACAGCTGGCCTTTTTGCGTCAGGTTGGCATTTTTCAGCTCATCCGGTGTAGTGCCCGGCTCCAGCCAACCCATATCGCCGCCTTTACGTGCCGAAATTGGATCGATGGATTTGCTTTTTGCCAGCGTGGCGAAGTCTTCACCCTTCTTCAGCGCATCCAGAACTGCCGTCGCATCTGCTTCGGTTTTGGTCTGAATCACGCTATAGCGATTACGCTGCGGCTGTGAATAGTCGGCTTTATGTTGATCGAACCAGCTCTGAATATCCGCTTCGCTTGCCGTTTCCTGCATGCTGGCTGCATCCATCTTGATGTAGCTGACGCGGAACTGCTCTGGTGCCATGAAGCTGTTCTGATGCTGCTGGTAATACTGATTGATCTCATCATCATTGACAGTTTGTTTCGCTGCCAGCGCATTGACATCAATCACTGCCTGACGAACTTCACGCTGCTGCGAGACCAGATCCACCAGCTTGCTGGTTTCACCTTTCAGCATGAAATCGGTATTCGCCACCGCATTGATCAACTGCTGCGTGGCTAACTGCTTGCGCAGCGCTGCCGCATACTGATCCGGCGTAAAGCCCATCTGGGTGATTAAACCGTTGTACTTCGCGTTGTCAAACTTGCCGTTGGTCTGGAAGGCTTTTTGATTGAAGATCGCCTGCTTAATCTGATCGTCGCTAATGCCAATCTTCAGATCTTTGATGTATTGATCGAGCAGCGCCTGATCAATCAGCTGTGACAGCGCCTGCTGACGCATCTGCTGCATGTAACCTTCATTGCTGGCCAGCTGCGAGAATTGATCGCCCAGCATCTGCTGCTGACGATTACGCTCGTTGTTATAGCCCTGCTCAAGCTCTGCACGGCTAATTTCATGGCCATTAACTTTGGCGGCATAATCTCTGCCACCGCCGATCAGGTAGTTGCCCACCCCGGTCAGTACGAAAGACAGGATGATCAATCCCAGAATAATCTTGAGCACGACATGATTCGACGCCGCGCGTAAATTGTCCATCATGGTATGACAACACTCCGCTGTAGTGTGAATGTAAAGCTCTGACACGATGTCATCATCGTGCAACTGCTGTTCAGGCTGGCAGTTGGCAACCATGCGGAGACAATAGCCTATGGCCATCGCCGCGCATCAAGAATAAAAAAGGCACATCAAAAATGATGTGCCCGTATGTTACATGAGAACGGCTTTTTCGTCCTCAATCCATAGAAGAAAATGCTTCAATGGATGTGTCAGCGGTCATTAATTGACTGAGTCTTTCAGTGCTTTACCTGCACGGAAGCCCGGTACTTTACCAGCCGGGATGGTGATCTCTTTACCAGTTTGCGGGTTACGGCCTGTACGAGCAGCACGCTCACGTACAGAGAAAGTACCGAAACCAACCAGTGCCACTTCATCGCCGCCTTTCAGCGCGTCAGAAACGGAGCCCATGAATGCATCTAAAACACGTCCCGCTGCTGCTTTAGAAATGTCAGCGTCTGCAGCAATTTTGTCGATCAACTGTGACTTATTCACTCTATTCATCCCCTCTTTTATTATTCACATCGCACCCGCGCTTCCCGCCCGGTGCGAACGCGCAGCCAGTTATATCAAGCCTGTGGAGCTGAAACAACGGTATTCATCTTAATCGTTGATTCAACAGCCCCCTAAATTAGCGGCACAAAAAAAAGCTGGCAAGCACCATTTGGCCTGCCAGCTTCGCTTTTTAACGGTTTTTGCCGTTAATCACTATTTTGCCGTCGCAACCTGCATACCGTAAGGCGCATTTTCCAGTGCCAGGTTCAGCACTTCTTCAATACGCTTCACAGGATGGATGGTCAGATCGGCAATCACGTTCTGTGGAATCTCTTCCAGATCGCGCTTGTTTTCATCCGGGATCAGCACGGTTTTGATGCCGCCGCGATGCGCTGCCAGCAGCTTCTCTTTCAGGCCACCAATCGGCAGCACCTGGCCGCGCAGGGTGATCTCACCCGTCATCGCCACATCAGAACGCACTGGATTACCCGTCAGACAGGAAACCAACGCTGTACACATAGCGATACCGGCACTTGGACCATCTTTCGGCGTTGCCCCTTCCGGCACGTGCACGTGGATATCACGTTTCTCGTGGAAATCACCGTTGATGCCGAGTTTCTCCGCTCGCGCACGAACCACTGTCAGCGCCGCCTGGATAGACTCCTGCATCACTTCACCCAGCGAGCCGGTGTAAGTCAGTTTACCTTTGCCAGGTACGCAGGCAGTTTCGATGGTCAGCAGATCGCCACCCACTTCCGTCCACGCCAGACCAGTCACCTGGCCCACGCGGTTTTCAGTATCCGCGCGACCGTAGTCAAAGCGCTGCACGCCCAGGAAGTCGTTAAGGTTTTCACCGTTAATCTTGATGCTCTTCTTGGTCTTATCCATCAGCAGCGTTTTCACCGCTTTACGGCACAGCTTGGAGAGTTCACGTTCCAGACTACGCACGCCCGCTTCACGGGTGTAGTAGCGGATAATGCCGATGATGGCGCTATCGTCAACGCTGATCTCTTTCTCTTTCAGTGCATTACGTTCAATCTGTTTCGGCAGCAAATGCTGTTTGGCGATGTTCAGTTTTTCATCTTCGGTGTAACCCGACAGACGAATCACTTCCATACGGTCCAGCAGCGGTGCCGGGATGTTCATGGAGTTAGAGGTCGCCACAAACATCACGTCAGAGAGATCGTAATCCACTTCCAGATAGTGATCGTTAAACGCGATGTTCTGCTCTGGATCCAGCACCTCAAGCAGGGCTGAAGCCGGATCGCCACGCATGTCAGAAGACATTTTGTCGATCTCATCCAGCAGGAACAGCGGGTTCTTCACGCCAACTTTCGCCATTTTCTGGATCAGTTTGCCCGGCATAGAACCAATATAAGTACGGCGATGTCCACGGATTTCCGCTTCATCACGTACGCCGCCCAGCGCCATGCGCACATATTTACGGCCGGTAGCTTTAGCAATTGACTGACCCAGTGAGGTTTTACCTACCCCTGGCGGTCCGACGAGGCACAGAATCGGCCCTTTGATTTTGCTGACGCGACTTTGCACCGCAAGGTACTCAAGGATGCGGTCTTTGACGCGTTCTAAACCGTAGTGGTCGATATCCAGCGTTTCCTGCGCTTTCAGCAGATCTTTCTTCACTTTGCTGCGCGCGACCCACGGCACCTGAACCATCCAGTCGATATAACCGCGCACCACGGTGGCTTCTGCAGACATCGGCGACATCATCTTCAGCTTCTGCAGTTCTGCTTCCGCTTTTTCACGCGCTTCAGTCGGCATTTTTGCCGCTTCAATTTTACGTTTCAGCGCTTCATATTCGTCCGGCGCATCATCCATTTCGCCCAGCTCTTTCTGAATGGCTTTCATTTGCTCATTCAGATAGTACTCACGCTGGCTTTTCTCCATCTGCTTTTTCACGCGATTGCGAATGCGCTTCTCAACCTGCAGCAGATCGATTTCGGATTCCATCATCGCCATCAGATATTCGAGACGCTCGTTGATGTCGGACATTTCCAGCACTGACTGCTTATCAGCCAGCTTCAGCGGCATATGCGCTGCCACGGTGTCGGCGAGACGCGCCGCATCGTCGATGCTGTTCAGTGAGGTCAAAACCTCAGGTGGAATTTTTTTGTTCAGTTTGATGTAGCCTTCAAACTGATTAATAGCCGTACGCACCAGCACTTCCTGCTCGCGCTCTTCAATTTCTGGCGAGATCAGGTATTCGGCCTGGGCAACAAAATGGTCGCCATTGTCAGCCAGTGTGGTGATGTGCGCACGCTGCAAGCCTTCAACCAGCACTTTTACTGTGCCATCGGGTAGCTTGAGCATCTGCAGTACGGAAGCGACGGTCCCTACCGAGAAGAGATCGTTAATACCAGGTTCATCCGTTGAAGCCTCTTTCTGGGCAACCAGCATGATCTTCTTGTCATGATCCATTGCCGCTTCGAGGCAACGAATCGATTTTTCCCGACCAACAAACAACGGAATTACCATGTGCGGATAAACCACCACGTCGCGCAAAGGCAACACGGGGATTTCAATGCGTTCAGAACGCTCAGGATTCATAGAGCTCTCTCTTAGTTTAATGTCCGCCAGGTGATGGGTACCGCGTAAAAGAAGTTTGCAGTTCAACCCACAGGATATTGAGTATATGGGGATGCTTGGTCGACATTCAATGTCACGGGAGAGAGAAAAACAAAAGGGGAAACATTTTCCCCTTTTTTAAGATAACAACATGGTTCGATTGTTTATTTATTCGCCAGAAGCCTGAGCTTCGTGCTTACCATAAATCAACATCGGCTCGGATTGACCGTCAATCACTGACTCATCAATCACCACTTTTTCCACGTCATCCATTGATGGCAGGTCGTACATGGTTTCCAGCAGTGCACCTTCAACGATAGAACGCAGACCACGTGCACCGGTTTTACGGGACATCGCTTTCTTCGCAATCGCTGTCAGCGCTTCGTCGCGGAACTCCAGCTCAACGCCTTCCAGGTTAAACAACGCCTGGTACTGTTTGGTCAACGCATTCTTCGGTTCACGCAGAATCTGAATCAGCGCTTCTTCGCTCAGCTCATTCAGTGTCGCCACAACAGGCAAACGACCAATGAACTCAGGAATCAGACCAAATTTAATCAGATCCTCAGGCTCAACCTGCGACAGCAACTCGCCTTCGCTGGCTTTCTGAGATTTGCCCTTCACAGTTGCGCCAAAGCCGATACCGGTTCCGGTCTCAACACGCTGAGAAATCACTTTATCAAGGCCGGCGAATGCGCCACCGCAGATGAACAGAATTTTTGAGGTATCAACCTGCAAGAATTCCTGCTGCGGATGCTTACGTCCACCCTGCGGAGGAACGGCTGCCACGGTGCCTTCAATCAATTTCAGCAACGCCTGCTGTACACCTTCACCGGAAACGTCACGCGTGATTGACGGGTTGTCTGACTTACGAGAAATCTTGTCGATTTCATCGATGTAGACAATGCCGCGCTGTGCTTTTTGCACATCGTAATCACACTTCTGCAGCAGTTTCTGGATGATGTTTTCCACATCCTCACCCACATAACCGGCTTCGGTCAGTGTGGTCGCATCCGCCATAGTGAACGGAACATCCAGCAAACGCGCCAGGGTTTCAGCCAGCAACGTTTTACCGCTACCTGTTGGACCGATCAGCAGAATGTTACTTTTGCCCAGCTCAATACCATTGCTGGTATCGCCGTTGCGCAGACGTTTGTAGTGGTTGTACACCGCAACCGCCAGCACTTTTTTCGCCTTTTCCTGACCGATGACGTAATCATCTAAATGATGACGAATTTCATGCGGCGTCGGCAGTGCACTGCGCTCACGATGCGGAGCGACTTCTTTGATCTCTTCGCGAATGATGTCATTGCATAAATCAACACACTCGTCGCAAATATACACTGACGGCCCGGCAATCAGCTTACGGACTTCATGCTGGCTTTTGCCGCAGAAAGAGCAGTACAGCAACTTACCTGAACCGTCTTTGCGCTTATCTGTCATCAGCTAACCTCTTTTCTTTCTCAGACTCAATTTGGTGTACGGCACTGGCCGTACATCAACGGCCGTATTCATTCAACCCAACTACCTGCCCCGTTAACTATAGCGTAAGGGGCAGCCAGATGTGTCTTATTGGCGATGCGTCAGGATGGAATCGACCAAGCCATACTCTACCGCTTCGCTGGCAGAGAGGAAACGATCGCGTTCGGTATCGCGTTCGATCTCTTCCAGTGATTTGCCGGTGTGTTCAGCCATCAATTCATTCATACGCTGCTTCACTTTCAGGATTTCACGCGCATGGATTTCAATATCCGTCGCCTGGCCCTGATAGCCGCCCAGCGGTTGGTGAATCATGACGCGGGAATTCGGCAGGCAGAAGCGCTTACCTTTGGTACCTGCGGTCAGCAGGAACGCACCCATTGAACAAGCCTGACCCATACAAATGGTGCTGACGTCCGGCTTGATGAATTTCATGGTGTCATAAATCGACATCCCGGCAGTAATCACGCCGCCTGGCGAGTTAATGTAGAGATAAATGTCTTTTTCAGGATTCTCAGCTTCCAGAAACAGCATCTGCGCCACGATCAGGTTGGCCATATGATCTTCAACCTGGCCGGTCAGGAAGATCACACGCTCTTTGAGCAGGCGGGAGTAAATGTCGTATGAACGCTCGCCGCGCGAGGTTTGTTCGACCACCATTGGCACCAGCGCCATGTGCGGTGCAGTAAATTCACGATCGCCACTGTATGACATTACCGTCTCCTGATAAATTTCATTGGCAACATTCTGTACCGATATTACGTGAGGCGCGTCGGGAAAACTATGCGCTGCCTTCTCACTCCGACATAACAGGACGGTTAATCAGCCAGTCTCACTGTTTTCATGCATTCTCCCTGTATCTGGGGATGCTGCCCAGTTGTTTCAAGCATAACAACCTTTTGCCCATTCGCTAACACGGAAAAAGAGCTTAGCGAACAATTTGCCGATTAATTAGGCAAATAGAGGACAAATCTGTGCGGTTAACACCTAAAAACGAAAAAGCCCACGACTTTTCAGTCGCGGGCTTCGCACTTTCGGTTAACTAACGAATCAGGCCGCTGAGGTCTGGTTCATCAGTTCCTGGAAGTTGGTTGCTTTGTCGGTCACTTTAGCTTTCGCCAGTACCGCTTCAACAGCCTGCTCTTCCAGCGCAACGTTGCGCATGTTGTTCATCAGCTCGTTGTTCTTGCTGTAGAACTCGATCACTTCCTGCGGATCTTCGTACGCAGAAGCCATCTCTTCGATCAGCGCTTTAACGCGGTCTTCGTCAGCTTTCAGCTCGTTGATGCGAATCACTTCGCCCAGCAGCAGACCGACAACAACGCGACGTTTAGCTTGCTCTTCGAACAGCTCACGTGGCAGCTCGAACGCTTGCTTCTCGTTGCCACCAAAACGCTGTGCAGCCTGGCGACGCAGAACGTCGATTTCGCCGTCGATCAGTGCCACTGGCACGTCGATGTCGTTGGCTTCAACCAGACCATCAATCGCCTGAGATTTCACGCGGTTACGGATAGCGCCTTTCAGCTCACGATCCATGTTCTTACGCACTTCTGCACGCAGACCGGCAACTGAACCATCTTCAACGCCAAAGCGCTTGATGAACTCTTCAGTCAGTTCTGGCAGCTCACGAGTTTCCACTTTCTTCAGCACGATTTCGAACTTCGCGTCTTTCCCTTTCAGGGTTTCAGCGTGGTAATCGTCCGGGAATTTCACGTCGATAGTGAAGGTTTCGCCCGCTTTGTGGCCAACAACGCCTTCTTCGAAGCCTGGGATCATACGACCCTGGCCCATCGCCAGTACGAAGTCAGACGCTTTGCCGCCTTCGAACTCTTCGCCGTCTACTGAACCGGAGAAGTCGATGGTTGCGCGATCTTCAGCAGTGGCTGCTGCATCGCTCTCTTTCCAGGTCGCCTGCTGCTTCTGCAGGGTTTCCAGCATGGTATCAACGTCAGCATCGGTGACTTCAACGACTGGCTTCTCAACTTCGATAGCGTCCAGGCCTTTCAGCTCAACTTCTGGATACACTTCGAACTCAACCGCGTAAGTGAAATCTTCACCTTCTTTATACTCACCTGGCACGTAGTTCGGTGCGCCAGCTGGGTTGATTTTCTCTTTGATGATGGCGTCAACGAAGTTGCGCGTCATCAGTTCGCCCAGCACGTCCTGGCGAACAGAAGCACCGTAGCGCTGAGAAATGATGTGTGCCGGCACTTTGCCTTTACGGAAACCGTCGATACGGACTTTCTTAGCTACTTCCACCAGTTCTTTCTTCACTGCGCTTTCGATGCTGTCCGCTGGAACAGTAATCGAAATGCGACGGCCCAGACCCTGAGTGGTTTCTACTGAAACTGTCATCTTGTTACCTCAAAAAATCACGTGCTCGGTCAACTTCAGACACCACACATTAAATGCGCCGTATCCAACAACCGGGACGGCCTCTGCAGGCAGAACCTAATCCCTGTTACCAGAAGCGTCCCGAAGACATTCCGGAAAAATAGACGCAGCATTATAGCGGCATCGCTGGAATGAGTCGAGGCTGCAAACTCACCACTTTTTAGCGGTTTTGCTGCTTTTTTGCGCCATGGATCGCGTTTAAGGGTAATTAATGAAAAGAAAACGGCCCGCAGGCCGTTTTGAGAGAGGATGAAGTGTGAACTCAGGCGAGGGTGCCAGCACCCCGACAGTTAGGTGACGCCAGCACGGTATCTTGCAATCCATCCCACTCTTTTTGGGTATACGTGTGCAGTGCCAGCGCGTGCACGCTCCCTGCTAACTCTTCGGTCAGTTCGCCATAAATGGCGCGATGACGCTGCAGGAATCGCTGGCCGGTAAACACATCACTGACAATCACCACTTTGAAGTGACTTTCAGAACCAGCGGGCACGTTATGACGGTAGCTCTCATCATGCACTTCGAGATGTGCAGGTTCGAACGCCTTACGCAGCTTTTCTTCTATTTGTTCGCGAATCATTGTTAACACTCCTCAACGGCGAGCGCTGTGCCCATCTGTTTAAATATTAGTAGGTTTTTTGCCCAACCCGCAGGCGCGCCGGAAATAATTCCTGATCTGCTGCGCATCTTAACGGGCTTATTCGTCAGGTCAACGCTGTTGCGTGACCGTCTGTCCGAAAAAAGCCTTTACAATCAATTTCCACTGGCACGGGGCTTTTTTCGCCGTCGCGCAATGCTATGATGGCCGCAGTTTTGCAAACCAACCCATATGCTAACGAGAATGAGTATGTTGAAAAAACTGTTATTCCCTCTGCTGGCTGCTTTTATTTTGGCCGGCTGCGCCAGCAATAACACCACCCTGAACATTCAGCCTAAGATTCAGCTGCCACAGCAGGATCCTGGTCTGATGGGTGCGACCATCAGCATTAACGGTGCCGATCAGCGTTCCGATCAGGCACTGGCAAAAGTGAATCGTGACGGTCAGTTAGTCACCTTGACGCCATCTCGCGATCTGCGTTTCCTGTTACAGGAAGTGCTGGAGAAGCAGATGACAGCACGCGGTTACATGATCGGACCAAACGGTGCGGTTGACCTGCAGATTGTCGTCAATGGTCTTTACGCGGATGTGACACAAGGTAACGTGCGTTACAGCATTACCACCAAGGCTGACATTTCCATTATTGCGACCGCGAAAAACGGTAACAAGCAGGTTAAAAACTATCGTCAGACTTACAGCGTAGAAGGCGCATTTACCGCCACTAACGCGAAGATCACCAACGCGGTTAACTCTACCCTGAGTGACGTGATTGCTGATATGGCACAGGACACCAGCGTTCACGAGTTTATCAAACAGAACGCCCGCTAATTCCTCAGCTATTCTGCCCGGTCATCTTTGGCTGGGCATCATTTCAGGTTGGTTATGACTTCTCACTATCTGCGCATTTTCACCCAACGTAACGCAGCCGTATTGCTGCTGCTCGGTTTTGCTTCCGGACTGCCTTTAGCACTTACAGCTGGGACATTACAGGCGTGGATGACCGTAGAGAATGTCGACCTGAAAACCATCGGTTTCTTCTCCCTTGTCGGCCAGGCTTACGTGTTTAAGTTCCTGTGGTCACCGATGATGGATCGCTATACCCCGCCATTTCTCGGACGTCGCCGTGGCTGGTTGCTGGTCACTCAACTCGCGCTGATCGCGGGTATTATAGCCATGGGCTTTATGCAGCCTTCGCGCGATCTGACGCTGCTGGCTGCACTGGCGGTGCTGGTGGCCTTCTGTTCTGCTTCGCAAGACATCGTGTTTGATGCCTGGAAGACCGATATTCTGCCGCCAGAAGAGCGTGGTAGCGGCGCGGCGATTACCGTGCTGGGTTATCGCCTGGCGATGCTGATTTCAGGCGGTCTGGCGCTGTGGCTGGCCGATCGTTATCTCGGCTGGCAGGCAACATACTGGTTAATGGCGCTATTAATGCTACCAGGGCTGATCGCGACATTACTGGCCAAAGAGCCCGCGACACCCGCGCGTGAGCCGCACACCCTGCGTCAGGCCGTTTCGTTCCCGCTGAAAGATTTTTTCCTGCGCAACAATGCCTGGCTGCTGATCACCCTCATCATCCTTTATAAGCTGGGTGATGCTTTTGCTGCGTCACTGACCACCACGTTCCTGATTCGCGGCGTGGGTTTCAGCGCCGGTGATGTCGGGCTGGTGAATAAAACGTTGGGATTGCTGGCAACCATCATTGGTGCGCTGTACGGCGGCGTGCTGATGCAGCGCCTCAGCCTGTTCCGCGCGCTGATGATTTTCGGCATTCTTCAGGCGGTTTCCAACTTCGCTTATTGGCTATTGGCCGTCACGCCACCTCATTTATGGAGCATGGCCAGCGCCGTGTTCATTGAGAACCTTTGCGGAGGGATGGGCACCGCCGCGTTTGTTGCGCTGCTAATGACGCTGTGCAACAAATCATTTTCCGCCACGCAGTTCGCGTTGCTTTCGGCCCTTTCTGCCGTCGGTCGTGTTTATGTGGGACCCGCAGCGGGATGGCTGGTTGAGCTGTGGGGCTGGCCGACCTTCTACGCTTTCACCGTCTTTGCTGGCGTGCCTGGCTTATTGCTACTGTGGATCAGCCGCGGTACCCTTCAAGCCATTCAGCAGGACGGACGTTTTGTCATGCGAAGCTTGTGGCCGCAAGGCTATCGCTGGACAGTACGCCTGTTTAGCGCCGGTTGTGGTCTGCTGGCAATTTGGTTAGTGGTGCTGGCATTGAATGCGGCTGGCATCATGCACGCAAATGCTCTGCTGACACCGCTTTTTGAGTTGGGTATGGCGCTGGCACTGATGGCTGTGGCGCTGGGTGTGATTCTGGATTGCCTGGCGTTAAGAAAAATGCCGGAAAAAAATCTGAGTTAAGTAATGATAATTTGTCAGCTGCTAAATATTTGGCTAAAAAAATAACAACGAACTCTTTTTAACGAATAGCATTTTTTTCATCGCGAAAAATAAACATTAAATTAACAACCCTGGATTATATTTAAATCCGGTGCGCAATTACTTTGTAGAAAACTCATCACCCAAATGCTACATAATTGTTAAATAAATGAGCATTAACAGTACGGTTTATGCTTTCCCTGATTTTTCTGCGGTTTCTATCATTGATTTTTGTTATATTGACGCCAACTGCTTGTCGCAATTAATAATTTGTCACCCTGCGCAACATCTGTGACACCCTTAGCAAAAGGTGTCAACAGCCTTCTGACACATCCTTAAGCTGGTTTACACTGCATAAACCTTCCCGTAAAATGCGCGCACACTTAAACGACAATAGAGCCCTTTGTCATTGAGGTCGTTAAATGAGACTCAGTAAATACAATAAAAGTTTGGGGATTTTGTCATTAATTGCAGGCGCTGTATTACTCAGTGGCTGTGATAGTGCGTTGTTAAATCCCAAAGGACAGATTGCACTGGAGCAACGTTCGTTGATTCTGACAGCTTTCGGCTTGATGATGATCGTGGTTATCCCGGCAGTCTTCATGGCGGTATTCTTTGCCTGGAAATATCGGGCAACAAATACTAATGCAACATATAGCCCTAACTGGTCACACTCTAACAAAGTGGAAGCCGTGGTCTGGACCATTCCGATCCTGATCATTATCTTCCTCGGCGTGCTGACCTGGAAATCGACCCACGCACTGGAACCTAGCAAACCGCTGGTTTCTGATGTGAAGCCGATTGAGATCGATGTTGTCGCGCTGGACTGGAAATGGCTGTTCATTTACCCAGAACAGGGTATTGCAACCGTGAACCAGATTGCCTTCCCGGCAAACACTCCGGTTAACTTCAAGATCACTTCCAACTCCGTTATGAACTCCTTCTTTATTCCTACGCTCGGTAGCCAGATCTATGCCATGGCGGGCATGCAGACTAAACTGCACCTGATCGCCAATGAGCCAGGAACATTCGACGGTATCTCTGCGAACTTCAGTGGTCGCGGTTTCTCTGGCATGAAGTTCAAAGCCATTGCAACCAAAGACGATGCGGAATTCCAGCAGTGGGTTGCCAAAGTTAAAGCGGCACCTAACGCGCTGACCACTATGGATGATTTCGAGAAACTGGCTGCGCCAAGCGAAAATCACCCGGTGGAATATTTCTCAACTGCGAATCCAGAACTGTTCAAGCAAGTTATTGATAAGTTCATGATGAGCCACGGGAAAATGGACATGTCAGAGCACAAAGGCATGGACATGAATCACGCCGCTACTGCGGGAGCCGAGGAATAATACGATGTTAGGAAAATTAACACTGGATGCAGTGCCATACCACGAACCCATTATCGTGGTTACGGTTGCCGCTATCATCTTAGGTGGTCTGGCACTGGTTGCCGCGATTACTTATTTTGGTAAGTGGCAGTACCTGTGGTCAGAATGGTTCACCTCCATCGACCACAAAAAACTGGGTATCATGTACATCATCATGGCTTTCGTCATGCTGCTGCGCGGCTTTGCCGATGCGGTAATGATGCGTACCCAACAAGTGATGGCTTCCGCAGGTGAAGCCGGCATATTACCACCGCACCACTACGACCAGATCTTCACCGCTCACGGCGTGATCATGATCTTCTTCGTGGCGATGCCTTTCGTGGTAGGTCTGATGAACATCGCGGTACCGCTGCAAATCGGTGCACGTGACGTTGCCTTCCCGTTCCTGAACAACCTGAGCTTCTGGTTTACCGCGATCGGTGTGATCCTGGTTAACTTGTCTCTGGGTGTGGGCGAGTTCGCACAGACTGGCTGGTTGGCTTATCCACCGCTTTCGGGCGCGGAATACAGTCCTGGCGTCGGGGTCGATTATTGGATCTGGAGTCTCCAGCTATCCGGTATCGGTACGACACTGACCGGTATCAACTTCTTCGTGACCATTCTGAAGATGCGTGCACCGGGCATGGACCTGTTCAAAATGCCTGTATTCACCTGGGCATCACTCTGTACTAACGTCCTGATCATCGCTGCGTTCCCGGTTCTGACCGTAACGCTTGCACTGTTGACACTTGACCGTTACCTCGGCTTCCATTTCTTCACCAATGAAATGGGCGGTAACATGATGATGTACGTCAACCTGATCTGGGTCTGGGGTCACCCGGAAGTATACATCCTCGTTCTGCCAGTCTTTGGTGTGTTCGCGGAAGTCACTGCAACCTTCTCTAAAAAGCGTCTGTTCGGTTACACCTCTCTGGTGTGGGCGACCATCGCGATTACCGTTCTGTCGTTCATCGTTTGGCTGCACCACTTCTTCACCATGGGTGCCGGTGCGAACGTTAACGCCTTCTTCGGTATTATGACGATGATCATCGCGATTCCGACCGGCGTGAAAATCTTCAACTGGCTGTTCACCATGTATCAGGGTCGCGTTGAGTTCCACTCAGCGATGCTGTGGACTATCGGCTTCTTGGTCACCTTCTCTATCGGTGGTATGACCGGTGTTCTGCTGGCGGTTCCAGGTGCGGACTTCATTCTGCACAACAGCCTGTTCCTGATTGCACACTTCCATAACGTGATTATCGGTGGTGTGGTGTTCGGTTGTATGGCTGGCGTGACCTACTGGTTCCCGAAAGCATTCGGCTTCACCCTGAACGAAAAATGGGGTATCCGTGCATTCTGGTTCTGGATCATTGGTTTCTTCGTTGCCTTTATGCCGCTGTACGCACTGGGCTTCATGGGTATGACCCGTCGTATCAGCCAGGACATCGATCCTCAGTTCCACTCACTGCTGGTTGTTGCAGCAGGCGGTGCGGCACTGATTGCATGCGGTATCCTGTGCCAGCTGACTCAGTTCTACGTTTCTGTGCGTGACCGCGACCAGAACCGCGATCTGACCGGTGACCCGTGGGGTGGTCGTACGCTGGAGTGGGCAACCTCTTCACCGCCGCCGTTCTACAACTTTGCTGTCATCCCTGAAATCCACGAGCGCGATGCGTTCTGGGAAATGAAAGAGAAAGGCGAAGCGTACAAGCAACCAGAAAAATATGAAGAAATTCATATGCCGAAAAACAGCGGCGCAGCCATTGTTATCGCAGCCTTCATGACCATCTTTGGTTTCGCGATGATCTGGCATATCTGGTGGCTGGCTGGCCTTACCTTCCTGGCCACAGTAGTGACCTGGATTGTGAAGAGCTTCGACGAAGACGTGGATTACTACGTTCCGGTTGCTGAAGTAGAGCAGATCGAGAAGAAGCACTTTGACGAAATCAGCAAAGCAGGTCTGAAATAATGTCAACTGAAACTGCAAAACATCACCACGACGCCCATGCGGAGCATGGGCATCACGATGCAGGAGCCAATAAAGTCTTTGGTTTCTGGATCTACCTGATGAGTGACTGCATTATCTTCGCAACCCTGTTTGCGACCTATGCTGTCATGGTCAATAACACTGCCGGTGGCCCGGCAGGTAAAGACATCTTTGAACTGCCGTTTGTGCTGGTTGAAACCGCGCTGCTGCTGCTCAGCTCCATTACTTATGGAATGGCAGTGATTGCGATGAACAACCAGAACAAAGGTTCAGTCATCAGCTGGTTGGCATTGACCTTCCTGTTTGGTGCTGGATTCATCGGCATGGAAATCTATGAATTCCATCACCTGATCAAAGAAGGCTTCGGTCCTGACCGCAGTGGCTTCCTGTCCGCGTTCTTTACGCTGGTCGGTACCCACGGTCTGCACGTGACCTCAGGCCTGATCTGGATGGCAGTGATGATGTTCCAGATTTCTAAACGTGGTCTGACTGCAACCAACCGCACCCGTATCATGTGTCTGAGCTTGTTCTGGCACTTCCTGGATGTGGTTTGGATCTGCGTATTCACCGTTGTCTACCTGATGGGAGCCATGTAATGAGTCATTCAGTTAACGAACATGGCGCTTCTCACGGTAGCGTGAAGTCTTACATGATCGGCTTCATCCTCTCTATCATCCTGACCGGTATTCCGTTCTGGATGGTAATGGATGGCGGCGCATCACACGGCACGATTCTGGCTGTAGTTCTGGTGTGTGCGGTGATTCAGGTGTTAGTACACCTGGTCTACTTCCTGCACTTAGACAGCAAGTCAGAGGGTGGCTGGAACATGGTGGCGATTGTCTTCTCAGCACTCATCATACTGATTGTTGTTGTCGGCTCACTGTGGATCATGTGGAACCTCAACTACAACATGATGGCCGACTAAAGAGTCACACGTAATGATTAAGCAATACCTGCAAGTAACAAAACCAGGAATTATTTTCGGCAATTTAATTTCTGTGATCGGTGGATTCTTGCTGGCCTCGAAAGGCAGCATTGATTACCCCCTGTTTCTCTATTCGCTGGTGGGCGTGTCACTGGTTGTCGCATCAGGTTGTGTTTTCAACAACGTGATTGACCGTGACATTGATATCAAGATGGAGAGAACGCGGAACCGTGTTCTGGTCAAAGGCCTGATCTCGGCGAAAGTAAGCCTGGTTTATGCAACCGCATTGGGTATTGCTGGCTTTGCGTTGCTGTATTTCGGTGCTAATCCGCTGGCCATGTGGCTGGCGGTGATGGGCTTCGTTGTTTATGTGGGCGTTTATAGCCTGTATATGAAACGTAACTCCGTCTACGGCACGCTGATCGGTAGCCTTTCTGGTGCAGCACCGCCAGTGATTGGCTACTGCGCAGTGACCAACCAGTTTGATGCTGGCGCCTTGATCTTGTTGGCTATCTTTAGCCTGTGGCAGATGCCGCACTCGTACGCGATTGCGATCTTCCGCTTCAAAGATTATCAGGCGGCTAACATCCCGGTTCTGCCAGTCGTGAAAGGCATCTCGGTGGCTAAAAATCACATTACGCTGTATATCCTGGCGTTCATGATTGCCACTCTGATGCTGACACTCGGCGGTTACGCGGGCTACAAATATCTGGTGGTCGCCGCGGCAGTGAGTGTGTGGTGGTTGGGCATGGCGCTTTCAGGTTACAAAACCTCAAACGACAAAGTTTGGGCGCGTAAGCTGTTTGTGTTCTCGATTGTCGCTATCACTGCACTGAGCGTGATGATGTCGGTAGATTTCATGACGCCAGCGTCGAAAGATCTTCTGACATACGTCTGGTAATACAGCTCCGCAACACCAGAAAGGGCGCGAATTTCGCGCCCTTTCTTTTTGTTACCACTGCTTAAGAACAAATGTTTTACCCGCCCTGCCCTGCTCCCTAAAATGAGAGCAGCAAAATTACAGAGGTTGGAATGAACGATAATAAAATGACGCCAGTAGAGCGACGCGCTACATGGGGTTTAGGCACAGTTTTTTCCCTGCGCATGCTGGGTATGTTTATGGTCCTGCCGGTACTCACCACTTACGGTATGGCATTACAGGGCGCCAGTGAAACCTTGATTGGTCTGGCAATTGGCATCTATGGTCTGGCGCAAGCCGTGTTCCAGATCCCTTTCGGCTTACTGTCCGATCGCGTCGGACGTAAACCCCTGATCGTTGGTGGGCTGCTGCTGTTTGTATTGGGTAGCATCATCGCAGCCATGACCACCACCATTTGGGGTGTCATTCTCGGTCGTGCCCTGCAAGGCTCGGGCGCTATTGCTGCAGCAGTGATGGCATTACTTTCCGATCTCACTCGCGAACAGAACCGCACTAAAGCGATGGCGTTTATCGGCATCAGTTTCGGTGTGACCTTTGCTATTGCAATGGTGGTCGGCCCGATTGTCACCCATGCGCTGGGTTTACATGCGCTATTCTGGATGATCGCGATTCTGGCCTCACTGGGCATCGTTATCACGCTGCTGGTGGTGCCAAACGCACCGAATCACGTACTTAATCGTGAATCCGGCATGGTCAAAGCCAGCATTCGCGAAGTGTTAGCCAATCCCAAACTCCTCAAATTAAACATCGGTATTCTTTGTCTGCATATCCTGCTGATGTCGAGCTTCGTGGCACTGCCTGGTCAGTTTGAACAAGCGGGCTTCCCAGCATCTGAACACTGGAAAGTCTATTTGGTCACCATGCTGGTCGCTTTCGTTCTGGTGGTGCCGTTCATCATTTACGCCGAAGTAAAACGCCGCATGAAGCGTGTTTTTGTTACCTGCGTGGCATTGATCATTATCGCGGAGATCGTGCTGTGGGGCGCGGCAGGTCATTTCTGGACGCTGGTGATTGGCGTGCAGCTGTTCTTCCTCGCCTTTAACCTAATGGAAGCGATTCTGCCTTCATTAATCAGTAAAGAGTCTCCGCCGGGTTATAAAGGCACGGCAATGGGCATTTACTCCACCAGCCAGTTCATTGGCGTGGCGATTGGCGGCAGCATGGGCGGTTGGGTTTTCGGTCACTTTGATGCGCAAACGGTGTTTCTGGTGGGTGCGATTGTAGCGGCAGCCTGGCTGTTTGTGGCGATGTCGATGCAGGAACCCCCATACGTCAGCAGTCTGCGTATGGTGTTGAGCGATGCAGTTTTGGCCGTGCCAAATCTCGAGAAACGCCTGAAAGCACAGCCCGGAGTTTCATCGGTGTTCATCGTGCCAGAAGAGAAAAGTGCATATATCAAAATCGACAGTAAAGTGACGAGCCGCGTCGAGATCGAAGCGCTGCTCGCCAGCTGTTAGTAAGCGGTTGCACACATTGCAGCGGCGCAATTTATTGCGCGATAAATTACGCCGCTGCAAAGCATTACAACGACATATCTACCACGATACGCCCTTCAATTTTACCCGCATGCATACGAGCAAAGATATCATTGATGTTGGTCAGCGGCTCGACCGCCACGTTGGCTTTCACTTTATGACGACCGGCGAAATCCAGCGCTTCCTGCAGATCTTTACGCGTGCCGACAATTGAACCACGCACCGTAATCCCGTCCAGCACCATATCGAAGATCGACAGGTCAAATTTGCCCGGTGGCAGACCGTTTAGCACCATGGTGCCGCCACGACGCATCGTCCCGATCGCTTGCTCAAACGCCTTCGGTGAAACAGCCGTCACCAGCACGCCGTGCGCACCGCCGAAGCTTTCCTGGAACACTTTAGCGGGATCGACGTTCTTCGCATTCGCCACCACGCTGGCGCCAAGACGTTTAGCAAACGCCAGTTTCTCATCGTCGATATCCACCGCAGCGACATTCAGTCCCATCGCTACCGCGTACTGCACCGCCATATGACCGAGACCACCAATACCGGACACCACCACCCAATCGCCGGGTTTGGTGTCGGTCATTTTCAGGCCTTTATACACTGTCACGCCGGCACATAGGATCGGTGCGATTTCGTTGTAATCGATGTTTTCAGGAATGATGCCGACATAGTTCGCATCCGCGAGGCAATACTCCGCGAAGCTGCCGTTAACGGAATAACCGGCATTCTGTTGTGACAGACACAGCGTTTCCCAGCTATCCAGACAGTGTTCGCAGTGACCACATGCGGAATAGAGCCACGGCACGCCCACACGATCGCCCAGTTTTAAATGCTTCACACCCTCACCCAGCGCCACTACCTGCCCTACGCCTTCGTGGCCGGGAATGAACGGAGGATTAGGTTTAATCGGCCAGTCACCTTCGGCGGCATGTAAGTCGGTATGGCACACGCCAGTCGCGGCGATTTTCACCAGGATCTGGCCAGGTCCAACTTGCGGCACGGGCACCTGCTCAATCACTAACGGTTCGCCAAAGGCTTTAACAACAGCGGCTTTCATGGTGGTTTTGATTTGCATATTCATCTTTCACTCTCCATTTGATCGGATGCAGACTCAGAACAGGCCCAAAGGCGCGGTGCCATAGCTGACCAGCAGATTTTTGGTTTGTTGGTAGGCGCTAAGCGCCATCTTGTGCGTCTCGCGTCCCACGCCCGATTGCTTGTAGCCACCGAAAGCCGCGTGTGCGGGATAGATGTGATAGCAGTTGGTCCATACACGACCGGCTTTGATGCCACGTCCCATGCGATACGCCAGATTGGTATCACGCGTCCACACGCCCGCCCCGAGGCCAAACTGCGTTTCGTTAGCAATCGACAAGGCTTCCGCTTCATCTTTAAAAGTGGTGATGCCGATAACCGGCCCAAAAATCTCCTCCTGGAAACACCGCATCTGGTTAGTGCCTTTAATCAGAGTTGGCTGGATATAGAATCCGTTATCCAGTTCGGCAGCGACGCTGGCGCGATCGCCTCCGGTTAGAATTTGCCCCCCTTCGTCGCGCGCGATGTTGATGTAAGACAGGATTTTGTCGAATTGCTGACGGGAAGCCTGAGCACCGATCATGGTGTCGGTATCCAGCGGATCGCCTCGGCGGATGTTCGCCACTTTATCCATCACGCGTGCCATAAACGGCTCATAGATCGATTCATGGATCAGCGCACGCGAAGGACAGGTACAGACTTCGCCCTGGTTGAAGAAGCCCAGCACCAGCCCTTCCACCGCTTTTTCGATAAAGTCCGATTCACCGTCCATCACATCGGCAAAGTAGATGTTTGGCGACTTGCCACCCAGTTCGACAGTGCACGGAATGATGTTTTCAGCGGCGCAGGCCATGATATGACGACCCACTGGCGTAGAGCCGGTGAAGGCGATTTTGGCGATACGTTTGCTGGTGGCCAGCGCTTCACCGGCTTCCCGGCCAAAGCCCTGCACCACGTTAAGCACGCCGGTCGGGAACAGATCGCCGATCAATTCCATCAGCAAGGTGATCGCCAGTGGCGTTTGTTCCGCCGGTTTCAGTACTACGCAGTTACCCGCCGCCAGCGCCGGAGCCAGTTTCCACGCCGCCATCAGGAGCGGGAAGTTCCACGGGATGATTTGCCCGACCACGCCCAGCGGTTCATGGAAGTGATAAGCGACGGTGGTTTCATCAATCTCAGCGGTGCTGCCTTCCTGTGCGCGCAGACAACCAGCGAAGTAGCGGAAGTGATCCACCGCCAGCGGCAGATCGGCGTTGAGGGTTTCGCGGATCGGTTTGCCGTTGTCCCAACTCTCTGCCACAGACAACATTTCGAGATTTTGTTCAATGCAGTCGGCCACCTGCAGCAGCAGATTGGCACGGTGTTGCACGCTGGTTTTTCCCCAGGCGTCAGCGGCCTGATGAGCAGCATCCAGTGCTAAATCGATATCACGCGCATCAGAACGCGGAAACTGCGCAATATCGCTGCCATCAACAGGCGAGGTGTTCGTAAAATACTGGCCGCTTAGCGGCTCTGTGAATTTTCCCGCAATAAAATTGCCGTAGGTCGCTTTAAAGGTGACCAAAGCGCCGGGCGTGCCGGGATGTGCATAACGCATCGCAAACTCCTTCGTGTAGGGTCGATTATTGTTAGCTGGCAGCGGCAACCTGTGGGTCAACAGATTGAACAGCCCGCTGCCTGGTAAGCTATTGCAGCGAGCGTGCCAGTTTTTTTCAGCTTGCGAATTTTCGAAAAATCGTTTTATCTATCATCGATTTATAAAACAAATAGCCCTTTTAAACGCGTGGGTTCTGCCACCAAAATCACCATCTGTGTTGCGTATCGCAACACCGCAGAAACCAAGCCGCTACAATGCTGCAACACTTTCGCTTAGGCATGAGGTTACCAATGCAGGGAAATTCAGCCGCGTCTGCCGTTAATACCAATCCGCTATTGAGCGACTCCTGGTTCCGTAGCCAGCTGTATGGTCTCGACCGCACCGCCGATGATTTTCCTCGCGTTCGCCAGGGCGAGCTGGCCGATTTACTGGCCAGTAATGCCGGGCTACAGCAGTTCGCCCAGCCGGTGATCAAACAGCTGGCGCAGAAACTGGCAGAGAAGCAATCCGTGGTGATCCTTTCTGATGCCACCGGCCTGGTGCTGAATACCTTTGGCGATATGCAGTCGATGGAGAAAGCGCAGCGATTCGCGCTCGCTCCCGGCAATTTGTGGAGCGAATGCGGGCGCGGCACCAATGCGATTGGCACCGCGCTGGCGATTGACGATGGCTGTGAAATTGATGGCCAGCAGCATTTTCTCACCCTGAATCAGGGGCTGTACTGCGCCGCGATGCCATTGCAGATGCCCAACGGCCAGATTGCAGGCGTGCTGGATATCTCTGGCCCGGCGCACTTTCCGCATCCGCAAACCTTCCAGTGGGTGAAGGCCGCCGCTAAACAAATCGAATATCTGTGGGTTAAACAAAGCCTGCATCCACAGCAGTGGCTGATGAGTCTGCACGTTGAGCCGAACGGCATTGATACCAGCGATGAGCTGCTGCTGGTGTTCTCCGATAATGTACTCACCGCCGCGAACCGCCTGGCGATGCGTGAACTGGCACTGACCGCTGAGCAGTTGGGCACGCTGACTTTCCAGCAGCTGTTTGCTCAGCTCGAACAGCAAGCCAACGCCATTCCTTTACCGATTCATTTTGCACAACAGCGCTACTACTTCCGCCTGCGAGCACCGCACCGCACGCATTTCGCCACCCCGAGCGAACCCGCCGCCGCTCTCCCCTTTTCGCTGGGTCGTGATGGCGAGAAAATGGTTCGTCTGATGAATGCCGGTGTGTCGTTGTGTATTCACGGTGAAACCGGCAGCGGCAAAGAGTATGTCAGCCGTGCACTGCATCAACAGAGTCGCTGGCGCGAGGGCAAATTTGTCGCCATCAACTGCGCTGCTATCCCGGAGGCGTTGATTGAGTCGGAGCTGTTTGGCTATCAGCCTGGTGCCTTTACCGGAGCCAGCAAAAACGGCTATATCGGTAAAATCCGCGAGGCGGATGGTGGCGTGCTGTTTCTCGATGAAATTGGTGATATGCCGCTGGCGCTACAAACCCGTTTGCTGCGCGTACTGCAGGAAAAAGAGGTTGCGCCTCTTGGTTCCAGTCGCAGCTGGCCGGTGAATTTTGCGGTGATCTGCGCCACGCACCGTGATTTGGCGCTGCGTGTGGCTGAGGGTGAGTTCCGCGAGGATCTCCTCTATCGCTTGCAGGAATTTTCCATGACCATCCCGCCGCTGCGCGCATGGCCGGATATCGAAGACTTTATCAGTCGGTTGTGGATTGAGTTGGGCGGCGCAGATCGCGATATCCAGCTTTCCCCAGCACTGCTGACATCACTGGCACAATTGCCATGGCCGGGTAACGTGCGCCAATTGCGCAGTCTGTTGCGCGTGCTGCTGGCGTTAGCGGATGAAGGTGAAGAAGTCACTGATGTGCATTTACCAGCCGAGTATCGCCGCGCAACGGTGCTACCGGTGGAGGACAGACAAAGCCATGATGAGCGATTAATCAGCGAAACGCTGCAACGCTTCAATGGCAATATCAGTAAAACGGCGGAGGCATTAGGTGTCGCGCGCAGCACACTCTATCGTCGTGCCGCACGCGATAAACGCGATTAATCGCGGAAGTTTTTAAACTGGAATGGCTGACCGAGGTTGCCGCCGCGCACCAGCGCCATCGCACCCTGCAAATCGTCGCGTGATTTACCGGTCACGCGCAGCTCTTCGCCCTGAATCTGCGTCTGCACTTTCAGTTTGCTGTCTTTAATCAGCTTCACCAGCTTTTTAGCGATATCGCTTTCGATACCTTTTTTCAGCTTGGCTTCTACGCTCCAGCTTTTACCGCTGTGAATGATCTCTTCTGGCACTTCAATTGCTGCGCCTTCAATGCCGCGTTTCAGCAGCTTTTCACGCAAAATATCCACCAGCTGTTTAACCTGGAAATCAGATTCGCTGGTGATTTTGATGGTCTCATTCTTTTCGTTGAGCTCAATGCTGGCGCTCACGTTGCGGAAATCGAAACGGGTTGAGATCTCACGGCTGGCATTCTCCACCGCATTACGCACTTCCGGCAGTTCGACTTCGGAAACGATATCGAAAGATGGCATCTTTTCTTCTCCTGATACTAAAGTGACATGCATAATACGCATCTTGTGGCGCTAATTAAACACGATACGCAGAAAGCTATACTTAATGGTGTCGTGAAATTGAGAACCCGTCAGCGGGAGGCAAAATGAAAATTACCGTGTTGGGTTGTGGCGCCCTGGGTCAAATTTGGCTCGCCGCGCTCGCACGTCAGGGACATGAGGTTCAGGGCTGGTTGCGCGTGCCGCAGCCCTATTGCTCGGTAAACGTGATTGATCCACAAGGTCAGGTCAGTAATCACACGTTTATCGCCAACGATCCGCTGTTTCTTGCCGAAAGCCAGCTATTGCTGGTGACACTAAAAGCGCCACAGGTTTCCCCGGCAGTCAAAAACCTGCAAAGCATCCTGCCTGCTCATGCTGCCATTTTATTATTACACAATGGCATGGGCACGCTGGAAGAGCTGAAGGAGTTGCAGCAACCGCTGCTGCGCGGCATTACCACCCATGCGGCGATGCGCGATGGCACAGTGATCAAACACGTTGCGCAAGGTATCACGCATATCGGTCCCACCGGACGCGAAAGCGCGGCGATGAGCGACATCGCCGATATCCTGCATCAGGCGCTGCCGGACGTGGCCTGGCACGACAACATTGCTTCTGCCAGCTGGCGCAAACTGGCGGTGAACTGTGTGATTAATCCGCTCACCGTTGAACACGATTGCCAGAACGGTGCCCTGCGTGCGTGGCCGGAGCAGATTGCCACGCTGTGCGAAGAGATTGCCTGGGTGATGGAGCGTGAAGGCCAACACATTGCGGTCGATAACCTGCGCGATATCATCTATGACGTCATCGACAGCACCGCGGCAAATACCTCTTCGATGTTGCAGGATGTACGCGCACAGCGACTGACAGAAATTGATTACATCACTGGCTACCTGCTGCGCCGCGCTCGCGCCCAGGGCATTTCACTGCCGGAAAACACCCGTTTGTACGATCTGATTAAACGCAAGGAGTCCCAATATGAGCGCGACCGCATCGGTTCTGGTTTGCCTGGCACATGGCAGTGAAGAGATTGAAGCTGTTACCACTATCGACCTGCTGGTCCGCGCCGGCTTAAGCGTTACCACCGCCAGTGTCGAAAGCGATGGCACGCGCGAGATCGTCTGCTCGCGTGGCGTGCGCCTGCTGGCCGATGCGCCACTGGTTGAAGTGGCAGATAACGATTATGACGCCGTGGTGCTGCCTGGTGGCCTGAAGGGCGCAGAGACGTTCCGCGACAGCCCATTGCTGGTAGAGACGGTGCGCCAGTTTCATTTGGCAGGAAAAATTGTTGCCGCGATTTGTGCCGCACCTGGCACGGTGCTGATTCCGCACGATCTGTTCCCGGTCGGCAATATGACCGGCTTCCCTGGCCTGCGCGACACCATTCCTGACAAACACTGGATGGATCGCCGTGTGGTATGGGATCCGCGCGTCAATCTGCTATCCAGCCAGGGGCCAGGCACCTCGATTGATTTTGCGCTGAAGCTGATTGATCTGCTGGTGGATAAAGAGAAAGCGCGTGAAGTCGCGTCACAGCTGGTATTAGCGGCAGGGATTTATAACTATCAGGAATTTGAAGAGCGCGAATGAAAAAGGCCGCCAATCTGGCGACCTTTCATCAATCAATCCACTGGGTGCGCCGGTGTGCGCACGCCAGACTTACGGACGATAAACCTTCACGTTTTTAAAACCCTGCTCATGCAAATACAGCGCCTGCAAACGGCTCATCACGCCACGATCGCAATACAGTAACCAGGTTTTATCCTGATCCAGATCGCCAAACTGCGTGCTCAATTTGTAAAACGGCAGAGATTTCACTTCCACGCCTTCCAGCGCCAGAGGTGATGCCTCTTGTTCATCTACAGAGCGGATATCCAGCACCACATCATTCGCAGTGAACGAGACCACGGTCTCCACTTCCACCACTTCTTCCTGTGCTTTCTCCGCAATTTCACGAATATCGACGTTGCTGGCTTCCTGCACCATGCGATTGAGGATCTCGAAATCGAAGTTTTGCTCTTCTGCTTCGATCTTCGCTTTCACCGCTTTCACCGTTGGGCTTTTCGAAATCACACCACAATATTCTGGCATGGTTTTCGCGAAGTCTTCGGTGCCGATGTGGCGCGCCAAATCGATGATGTGCTCTTTATCATGCGAAATAAGCGGACGCAGGATCAGGGTATCCGAGGCGTTATCAATCAGACGCAGGTTGGTCAATGTCTGGCTCGATACCTGACCCAGCGCTTCACCGGTCACCAGCGCCTGCACGCCGTAGCGTTCAGCGACCATCGACGCTGCACGCACCATCATGCGCTTCAGCACCACGCCCATCTGGCCGTCGTCCACTTTCTCTAAGATCTCACCGACTACCGGTTCGAAATTGATCGCCACAAAGCGTACGCGATGCGAACGACCGAAACGCTGCCACAGATAATGCGCGACCTGACGAACGCCGATTTCATGGGCAGCACCGCCGAGATTGAAGAAGCAATAGTGCACGCGGCAACCACGACGCATCAGCATATAGCTGGAAACGCCGGAGTCGAAGCCGCCTGAAATCAGTGATAGCACATCTTCTTGCGTCCCGATCGGGAAACCACCCAGCCCTTCATAACGACCGGTGATCAGCAGCAGACGATCGTCTTCGATCTCGAGGTTCACCGTCACATCGGGATTTTTCAACTGCACGCGTGCGCTCTCAATGTGCTGATTGAGACCGCCCCCCACGTAACGCTCGACATCAATCGAGCTGAAGCTGTGCTTGCCACGACGCTTTACGCGCACGCAGAAACTTTTCCCTTCCAAACGCTCACGATTCAGCGCCAGAGCCTGCTCGAAGATATCGTGCATATCGGTGTAAGGCTGATCCTCAACCTCCAGTACATGGTGAATACCGGGGATGCGCGTCAGCTCATCGATAACGACGGTACGCAGCGCTTCTTTCTTAGCGCGCACTTCAATATGGTCCCAGTGACGCACCACGGCGATTTCGTCGTCGACAGTACGCAGGGTATTGCGGATGCTACCGGTCAGGATCTTGATAAAGCGCAGACGCACCGACTGACTTTTGATGGTGATTTCAGGGAAGAGCTTAATGATAAACTTCATGGCGACACAGCTTCGTTGGGCAAATAAGTGCTAAAACCATCGGCACTTAACTGGTAAAATCATATAATTACGGGTAACGCAGAGGCGCCCGCATCCGAGGCGCAAAAGTATACCACCTTTGTCAGATGACCGCTTCTGCAACCGCAATCACATTCATTATTTTGCTAATTAATCCTCGTCGGCTACCATGACCGATTGCAAGATGATTCCTAACCTGTGAGTCGACACTGATTATGCCGAAAAAAGCCGAAGCGCCAGCCAGTTTTGAAAGCGCATTACAGCAGCTGGAACAAATCGTCAGCCGTCTGGAAAGTGGTGAACTGCCACTGGAAGAAGCGTTGAACGAATTTGAACGCGGCGTACAGCTGGCACGCACCGGTCAGCAAACCCTGCAGCAGGCCGAACAACGCGTGCAGATTCTGCTCAGCGATGACAAAGATGCCGCGCTCGCGCCGTTCACGCCGGAAAATGACTGATGGATTTCGCCAAATTACTCAACGCGTATCACGAACGCGTCAATCTGGCGTTGACACGCTTAATAGATCCACTTCCTTTTCAGAGTTCTCCTCTGGTGCAATCCATGCAATATGGGGCACTATTAGGCGGTAAGCGTCTGCGTCCGTTTTTGGTTTACGCCACGGGCGAGATGTTAAAGGCCGATGCGGCCAGCCTGGATGCCCCGGCCGCTGCCGTAGAGTGCATTCATGCTTACTCTCTGATTCATGATGATCTGCCCGCGATGGATGACGATGCGTTACGTCGCGGACAGCCAACCTGCCATATTAAATATGGTGAAGACACAGCGATTCTCGCTGGTGATGCATTGCAAACCCTGGCGTTTTCGATTCTGGCCGATGAGCCAATGCCCGGCGTCAGCCCGCAAGATCGCATTGCGATGATCTCCGAACTGGCCCAGGCCAGTGGTGTGGCAGGCATGTGCGGTGGCCAGGCGCTGGATCTCGCCGCTGAAGGCAAGCACATCGACCTCGATCAGCTGGAGCAGATTCATCGTCATAAAACCGGCGCATTAATTCGTGCTGCGGTGCGTCTTGGCGCACTGACGGCAGGTGAACGTGGCCGTGCAGCACTTCCGGCACTGGATACCTACGCCAACGCTATCGGACTGGCGTTCCAGGTGCAGGATGACATTCTTGATGTGGTGGGCGATACCGCGGTGCTGGGCAAAACCCAGGGCGCGGACCAGGCGTTGGGTAAGAGCACTTACCCGGCCTTGATGGGGCTGGAAAATGCCCGTTCCAAAGCGTGGGATCTTTATCATGAAGCACTGGCCGCGTTAGAAATTCTGGCGGCGCAGTCTTACAACACCACCGCATTACAAGCACTGGCAAGCTTCATAATTGAACGCGATAAATAACTTTCATAATGAGTCTCTGATGAGTTTTGATATTGCAAAATACCCGACACTGGCATTAGCGAGCACGGTTCAGGAATTACGTTTACTACCGAAAGAAAAACTTCCGGTACTGTGTGACGAGCTGCGTCAGTATCTGCTGGATAGCGTGAGCCGATCTTCCGGCCACTTTGCTTCGGGTCTGGGCGTCGTCGAACTAACAGTCGCGCTGCATTATGTTTATAACACCCCGTTTGACCATTTAGTGTGGGACGTTGGTCATCAGGCCTATCCGCACAAAATTCTGACCGGACGCCGCGATCGTATCGGCACTATCCGCCAGAAAAATGGCCTGCATCCGTTCCCGTGGCGCGGCGAAAGTGAATACGACGTCTTGAGCGTCGGTCACTCATCGACCTCGATCAGCGCCGGATTGGGCATGGCAGTGGCCGCTGAGCGGGAAGGCAAAGGGCGTCGTACCGCCTGCATCATCGGCGACGGTGCCATCACCGCCGGTATGGCGTTTGAAGCCATGAACCACGCAGGCGATATCAAGCCTGACATGCTGGTGATCCTCAACGACAACGAGATGTCGATCTCGGAGAACGTCGGTGCACTCAACAATCGTCTGGCACAGATTCTCTCTGGCAAAACCTACTCACGTCTGCGCGAAGGCGGCAAGCGTGTATTAGGCGGACTGCCACCGATCAAAGAGCTGGTGAAGCGCACCGAAGAGCACCTGAAAGGCATGGTGGTGCCGGGCACGCTGTTTGAAGAGCTGGGCTTTAACTACATCGGTCCGGTTGATGGCCACGATGTGCTGACGCTGGTGAGCACGCTGAAGAATATGCGCGACCTGAAAGGCCCTCAGTTCCTGCACATCATGACCAAAAAGGGCAAAGGTTACGCGCCTGCTGAACAAGATCCGATTGCCTGGCATGCAGTACCGAAATTCGATCCGGCCAGCGGCTCTTTGCCAAAAAGCGTGCCGGGCCTGCCGAGTTACTCGAAGATTTTCGGTAGCTGGCTGAGCGAAATGGCGGCGGACGATCCGCGTTTAATGGCGGTGACGCCTGCGATGCGCGAAGGCTCCGGCATGGTCAGCTACTCTCGCGACTATCCGCAGCAATATTTCGATGTGGCGATTGCCGAGCAGCACGCGGTGACTTTTGCTGCGGGCATGGCGATTGGCGGTTACAAGCCGGTGGTGGCGATTTATTCCACCTTCCTGCAGCGTGCTTACGATCAGCTGATTCACGATGTGGCGATCCAGAAACTGCCGGTGTTGTTCGCTATCGATCGCGGCGGCATTGTTGGCGCTGATGGCCAAACGCATCAGGGCGCATTTGATATCGCCTTCCTGCGCTGTGTGCCCGAAATGGTGATCATGACGCCAAGCGATGAAAACGAATGCCGCCAGATGCTTTACACCGGCTATCACTATCAGGCTGGTCCAAGTGCAGTGCGCTATCCGCGCGGCACGGGCACCGGTGCCACGCTGGAGCCGTTGGCCAGCCTGCCGCTGGGCAAAGGCATTGTGAAGCGCCGCGGTGAAAAGCTGGCGATCCTCAACTTCGGTACGCTGTTGCCTGAAGCACAGGCTGCCGCTGAAGCGCTGAACGCCACGCTGGTGGATATGCGCTTTGTTAAGCCGCTGGATGAAGCCTTGATTGCCGAACTGGCCACCAGCCATGATTCGCTGGTGACGCTGGAAGAAGGCGCGATCAAGGGCGGAGCCGGTAGCGGCGTCAACGAATACGTAATGGCGAAACGTCTCCGTGTGCACGTGCTGAACCTCGGCCTGCCGGATGAATTTATTCCGCAGGGCACGCAGGAAGAAGTTCGTCAGGATTATCAGCTGGATGCCGCCGGTATTCAGCAGCAAATCACTGACTGGCTGGCGCAGTAATCCCCTCCCCGCTCCTGCTGCTATGCTTAGGGCATTCCTAACGCATAAGAGCAGGAGCTCCCATGAAAACCATTCGTTTAGGCCAGACCGACTTACAGGTTTCGCGTCTCTGTTTAGGCTGCATGACTTACGGCGATCCGATGCGCGGCAACCACGCATGGACCCTGCCCGAAGAGAGCAGTCGACCGCTGATCAAGCAGGCGCTGGACGCTGGTATCAACTTTTTCGACACCGCCAACAGTTACTCCGATGGCAGCAGTGAAGAGATCGTCGGACGTGCTCTGAAAGATTTCGCCCAACGCGATCAGGTTGTCGTCGCGACCAAAGTCTATTTCCCGCTCAGCAATCTCTCTCAGGGCCTGTCGCGTAAAAACATTCTGCAATCCATTGATGATAGCCTGACGCGTCTCGGCATGGAGTACGTTGACCTGTTGCAGATTCATCGCTGGGATTACGACACGCCGATTGAAGAAACACTGGAAGCACTGAATGAGGTGGTGAAATCCGGTAAAGCGCGCTACATCGGCGCTTCTTCAATGCATGCTGCGCAGTTCGCTCAGGCGCTGGATCTGCAGAAGCAGAATGGCTGGGCGCGTTTTGTCAGCATGCAGGATCAGTACAATCTGATTCAGCGCGAAGAAGAAAACGAGATGCACCCGCTGTGTGAACGTGAAGGCATCTCGGTGCTGCCGTGGAGCCCGCTGGCACGCGGCAAACTCACGCGGCCATGGGGCGAAACCACGGCGCGTTCGGTATCGGATAACGTGATGGAGAAACTGTATACCGGCACCGAGGAGAACGATGCGGCGATTGCAGAGCGTCTGGCAACCATTGCCGCCGATAAAGGCGTGACGCGTGCACAAGTGGCGCTGGCGTGGCTGCTGCATAAACCCGTGGTCACCGCACCGATTATCGGTGCATCGCGCGAGCAGCAGTTTGCGGAATTGGTTAAAGCAGTGGATGTCGAGCTGAGTTCAACGGATATCGCCGAGCTGGAAACGGTGTATCAACCGCATCCAGTGGTGGGATTCGAGTAACGTTAAATACGCGCAATAAATTGCGCCGCTACCGAAAAAATCTGTAACGTAAAACGCTTGCAATGAATTTCGCCGCTAACGTAGAAATCCGTAGCGGCGAGATTCATCGCGCAATATGAATTAAAGCACCAGCCCCAATCCATACAAAATTGCGGCTGAAATCACACCCGCGATAATGTCATCGACCATAATGCCCATGCCGCCATGCACGTTCTGATCGAACCAGCGAATCGGCCAGGGTTTCCACATATCGAAGATACGGAAGATGACAAACCCGGCCAGCACCCACTGCCAGCTCATCGCCGGAATCGCCATCAGCGTGATCCACATGCCGATAAACTCATCCCAGACGATGCTGCCGTGATCGTGCACGCCCATGTCTTTCGCGGTGCGATGGCAGAGATAAACGCCTACGCTGATGCCAATCAGCACCAGCAGGGAGTAAATCTGCAGCGGCAAAAAGGTCATCAGCCACCAGAAAGGAATGGCGGCAATCGAACCAGCGGTGCCTGGCATAATCGGGCTCAAGCCACTGCCGAAACCGACTGCCAGCAGATGCCATGGATTGCTCAGGCGCAGGCGGCTTTTCGCCACATCTTTACTTCGCATTAAAGTGGTCAAATCCCTTGTGATTGAAGCTACGCGGCTTGCCATTTTCCAGCAGCGTCAGGCCATCGGCTTCAGGCGCAATCTGCCCGATGCAGGTGTAAGACACGCCGAGATGAGCCAGCGCCACGTCCAGCGCACCACGATTGACTTCCGGCACGGTAAAGCACAGTTCGTAATCTTCGCCGCCGCTTAAGGCCCAGGTCAACACCTGTTCCGGCTCAAAATGATCGCGCAACGCAGCGGACAGCGGTAACGCTTCCAGATTGAGGCGCGCACCCACACGGCTGGCGGTGAGAATATGGCCGAGGTCGGCGATCAAACCATCGGAGACATCAATCGCCGATGTCGCCAGATTGCGCAGCGCCTGGCCTTGCAGCACGCGTGGCATCGGGCGCAGATGGCGCTTAATCAGCACTTCGTGCACGGCCGGATCGTTCAGGCGATGACGATGTTGCAGTAGCGACAGGCCCGCCGCGCTGTCACCCAGCGTACCGGTAACAAAGATCCAGTCGCCGGGTTTGGCACCCGAACGCTTGAGTGCGCGTCCTGTCGGCACCAGACCGTGAATACCCAACGTCAGGCTCAGCGGTCCACGTGTGGTGTCACCGCCAATCAGCTGCATATCGTAATAATCCAGCAGCTCAAACAGGCTATCGCTGAATGCCGCCAGCCAGCTTTCATTCACTTCAGGCAAGGTAATCGCCAGCGTCAACCACGCCGGATCCGCGCCCATTGCCGCCAAATCACTCAGATTTACGGCCAGTGCTTTGTAACCCAGATCGGCTGGATGGATATCACGCAGGAAGTGCACACCCGCCACCAGCGTATCGGTGCTAATGGCCAGCGTCTGTTTTTCGGGCACGTTCAGTAACGCACAGTCGTCACCAATTCCCTTCTCCACATCGCGGCGGGAGCTGGTGACGCGGTTAAAATAACGTGCGATCAGTTCGAATTCACCACAAGACATAAGTCAGGTCTCAATGAAAAAAAGGCCGGTAAACCGGCCTTATGCATTATTTTTTGTTGGGTCGAATTTGTGGAGCTGCTTTATCCAGCACGCCGTTGACAAACTTGTGGCTGTCTTCAGCGCCAAACACTTTGGCCAGCTCGATGCCTTCGTTGATGGCCACTTTATAAGGCACATCAGAACGTTTGCTCAGCTCATACAGCGAAATACGCAGAATGGCTTTCTCAACCTGACCCAGCTCTTCCAGCTGACGTGACAGGTAAGGCTTCATCAGACCGTCCAGGTACGCGCTGTTAGTCGCCACACCGGCCAGCAATTCGCGGAAATAGCTAATATCGACGTCTTTGACGTCTTGTTCCGCCAGAAACTGGTATTCCACATCGGCAATGTCGTTCTTAGACAGCTGCCAGGAGTAAAGCGCCTGAACAGCGCACTCACGGGCGCGACGACGAGCAGCAGGTTTCACAAAATTCCCCTTCCAAAAATCAGGCTTTGATGGCTTTCAATACGTTAATCATTTCGAGTGCAGTCAGGGCCGCTTCGGCGCCTTTATTACCTGCTTTGGTGCCGGCGCGTTCAATCGCCTGCTCGATGTTTTCGGTGGTTAACACGCCGAAAGTCACCGGAATTTCGCTGGTCATCGCCACGTTGGCAATACCAGAACTGGCTTCACCTGCCACATATTCGAAGTGGGCAGTGCCGCCACGGATCACGGTTCCCAGTGCGACGATCGCGTCGTGCTTACCGGCTTTCGCCAGCGCGCGCGCTGCCAATGGCAGTTCGTAAGCGCCCGGAACCCAAACCACAGTGATGTTGTCTGCTTTGACCTGGCCAATACGCTTCAGCGCATCGATGGCGCCATCCAGCAGGCTGTCATTAATGAAGTTGTTAAAACGCGCAATTACGATGGCAATGTTAGCATCAGGCGTGGCAACAGGAGCTTCGATAACTTTCATACATATCCTTTGGGTGTTTGATTTATGGCCCCGCAGAAGGGGGCGGATTCTATCATACTCTTCGGCGACGCGCTCAGGCTTTTCAGTCGGTGCTCAAGCGGGCGTCAGGGTCAGTCGCAGGTCCGCGCCAACCATGCGCACATCGCTAAACTTCAGGCCTGGCGCATCAGCCAATTGTTCCAGTCCAGGCAGTTCGCACAGACCCCGTGCCGCATTGCCCAGAAGCTTCGGTGCCATATAAACGATCAGCTCATCGACCAATCCGACCTGCAACAGCGCACCGGCTAAACCGGCACCGGCTTCGACCCACACCGAGTTAATCTGGCGCTGGCCGAGTACCATCATCATCGCCACCAAATCCAGTTGCTCGCCGCGCAGTGGCACTGCAATCTGGCTGACGCTGTCCGGCCAGGCTTGCTGATCGATTTCACTGCGCATCAGCCAGGTTTCGCCCGGCTGACTCATCAGTCGATGTTGCGGCGCCACACGCTGCTGGCTATCAATCACCACGCGAACCGGATGGCGCAATGTTGTTTCATCCAGCTGCTGGCGTACATCTTCATTCAGTTCGCCCCAGCGCACGGTTAATGACGGGTCGTCTGCTAGCACGGTGGCGCTGGAGGTAAGAATAGCCGAACTCTGGGCACGTAATTGTTGCACATCGCGCCTTGCGGCCGCCGAGGTGATCCATTGACTTTCGCCACTGGCCATCGCGGTGCGCCCATCAAGGGATGCGCCGAGTTTGAGCTGAATCCACGGGAAGCCGGTGCGCATACGTTTCAGAAAACCACGATTCAATGCTTCAGCTTCGCTCATCATTAAGCCGTGGCTGACTTCAATGCCAGCCTGCTGCAAACGATACAAGCCGCGCCCCGCCACCTGCGGATTGGGATCCTGCATCGCCGCCACCACACGACTGACGCCGGCGGCGATCAGCGCATCGCAACACGGCGGGGTGCGACCGTGATGGCTGCAAGGTTCCAGCGTGACATAGGCCGTTGCGCCTTTGGCTTTCTCACCGGCCATACGCAGCGCGTGCACTTCAGCATGGGGCTCGCCCGCGCGGTGATGCCAGCCTTCGCCGACAATCTCGCCGTCGCGTACAACCACACAGCCAACATTAGGATTCGGTGTGGTGGTGAAACGTCCGCGTCGCGCCAGTTCAAACGCACGCGCCATGTAGCGTTCGTCAGTCATGGCTTAGTCCTGTAAGCGGGCGATCTCTTCGCCAAAATCACGAATATCTTCGAAACTACGGTACACGGAGGCAAAGCGGATGTAGGCGACCTTATCGAGCTTCTTCAGCTCTTCCATCACCAGGTTGCCCACCAGCTTGCTGGGGATTTCGCGCTCGCCGGTGGCGCGCAGTTGGGTTTTGATGTGGTTAACGGCGTTATCCACCGCATCGGCGCTCACCGGTCGCTTCTCCAGCGCCTTCATCATGCCGCTGGCGAGCTTATCTTCGTTAAAGGGTTCACGCACATCGTTGCTTTTCACCACGCGCGGCATCACCAGTTCAGCCACCTCAAAGGTGGTAAAACGCTCGTGGCACACCAGACACTGGCGGCGGCGACGCACCGATGATCCTTCACTGACCAGACGCGAATCTATCACTTTGGTGTCCACAGCGGAGCAGAAGGGGCAATGCATGACGTTTCCTGTCGCGAGATAAATAGGCCACACAGTGTAGCGCGATCTCGGATGCAACTAAATACGCGTGACCGAATCACCGCCCGGCTCACAGACGAAGCATGTGTCGCTCTGTAAACGTTAAAAGCCACTAAGCTTAAACAGCCAATCCGGCACATTTGCAGGAGGTCACATGGGTCTGTTCAATTTCGTGAAAGAAGCAGGTGAAAAGTTATGGGATGCCGTTACCGGCGCTGACGATCCCAGCAAAAAATTACAGGATCATATTAACCAACTCGGCTTACCGGACAGCGACAAAGTCAAAGTCGACGTGCAAGGCGATACCGTTACCGTGAGCGGCGATGGCATTTCGCAGGAGCTGAAAGAGAAAATCCTGGTGGCCGCCGGCAACGTAGCGGGGATCACTAAGGTTGATGACAAGGTCACCGTGACCGACAGTGCGCCAGAAGCGGAATTCTACACGGTGAAAAAAGGCGACACCTTAAGCGCGATTTCCAAACAGGTTTACGGGAATCCCAATGAATACAACAAGATTTTCGAAGCAAACAAGCCAATGCTGACGCATCCTGATAAGATCTACCCCGGCCAGGTATTACGTATTCCGAAATAACAGAAAGGACAATGCATGACGATCAGGACGTTTTGGGCGCCCGCAGCACTTTCGCTGTTAGTACTCAGTGGTTGTAGTTCAACGCCGACTTCACCGCAGGTCAAAGAGTTACATCAGGAAGTCAGCCAGCTTAACCAGCAGATGCGCAAACTCACCAATCAGGCAACGGCGCTGGAAATTCAGGGTCAGTTGAACGGTCAGTCAGCGCAAGGGGCGTGGTTGCTCCCGCAGGCCAATACGCCAGTCGAACTGCAAACCCAGGTGGGCAAGTTGCGCTTGTCGCTGTCTCGCGTGGAAGGTGAAGCCAGCGGCAGTCGTGCTAACCTGACTATCCGTTCGACTGATGACCAGCCGGTCCCTGCCCTCACTGCTACTGTGGTGTGGGGAGAACTGGATCCGGCCAGCGGTAAACCGTTAAATGCGGAGAGCCTGAGCCAGACGATTCAGGTTGAAGCCAGTTTGACACCGCGCAGTTCGGTGATGGTGCCGCTGCGGCTGAGTGGTTTATCACCTGACCAACTCGGCTACGTGCGCGTGCATGATGTGTTACCTGCAGCGGAAAAAGCCAAAACGCCTTGATCGTATGAAGTCTCGCACGGTCACCCTGAATGGCGACCCTACGGAAATTCACCATTGCACGCTGTAAGGTACGCATTCATGTGTACCTCGCATAAAAAAAACGGGCTGCCCTAAGGCAGCCCGTTTCATTTCATCAGCAGAATTAAGGCAGGATCGAAGGCTGATCTGCGCCCTCTTTCTCGACTTTCTGCACCAGCATGTGTTCACGCTTCATACCCAGTTTCAGCGCCAGAGCAGAAGAAACATAGATAGATGAAACGGTACCGATAGTGACACCGATCAGCATGGTCAGTGAGAAGCCTTTCAGCAACGCACCACCAAACAGGAACAGAATCATGATCATCGCCAATGTGGTCAGCGAGGTGATCAAGGTACGACTCAACGTCTGGGTCAACGACACGTTGGTGATATCGTAAGAAGAACCGCGACGAATTTTGCGGAAGTTCTCACGAATACGGTCGGAAACCACGATCTTATCGTTAAGCGAGTAACCAATCACCGACATCAGCGAGGCAACAATCGTCAGATCGATCTCGATGTGCACCAGCGCCAAAATGCCGCAGGTGATGATCACATCGTGCGCCAGTGCCAGTACAGTACCCAGCGCCAGTCGCCACTCAAAGCGGATACCGATATAGATCAGAATCGCAATCAGTGCCGATAACAGTGCCATCGCCCCCGCCTGCGCCAAATCGCTACCCACACTCGGGCCAACGAATTCGATACGCTTCACGGTCGCGTTCTGCTGCGTGGTCTGGTTAATCGATGCCAGAACCTTGGTGCCCAGTTCCTGACCTTCAGGGCCAGTGACCGGCGGCATGCGCACCATGACGTCACGGCTGCTGCCAAAGTTCTGCACCAGCGGCTCCTGGAAGCCTGCTTTCACCAGACCTTCACGCAGTGCGTCCAGATCGGCCGGTTTTTCCAGGTTAATCTCAATCACCGTTCCGCCGGTAAAGTCGAGGCCCCAGTTGAAGCCTCGCACACCGATAATGGCGATAGACGCCACAATCAGCAGACCGGAGATGATGAACGCCAGCGTGTCCCAGCGCATAAAGTCAACGACCTTACGCCCGTGGTTCAGCTGTTCAATACTATAGTCCTGTGCCACAACGCACTCCTCAGATAGACAGCTTGTTGATGCGTTTGCCGCCGTACACCAGGTTAACGATGGCACGGGTGCCGACGATAGCGGTGAACATCGAAGTCGCGATACCGATAGCGGTGGTAATCGCAAAGCCTTTGATGGAGCCGGTACCGACCGCATAAAGAATGATAACTTTAATCAGCGTAGTAACGTTGGCGTCGACGATACTGGAGAAGGCGCCTTTGTAGCCCTCATGAATCGCCTGCTGTACCGAGCGTCCGTTACGCAGTTCTTCTTTAATACGTTCGTTAATCAACACGTTGGCATCGACTGCCACCGCCAGCGTCAACACGATACCGGCAATACCCGGCATGGTGAGGGTCGCACCCGGCAGTAATGACATGACGCCGACGATCAGCACCAGGTTGCACAACAGTGCACTGGATGCAATCAGACCAAACTTCTTGTAGAACACCACCATGAACAGAATGGACGCGATCAGACCCCACAAGCAGGCTTCGAGACCCTGTGTGATGTTCTGCTGGCCCATGGTTGGACCAATGGTACGCTCTTCCACAATCTGAATTGGCGCGATCAACGCACCGGCACGCAGCAGCAGCGACAACTGACGGGCTTCGTTCGGGTTGTTAATACCGGTGATGCGGAAGCTGTTACCGAGGCGCGACTGAATGTTCGCCACGTTAATCACTTGCTCCTGTTTCACCAGGATTGCACGACCGTTCGCGTCTTTCTTACCGCTGTCCTTATACTCCACAAACAGGGTCGCCATCGCTTTACCGATGTTGTCCTTGGTGAAGTTCGACATCATGTTACCGCCCGCGCCATCCAGTGAAATGTTCACCTGCGGCTGGTTGTACTCGTCCATGCTGGACGTTGAATCGGTAATATGGTCACCGGTCAGAATCACACGCTTGTACAGCACCACTGGCTGGCCTTCACGCGTCTCTTTCACTTCCGAATCACCCGGCACACGGCCGCTAGCCGCAGCACTTGGATCAACGGTGGTGTTCACCAGACGGAATTCCAGCGTAGCGGTTGCGCCAAGAATCTCTTTGGCACGCGCAGTATCCTGAATACCCGGCAGTTCAACCACGATACGGTCAGAACCCTGACGCTGTACCAATGGCTCGGCAACGCCAAGCTGGTTGACACGGTTACGCAGAATGGTGATGTTCTGCTGGACGGCATATTCACGCGCTTCGCTCATGCGCGCATCGGTCATCACTGCACGCAGAGTATCGCTACCGACGCTAGAAATAACCTGATCGCGATGACGGGAAGAGAGGTAGCTGATAGCCGCATCACGGCTTGCGCCATCACGGAAACGAACTTCTACGCCGTAGTTCGCGATTTTGTTGACGTTGGTATACGGGATGCTTTTGTCACGCAGATCGCTACGCAGACTGTCAGCATTTTGCTCCTGCAGTTTGCTCAGCGCAGTATCCATATCCACTTCCATCAGGAAGTGTACGCCGCCGCGCAGATCGAGACCGAGTTTCATCGGTTCTGCGGCGAGCAGGGTCAGCCAACGCGGGGTTGCCGGCGCGAGGTTGAGTGCCACAACATAGTTATCGCCCAGTGCGGTGGTGATTGCATCACGCGCGCGCAGTTGCACATCCTGATTGTCAAAACGGGCCAGAATGGCGCCATTTTCCAAAGCGAGGGATTTGCTCTGGATATTGTCTTGTTTTAATAAAGTCTGGATCTGATCCAACGTTTGCTCACTGGCGGCGCCACCGCGCGCACCAGTGATTTGAACGGCCGGATCCTCACCATAAAGGTTAGGAAGCGCATAGAGCAGGCCGACGATAATTACGGCGACCAGCATGATGTACTTCCACAAAGGATAACGGTTTAACACGGCAGTTCCCTTCGGGAAGAAAAAATTACAGCGCCTTCATAGTACCTTTCGGCAGAACGGCGGCCACGAAATCACGTTTAACAACTACTTCAGTGGTGTCGTTCAGGGCGATAGAAACATAACCCGTTTCGGCAACTTTGGTCACACGACCTACCAGGCCACCGCTGGTCAACACTTCATCACCTTTAGAGATGGAATCCATCAGCTTCTTGTGATCTTTTGAACGCTTCTGCTGCGGGCGCAGAATCATGAAATAGAAGATCAGACCAAACACCACCAGCATGATCACCAGAGAATAAGGACTTCCCTGAGACGGAGCGCCTGCTGCGGCAACGGCGTCAGAAATGAAAAAGCTCATTAAATTTCCCTCATTGATAGAATTATCAGACGTTTAACGGTGGAACCGCTTTACCCGTCCGTTGGTAGAACTCGCTAACAAAGTGCTCTAATTTACCCTCTTCAATGGCCTTACGTAAACCCGCCATCAGACGCTGGTAATAGCGCAGATTGTGAATCGTATTCAGACGTGCGCCCAGTATTTCGTTACAACGATCAAGATGATACAAGTAGGCGCGGCTATAATTGCGACAGGTGTAACAATCACACTCCGCATCCAGCGTTGTCGTGTCATCTTTATACCGGGCGTTACGGATTTTCACCACGCCATCGGTCACAAACAGGTGACCATTTCGCGCATTACGCGTTGGCATGACGCAGTCAAACATATCGATACCGCGGCGAACGCCTTCCACCAGATCTTCTGGCTTGCCGACGCCCATCAAATAACGCGGTTTATCTTGCGGAATTTGCGGACAGACGTGTTCCAATATACGGTGCATGTCCTCTTTAGGCTCACCCACCGCCAGGCCGCCCACAGCGTACCCATCAAAGCCGATATCTACCAGACCTTTAACCGAGACATCTCGTAAATCTTCGTAAACACCGCCCTGAATAATGCCGAACAACGCATTTTTATTGCCAAGCGAATCAAAGCGATCGCGGCTGCGTTGTGCCCAACGCAATGACATCTCCATCGAACGTTTGGCGTAATCCCAATCGGCTGGGTACGGCGTACATTCGTCGAAAATCATCACCACGTCTGAACCGAGATCGTACTGAATTTCCATCGATTTTTCTGGATCGAGGAAAATCGGATCGCCGTTGATCGGGTTACGGAAATGCACACCCGCTTCGGTGATCTTACGGATGTCGCCAAGGCTGAATACCTGGAAGCCGCCGGAGTCAGTGAGGATCGGGCCCTGCCAGTTCATGAAATCGTGCAGGTCGCCGTGCAGTTTCATGATCTCCTGGCCCGGACGCAGCCACAGGTGGAAGGTGTTACCGAGCAGGATCTGTGCGCCGGTCTCTTTCACTTCTTCCGGCGTCATGCCCTTCACGGTGCCGTAGGTACCCACAGGCATAAATGCCGGGGTTTCAACCACACCACGATCGAACACCAAACGGCCACGGCGCGCGCGACCATCGGTGGTATCTAATTCAAATTTCACATTGACCTCATTAGATAATCAGAGAAACAGTCTGATTATTAAGCTCCAACAACTTCGTCAGGAGCCTGTGGATTACGGGTGATGTACATAGCATCCCCGTAGCTAAAGAAACGGTATTGCTCAGCCACCGCGCTCTGATAAGCCGCCATGGTATTTTTGTAACCGGCAAATGCCGACACCAGCATAATCAGCGTCGATTCGGGCAAATGGAAGTTGGTGATCAGCGCATCAATTACCTGATAGTGGTAGCCCGGATAAATGAAGATTTGCGTGTCGTCGAAGAATGGCGCGATCAGCGCTTCCTGAGCCGCCTTTGCCGCGCTCTCCAGAGAACGCACGGAGGTCGTGCCCACCGCGACGACTTTGTTGCCACGTGCTTTACACGCCAGCACCGCATCCACCACATCCTGCGGCACTTCGGCATATTCGGAGTGCATGATGTGATCGTTGATGTTCTCAACGCGTACTGGCTGGAAAGTGCCCGCACCAACGTGCAGCGTGACAAACGCCATTTCGATGCCTTTGGCACGCAGCGCGTCGAGCAGCGGTTCGTCAAAGTGCAAACCGGCGGTCGGCGCGGCTACCGCACCGGGGCGCGCGCTGTAGACGGTTTGATAAAGTTCGCGGTCGGCTTCTTCATCCGGACGGTCGATGTACGGCGGCAGCGGCATATGGCCGACGCTGTTAAGGATATCCAGCACCGCACGGTCATCCGCAAATTCGATCTCAAACAACGTATCGTGGCGCGCCACCATGGTGGCTTTGACGCTTTCGTCATCGCCCAGCAGCAGTTCTGCGCCCGGCTTCGGTGCTTTTGAGGCACGCACGTGCGCCAGCACGCGTTTGTCGTCCAGCATGCGCTCTACCAGCATCTCGATTTTGCCGCCACTGGCTTTGCGACCATAAACGCGCGCCGGAATCACGCGGGTGTTGTTGAACACCAACAGATCGCCCGGATTGAGCTTATCCAGCACATCGGTAAACACTTGATGGTTCAACGCACCACTCGGACCATCCAGCGTCAGCAAGCGGCAACCGCTTCGCTGCGCCTGCGGATAGTGGGCGATCAAAGATTCTGGCAACTCAAAAGCAAAATCGGCTACACGCATGCATCACTTCTTCAGGACTAAAAAACAGGCGGCATAGTTTAGCGGAAAAGCGGGAAATTCTGAACAACTGGCTGCATATCTGTGCTGCTGCCTTTACACAACATCATTCGAGGCACAGAAAGGTGGCACATGGGAGCAGCACGATGTGCTCACGTTAGTCAGTGATTCAGGTGAGCGAGAGCAGCCAACGCACCTGTAACTTGAAGGTTGACGTGTATATAATGCGCCATGAACTTTCTCGCTCACCTTCACCTCGCACAGCTGGCAGACAGCTCCCTGCTGGGCAATCTAATGGCCGACTTCGTGCGCGGCAATGTGCAGTCGCAATGGCCGGAACCGGTTGTCGCGGGCATCTCCATGCATCGTCGCCTGGATGTTTTGACTGATAACCTGCCTGAAGTGCGTGAAGCGCGGCAATTCTTTCGCGCAGAGACCCGTCGCGTTGCGCCCATCACGTTGGATGTGATCTGGGATCACTTCCTTGCGCTTCATTGGGACAAACTGCATCCCGCGCAATCCTTAGTCGCGTTCACGGCGGCAGCCGAGCGTGAAATCATGCCGCAGCTGCCCGGCACACCGGAAGGATTCATCGAACTCAATTCGGTGATGTGGCGTGAACGCTGGTTTGAGCACTATGCCGAACCGACGCGGCTGGCCCGCGTATTGAGCGGTATGGCACACCGCCGACCGCGTCTGGCAGCACTGCGCGACTCCTATCAGGATTTCGTCGATCATTATCAGCAACTCGAACCGCTATTCTTCCAGTTCTACCCGCGCCTGATGGAAGCTGCACGCCAGCAGCAACTCTAAACCCGCTTTTTTCACAATCCCAGCATTTACGCCTCTTGCCAGCCGCAGTCATCTGCGGCTTAATGAAACCTTTCTTAACTTTTGTTAAGTAGGTCACACCGCCAGGTCGCCTGTTTCGGCGTTTTTTGTCACTTCGTTTGCCAGAAAATGATAAGAGGGAAAGATGTCATCAGCTACGCTAACCGAACTTGACGCGCGATATCACTTTGCCTGTGATGTCGCCAAAACTGCAGCCAGCCGCGCTTTATCCTGGTATCAGCAGCGTCATCAACTGGTGATTGAGCATAAAAAGGATTTACAGGATGTGGTCAGCGAAGCCGACCGCAATGTGGAAGAATTGGTCAAGCACCTGATTTACGAACGCTTCCCCGATGACGCCGTGCTGGGTGAAGAGAGCGGCGGTGATACCATCGGTGCGCGTTTTGTTTGGGTGATCGACCCGATTGATGGCACCAGTAACTTCCTGAACGGATTGCATAACTGGTGCGTGTCGCTGGCGATTGTTTGTGAAAATGAGCCGGTGATTGGCGTGGTCTGCGATCCCAACCATCATGAAACCTTCCATGCCTGCCGAGGTAAAGGTGCATGGGTTAACGAAAAGCGTATCCAGGCGCATAGCGCACAACAGCTTAATCAGGGCGTGCTTGGCATTAGCAGTTCCAACAGCCAGCCGGTGGAACCGTTGACGGCCTTCATTGGTGGTTTATTGTCACAGGGTGGCATGTTCATCCGCAATGGTTCCGGCGCATTAATGAGTGCCTGGGCCGCCGCCGGTCGTTTGATCGGCTATTACGAAGCACATATGAATCCGTGGGACGGCTTGCCTGGAATTGTATTGATGCGTGAGGCCGGCGGCATAACCAATGATTATCTTGGTCACAATGGTCTGCATCAGGGTAATCCTGTGCTGCTGGCCAATACGGTTATTTACCCACAGCTTAAAGCGCTGTTACCCGCCCATATCAGCCTATAGCTGTTTCCCACCGCGCAGAAAGATAAGCCTGAAGGATAATCCTGGCTTATCTTTTCGCTGTTTATGCTTCAGCAGTGTAAATATAAAAGCCACCTTAATCTGCGATTATTCTAATTTTCTTGCGCCCTGATATTTAACGGCTAAAAGCGCGTATTCTGTCAGCGTCAATCATCCCTTGTAATACACACTTTTCTCCTTTGTAACTTTTTTTCGGCGACAGGATGCGCCGATTTATTTTTTCTGGAACGCATAACCATTCTTATCCTAACTTCTGGGTTAAATTATGACTGCAAATGCCTCTCACCGCTATCGGGCGGATATTGACGGCCTGCGCGCCGTCGCCATAATTTTGGTGGTGCTGTTTCATTCCGGTATCACCTCGCTACAGGGCGGCTTTATTGGTGTCGATCTTTTCTTTGTTATTTCCGGCTTTCTGATCGGTGGTATTATCAGCAAAGAAATATCCGAGGGTCGATTCTCTTTTTATCAATTCTATATTCGCCGAATTAAACGTATCGCCCCCGCGTTATTTTTTATGATGACGATATTGCTGCTATTGGGCTTTATCCTGCTATCCCCCCTGGAGTTCAGCCAGTTAGCCAAATACAGCCTGGCGGTGTTTATCGCCGTGCCAAATATGCTATTACTGAAGAGTGGCGATTATTTCAGTACCGATTCCGATTTAAATCCTCTGTTAATGACCTGGTCATTGGGAATAGAGGAACAGTTCTATATTGTGCTGCCGTTCATCCTGCTTCTGGCGGTCCGACTGAAACGCTCAATGGGCGGTGTAGTGCTGATTCTGAGCGTGATTTCTCTGGCGGCCTGTATCTGGGTTACGCCTTTTGCCGCCACCCACGCCTTTTATTTGCTGCCAACCCGCGCCTGGGAACTCGGCGCTGGTGTGCTGCTGGCGCTGTGGAAACCGCAACCGCTCACCGGACGTGCGGCTAGCCTGCTTAATCTGCTGGGCTGGTTGATGATTATCGCCGCCAGCCTGTTACTCAATAGTCAAAGCCAATTCCCCGGTTGGCTGGCGATCATTCCCGTGTTGGCGGGTTGCCTGATGATCGGCGCCCGCAGCGAGCTCAATCAGTTGCTGTTAGAAAATCCGCTGATGCGCTTTATCGGCAAAGTTTCCTATTCCTGGTACTTGTGGCACTGGCCGTTGCTCAGTCTGGCGCGCATCTGTAGCGATCATCCTCTTACTGTCTGGCAAGGTCTGATGATCAGCGGCGTAGCGCTGGGCATCGCCTGGGTTTCGTGGCGCTTTGTCGAACAGCCTTTCCGCCAGGCGCGCACCGGCACCCGTTGGGTGATTCCCGGCTACTGTGCCTCATCCCTGATTGCGGCGGGTGCGATGCTGCTATTGTGGCAAACCGGGGGCATGAAATCACGGGTCAGTGAGCTAGTGGTCAATGCGGATGGCTGGAAAATTTCGGCACAGCGTAATCCGTGCTTGCTTGAGTACGGGGCTAACCTGCCCTCCCGGCATGTGGAGTGTCACCCACAGGCCGATCGTCCCGGTATCGCCTTAATTGGTGACAGTCACGCTGCCGCGCTGCGAGCTTCAGTATCGAGCTATGCACAACGTCAGCACAAGCCGCTGTATCAACTCACCAAAGCCTCCTGCCCGTTTTTGATTGGAGCCACGCGTGTGGTGAACCAAATGCCGCGTCATGCGCAGCAATGCATCACCTTTAATCAGGAAGTGCTGAAGATGGTGCTGAGCGACAAAGTGGACGAAGTGGTGATCAGCGCCTATTGGGCATCGGGTATGAGCCTGCTGCCCGGTGCCGGCTTCCGCGAAACCGATCATCCCGAAAAAAGTAATCTGGATGCGCTGCAAGCGGGTATGGACCGCGTGGTGGCTCAACTGACTCAAGCGGGAAAAAAAGTCACGGTGATTGAGGATGCGCCCTCAGTAGATGTCGACCCGCTCCGCTACAGCAACAATCGTAACATCTCGATTCGTCGCGAACTGAGCGCCTGGTTGAGCAAGTGGGAAGCCCCGCCGCTGCTCTCTGAGCGCACCAGGCTGTTCCAGTTCCCGGAAGAGGCCGTGGAGAAATTATTGCAGCGCTATAAGCAACAGGGCGTGCGCGTGTTATCGCTGCGAGAGAATTTGTGTAATGCGCAGGGTTGTATGATCACCAGCGGGGGGCTGCCGCTCTATTACGACGACAATCACCTTAGCCCGGCGGGCGGCGAGATTGCGTTAGGCAGTAATTGGTAGTCGCGCTTTGATCTGAAGCGCTGAGTCTTTTCATCCTGCTAAAAAGCTCAGGGCGGGAATCTCTCCCGCCCTGAGCCATACCTATCTCACCACGTTTAACGGGCAAACATTCCGCCCGTTATGCGTATCAGGATGATCAGGCTTTGCGCTTTTTCGCCAGCGGCCAGGCCAGCAACAGCAGCACAATCCACGCGAAGCCGACATACAGCGACACGCGCGTATCGGGGAAATAACCGATCAAGGCAATGATGAACACCAGGAAAGCCACACCAACCCAGGCCGTTGTGCTGCCGCCTGGCAGGGCGAATTGCAGCTTGCCTGCCTGCTCTTTGCCAATCTTGCGGCGGAATGCAATCTGCGACAGCAGAATCATGATCCACACCCACACCGTGGCGAAGGTCGCCAGCGACGCGATCACCAGGAACACCTTTTCCGGCATCAGGTAGTTGAGATACACCGCGATCAGCATCGCAAACATCATCACTACAACCGTGACCCACGGAATCCCGCGATCGGATACCTTCTGGAACATCTTCGGTGCGTGGCCCTGCTGCGCCATGCCGTGCAACATACGCCCGACGCCAAACACATCGCTGTTGATTGCCGACAGTGACGCCGTCAGCACCACGAAGTTAAGAATCGATGCCGCCGCCGCGATGCCCAGATGCTGGAACGTCAGCACAAAAGGACTGCCGGATGTGCCGACCTGGTTCCACGGATAGATCGACATGATGACAAACAGCGTGCCGACATAGAACACCAGAATACGCAGCGGAACCGAGTTGATGGCGCGCGGAATCGACTTCTCCGGCTCTTCGGCTTCACCGGCGGTGATACCGATGATCTCAATACCGCCATAGGCAAACATCACCATCTGCAGTGACAGCAGCATGCCGACAATACCGTGGGCGAAAAAGCCGCCGTTGGTCCACAGATTATGGATACCCGTTGGCTGGCCGCCGTTGCCGATGCCCCAGAAAATCATGCCAAAACCGGCAATGATCATGATGATAATGGTGGCGACTTTGAAGAAGGAGAACCAGAACTCGACTTCACCAAACACCTTCACGCTCATCAGGTTAATGGCACCGATAATCAGCACCACCGACAGCACCCAAATCCAGTGCGGCACCTCCGGGAACCACACGCCCATGTAGATGCCAAAAGCCGTCACGTCGGCAATCGCCACAATCAGGATTTCAAAACAGTAGGTCCAGCCGGTGATGTAACCCGCTAACGGCCCCAGATAGTCCTGCGCGTAGCGCGAAAATGAACTGGCCTGCGGGTTATTCACTGACATCTCACCCAACGCTCGCATGATGATGTACGCCACCGCACCGCCGATGATGTACGCCAGCAGCACGCTGGGCCCAGCCATTTTGATCGCATCCGCCGAGCCGTAAAATAGCCCGGTACCGATTGCCGATCCCAGCGCCATAAAACGGATGTGGCGCGTGCTCAGTCCGCGTTTGAGCTTGTTGGTTTCTTGCATAACACCAATACCTTGTAAATGAAAAAACCACGGGCAAGCCCGTGGTTGAAATTAACAGCAATGTCGATTACGAGTGGGCAGCGACCTGTTCGCGTCCTTTTGCCCGATCGACCACCGCGGCAATCACCAGCATCACCAGCGAAGGCGGCAACCAGGAGAGTCCCTGATCGGCCAGCGGCAGATGCTGGCTGAACAGCGGCAGCACATCTTTGAAATTCGTGGTTTTGATGGCATCAACAATACCGAACAGCAGGCTTACCAGCATGGTCGGCGCGATGATACGCGAGCTCTTATTCCACCACTTCAGGGTGAAGCTCAGCACCACCAGCACGATGCACGGCGGATAAATCGCCGTCAGCACCGGAATTGAGATCTGAATCAAGTGGCTCAGGCCGAGATTCGACACCACCATTGAGAACAGACCCAGAATAAAGACCAGCGCTTTATACGACAACGGCAGGTATTGCGCAAAAAATTCTGCACAGGCACAGGTCAGGCCAACCGCCGTCACCATGCAAGCCACGAAGATCAGTGCTGCCAGGAAGAAGCTACCCATGCCGCCAAAGGTCTGCTGTACATACGCATGCAGAATCGCTGCACCATTGGCATTCTGATCAACCAGGCCGGCGCTGCCAGAACCGAGTTTGAACAGGCTCAGGTACACCAGCGTCAAGCCAACACCGGCAATCACGCCCGCCAGCATGGTGTAACGGGTCAACAGTTTCGCATCTTCAACGCCACGAGAACGTGCCGCATTGACGATAACAATACCGAACACCAACGCGCCCAGCGTATCCATGGTCAGATAACCGTTGACGAAGCCGCTGGAGAAGGCCGCACGCTGGTAATCAGCCGTGGCAGGCGCGATACCACCCGCCGGCCACAGCAGTGCTGCCAGACCGAGAATGGTCAGCGCCACGATTTTCAACGGAGCGAGGAAGTGGCCAACGGTATCCAGCAATTTGCCTGGATACAGGGAAATGCCAATCACCAGCGCAAAATAAATCAGGCTGTAGATGAACAGCGGCAGCGCACCATCACCGGTCAGCGGAGCAATCCCCACTTCAAATGAAACGGTAGCGGTACGCGGCGTGGCGAACAGCGGGCCAACAGCCAGATAGCAAACCGTTGCCAGCAGCAGGCCTGCGGCTTTACCAATCGGCGTGCTGAGGGCATCAATGCCGCCACCGACGCGCGCCAGGGCGATAACGGTCATCACCGGCAAGCCAACAGCAGTAATCAGAAAGCCGAAAGCGGCAATCCAGACGTGTTCGCCAGACTGAATCCCCACCATGGGTGGAAAGATAATGTTTCCTGCGCCAACGAACAGGGCAAACGTCATGAAGCCCAGCGCCAGGATATCCTTGGAGGTTAAACGATGTGTCATAAACTTCTGTACTGCCTGTGGCTGATGTTGCGGTGGAAGTTGAGTGCGTGTTGTCCTCTGGATGCGCGGAAACAAAGGCTTATCTGATGAAATCAGAGCGTTATGCGGGCCTAATCGTTAAAGCGCAGGTGATTTAATCTACTTTTCTTCTGTTCGCAGAGGGATAAATCGACAACGGCGCAAATTAAAACGTTTATAGCGAAGAAAGGCAATACGGGATCGGAAAACCAGAAGGATATAACAAGAAAGCGACACAAAGCAGTGTATCAGCGGGGAATAGCGCGAAAACACCTCAGATGATTTGCTTAAAGTTTCCGCACAGCGGGAGATCTCATTGCAATAATGGGCTTTCAGATGCACAAAAGGCGCGGTTTACGCGCCTGTTTGCACAAGTTTACAGCATCACCACACCTGATTGGCGATATCGACCACCAGACGAATCTTCTGCCACTGCTGCTCTTCCGTCAGGCTGTTGCCCTCTTCTGTTGAGGCAAAGCCACACTGTGGGCTGAGGCAAATCTGGTTCAGGCTAACAAACTGCGAAGCTTCTTGCAGGCGTGCTTTTACCTGCGCTGGATCTTCCAGTTCACCGTTTTTGGTGGTGATCAGACCCAATACCACTTGCTGATGACCTGGCTTGATAAAGCGCAGCGGTTCAAAACCACCGGAACGCTCGTTGTCATATTCGAGGAAGTAGGCATCGATATTCACCTGACCAAACAGAATCTCGGCCACTGGCTCATAGCCGCCTTCGGAAATCCAGGTTGAGCGGAAATTGCCGCGACACACATGCAGACCAATCGTCAGGTCAGCCGGTTTATCTTCCAGCGCTTTGTTCAGCACCTCAGCGTAAATGCGTGCCAGCTCCTGTGGATCTTCTCCGCGCTCACGGATCTGCTGCTGCTGATCCGAAGAGCACAGGTAGGCCCAAACGGTGTCATCCAGCTGCAGAAAACGACAGCCCGCCGCGTAGAAAGCCGCAATCGCATCTTTATACGTCTGTGCCAGGTCAGCAAAGTACTCTTTCAAATCGGGATAAACGGTGGCATCGATCACCTTACGACCGCCGCGGAAGTGCAGCACGCTTGGGCTTGGAATGGTCATCTTCGCCACCGCGTCGCCCGCAACACTTTTCAGGAAGCGGAAATGATCCAGCATCGGGTGATTCGGATTAAAGCCCACTTTGCCGATGACTTTCACACCGTGCGCTTTGGTTTGCACGCCATTAAACTGAATGCCCTGCTCCGCTTCAAACAGCTCAACACCCTGCAGATCGCCAAAGAAGTCAAAGTGCCACCAGGCGCGACGGAATTCGCCATCGGTTACCACCTGCAGCCCGTTGGCGCGCTGCTGCTCGACCACGTGGCGGATTTCTTTATCTTCTACCTGACGCAGCTGCTCAGCCGTGATCTCGCCATTGGCAAACTGCACGCGCGCTTGCTTGATCGCTGCAGGACGCAGAAAACTGCCGACGGTATCGGCACGGAACGGTTGTTGTTGTGGCATGTTCACTCCTGGCTAAACGCATAATTGCGTCAGGGTATAATTTCACCCGGTTATTTATAGCCATCTGGATGGCTAAATGTCCAGAAAGAGTGACATGTAGAAACAAATTGGGCAATGGAAGAAAATTCAGGTGACGTGAATAAAATTCATGATCGGATGCTCGTTCTTCAATTTTACTCAATGGCGGCGCGCGCCTGAGCCATCTGGCTTTCGGAAAGCGGCAGATAACCGGCCTCAGTCACCCGACGCTGCCCTGCTGGCGATAACACCTGATGTAAGAACGCATTCACCAGCGGCGGCAGCGGTTTGCCCGGTGCTTTATTGACGTAAATATAGAGCGGACGCGACCACGGATAACGACCATCACGAATAGATTCGGCATCGGGCATCACGCTGTCACCGCTGGCAGTAACAATCGGTACCATCTTCACGCCGCTAAGGTGAAAGCCAAAACTGGCATAACCAATACTATTGGGCGTCGCCGCAACCGCCTGCACCACCGCCGCCGAGCCGGGGAACTCCGCGACATCAGAGCGGAAATCGCCTTTGCACAACGCTTGCTGTTTGAAAAATCCCCAGGTGCCCGACGCCGAGTTACGGCCAAAGCGTTGAATGCTACGTTGCGCCCAATTTCCCTGATTGAGGCCAAGATCGCCCCAGCGCTGCGGCACCGAGTGCGCACCACACAGACGAGTCACAGAGAAAAGGGCATCGAGTTGCGGCTGGTCGATACGGGTTAGCGGATTGTCCTGATTCACCACCACCACCAGCGCATCCATTGCTACTGGCACCGCCAGCGGTGGATAGCCGTAGCGCGAGGTAAACAGTTGGCGTTCATCAATTTGCATCGGGCGGCTCATCGCACCAAGTTGGGCAGCGCCTGCCGCCAGCGCGGTGGGTGCGGTAGAGGATCCAGCCGCCTGTACCTGAACGTTAACGCCCGGTGACTGGCGGCTGAAATCCTCGCCCCATAAGGTCATCAGATAGCCGAGGGTGTCGGAACCGACGCTGCTCAAATTGCCGGTGAGCATGGTTTGTTGGGCTTGTGCGAGCGTAGAGCACAGCAGCAACGTGAACAGCAGCAGCGATTTCATCAGGTCTTCCGTCAATCAGGTCATGAACATTCAGGTGCACATTCTGTCGCGCCACGATTGATCGCGCAATAAATTGCGCCGCTACGGCATGTGCGAATATCTCGTACATGGCCTAACCCATTGGCATAGCGCAGTAAATTGCGCCACAGCATCGAGCTTAACTGACCTTACTGTGAACGCTTTTCGCCACAATCAGACGCGGCGGCAGCACAAAACTAAAACAGGTTTCCTGATGCGGAATACTGGTGATCTCCAGCCGTGCAGTATGGTGGCTCAGCGCATGCTTAACGATTGCCAGCCCCAAACCGCTGCCGCCGGTGGCGCGTGAGCGCGCTTTGTCCACCCGATAAAAACGCTCGGTGAGGCGCGGTAGATGCTCCTCGCTGATCCCCGGTCCGTTATCGCACACTTTGAATTCCGCCCCCTCTTTCGTGCGCAGCCAGCTAATATCCAGGCGCGTCCCTTCCGGCGTGTGATTCACCGCGTTGTACACCAGATTAGAAATGGCGCTGCGCAGCTGTTCATCATTACCGAAGACTTTGAGGTGCGGATCGGTGCGGAAATGGATGCTGTGTCGGCCCTGACTCAGCGTTTCCGCCTCGCGCTGCAGCAGTTGCAGCATGCCCGGCACATCCACCGTCTCTTTGAGATCGATAGCCGGTGCGGCCTCGATACGCGACAAGGTCAGCAGCTGTTTCACCAGGCTATCCATGCGGCGCGTTTGCTCCTGCATGGTATGCAACGCCTTGCCACGCGTGCGCTCGTTCATCGCCGTATCGTCCATCATTTCCAGATAGCCCTGCAACACCGTTAACGGCGTACGCAGTTCATGACTGACGTTGGCAAAGAAGTTACGCCGCGCCCCTTCCAGCTGATGCATCTGCGTGACATCGCGCGCCACCATCAACCATTGCCCTTCGCTGTAGGGCATCACACGGAATTCCATGTGATGCTGATTGTTCAGCACCAGCGTCAGCGGCTTATCAAAATCGCGTTGGCGGATGTAGCGGGAAAACTCAGGGTAGCGCAGCAAATTGAGGATGTTCTGGCCATTATCTTCCGGCCAGCGTAGGCCAAGATGCTGTTGTGCCAGTCCGTTGCACCAGAATATGGTGCCCTCTTCAGTGGTCAGGATCACTGCATCGGGCAGGGATTCCGCGCCGCTACGAAAGCGCTTAATCAGATTACCCAACTCACGACGACGACGACGGTTACGCAGTTGCATCTGATAGAGGCCGTAGAACAACGGTTCCCAGCTACCGCGCCCGGCGGGTGGCGTCATAGAACGATCGACCCACAGCCAGTGCGACAGACGCATCAGATTTCTAAAGTGCCAAAACATCACACCCGACACTGCGATCAGCAGTAGCCAGGGCAGATAACCGAACAACAGACCAAGCACCAGCGCGGGCAAACAGACCAGCGCCAGCTCAGTCAATAATCTCTTCCAGGAGAGTCGTTCCAGCACGGTAAAAGACTCCGTTTAGTAGCGGGCAGAGAAACGATACCCTGTTCCGCGTACGGTTTGAACCATGCGATCGTGGCCAGATACTTCCAGTGCTTTACGTAAACGACGGATATGCACATCAACGGTACGATCTTCAACGTAGACGTTGGTGCCCCATACGTGGTTCAGCAGTTGTTCACGGCTGTAAACACGCTCCGGGTGCGTCATAAAGAAGTGCAGCAATTTATATTCGGTGGGTCCCATTTCCAGCGGGGTACTTTCCGACATCACGCGATGCGATGAAGGATCGAGGCTCAGTCCCTGCATCTCAATCACCTCTTCCACCGCCATCGGTGAAATACGACGCATCACCGCTTTGATACGTGCCATCAGCTCTTTCGGTGAGAAAGGCTTGGTGATGTAGTCATCCGCGCCCACTTCCAGACCGCGTACGCGATCTTCTTCTTCACCGCGTGCCGTCAGCATCATCACCGGGATGTCGCGCGTCATGGCTTCACGTTTCAAATGTTTAATAAACTGAATACCGCTGCCGCCAGGCAACATCCAATCCAGCAGAATTAAATCAGGCCAGGGTTCGATCAACTTACCAATCGCGCTGTCATAGTCTTCTGCCTCAATAGGCTGATAATCATTCTGTTCCAGCACGAAACATAACATTTCACGGATGGGAGCTTCGTCTTCCACAACCAAAATGCGCTTAGCCATTATAACTCCTGCTTTTGTGACATTAGGTCACTGGGATTTGCGGCGCCATTATGCGTCAGTTTTATGACACTTTTATGAAAAACCCGACCTATGATAAATAGTTAAAAAACAGAAATGTGACAACGATTATCGCTTTTTTTTCTTTGTGATCTGAAGCGGTTATAATTCGCGCTCGCTTAACGCAGCAGGGAGTATTCATGCGCATCATTCACACCGCAGATTGGCATTTAGGCCAATTTTTTTACAGTAAAAGCCGGGCGGCCGAGCATCAGGCTTTTCTCGACTGGTTGCTGGCCCAGATTGCCCTGCATCAGGTGGATGCATTAATTATCGCTGGCGACCTGTTTGATACGGGTTCGCCGCCGAGCTATGCGCGCGAAATGTTTAACCGCTTTGTGGTCGCGCTGCAACCGACGCAGTGCCAGCTGATTGTGCTGGCAGGCAACCATGATTCCGTTGCCACGCTCAATGAATCGCGCGAGTTGCTTGCCTGTTTAAACACCCGGGTGATCACCAGCGCCACGCCGCAGGGCGAGCAGCAGGTGCTGACGCTGCATCAGCGTGATGGCACGCCGGGGGCGTTGCTGTGTGCGATTCCGTATTTGCGCCCACGTGATATTTTGCGCAGTCAGGCGGGGCAATCCGGGCGCGAGAAGCAGATCTCACTGCTGGAAGCGATTGAGCAGCATTATCAGCAATGTTATGCCGCTGCGCTGGCCGAACGGGCAGATCGCGCGCTTCCCATCATTGCCACCGGCCATCTCACCACCGTTGGCGTGACCAAAAGCGACTCGGTGCGCGATATTTACATCGGCACGCTGGATGCCTTCCCGGCGCAGGCGTTTCCTGCGGCGGATTACATTGCCCTGGGCCATATTCACCGAGCGCAGCGCATTGCCGAGAGCGATCATATTCGCTACAGCGGTTCACCGATTCCGCTCAGCTTTGATGAACTGGGACGCGAAAAAAGCGTGTTTCTGCTGGAGTTCGGCGCTCAGCTGGATAGCGTCACAGCGCTGCCGATCCCGCTGTTCCAGCCGATGCAGATGTTAAAAGGTTCAATGGCGGAGATCGAACAACAGCTGAGCGAATTTAGCGAGGGAGATCGCGAGCAGCCCGTCTGGCTCGACATTGAAATCACCACGCAAGAGTACCTGAGTGATTTGCAGCGCCGCGTTGAGCAGCTGACCGAAGCATTGCCGGTAGAAGTGCTGCTGGTACGCCGCAGCCGCGAACAGCGTCAGCGCAGCCTGGCGCGCATGGATAACGAAACGCTAAGCGAATTAAAAGTCGAAGAGGTGTTTGCCCGCCGTCTGGCGCAGGAAGAGCAGTTGGATGCCGAACAAGCCGAGCAGCTCACGCAACTGTTCCGCACCACCCTCGCCGCGCTGGAGAACCCGTCTGCATGAAAATCCTGACGTTACGCTTCAAGAACCTCAACGCGCTGCGCGGTGAATGGTTCATCGATTTTCGTCGTGAACCCTTTGCCAGCAACGGCCTATTTGCCATTACCGGCGCGACCGGCGCGGGTAAAACCACCTTGCTGGATGCCATTTGCCTGGCGCTTTATCACCAGACGCCGCGCCTTGGCGTGCTATCCCAGACGCAAAACGAACTCATCACGCGCGATACCGCTGAATGCCTGGCGGAAGTGGAATTTGAGATCAAAGGCGAAGCCTGGCGCGCCTTCTGGAGCCAGAACCGCGCACGCGGCCAGGCTGACGGCAAATTGCAGGCACCGCGCGTCGAGCTGGCGCGCGTGGCGGATAACCAGATTGTGGCCGATAAGGTGGGTGACAAACTCAAGCTCATCGAAACGCTTTCCGGCCTCGATTTTGACCGTTTTACTCGTTCAATGATGCTGTCGCAAGGCCAGTTTGCCGCCTTCCTCAACGCCAAACCGGGCGAGCGTGCCGAACTGCTGGAAGAACTCACCGGCACCGAAATTTACGGCCAAATTTCGATGCAGATTTACGAACGCTGGCGCACCGCGCGCAGCGATCTGGAGACATTACGGGCGCGCGCGGGCGGCATGCTGTTGCTGGATGAGACGCGTCGCACAGAGCTGATGCAGCAGGTTGAAGCGTTAACGGTGCAGGAAAAAACGCTGAGCGAGCAGCTTGAGCAAACGCAACAGCAACAACAGTGGCTGACGCAAACTCAACAGCTGGCGCAGGAGCAGCAACAAGCCGAACAGGCGAACCTGAATGTCGAGCAGGCATGGCAGCATGCAGAGAACGATCGCCAGCGCCTGGCACGCGCGGAACCGGCTGAAAAGCTGCGAGAAAAACTTCAGCAGCGCGAGCAGTTGCAACAAGATCAGCAGCTCGCAACCCAGCAGGCACAGCAGTTACGCACGCAGCAGCAAGATGCACAAACCGCGCTGCTGCAGGGTGAAAAAAGTTATCAGACGGCACAGCAGGCGCGTGAGCAGGCACTCGCCGATCAGCAACAACTGGAAACCTTGCTCACCGAACAGGTGATTCCGCTCGATCAACAGATCGCCAGCCGTGCACAGCAACTGACGGAGCAGCAGCGCCTGCATGCGCAACAGTCACAGACATTGCAGCAAAGCCAGGACGCGCTCAGCCAGCATCAGCTAACCCGTGAGCGCTTACAGCAGCAGCTGGCAGACCAGCAGACGTTTCGCAGCCGTGAAGCGGCGGTAGCAGACTGGGGGCCGGAACTGACGCGCTGGCAGGGTGATATCGCTCGTTTCGATGAACGCGAGCAGGCGCTGACACAACTTCGCGCGCAACAGCAGCAGCAAAACGCGCAGCTGACACAGCAGCAGCAGGCGATTGCCGAAGGTGATCACAGGTTACAACCTCTGCAGCAGGCTGAGGCGCAGGCCAGCCAGCAACGTCAGCAAGCGGAGCAGGCACTCACTTCCCTCGAAGCCGCTATCGGTAGTGCTTCGCTGCGTGCCGCACTGGCCCAGCATCAACATCAGCGCGCGGCACGCCACCAGCTCAGCTTACTGGCGGCACGCTGGCAATCGTTGCAGCCTCAGTTGCAACAGCGACAACAAAAACTCACGCTGTTACAGCAACAGCATCAGCAAGACGAGCGCGCTTTGCAGGCGCTGCGCGACGATTACAAACGTGAGAACCAGACGCTGCTCGATCTGCGCAAAATCTGCGAGCTGGAGCGCACCATTGCACAGTTGGCTGATGAACGCGCCCGACTGCAGCCCGATCAGCCCTGCCCGCTGTGCGGTTCGTGCCAGCATCCGGCTATTGCGCAGTATCAGCAATTACAACCGGGTGAAAACCAGCAGCGGCTGGCGGCACAGGAAGCGTTGGTTAACAAGCTCAAAGAATCAGGCACGGCGAAAAGTGAACAGCAAAAGCTGTCGCTGCAACAGCAGCAGGTGCTGCAACAGGAGATCGCCGAATTCGAACAGCAACTCGCGGTAGCGCGCGAGCAGTGGCAGGGTTTCAGCGGTGAGCTGGCACTTACCTGCACGTTAGATCAACAGGAAGTCTTTACGGCGTGGCAACAACAACAGGAAGCGCAAGAAGCTGCTCAGCAGCAGCAACTGCAGCAGCGCGAAAATGCGGCGCGATCGTCGCAACAAGCTAAAGACGCGCATCTGTTACAGCAACAGCAGTGGCAGCAGCAGCAAAGCGCACAACTGCTGGCACAACAGCAACTGAACAACCTGCAGCAAACGCTGGATGAACTTAATCAGCGGGAAACTCAGGAACACAGCGCCTGGCAGCAGTTAGCGCAGCAGCTGGAACATCAGCTGGCGGCACATCAGTTTGCGCTGCCCGATCGCGATGCCCGCGCCAGCTGGCTGGCTACGTTGCAGCAGCGCTGGCAAGCCTGGCAGCAGAGTGAGCGCATGCTGGCCGAACTACAGCCGCAGCTGGCTAAAGCCGACAGCGAGCAGAACAACCTGCAAAGCAATCTGACGCGCGAGCAGCAGCAGCTGGAGACATTGCAGCACGCACTCAGCAGCCTGCAACAGCAGCACGCAGAACAACAGCAGCAGCGTCAGCAACTGTTTGGCGATCGCCAGGTGAGCGTCGCACGCCAGCAGCAGCAGGCCCTGCTGCAACAGTGCGAACAGGCGCTGGCGCAGCAGTTACAACTGTGGCAGCAGGCACAACGTCAGCTGCACAGCCTGAATGGTCAGTGTGAGCAAATTGATAGCCAACTTCAGGCTATGCATCTGCGTATGCAGGCGGCAGAAACGGCGTTTAACAGCGCACTTCAGCAGAGCGACTTCGCCGACGAGCAGGCATTGCGCAGCGCGTTGCTGGACGAACAGGACATTCAGCATTTGCGCCAGCATCTGCAAGCCCTGGAGCAACAGCGCCAGCAGCAAATCGCGCTGCGCCAACAACTGGCGCAGCGCGTCACTGCCCATCAGCAACAGCGCCCTGCCACGCTGAGTGACGAAGTGGCAGCGGGTATCGCTGAACAGCTGGAATCGCTGCGTCTGGCACTGCGCGACAATGCCCGCCAGCAGGGTGAAGCGCAGCAGCAGTTGCACAGTGATGCCCAACAGCGTCAGCAGCAGCAATCATTACTGACGCAGATCGCCGATGATGAGGTGGAGCTGGCGCAACTCGGTCGCCTGAACGATTTAATCGGTTCAGCCAAAGGCGATAAGTTCCGCCGCTTCGCCCAGGGATTGACGCTGGATCATCTGGTGTGGCTGGCGAACCGTCAGCTGGATCGGCTGCACGGACGCTATTTACTGCAGCGCCGCGTGACGGATGAGCTGGAGCTGGAAGTTGTCGATACCTGGCAGGCCGATGCCACGCGCGATACCCGCACGCTCTCCGGCGGCGAAAGTTTCCTCGTCAGCCTCGCGCTGGCGCTGGCGCTGTCAGATCTGGTCAGTCACAAAACGCGCATTGAATCACTGTTCCTCGATGAAGGCTTCGGCACGCTGGACGCCGAAACGCTCGACACCGCGCTGGATGCCCTCGACGCATTGAACGCCAGTGGTAAAACCATCGGCGTGATCAGTCACGTTGAGGCAATGAAAGAGCGTATCCCGGTGCAGATCAGGGTGCGTAAGATGAATGGATTGGGTTACAGCAAGCTGGAGTTGCCGGGGGAATAAACATCCGTCTTGCCATCAAGTGAGCCTGCTTTCACAGGGTGCGGCTGTCCGGCCGCACCTGATATTAGGCTGTGCCTCGTGCGAACTTTTATGCGAAAAATTCTGGATCTAATCAGAGTCAGAGAAATGCCATAGCAATCCCCTTACTGCTCGGTAAACTGGCCACCATGTTTTGCAAATCCGGGCAAGTAGATGAACGTATTTCGCCGCGTTGCTGGCACGTTGTTGTTGAGCACCCTGCTCAGCGCCTGCCAGCATGCTCCATCGCATCCCACGGAAAGTATGACCAACCTGTGCCAGCCGCAGAGTGAACCGGGCAGCGCATCCTGCAAATGGACTGATGAAATGCAGCACCAGCTCAACCGGAAATTCACCGATGCGGCACATTACGCCGGTCAACAATGCATGGTGCGACTGGAGTGGCAAAACAGCGGGCGCTATGCGGTCACGCAGACGCAAGGCGATGAAACCCTGTGCCTGCGCGCCTGGCAGTTGATTGGTCAGTCGAAAGGATTACCGCCGCCGCCGGATCGCACTCAGCCCGCGTGGTTCGGCTTCGCGCCGCATCAGGCTAGCTCGCCAGCCCATCCTGGCGCCACTGACGCGGGCTGATACCAAACCAGCGCCGGAAAGCGCGTGAAAAGGCACTGACTTCCGAATAGCCCAGCAGCAGCGCCATCTCCGAGATCGGCAATTGCTTCTGTTGCAGGTAGTGCGTAGCCATTTCGCAACGCACTTTATCCACCAGCGCGGTGAAGCTGATGCCCTCTTCGCGCAGCCGCCGTTGCAGCGACCAACTCGATAGCCCCATTTTATCCGCAATCTCTTCCAGCACCGGTTCGCCCTGCATTAACGATAAATTGACCTGAGAACGCGCCTGCTCCACCACACTTTGCAGTGAAGCGCTGCTGTTCAGACGGCGGATGGCATCCTGCATCACCATCAGCAGCATCGGATCCTGCTCTGGCATGGTGCGCAATAGATCTCGCTTGGGGATTAGCAGTGAGTTGAACGGTTGATCGAACCACACCGGCGCATCAAACACTTTGCAGTGCTCGTGCCACTGCTCCGGGCGTGGATGCTCAAAGTGCACTTCGCGCGGCGCCCAGTTTTTGCCGGCCACGTGACGGATCAGATTGAGGAACATGCCGAGCGTCAATTCCGCATCCTGCCGACGCGAGAGGATCGCCCCGTGCCGTACCTGATAATCCAGCCGCCAGCAGTCGCCTTTGTCGATCAGACGCGTCAGCGTATCGTGCTGATGCCAGGGAAAAGCATTCACCACGTTATGCAGCGCCTGCTCCAACGTGGGTGAACATAAGCCGATATAGCCAATCAGCCCTAATGACTGCGGTTTGAACTGCTTGCCGTAGTGCAAACCGAAGTTATCAAAACCAGAATGGCGCGCCGCTTCTTCCATCACACGGCAATAGTTGACCAGACCAAGGCTGAGCGTCGGGCTGGCCAGCAGTTCGGAATCGATGCCGCTGATGCCAAAAATACGATCAACATCGCCGCCTTTATCGGTGATAAAGGTGCTTAAGCCGGTTGCAGCTGCTGCCAGCACGCCACGGTTGTTGGCTTGTGCCGAGAGCGAGCTGTACGCTTCAGAAGGAGTCATGAGTGATTGCATCGGAACCTCACAGGGATCGCGCGAGTGAAACTAATAGAGGGATCCAGCAAGATTCGTACCATGACGCACCGATAAGTCGTCATCTATGACGACCCGGCCAGGTTCGGGAGTATTCCCTGGCATGCGCATTGATGCACATGAGGCCAAATGGTCCGGTGGCGTGGCGTAACGTGCGCATTGCTGCACACCTGGCTAAAAGCAGCCCAAAGGTCCGGCGGCATTCGGTAACGTGCGCATTCCTGCGCACCTGGATCAGAGCGGCTCAATGGCCCGGTGGCATTCCAAATGCATGCACATAGCTGCGTATCTGGCTAAGCGCGTGCCAATGGCCAGGTGGCATCCCGTTGCGCCGCTATCGCTCTCTGTACACATCCGTAGCGGCGCAATTTATTGCGCTATATGGGGTGCATTAACGCTGTTGCGCAATACATTGCGCCGCTACGACGCAATGCTGCCCGCTACTGGTGCAACTCAAACGCCAACCGGTAATTGATTGGTCTCCAGGTAGCGACGGCAAAGACGTACGGAGTGATCGGCCCAGCGCGGCCCCAGGCTCAGCGCCATCTCGGTGTCCGCATGGGTACCCATCCACGCCGTCATCTGAATGCGGCGTTGAATCAGCAGCGTCGGCACCAACGCCATCTCCTCATCGCTGATGTGCGCTACACGCTCGTAGCCCTGAATCCAGTTATCCACCCACTCGGCGGCACGAGGATGATGTTCGACAAAACTGATCGCTGCCGCCAGATCGTGCAAATACCAGCCCATACCGCAGTCATCGAAGTCGATCACCCGGGTTTCACCTTTGTGCAGCAGCAGATTGGTAAGACGCAGATCGGCGTGGATCAATCCATAACGATCCGTGCCTTTGCCAAAGCCCTGCAACTCTTGTCCGACCCGCGCCACCGCTTCAGCGACAATGCCATGATCGGCCGGATTGAGATTAGGCGCATCCTGCCAACGGCCCCAGTGGCTGCGATCGCTGACCATGGTGTGATGATCCCAGATGATGCGCTGGAATCCAGCCGGTTTTTGCCAGCTACGACTGTGTTGATGCAGGCGCGCGGTGATGTGCCCGAGCTGCTGAAAGGCTTTGGGATCGACATCAGTCGTCGGCATATCCCCCTCGATCCAGTGGAACAGTACCGCGTGACGTAGCCCACCTTCCGGCATGTTTAACGTCAATACCGTTTCACCATCCAGGGCAGGGATCGCCTCCGGCACCATAATGCCAATCTCGCGCAGCGCATCGAGCCACAGCAGCTCACTCTGGATATCGGCTTTGCTGTGATAGTCAGGCCGATGCAGGCGCAGCGCATAGCGCTTGCCACCCGCCAGCAGCAGAAAAGTCGCGTTCTCCGAACGACACAACAGCTTCAGTTCGCCCTGCAAGGGCGCGGGATAACAGGCCAGCGCCTGCTGTGCCAGTACGGTGATTTCCGCATCAGTAAGAGTATCGGATTGTTTCGCGCTCATTCATCTGTCTCCAGCATCAATCTTTAGGGAAGCAAGTGTTATCAGCATGGGATGACGTCGTCCTGACTGCTTGACCGCAGATAACCCAAAGTTGACCGCAGCGTGCAATTGGCACTTTTCTTGCCTCAGAGTTGACCGTGGAGGACAAAACTCACTGCGCCCGCGTCAAGTTTTCCCGCAGCGGGCGGCGGCATTATCACTTCACTGTAGTGCATAGAACAAAACAGCGCGGTGCAGCCGCCGCACAACAATCACGACGGGGAGACGATTATGACGAGTAAGCTCAAACCCACGCTGGGCACTCTGCATTTGTGGGGTATCGCGGTTGGACTGGTAATTTCCGGGGAGTATTTTGGCTGGAGTTATGGCTGGGGCGTGGCGGGCACGTTGGGGTTCCTGATCACCACCGCGTTGATCGCCACCATGTACACCTGCTTCATTTTTAGCTTTACCGAACTGACTACCGCCATTCCACATGCCGGTGGTCCGTTTGCTTACAGCCGCCGCGCCTTTGGTGAAACCGGCGGTTTGATTGCCGGTCTGGCGACGCTGATTGAGTTTGTGTTTGCCCCGCCGGCGATAGCCATGGCGATCGGTGCCTATCTCAATGTGCAATATCCCGATCTCAACCCGAAAACCGCCGCCGTAGGTGCATATCTGGTGTTTATGACCCTCAACATTCTCGGCGTGAAACTGGCAGCGATGTTTGAGCTGGTGGTGACAGTGCTGGCGGTGCTGGAACTGCTGGTGTTTATGGGTGTGGTCTCGCCGGGCTTCAGTATCGCTAACTTTGCGGCTAACGGTTGGGCGGGTAGCGATCACTTCGGCATGCCAGCCCTTTCGGGTATCTTCGCCGCTATTCCGTTTGCCATCTGGTTCTTCCTCGCCATTGAAGGCGCCGCCATGGCCGCCGAAGAGGCTAAAGATCCGAAACGCACCATTCCCAAGGCCTACATCACCGGGATTTTAACGCTGGTGGTACTGGCGATTGGCGTGATGCTGCTGGCCGGCGGCGCAGGCGACTGGCGTAAACTGTCAGACATCAACGATCCGCTGCCGCAGGCGATGAAGATGATTGTCGGCGAGCATTCAAACTGGATGCATATGCTGGTGTGGATTGGTTTGTTCGGCCTGATTGCCAGTTTCCACGGCATTATCCTCGGCTATTCACGTCAGTTCTTCGCCCTGGCACGCGCGGGTTATCTGCCGCAGGGTCTGGCGAAACTGTCACGCTTCCAGACGCCGCACCGCGCCATTATTGCCGGTGGCGTGATTGGTATCGCGGCAATCTACAGTGATGGTCTGATTAACCTGCAGGGCATGACGCTGACGGCTGCGATGATCACCATGGCGGTGTTTGGTGCCATCGTGATGTACCTGATGAGTATGCTAAGCCTGTTTAAACTGCGCCGCACAGCACCAGACTTAGAACGCAGCTTCCGCGCACCGGGTTATCCGATTATTCCCGGTATCGCGCTGGTGCTGTCACTGGTGTGTCTGATTGCCATGCTGTGGTTCAACCCGGTGATTGGCGGCCTGTTCGTGGGGATTATGGTGGTGGGATATATCTACTTCCTGGCGACCAAAACCCAGCGTCAGAATGCGCCGCAGGATGCGATGTTGATGGGTGAGTAATGGCTAAATTACAGGGGCGCAAACCTGCGCCCCTGTACCTAAAGGTCGCTATTGAGGCGACCTTTCTTACGATTTCAGCGGCCACAACCATGCTGCGCCGCGCACACCACTCGAATCGCCGTGTACCGCTTTCAGCACTGGCGTTTCGCACTCGCGACCAAACACCCACTGCTTCATCAAAGTGGGAAGCGTCTGATACAAACGATCGTTATTACTCATGCCTCCGCCCAGCACGATCACATCCGGATCGAGCAAATTCACCACCTGCGCCAGTGATTTGGCTAAGCGCATTTCGTAACGGCTCATTGCCAGCTCCGCCACCGGATCCTGCTGTTCAATCAGCTTGATGATCTCCGCGCCCTTCAATGCTTTGCCGCTCAAACGCTGATAATCGATGGCAAAGCCCGTACCCGATACAAAGGTCTCAATGCAGCCCTGCAAACCGCAATAACACGGTACTTCTTCGCGATGGCGCAGTTCATCTTCATCCATCCAAGGCAAAGGATTGTGGCCCCACTCGCCCGCATTACCATTGCCGCCAATACGCGACTCACCACCAATCGCCACGCCCGCGCCGGAACCGGTGCCGATAATCACTGCGAACACCAACGGCTTACCTGCTCCTGCGCCATCCACCGCCTCAGAAACCGCCAAACAATTCGCGTCATTGGCGATGCGCACGTCACGATTCAGCGCCTGCGCCAAATCCTTGTCCAGCGGCTGCCCGTTGAGCCAGGTAGAGTTGGCGTTTTTTACCCGCTGGGTGTAAGGCGAAATGGTGCCAGGAATGCCAATGCCGACCGTGCCTTTTTCACCGGTTTTCTCTTCTGCCAGTAGCACTAAATCAACAAACGCCTGCACCGTAGCAGCATAGTCATCGCGCGGGGTATTGACGCGGTGACGGAACAGCTCTTGCCCCTGATCGGAGAGCGCAATCACTTCAATCTTGGTACCGCCTAAATCAATCCCAATACGCACGATTTATTCCTCATTATTCGTTCTGGTGACAGATACAGTAGAAGGCTGAATCGGGAAAGGCAATGAAACCAATCCGATGTTTCGCTATCATGCGCGCTGACTTTGAGACTTGTGCGCCCGATCGCACCCACGGTAAGGAATCCCGATGTTGTGGTTTAAAAATATGATGGTTTATCGTCTGAATCGTGACATCCCGCTGTCCGCAGACGATCTGGAAAAACAGCTCGACGCCTTCACGTTTTCGCCGTGCGGCAGCCAGGATATGGCGAAAACCGGCTGGGTTTCACCGATGGGCAACCGCGGCGAAGCGCTGACGCATGAAATCAACGGTCAGATCGTGATTTGCGCACGTACCGAGCAGAAAATCCTGCCTTCGCCAGTCGTGAAGCAAGCGCTGGAAGCGAAGATCGACAAGCTGGAAGCGGAACAGAGCCGTAAGCTGAAAAAGACCGAGAAAGACTCGCTGAAAGATGAAGTGCTGCACAGCCTGCTGCCACGCGCGTTTAGCCGTTTCAGCCAGACGTTCATGTGGATCGATACCGTGAATGACCTGATCATCGTCGATTGCGCCAGCGCCAAAAAAGCAGAAGACACTTTAGCGCTGTTGCGTAAAAGCATCGGTTCGCTGCCAGTGGTGCCGCTAACGCTGGAAACCCCGATTGAGCTGACGCTGACCGAATGGGTGCGTTCTGGCGAATTGCCGGCCGGTTTCGCGTTGATGGATGAAGCAGAGCTGAAAGCGATTCTGGAAGATGGCGGCGTGATCCGCTGTAAGAAACAGGATCTAATTTCCGATGAGATCGCCACGCATATCGAAGCTGGCAAAGTGGTGACCAAACTGGCTCTGGACTGGCAGGAACGCATTCAGCTGGTGATTGCCGACGATGCATCGATCAAGCGTCTGAAGTTCAGCGACACGTTGCGTGAGCAGAATGACGACATCGACCGCGATGATTTCGCCATGCGCTTCGATGCCGATTTCACCTTGATGACCGGCGAACTGGCCGCGTTGATCAGCAATCTGGTGGAAGCGTTAGGCGGCGAAGCCAAGCGCTGAAGCTTTTATTGATCAAACCCCGCTGTAGCGGAGTGCTTGTCCGTTTAGCGATGGGTGATAACGCAGTCTGGGGGCCGTTCAGGGGCTATCCGCAGTGCTAAGGCGTAGACGTTGTGCCAGAAGCCTGGCTATGCTGAAGCCAAAAAGAAACCGGGAATGCTAAAAGCATTCCCGGTTTAATGATGACTCATGCTGAAAGTCAGCGTTTACAAGTAGCGGCACAGATAAGACGTTGGCTCAGCAACCTGTAAGTGGAATTCGCTGCTGCCGGGCACGTTAAACACCGAACCCGCTTCGTACCATTTCCACTCGGTTTCACCTGGCAGCAGCACCTTCAGTGCGCCGCTCACGACCGTCATCTCTTCCGGCTGTCCTGTACCGAAGGTGTATTCACCTTCTGCCATCACGCCAACGCTGGCACGGCCAATGGTTACGCTGTCGAAACCAATGGATTTCACTTTTCCGTCGAAATACTCACTTACGTTGAGCATGTTACTTCCTCACAGCACATTATGGTGTCTGGCAGATTACAAGGGAACTCGCTGATCTGTCACGCGAATTTGCGGCGCAGATCGCAAGTTGTGATCGGCCTTAAGCTAGACGATTAATTCTGCCGCCAGCTTCGCCACCAGCACATTGGATAGCAGCACCGGAATGCCCAGCATTTTCTGCAGGAAATCCCGGTGCTTCTGGTGATAGCCAATGCAGTCAAGCACCACCACATCCGCGCCCTGCTCTTGCAATGACAGACCGGCTTCGATCAAATCGTTCTGCTGTGCCAGATAAGGGCTGGCGACGGCAAAGCAAGGTGCACTATTCAGGTGACGCCACTTGTTGGCCTGCTCGGCGATTTGCTCTTCCACCGGCACCACAATCCCCACTTTATGTTCTTGCACGATGGCCTTTACCAGTGGTGGGATGATGCGATCCGGCTCCAGCAACAGCGCGGATTGTGTTTTTAGCGTGCCAAATTCACCGGTGCACAGCAGCAAAATCGTGTCGTAGCCCTGCTCTTCCAGTGCATTGATTTTGCGTTGCAGTCCCTGTTCAACTTTCGGCCCCGACAGGCGTACTTGCTCGCCGGTGGTCATGCGCGAAACCAGCACCTTCTCGCCCGCTTCTGGCGAGTAGAACTGCTCCACTTCGGCTAAGGTCAAACCGTCGAGCAAACCGGCGTGAGCCACCTGATCTTCGGGAAGATGATCCTGCAGCAGCGGCAGAATGTCGCTACGCGGGGATTGACCAATCGTTAAGGTAACCAGGGACTGTTTCATCATTAGGCTTTCCGCGTGCGCAGGTGACTGAGACTACCATACAAAGATAGCAGCAAAGCGTACTCTTGCGCGTCATAGAACTGGCAGGTTTCACGGCCAAACTCTTTCGCCACTTCCACCGCAAACTTCACCGTCGCCGCGATATCCACTTCATGGCTGGCACCAGTGCCGCAACCCGGCACGACCGATTCCGCGCAAATCGCTACACCAACCACTGGCACATCGGTGGCGGTTGACGGCTGCAGGATGCTGTTAAGGTGATACACACCGTTGCCATATGGCGTGATGTCCTGCGTGGTGATCGGGAAGGTCACCGCTGGCTGACCGCTGGTCATCTCCATGATGCGCAACAGATCTTCTGAAACGCGCAGGATGTAACCCTCTTTCACCGTTGGCGACAGCGCGTAGCCTTTGTGGTTGAGAATGCGGTTACCCTTGGTGGTATCGATGGAAAGAATCGCGTCAACGCCGTCGATCACTTCGTTGTCATTCATGGTGATGTCATCGCAAGGCGAATCCATGAAATCCACCGGCTCGTGCGGACGCGTTGGCGCATCCGGGCAGATGTGCGTGGTGATGATCACATCACCGGCCAGCACATCGCCTTTGGTCTGCATCTGTGCCAGTTTCAGCGCACTGCTCACTGCCGCGACTGCGCCATCCGCATCCGACACCATACCGATACGCGTCGGACGCGCACCGATACCGCCTAAACGACCCACAATGCCCAGCGTGGGCGCGGCGCCGCCTTTGCTCTTGCCATGCGAACCCGGAATATCGATGCGCACGAAATCGGTACGCCCTTTCGGGCCGGTGACGCGCTTGAAGCTCGCGGTCACGCCTGGGTAGCTGGCAAACAGATCCACTACCTGCTGACCATCCACGTAGGCGCTGTCGAGTAACTCAAAAACCTGCAGTGTCTGCTGTAAACTCATATTGAATTCCCTGGGTTATTTCTTGGTGCTACTGGCAAAAAGAGAATGGAAGAAGCTGTACAGCGCGTCGCCCGCAATAAACCCTGCGGCCATCACCTCCATCGGTGAACGTCCACGCTCGCCCCACACTCGAATGATCAAGATACGCAGCGCGATCCCTACCATCACCGCCCAACCTGCTGCGGCGTTGTTGATTAACAAACCGGTCGCCAGCAATACGCCTAACTGACGCTTCGGCCCACCGATAAACTGAATAATGGCACCCGGAATCGCCCACATCAGCAGGTTGCCCGCAATACCTGGCTCAGCCCCGGCCTGAATGGTTTTGGCATAAACGCGTGCCACTGGCGGCAGCAGATTCTCGGCGAAGAACAGGTTGTGTGCGTACCACACCACCGGAATACAGATCACAAAGGCGATCATCGCGGCGATAAGTTGGATACGGCGGCCCCACAGCTCTTGCTGCAGATCGGCACCATTACCGCGCAAAATGAAGCCCGCTTTCAGGTCATAACCCATGTCGGCAAAGGCCGGTCCTGTTGCGGCGGTAAAGCCACACAGCAGGCAGAGCGCCAGCGGCGGGAAGCCGAGCAGAATACCGAGAATCAGCGTAATCAGCGCCACCGCAAACGCCGGGAACCAGCCCGAGTGCATCGCGGCGATGCCAACAATCAGCTCATGCACAAAAGCAGCGAACGCGGCATACACGATAAACAGCACCAGCATTGGCAAGCCCATCTGGCTCCATAAACCGCCCGCCAGCGCCAGCAGTGTGGAGATGATGATGTAGCCCACGGTGCCGAAACCGAGTGAGCGCTTCACTTCGCTGTCACTGCGGCTGACAGTCAGCTGATCGTTGCGACGGCTGACAATCACCTGCACTACCTGAATCAGCGCCACCAATCCTGCGCCGACCATCATGCCGTGTGGGATATACAACGCATTGATATCGATACCAGCAACCGGTTGCGCATAAGCACGCAACAGAAAACCAATTCCCAACATGCTCAGCGCCCAGATATTGCCGATAAACGCGGTACCAAAGGCCGACATGGGGATTTTCAGCATCGAACCGGCGATACCGCCGACAATGCCCACCACCAGCAACCACGCCTGACGGCCGCCTTTATCACCGGCTTTGATGGCTTCCGCTGCTGCCACGCCCGGCGGCCACGCGTTGCTGGCCGGGAACACGCGGGTATCGAACAAGCGGTAAAGCAGATAGGCATCCAGCAGCATCGCCGCACTGACGCCGACAAACAACGGCAGCACCAGCTGCGGTTCGCCCAGTGCCCACGGCACCGCAATCGGCATCAGCAGGCTGTTCGCCGCGCCAAAGGTGGCAGAAGAGATCGCGGTTTGCGCAAGGTTCTGTACTTCAATTGAGCGATAGCGACGGAACCATTGCAGAGGAATGCGCGCCAGCAGCATGGCAAACAGCGCGCCGATAATTGAGGTATTGGGTGTGACCCCAATGGTGGTAATAAGCTGAACCCCGATGATGGCACCTGCTACAGACAGCAGAACCAGCATTAAGCCCACGCCAAAACTCTTTATTGGATTATGTTGACGCATATTATCCCCGTATTTTCACCCTGTAGAAAACGCGAATACGTTTCATGCCCGACACGCGGGACATCAACGCTTTTAATAAATCGTTCCCTGATTTTTGAAATAGGCAGGTCCGAAGACCTGCTATTTCCCTGGTGTGGCGCGAATAAACGCCTTTAAATCGAAAATAAGGTTATGCGCCGTATTTCTCGGCCATCAACGCAGCCGTTGCGCGCAATTCGCTGAGCAGCGCGTCCGGATAACCCGGGGCCGCTTCTTGCGAGAGGAACGAGAGACACAGTGCGGCACTTTCGCCGCGATGTTTATTGGTGACAGCCACCGCCAGTGAGCTGATACCCGGCAACGTCTCATTGCGTGCCAGTGCCCAGCCCTGCTGGCGAATCACCGCCAATTCTTTACAGAGTGCATCAATATCCATCGGCGAGTTAGCCGATGCGGCTTGCCAGTTATTGGCAAAACGCGCACGCACTTCTTCATCGCTCAACTGTGCCAGCAGCACGCGCCCGGTAGAGGTACCGGAAAGGGAAACACGCGAGCCTGGCGGCGTCACTAACTGGGTGAAAAAACGGCCGTGATACATACGCATCACCAGAACGTCATGGCCATCCAGCACGGAGATGTAGCCCATACAACCACTATTGGCCGCCAACTGTGCCATTGGTGCAGAAGCGCTATCGACCAACGGCGTGGACAAGTAATGCCCTGCAACTGACAGCAACACGCGACCAATCTGGAAACAGCGACTGTCGGGATCACGCTCAAGCAATCCTTCACTTTCCATGGTCGCCAGCAGGCGAGAAACTGTACTTTTCGGCAATCCCAACGCCTCTACCACCTCGGTGAAGGTCAGGCCCGGGTGGCCTTGCGTCACGCCAAAGCGCTGGAAAAGCTTCAGTACGGCAGCGGCATTTTCGAGTGTGGTCATGGCGTTAGTTTCATTATGTGGAACTGAGTTCCTATATCAATACAATGAAAGTAATTCGCTCTGTTAATCGGGTCAAGCGCAAATTTTGAACCGGCTAAATTTGCGCCAAATCACAACAGCATAAAATACGGCACAAACGGAAAACGGGGTGACGTTATCAGGCAAGTTCTCAGAATGGCAGAAAAGGATGGCGATTCAGGCGGGTATACTGGCCATTTTATGGCAGGTGAAAATTTCTATTAAGCCACGGAAAGTAATCAATGATTAACAGGCGTCCTTGCCCGCGAGAATTACTCTTTATCCGCGTCTTCGTAACGCTCTTTCGCATCCTGCGCTTCCGCTTCGGTTTTGTGTTCACTGATCAGTGAGTCAGGTTTTGGATGGTCAGCGCGTAATTCATACCAGGTCACGGTATTGTCTGCCGCGCCTTTCTCGACGGCAACGATGCGCGCTTCTCGCGGGTACGGTGGTTTAGTTGGCATAGATTTCCCTCTTATGTCTGGTTTCCACACAGACAGCGGCGATCCCCTGTCTTAAACACAGTATAGACAATGGAGGATCGCGAGAAAAAAGAGGGATAAATCTGAAGGGGTTAGCTGGCGCGGGCGAGCGAGAGGGATTGCAGAATTTGATCCACAACCTGTTCTGGCGCCTGCATGGCATTCACTTCATGGTGCGCGGTCTGGCGGTAAAGATGCGCGCGTTCACGCAGAATATCGCTCATCTCTTCGGCAATTGGACGGCCGGTTAACGTCGGGCGCTGTGCAGCTTCAGGCTGGCGTTCGAGACGATCGGCCAATACCGTTGACGGGGCATTCAGCCAAATCACCTGCCCATGCTCGCGCATAAAGCGACGATTCACCTCAGCCAGAACCATGCCGCCACCGGTGGCGATCACCGTTGCCGGCGCGGTGACTGCACGCAGCGACTCGGTTTCGCGTGCACGGAAGCTATCCCAGCCTTCAGTCGCGACGATTTCCGCCACGCTGCGTTGAGTGGTGAGCTGCAGGTTATGATCGGTATCGCTAAAGGCATAGCCAAGTGCCTGGGACAGCGCCTGGCCGATAGTGGTTTTACCGCAACCGCGTGCGCCGATCAGATAGATGGGTAATGACATCCGGGCTCATCCTCCGCCGTATTTATGCCGCACGGGCAAGGTCATCAGGTCAATATTGCGTCGCATGATACCTGGATTTTATTTTATCAGCCACCCGCGAAGCACGATTTACGCGTATTTACGGCCTTCAATTCACTATCAATCTGATTATTATAGATAAAATGATGCGTATTTCGTGCATCAGCCTATTTGTAAGTGCGGGCAACATTTCCTTACCAGGCCATTGATTTACTTTCTGTCACGTTGACCACATATAAGGAGGTACGAATCATTGGAGGTTCACACCATGCAGAACGAAGAACAACAGTTAATCGACAATCTCTTCAGCCGACTGAAACAGGCTGAAACCCAGAGCGGACCGCGTGATGCCGGTGCCGAACAGCTGATTAAACAGCATTTGCAGAGCCAGCCTGGCGCGCCTTACTACATGTCTCAGGCGATCCTAATCCAGGAAGCGGCGCTGAAAAAACTCAACGCTCAGGTGGCCGATTTGGAGAATCGCCTGGCACAGGCTCAGCAACAGCAGCAGGCCCCGCAGCAGAGCAGCGGCGGTTTCCTGTCGAGCCTGTTTGGCGGCGGTTCACGTCAGTCTGCGCCGCAGCAGCAACAGCCGGTATGGAACAGCGCGCCACAGCAGCCGCAACAACAATATGCCCAGCCACCTCAGCAGCAGTATGCGGCTCCGCCTGCACGCGGCACCGGTTTCCTCGGCGGTGCACTGCAAACCGCGGTGGGTGTTGCGGGCGGTGTGGTGATGGCCGATATGCTTACCAGCATGTTCCATCACTCCCAGCCGGAAGAGATTGTGAATATCATCAACGAACCGGCGCTGCCGCAGGTAGACAACAACCTCGATACCTTTAACGGTAACGACAGCAACAATGCTTTCCTCAACGATAACGCCAGCTGGGATAACAACAGCTTTGCGGATAACAACGATTTTAGCGACTTTGGTGGTGGCGACTACGACGACGATGACAGCTTCGTCTGATTAGCGTTGTCGTAACCACTTATCCAGTTCATTAGCAAACAGCTGGCGGTCACGTTGGTTTAGCGCCGACGGGCCGCCACTCTGCACGCCACTCGCTCGCATCGTTTCCATAAAGTCACGCATGGTCAGGCGCTGACGGATGGTATCCGGTGAGTAGCGCTCACCGCGCGGATTCAACGCCGCTGCGCCCTTCTCCAGCACTTCAGCCGCTAACGGAATATCACCGGTGATCACCAGCTCGCCCGGTTGCACACGCTTAACGATTTCGTTGTCAGCCACGTCAAATCCCGCCGCCACCTGCAGCGTTTTCAGCCACGGCGATGGCGGCACGCGCAGTGGCTGATTGGCCACAAAGGTCACGGTGATTTTGGCGCGCTCGGCTGCACGGTACAGCACTTCTTTGATGACATTGGGGCAGGCATCGGCATCAACCCAAATCGACATGTGTTTTCCTTTTTCGAACAGAATTGCAGGCGATCTTGCCCGCTTGCGTCAGAATGGCAAATATTTTTACGCGGCTTGTTATTCAGCACAGCTGTCGTAAGCTAACTCGCACGAGAAAATGAACACTTAAAGGATAGAGCGATGCTGGAGAAGAAAATCGGGTTTATCGGCTGCGGCAATATGGCGAAAGCGATTATCAGCGGACTGGTCAACAGCGGGCTGATTGCCCCAGCCAATATCTGGGTCTGCGACCGCAAACCGGCCACCAATCAGGCGATGGCAGAGCAATACGGCGTGACAGCGGCCGAGAGCCCAGAGAGTCTGGCACGTGAAGTTGATATCCTGTTTGGTGCCGTGAAACCGAATGTGATTCTCAAAGTGCTGAAAGATCTCGCGGGCCAATTGAAGAAAGATTCGCTGGTGGTGTCGATTGCCGCCGGCGTCACACTCGATTCACTGGCCGCTGTGCTCGGGCACGACCGCAAAATCATCCGTGTGATGCCGAATACGCCGTCGCTGGTGAATGAAGGCATGACCTCGATCACGCCTAACGTACTGGTGGAGCAGCATGAAGTCGACGAAGTGGTCGGCATCTTCGAGAGCTTCGGCAAAGCGGCGGTGGTTAATGAATATCTGATTCATGCCGTAGTCGGCGTGAGCGGTTCAGCGCCAGCCTATGTGTTTATGTTTATTGAAGCGATGGCTGACGCTGCCGTGCTCGGCGGTATGCCGCGTGCGCAGGCTTATCAGTTCGCGGCACAGGCGGTAAAAGGCTCAGCGCAGATGGTACTGGAAACCGGTAAACATCCTGGCGAATTGAAAGATATGGTGTGTTCACCCGGCGGCACCACCATTGAAGCGGTGAAAGTGCTGGAGGAGAAAGGCTTCCGCGCGGCAGTGATCAACGCAATGCAGCAGTGCATGGCCAAGTCCGAAGCATTAAGTAAGCAGTAACCTACCCGGTTTAATCAGGTGCGCATGCCTGCGCACCTGAATCCGTCCAATGTTGTGCAGCCCTCTTTACCCGCCCTTTCCCTGATACGCCTCAAACAACGCCAATCCTTGCGCCAGCGTCATCGGTTGCTGCATGGTTTCCACCAGCGCCGCCGTCAGCGTGTACATCCCAGCTGAACACACGGCCGCGATGATGCCCTGACGACAGTAGAAGGCGATAAAGCTTTTGTCCTGAAGCGATCCCAGCAGTCGGTAGTCGTCCCACTCTTCAGCATGACCCAGATATTCGTAGCGCGTGCCGTAGTGCGCTGTCCAGAAAAACGGCACGCGATCATACATCACACATTTGCCCAGCATATTGAGAGCCGCGATTCGCCCCTGTTGGTGCGCCACACGATAATGCTCAATGCGCTGCGGGCCACGCGGCGTGAGATAACTGGCGATATCGCCCGCGACCCAGATATTTTCAGCAACGCGTAGCTGCCCGTCGGCGAGCAGGCTGCCATCGTCCTGCAGTGGCAAATCATGGATGAAATCTGTCGCCGGTTTCACGCCAGTGGCAAACAGCACCTGACTTGCTGGCACAGATTTGCCCCCTTTCAACCGCACCGCGCGCACCTGATCTTCCCCTTCGAGCGCTTCCGGCTCACCCTCAACAAATTTCACGCCATTGCTGCGATGCAGATCGTAAAAATGGCGTCCAATCTCTTCACCAAACTGCTTTGCAAACGGCAATGGATGGCGGGCAATCACCGTGACATCCACATCCCGATTGCGCAGCGCGCCCGCCATCTCCATACCGATAAAGCTATTGCCGATGATCACCAACTGCTGTGTCTCATCCACCTGTTTGAGCAGTTCATCCGCCTGATTCAGCGAACGTAGCAGATGCACACACTGCAAATCCTTACCGGGGATATTGAGAGGCTGAGGAATGCCGCCACTGGCAATTAATAGCTGATCAAATTTCACTGGCTGACCATCAGCAAGAATCAACGTCTGATCCTGCGCCTTGAGTTGCGCGACCTCGCCCTGAATGCGCTGAAGCGAGCTCAGTAGATCCGGCTTGAGGAGTTTGGGCACATCTTCAATCGCCATTTTTCCCGAAGGCACAAATTTGCTCAGCGCGGTGCGATCGTAAGGGGCGGCGGATTCGCGCTCCACCAGCACAATGCGCCCGCTGAAACCTTCATCGCGTAGCGTCCAGATCGCCGCACTGCCTGCGGCTCCGGAACCTAAAATCACGCACACTGGTGATTCGCCCTGGTCGGCGGGCGCACTGGCAGGCGACATCGCCTGCGGATTGACCAGTACCTTGCCCTGTTCAACACGCACCGCGTAACGTTTGAGATTAGCCAATGCCAGCGGCTCACACATTTTGCCATCGCGCAGTTGAAATACCGCCTTGTGCCACGGACACACCAGCTTATCACCGCAGATTGCGCCCTGCTCTAACGGCGCTCCCGCATGTGGGCACTTTGCCTGCAACGCCTGCACCCGTTCGCCATCGCGAACCAGCACCATATCGACATCACCCACGGTAAATTTGGTTGGTTTGCGCTGCGCCAGCGACTTGAGTTCCACGACAGATTGATAGCTCACGATTAGCCTCCTGCGTTGTTATTGGATTCACGACATTAAATCCCTACAAACAGTAAGCCTGGCAAAACGGGAGGATTTCGCTGGAAAAACAAAGCGTAGCGGCGAGTAAGCTATTACTTATCACGCCGTTAGTGAGGAAAATAAAAATACGGTTCAGTCTGAAGCTGCTTGCCACACCTTTTTGCCCTGTTTGATACACGCTACTAACGTCACACTTCCATCTGGCTGAGGTTTCAGCAACAGCACATCCGCCGGTGCGCCGGGTGACAACCCATGCTGCTGTGGCAGATCTAACTGCCGTGCCGGTCGAATCGATGCCATCTCAATCGCCTGCTGCAAAGGGGCTAATTTTTGCCGCAGCAGGAAATTGACGCCATCCAGCAGGCCTCGCGCGGACCCAGCCAGCAGCTGTGGCGCATCCGCCATGCTCAGCCGCCCTTCCGCGCTCAGCTGCACGCGTCCGCCTATTGCCGAATCGTAGATGCCCGGCGGCTGTCCGGCAAAACAGGTCACATCACTCACTAACAGCGCCTGCTCGCCCTTCGCCCGCATAAAGACTTTCAACACTTCCGCGGGCAGATGATCGCCATCGGCAATCAGCGTGGCCGCCAGCGCATCTTCCGCCAGCTGCTGCCAGATGTAGTTGGGATGGCGCGGCAGTTGCAGGTGCGCGCCATTGCCAAGATGGGTAGAAAGCGAGGCGCCCACCAGCACCGCATCATGGATCTGCGCGGCAGAGGCCGACGTATGCCCAATCGCCACCCGCACCTGTTGTGCAACGCAATGGCGAATTAACTCGCTGCTTTGCGGCCATTCCGGTGAGAGCGTCAGCAAACGAATGCGCTGCTGCGCGGCCCGTTGCCAACTTTCAAACAGGAACACATCCGGCGCACAGATCGCCTCCCGTGGATGCGCACCACGCGGGCCGTCTTCCGGTGACAAAAACGGCCCTTCCAGATGAAAACCCGGCACCGCCAGCGCGACGTCCGAATAGTGCTCACAGGCGCTGGCCAGTCGCTGCAACGCTTGCGCAATCTCCCCGGGCTGAGCGGTGATCACCGTCGGCATAAAGCTGGTGACCCCTTGTTGCCACAACGCGTGCGTGGCATTCAGCACATCCTGTTCGCTAAAAGGAAAGTGATTAAAGTCCACGCCCTGAAAGCCGTTAACTTGCAGATCCACCAGCCCCGGCGCCAGAATCAGATCGTTGTCAGGCTCTGGCAACGATCGCACCTCTGCCAGCAGGCCTTCACACATGTAGAGCTCAATCGGATCCAGCGTGCGGTAATCGCGACCGCGTAATAGCATTTCAGTCAAAAATCACCTCCGCGCAGGCATCGACGTCGGTATATAGCGTGCAGTTGGGATGCTGGCGCAATCGGGCTGCCGGGCAAGCCGTGGATATCGCGTCGTGCAATGTTGCCTGCACCGCAGCGCGTTTGGTTAATCCGGGCACCATGCAAAACAGCCTGTCCCCGCGCATCAAAGCCGGAATAGTCAGCGTCACCGCGTGCGTTGGCACCTGCTCTATCGTGGTGAAACAGCCGTCGTTAACCTGCTGCTGTCGGCAGGCATGATCCAGTTCCACTGGCTTGACGCTGAGCGGATCGCTGAAGTCCGCAACCGGCGGATCGTTAAAGGCCAGATGACCATTTTCACCAATGCCCAGACAGACCACATCGATCAGCGCCGCCTCCAACTTGCGCGCATATTCGCGACACACTCCCACCGGATCGCCATCCGAAGGGATGAGATGCACTTCGCCAGGTTGTACGCGGTCAAACAGATGTTCACGCAGGAAATGGCTAAAGCGCTGCGGCGCATCCTCATTCAACCCAATGTATTCATCCATATGGAACGCGTGGATGCGCTGCCAGTCGAGATTCGGCGCGGCAGCCAGCGCGGCAAGAAACTCACGTTGTGAGGGCGCGGCAGCAAATACCATCCGCACCACCGCCTGCTGCTGCAGTAATTGCTGCAGATGCGCGATGCAATCCTGTGCCGCCGCTGCACCTAATGCATCACGATGGGTGAAGCGTTTGACCAACAAGCGGTCGCGCTTTCCCTGTTGTAAAAGCGTCATCCTTATCCCTCCTGAGAAGCGTTGTGACTTTTCGGCCAGTGTGTGCTGACGGGCATATCCTGATCCTGATTGAGTGCCGCGAGCAGCGCGTCGACTTCCGGGCAGACCGGCGCGCGACGCAGCCATCCCATCACCACAAACAACACCAGTGATGACATCACGGGTGCGGCCACCTGAGTGGCAGTGCTGACATCGATGAAGATAAATTTCACGCAGAAAAAGGTACTCACGCCCACTGCCCAGCTCACCAGCGCGGCAGCGCTGCCGCTACGACGAAATGCAGGCAGTAAGCCTAAAAGCATCGGAATCGAAATGGGCCCCACTAATCCGCCGAACCAGATAATCAGCAGTGAAAGCACACCGCCGAAACGGCTGGCATTCATGGCGATAATCAAGGTGGTGATGATGAAGAGAAAAGCCGTCAGGCGCGCCACTAACAGTGAGCTTTTACCGCGCTGAAAACGGCGCGGCAGCATGCCGGGCAGAATGTCACGCGTGACCACCGCCGTGATGGCATTGGCATCTGATGAGGTCATCGACAGTGTGTGAGTGAACATCGCCACCAACACTAAACCGATTAACCCATTCGGCAGCAGCTCCATAGCCATCACAGAATATGAACGTGAGGGATCGCTAAGATTGGGGAACAGCAGCGGTGCCGCCCACATCGGCCAGAACAGAATCAGCGGCCAAATGAGGTAAAGTGCGGCTGAGAGCAACGCCGCTTTACGTGCATCTCGACCCGCCGGTGCGGCGATAAAACGCTGAGCCAGATTCCAGGTGCCACCGTTGTAGCTCAGGGTATAAATCACAAAGTAGGCGAGGATAAAGCCGAGCGTATACGGCTCCTGAACGATCTCGGTGTGCGTGGCAGGCAGATGCTGCCAGATGGTGAACAGCTCGCCGAAACCGCCCAGATGCATCGCCACGGCCACCACCATGACAATCGCGGCGACAAACTGCACCACAAACTGGCCGAAGTCATTACAGGCATCGGCCCATAACCCACCCATCACGGTATAAAACAGGCTAAGTGCTCCGGAAATACAGATGCCAATTAACGGATCTAAACCGGTAAAGACATTGATGATCACGGCAATGGCGGCCCATTTGGCACCGACGTCGAAAGTTTTCAGCAGCACTCCACTCCACGCCAGCACCATTTGCGTTGGCAGGTTATAACGCGTGGCGAGGTACTCCATCGGCGATTCGATGTTCATATGAATTCGCAGCCGGGCCCAGCGTGGAGCGAAGAGCCGCGATCCAATTAAGACTGCAATCGAGATGGGAAATGCCCACCAGAAATAGATGGTGATTCCCATGTTGTAAGCCACCGCGGCATAGGCCACAAACACTGCCGCACTATAGCCGGACATGTGATGCGAGACGCCTGATAGCCACCACGGCATTTTTCCGCCTGCCGCGAAGAAATCTCGCGTGCTGCCTACTTTACGCATCGCCCAGAGCGTAATAGCCACTATCATCAGCGCATAGAGCGCCATCACAGCATAATCAAGCACATTCATAGCAGTCTCCACAGGTCAAAGCTGCCCGACGAAAAAACCGGCTTCGAAGGGAAGGATAGGTTATTTTTTAATTAGTCCTCACTTAGGATTAATGCATCCTGGCATCCTTACCGTGCTTAAAATGTGACGGTGCTCCGGCTATTACTTTTTCTTCTGACCGGGGATGAGGTGTAACTGAGAGGCAATAAAAAGGGCTCATACACAGTATGAGCCCCTAAATCAGGTGCAATTCGATTAGGCTTTTTTCAGGCAGGAACTCATAAAAGTCTTACGTGCATCGCCGCTGAGTTTTTTATCAGCCGCGTCGGTATTACAGGTTTTCATCTTCATTTGCTGCGGCGTCATGCTGCCCATCTTGCTGTCTTTTTTCAGACAGTCGCTCATGAAAGATTTACGCGCATCCCCTTTTAAATCCTGCGAAGAAGCGTGTTGGTTACACATGGTCATTTTATTTTGTTGGGCGGTTTTCTCTGCTGCACCCGCACTGCCCGCCAACAGCAGGCCTGCTGCTATCATTGCCAAAAGACACGATTTCATTGCCGGAATCTCCATAGAATTATTGCCTCTTAATAATGGCAGGAAATAAGCAATGCAGAAAAAAATATATTCCCTCTTCCAGACCTTGCTGCAGGCACGCTGACAGCAACATCGCTTATTCAGAGGCAAGCACAGCAATAGCGCTTATACGCGGGGATGGTTCAGCAGCTTTTCGACGTAGTTGCGCAGCAGAGTGGTGTCGGGGGTTTCAGCCGCAGGAGCAAGCGGAGGCATTGCGGTGGCGATACCGGCCGCAATCTCATTGAATTGTTCAGGATCCAGCTTACGCAGCATTGCCGTCAGCACAATTTCTAATGCTTCAACCTGGACCACTAATTCTTTTGACTCTTCTTCTTTCTCAGCCAGTTTTAGCAGAAGTTCCGCGATAAGGTTTTTCATGCGACGGGCTCAATAAGAGATGGAAAACAGACGTTAGCATTGAGGGGGTTAAAACAACAGGGATTTTTGGTGGTTTGCACAAAATAAGCAATAAGCGCAGCGTGAAAAAAGAAACCGAAATTCAATATGTAACGGCGAAACGTTTCACTTCATTGATAACGCTTTTTCGAAACGTTTCGCGCGTAATAATTAATTAAAGTTCGGCGCTAATTAATGCGGTCCCACAAAGCCACGACCTGGACCACCGCCGCCATGACCACCCCAACCGCCGCCACCGCCTGGTGGTGGGAAGATACAACCGCTCAGCGCGGTCACCAGTGCCACAACGGCAGCGAGTTTAATAATACGGACCATAATTACCTCAGAATGGTGAAATCGGGCTGAGTGTATGAGGCGGCAACGGGCGCGACAATACAGAATTCTCTGCAACCCGGCGCTATTCATCTCTGCTCACCACGCTTAACAAATTACTGGCACTACGCCCGCAAAAAAATCACAGAGGCATCATCATAATGACGAAAATTTCAGCCATTGAGGGTGGTCGATCACTTTACACTCCGCGTGAAATGACGCAATGTGAGCGCATTACAATTGATGAGATCTTACCATGACCCTGCCTACCCTCTCTCTCAGTGATATCCTGGCGCGTCGCGACTGGGAAAACCCGGTGATCACCAGCCTGAATCGTCTTGATGCCCATCCACCGTTTTCCAGCTGGCGGGATGAAGTCAGTGCACGCAACGATGCCCCCTCGCCTTCACGCCAGTTATTAAATGGGCAGTGGAGCTTCAGCTATTTCCCACAGCCTGAAGCCGTACCACAAAGTTGGTTGTTGCAGGATCTGCCCGGCGCGCACGCATTGCCCGTCCCCGCTAACTGGCAGTTGCATGGCTTCGATGCGCCAATCTACACCAATGTGCAATACCCGATTCCCGTGAATCCGCCGTTGGTGCCTAAAGAGAACCCCACCGGATGTTATTCGCTCACATTCAATGTCGATGAGCATTGGCTGACGCAAGGACAAACGCGAATTGTGTTTGATGGCGTCAACTCTGCTTTCTTCCTGTGGTGCAACGGCCAGTGGATCGGCTACTCACAGGACAGCCGCCTGCCGGCCGAGTTTGATCTCAGTCAGGCACTGCAGCGTGGCCAAAATCGGCTGGCGGTGATGGTGCTGCGCTGGAGCGATGGTAGCTATTTAGAAGATCAGGACATGTGGCGCATGAGCGGGATTTTCCGCGATGTCACCCTGCTGCATAAGCCATCGACTCAACTCGCAGATGTGCAAATCGAAACGGCGCTGAGCCCGGAATATATCCGTGGCGATCTGCGCGTGAGTGTCAAAATCCAAGCAGGTGAACAACCGCTTAATCAGTGCCGACTGCGAGTGAGCCTGTGGCAAGGCGAAACCTGCATTGGCAGCGAAGAACAAGCGCCGGGCAGTGCGGTGATTGACGAGCGTGGGCATTATCCAGAGCGCGCGCTGCTGGTGCTGCCGATAAAAAATCCGCTGCTGTGGAGCGCCGAAACGCCCCATCTCTATCGTGCCGTGGTGACGCTACTGGATGACAACGGGCAGGTGATTGAGGTCGAAGCCTACGATGTCGGCTTCCGGCGTGTCAGCATTGAAAACGGCCAGCTGTGCGTCAATGGCAAAGCCCTGCTGATTCGCGGCGTGAATCGCCATGAACATCACCCGGAAAATGGCCAGGTGGTGGATGAAGCCAGCATGCGGCGTGACATTGAACTGATGAAACGCCATAACTTCAACGCCGTCCGCTGCGCCCACTATCCCAATCACCCGCTGTGGTATCGCCTGTGCGATGAGTATGGATTGTACGTCGTCGATGAAGCCAATATCGAAACCCACGGCATGCAGCCAATGAACCGTTTATCGGCCGATCCTCGCTGGTTCGCCGCCTATAGCGAGCGCGTCACGCGCATGGTGCAGCGCGATCGTAACCACGCCTGCATCATCATCTGGTCACTCGGCAACGAGTCCGGCCATGGCAGCACCCATGATGCGCTCTATCAATGGGTGAAAAGCAGCGATCCGACGCGTCCGGTGCAATATGAAGGCGGTGGCGCCAATACCGCCGCCACCGATATCGTGTGCCCGATGTATGCACGCGTCGATCAGGATCAGCCCTTCCCTGCCGTGCCGAAGTGGTCATTGAAAAAATGGATTGGCCTGCCGGGTGAAACGCGTCCGCTGATCCTGTGTGAGTACGCGCACGCCATGGGCAATAGCTTCGGGGGTTTCGCCAAATACTGGCAGGCCTTCCGCCAGTTCCCGCGTTTGCAGGGCGGCTTCGTCTGGGATTGGGTTGATCAAAGCCTGACGCGTTATGACGAGCAAGGCCAGCCATGGCAAGCCTACGGCGGTGATTTTGGTGATACGCCTAACGACCGCCAGTTCTGTATGAACGGTCTGGTGTTTGCCGATCGAACGCCGCATCCGGCTTTGTTTGAAGCGCAGCGTGCACAGCAGTTCTTCCAGTTCCAGCGCGATGCCAGTAACGCCTGGCGTTTCACGATCTCCAGCGAGTACCTGTTCCGTAACAGCGATAACGAAGTGCTGCGTTGGTCGATTGAACAAGATGGCGTTTCCCTCGCGCAGGGCGAACTGCCGCTGCATCTCGCCGCGCAGGGCAGCCAGAGGATTGATATTCCCGCCGCTGAACATTTACAGGGTAATGCGTGGCTAAATCTGGCGGTGCATCAGATCGCTGCCACCGCATGGTCAGAAGCCGATGCCCGCGTGGCCTGGGATCAATGGCCGCTGCCCGCCGCGTTAATGCCACGTGTGATTGATGCCACGCCAACCGCGCCAGAACTGATTGCCAATCACGATCTGGTTGCCGTGCAACTGCCGCAACAGCGTTGGCACTTCTCGCGCCGCAGTGGGGAAATGGTGCAGTGGTTTGTTAACGACGAAGAGACGATGCTGACGCCGTTGCAGGAGTGCTTTATACGCGCGCCGATTGATAACGATATCGGCACCAGTGAAGCCGCCAATGTCGATCCTAATGCCTGGGTGGAGCGCTGGAAACACGCGGGCTATAACCAGCTGGAAGCGGTACTGCTGGACATGCAGGTTGATAGCCTGAAACACAGCGTGCTGATTGAAACCTGGCATCAGTGGCAGGCCAATGGGCAGGTGATCTTTACCAGCCACAAGCGTTATCAGATCGGTGGCAACGGTGAGTTGAGCATCAGTGTCGAGGTGCAACAGGCGCCTGGCTTGCCTGCTCCAGCGCGCATTGGGTTGCGTTGTCAGTTGATTAACGCGCCGCAGAGTGTGAGCTGGCTTGGCCTGGGTCCGCACGAGAACTATCCGGATCGTCAACTGGCGGCGCAGTTTTCACACTGGCAGCAGCCGCTGGCTTCGCTGAGTACCGCTTATGTGTTTCCGGGTGAGAATGGATTGCGCTGCGGTACGCGCCAGCTTGATACCGGAAGCTGGCAGGCGAGCGGCGATTTTGCGTTCTCGCTTAGCCGCTACAGTCTGGAACAGTTGCGGGATACCTCGCATCGCCATTTGTTGCGAGAAGAGGAAGGCTGCTGGCTGCACCTTGATGGCTTCCACATGGGCGTGGGCGGCGACGATTCCTGGAGCCCCAGCGTCAGCCCGGAGTTTTTGCTTTCTCAGCAGCACTGGCATTATGCGCTGACGTTGCGCCAGTAGACTTCTTCGCCACCTCGCCTGGCTGGCTCAGCGGTTGAGTCAGCTCGGTTTTCGGGCGGCGATAGAAGCGGCGCAGCAGCACCACATTCAGCAACACCACCACGGCAGTGGCGAAGAAGACCCAGCGATAGCCGGTGGCAGCAGATACGGCCGCGCCCAATAGCGGACCCGCCACGTTACCGAGATACATAAACGATTGGTTGTAACCGAAGATGCGCCCGGTGACGTTATCGCGTGAATGACGCACCAGCAGCGTTTGTACCGCTGGCATCATTGCGCCATCGGCAAAGCCCAGCAGGAAGCGCAGCACGCCGAGTTGTGTGGCGCTGGTGACAAATGACATCGCCATCAGTAACACCAGAGAAAACAGCATGGTGCCAATCAGAATCCGCTGCGTGCCAATGCGATCGCCCAGCTTGCCCAAACGAGGGGCGGAGATCAGCGCCGAAACGCCTGGCAGTGCGGCAATAACACCACTGAGAAAGGCCAGATTCTGCGCATCGGGTGCCAGCTCACGCACGAACAGGGTCAGGATCGGATTCACCGAGCCGTTACACATCTGGATCACCATGGTGGTGACGAACAGACACATCATAAGGCGAGGATTGTCGAGACTGCGGAATACCTCGCGGCCGCTCATTTTGTCCTGCTTGCTCACTGGTGTGTAGCCGGTCTCTTTAATCAGGAACAGCGTGACAAAGAAGCTCACCATCAACAGCACCGCCGTGACAATAAACACCATGCGCAGCCCCAGCCAGTCAGCCAGTAGCCCGCCAATCATCGGCCCCAGAATCACACCGCCAATTTGCCCGGTAGAGACACAGCTCAATGCCCAGCCACTGCGCTCGCGCGGAACCTGTGCGGCCACCAGAGCCATCGCGTTAGGGATATAGCCAGAGGTTAAGCCCATCAGCGCACGCAACAGCAGCAACTGCCACGCTTCGGTCACAAACGCCTGCAGCAGTATCACCGCGCCCATGCCAAAGGATGCGCGTAACAGCATCAGCTTGCGCCCTTTACGGTCAGCCAGGCTGCCCCACAGCGGCGCTACCGCAGCAGAGACGATGAAGGTAATACTGAAGGTGAGACCCGACCAGACGCTTAATGCATTGGCGCCATGGATACCGAGTTCCTCAACGTAGAGCGGCAGGAAGGGAATGATCTGGCTGATGGCTAATCCGGTAAAAAAACAGCCAAACCAGACCGATATCAGATTGACCTTCCAGGACTCGATGGAGCGTAGCATGGGCGTGTGCATCAGAAAAAATGAAATGAGGGTTCAGTCTAACAACCTCATAACATCGCTGGACGGCAAAACATGGCATCGGGTTAAAAACGCAGTTTTCCGCTGCCGTGCGTGATTCTGCTCACAGCAAATAGTGTAAGGGACACGATTTATAGTGTCTTTATGTGCTGTAACAAACAACTCAGCAAGATAAGCGCATCGCGACGAAGCGCAAACGTGAAAAAATATGTCTATCCATTACTGACAATATTCTACGCCGCATCTATGTTTAAAAAATCACCGGCCATCGCTGGCGAGGCGCTGCCCGTTCTGGACAGTTCCCATGCTTAACCCATATTTCCCAATGCTGCCAATAACCGGCGGTGGGCATCGTTGTCTCTGCGGAGGTCAGCCATGAGAACACATCCTAACAGCGCCAGTCGGGCGATTACCGACTACTTCAACAGCCCTGCCTGGCATGCGCCGCACGAGAGCGATCTGCTGGCAGCGATCATGCGCGAACTGATGGATGATGGTCAGCCCGCTACCAGCAAAGCGATCATTGCGCGGGTGATTGCCAAACTGGAGTTTGAAGGGGATGAGCAGCAGCTCCAAAGCTATCGTAATTTGCTGGCGCAGTTGCTGGAAGACAGGCAACAAAAGCCGTAAGGTACCGTCATAAAACCACCGAAGAAATCGCCTTGTGTGCGGTGGATTTAAAGGACATCTGCAGCGTTCAGAGACTTCAAGACGCGCCGTATGCGGGCGCGCCTCAATATCGTGTTACTTCACTACTCGCAGGTGATCGGCTTCGCTGACCACCGCCTTGCCGCTCGCGCGTTGATACAGGCACAGCTCACGCCCAACCTGATTTTTCATATGCTTCTGCGGATAGCGACCTTCCAGCAGCACCGCGTCATAACCGACGCTGTCGTCATACTGAATTGGTTTACCCACCACCTTCACTGCCTTCAGGCCACTGGCTTTCAGACAGGCTTGCTGCCGGGTTTGAGAGTTTTGCTGCCAGGCGGCTTCGCTCGAAGCGTGCGCCAGTGGACTTAATAACAGGGTGATTAGCAGAATTTTACCGGTGTGTCTCATCGTCGCTCCTCAATCAATCCTGTACGGATTAATAGATAAAAAAATTCCCGCCGAGGCGGGAAGAAACAAGACGAGCATTGCATATTCGAGAGTGACGAGGAAATCTTCGTAATGCGCAGCTATCCTCGCCCGGCGCCATGACAGCCCGATGACAATGCGATGTCCGTTTGAATTTACCCGCAGTAAACCCGCGAAATTTTACCGCTCTGGTCGGCGGTAAAATTCAGGCGGCGCAGATTGAAGTCCATGGTCACGGCACCGTTCCACGGAATGGCCCGCACCGGCACTACAAAGCGTTGGGTATCAAGACTGGCCAAAGGCTGACCTATGTAGTTCTGATATTGCGATGCACCACACTGATCGGTTTCGGGATCGTGACTGGCGGCAGCGGTGCTGTCCGGTTTGCTGGCTGACTGGCAGGCGGTTAAGGCAAAAAAGGCCGTGGCCAGTAACACTTTTCCATAATGGGTCACAAGTTTCTCCTCCTGGATAGTAAACGAACCATTCCCGAGAGTAACAAAGCAAGCCGTTGATGTGAAAACAATGCCAGTGGATTGGTCGAAGAATTGTGCTGTAACGCGCGATCTTCCCCTCATTTCCCAGGATTAATCGCACGCGCTGTCTAAAAATCACGCACTCAGTCACTATAATTAACTAAGAATTATCTGAGGAGACAATGATGGAACTCGCAATGTTTATCGGCTTTGCCATCCTGATGACCGTGGTTGCGGTTCGGGTGCGTTAAGCCCTTATACTGATGGCGGCAAAACGGCCGCCATTACCGAGAGGCCGCCTATTGAGCGGCCTCTTTTTCATCCTGCAAACGCGCATTAAATGCCGCAAGCGGCATCGGTTTGCCGAGAAAATAGCCCTGCCCCTCTTCACACGACAGCGCTTTCAGCTCGTTGAGTTGCGCTTCGGTTTCAATCCCTTCTGCCGTGATGGTGAGCGCAAAGGCGCGTGCCAATCCGACAATCCCCGCCACGACAGATTGCGCCTGCTTCGACTCCGGGAACTCCTTCATCCACGATCGATCGATTTTCAAACCATTGAACGGGAAGGTTTTCAGGTAACCCAATGCGGCATAGCCGGTGCCAAAATCATCGACCGTTAGCCGCACGCCAAGCGCACGCAGCCCCTGCATGATTTCCAGCGCACGATCGGGATGCTCGAAGGTGACGTTTTCAGTGATCTCCAGCTCCAGTCGGGTGGCCGGTAAGCCGCTAACCGCCAGCGCATGCGCCACACGATCCACCAGATCGCTGTTGCGGAACTCCACCGGTGAAATGTTCACGGATACATAGCGCTGGTCGCCCCAATCGCTGGCATCATGGCAGGCGCGCATTAGCACCCAGTCACTGATGGCAGCGATCAGCCCATTCTCTTCCGCCAGCGGAATAAAGCGATCAGGGGTAATCCATTTATCCTCGCCCACCTGCCAGCGAATCAGCGCCTCTGCGCCAGCCAGCTGTCCCGTTTGCAGTTGATAGCGCGGCTGGTAGTGCAGTGAAAACGTGTTGTTGCGCAGCGCCTCTTCAATCGCCTGCACCATATCGCGCTTCGATTGAATATGGTTGGCCATATCGTTGGAGTACCACACCCAGCGATCGCGTCCAGCCGTGCGTGCCTGGCCGAGAGCGATGTCCGCAAGCCGTAGCAAGGCTTCCGGTTGGCTGGCGTCCTGCGGTGCACTGACGATGCCCATGCTGGCTGTAAGACTCAGTTGATGCGATCCGCTGATAATCGGCTGATGGACGGCGCGTTGCAGTGCGCGGCAGCGATACTCCAGACCGGCGCGCGAGCTTTCGCGCAGCAGTAGAATAAACTCATCTCCGCCCAGTCGTGCCGCCAGTTCATCTGGGCCAATCAGGTTTTTAAGCCGTTGAGAGATCTCATTCAGCACCACATCGCCCACCGCGTGGCCCCAAGAATCGTTGATCGGTTTGAACTGATCGAGATCGAAGCTGATCACAAACAGCGGTGCCTCTTGCGTGGCATTTTCCAGATGTGTGGTCAGGAATTCCTGTAGCTGCATGCGGTTGGCGAGGCCAGTGAGCAGATCATGGCGTGACAGGAATTGAATGCGCGCTTCTGCATCCACCTCATGGGTAATATCGGACACCGTGCCGCGAAAGCCGGTGCGCAGTCCATTACGACGAATGGTTTTCGCCATCAGTTCGCCGATGCGGCGCTCACCATTGGATGCCATAAACTGGCAGCGCAGCGGCACATGCTGCATTTCATCGCCCTGACGCAACAGCCAGGCCACCAGCGAATGGCTAGGATGACTGAGGAGTTGATCCAGCGGCCGCCCAATCCAGCTTTTGACCTCGTGTCCTGTCACGGCGGCAAACCGCGAGGAGAGATAGCAAAGACGACCCTGATCGTCCACTTCCCAAATCCAGTCCGAGGCCGCTTCTGCCAGATCGCGAAAACGCTCTTCACTGTTCGCCAGTTCACGCTGGCTGATGGCCAGCATTTCAAAGCGACGATCGGAAATAACTGCATTATGCAGCGCATGGCGAATCACCCGGCGCGTCACCAGCGCAACCGCTAACGCCGTGAACAGCAACAGCGGCATCATCAGCCAAATCACACCAAAACCGGGATTTTTGGCCTGCCAGCGCAATACCAGCGATTCGCCCTGAATCACCGGTTCGACCAGACGCGGCTCATACAACGCATCGTTTAAGCCATTCGCAATACGCGGCGCAATCACATTGAGTGATTTGCCCAGCGCCTGCAGTTTTTCCGGAGTCATGATGTTGACGAACACCATCACCGAAGAAGGGCCAGGGATGGTGGGGAGATCGGGCACCTTGCCTGGGGTGATCGGAGCGGCCACCACCAATGCCGGCTGCTGATTGATTATCACGTTACGCGTGATGCCATCTTCGGGCTGGTGACGTGCGGCGGCTAGCAATAGTGCACTTTGTCCGCCCAACCAACTCTCCAATGAAGCCTCTGACAATTTGCCATCCACTACCGCATAACGCGTTTTACCTGCCCCATCGATAACAAACACGCCGTCGTAGTGATACTCCTTGTACAGGCTCGGGCCAAAGTTCTCTTCGTCCCACGCCCAGACTTTATTCACCGTCAGATGCAGGTTTTTCCAGCCTTCCCCCCAGTTCGCATAATCACGCACATCGATGATCATCTTCTCCTGCTGCTGTAGCCAGGCCTGACGCATCAGGTTGACATCCTGCTGTGTGGAGTCGGTGTTTTGTCGATGGGCAATCACCAGCACCATCACGACAGAAAGCAGCAGCACGCCAAACAGCAGCGATGTCAGAGTGCGCAGACTGCGTCGCGTCACCCGAACGGTGTGTGCTTCCATATTAGCCCTGGCAGGCAAGGTCGCGTGCCGGTGATACTCAGAATTCATGCAATGTGCTCGCAAAACAGAGGCAGCAAAAGAGAAGACAGGGTGCGCGTTCACAGCGCCTCTGTCCTGTAATGGTTTTTTCGGTTATCGGCGCAGGCCGCCGCAGATTTAGTCCTCACGGCGGAATTTTTGAGCAGTGCGATTCTGTGTGGGGCCATCTCGACAGCAATGATCGCCATTGCTACTATGCGTTTTCCTCTGCCCATTGAGCTGACTATGGACACCCAATCCGACAAGGTGACGCTGACGCTGTTCTACGCCGCGAGCTTTGTGGTGTATTACGTCGTGACCATGCTGATTACGCTGTTTCCCAATTACGGGGCGCTGCGTAATAACGGTTTACTGGTGCCTGTGCTCTGCTTGTTCGAATTCGCGGTGATTTACCCGCTGTATCGTTTTTACTGCCAACGCCGAACTGACATTCCGCTGGGATATCTCCGTCCCGGTCAGGCGCTGCTGTTTGTGGGTGCGCTAGTGGCGCTGATGGTGGCACAAACGCAATTCCTGCAACCGGAAGGCTGGTTGATTGCTCAAAGCCAACAGGGACGCAGTTCGATGCTGATCCTGCTGCTGACTGCGGTGCTGCTGGCGCCGGTGTTTGAAGAGGTGTTGTTCCGCGGTTTTCTGTTACAGGGATTTCTGTTGTGGGCACCGAAGAGTCGCTTCGCCTGCATGCTGCTCACCTCGCTGCTGTTCGCCGCGATGCACACGCAATACGTGCATTGGGAAACCATCGTAGCCCTGACGCTGTTTTCACTGTTGCTGTGTTATGCCCGTCTGCGCAGTAATAGCCTCGCGCTGCCCATCTTCCTGCATACGCTGAATAACCTGATCGCGATTCTCCCCGCCTGGTTTTACGCATAAAAAAACAGCGCAATTTCTTGCGCTGTTTTCAGAATATACGTATCAGGAAATGGCCGAGTCTTTGTGTTTGTCCGCCTCAAAGTGGGCTTTAAACTGCTCGTAAATGGAAATCATGTTTGAAGCATCGCCTTGCAGCGGGCTCAGTTTGCCTGCGCGCACCAGTTCAATCACCAGTTGCAGCGCGGCTTGTTTTGGGCTGCTGGCCGGATGGGCAATTTCGTTCAACATTGGTTACTCACTCATCATTTTTGTCAGGGCCGCACAGTTTAGCCCAGATTGTACTGCTGTTGTGCGTCCGTCTGGTTATAATCTCGCCGTTCGCACCACCAGGCCGCTCAGGGTGATCATTGACTCTCGTGCCGTTTGGCTATACTGGATTAAAAAAAGGAACGAACAGCCACTGCTTCCGTATCATCAGGAACGTGTTAAAGGAGTCCAATCATGCTGATTGGTTTTGTGTTGTTAGTGAGCGCGTGTGGACATGATGCCTGTGACGCCTTACCCGTGTCAGAACGTATCTACCCAACCAAAGTGGCCTGTGAGCAAATGGCCGACCGCATCCATAAAGTCCGGCCGAATGTGGTCCTGCTGTGCGGGGAAGTGCACCGTTAATTCGGTGCCAGTTTTATTTGAACTGTACAAAAATAAGCCAGGCGGCATTGCAAGATTGGCGCATAGCGTCCAAAATATAAGCTGCTTTACACTATTACCGTTGTGAATCCCATGAAGACTACTCGCCCCCGTCGTCCAAACGGACGCTGGGTTTATTACATTTTGTATGATGGCATTCTCTGGCCCTGCCCGGTGCGCTGGGAGTGGGAGAGCAGCTTTGAAGGCTGGTTGCCATTCTACTACTCGCCGACTTTTGAATTTGTGGCGGGCGACCCACGCAAGGCCTATCGCATTGCGCGCAGCAGTGTGCGTAACGTTCGTCAGCCAGACAGCGAATACGCCTGAATCAACCGAGCTGCCACGGTAACCAGCTGGCGGTCAGTAGATAGTGCACCCCTTCCAGCACCAAAATCACCATCACTAGCACGCCGAGCTTATGGCGGCAGATCCAGTCTTTCAGCCCCATATCATGGCCGCCCAGCGAATCAGCATCAGCGCGCCGCAGATGCACAGCAGCACCACAATCATTTTCCAGTGTTTAGTTGCAGCCAGTTTTTTCCCCACGCATCCTCCAGACGGCAGAAAGCAACGATGCGCCCTAAGGCGCATCGCTATTCTACCGCTGGTAACCCGTAAGGGCGATTAATTATTCAGCGTGTAGTCCAGGCTAATCTCGGCATTAAGCACCTGAGATACCGGACAGCCCGCTTTGGCTTTCTGAATAATCTCATCAAATTTGGCACTGTCGATGCCCGGCAGCGCAATGGTGCTGGTCAGGGCAATTTTGGTAATGGCGAAACCTTCACCTTTCTTGTCCAGTGATACATCCGCCGTGGTATCAATACTTTTTGGCGGATGGCCAGCCTGACCCAGCATCAGCGACAGCGCCATGGAGAAGCACGCCGCATGTGCAGCACCGATCAGCTCTTCCGGGTTCGTGCCCTTCTCACCCTCAAAACGGGTATTGAAGCCGTAAGGCTGGTTGCTCAGCACGCCACTTTCGGTGCTCACCGTACCTTTGCCTTTGATGTCGCCTTCCCAATGGGCCGATCCTTTCTTATGAATGGTCATGTCATTCCTCCTGTTAGTCAGACAGCAGTCAGTATAGACAACACCTCTCATTTTGCTTTCCGCGACTCAGCTCACTGCACGTGGTCGAGCCGGGTGTAACCCCGCTTCGCTCAGCAGCGCATTCGCCTGCACCAGCGAGTCCTGAGTGATCTCGGCAATGGTTTTTGCCCCGGTCAGCGTCATCGCCACTTTCATCTCTTTTTCGATCAAATTCAGCAAATTCTCAACGCCACGCTGACCATGAGTCGCCAGCGCATAGATAAAGGCACGGCCCAGCAGCACGGTGTCTGCACCAAGCGCGATCATGCGCACCACATCCAGACCGTTGCGAATACCACTGTCGGCCAGAATCGCAATATCGCCCTTCACGGCGTCAGCAATAGCGGGCAATGCGCGTGCAGATGACAGCACGCCATCCAGCTGGCGTCCGCCATGGTTCGACACCACAATGCCGTCCGCACCAAAGCGCACTGCATCACGCGCATCTTCGGGGTCCAGAATGCCTTTGATCACCATTGGGCCATCCCAGAACTCGCGAATCCACTCCAGGTCTTTCCATGAGATCGACGGGTCAAAGTTATTCGCCAGCCAGCCAATGTAATCTTCCAGCCCGGTAGGCTTCCCGAGATAAGCGGAGATATTGCCGAGATCGTGTGGACGGCCATTCAGCCCCACATCCCATGCCCACTGCGGATGCGTCACCGCCTGCCAGTAGCGGCGCATCGCCGCATTTGGCCCGCTCATGCCAGAATGCGCATCACGATAACGCGCGCCCGGCGTCGGCATATCAACGGTGAAGACCAGCGTCGAGCAACCCGCCGCCTTGGCGCGCTCCAGTGCGTTGCGCATAAAACCACGATCGCGCAGCACATACAGCTGGAACCACATCGGACGATTAATCGCAGGCGCCACCTCTTCAATCGGACACAGCGACACGGTGGAGAGCGTAAACGGAATACCTTTCAATGCCGCCGCACGCGCGGCCTGCACTTCTCCGCGTCGCGCGTACATGCCGCACAAACCCACGGGCGCTAAGGCCACCGGCATCGACAGCGTCTCGTTGAACAGTTTGGTTTCCAGACTGAGATCGGACATGTTCTTTAACACGCGCTGGCGCAGCGCCACGTCCGACAGATCGGACACATTGCGCTTCAGCGTATGTTCAGCGTAAGCACCGCCATCAAGATAGTGGAACAGGAACGGTGGCAGGATGCGTTGCGCCGCGGCGCGGTAGTCACTGGCTGCAGAGATGATCATCAGTTTTTTTCCTTACGATTATCCAGGGACTCGCCTGGCAAGCGGGTAATTCGCGCCTGTCGGGCTTCATCTTCATGGAGCGATTTCAAGGTGGTATGCACAAAGCCGAGGTGATCCATCGCCGCCTGGCGTGCCGCCTCGGCATCCCCGGCCATCACCGCATCGAACATCGCCTGATGTTGTTCATTCAAGCGATTAAAGATCACCGGTTGGGTGTACATGCGCTGGCGGCTGTGTAGTACCGAAGATTGCAGTAAATCGAAAAAGCCGCGCATGGTTTGCAGTAACACCACATTATGCGAGGCCTCAGCAATGGCGAGATGGAAGCGCAGATCGGCCTGCGCAGCGATATCGGGATCGTCACAGTCGTGCATCTTCAGCAGGGCATCGAAGGCCAGACGCAGCTTCTCTTTATCCGCTTCAGTGGCACGCAAGGCGGCGTGCCACGCGGTACTGGCTTCGATGGCGTGGCGCGCTTCCAGGATATCCCAGCGATAATCGGGATCGTCAGCCAGCAGCTGACGAATCGGCTCGACAATACGCTGTTCCGACCAGGGTTCCTGCGGCTCACACAGCCAGGTGCCGCCGCCGCGTTTGCTGATTAACACGCCGCTGCTGATCAACTGCTGGATCGCCTCACGCAAGGATGAGCGCGACACGCCGAACTCAGCGGCCAGCTGACGCTCAGCCGGCAAACGCATGCCCGGCTCCAGCTGGTGTTCATCAATCCAGGCGCGTAATCGCGCCCGAAGCGTATCCGCTAATCGCGGCGTGTTTTCTGTCATGGAATCATCCAGGTTAAGACATAGGCCTGCAGCGTGGTGATCACGCCCACCATACAGGTGAAGATCAGGCTGTGTTTGACGGTAAAGCGGAACAGATCCGACTCCTTACCCACCAGCCCCACAGCGGCACAGGCGATGGCGATCGACTGTGGTGAAATCATCTTACCCGTTACCCCGCCCGTGGTGTTGGCGGCCACCAGCAGCACATCCGACACACCAATCTGCTGCGCGGTGGTGGCCTGCAACGCGGCAAACAGCGCATTAGAAGAAGTATCGGATCCGGTGAGGAACACGCCAAGCCAGCCAAGGAACGGCGAGAAGAACGTAAATGCACTGCCGGTGTGCGCCAGCGCTAAGGCCAGCGTCGCCGAAAGTCCGGAATAGTTGGAAATAAAGGCAAACGCCAGCACCATACCGATCGAGTAAATCGGCAGCGCCAGCTCTTTCAACGTCTCACCGAAGGTCTGGATCGCCGCAGCGGGCTTCATGCGCAGCCAGATCACGGACAGCACCGCCGCCACGATAATCGCCGTGCCGGTGGCGGACAGCACATCAAACTTGAAGATGGCTGCATAAGGCGTTGCCGCACTCACCACCGGCGGCATACGCGCTACCAGCTCATGCAGCAGCGGTACCGGCACACTGAACACCCAGTCATACATCGCGCCGCCTTTGGCAAACAGCGCTTTGAACGGCGGAATGCTCCACAGAGTCACGGTGGCGGTGAGGAACAGGAACGGCATCCACGCGCGCACAATCTGGCCCAGCGTGTAGCGCTGAGAGGCTTTTGTCGGGTCAACTGCAGTTTTCTCATCGAAGCGGAAAATACGTACCGGCTTCCAGCGACGCAGGAACAACGTCAGGCAGATGAGCGAGGCCAGCGACGAGATGATGTCCGGCAGTTCGGGGCCAAGGAAGTTGGAGCTGAGGAACTGGGCAATGGCAAACGATCCGCCCGCCACGATTACTGCTGGCCATGTTTCCTTGATACCGCGCCAGCCATCCATAATCGCCATGATCCAGAACAGCACAATGATGGTCAGGAACGGCAATTGACGCCCAGCCATCTGGCCAATCTGGAAGCTGTCGAGTCCGGTGACTTGTCCGGCGACGATAATCGGGATCCCCATCGCACCAAAGGCCACTGGCGCGGTGTTAACGATCAAGCATAAGCCAGCGGCGTACAGCGGATTGAAGCCCAATCCCACCAGCAGTGCGGCGGTGATCGCCACCGGTGCGCCAAAGCCCGCCGCCCCTTCAAGGAACGCCCCGAAGGAGAAACCGACGATCAGCATCTGTAAGCGTTGATCGGGGGTAATGGAGAGGATCGAAGCACGGATAATGTCGAATTGCCCGGTTTTCACCGATATTTTATACACAAACACCGCCGCCACGATGATCCAGGCAATCGGCCACAGGCCGTAGAGGAAGCCATAGACCACTGAAGCCAAGGCCTGACCCAGCGGCATGCCATACAGGAACAGCGCCACCAGCAGTGCAATCACCACTGTAGCCGTGCCCGCCTGATAGCCTTTTAGTTTGAGCTTCAGCAGCGCGAAGAAGAAGAACACAATCGGAAGCACCGCCACAAGGCTGGAGAGCCACAGATTGTTGAGAGGATCGTAGTTTTGTTGCCACACCGGCATGCCGTTATCTCCAGAGGTTACCAGATGAGTGCGGCGCAACGGCAATGCAGGTTTGCGCCACAGGTCTTGCCCTTCTGCTCACCGAAATTGGTAGGACCAAAATGCAGTGCGGGGCTTTCTGGCTCCAGATAGTTAATGCATTGTTAACCTAAAGCAACGAAGCTGGGGTGATTTTTCGTGTTATGTGACGATGCGGCAACATTTAAATCATTTTGGTAGGACCAATAATCACTCTGTCTGACCAAAGGCCCGACGATAACTGTGGGGATGAAAGCGAAGATTCAGCACAATCAATCCCACTGTCACCACACTCTGCATGATCCATACGCTGGTGAAACTGTGCGTCAGCGCCTGCAACTGACCGGCGATAAACGGCATACAACCAGCAATAATAAATCCCGCCCCCTGCATAAACGCCACCAGTCGAGCGCCGGCCTGCGGATGCGGCAGATGATCAAGTGCCAGCACCATCGCCAGCGGGAACGCGGCCCCCAAACCAAATCCGGCAATCGCCGCCCACAGCCATGGCGCCAGCAGTGGCGCAAACAGGAAACCGCACATCCCCAGCAATTGGCAAACCAGGCTGATAATCAGCTGTGGACGGCGATCCGCCTTGCGCGCCAGTAATGGCATCAATAACGCGCCAGCCACCTGACAAAGAATCATCACGCCCAGCAGCGAACCTCCTGCCTGCGCTGACCAGCCAAGATGATGATAGGCATCAGGAAGCCAGGCCACGCAGGTGGCGTAGCCGCCATTCACCAGGCCAAAACTGAGTGCCAGCGACCAGGCGCGCGGCTTGCGCCATAGCGAAGGCATGGAGACAGGCTCTGCACTCTGCGCCACCGGCACGCGTACCACCCACCACAGCACAATGGCCAGCAACACTGGCAGTGCCCAACCGGTGAGCGCCAGCGACCAGCCAAAATGCGCGCTGAGCCACGGCGAAAGTGCCGCACCCAATCCGCCGCCGCCCATCAACGCGCCGGCCCACAACCCGGTTACGGGTGCGCTGCGCTGGGCAAAACGCTGGCGGATTAACCCCGGCATCGCCATCTGCACCACGCCAACGCCGAGCCCGGCGAAAAGTGCACTCACCACCAGCCACTGCCCATCGTGGATGACACCGCGCGCGGCCAGCGCCAGCAGTAAAAGAATGAGCCCGGCGATCAACAAACGTTGCAGTGGAACACGTTGCATCAGGGAGGCACTCAATAGCGCCACCGCGCCCATCATCACCATCGGCACGGCGGGCAACAGCGAGGCAGCGAGGGAAGAGAGGCTCATGGCCTGCCTCAATTCGCCCAGTAAGGGGCTTACAGAGGTCAGTAACGGACGCATATTGAGCCCGGCCAGCACCAAAGCGGCGAGCGTCAATCCGTTGGAATGTCGGTTCATACACAATCCTGCAGTGAAAAGGTTGTCAGGGTCGCAGCAATGGTTACTATTTGGAAATGAAATAACACCATAGCGATCAGTGGAAAAATGAATCGTCAGCCGATGTTTACGCCGCAACAGTTACTCAGTTTTGTGGCGGTATGCGAAACCGCCAGCTTCACGCGCGCTGCTGAGCGCGTGCATCTATCGCAATCCACCGTTAGCCAGCAGGTGCGCCGACTGGAAGAAATGATAGGTAAAGCACTGCTGGAACGCACCTCGCATCAGGTGGTATTGACCGAAGAGGGAGAGAAATTACTGGGCTATGCCCGCCGTATCATTGCGCTCAACGGCGAAGCGCACGATGTGCTGAGCGATAAGTGGCGTGATGGCGTCCTGCGCCTCGGCGTGCCAGAGGATTTTGCCGCCCCTACCGCAGCACTGCTGGCGCAGTTTAGCCGCGAGCATCCGCAGCTGCGCCTCGACGTGATGAGCGGAATGTATGTTGATCTGCATCGTGCGTGGCAGCGCGAAGAGCTGGATATTATGCTGATCAAACAGCCGGGCGGTGAGCGTCCGCTGGCGTCACGGCCGGAACCGCTGCTGTGGCTGGATAGCGCCGAACATCCCTGCTTTGAGCAGACGCCGGTACCGCTGGTGGTGTTTCCCCAGCAAGGGCTGTATCGCGAAGAGATGTGTCAGACGCTGGATATGCTGGGCCGTAGCTGGCGCATCAGTTACAGCAGCGCCAGTCTGGTGGCACTTGCCAGTGCCAGCGCGGCGGGTTTAGGCTTGACCTTGCTGCCTGCCAGCTGTCGCTTGCCGGGGCATCGCGTGCTGGACGAAGCCGCTGGCTTACCGCCGATCAGTCACTTTGAGCTGGCGCTGTTTTGCCGTTCTCCGCAGGACGATTTGCAGCAGGCGCTGGCCGTGGCGCTAGTGGAATTTTGCCAGTTAAAGTGGCAGTGATTTTTCCACTGCTCAGCAGTGGGAAATATCGCAGCGCCACAGCCAGGGTTTTGCCAGATTAACGTTTTCCTTGTTGACTGGAGCCTCTGATGCACCTCACTTCACCCAGCCGTCGCGATTTTATTAGCCAGGGCGTTCGCCTCACGGCTGCCGGAAGCTTGCTGGCAGCCGGCATGAGCGCCGCCGCGCAATCGCCCTCTTCTGCCGCATCGCTAACGTCTTCACCGCCACCGCGCGTGGCTCATTACCAATTGCTCAACGTACGCCTCGAAGAAGGTTTTGAGCGTGACGGCAACGAAATCATTGCCACGCGTACCGCGCTTTACGATATCACCGTCAAAGACGGCAAATTTGCCGCCATCGATGCCGCCAGTAAAGCGCGCAACGCCGACATTCCGCAGTGGGATGCCCATGGTTCGCAACTGTTGCCGCGCACCCGTGACATGCATATCCACCTGGATAAAACCTTCTACAGCGGCCCCTGGCAAGCCCCGCGTCCGCGTCAGGGCAAAACCATCATGGATATGATTGCCCGTGAGCAGGTGCTGATCCCGCAGTTGCTGCCCACCTCACAGGCGCGTGCCGAAGCTTTGATCGGTTTGTTGCACAGCAAAGGCACCACCGAAGCGCGCAGCCACTGCAACATTGATCCGGTGAGTGGATTAAAAAGTCTGGAGCACCTGCAACTGGCGCTGGCCAACCACCCCGATTTTCCCTGCGAAATTGTCGCCTTCCCGCAGCACGGTTTACTGCATTCGAAAGTCGATGGTCTGATGCGTGAAGCGATGCAGATGGGCGTGCAGTATGTTGGCGGGCTGGATCCCACCAATGTGGATGGCGCGATGCAGGCCTCGCTGGATGCGATGTTCCAGATTGCGCTCGATTTCAATCGCGGCGTCGATATTCATCTGCACGAAACTGCGCCGTCTGGCGTGGCGGCGATTCAGTACATGGTGGACACCATCGCCAAAAACCCGCAGCTCAAAGGCAAAGTGACGCTGAGTCACGGCTTTGCACTGGGCACGCTGGAAGGTAAAACCCTCGATAAAATGATCGCGGGCATGGCTGAACAGCAGATGAGCGTGGCTTCCACTATCCCGATCGGCAAACTCACCATGCCGTTGCCGCAGTTGCAGGCCGCAGGTATCACGGTGATGACCGGCACCGATAGCGTGATCGATCACTGGTCACCGTTCGGCACCGGCAGCATGCTGGAGAAAGCCAACCTGTATGCGCAACTCTATCGCGGCTCTGATGAGTATGGTTTAAGCCGAGCGCTGCATATCGCCACCGGCGGCATCTTGCCGCTGTCGAATCAGGGCGAGCGCCAGTGGCCGAAAGTGCAGGATGACGCCAGCATGATGCTGGTTGAGGCGAGCTGCTCCGCCGAAGCGGTGGCGCGTATTGCCCCGGTGCGCGCCACCTTCCAGCGTGGAACGCCGGTGTTCAGCGCCTGAGATCAAAAAAGCCTCCGCAAGGAGGCTTGATGAACGAAAAATGCAGGGGCGGTAAGCGCCCCATGCGAGTTGCTGGATTTACGATAACATCTGAATAGCCAGCGCGTACAAACGCTGGTTTTCATCGTCGCAAGCTGGCTCTTCTTCCGCGTAACAGGCAATCATGGAGCTGACTTTATCCGAGGATAAGGTTTCTCCGTGCAGATGCAGGGTTAACACGGCGCGGCCGACGATTTTCAGAATGTCTTCGTTTTGTCCCTGGACGTAAAGACTCAAACTCGACCTCTGAATATATTATTGTTTGCCAAATGGCGCGCCAAATATAAAGCAAAACGGTAGGTTGTTTTAATCGGAATTTTACCCATCTTGTGTGACACATAAGCGTAACACAGAGAAAAAAGCGGAAATCTGACGCTATATAGTCCATTTATCAACGCTAATTGCACCTTTTCTATAAAGAAAGCGGTTTTATGCTTTTTAGGGTGCAGCACTACACAACCGGAACTGATTAAAACTTTACATCAATTATTGATTAAAATTAGCGCAAATGATCGTAATGCTAATTGGTTTCTGTGGGTTATCAAATTCGCAATTTGCATTGCCGAGGACGGCCCTTTCTGCCAGACTGGCCGCCGCAATCCTGACCGCTATTCGAGACATTCCCGTGACCGCTTTTTCTACCCTGACGCAACTTCCAGCCAGCCAACTCGACAACCTGCGCGAGATGGGCTTCGATGCCATGACACCTATTCAGGCGGCTTCCTTACCCGCGATTCTTGAAGGGCGCGATGTGCGTGCGCAGGCGAAAACCGGCAGCGGTAAAACAGCAGCCTTTGGTATTGGCTTACTGCAACGCATCGATATTAGCCGCTTCCAGACCCAGGCTTTGGTGTTATGCCCTACCCGCGAATTAGCCGATCAGGTCAGTAACGTGCTGCGTCAGCTCGCACGTTTCACGCGCAACATTAAAATCCTGACCCTGTGCGGCGGTCAGCCGATGAGCGCGCAACGCGATTCGCTGGTGCACGCGCCTCATATTGTGGTCGGCACGCCGGGCCGCATCCTTGATCATCTGAAGCGTGACAACCTCGATCTCAACGCACTGCAGACGCTGGTATTAGATGAAGCCGATCGTATGCTGGAGATGGGATTCCGTGACGACATGGAAGCGATCATCGGTTTCACGCCGGAAGCGCGTCAGACACTGCTGTTCTCTGCCACCTGGCCAGATACTATTGCCAGCCTCAGCCAGCGCTTCCAGCGTGATGCATTGGCCGTGGCCACGGAAGACAAAGCCGAACTGCCTGCCATTGAGCAACAGTTTATTGAAGCCAGCGCCCATGAGCGCGGCAATCTGCTCAGTGCATTACTCAGCCAGCAGCAACCGTCTTCCTGCGTGGTGTTCTGTAACACGAAACGTGAGTGTGATGACGTCGCAGCAGCATTAAACGATCGTCAAATCAGTGCACTGGCGCTGCATGGCGATCTGGAGCAGCGCGATCGTGAACGCGTCCTGATCCGTTTCGCCAATGGCAGCATCCGCGTTTTGATCGCCACCGACGTGGCAGCACGCGGGCTGGATATCAAATCACTGGCCCTGGTGGTGAACTTCCAGCTGGCGTGGGATCCTGAAGTGCACATCCACCGCATCGGCCGCACCGGTCGTGCAGGTGAGAAAGGCATGGCGGTGAGCTTCGTGGCGCCGGATGAAATGACTCGCGCCAATGCGCTGGAGGAGTACCTGAGCCAGAAACTGAACTGGGTTCCTTCCGCCACATTAAAAGGCAAATCCGCCCAACCGCTGCCGGCGACCAAAATGACGCTATGCATTGATGGCGGTCGTAAAGCCAAAATCCGCCCAGGCGATATTCTCGGCGCGCTGACCGGTGATGCCGGATTTAGCGGCGATCAGATCGGTAAAATCGATCTGACGCAAACCCACGCTTATGTGGCGATCGATGCTTCACAGGCGAAGAAAGCGCTGATCAAGCTGAAAGAAGGCAAGATCAAAGGCAAAAGCGTCCGCGCCATCCTGCTGAAGTAATCCCCTTTGCGCGAGGGTAGCCACTCTCGCGCTAAATTTTCTGCCCCGCCCCTTCATTTTTTTTCCGCGCTGCCGATAAGTTAATCATTGCCCCTTTACCCAGCCCAGATTCCGCTTGAGGCCATGATGGATAATTTTCAGAAAGAGATCGATGAACGCGCCAACCTTGCGCTTTCCAATAAATTCGAACTGCTGCTGTTCCGCCTGGGTTCCGATCAGCTGAAAGGCAAATCTGAGCTCTACGGCATTAACGTATTCAAACTGCGCGAAATCGTGCCGATGCCGACCATCACCCGTGCAGCAGGTATGCAGTCACCACTGCTCGGTATGGCAAGCATCCGTGGTCAGTTTATCCCGGTCATCGATCTGCCCGCCGTCACCGGTTGCAAACCAGAAACCGGCCTTAATTTACTGCTGGTGACTGAATATGCGCGCAGCACCCAGGCGTTCGCGGTGGAGTCGGTGGAGAATATCGTCCGTCTGGACTGGAATCAGGTTCACACGGCTGAAGCTGGCATTGGCAGCCGCAATATTACCAGCATCGCCTGCCTCGACACCGACGGTCAGAGCAACAATCTGGCGATGGTGCTGGACGTTGAGCAGATTCTGTATGACATCATTCCTTCGGTACGCGGCGTCGAGCCAAGTGCTGAAACGGCGAAAGATTTCAACCTCAAGCCCGGCCAGGTGGCGATTGTGGCGGAAGACTCCAAAGTGGCGCGTCAGCTGCTGGAGCAAGGTCTGAAAAGCATGGGCATTCCGGCCATCATGCATAACACCGGTCTGGAAGCCTGGATCAAAATTAACGAGATGCAGAAAGAAGCCGCAGCAGCAGGCGAATCCATCCATGACAAAATTGCGCTGGTGCTGACCGATCTGGAAATGCCAGAGATGGATGGCTTTACCCTGACGCGTAATATCAAACGTGATGATGCACTGCGTCAGATTCCGGTGGTGATCCACTCCTCGCTCTCCGGCAGCGCCAACGAAGACCACGTGCGTAAAGTCGGCGCTGATGGCTATGTGGCGAAATTTGAGATTAATGAACTGTCGAGCGTGATCCACCGTGTGCTGGAGAAGAAGCGTTAATCCTTTCTAATCTCACCTACACCCCCATAAGGCGCGATATTCGCGCCTTTTTTACGTCCTGCCCTCCCTGATAAAACCGATCCACTCATTAATCATGTTAACGATTTTGTGACGCACCTCTAAAAAATTAAAGTTAAAACATTAACAACCGATAACTGATAGCGCTTGTACCGGCGCTGCCATACCAGATCAGTCACGCCCGGAAAGTATCTTTACCTTATAAAACATCAGCCTGATGCGGGCCTGCTGCCTGCTTTTCCGTCTTGAAAACAACACTATTTAGCATTACGGGGAGAACCAATGTTGAGCTTAAAGAATATGAAAGTAGGCGCCCGTTTAGGGATAGCCTTCGCGCTTGTCGTGGCACTACTGGGTGTAGTCGGTGTGACGTCGATTATGAAAATCAACAACATCAAAAACGGCATCACCTCGATTGTGGAAGATCGCTATGTCAAAGTCCGTTTGGGTTTTGACGTGCGCGACGGCGTCAACGATCAGATTAAATTCCTGCGCGGTATGGTGATTGATACGCTGCGCCCGGAATATAACGTGCAACGTTATAAGCAACTGGATGAAGCCACCGATCGCACCAACACTGCCATGAAGAAAATCGAAGCGATTCAGACCACTGAAGTGGGCAAGAAGAAAATCGCCGGTCTGCTGGCCGCCAGCCAGCTGTTTGAAGCACAGAAGAACGAAGTGTTGGACTTAGTGCGCGCCGGTAAACTGGATGAGGCGAGCACTTATGTGCTGAAGAAAATCACCAGCACCCAGAATACCTTCCTCGATAGCGCCGTGGCTTTTGCCAATTCGCAATCCGATCAGCTGCGCAAAGAAGGCACTGGCATTATTGATGACGGCTCGACTGCGATTGAAATCACGCTGATCTTCTCAGCTATCGCGATTGCGGCTTCCGTGCTGCTTGGCTTTATGCTGACGCGCTCAATTGTCCGTCCGCTCAATGAAGCCGTGGGCATTGCCGAAAAAGTGGCGGCGGGCGATCTCAGTTCGCACATTGAAGTCAGCGGCAAGGATGAAACCGCCGTGCTGATGCAGGCGCTGCAGGCGATGAACGATAACCTGCTGACCATCGTGTCTAATGTACGCGCCGGTTCTGACACCATTGCCGTCGCATCGAACCAAATCTCCAGCGGTAACATCGATCTCTCATCCCGTACTGAGCAACAGGCCAGCTCGCTGGAAGAGACCGCCTCCGCCATGGAGCAGATGACGGCTACCGTGAAACACAACGCCGATAACGCGCGTGAAGCCAATCAGCTGGTTGCCACAACCTCAACGGTCGCCAAAGAGGGCGGCGTGGTGATGGAACAGGTCATCGAGAAGATGGAAGCCATCACCCTTTCCTCGAAGAAAATCGTCGATATCATCAGCGTCATTGATTCCATTGCCTTCCAGACCAACATTCTGTCCCTGAACGCCGCGGTGGAAGCCGCTCGCGCGGGAGAACAAGGCCGTGGATTTGCCGTGGTGGCGACAGAGGTACGTAATCTGGCGCAGCGCTCCGCCTCTGCCGCCAAAGAGATCAAAGTATTGATTGAAGACTCGGTATCGAAAGTGGATGAAGGCAGCCGTCTGGTGACACACGCGGGAACCACCATTGGTGAAGTGGTGAACAGCGTGAAGAGCGTGGCGGATATCATGAGCGAAATCACTATTGCCAGCAGCGAGCAGAGCAGTGGTATCAGTGAGATCAATCTGGCGATTACTCAGATGGAAGCGGTCACTCAGCAGAACGCCGCGTTGGTGCAGGAAGCGTCAGCCGCTTCGCAGGCGCTACAGGAGCAGGCCGATCGTCTGGCGCAGTCGATGAGTGTGTTTAAGACCGCCGCCGTGTAAGACAAAGCGGCGCGTTAAAATCGCGCCGCCTTTTTGCATCAATGCATCAGCGAATACGCAATCGACGAAATCGCTAACAAACCAATAATCACCACGAACACGTTGCTGATCTTACCGCTGTACTGACGCATCGCCGGGACTTTCTGAATGGCGTACATCGGCATCAGGAACAGAATCATCGCGATGATCGGTCCACCCAGGGTTTCAATCATCCCCAGAATGCTCGGATTCCACGTCGCGACCAACCAGGTCGTCAGCAACATAAAACCGGTTGTCACACGGTTTAAACGTTGCGGCGTGACGTTTTTGCCGCGGCTGCGCAGCGATTTCACCACAATCCCGTTAAAGCCTTCACGGGCTCCCAGGTAGTGGCCGAGGAACGATTTGGTGATCGCCACCATCGCCACAATCGGTCCCATCCAGGCAATCATCGGCACATTAAAGTGGTTCGCCAGATAGGAGAGAATTGTGATGTTTTGATCTTTCGCCGCCTGTAAATCTGCTGGCGACAGGCTCAGCACACAGCTGAACACAAAGAACATCACTGTCACCACCATCATCAGGTGAGCGCTGGCGAGAATGCGTGAGCATTTCTTTTCCGCTCCTGAGCCATATTCATTACGCTTCGCCACCGCGAACGACGAGATAATCGGCGAGTGGTTGAAGGAGAACACCATCACCGGAATCGCCAGCCACAGCGTCATCCAGATACTGCTATCGCCCGCGTTTTGGCTAAACGACAGCGTTTCCAGTGCCGCACCGTGCCAGTGTGGCACCAGATAGGCGGCCAGCAACATCAGCACCGCAACAAACGGGAACACCAGCACGCTCATCGCTTTCACGATCATCTGCTCGCCAAAGCGCACCACGGTCATCATGCCGATGATCAGCACTAACGACAGCACCACGCGCGGCGGAGAGACCATCCCGAGTTGATGCACGATAAAGCTGTCAACGGTATTGGTGATCGCTACGCTGTACATCAGCAGGATCGGGAAAATAGCGAAGAAATAGAGCAAGGTGATGATCTTGCCTGCTCCCACACCGAAGTGCTCTTCCACCACTTCGGTGATGTCTTCACCGGGGTTTTTACCGGAAAGCACAAAGCGTGTCAGTGCGCGGTGTGCATAGTAGGTCATCGGGAATGCGAGGATTGTCATAATAATCAGGGGAATTAATCCGCCTGCACCCGCGTTGATAGGCAGGAATAAAACGCCTGCACCTATCGCGGTACCGTAGAGGCCCAGCATCCACACGGTATCACTCTTACGCCAGCCTGTTGAACTGGCCTCAACCGTGCCCTGCGCAACGGTTTGTGAGTTGTCCATCTGTCTCTCCAGAATTGAAAGCTTTTAAACAATGCAGCCGAAATCACGGCGGCTAAACATGCCATTGGTGCGACGGGGCACATGCTACGCGTTTTTGACGAATTAGGGTTGCCTGAACGCAAGACATGCATCACAAAGCCGTCATAAATGCGTGAATCGGTTATTAAACCAACAGATATGCATGATTTACGCACGCAAACGTTTGCATGGGGCGCTATTTGACCTGAGAGCATCAAGGAGTGCAAGGATTTGTCGGGTTCGATTTACAGGCCGTCCGTGATGTTGACCGGAGAGTACTGCGCGAGACAGAGAGGGGTTAATAGCGGGCCGTGTTGGCGCGGAAAATGTGGCAACGGCGAACCGTTGCCACAGGTACTGCAGTAGAGAAAGGTGAAACTCCCCCGGCAACTGCTCTCTGGCGAAGCCATTGTTCCACTCGGTATTCTGAGGAATATCAGTAGCAGACAATGACAGAGAATAATCCCGGGGGAATTTCAAATCAGAATGCGCGCATTCTGTAGAGTGCATAAAGGAAATAGTACGCTGTGATAGTATTCAAATTCATAATCATGTACTTCAATTTTTCATTTTTATTCAGCAGAATGAAAATCCCTTTCGAGTATTTTCCCCGCTTTATTTCATTGATCTCCTGCGCGATATCCGCAGGTGAAAACGACGAATGATACATCGCCGTCACAATTTGCATATCCAACGCCAGCACGCGTTTGGAAATGCCTTTCAACAGATAGTCGAGATTACTGCCCTGGTATTTATCCACGATAGAATCATACAGCGTGGTGAGGAATTGCTTTCGTACCTTCAATTCGCTGTACTGAACTTTCTGCTTAGATAACGAGCCCGCGACGTCTTCATAATGATAAGCCGCTCCCTGTGTTACCAGGAAATTGCTAATGCAGCTGAAGAATTTGAGGTTAAATAACAGATCCTCACTCATCGAGATCCCCTCGATAAAGCGCAGGTTCAGCTCACTCAGAATCTGACGGCGATAACATTTGTTATGCAGATAACCAATGTTGTCGCTCATCTCCAGCTCGCCGAGTACATAGGGGATATCTTCGTTGCTAAAAAAGCCAGATTGAGAGACCTTGCCCACGCGGCCGTCGTTGAGATTACCCACGATCAAATCCACTGACTCCGTCGACCATGCATCCAGGTTCTGTTTGAAGATCATCAGGAAATCATCATCTACCCAATCATCTGCATCGAGGAATAGAACATATTCCCCACTGGCCTGTTGCAACCCACTATTGCGCGCTGCACTGACACCGGCATTAATTTGGTTAATCACAGTAACCTGAGAATAACGTGAAAACTCCTCCAGTACTTTCAGGGTTGAATCAGTGCTACCATCATTAACCACCACAATTTCATAATTGTTGAACGTCTGATTAAGCACACTCAGCAATGTCCGCTTGATGGTTTTTTGTGAGTTATAGACGGGAATAATAATACTGAAAAGTGGTTTTTCATTCATGATAAACTCTCTTTACTGTCTGAGGTTTTGTAATTGACAAGTAGCTGCCATAGTTTCCTGGGGTTGAAAAAAATCTGATGAATGCGCATCACAGGTTGCGCAGTGAAGAAATAATTAAGCAGCGAGAAAGAGAGGAACTCGGTTAAAACCACGCTGAAGGCAGCGCCGGTTAAACCGAAAAGCGGCACCAATAAAATGGAAGATGCCAGGCAGATAATTAATACCGCAAAGGTCTTTTTCACTAAAAAGCGATAACCGTTGTACTTAATAATAAAACGGTCCATTAAACTGCTGAGCACACCACACATCGCGCCCACACTGAGCAACAGCGTCGGCGCAATGGCATCGAGATACGCCTCGCCGTAAAAATCACGAATAAACCAGCCCGAGAGTTGCCATATCGCCATGATCACGATGGCAGACACGCCCAGCACTAACAGATGCAGTTTTTGCGCTTTGATAATTGACTGCTCATCATCACGCTCGGCAAAGAACGCCGGGAAAAATGAAGCCAACAGAGCGTTGGGCAAAAACACCCATGAGGTTGCCAGCGTCATGGCCACGGCAAATATTCCCGCCTCCTTCACGCCGAGGAAATACGAGACGCTGAGTTGATTGACTCGGGTATAAATCGCGATAGCAATCACCGAGAACACCAGCGAAATGCCGGAAGCCACCATGTAGCGCGAATATTTTTTGATGTGGCGCAGTGCCGGAATCGGCCCCTGGCGATGATAGCGCCAGAAGATCGCCAGCTTGATGCTGAACGGCAGCAACGTGGCCAGTACAATCGGGATCGCCAGGAACTGAGGATCCAACTGCAGATACGAGATAATGAAGCGCACCGACAGACTGATCGCGAGGCCAATCACGTTGGCGATCACATTGAGTCGTGCGTTGAGCATTGCCTCGTTGTAGATATTGACCAGATCAATCGACGAGAACAGACAGGCAATCGCCGCTGCGCAGATAAACACCAACGCTTCGCGGCTCCACTCCTCTCCCATGATCGCCATACCGCTGAGCGTTAAGCCGCAGTAAATCAGCATCACCAGCAAAAAAGTCGCCATCATCAGGCGAATACCTGAATGACGATTTTGCGAGATACGCTTCAGTAAAATCACATCGCTACCCATCACGGCGATCGACTGAATAAACTGAAACACCAGCATGGAGAGTGAGATAATGCCGAAGGTGGTCGGTCCAACATATTTCGCGACATAGGACGTCACAAAAATCAGGCCAAATACCGCGATGAGCTTTTCAGCAATCATCCACATCGAATTTTTTAATTTATCTTTCACAGATCAACCTCAGTGAGATTCATTGCCAGGCCAAACTTCACATCCCTTTCGTCCGGCTTAACATTAACTTTGATTTATTTCGGAGTTTCCTCAGGCAGAAAATATCGGCCTTTCAACTCTCATAAAATGGTGGGTTAAATAAGATTATCGCTAATCAAATCGTGCAGTTTTATTATTCATTCATTTGACTAAAACGCAGGCTACCGCCCCTGGCTTACAGCTACCAGTGTACTGACTGCATGTTTCTGGATATTTTTGGCGCAAAGGAACCGCGCTGAACTCAGATGAGTTCAGTTAAATATCATGTAGTTAGGTAGCACTTCATTTTGATGGCAAAATGACATCTGGCACCATCACCGTGACATCATTAAAAAGCGCCAATCATCAATATGCCGTTCAATATGATTAATAACGGTGCTGCGTACTCATTTGTCTTGCACCACAAGGAATGCCGGGCGGGATTGAAAAGGTGCATCTAAAGACGGCCTTTTCAACGAACGTCACGACATTAACGATTTTTGCTGTATGCCCTGCCATTTTATTATCACGGTGCGTCTTTCGCCGTTCGATAATGGCAAGTGGCGTTAATTCAACATGGCTTTCGCAGCCGGGTTGCAATGGGCTCAGAGCCCTAATTTTGCGATCTGATTCAAACTTTTAACCGCATTCTCACCAGACAGCGTTATAAGGTCAATGGCCTACAGGCCAATACGGAATTTACTTAGCTGAAAGTTGGATAACGTTGGATGGGAAAGATTAGCGCAGATGAATTGGTTTTCAGAAAATTGATTAGGGCGGCAACCACATACTGTTAGGAATAATAAGATTGAAATGGATTTAAAAGACCAGATATCGCTAACACCTTGTTCTATAAGTTAACCTGCTAATTATCCGATTGAATTAAACAGTAATGAATCTTGAGATAAGATCGGACCTACTATATTTAGTAGTCAGCAACTCAAATCTCCATAAAAACCCTTCCAATACCCTCCACATGTTATTTTCATCAAAAATAAACCAAACATGCAGCATAAAACACTATAAATTTAAGCGAAGCGCAGCCAAAAAGGATCTCTTACCTCAAATGTTTTTTAAAGAATGGGACGAGATGCCGATAATGCATACAGTGAATTTTGGCAGTGAGACCGAGAATGATCAGCCTTCAAACCAACGTTTCTGCGATGATCGCGACGAAGCAGTCGAACCAAAATGGTTCCGCACTGAGCGTGGCGATTGAGCGCCTGTCCTCAGGGATGCGAATCAACAGCGCCCGTGATGATGCGGCAGGCCAGGCGATAGCAAACCGTTTTACCAGCCAGCAGAGTGGCCTGGCTCAGGCGCAGCGCAACACCGGCGATGGTTTATCGATGGTAGACACTGCAAGCAGCGCGCTGGATGAAGTCAACAATCGCTTGCAGCGTATCCGTCAGCTAACGGTGCAGGGGTTGAACGGCACCAACTCTCAGGAAGATACCGATTCGATTCAGGCGGAAATTAACCTGAATCTCAAAGAAATTAATCGCTTGAATAGCACTTCAAGTTTCAACGGGTTAAAGCTGCTGGATGGGAGCGCAGGCCGCGTCGGGATTCAAGTCGGCGCCAATGATAATCAAAAGATTGGTGTCGATTTATCCACGGGATTCAGCCAGAGCGAACTGGGCCTTGATGACTTCGTGATCAGTGGCATCAGTGGCAATGTGACGGCGGTTCCCAGCCTGACCGGTTTAGCCCTGAATATGTCACTGAGCAGTCCGGCCATAACCGTGAACTACTCTCCTGCAGCGGACTCGCCACAGCTGGTGCAAAGTAGTAACAGTGGTCAGCAATTCATTCAAACCACCGGCAGCGATGGCAAGCCAACCTATTATCTGGCCAGTGTCAGCGCCCGCTGGGATACCGCCTCAGCGGCGGGTAATGTTTTAATCAGTAGAAGCACCAGCGTGCCGCTTTACAGCCCGGTGGAGACCATTGCTTCCCGCAGCATAACCTCGATTAACTACCAGGATAATACTGGCACCGCGTTGAGCAACACGCCCGCCCCAACGCTGACTGAAGACAGTGGCCAGTATTATATTGAACAGGATGATAATTATTATCCTGCCACCCTAAGTTACGGCTCCAGTGGCGCGATTACGGCGACAATGACCACCGGACCTGTGAAAACGGACGGTGATTTCGCCACACTGCCAACCGCGGTGAACTCCACGCCAACCGTCACCACCAGTAGTGCGACCCTGAGTTTTACCGATGGCTTAAACAACGCCGTCGCCAACAGTGATGCACGCTTACTCCGCACCACAGGCGGACAATATGTGATGGAAGTGGATAGCGGCGGCGGCAATTACCAGTATTACAACGCCACTGTGACCACAACCTCGGATGGCAACGACGTTAGCCTGAGTGTTAAAGCCACCAACAACACCAGCATTAACAGTTTTAATGACGTCACCAGCGTCACCGGTACTTCGTACATCACGCTGGATCCCGCCAATGTCGATGTCAGGTATACCGATGCACAAGGCGTCAGCAGCAATGACGTATTGCGGCTGGACAGTGATGGCAATTACTACATGGGGGTGCCTGACGGACGTGAGAGCAAAACCGCCACCTTTGTGACGGAAGACAGTGCACCGAACGCCTTGATGCTGAAGACGTTACGCGGCGTCGGTGATGTTCAAATCTACTATATGGCCAATGTGTCCTCGGTTACGGATACCTCAACTAACCTCACCACCACCAGCGTAAAAGAAGTGGGTGACGAGATTCGCCTGAAGCATCCTGATGATCCACTGGCAACACTGGATAGAGCGATTGCACGCGTTGATAGCCAGCGTAGTGAGTTGGGTGCAACGGCAAACCGATTGAGTTCGGCACAAAGCTTACAAAGTGGTGCAACGACCAACCTGGCCAGTGCTCGCTCACGTATTGAAGATGCAGATTATGCGGCGGAGGTTTCCGCGCTGACCCGGGCACAGATTGTGCAGCAGGCCAGTTCCTCCGTGCTGGCTAAAGCCAACCTGCAGCCGCAACAAGTGCTGACCTTATTGCAGGGGTAATACAATACGGCTGAGGCACAGCGATAGCGCCCTTCACGCAGCCCGAAGACCGCCTCTGCGAAAATAGGTGCCAGCCTTGCGCCACAAACAAAAAAGGCGAGGCCGAAGCCTCGCCAAAATGTGCTGAACCTCAATCGTAATAGGGAAGTTTACGGTCAACGCCGTTGATATTCACTAATACAAAGCCCGTCGGCGTCGTCGCATTAGTTGGCGTGCCGGCGGCAGTGGCTACCGTCAGCACGCCCTTCTCATTGGCACCAATTCCTGCCAGACCATTGTGCATGCCAAAGCGGGCGGCCGGTTTCAGCGTGCCCAGCGTGGTGGTATCCGTCACCACTGACAGATCGGACTGGAACAGCGAGCAGGAGCCACTATCGAATCGCGTTGGGCCGGTGTTTTTCAGGTTAAGCATGGTATCGCCGCTGTTGGCTTTTAGCTTCACCCACACCACGGCATAAGTGGTGCCGACGCGGTTGTAACGCATATCCAGGATTGCGGGCTGCCCCATATGAAAGGCATCCGCCCACACCGTTTCCAGCCGTTGCAGATTGATCCAGGTTTTACCGCTACTGGCCACGTTAACCGGCGTGCCCGCCGTGCCGGTAGGCTGGGTGGCATCGGCTTTCCCAATAAACTCCATCACCCACTGCTGGTTCGCATTAGGGAAGAACAGCTGCCCCAGACGATACCAGTTGTCGGTTGAGGTGTTATTGGTGATTTTGTAGCCGCTGTAGTAGCCCGCACGCAGCGATCCGGTGAGGAAACTGCCGTAACTCTCATCGCGGCGATAGCCATATTCAAAGGTGGAAAGCCATCTTCCGGCAACCAGATCGTTCGACACTTTTGCGCCGGATTGCAGGTTAATTTGACGCATCAACACGCGAGCATTGTTGAGGTTAAAGGGATTCAGGCAATCCTCAACGTTGAGCGTATCAATGGTCCAGCCGCCATCCGATAAATCACCAGGATTACGGGTATGCTCAATCCACACATTGCGCAAAATCCCTTGCGTACAGCGCGGCATATACAGCGTGGCATCACCATAGCCGGTCTGGAAGTTACAGTTGCAGATTTCAATCGCGGTGGAGTGATCCCATGCACCGTTTGGCGAATTTGACCAGCTTACGTCAAATACGCGGGCGTAAGTGTACATGGTGTAAATCTGGTCAAATTTGGTGTCCAGCGTATCCAGCACCTTGATCACCGTACCGCCGTTATTCTGCGCGCGGAAACAGTAGATATTTACCGTGGTGCCTTCAATACAGGTATTTTCGAAGAATGGCTGCACGTTGCTGCACATGTCGGCCGTGATGGTGCCTTTGTTAGTGGTGATATCGGCCGAAGCCTGACCATTCCAGGCAATGCCTCGAATTGAGGTGCGGCGAGCCTTCACCTTAAATACCGGGTTGGCACTTTTATCCGAAATGATAGTGGTGCGCGGCAGTGAACCGAGTTCCACATCATCACCCTGAAGGCCGAAAAAGGCGTTATCGGTGCCGCTGATATCAATCGGACTGATCAAAAACTTCCCGCCCGGAAAACGGATCGGCAGGTCCTTGATATTACCACTGTAATTCTGCGTCCAGGTCAGCATGCGATTAACCGCATCCGTGTCATTGGCATAACCGTCCCCTTTGGCACCAAAGTGATAGACGTTCACGTCAGAAGGATCGTTAATCACGCGTTTCCAGTAGAAGCCATTACCGATCGCCAGCGTACCGCCATCGTCTGTCGCGGTGGTGGTGCCAATAAAACCGGTGAAGTCACCGCCTCCACGGAAGGTAGAATCCGCGTTATAGCGACGTAAAAACGCCAGATCGCCATTTTTAGTCGGCGTGGTGGTACGCAGTTCTGCAAATGAATTAACTTCGATCATCATAGCCTCCTCGGCCTTTTCAGGTTTGCAATGCAAGTGTGGAAACAGCACTAATGCGCCTATGAGCCGCAGTGCTGATCCCAGAGATCGTTGTGGTTGTTGATGGCACGCACAGTGCGAACATCCATGCGCTCGGCGTCATTGCCGTGGGTGTAAATCGGGGAAAAAAGCGTACAAGCAGAGTCGATAACGACAGGGGATTCAGGGCTGGTTGTATTTCGAGTGCTGCAGCTTGTCGCGAGCAGCAGCGTCATCAAGGTTAAGATTGCTGGCTTCCACACGTTTAGCCTCCTCACGCAACTGTTGTTGCTGCTGGTTTACCGCGACAGCCTGCACTGCCGCTTTGTTTGCGGATTCCACCTCTGATTTGGCTTGTTGCTGCACCTTGCCAATCTTTCTGCCACCGAAGTAGCTGGCCACCAGAGCGGCAACAATGCCCGCCAGCGCAGCCAGCCAGTGCCAGCTGCCGCCAAGCAATGAAGTAATAAGCGTCATGGTTTCTCCTCCAGCGTTTTGCGCTGTTCAATCAAGTTTTTCTGGCGGACAAACTGCGCCAGTACGCCCATCGCCACCATGAAGGCACCAATCAATCCGAGGTAGTTATGGGGAAGAATGTCTTTAATGTCCTGAGGCAGCGCATTCCAGGCATCCAGCGCTGATGAGGGAAAGGATTGCGCCCAGGCACTGAGCATCGATCCCAATGAGGCCAGCCACACTGACCAGGTTTTGAACAGCAGTCGCGCATGCTTAACGAACTCCAGCGTGGTGAAACGCTGGAGCAGCAACAGCACAATCACGGCCGCCAGCACCGCGATGACAAACACCATCCATCTCATGTTCATAACAGCCCCCGATAAATGTCATAGGTGCCGCTGCGCATCACCTCGGCGTGACGTCTCGCGCGTCCCGGCGTTTGCCGTGCCCACAGGCTGTCGAGCATGGCATTGGCCGCACTGTTGAAGTCACCTTGCGTGATGGCGCTCAGCATGCTGCGAAACAGCGACAATCCGTCGACGCCTAATTGATACGCCATGCTGATCAACACATCACAGCGCGCCTCACTGCACTTACTCAGCGCCTGTTGCACCAAAGCACGCTGGTTCATCTCCAGCACTTTGTTTTCCACAATGCACTGCTTCCACACGTCACCTACACGTCGCGGAACCTGGAAGATGTAGTTGCTGAGCGAGGCCCCTTTCGGCCCGATGCGAATACCACCGGCCACGGTGGGAAAACCCTGCGTATCAAGGTAGGGCGCCTCGCGGTAACCCTCTTCAAAATTCAAAATGGCAATAATCTGGCTCATAACGATTCCTCTTTGACGGGCGCAACGGTCTAAAAATGACTGCGCAAATAATCAAAAACATAAATCTCACTGATCTATTACCTGTTCTGACGCCACGCGTGATCCGCGCTACGCTCAAGCGAGGCTAAACAGTGAGCAATATTGAAACGTTCCGCTTAAAGCTGGGAAAAAGACAAGGATTTAGCGCACGGCGTACAGATGGACATGGGGCAGGCAGCAGTTATCGAAGCTTGCGCTTTCGGCCTGATATCGTGTGGGGGCCATTACCGCACAGTCGACTCGCGACTGTGTCTGGCGCTGGCAGATGCGTTCTGCGGTACGCAGGGTTAGGTTATCGGGTTCAAGGCCTAAGGCGCAGTCGATACTGCGCTTCAGGCGGCTAAGTGACTGGCGGCGTCGGTGACGGCGGGTGCGCGCGTTTCCGGTGAAGACTGACTTGCCATATTGGATAATCGCCATAACTCCTCCTGTGAATGAGTCTTTGGCGATGGGGTGGCAGGCGCGGCGTGTCGGCTGAAGCCGAGGCGTCCGTGATTCCACTGCAAACACTCGACATCGACCCGCCCGGCTGCATTCGCGGCCAGGGATAAGCAGAGGAGAGTGAAGTCAGAAGAGAGCTGACGACGCTGCATAATGCGCATCCACCCCATCCCAAAGTTCACTGACTTTGGGTGGTGGGTATCGCGCTTGTGCAGCGCCTCAATTGTTTAAGAGCGGGCTCATCCGGGAGCAGTGATGTCGTCCTTCCATGCTCAAATTATTAACAGGTTCTAATGCATTGGCAAACACCAACAGTTAATTTTTTATTTACCATCAGTTAAATTTATGATTTCAGCCAGAATATTTTTTTACCCGCCTGGCGCGTTTTGTGATCAACCTAAAATCTGGTAATCGCGGGCCTGGCTCATGATGACGCGCGCCACCACCTGCAGTGAGGCTGCCTCATCCAGCGTCAAATACCAGGTCTCGTAACGCTTATTGTCAGAGATGACTGCGACCTTTCTGTGCTGCAGCTGCAGACGTTTGAGATAAAGTTGATCGTCCAGCGTGAACAGGTAAATCCCGTCGCCGTCGAAGCGGTGCACGCTGATATCCACAAACAGCTGATCACGTGGCGCGAAAGTACCCGCCATCGAATCATTGTTCAGCGCAATCAGGCGGATGTTCTCTGCTGGACGGCCGTTAAACAGCACGCGTGCTTCATCCAGCCCATACTCGATCGCCTGAATGGTTTCGACCAGTTCATCGCGCGCAGCAATACCCTGAGCACTACGCTGCCCAATATCCAGACTTTCGACGCGAAACCGATGTTGGGGATCAATCAGCGCCTGATGGCCGATGGTGACATCGGGTTGCTCCATGCCAAACTGCAGCCACTCCACGCGCACGTCCAGTAACTGGCTGAGCGCCAGTAAATTGCTGTCATCTGGAATCGATTGGGCGTTAAACCATTTCCAGACCCCCGGTGTTGAGATCCTGCATCCCCTTTCCTGCAGTGCCTGTGCAACCTGTTTGTTTCGTCCATGTCCGACAATTCCCGCGCTGTCACACGCGGCAATCAGCCTGGCAGTAAAAGCTTGTCTAATACTCTCTTTTTTAACCATCAGTTAATAATCTGCCATCAGTTAAAGACTGAATGTTATTTTCATTTTTGCTACCAGTTCATTTTATATTACCGTCAGTTTACTACCCAACTGCTTTTATCAATGAAGCTGGATGATCATTATCCCCTTCGGCGAGGTGGAAACCAGCAATGAATGCCCGGCAGCTTGTTCTGACAGGGGTTTTCAGGATTGTTCTGTGACGCTGATACCAGCACCTAAAACAAAAAATGCGTGAAAAGGCGCGGCGGCGCCATAGATGACAGAAATAAATCAAAAAGCTCTGGAAATAATTGGATCGGAAGCAAAAAAAATGGGCACCCTTACGGTGCCCATTATGTTGCAGAAGTGAAAATTAGCCGCGCAGCGTATCGTCGCCCCAGCCAATCCACTTGTAGGTCGTGAGTGCTTCGAGTCCCATTGGGCCACGCGCATGCAGTTTCTGCGTGCTGACCGCCACTTCAGCGCCCAGACCGAACTGCCCACCATCGGTGAAGCGCGTACTGGCATTCACATACACGGCGGAAGAATCGACCTGATTCACAAAGCGATTGGCGTTGCCGATGCTGCGCGTCAGGATGCCATCCGAATGCTGCGTACCGTGTTCGCGAATGTGGGCAACCGCATCATCGAGATCCGCGACCAATTTGACGTTCAGATCGTTGGATAACCACTCATCATCATACTGTTCTGCTTTCACCGCAACCACGCTGGCCGGGCCGTTTTGCAGCAGCGACAGGACATTTTCATCGCCGTGCAGCGGGATGTTTTCCTGCGCCATCCGTTGCAAAAATGCAGGAATAAAACGTTCAGCCTGATCGCGATGAATCAGCAAGGTTTCAAGCGAATTGCAGGCGCTTGGTCGCTGTTTTTTCGCGTTAACAATCACCTCCAGCGCAGGCTCAATATCCATGGTTTCATCGAGATAGAGATGACACACACCGATACCGCCGGTGATCACCGGAATCGTCGAGTTTTCACGACACAGCTTGTGCAAACCTGCCCCCCCGCGTGGAATCAACATATCGACGTAGCGATCGAGTTTCAGCAGTTGGTTAACCAACTCGCGATCCGGGTTTTCAATCGCCTGCACAGCACCTTTTGGTAGACCATGTTCACTCAGCGCGTTTTGAATCACGCGAACGGTGGCTGCGTTGGTGCGATAGGTCTCTTTGCCACCGCGCAGAATCGCCGCATTGCCGGTTTTCAGGCACAGGGAAGCCACATCTACGGTGACATTGGGACGCGCTTCATAAATCACGCCAATCACGCCCAGTGGCACGCGACGACGTTCAATGCGCAAACCGCTGTCCAGCACGCCGCCATCAATCAGTTGTCCGACCGGATCGGCAAGACGGCACACCTGACGCACATCGTCAGCAATGCCTTTCAGACGCTGCGGATTGAGCGTCAGGCGATCCAGCAATGCCGCGCTCATGCCATTCTGCCGCGCATCAGCAAGATCCTGCTCGTTAGCCGCCAGAATGTCAGCGCTTTCCGCTTCCAGGCGATCGGCAATCGTCAGCAGCACCTGATTTTTTTGCTCGGTGGAGAGTTCTGCCAGCTTGTACGACGCTGCACGCGCCGCTTTACCCATTTCTTCTAACATCATCTGCTCCTTAGCTGACGATCATGTCGTCACGATGCACCGCAACCGGGCCATATTCGTAACCGAGGATATCGCCAATTTCCTGACTGTGATGGCCAGCAATCATGCGCATGGCATCGCTGTTGTATCGCGTCACGCCGTGGGCGATATCACGCCCCTGCAGATTACGAATGCGGATCACTTCGCCACGAGAGAAGTTGCCTTGTACTTCACGCACGCCTTTCGGCAACAATGAACTGCCGCGCTCTAATACCGCAGCCAGTGCACCGTCATCAATCACAATTTCGCCAGCCGGCGGTGCGCCGAAGATCCAGCGCTTGCGGTTTTCCAGCGGTGATTGCTGTGCGTGGAATCGTGTACCGACCGGCTTGCCATACAGCACGTCGCTGATCACATCCGGGCGGCTGCCCGCCGCGATGATCACATCAATACCGGCGCGGCAGGCGACATCGGCCGCCTGCAGTTTGGTCGCCATGCCACCCGTACCGAGGCCAGAGACACTGCCACCGGCCAGCGTGCGCAATGCATCATCAATCTGGTGCACATCGCTAATCAGCTCGGCTTCAGGGTTGGTGCGTGGATCGGCCGTGAACAGGCCTTGTTGATCGGTCAGCAGCAGCAGTTTATCCGCGCCGCCGAGCATCGCCGCCAGCGCAGACAGGTTATCGTTATCGCCCACTTTAATCTCAGCGGTCGCCACCGCATCGTTCTCGTTAATCACCGGTACGATATGGTTGTCGAGCAGCGCACGCAGCATGTCTCGCGCGTAGAGGAAGCGCTCACGATCTTCCATATCCGCACGCGTCAGCAGCATCTGTCCGATATGAATACCGTAAATCGAGAACAGTTGCTCCCACAGCTGAATCAAACGGCTCTGCCCCACCGCAGCCAGCAGCTGCTTTGAGGCGATGGTAGGCGGCAGTTCGGGGTAACCCAGGTGTTCGCGTCCGGCAGCAATCGCGCCTGAAGTGACGATAACGATACGGTGGCCCGCCGCATGCAGTTGCGCACACTGACGAACCAACTCCACCATGTGCGCACGATTCAGCCGACGAGAACCGCCGGTGAGGACGCTGGTACCCAATTTGACCACAAGGGTCTGACTGCCACTCATGTTTTTCCTGCCATATAAGAAAAAAATTCTGCGAAGGGACGTTTTATCAGGAGTAAGCGAGGAAGCCAACAGCAGCAAGGGGAAAAGCACAAAAATCCCCTGACAATGCGGTAGACCAAAAGTTCGCGATTAACAAGAAATCAGAAAAACTGTCATAAAACTTTCATCACCAATCGGTAAAAAGTCCCCTGTTTTACAAACCCTTTCAAGGGTACAACAAATTTTACTCATTGGGATTGATAGCAAATGAAGAAGAGCACACTGGCATTAGTCGTATCAGCGCTGGCACTGGCTTCCACCGCTCACGCCGCAGAAGTTTATAATAAAGACGGTAACAAACTGGACTTCTACGGCCGCGTTAAAGCTGAGCATTACTTTAGTGATGCCGCTTCAAACGATGGTGACAAATCTTACGTTCGTATCGGCTTCAAAGGTCAGACCCAGATCAACGATCTGATGACCGGCTACGGCCAGTGGGAATACCAGTACAACGTCAACAACTCTGAAGGTTCTGACGCTAACTCAGGTAACAAAACCCGTCTGGGCTTTGCGGGCCTGAAGTTCGGTCAGTACGGTTCATTCGACTACGGTCGTAACTACGGCGTGCTGTACGACGTTGAGGCATGGACTGACGTATTCCCAGAATTCGGTGGTGACGGTACTGCACGTACTGATAACTTCATGACTGCTCGTGCGACTGGTGTTGCAACTTACCGCAACAGCAACTTCTTCGGTCTGGTTGATGGCCTGCGCTTCGCGCTGCAATACCAGGGCAAAAACGACTCTACCAGCGCCAACGCACGTGGTAGCGCCACCGATACTTCTCGCCAGAATGGCGACGGTTACGGTGCTTCTCTGGGCTACACCATCGGCAGCACCGGCATCAGCCTGATGTCTGCAATCACCTCTTCTGACCGTACTAACCAGCAGCAAGCACGTGCTTACGGTTCTGGTGACAAAGCAGATTCATGGGGCGCAGGTATCAAGTATGACGCTAACAGCGTTTACCTGGCGGCAATCTACACTGAAACCCGCAACATGACCCCAATCAGCGGCACCAACTCAGTGACCGGTGCAACCGTGTCAGGTGCAGCGAACAAAGCGCAGAACATTGAATTGGTTGCACAGTACCAGTTCGACTTCGGCCTGCGTCCGTCTATCGGCTATGTGCAGACCAAAGGTAAAGACATCGAAGGTATCGGCGATGCGGACCTGGTTAAATACATCGACGTTGGCGCGACTTACTACTTCAACAAGAACATGTCTACCTTCGTTGATTACAAAATCAACCAGCTGAACGACGACAACCGTCTGTCACTGAACAACGACGACATCGTTGCTGTTGGTCTGACTTACCAGTTCTAAGTCGTCTGATTTAACCTCAATGTGTCTATAAAAAAAGAGCCGGCTCATCACCGGCTCTTTATTCTTTAATCAATCTGGCTGGCTTCAGCCATACGGTCCTATTGCGAGCTTAAGCGCTGAGCTTGACGGGCTCTTCTTTAAAACCCGATGCAGGTTTAAGATCCAATTTAAGATCCTTCAAAACCGCTTTCAGACGCTCATGGAAATTACGCAGCGTACTCTCCACTCTTTCGTTGTTCTCTTTGCCTTTGATTGTCGCGACACCCCAGTCACCGTCTTTGTCGAACAAACCAAAGTGGTATTCGTAGGTGAAATGGTCCTCGTGCGCTTCCAGTGTCATCCACCAGCCCCAAAACTCGCGGAGTTCAGGTGCAGGTTTGACGTTGACGCACGCTGCCAAGCAATCGAAGAAGAAACGCTGCTCTTCGCATTTTCCTTCACGGATGTACGGCCCCAATTCGGTGAAGCGCTTCAGCAGGCGACTACGGGGATGACCACTCGGTAACGTCATGCTAATTCTCCCTCAAATAACCGTAAAATTGTTTCTCGTTACGCGAATCACGCGCGCAACGCAAAATATCCCGGATATAAGTAGTAGCAGAACGTTGGTTTTTTGCCAGTCATACACCCAATTGTTTTGCCAGCCAGTCGCAGATTTGATTTAACGCCTTCTCAAAACTTGAGAACACTGGCGTGGCGGGAATCGCCAACACTTTGCCCTGCGCGGAGGAGTTGGCAATAAGCTGCGCCTCTTCCTCCGGACTGAACAAATCACCCGGCCAGTAAGCTGCCAGCATCGGCGTGGGCGTGCGGCGCCCCAGCAAGCCCTGCACCTTTAATGAATAGCGATTGAGTTCAATGCGCAGATTGCTGTCAGATGCGGAAGGCATCCCCAGACGACTGGCCAACATGTCCATATACATGTCCGGCAGTTGCTGCTGGCGTTGCTCATCGACAAACACGTTGTGCACCATCGCGCCCAGCGTCGCGACCGCACGCAGCCGTGGGACTTCCAGATAGGCCAGTCGGGTCGCGACATTGGCGCCAAAGCGATAACCAAACAACGCAACGCGCGTGTGATCAATCCACGGCACATTGCTCAGTTCACGCAGCACCTGCTGATGAAGCTGGCTGGTGTCCTGATTCAGCTTCCATTTGCTGCTGAAGCCCACGGAAGGCATATCCAGCGTCAGCATGGCGATGCCACGCGGTGCCAGATAATCGTGGAACAGGCGATAATGATCGCTTTGCAGCGAATCCAGCCCACCGCACAGCAGTACGGTCGGATATGGGGCTTCGGCTTGCGCAGGCATATGTAGGAAACCGGTGACCGGGCTGCCACCGCTGATCTGGAAGGTCAGCGCTTTCAGCTCGCCCGGCAATCGCTGGGTGGCTTCTTCATATGCCCGATTCGCCAGCACCTGTGCCTGATCGGCCAGATCATCGCCTTTGATGTAAGGATAGGCAGCAATACTGTAGAGGTTGGATGCGCGCATCCACTGATGCCCGGCTTCCTCGTGATCTTCATTCTGCATTGCACGCTGTTGCCACAACGCCGCCTGCTTCGACCACTCAAAGTTCCAGTTCCCGCCGCGATAGCCAATCACCGTGTCGAGCTGGGTGTCGTCAGTATGCTCATATTCACTGATGGCGATGCGCGCCAGCACTTCGCTGATCTCCTGCGGTGACAGGCCGCGCCACGTCCACAGCAGCTTGTTGAGCATGCGATACCAGCAAGGTTGGGTATCCCCTTCGAGGGTGTTGTGCACCTGAACCGGATGATGGTGCTGACGGTGCACCAGAGAGGAGGTTTCCGGGTGTTTAAAGCGGGGCTTAAAAAGCTCTTCGCTGAGGTTTTTATCCGACATCTTAGACGTTCTCCCGCGATAGTCGCATAGATGCCTAAGAGTGTACTGCACCCGCATGTTGGGTGCGAGGCGTAGAATGCACAACGCCCGGCATAACCGGGCGTTGTTTGCGTTGCATCAATCAGCTTTTGACGATTGGCGGGATGTAAACCACGCCCATATCCCACGGCTGTTCGATCCAGGTGTTCTGCGGAATATCGACAATGTAGTCGTCCACCAGCGCACGGCCCGCCGGCTTAGCGAAGATGGTGCAGAAACGCGCTTTTGGATACATATCGCGAATCGCTTGCGCGGTACCGCCGGTATCCACCAGATCATCAATCACGATGAAACCTTCACCGTCGCCTTCCGCACGCTTCAGCACTTTCATTTCGCGCTGATGATCGTGGTCGTAGCTTGAGATGCAGACGGTATCGACATAGCGAATACCCAATTCACGCGCCAGCAGCGATGCCGGAACCAGACCACCGCGGCTTACCGCAATGATACCTTTCCACTGTTCCACAGGAAGCAGGCGCTGGGCCAGTTTACGGGCATGGATCTGCAACATGTCCCAGGTGACGACGTATTTTTCGCTCATAAAAGAAATCCCGACCAACAATCGTTGGTTTAAAAAATAGACAAGGGGGAAAAGGTTGCGCGAGATTATAAGGATCTGACGCGTTAAAAACCAGCATCTGTCGCACTGGATGCAGGATTTTAGCGCGCCTGAGTACGCACCCGGTGAAAAACAGTGATATTCTCAGCCACATCACGTCAGATGTGCTGACGGCGATCTTTCACTGGAACCCGGCGTGCGAGCGGTATGTCCGCCGCGCTGACACAGGAGATGCATTGTGTCTGAATTGTCGCAACTTTCCCCCCAACCGCTGTGGGATATTTTCGCTAAAATCTGCTCCATCCCGCATCCTTCTTATCATGAAGAAGCGCTGGCAGAGCACGTTGTCAGCTGGGCAAAAGAGCAAGGCTTTTGGGTTGAGCGCGATCAGGTCGGCAATATCCTGATTCGCAAACCGGCCACTGCGGGTATGGAAAAACGTACTCCGGTCGCGCTGCAGGCGCACCTTGATATGGTGCCGCAGAAGAACAACGATACGGCCCACGACTTCACCAAAGACCCGATCCAGCCTTATGTTGATGGCGAGTGGGTCAAAGCGCGCGGCACCACGCTGGGCGCAGATAACGGCATTGGTATGGCTTCTGCGCTGGCGGTGCTGGCCGATAACAGCCTGACCCATGGCCCACTGGAAGTGCTGCTCACCATGACCGAAGAATCGGGCATGGATGGCGCATTTGGTCTCCAGCCAAACTGGCTGCAAGCCGATATCCTGATCAACACCGACTCAGAAGAAGAAGGTGAGATCTATATGGGTTGCGCAGGTGGGATTGATTTCATCACCACCCTGCCATTAAGCCGTGAAGCCGTTCCTGCCGGCTTTGAAACCCTCAAGCTGACGCTGAAGGGCCTGAAAGGCGGTCACTCCGGTGCCGACATTCATCATGGTCTGGGCAACGCCAACAAGCTGCTGGCGCGTTTCTTCGCGGTTTACGCGCAGGAACTGGATGTGCGTCTGATTGAGTTCACCGGCGGCACGCTGCGTAACGCCATTCCACGTGAAGCTTTTGCCACGCTGGCGGTCGATAGCCATAAAGTGGATGCCCTGAAATCGGCTGCGGCCCATTTCCAGGCAACCCTGCTGAACGAGCTGGGCATTAAAGAGAAGAACATTGCGTTGACCACCGAGCCACTGGCACATCAGGGCCAGGCGCTGACCACGGACAGCCGCGATCGCTTCATCAACCTGCTGAACAGCACCCCTAACGGTGTGATCCGCAACTCTGACGTGGCCAAAGGCGTGGTGGAAACTTCACTGAACGTTGGCGTGGTGACCATGGATCAGGACAATGCCGAAATCATCTGCCTGATTCGCTCGCTGATCGACACCGGCAAAGATTGGGTGGTAGAAACCCTGACTTCACTGGGTCAGCTGGCTGGCGCGAAAACCGCACCGAAAGGTGGCTACCCAGGCTGGCAGCCCGATGCCGATTCGCCAGTGATGGCGCTGACGCGTAAGACCTATGAAGCCCTGTTTGGCAAAACGCCAAACATTCAGGTGATTCACGCGGGTCTGGAGTGTGGTCTGTTCAAAAAACCGTATCCGAACATGGATATGGTGTCGATTGGGCCAACCATCACCGGTCCACATTCACCGGATGAGCAGGTGCACATTGAGAGCGTCGGTCTGTACTGGAAATTGCTGACTGCGCTGCTGAACGTGGTGCCAGAAAAGGCGTAAGTTTGCGCTTTGCTGTAAGCAACCAGGCTGCGGCCTGGTTTTTTTATGCCTGTCATCCGCGAGGTTAAGGTTTCTCGTCCTATTTGAGTACCGATATTTGTCGGGTTCTATTTTCTACTCGTTTGCGACATGCAGCATATTTCACTACAAATCCTGCTTATCACCCCAGCTTTCTACCACCCCGCGCTCTCCCACCAGTTTTAGACGCCGTTACGCCCAGATGTCTGGATGGCTAATAAGATTTCGTGCTAGCTTATGCGCTTTCGTTTGTTGCCCAGCGTTATGGGTTCAGAAAAAATGCCACCCACTCTCTTAATGAAAGGCCTGACCCCATGAGTGCGATTAACCGCCTGGAGATGCGTAATATCTCCATCGCTTTTGGCGGGTTTGCCGCACTGACCCAGGTCGACTTCCTCACCGAAGGCGGTTCGGTGCATGCGTTGACCGGCGCGAATGGCGCGGGAAAATCCACCCTGATGGCGGTGCTATCCGGCGCGCATAATCATTACAGCGGTGAAATTCTGCTGGATAACCAGCTGGTTTCAATCCGCACCCCGCGCGATGCCAAAAAACTCGGTATTCATCTGGTTCAGCAGGAAGTGGATGTGGCTCTGATACCGCAGCTGAGCGTGGCAGAAAACATCTTGCTCGATCAGCTGGCAGAACCCGGCCATGTTTATAGCTGGCGTGAGATCCGTCGCCAGGCGCGTGCCCTGCTCAATCAGTTAGAAGTGAACATCGATGTTAATCGTCTGGTGGAACGCTGTTCGTTGGCGGAGAAACAACAAATCCTGCTGGCTCGCGCCCTCTCCCATCACTGCCGTTTTCTGATTCTGGATGAACCGACCGCACCGCTGGATCAGCATGAAAGCGAGCGCCTGTTTACCGTGGTGCGCCGCCTGCAAAATAACGGCATTGGCGTGGTGTTTATCTCCCACCGCATCCACGAACTGAAAGCGATTTGCGATCGCTTAACCGTGCTGCGCGATGGCCGCTTAATTGAGAGTTGCCCAATGGCGGCACTGAGCGGCGAGCAAATTGTTGAGAAGATGCTGGGACACCAGTTGACCGATGTCTATCCACCTCGCCGTGAACACAGTGATCAACCGTTGCTGCTGTCAGTGAAAGGTCTGCACGATGACCAACTGCTGGCGGACATTTCGCTGCATCTGCGCAAAGGTGAAATTCTCGGCATCGCCGGATTAGCCGGCGCGGGGAAGACTGAGCTGTGTAAGGCGCTGTTTGGCGCGAGTAAAAGTCGCGTTGAAAGAGGCGAGCTGCACGGCAAACCCTGGCGACCGCGTTCTCCACATGATTCGGTGGAAAACCGCATGGCGCTGGTGCCAGAAGAGCGCCGTAAGGAAGGCATTTTCATCGATGAGCCGGTGAGCATGAACCTGAGCGTCAGCGCCGATAACAGTTTTTCCCACTGGAGCCTGTTCGGCCATCGTCAGGCGTGGCGCTGGGCCGAAGAGGTGATTCAGCGCCTCAACGTGCGTACCACCGGCCCGGCGCAGATTCTGCGTCGTCTGTCGGGCGGTAACCAACAAAAAGTGGCGATAGGAAAATGGCTGCGCAATAACGCTGACGTGCTGATCTTCGATGAGCCGACAAAAGGCGTCGACATCAAAGCCAAAACCGATCTGTTCAGCCTGATTGACGGTCTGGCGCGCGAAGGTAAAGGCATCATTTACGCTTCGGGCGAGTTTTCCGAACTGGTCGGCTTATGTGACCGTATTTGTGTGCTCTGGGATGGGCGCATTGTGGCAGAGATGGAAGGTCGTGAGGCCACAGAAGAGATGCTATTGCTTTATTCCACCGGAGGAACCCCTGCGTGAGCAGCAAAGAACTATCCCTGAACCCGCAGCCTTCTCTGCGCCATAAATTATTCGATTTTCTTTATAAATGGGGCATGTTGCTGACCGTTGTAATCCTGATCGCCGGGTTTGGCCTGGCGTCGGACAGCTTCCTCGAACCCACTAACATCATCAACATTCTGCGCTCAATCGCCATCGTCACGGTGATTGCGATTGGCGTGTCGATTTCGCTGACCATCGGCGGCTTCGATTTATCGGTGGGGTCAACCGCCTCACTGGCCAATGCGCTGGTGATTTCACTGTTTGTCTGGCACGGCTTTGGCACCACGGAAGCCATTATTATCACGTTGCTGCTGTGTACCCTGGTTGGGCTGTTTAACAGCTTCCTGATTGTGATCCTGCGTATTCCCGACATGCTGGCTACGCTGGCCACTCTGTTTGTGATTCAGGGTGTGGCAATGACGTACAGCTTCGGCGGTTCGATTACCGAGAATATGGTGATGCCGAGCGGCGATATGGCCGAAGGCACCATTCCGGCGGCATTCGGTCTGTTGGGCCAGGTGCCGACCATTGTGATCATCATGCTGGTGGTGACGATTGTGGCACAGCTGGCGCTGTCATTGACCAAGCATGGCCGTCGTATGTACGCGCTCGGAGGCAATCCAGAAGCCGCGCGTCTTTCGGGCATTCGTACCACACGCTATCGCGTACTGGCCTATGTACTGGCGTCACTGCTGGCCGGGCTGGGTGGCATTCTACTGGCATCGCGTATTGGCTCCTCGCAGGTGAACGCCGGCAGTGGATATTTGATGGACGCCGTTGCCGCGGCATGGATCGGCTTCTCGCTGGCCGGTTCCGGCAAACCTAACGCGCTCGGTACGCTGGTGGGCGCGGTGATTCTGGGTGTGTTGCAGAACGGGCTGGTGATGTTGTCCGTGCCCTATTACGCCATGGACATTATCAAAGGCCTGGTGCTGGCTCTGGCCCTGGCGATTACCTACATTCAGCGCCGCTAAGGCGCGTTTACTGAGAAAGAGATTCTAATGAAAAAAATTACCCTTTCGCTGCTGGCATTAAGCCTGCTGAACGCCACTGCCGCTTTCGCTGACGCAACGGTGCCAGCAGTGATTGCCAATCATGAAGGTCCGGTGCGCATCGCCATCATCCGTAACCTGGGTTCTGACGACAACACCACGCAGTTTGTGGCCGGTGCGATTCAGGAAGGTCGCAAGTTAGGCTTTAAGGTCAGCACTTTTCTCAGCAACGGCGATGACGCTCGTTTCCAGGATTTCGTTAATCAGGCGATCAGCCAGAAATATGACGGGATTATCCTGTCACACGGTAAAGATCCCTACTCTACCGCGCTAGTGCAGCACATTGCGGCAGCGGGTATTAAGCTGTCGGTGTTTGACACCCCGGTGAACACCCCTGTCGAAGGCGTGACCGTTACCGCGCAGAATGACGCCTCGCTGGCGCAGGAATCCCTCGGTAGCCTGATCAAAGATTTCAACGGTAAAGCCAATATCGTCAAGCTGTGGGTAGCCGGTTTCCCGGCGATGGATCGTCGCCAAGTGGTGTATGAAAAACTGCTGAAAGAGAATCCAGGTATTCATCAGCTGGAGTCGATTGGCGCAGTTTCTTCTGATGTTCAGGGCGATACCGCCAACAAGATTGGCGCGATTCTGGCTAAGTATCCGAAAGGCAAGATTGATGCGATCTGGGGCTCATGGGATGCCTTCAGCCAGGGCGCTTACAAAGCGCTGCAGGAGAATGGTCGTACCGAGATCAAGCTGTATAGCATTGATGTCTCCAACCAGGATCTGCAGTTGATGCACCAGAAAAACAGCCCATGGGTGCAGACAGTAGCGGTGGATCCAAAAACTATCGGCGCGGTGAATATGCGTCTGGTGGCGAATAAGATTGGCGGTGAAACCACACCAGCGACTTACGAGTTCAAAGCCTCTGCCATTTCGCAGCAGCAGCTGAACAGTCAGCAAGGTGCAGTGAACGTGGCCTCGTTGAACAAGATCATTCCAGGCTGGGGCGAGAACAGCGATTTCGTTGCGCCATGGTTTGCCACGCTGGAAGCGAAATACGGCAAGAAGTGATTTAGCCGCCGAGTGCTGCACCATAACGGCGCTTTAAGTCGTCATGCTAATCAGCTAAAGCCAAATGCAATCAAAGCTGCCGTTTTTGAAATGGCAGCTTTTTTTATGCCTATCAGAAATGGCCTCTGCGGACCGTTGTGGCTGCCGGGCAGATCACACGCCGCTGACCAGCATCACGCTGTGTAAATCGCCGCGTTTACCAACCTAATACCAACTGCCGCTCCAGCTGTGGATCCACCAGCGTCACATGCAATCCCACCAGCCGCACGCCGCGCCCTGCACGCCGCTCATCCCATGCCTGACGTGCCACCGCGATCATGTCATCCTTATTCAATACCGGCCAGACATGCTCCTGGGTGGTCTGCTGAAAATCGTTAAATTTAAGTTTCACACCCTGCCGGGCAATCTGCTTATCGGGTCGGATGTTTGTCAGCCGTCGATCCAGCTCAGCATACAGAAAATCGATAATCGCCAGACACTGTTCCCAGCTGTGAATGTCTTCCATCAGCGTTCGTTCTACACCGAGCGATTTGCGTTCGCGCTCCACCACCACATCGCGCTCATCAATACCGTTGCTGCGCTCCCACAGGATGCGGCCAAATTTACCGAACCTTTTCAGCAACAACGCGAGATCGGCCCTTTGTACATCGGCGCAGGTACGCAGCCCCATCTCTTCCAGTTTTTTCGTCGCAACTTTTCCTACGCCGGGAATTTTGCTTAACGGTAGCGTCAGTAGGAAGTCCGGCATGACTTGCGGCGTAATCACATATTGCCCGTTGGGCTTATTCAGATCGGAGGCGATCTTGGCGAGGAATTTGATCGGCGCAATGCCAGCCGAAGCGGTTAAACCGGTTTCGCGCAGGATATCGGCACGTATCGCCTGTGCCATCAGCGTCGCCGAGCCCTGACAATGCTCGCTATCGGTGACATCCAGATAGGCTTCATCAAGCGACAGAGGTTCAATCAGCGCGGTATAGCGGGAGAAGATATCGCGAATTTGGCGCGACGCCTCTTTATAGGCATCGAAGCGCCCAGGCAGTAATTTCAGATGCGGGCAGAGCTTGAGCGCCATCGCCGTCGGCATCGCGCTGCGCACGCCATATTTACGTGCCGGATAGTTGGCGGTGCTGATGACGCCACGCTGCACCCGGCTGCCGCCAATGGCGATAGGAATATCGGTTAATGAAGGATCGTCGCGCATTTCAACCGCTGCGAAAAAGCAGTCCATATCGACATGAATGATTTTGCGCATACGCCCTCCGAATACTGGATAAGTATACAGCAGTGAAAAACTTCGGCAATATTTGTTGAGCGACGAATTAAAGTTTACAAAATTCTGGTCGTAATCCCTTTAGGAATGCACCATTTTCACGGACACTGTCTTGATTAAACCTCAGACAATGTTAATGTTGCGCTGCGGTAGCGGATATTTCCGATAATGCAATACCAAGACGCTCAGCGTCATCGTCTCTCTTCACTTCAAGGTACACACAGAATGGGCAGAATCGCATTGTTGCTTGCGATGATTCTTATGCCAGTCCTTAGCTGGGCCATTTCACCAGAGCCAACGCAACCGTCGGCGCCGGTGAGCAAAGAGTTAAAGAAACAATTACTTGGCACCCCTGTTTTTATTCAGATCTTCAAGGAAGAGCGTACGCTGGAACTGTACGGCAAAATCGGTAATGAATATCGTTTGCTGGACAGCTATCGCATTTGTAATTTCTCTGGCGGTTTAGGGCCTAAGCGTCGTCAGGGCGATTTTAAAAGTCCGGAAGGGTTTTATAACGTTAAGCTGAATCAGTTAAAACCTGACAGCCGTTTCTACCGCGCGATTAATACCGGATTCCCGAATCAATACGATCGTGATAAAGGTTATGACGGCAACTATCTGATGATTCACGGTGATTGCGTATCGATTGGTTGCTACGCCATGACCAACGCATCAATGGACGAGATCTTCACTTACGTCAATGCGGCACTGCGTAACGGTCAACAGGATGTCCAAATCAACATCTATCCGTTCCACATGACGGACAGCAACATGCAGCGTCATCGCTACTCGACGTACATTAATTTCTGGCGTGAACTGCAACCGGGTTACGCCTATTTCCAGAAGTACCATGTGCCGCCAACGGTTAACGTGACGACCACCGGCCAATATGCGGTGAACAGCACGCCGGTGATTTCCACACCGGATGCTGCCTCGAAGTCATTCCTGGCGCTCACCCAGGCAAAATAATGCCCACTCGCCTGGCACTATCCGGTGCCAGGTTTCATTTCCTGTCAGCGGTTGTGTCGCAATCACCGTCACCACATCTTTTGGCGTGGTTTGCTGCATAAAATCAATTTCCACATCCTGATCGAGCAACTTGGCTTTGCCAAACGGCGCACGACGTGTAATCCAATAGAGATTGGTTGAACAGAACGCCATCAGATAACGGCCGTCCGACAGCAGCATGTTAAACACGCCCTTCTCGCGCATTTCAGTCGCCAGCTCAGCAATGTAACGGAATACCGCCGGCCAGTTGCCCGGTGTGCGCGGATAGCGCTCAGACAACTTATGCAGAATCCAGCAAAACGCTTTCTCACTGTCCGTTTCACCCACAGGACGAAACTGCCCAGTCTCCAGCTGCTTGTAGCCTTTCAGCTGTCCGTTATGTGCGTAGGTCCAGTTACGTCCCCACAGCTCACGGGTAAACGGATGGGTGTTTTCCAGTGACACTTCACCGCGGTTTGCCTGGCGGATATGCGCCACCACGGAATGTGATTTGATCGGATATTCCTGCACCAGGCGGGCAATGGGTGAGTTAAAGCTCGGCTGCGGATCTTTAAATGTGCGGCACCCTTTTCCTTCATAGAAAGTGATGCCCCAGCCATCTTTATGCGGCCCGGTTCCGCCGCCACGCTGCACCAGACCGGTAAAACTGAAACAGATGTCCGTGGGGACATTGGCGCTCATCCCGAGCAATTCGCACATAGCAACCGCCTTAAGTCAGAACCTCCCGCGATGGCGGGAGGAACGCGTCATTACTTAACCATCTCTTTTTCGACCAGCAGCATCAGGATGTGAATCACTTTAATGTGAATCTCCTGAATGCGGTCAGCGTAGCCGAAATGCGGCACGCGAATTTCGATATCCGCTGTACCGGCCATTTTGCCGCCATCTTTACCGGTCAGGGTAATCACTTTCATGCCTTTGGCACGTGCCGCTTCGACGGCTTTGATGATGTTCGCCGAGTTACCAGAAGTGGACAGGCCCAGCAGCACATCGCCTTCACGGCCCACGGCTTCGAGATAACGCGAGAACACAAAGTCATAGCCGAAATCGTTGCTGACGCAGGAAAGGTGGCTGACATCAGAGATGGCAATCGCCGGGTAGCCAGGACGATTTTCACGGTAGCGACCGGTCAGCTCTTCAGCAAAGTGCATCGCATCACAGTGAGAACCACCGTTGCCGCAGGAGAGCACTTTGCCACCCGCTTTGAAGCTGTCTGCCAACAAGACTGCCGCGCGCTGAATCGCGTGAATGTTCGCTTCGTCACTCAGGAACTTATTGAGCGTATCGGCTGCTTCATTAAGTTCTGAGCGAATAATGTCCTGATACATAGGGATGTCCTTTAGAGGAAAGATTTACCCTGCAAGTTTAACGGAATGGGACAAAGCCGCAAAGCGCCTGCATCGGGGAAAAATGCACAGGCTTTGCCGTTCTTGCTCTGTTGATGTCCAGAGAGTGCGATTTTGTGAGTTCCGTTGTAATTGCGATGTAAACAGATTGCTAAAAATCAGCCACTGCTCTAAACCTTACTTTATAACAGGTCAGACCTCTTACAACTTACGGAGCGGTTCATTATGTTGCTTGCCTCGATTGTCGCGACGCTGATTTTGATTAGCGCCCTCTTCTACCATCAAGTTTCGCTGCGGCTGAGCAGCATTATCCTGCTGCTGTGGACCGCCGGGCTGGCTGCCGCTGGCTTGTGGACGCCATGGCTGCTGCTGCCGCTGGCGATTATCCTGCTGCCCTTCAATTTGCCTGCCATGCGTCGCAGCATGTTCTCCAAACCCGCGTTGCACAGCTTCCAGAAAGTGATGCCGCCGATGTCACGCACCGAAAAGGAAGCGATTGATGCCGGTACCACCTGGTGGGAAGGCGATCTGTTTCGTGGCAAGCCAGACTGGCAGAAGCTGCACAACTATCCGCAGCCGCGCTTGACGGAAGAGGAGCAGGCCTTCCTTGAAGGCCCAGTGGAAGAAGCCTGCCGTATGGCGAACGATTTCCAGATCACTCACGAACTGGCCGATTTACCGCCGGAATTGTGGGCTTATCTTAAGCAGCATCGCTTCTTCGCCATGATCATCAAGAAAGAGTATGGCGGCCTTGAATTCTCAGCCTATGCTCAGGCACGCGTGTTACAAAAACTGGCGGGCGTTTCCGGGATTCTGGCGATCACCGTAGGTGTGCCTAACTCACTCGGTCCAGGCGAATTGTTGCAGCATTACGGCACCGATGAGCAGAAAGATCACTATTTACCGCGTCTCGCACGCGGCGATGAAATTCCATGCTTCGCGCTGACCAGCCCTGAAGCGGGTTCCGATGCCGGTGCGATTCCGGATACCGGCGTGGTGTGTATGGGCGAATGGCAAGGTCAGCAAGTGCTGGGTATGCGCCTGACTTGGAACAAACGCTACATTACGCTGGCACCGATTGCGACTGTGCTCGGCCTGGCGTTTAAACTCTCCGATCCCGATCATCTGCTGGGTGACACCGAAGAGTTGGGCATTACCTGTGCCTTAATCCCGACGCAAACGCCGGGCGTGGAAATTGGCCATCGCCACTTCCCACTTAACGTGCCGTTCCAGAACGGCCCGACACGCGGCAAAGATATCTTCGTGCCGATTGATTTCATCATCGGTGGCCCTGCCATGGCCGGTCAGGGCTGGCGTATGCTGGTTGAGTGCCTGTCAGTGGGGCGCGGCATCACCCTGCCTTCCAACTCGACAGGCAGCCTGAAGAGCATTGCGCTGGCAACCGGTGCTTATGCGCATATTCGCCGTCAGTTCAAAGTCTCTATCGGTAAGATGGAAGGGATTGAAGAGCCATTGGCACGTATTGCCGGTAACGCTTATGTGATGGATGCGGCCGCCACCTTGATCACCAGCGGCATTATGCTGGGTGAAAAGCCGGCGGTACTTTCCGCTATCGTCAAGTATCACTGCACCCATCGCGGCCAGCGCGCGATTATCGATGCGATGGATATCGCCGGCGGTAAAGGCATCATGCTTGGCGAAAACAACTTCCTGGCGCGTGCATATCAGGGCGCGCCGATTGCGATTACCGTTGAAGGCGCCAACATCCTGACCCGTAGCATGATCATCTTTGGCCAGGGTGCGATTCGCTGTCATCCGTGGGTACTGGAAGAGATGAACGCTGCTGCTAAGAACGATTTGGTGGCCTTTGACCGTGCCTTGTTCAGCCATATCGGCCATGTTGGTAGCAATAAAGTGCGCAGTCTGTGGCTCGGTTTGACCGGTGGCCGCACCAGCGCCGCACCAACCCGCGACGTCACCCGTCGCTACTATCAGCAACTGAATCGTCTGAGCGCCAACCTCGCGCTGCTGTCGGATGTCTCTATGGCGGTGTTAGGCGGTAGCCTGAAACGTCGTGAGCGTATCTCCGCGCGACTGGGTGATGTGCTGAGCCAGATGTATCTGGCCTCTGCCACCCTGAAACGTTATGACGATGAAGGCCGTAACGAGGCCGATCTGCCGCTGGTGCATTGGGGCGTGCAGGATGCGCTGCATCAGGCTGAAGTAGCGATGGACGATCTGCTGCGTAACTTCCCGAATCGTTTTGTAGCAGGCGCACTGCGCATGGTGATCTTCGCCGGCGGTAAACACTGCCCGGCACCTTCCGACAAACTGGATCATAAGCTGGCGAAACTACTGCAATTGCCTTCTGCTACTCGCACACGTCTCGGCCGTGGCATGTATCTGACACCGAGTGAACACAACCCAGCGGGCCTGTTAGAGCAAGCACTGCAGGATGTGATGGCGGCGGAAGTGATTCACGAGCGCCTCTGCCAGCAGCAGAAAAAACATCTGTCGTTTACTCGTCTGGATGCGCTGGCACAGCGTGCGCTGAAAGAGGGCTGGATTGATGAGAGCGAAGCCAAAGTGCTGACACGCGCTGAAGCCAGCCGCCTTAAAGCCATCAACGTGGATGAGTTTGTGCCAGAGGCATTGGCATCGCCGAAGCCGCAGGAGAAAGGTGCCACGCGCGCCAGTGAAGCGGCCTAAAACGAAAAAGCCTCCCGACGGAGGCTTTTTTTTGTCAGGCTTAAACGGCCTGACGAATCCGCGCGATTAATGCATCGACATCTGCAATATGATCCGCCGCCAGAATCAGCGTACGACCCAAGGTAATACAGCTACGAATGCACTCGGTACGCATGGTGTCATCGGCAATCTGTTTAAAATCGGCCACGTGTGACATGCCCACGGTACGGCGAATCAGCTCCGTGCCACAATAGCCAATGGTATCGCTCCACACTTTACGCAGGAAGGCTTCGGCATAGCCTGGATACGCTAGCGCTACATCGGAGGTTTTGGCGTGTGCCAGCTCGAGGAAGCGGCTGGAGAACTGCGTCCACACTTCATGCACATCGCTCAGACGACGCTCGCGCCCTTCTGCCGCTTCACGCGGTGCCAGCAGGCCCGGCAGGCAGCAGTAGTTGATCAGCAGATTGCCAATCGCGCTACCGATATCAAAACCAATCGGACCGAAATAGCCAAACTCCGCATCAATCACCTTCAGGCTACCATCGGCCACAAAGATGGAACCGCTGTGCACATCGCCGTGCAGCAAGGCTTCGGCATCGGCAAAGAAGCGGTGTTTCAGCCCCGCAACGGCAATTTTCAGCGCATCGTCAGTGCGCAAGCTCACCACCAGCGACTCCAGAGCCGCCGGGTATTTATTACGCTCGTGATCGATGAACGGATCGTTAAAGAACAGGTCTTCGGTGATTTCGCACATTTCAGGGTTGATGAAACGCGCCACTTCGGCCTTTTTCTTGTGCGGATGCAGGAAGAAATCAGAAGTATGGAATAATGTCTGCGCCAGATATTCACCCAGCTGGCGGCCCGCTTCAGGATAGTAAGCGCCATTCACCAACTCGCCACGCCAGATACGATGGCTGGAGAGATCTTCCATCACCATCACCGCCAGTTCAGCATCGTAATGGGTGACGTTAACCGTGTGCTCTGGGCAATGTTTGTAGTGCTCGACCAGCGTCTGTGCTTCAAGACGTGCTCGCTCCAGCGTTAACGGCCAGGATTCACCCACGCAACGCACATAGGGCAGCGCCTGTTTCACCACCACACGGCTTTGTCCTTGGTTATCGAAAATCTTGAACACCAGGTTGAGATTGCCATCGCCGATCTCTTCTGCGCTGACCAGCGCTGACGGATCGTCCACACCGCCAAATTTTTTAGCATATTCCACCGCATCAGCAGCGGTGAAGGTACGGTATTGCGACATTGCCTGTTCCTCGACATTCGATAGTAATAAGCCGTTTGGACGTCTATACATCCGTCACGCATGTTGGCACAATAGCCGCTATTAACGCAACAGGGATTTCACACCATGCAAACACTTCGTACCACCAGCCTTGAGGTCCGCGATAACCAGCTGTGGATCCTCGACCAGCAAGCCCTACCACAACAACAAAACTGGCTGCCTGCGCACACGGTGGCGCAGCTGGTCGATCATATCCATGCGCTGCGTGTACGTGGAGCCCCGCTGATTGGCCTATCAGCCAGCTTGCTGCTGGCGCTGCTGGGCGAGCAAGGTGTGAACCGCGCGGAATTGGCGGAGGCGCTGGAGGTGTTGCGTGCGTCGCGCCCCACTGCCGTCAACCTGATGAACAATCTGGATCGCATGAAGATTGCGCTGGCGGAGAGTGACCACGTTAGCGCCCTGAGCGCCGAAGCGTTGCGTCTGGTGGCGGAAGATAAGCAGCTGTGCGACAACATTGCCCGCGCCGGCAGCGCGCTGGTTAAGCCGGGCAGCCAGCTGCTAACGCACTGCAACACCGGCGGTCTGGCTACGGCAGGCGTGGGTACAGCTCTGGGTGTGATTGCTCATGCGCATCAGCAAGGTTTAGTGAAGAGCGTCTGGGTGGATGAAACGCGTCCGCTGTTGCAGGGCGGCCGCTTAACCGCGTGGGAACTGGGCGAGCTGAACATTCCATATCAACTGATCACTGATTCGATGGCTGCGAGTTTGATGGCGCGCGGCGTGGTTGATGCGATTTGGGTCGGCGCGGATCGCATTGCCGCCAACGGCGATGTCGCGAATAAGATCGGCACCTACAGCCTGGCGGTACTGGCGCATTATCACGGGATCCCGTTCTATGTCGCGGCGCCGCACACCACGCTGGATCGCCTCTGCCCGAACGGCGATGCGATTCCAATTGAACAGCGTGCCGCCAGCGAAGTCACCGGCGTGTCCGGGAGTTTTGGTAGCGTGCAGTGGGCACCGGAGAATGCAGCGGTCTACAACCCGGCGTTTGATGTCACGCCTGCGGCCTTGATTAGGGGTTGGGTGTTGGATACCGGCGTGGTGACGCCTGAGCAAGTTAAGGAAGGGATTTTTCAGCCTTAAGGCGCGCCATAAATGACAAGGTCGCTATCAATGGCGACCTTTCAATGGCTTATTCCATTTTGTAGTGTGCGCATTTATGCGCACCGTGCGTCACGCCAAGCGGGGATAAGCATCCGCAATCTTGTCACCCGTAAAGTTAGCGACCCAGCCTTCCTGATTATCGAAAATACGAATCGCGGTGAAGTGCGGTTCAGAACCCATGTCAAACCAGTGCGCCGTACCTTCCGGCACTGAAATCAGATCGTTCTTCTCGCACAGAATCTGGTACACCTCATTGCCAATATGCAGGCAGAACAGGCCAGACCCTTCGACGAAGAAGCGCACTTCATCTTCGCTGTGCGTGTGTTCATTGAGGAATTTTTCACGCAGCGTCGCTTTATTCGGGTTATCCGCACGCATGCTCAGCACATCCCAGCTCTGATAGCCCTTCTCTGCCACCAGACGATCGATCGCGTGCTGATAGGCTTTGATCACTGTATCCGCGTCAGGATCTTTTCCCAGGTCGCGATCCGCTTCCCAGCGTTCAAAGCGGACGTTTTTGGCATTCAGACGCTCACGAATCGCCTCGGCATCGGTGCTGTGCCATACAGGCTGGCTGGATTCGGTATCGCTAAAAATAGTCAGTGCACTCATGTTAAATCGACTCCGGATTAATCTGCGAAAAATCGTTTACCTGATGATGGCGACTGGCGTTATCGGCCTCGCCACGAATTAACTGCAATGTGTGCCAGCCTGCTTGCGCCGCGGCGTCCAGTTCCTGATAAATATCAGACAGGAACAGTAGCGATGAAGGCGCCACGCCAATCTGTTCGGCGATGTTGTGATACGACTGGGTTTCACGCTTGGCACCGACGGCGGTATCAAAATAGCCGCTAAACAGCGAGGTTAAATCACCTTCATCGCTGTAGCCAAATAACAGTTTCTGCGCGGGCACAGAACCCGAGGAATATACATACAGCGCGATACCCTGCTGCTGCCAGCGTTCAAAGGCGGGCAGCACATCCGGATAGAGGTGACCGGTGAACTGGCCTTCAACGTAACCGGCACGCCAGATCATCCCCTGCAACGCTTTCAGGCCCGGTGATTTGCGATCCTCATCGATGTAACCAATCAGCGTGGCGATTACCTCATCCAGTGATGCCTGTGGCGCCGCTGATTCTTCACGCACGGCGTTCAGCGCCGCAATGACCTTCTCATCCGCTTGGTTATCACGCACAAATGCCGCCAGATGCTGACGTGCATAAGGGAACAGGACGTTGTGCACAAACTGAATATCACTGGTGGTGCCTTCAATATCGGTAACAATCGCGCGAATCATTTCGTCTCCAGCAATCGACGTTGCAGTTCACATTCAAACAGGAATTCCAGACCTTCCAAATGGCGACGCGCTTCGTTGACGTCTTTACCCCAGCAGGTCAAGCCATGTCCGCGTAGCAGGAAGGCATATTGCATCGGCGCGTCCGCCGCGAAGGTTTCAATACGTTGCGCCAGCGCATCAATATCCTGATCGTTATCAAACAGGGGAATGGCGATGGTATTGAGATGCGTGTCCTGTCCGGCGAGGGTTTTCTGCATTTCATAACCGCTCAGTAACAGCGCATGCCCCTTTTCCACCCGCGACAACACGGTGGAGTTCACCGTGTGCGTATGCAGCACGGCGCCAGCCTGCGGAAACAGGCGATAAATCAAAGTATGCAGCCCGGTTTCCGCTGACGGTTTGCGCCCGGAAGGTACGCTGTTGGTGGCAATTTCAACCTGTATGAAGTCATCACGCGTCAGGCTGCCTTTATCTTTGCCCGATGCGCTCAGCAGACAATACTCGGCGTCCTGACGCACCGACATGTTACCGCCGGTGGCCGGTGCCCAGCCTTTCGCGCCAATCCAGTGACACGCGGCCACTAAATGTTCCAGTGGGAGAAAATCCGTCATAGTGAGGGTGAAGCTCCGCAGGTTAGCTTTAGACGTCTAAGCGTCTCGATTGCCAAATATTAGCATCCTGTGTAGAGTGGCAGCAACACAGGGTTTCTCCGCATCGACATTCGCGCTTAAGGCCATCTAATAATGACGCAGCACAACCTGATCCCCGAGAGCAAATTACCGGCGCTCGGCACCACGATTTTCACGCAAATGAGCGCCCTTGCCGCGCAGCACAACGCCATCAACCTTTCACAGGGTTTTCCGGATTTTGACGGTCCGCGTTATTTACAGGATCGTCTGGCTTATCACGTTAGCCAGGGCGCAAACCAATATGCGCCAATGACCGGTGCGTTACCACTGCGCGAAGCGATTGCCGATAAAACCGTTGAGCTGTATGGGCACAAACCCGATGTAAACAGCGATATCACCGTCACTGCGGGCGCAACTGAAGCGCTGTATGCCGCTATCACCGCGCTGGTGCGTCCGGGCGATGAAGTGATCTGTTTCGATCCTAGCTACGACAGTTACGCACCGGCGGTGCAACTGGCTGGTGGCGTGCTGAAACGTATTGCATTACAGCCACCGGGATTTCGCGTGGACTGGAGCGAATTCCGCAGCCTGCTGAGCGCGAAAACCCGTTTAGTGATCCTGAATACCCCGCATAATCCTTCCGCTACCGTGTGGCGGAAGAGCGACTACGCCGAGCTGTGGCAGGCCATCGCCGAGCAGGAAATTTATGTGCTGAGCGATGAAGTCTACGAGCACATATGCTTTGATGAAGAAGGCCATGCCAGCGTGTTGGCGCATGCCGAACTGCGCCAGCGCGCGATTGCCGTCTCCTCTTTTGGCAAGACTTTCCATATGACCGGCTGGAAGGTCGGCTACTGCATCGCACCTGCGGCGATCAGCGCGGAAATCCGCAAGGTGCATCAATATCTGACCTTCTCGGTGAATACCCCGGCGCAGTTAGCGATTGCCGATATGCTGCGTCAGGAGCCGGAACACTATCGTGATTTGCCAGCATTTTACCGCGCACGCCGTGATTGCCTGGTGGAAGCCTTGTCAGGCAGTCGCTTCAAGGTCCTGCCGTGCGAAGGCACCTATTTCGTGCTGCTGGATTACAGCGCCATTTCCGATTTGGATGACGTGAGTTTCTGCCAGTGGCTGACCAAAGAAGTCGGCGTGGCGGCGATTCCGCTGTCGGTGTTCTGCGCCGATCCGTTCCCGCACAAGCTGATTCGCCTGTGCTTTGCCAAACAGGAAGCGACGCTTATCGCCGCTGCGGAGCGCCTATGTCAGCTTTGAAAATTACCGTTCTGCAAGAAACCCTAAGCTGGATGGATGGCGAAGCCAATCTGCAACACTTTGACGGCGTATTGAAAGGCATTGAAGGCCGCGATCTTATACTGCTGCCTGAAATGTTCACCACGGGTTTTGCCATGGAAGCGGCGGAGAGTTCGCTGCCGCAGCAGCAGGTGATCGATTGGCTGCACGGCCATGCCAAAACCAGCAATGCCTTAGTGGGCGGCAGCGCGGCGATTCAAACCGAAAAAGGCGCCGTGAACCGTTTTCTGCTGGTTGAGCCGAATGGCACCGTGCATCAGTATGACAAACGCCATCTGTTCCGCATGGCCAATGAGCATGAGCATTATGTCGCGGGTGACACGCGCGAAGTGTTTACCTGGCGTGGCTGGCGCATTCTGCCGCAGATTTGCTACGACCTGCGTTTCCCGGTGTTCTCCCGCAATCACAATGATTACGATCTGGCGCTGTATGTCGCCAACTGGCCCGCACCACGTGCGCTGCACTGGCAGTCTTTGCTGTTAGCACGTGCCATTGAAAATCAGGCCTACGTTGCGGGTTGCAACCGCGTCGGCAGCGACGGCAACAGCCATCAATACAGCGGTGATAGCCGGATTATTTCGCCGCTGGGCGAGATTCTGGCCTCAGGCGAACCTTTCGCCCGTACTCGACTGGACGCAGAGTTGTCGCTGGACGATCTGCAAGCCTACCGCGAACGCTTCCCGGCGTGGCGCGATGCCGATGGGTATACATTGAAGTAAATTTTTTGCCGCGTTTCTCTGACGCGGCTTTCTCTCTCTCATTATTTTTTTGTTTCTAAATTGGAAACACCCCTCGTTTCGACTACAATGTTTCCATGTTGGAACATGCCGAGGGAATGATGCACGTTATTTCAAGGAAGATGTTTGCTGAAGCTGCACTGCGCTTTCCCAATGATGCAGCTGCACTGGAAGCCACTTACCGCACTTTACATGGCAGAGATTTTGCCGATCCAGAGGCACTTAAAGACTTTTTTCCAAGCCTGGATCGGGTGAAATGGTGGGTGATCAATGTTGGTGGCAACAATCTTAGGTTGATGTTTTTTGCCGACTTCATCGCTGGGCGTATTTTCATTAAGCACATCAGTACTCATGCTGAATACGATAAATTGGTTAAGTTCTATCGGGAGAACAAAGAATGATCGCCGAAGCTATTCAGGCCTCAGATAACCTGATTAAAGCCGTGCCCCTGCTTGGCGGTAGTCAATCGAAAGCAGATTATGAGCAAGCGTTAGAGCTGGTTGAGTATTTGGTTGAGCATCAACCTTCTCATCCGCTGATTGATATGCTGACTGATAAAGTCGCGAAATACGAAGAGCATGCGCCGGAGTTTGCAGCCTTCAATTCACGCGTTAAGATCCTGCCGGGCGGAGTCGCGCTGCTGCGAGTTTTGATGGATCAACACCATTTAAACCAATCATCTTTCACTCAGGAAATTGGTCAGCGCTCTTATGTTAGCCGTATTTTGAAAGGTGAACGTATGCTAACCGATAAACACAAAGCCGCACTGGCTAAGCGTTTTAACCTGCCATTTGAAGCCTTTCGCGAAGATTAAAAGTAAAAGCCGCAGCGTGTGAGTGCTGCGGCTTTAGTTTGATTACAGCTCGAAGCGGTCCAGATTCATGACCTTGGTCCAGGCGGCCACGAAGTCATTGACGAACTTCTGTTTGGCATCGCTGCTGGCGTAGACTTCAGCCAGTGCGCGCAGGATGGCGTTGGAACCAAATACCAGATCGGCGCGCGTGGCACTGTACTTAACTTCACCGCTAGCACGATCGCGACCTTCAAAACGCTCTTCACTCTCATCGGTAGTGCGCCATGCGGTGCGCATATCCAGCAGGTTGACGAAGAAGTCATTGCTTAATACACCAACACGGTCGGTGAACACGCCATGCTGACCACCGTCGAAGTTGGTGCCCAGCACACGCAAGCCGCCCAGCAGCACGGTAACTTCCGGTGCGCTCAGCGTCAGCTGCTGTGCTTTATCCAGCAACAGAGTTTCAGTTGATGAGCCGCCCGCAATGCGGCGATAGTTACGGAAACCATCCGCCAGCGGCTGCAGCACGTCGAATGACTCAACTTCAGTCTGGTCCTGACGCGCATCCACACGACCTGGCGTAAACGGCACTTGCACCGCCACACCCGCCGCTGCCGCAGCCAGTTCAATGCCCACGCTGCCCGCCAGTACAATGATATCGGCCAATGACGCTTTGCCAGACTCTTGCTGAATTTTCTGCAGAGTTGGCAGCACATCGTTAATCACGCTGGCATTCACTGCCCAAGTGTTTTGCGGTGCCAGTGCCAGACGCGCACCGTTCGCGCCACCGCGTTTGTCACCACCACGGAAGGTTGAAGCAGATGCCCAGGCGGCAGAGACCAGCTGGCTTGCACTGAGACCGGAAGCGGCAATCTTCGCTTTCAGATCGGTGATCTCATCGGCAGTTGGCTGATGGATCGCGGCTGGCAACGGATCCTGCCAGATCAGATCTTCTTTTGGCACTTCCGGGCCGATGTAACGCGCTTTTGGCCCCATATCGCGGTGGGTCAATTTGAACCAGGCGCGGGCAAAGGCTTCATTAAAGGCCTGCGGATCGTTGAGGAAGCGGCGCGAGATCTTGCCGAACTCTTCATCGAAACGCAGCGTCAGATCGGTCACCAACATGGTTGGCTTACGCTTTTTCTCGGGATCGAACGGGTCAGGAATGATCGCTTCTGCATCCACCGCTTCAAACTGGATCGCGCCCGCTGGGCTGTGTGTCTGCACCCATTCATATTTGAACAGGTTCTCAAAGAAGTAGTTGCTCCACTGCGTTGGCGTCTGCGTCCACACCACTTCAAGGCCGGAAGTAATGGCATCCGCACCGGCACCGCTGCCGTAGCTGCTGTTCCAGCCGAGGCCCTGCGCTTCCAGTGGTGAAGCTTCTGGATCAACACCCACATGGCTGGCGGCTGCCGCACCGTGCGTTTTACCCAATGTATGACCACCGGCAATCAGCGCGACGATCTCTTCATCGTTCATGCCCATATTGCCGAAGGTGGCGCGAATCGCTGGCGCCGCTGACTTCGGATCGCCACTCGCTTCTGGGCCTTCCGGGTTGACGTAAATCAGGCCCATTTCGGTAGCACCGACCGGTGCGTTGGCCAGACTTTCTGGATGGCGGTGTGCCAGCCATTCGGTCTCGTTACCCCAATCCACATCCATATCCGGTTCCCACACGTCTTCACGACCGGCACCAAAGCCGAAGGTGCGGAAGCCTGCGTTCTCCAGCGAGACGTTACCCGCGAGGATATAGAGGTCGGCCCAGGAAATTTTCTGACCGTATTTTTGCTTCACCGGCCACAGCAGGCGACGCGCTTTATCGAGGCTGACGTTATCTGGCCAGGAGTTAAGCGGTGCAAAACGCTGCTGACCACGGCCAGAACCGCCACGACCATCCACGGTGCGGTAAGTACCGGCACTGTGCCACGCCATGCGAATGAACAGCCCAATATAGCTGCCCCAGTCGGCTGGCCACCAGGATTGAGAATCGGTGAGGATAGCGCGGATGTCCGCTTTCAACGCCGGGTAATCCAGCTTGCTGAACTCGTCGCGGTAGTTGAAGTTTTCACTGAGGGGATTGGAACGGTTGGAGTGCTGATTTAACAGATCGACACGTAACATATTCGGCCACCAGTCGCGGTTGGAAGTCCCGCTTCCGGCGCCGCGTGCCAGTACGCTTTTTTCTTCAGACGCCCCGTGATGAAAAGGGCATTTGCCTGAGGCTGCTACATTATCGTTATTATCTTGCGTGCTCATTTTTCGGCTCCGTTTGCTTCACATTGTCCGGTAAAGATAACCGCACATTGTGAAAGAATATATTTGGATGAACCGAAGGTTTTGATAGTTACTGTCTTTCAAGCGCAGCGTGTGACATGGCGCACAAAAAGTAGGGGTTTACACTTTGGCGCACAGGAATGCGTCATTACGACATCTGCTATTCACCGCCTGATACGCATGTTGGCTTCAATTCGATCTGCGCCGTTTACGGGCTGGTGCGCATGAATGCGCACCCTACGGTAGTGGGGGGCGTAGAGTCGCCAATTATGGCGACTGTCAAACGTGCAGCTAAGCCTAATTAACTGCCGCGGTAGGTCGACCACGACCAGGGTGAGATCAGGAACGGCAGATGATAATGGCTGCCCGCTGCACCAATCACAAAATCAATCTGCGCGCTGACGTATAGCGCATCACGCCCATCAGCGGCAAAGTAGTCACCTATCTCCGCCGTCAGTCTATAGTGGCCTGGCGCTAACGGCTCTGGGGTTAAATCCTTGATGCGGCCATCGCTGTCAGTGTCACCTTCCGCGATCGGCAGCCAGCCTTCCGGGCTGTTCTGTTCTAGTGACATGGCAACACCAATTGCCGGCTTACCCAACGCGGTATCCAGAATGTGCGTGGTAATGGTGCTCATACAATGCTCTCCTTTAACCGTAACAGGGTGATTTCACGCAGTTGCGTCAGCGCTTCCTGCTGTTCTGTCACCTCATCATTGTTGAGCCTGCGCTGCAATTCCGCCAGCATCTCTTCGCCACTGCGTCCTTTGGCGCGAATTAAAAACACCCGGCCAAAGCGCTGCTCGTAGGATTGATTGCCCGCCAGCATGGCAAACTGCAGCGCGCCATCGGCCTGCTGCATCGCCGACTGTTCATTGCGTGACAATGCCGCCTCTTTACCCGCGCCCGCGGCTTTTTCACCAATGCGTGGATGTGCGCTTAGGGCTTGTTCCAGCTCAGCACCCTGCCACTCCTGCGCCAGACGATCGGCAGTGCAGTGCAGCGCAGCCAGATCGTGAAAAGGCCTTGCGGCGACCACCGCCTGCTGCCAGGCGGGAATCGCGACGCAGTGCGCTATCGCAGCCTGCGCCTCGGTAGCAGAAGCCTGATTAAAGTTTGTCAGATCCATGCTGCCGCTCCCTTACGCCTGTGCTAGATCGCACACCGCTTGCAGATAGGCCTGCACACCATACGCCACGTCAGCCGTTTGTACCGATTCCGCCGGATGATGGCTGATACCGCGATGGTTGCGCACGAACAGCATGCCTACTGGCCAGCGATCCGCGATCGCAATGGCATCATGTCCCGCGCCGCTCGGCAGTGAGATACTGCGGCCCTGCACCGTTTCCACCGCGTGGCTCAATGCCTGCTGCAAACGCGTATCACAGGCTGTCGCCGCAATACGATAATACTCATTGGCGGTGAAGGTCAGTCCACGACGCAAGGCGATCGCTTCGGCCTGCGTCAACAACGTGGACAACAGGCGCTCCAGAGGCTCATCCTGCGGTCCGCGCACATCCAGTGAAAACTGTACTTCACCAGGAATAACATTCACCGCACCCGGCAAACAGCTCAGAGTGCCGACTGTGGCCACCAGTTGCGGATCGTGCTCAGCGGTGGTGCGTTCGACAAACACCATCCACTCGGCGGTGGCGGCCAGTGCATCTTTACGATGATCCATGGGCACAGTGCCCGCGTGTCCCGCTTCACCGATAAAGCTGCAATTCAGACGACGCGCGCCGTTAATCGCGGTCACTACACCGAGCGCCAGATCCTCCTGTTCCAGACAGGGCCCTTGCTCGATATGCAGCTCGAGGTAAGCCGCAATGTCGTTGACGTCACGTGCAGCCTGCATAATTTTCGCGGCATCCAAACCAACGTCCTGCATCGCCTCAGCAACGGTAATGCCATTACCATCCGGATGCGTTACCCAACTCTCCGGCCATGTGCCGGTAATGCCTCGGCTGCCCAGCAGCGTGATGCCAAAGCGCGTGCCCTCTTCATCGCCGAATCCGACAATTTCAATCGCAAGCGGTAAGCGCTGCTGACGATCGTGCAGCCACTGCACGGTTTCAATGGCACTCAGCACGCCCAACATGCCGTCATAACGGCCGGCATTGCGCACCGTATCCAGATGCGAACCCAGCAGCAGCGCCTGCGCGCCGGGTTCAGCAGATTCATAGCGACCGCAGATATTGCCCACCGCATCTTGCCAGGTGGTCATGCCAGCCACCTGCATCCATTCTGCCACACGGGCGTTGGCACGCACTTGTTCTGGCGAGAGATAGACGCGCGTCAGGCCATCCTCACTTTCACTGATTTCAGCCAGGGCATCGCAGCGCGCCATGACACGGGCGGCGGCGGATTGCGCCTCGCTGGCGGTCATCAGGCTATTGCTCATGCGTGGCTCCCGTAATGATCCCACGCTGCCTGCATGGCCGCGCCTTGTGTTGAACGGTAACCCACATGGTTCAGCACGGCTTCCAGCGCACTCAGGGTTTGCATCACGCAATCTTTGCGCGCGTTGTAGCCCATGGTGCCAATGCGCCACACTTTGCCGTGCAGCGGGCCAAACGAAGTGCCGATCTCGATACCGAAATCTTCCAGCACCATCTTGCGCACCTGATCGCCATTTACGCCCTGCGGGATCACTACGCCAAGCACGTTGTTCATTTTGTATTTCAGGTTACCGAAGGTTTCGAGGCCCATGCCCTGAATGCCTTTCAGCATCGCCTCGCCGTGCAATTTATGCCGTGCAATGCCGTTATCCAGCCCTTCCTGCATCATCAAACGCGCGCACTCACGCGCACCAAACAGCGCGGTGGTGGCTTCAGTATGATGGTTCAGACGCTCCGGGCCCCAGTAATCCATGATCATGCCGAGATCGAAATAGTTGGAGTAGATCATCTCGTCATCGCCATCTTGATGGTCGGCAGTACGAATGCCCTCTTCCACGCACTTACGTTTACGGATCACCGCTTCCATCTGCGGGCTGAGGGTGATCGGTGAAGTACCCGATGGGCCACCCAGGCACTTCTGCATGCCAGCAGAGACCGCATCCAGCCCCCACGCATCGGTTTCCAGCGCGTTACCGCCCAGTGAAGCGGTGGCATCGGTATAGAACAGCACGCCATATTTCTGGCAGATGGCACCGAGTTCTTCCAGCGGTTGCAGCATGGTGGTGGAGGTATCGCCCTGCACCGTCAGCAGCAGGCGCGGCTGCACTTTTTTGATCGCGTCTTCGATCTGATCCGGGGTGAACACTTCACCCCACGGCACTTCAATGGTGTGCACTTCCGCACGACAGCGGCGGGCAATTTCACACAGCAGATGACCAAAGCGACCAAACACCGGCACCAGCACTTTGTCACCTGGGCGGATAGCCGAGAGTAGGATCGCTTCGATACCGGCGCGTGAAGTGCCGTCAATCAACATGGTCCAGCGGTTTTCGGTACGAAATACACCACGGTACAACGCCATCACTTCATTCATGTAGTGTGTCATCGCCGGATCGTACTGTCCCAGCAGCTGGCTCGACATGGCGCGCAATACACGCGGATCGGCGTTGATCGGACCGGGTCCCATCAGCAGGCGTTGTGGTGGATTAATTTGCGAAAACTGACTGATATCCATGTGCTATTCCTTTTGAAGACTTAAAGACGGACGGTGGAGATAAACTGTTTAAGCTCGGCGGTCTGCGGGTTGGCAAACAGCGTTTTGCTGTCGCCCTGCTCCCAGACGCGGCCCTGATGCATAAACACCACGCGATCGCCCACATCACGGGCGAAGTTCATTTCATGGGTGACGAGGATCAACGTCATGCCTTCGGCAGCCAGTTGTTCCAGCACCTTCAGTACTTCGCCCACCAGCTCAGGATCGAGCGCTGAGGTGATCTCATCACAGAGTAAAACTTTCGGCTGCATCGCCAGCGCACGGGCAATCGCCACACGCTGCTGCTGACCGCCGGATAAATTGGCCGGATAGTAGTTGATGCGCTCGCCGAGGCCGACCTTTTCCAGCATCTGCGTAGCCAGTTCGCGGCATTCAGCTTCGTTTTTTTTCAATACGCGACGCGGTGCCAGCATCACGTTTTCCAGCGCGGTCATGTGTGGGAACAGGTTGAAGTTCTGGAACACCATGCCCACCGAGCGGCTGATTTCACGCGCCTGAGATTCACGGTCGGTGATTGTCATGCCACCGAGTTTGATGCTGCCTTCCTGATAGCCTTCCAGACCGTTCATGCAGCGCAGCAAGGTACTTTTGCCCGAGCCGCTGCGGCCGATAATCGAGATCACCTCGCCGTTGTCGATATCCAGATCGACGCCTTTCAGAACGTGGTTGTCGCCGTAGTACTTCTGGACCTGATTAATGGTGATGAGCGGCATTGAATTTTTTCTCCAGGTACTGGCTGTAACGCGACAGCGGATAACACATCAGGAAGTAACCCAGCGCCACCAAGCCAAATACCTTGAAAGGCTGATAAGTCACGTTATTCAAAATGGTGCCGGCTTTGGTCAGCTCGACGAAACCGATAATCGATGCCAGCGCGGTGCCTTTGATCACCTGCACGGCAAAGCCCACGGTGGGCGCGATGGCGATACGGATCGCCTGCGGTGCCACGACGCGAAACAGCGTTTGACCGAAAGTCAGCCCGAGGCAGCGCGATGCTTCCCACTGCCCTTTTGGTAAGGCACGAATGCTGCCGTGCCAGATATCCACCAGAAACGCGCTGGTGTAGAAAGTTAATGCCAGCGAGGCCGCAGTCCAGGGCGCAACATCAATACCAAATAGCGCAACACCAAAGAAGGCGAGGAACAGCTGCATCAACAGCGGCGTGCCCTGAAACAGCTCGGTGTAACAGCGAACGAATCGCGTTAGCCAGGGACGTTTCAGAAGACGTAAAAACAGCAACGGTAAGGTCACCAGCGTGCCGCCGAAAAAGGCCACCAGCGACAGTAAAATCGTCCAGCGCGCCGCCAGCAGCAGGTTGCGCAGGATGTCCCAGTCAGTAAAGGTTGTCATGCGGGCTGCGCTCCAAACCATTTACGCCCCAGCGCCAGCAGCAGCTGTCGCATGGCAATCGACAACGCCAGATAAATCAACGTGGTCACCAGATAGACTTCAAAACTCAAAAAGGTGCGCGACTGAATCAGGTTAGCGGCAAAGGTCAACTCTTCGTACGACACCTGCGATACCACCGACGAACCGAGCATCACAATAATGCACTGGCTCACCAGCGCCGGATAAATGCGCTGCAAAGACGGCGGCAATACCACGCGAATAAACGTCTGGGTGCGAGTTAAGCCCAACACGCGACCCGCTTCCCACTGTCCGCGCGGCGTCACCTGAATACCGGCACGAATAATTTCGGTGCTGTAGGCGCCGAGGTTAATCAACATCGCCAGCAGCGCAGCTTCGCCCGCCGTCAGTTTCAGACCAAGATTGGGCAAACCAAAGACGATAAAAAACAGCTGTACCACGAATGGCGTGTTACGGATCAGCTCGACATAAACGCCCCAGATGCGACTCGCCCAGCTCGGTTTACCGCTGCGCAGTGCAGCACCGAGAATCCCGAGGCTCACCCCGCCGACGGTGGCCAGCACCGTTATCTGAATCGTGACCCACAGCCCGGCCAGCAACTCTGGCCAGTGCGGCCAGAGCTCTGCAAAGTTAAGTTGCCCAATCATCGTGTTATGCGCCGAGGTTGGCTGGCAGTGGTGCTTTCAGCCACTCTTCCGACAGCTTGTTCAGCGTGCCGTCTTTGATGCCCTGCTCGATCAAACCATTCACTTTGTCTTTCAGCGCCGGCTCATCTTTCTTCAGACCGATAAAGCACGGTGAATCTTTCAGCATGAACTGGGGAACCGGTGCTTTTTCGGCGTTCTGACGGGCAATCGCGGCGACCACGAGGTTACCCGTCGCCACATACTGCACCTGACCTGACAGGTAAGCTGACAGCGTGGTGTTGTTATCTTCGTAACGTTTCACCTGCGCATCTTTTGGCGCGATATCGCTCAGCACCATGTCTTCTACCGCGCCGCGCGTGACACCAATCGATTTACCGCTCAGCGCGGCAGCATCTTTCAACGTTTCGCCTTTCGGGCCAAACACGCCAAGGAAGAACGGCGCATAGGCACGGCTGAAGTCGATCACTTTCTCACGCTCCGCATTTTTGCCCATGCTGGAGATCACCAGATCCACTTTATCGGTTTGCAGATACGGTACGCGGTTGGCGCTGGAAACCGGCACCAGCTGCAACTTCAGTTTCATCTGCTTCGCCAGATATTTCGCCATGTCGATGTCATAGCCTTGTGGCTGTAAATCAGTACCGACTGAACCAAACGGCGGGAAGTCTTGCGGTACCGCAACGCGGATAACGCCACGCTTTTGAATGTCCTGCAGCTGATCGGCCATGGCACTGCCGACCTGAGCCATCAACAATGCTGCGCCTGCGACTGCCAGTAAAACTTTTTTCATTATGCACCCCGGTGAGTTTATCGTGAAACAAAAGATTCTTGATAAATAGATTTGCAACTAATGTGCCAACCACAGGGTGCAGGGAGTAAAGGGAAGAAAAACGAATAAACACGCAGTTTAAGGCGATAAAAACGGGCATTGCACCCGTATAAACACCCGATCAAAAAAGGTGCAAAGCACCAAATTGGTGCCCACTATCGGTGTTCCAGTTCATCCAGATGCTGATAAAGATCGGCAATTTGATGAATACGCTGACGCCCTTGCGACAGCATCTCATGCAGCAGCGCATTCGCCAGCAGGTTGATGAGACTCATCGCCGAGGCATAGCTATCAAAAGCCGAGACGCTGTCGAGCGGTGCGCACAGCTGCCAGTGCGCCAGCGTAATAATGCCCTGCGCCTGCGGCTCACACAGCGCCAGCACCGGGATGTGACTCTGCTGCAGCTGCTGCATTAGCGGACGGATGATACGTGGACGGCGGCGGAAGGCCATCACCACCACAATATCTTCCGGCGTGATATCCACCAGCTCCTCGCCAAGCGTCTGGCCAGGTTGAGGCAAGACATGTACCTGCGGGCGCGCCTGCATCAGCTGCTGACGCAGGTGCAATGCCACCGGATAGGCATTGCGCATGCCGATAATAAATACGCGTTTTGCTGTACCAAGTGCCTGAATCACTTCACCAAACTGTTGCGGGTCGATGCTATTGACCCACTGCGTCAGGTTAGCCATTTCCTGCTTATAGTGGCGTGATAACAACGTGTTACCTTGCACCGCATCGCGATTATCAGTGAGTGGCATGCCGCTCTGACGCAGCACACGTAACTCGTCCCGCATGTCCTTGTATTTTTCATAGCCCAGGCGTTTAAACAGGCGGCTGACTGTCGCCTTTGATACCCCGCTCAGCCGCGCCAGCTCTGCGCTGTTGTAGCTGATCAGGTCATCAAAATGGTCAAACACAAAATCGGCAATACGCTGCTCTTGCGGCGATAGTTGCGGATAGTGACTGCGAAGGCGTTCATCAAGCTGTTTCATCATCGGTCCTGTAACTTTCGTTTCATCACAAGCTAGCACAAATCGATCCACATTGATGTCCGACCAAAACTGGAACAGCTCTTGCTTAGATCAACTCACGGATTTGCAGGAGCACGCTTTATGGCGACCACTCACCCAATCCACACCCTACAAAAGAATCAATGATGAAGAGTTCACTATGATACAGAGCAACATGGCCCCGCTCGGCATGGCCGTCACCCCACATCATCTTGCCAGTGAAAGCGCGCTGGCGGTTTTACGCGAAGGTGGTAACGCGATTGAAGCGATGGTGGCTGCCGCTGCCACTATCGCGGTTGTCTATCCGCATATGAACGGCTTGGGCGGCGATGGCTTTTGGTTGGTGGTGCCACCCAATGGCGATCCTATTGCTATCGATGCCAGTGGTGCAGCAGGCTCGCTGGCACACCTCGACTTCTATCACGGCGAAAGTCACATTCCGCATCGCGGCCCTAAAGCTGCGTTAACCGTAGCGGGCACGGTGAGTGGCTGGCAGGAAGCGTTAACGCTGGCTGAAGAGTTAGGATCTGCTCCCCTGCCTTTAGCCCGTTTACTGCGCGACGCGATTCGCTATGCCGCCGATGGTATTCCTGTGACCGCATCGCAGGCAGCGGCCACCGCGGCGAAGCAACATGAATTGCTCGACCAGCCCGGCTTCGCGGCAACCTATTTACCTGACGGCACCGTGCCCAGCGCCGGTAGCCGTTTTACCCAGCCCGCGCTCGCCAATACGCTTAGTGTGTTGAGTGAACAGGGTCTGGAAAGCTTCTATCGCGGCGAATTTGCACATCATTTAGCGCGTGAAATGACCGCGCTGGGTATGCCGATTACGCTGGAAGATTTACAAAAACAACACGCGCGCCGCTGTACGCCATTACACCTGGCACACAGCGAAGGTGACATCTGGAATATGACGCCACCAACGCAGGGTTTGGTATCGCTGGCGATCCTGGGTATCACCGACCGCCTGAACATGGCGGAGGCCGATGAAGCACAAACCGTGCACCGCATTGTTGAGTCCACCAAAAAAGCCTTTGCCTTGCGTGACAAACACATCACCGATCCACGCCATATCGATATCGATGTGCAAAACCTGCTGAATGCCGAACACCTTTCAACGCTGGCGGCGCAGATTGATGATCAACAAGCCGCGCCGTGGGGAACCGGCCGTGGACCTGGCGATACCGTGTGGATGGGCGTCATGGACAGCAGCGGACTGGCCGTTTCCTTTATTCAGAGTATCTATCACGAATTTGGCAGCGGCGTGGTGCTGCCTGGCACTGGCATCACCTGGCAAAACCGGGGAGCGGCGTTCAGCCTGAAACCTGGCCACCTGCTGGCGCTGGAGCCGGGCAAACAACCGTTCCATACCCTGAATCCGGCGGCAGCGCGGCTGAAAGATGGCCGCACCATGGTGTACGGCTCAATGGGCGGCGACGGTCAACCGCAAACGCAGGCAGCGATTTTTACCCGCCATGTGATTCAGGGACAGCCGCTACAACAGGCAGTCAGTGCACCGCGTTGGTTGCTGGGACGTACCTGGGGACAATCCTCTGACTCCCTCAAACTCGAAGCACGCATGTCAGTAGAAACAGTGCAGCAACTGCGCGAACTCGGCCATGACGTCGAGCTGTTGCCTGATTTTAGCGAAGTGGTCGGCCATGCCGGCGCCATCGTCAGACACAACAACGGCATGCTGGAAGGTGCCTTCGATCCACGTAGCAACGGCAGCGCAGCCGGCTTTTAAAGGAAATCATCATGCATTCACAACCGGACTGGGCGGCTTATATCGCTCAAATGGAACAGATTCTGGCTCTGGAACTGGACGAAGCCCGTCGCGCTGAATTGCTGGTGCAGTTCAATCGCATCGCCGCCATGGCTGAACCGCTCATGGCTTTCCCGCTGGATGATCGGCTGGAAGTGGCAGGAGTGTTCCATCCATGAAACTGGCATCGTTATCCATCAAAGCGCTCAATCATGCGCTGAATCAAGGCGATATCAGCGCCCGTGACGTGGCGCAACAGACGTTGAACGCCATTGAGCAGCACAATCCTGCGCTAAATGCCTGGACCGAAATCACCGGTCAGCGCATGTTGCGCGAAGCGGATCAGGTCGATTTGCAGCGCCAGCGCGGTGAAGTATTACCCACGCTGGCGGGCATTCCGTATGCGGTTAAAAACCTGTTTGATGTCGCCGGGCACAGCACCCTTGCAGGAGCCAGCTTGTTCAGTGAACGGGCAGCGGCCCGCGAAGATGCATGGGCGGTGAGTCAACTGCGTCAGTCCGGCGCACTGCTCTCCGGTATGCTGAATATGGATGCCTATGCTTACGGCTTTACCACCGAAAACACCCATTACGGCGCGACCCATAATCCGCGTGATTTGACCCGCGTGGCCGGTGGATCCTCAGGTGGCTCGGCGGCGGCCGTCGCTTCAGGTTTAGTGCACTTCTCGCTGGGCACCGATACCAATGGTTCGATCCGCGTGCCAGCTTCGTTGTGCGGTATCTATGGACTGAAACCCACCTTTGGCCGTTTGTCGCGCAGTGGCAGCCATCCGTTTGTCGCCAGCCTCGATCATATTGGTCCGTTTGCACGCTCGGTGGAAGATTTGAGCCTGGTGTATGATGCGCTGCAAGGACGTGATAGCGGTGATGCATTCCAGTCTACTCAGGCTATGGATCCCGTTAGTGAGGGATTAGCAAAAGGCGCAGAAGGCATTCGTAGTGCGGTGCTGGGCGGCTTCTTCTCGACCTGGTGCAGCGAGGAAGCGCGCGCTGCCGTGCAGGTGGTGGCACAAGCGCTGGATGCCAGCGAAGAAGTCACATTAGCCAACGCGGAAATTGCCCGCTCAGCAGCCTTTATCCTGACCGCCGCTGAAGGCGGCAATCACTATCTGCCTGCCTTGCGCAGCATGCCCGCGCAATTCGAACCGAATTCTCGTGAACGTCTGCTGGCCGGTGCGATGCTGCCTTCCGCGTGGTATGTGCAGGCACAGCGCTTCCGCCGCCATTTCCAACAGCAAGTGTTACCGTTGTTTGAACAATTTGATGTCCTGATTGCGCCAGCCACTCCGTGTACTGCCACCACCATCGGGCAAGAGACGATTCATATCAACGGTCAGGATTTGCCGACGCGCGCCAGTATGGGCATGCTGACGCAGCCAATTTCCTTCCTTGGTTTACCGGTGTGTACCGTGCCTTTGCAAACCGCCAGCGGATTACCGATTGGCTTGCAGTTGATCGCCGCACCGTTTAAAGAACATCTGGCACTGCGCGCCGCCTGGGCTTTACAGCAGCAAGGGCTGACCCTGCATCAAACCACCCTGATGGATGCATAACCATGACACCTGAACATATTGATCGTCCCGCTGTGCTGGCTGAGGTTACCGCTGCGTTTTACCGCTATGAAGAAGCGCTGGTAAGCAACAATGTTGATGTGCTGGATGAGTTGTTCTGGCACGACGATCGCACTGTGCGTTTGGGCGCGGGCGAGAATCTGTATGGCATTGATGAGATCCGTGCATTTCGTGCGGCACGTCCATCAAAAGGGTTAGATCGCACGCTACGCAATACAGTGATCACCACCTTTGGTAATGACTACGCGGTGTGCAGCACTGAATTTACGCGTGAAGGCGTGGAGAAGATCGGTCGCCAGCAGCAGACGTGGGTGCGTATGCCTTATGGGTGGCGGATTGTCGCGGCGCAGGTCAGCTTGATGAGCTAACAGTGTCAATCAGCGCTCGCAGGATGTTCCCGGCCTTGTGCTGCGCCGACCGGTACGACAGTCAATATCGTACCGGTCGATATTTAGCACGCTTTAGCGCAAGTCGTTAAACGGCAGGCGCCGGATGCGTCTCCATCCAGTGATCGGCGATTTGCTGGCGGGTACAAACCCACACATTCTCATGCTGCTGGATATGATCGAGAAAACGTTGCAAGGCGCGGAATTTTCCCGGGCGGCCTAGCAGTCGACAATGCATGCCAATCGACATCATTTTCGGCGCGGTGTCGCCCTCTTCATACAACACATCAAAGGTGTCACGCAGATAGACAAAGAACTGCTCGGCGGTGTTGAAACCCTGCGGCGAAGCGAAGCGCATATCGTTACATTCCAGCGTATAAGGAATGATCAGATGCGGTTTCACCGTGCCATCCTGACAGGTCACCTGTGTCCAAAATGGGAGATCGTCACCGTAGTAGTCACTGTCATAACTGAAGCCACCGTTCTCCACCACTAAGCGGCGCGTATTCGGGCTGTCGCGGCCGGTGTACCAACCGGTCGGGGCTTTACCAAACAAATCGCGCAGAACATCTACCGCCTGCTGCATATGTTGACGTTCGGTTTTAGCATCCATCGACTGATAATGGATCCAGCGCCAGCCATGGCTGACCACGTCGTAATCTGCCGCTTTGATCGCTTCCACAATCTCCGGATGACGCGCCAGCGCCATCGCCACGCCAAATACCGTCAGCGGCAATCCGCGCTTCTGGAATTCGTTGTGAATGCGCCAGAAGCCCGCGCGTGAGCCGTACTCATACAGCGAGTCCATCGACATGTGGCGATCGGCATAGCTGGCAGCGCCTATGATGTCAGACAGGAATTGTTCCGAACCGGCGTCGCCATGCAGCACGTTGTTTTCCGCGCCCTCTTCGTAATTGAGGACAAACTGCACCGCCACTTTGGCGTTGCCCGGCCACTGTGCATGCGGTGGATGGTTCGCATAACCAATCAGGTCACGCGGGTAGTTTTTGTTGAAGCTGTACTCTTTCTTTTCAGATACATCGCTCATTCTGTAAATTCCTTAGTCAGTCCTCAACCAGCCCTTAGTTTAGGTGCTGAAATGCGCCGCTGAGCGGTTTTTCAATCGGGTAATCTAAATCGCCGTGTTTGCTGGTGCCAAAGCCCAGCGCCACCAGTGATTCCACCATTTTCACAGCGGCGCTGACGCCATCAATCACCGGCAGACCCAACTCTTTCGTCAGCTCCTGTGCCAGTGAGGCCATACCGCCACAGCCCAGCACAATCGCGCCGCTGCCATCTTCGCGTTTAGCCTGAATACAACGCTGGCGCACTTTTTCCTGCGCGACACCGCTGCCATCTTCCAGCGCCAGCACCGGCAAATCGATGGCGTGCAGTGCCGCACAATGATGCGTAAAGCCATACTGCTGCAGCAGATGGCGGGCGATCACTAAAGTGCGCGGCAAGGTGGTGACAATTGAAAAGCGCGTCGCCACCAACGTCGCCGTGTGCATCGCGGCTTCTGCAATGCCGATCACCGGACCGCTCGCCAGTTCACGTGCCGCCAGCAAACCCGGATCGCCGAAGCAGGCAATAATATGGCCACTCACGCCCTGTGCTTTGCCGCGCTTGACCTGTTCCAGTACGCCGATCGCCGCAATCGCTTCATCGAAATGCCCTTCAATCGAAGGCACACCCTGGCTCGGACACACGGCCAGGATTTCGGTGCCTGGTGCCGCCACCGCACGTGCGGCTGCACCGATGGTTTCTGTCATCGCCTGGCTGGTATTGGGGTTGATCACCTGAATCAGGCTCATGATGCAGCTCCATTGTGACCGGAAAATAACCGGGTGAAGTCAGGTAACGTTTCGCCGCTGCGCTCAAAATGCAGGCTGGCCACGATATGCTCAAAGTGATGCTGTAAGGCTGCGGTGAGCGCAGGCAGATCTTTCTGTCGTAACAGATCCACCAGCCGATCGTGATGATCGCAACGGCACCCGCGCTGCCACGGCGCGCCATACGCGGCAATCACTAATGATGAGCGTTGGGTCAGGCGCGTCACCATATCCGTCAGCACCTGGTTGCCGGAAATCGCCTGCAGCTGAATATGGAAGGCCGCCGAGAGCCGTATCGCCGCTGCGCCATCATGCTGTTCATGTGCCAGCTGCTCTTCCTCAATTAAGGTACTCAGGGCAGCCAGGTGCGGTGGCTGAACATGAGTGAGTACCGCCGGCAAATTGGCGCACTCAAGTAAGCTGCGTGTGGCAAAAATATCTCGTGCCTCATCAACGCCCGGCGTGGCCACTTGTGCACCACGCCTGGGCGACAAGGTGATCATTTGCACCGCCGCGAGGCGTTGTAGCACCTTACGAATGCCGGTACGGCTCACACCAAAGACTTCTGATAGCGCCTCTTCAGGCAATTTGCTGCCCGGTGGCAGCTGATGTTCCACAATGGCGGTGAGTAACGCCTGATAGATAGGTTCGTCGCGATCATTCAGATCGGCAGCCGTTTTCTGGCCTGTTTCGCTCTTCATTACCTGCTCCGGTAAGTGACTGTGCACAGCACATCGTATACGTGAAATTAATTTTTTGTATACAAGAAATCAATTCTGGCCTGGATCCTGCAATACCGTTTCACGCTGTGATTATTTTTCCCATGTTGTTAGAGGAGCAGGTTTCATGCCAAATCATTCTGAAGTGACCTCTGGGGTGGCCTCTGGCGCCAACGCCCACTACAGTCCGCGCCTGTGTAATGAAGATCTGGCGCCGACGCGCGACCAGAACTGGTCGTGGTATAACATTTTCTCTTTCTGGATGTCGGATGTGCACAGCATGGGCGGCTATGTGGTCGCCGCCAGCTTCTTTACGTTGGGGCTGGCGAGCTGGCAGGTGCTGCTTTGTCTGCTGGTGGGGATCTGCATCGTGCAGCTGTGTGCCAACCTCGTCGCCAAACCGAGTCAGATGGCGGGCGTGCCTTATGCGGTGATTTCACGTCAGGCATTCGGCGTGTTTGGTGCCAACATCCCCGCAGTGATTCGCGGCCTGATCGCTTTCGCGTGGTACGGCATTCAAACCTATTTAGCGGCTAACGCGTTGATGCTGGTGCTGCTGAAATTCTTCCCTTCACTGAGTGGCATGACACAAAGCAGCTGGCTGGGGTTATCTCAACTCGGCTGGTGCTGCTTCGGGGTGATGTGGTTCCTGCAGGCGATGGTGTTCTGGCACGGCATGAGTGCGATCAAACGCTTTATCGATGTAGCGGGTCCGGCGGTCTACGTGGTGATGGTGGCACTGGCAGGTTGGATTGTATACAAAACCGGTTTTGACGGTATCTCCTTCACCCTGGCCAGCAAGCAGCTGAGCACCGGTGAGCAGACCTGGCAGATGATCACTGCCACTGCATTAGTGGTTTCCTATTTCTCCGGTCCGCTGCTCAACTTTGGTGACTTCTCTCGCTACGGCAAAAGCATGGGTGAGATCCGCCGTGGTAACCGCTGGGGATTGCCGTTTAACTTCCTGCTGTTCTCGATTGTCACCGTGGTGATCGTATCAGGTACGCAGTCACTGTTCGGCCGCATGATTACCGATCCGATTGAAACCGTCAGCATGGTTGGCAACGATGTTGCCGTGGCGATTGGGCTGCTGACCATGATCATCGCCACCATCGGTATCAACATTGTGGCGAACTTTGTTTCTCCAGCGTTCGACTTCTCTAACTGCTCACCGCAGAAAATCAGCTTCCGTACCGGCGGCATGATTGCTGCGGTAGGTTCTGTGCTGCTGACGCCGTGGAATCTGTTCCAGTCACCGGAATTAATCCATTACACGTTGGATGTGCTCGGATCCTTTATTGGCCCGCTGTTTGGCATTTTGGTGGCCGATTTCTATCTGATTAAGCGCAGCAAGGTTTACGTGGATGACCTGTTTGATGATACGCCGAAAGGACGCTACTGGTATCGCGGTGGCTTCAACCCGAAGGCGATTGCCGCACTGCTGCCGTCGGTGGGTATTTGCCTGGTGATCAGCTTTATTCCTTCACTGCATGCCGTGGCAAATTTCAGCTGGTTTATTGGTGTGGCATTAGGCGCAGGTTGCTATCGCTGGCTGGCGCGTGCCGATCGTGAAGTGCCTGTGGTTGCGTATCGTCAGGAAGTGGCGGTGCAGAAGGATTGATGTGTTCGCAGGATTGGCATTGAGTTGCCAATCATGAAAAAGCAAAAAGCCGATGCATTTCTGCATCGGCTTCTTTAATGATTGGCGGAACGGACGGGGCTCGAACCCGCGACCCCCTGCGTGACAGGCAGGTATTCTAACCAACTGAACTACCGCTCCGCGCTTTGTTCCCCGTCGAGAACGAGGCGAATATTAATGGCAGCCTTATGAACCGTCAATGCTTTTTCTGAGGGAATGAATCGTTTGCCGATTTTTTCGACTTAACGTTGCTTTTCCATGCAAATTCAGCCCATTCAGGCACGCCACAGGCAGCTTCCACCCTTCTTCAGCACCAAATCCAGCCGACTTTCATGTGCGATGATCTCATCATCGCTGGCGTTGACCACGCGTAATCCTGAACTCGGACGCACAATGCGCTGGATGTTATCGCCGGTATTTTGGCTGTTCTGATCGCCATCCGCAGAGAAGGCCAGTGAAGTTTGGCCGCCGGTCATCATCAGGAACACTTCCGCCAGGATTTCGGCATCGAGCAATGCGCCGTGCAACGTACGTTTGCTGTTGTCGATTTCGTAGCGATTACAGAGCGCATCAAGGCTGTTGCGCTTGCCTGGATACATCTTACGCGCCATCGCCAGGCTATCCGTCACCTGACAGAAGGTGTCAGTTTTGCCGATACCGCGCTTGAGCATGCCAAACTCATAGTCCATAAAGCCGATATCAAACGACGCGTTATGGATCACCAGCTCCGCACCACGGATGTACTCGAGGAATTCATCGGCGATGTCAGCAAATATCGGCTTATCCGCCAGAAACTCATCGGCAATACCGTGAACGCCGAAAGCTTCCGGATCCACCAACCGATCGGGCTTGAGATACATGTGGAAGTTGTTGCCGGTCAGGCGACGGTTAATCACCTCGACCGCACCGATTTCAATGATGCGATGTCCTTCATAATGCACACCGATCATGTTCATGCCGGTGGTTTCGGTATCGAGGACGATCTGGCGGTTATTTGCAGTGCTCATAGGACTCGTTTTATGTCAGACTTGGCGTTTTGTCAGAAGGAAGTCTACCAGAGATGCGCAAACAGGTAGAAATATTCACCGATGGATCCTGCCTGGGCAATCCCGGCCCCGGCGGCTACGGCGCCATTTTACGCTATGGCGCGCATGAAAAAGAGTTTAGCACCGGCTATCGACTCACCACCAATAACCGCATGGAAATGATGGCGGCGATTGTGGCGTTGGAAGCATTAACTCAGCCCTGTGAAGTGGTGCTCAGCACCGATAGCCAGTATGTGCGTCAGGGGATCACCACGTGGATTCACAACTGGAAAAAGCGCGGCTGGAAAACGGCCGATAAAAAGCCGGTGAAAAATGTCGATCTCTGGAAGCGGCTCGATCTCGCGCTCAGCCACCATGAAATCAAGTGGGAATGGGTAAAAGGCCACGCCGGTCACCCGGAAAACGAACGCTGCGACGAACTGGCGCGCAACGCGGCCGGTCATCCGACGCAGGATGATGTTGGCTATCAGGTCGAGTCCTGATCCTTCACTTCACGAAACTGACGCGTGGCATTCACTGTTTGCCTAACCTGCGCTTTGTTTAAGCTCTTCTTCGCTTTGGTGGGCGTTAACGGGAATGTTCGTTTGCGCGCCACCACAATGTTAAGACATCCCAGCGCGGGCAGGTGCGCACTGATTACCTTGCCGCCCTGCCGATGCCACGGCACTACCTGAAAACGGGTGCGATAAACCACTTCATAATTGAGCAGGCTGAGCCAGTCGAGCAAGCGGACCTGGCTAAACATGCGTCCGCTCCATGGCGCACGCGCATGCAAACCTGGAATGCCTTTGCTGATTCCAAGCAGGCTGAACGGGTTAAACCCGCTGATAATCATCCAGCCATCATCAATTAAGACCCGATCCACTTCTCGTAACACACGATGGGGATCCTGACTCCACGCCAGAGTATGCGCCATCAGACAGGCATCAATCGATTTCGCTTCAAAGGGTAATTGCGTGGTATTGGCGATTACCTGCAAGTCATCGCCCTCAATGCCCACATTCACCTGATGCGATATGGCACACTGACGGGTGTTGATTTCTGCGCTAAGGCTGCCAAGTTTAAGCATATGAAAGCCATACAGCTTTCCCAGGTAGGGCTGCAACTGCTGCGTGAGTGCATCGCGAAAATAGTCTCCCATGGGCATGTCACGCCAGGAGCGCGGCGCAGACAGAATTCGGCGTGTTTTAGCTGGCTTCATGCTCTACCATCATCCTTTTCTACGACCTGAGAGGTGTTTATGAATCTTACCAGTATTCCCGCGTTGCAGGATAACTACATCTGGACACTAACAGACGATGATAAAAACTGTGTGATTGTCGATCCCGGCGAAGCTCAACCGGTACTGGATAAAATCAGAGTTAACAAGTGGCAACCGGTGGCCATTTTACTCACGCACCATCATCACGATCATGTTGGCGGTGTCGCAGAACTGTTGCAGCACTATCCCGATTTGGCGGTTTACGGACCCGCAGAAACCGCAGATAAGGGTGCAAAACACATCGTTGCTGAAAATGACGAATTTACGCTGCTTGGGCTAAATTTCCGTGTCATCGCAACACCCGGACACACTTTAGGACATATCTCATATTTCAGTTCACCTTATCTTTTTTGTGGTGACACGATGTTTTCTGGCGGCTGTGGAAGATTATTTGAAGGTACTGCAGAGCAGATGTTTGAGTCATTTCAGAAGCTTAACGAACTCCCTGCGGACACCCTGATTTGTTGCGCTCATGAGTACACTTTATCCAATATGAAGTTTGCTGCGGCTATTCTGCCTCATGACCCCAAAATTTTGGCAAGGTATCAGCAAATTAAGGACTTACGAGCAGAAAATCACATTACTTTGCCAACAAAATTGGCATTAGAGCGGGAAATAAATTTATTTCTTCGTACGCAAGATGCTGATTTACAAAAGGCTTTAGGGACTAATGTTGCTTCCTCCCCGTTATGGCAAACATTCGCCGATCTACGCGAGAAGAAAGACCGTTATTGATATTTCTGGTTGTGTTGTGTGTACCCCTAACGTATAGTTGCTCGTCTTTTAAGCGAACTATTGACACACACATGAAGGCTAAAGCGATCTTACTCGCCTCAGTCTTGCTGGTAGGATGTCAGGCATCAAGGAATGACGCCAATATCCCCGTACAGCATGCACAGAGCCTGTCTTCAGCTGGTCAAGGTGAAAATGGAAAGTACGGAGATCAATTATTATCGCAGCGATGGCAGGATGATGGAACAAGCCTCGCAGAAGATACCGATCTCTGGAATCACATTAGTGACGAGTTGAAGATGGGGATTCCGGAAAACCCCCGGATCCGCGAACAAAAAACAAAGTTTTTAAGAAATAAGAGCTATCTCCACGATGTAACATTACGGGCAGAGCCGTACATGTACTGGATTGTCGAGCAGATACAGAAACGTAAAATGCCGATGGAACTGGTACTGCTACCCATAGTGGAGAGCGCTTTTGACCCACATGCAACATCTTCTGCGAATGCCGCTGGCATCTGGCAGATTGTTGCACAAACGGGCAAAAACTATGGTTTGAAACAGAACCAATGGTACGACGGACGCCGCGATGTGGTGGCCTCGACCAAAGTTGCGCTGGATATGATGCAGCGTCTGAACGGTATGTTTGACGGTGACTGGTTGTTAACAGTGGCTGCCTATAACAGCGGTGAAGGACGTGTGCTGAAAGCGATGAAACAGAATAAGGCGCGCGGCAAGCCGACTGACTTCTGGCATTTATCGTTACCACGCGAAACCACGGTCTATGTACCTAAAATGTTGGCCTTGAGTGAAATCCTCAAGAACAACAAGCAGTACGGTATCAAGTTGCCGACCCCGAACGAAAGCCGTGCCCTGGCACGTGTGGAAGTGGGACAGCAAATTGAACTGACGCAGGCCGCAGATATGGCCGGCATGTCGCTCAACAAGTTGAAGAGCTTCAATGCGGGTTATAAAAACGGCACCACTGCGCCAAACGGACCGCACTATATTATGGTGCCTAAGTCCAACGTTGCTAAGCTGCGCAATTCACTGGCTTCCGGTGACATTGCATCCGTGCAGCCTACCGAAATGGCGAAAGTCAGTGCGGCAGGAAATAACTACACGGTACGCAAAGGCGACACCTTGTCAGCAATTGCTAACAAGCTTGGCGTAAGCGTCAGTGCACTGAAACAGCAGAACAACTTGCGCAGTGCTTCAGTTCGCATCGGTCAGAAGTTGACTGTAGGCGGCAAAGCAACGCAGCTGGCTGATAACGGCAACAGCATCACCTACCGGGTACGTAAGGGTGATTCTTTTGCCAGTATTGCAAAACGTCATGGTGTGAACACCCAGGATGTTATGCGCTGGAACAGTGACGCTAAAGACATTCAGCCGGGCGATAAGCTCACGCTGTTTGTTAAGAATAGCGCAACACCTGATACCTAATGCGTCGAAAAGGCTGACTTTTGTCAGCCTTTTTCATTTTATTGATCCGTCCTGAATAGCGTTGACACTTTTTCTCAGTTTTCTGAGGAGAATGTGA
>CBCTJT010000012.1:0-153648 GCA_965147305.1 uncultured bacterium
GAGAAATATTGTTAGGCTACTTAAAGCTATGAGTTTTCACACAGCCTGCGCTCACAGCGGACCTTCAGCGTCACCTGCTTATATGCTGTATGCCAGCAGCAGAACTTGCTTACATCACGCAATGTTAGTTTGCTGGGAGCAGATCACATATATTCAGGCAGCAGGAGGCGGAATATGTGAATGTTGTTATGTGGGGATGTTGAGTTGGAGCCTGGGATAGCGTTCTATCCATCTCTTTGTGCGGACTCGTTGCTTAAAAGAATCAAACTTATCACGCTCAAATGCAGGAGTTGGTCGTAGACGCAGTTCAAACAGGTCACTGAGTCCGTAGGGTGCCGTGATATCAAGTCCTTTCGGCCCCAACCTGACAGCGACGGCAGTAGCAGTTTCTGGCCAGTACAACAGGGCATCGCCCGTTGAGGTATAGGGATGATCACCATTACGATGATGCATTCTGGCTTGATTCTTTACTGACCAGTCTAATGTAGGTAATTGCTGTTTAAGCCTCTCTTCTAAGACGCGGTCAAGATCAGGAGCACAGTTTTTAGAGTCAAACCAGACGACATCTACATCACCAGAAACAGGTCTTAGCGCATATCCATGTAAGTAATCCCAAACAGCGTCCCGTACAAACCCCGCACCAATCCAACCATCATTGAGTTCAAGTACTTGAACTTCGTATAGGATACTCATCCTAACAGGATCATCTGACAATATTTTCTGCAATGACTTTTTGTATTCCATTCATACCTCTGGTGGAACCTGCAACCCACTGGTGTAAATATTATCAGCATCCTTCTACCCATGTCTGCTTCACGCTCATAACAGTTCCGCCTCTCCAATCCGCCCCATGCTGATGGCTGGCATAGTTGCTACAATCAGGAACGGATTAACATTTTGAACGGAGTCAAAAATTGAAATTTCACTACTCGCTTCATCGCCTTGACCTGATAAAGCAATGGCAAAAGGACAGTTTCAGAATCGCGTTTTTCATTCTCATCGGCCTATTCTTTTCAGCCGTGATCAAATGGCTATTACCCCAATTAACTCATGGTAATATCACCGGCGGCTTTACCGGTATGCTATGCGGGCTTGCTGCAAGCTTTTGGTTTACCAATATTGCGTGGCTTACGTTTAAGACTCCTATTCGCTTAAGCGCTCTGGCATCAGTTCTGGAGAAATACAATTACCAGCAAACTGAGCAAGGTTATTATGAGCTGCAGATAGCGAAATACAGAAGATTTAAGTCCCAGCGCATTTATATAAGTAACGACGGCAATGAGGTCACGCTTGAAGGCCCCTACAACACCCTCAAAAGAATCATCAATCAACTCAATAAATAGCCGGGAATTTTAAGGGGAGTGAGAAGATGACTGGAACAAATATCAATCCAGTCATCGTCAGTCTTAGCCGTGCACCACCACATTAAACCCTTCATCTGCATGCGGTGCGACGAAGTAGCTGCTGATCACCTCGAACTGCGCATCGGTGGCAGCGAAGTCATGCTCACCTTCTGCGTTGCGCGCATGCAGACGGCTTTTGCACACCGCATCGGGCACATCGATAAAGTGCAGCTGGTGCTCCGCTTGTGCACTCTGGATCACCGCCTTCATCCACTGGCGTTGGCCCACGGTGTTCGCCGGGAAATCCAGCACCACTGACACACCGCACTGCAGCAGCGAGATCAGGTGCGGCGTCATCGCATTGCGTAACTTGCCCGCACAACGTACATAGTCCGCGACATCCTGCATCTCTTCGGCGAACAGATGCGCCAGCCAGGCGTCTTCGCTGATAATCACCGCGCCGGTTTGTTGGGCCAGTTGGTGCGCCAGCGTTGATTTTCCGGCAGCGATTTTGCCACACAGCAGATGCAAAACAGGACGAGATGTGGACACAGACGCAGATTCCATTAGCCAGCTCCAGATAAAATGACGCTCTACCATGCCGTTAAATGCCGGCCCAGTAAAGCCTGGCATCTACACTTACGCTATCTCTGTAGAAATAAGGAGCCGCATGATGAGTCAACGCCTGCACAAAATCGACTTTCCGGTCAGCAAGGCGCGGAAGTATCTGGAACCCGGTCCGGTGGTGCTGCTGAGTTCGCAATTTGAAGATCACCACGACATCATGACGCTCGGCTGGCACACCATTCTGGAGTTCTCGCCGTCACTGGTCGGCTGCATGATCGCCAACGGCAACTACAGCCATGAGCTGATTCGGCAAAGCGGACAGTGCGTGATTAACATCCCGTCGGCGGATTTGGTAGATAGCGTGGTGGCGATTGGTAACTGCCATGGCGATCGTCTCGATAAGTTCGATGCCTTTCACCTCACGCCGGAACCGGCCAGGGTGGTGAATGCGCCGCTGATCGATGAGTGCTTCGCCAGCTTTGAGTGTCAGCTATATGACGACTCAATGGTGAATAACTACGGCTTCTTTATTTTCGAAATCGTCAAAGCGCATGTGGCCGATAAACCGGAATTTCCGCCGACGCTGCACTACACTGGCGAAGGACGTTTTACCGTTATGAGTAACAGCGTGCTCGACAAGCATGATGATTTTAAGCCAGAAATGTTAATTTAAGCGGCTTGAATTCGCCTTCGAGCGCCCTCACAGTAACGCTTTCGACCTGACAGGAGTAATAACAATGGCAACCGAATATGCGGTGATCGCCGGTGGCTGTTTCTGGTGTACCGAAGCAGTGTTCAAAGATGTGATTGGCGTGGAGTCAGTCGAAAGTGGGTATACCGGCGGGGAGCGCCCGAACCCAACCTATGAGCAGGTGTGCAGCGGTGCCACCGGCCACGCCGAAGCGATCCGTTTAGGTTTCGATCCCGAGCAAGTGAAATACGGCGATCTGCTGGATATCAGCTTTGCGACGCACGATCCAACACAGCTGAACCGTCAGGGCAACGATGTCGGTACCCAGTATCGTTCAGCGATCTTCCCGGCGAATCCAGAGCAGGAAGCCGAAGCGATTGCTGCCATTGCCCGTGCGCAAGCCGATCTTAACGTGCCGGTGGTCACCACCATCGAGCCGCTGAAAGAGTGGTATCCGGCAGAAGATTATCATCAGGATTACTGGGATGGTGCCGGTCAGCGTAACGGTTACTGCATGGCGGTGATCCCACCGAAACTGCAGAAGCTGCGTAAGAGCTTTGCCAACCGCGTGAAGCAGGGCTAATCCAGCCCCTGAGATGCGGCCGCTGCACGCCGCATCCTGACTGCTTATCACCATCAAAGGTCGTCATTTATGACGACCTTTTTGCATTTAGCCGTCATAATAGCGCCCTCTTCTCTTCAGGGAGCGATGATGACCACGCCTCAACCCGCAATCCCCGCGCGCAAGCGGCCCATGAAACTCAACACGCTCGTGACGCTGATGCTCAGCGCGGTGATCGTGCTGGTGCTGCTGAGTGTGCACATGTTCTATTTCTTCCAGATTGGTGCTTCAACCCGCGCACAGTTGGAAGATAAAGCCATGGCGGTGGCTCGCACGCTGGCACGCTCGCCGGAGATTCAACTGGCTCTGACGCAACCGGTGGCCAATGCCAATATTCAACCCATCGCGAAAGCCGTAGAAGAGAGCAACAATCTGCTGTTTATTACCGTCACCAATATGGACGGTATCCGCTATTCTCATCGCAATCCGGAACTGGTCGGCAAGCACTTTATTGGCGAGGACATTGGGCCAGCCCTGCGCGGCCATGAAAATGTCTCGGTGAACAAAGGTTCGTTGGCTAAAGCGCTGCGCGTCTTCACGCCGGTGTATAACGCTGAGGATCGGCAGATCGGTGTGGTGGCGATTGGTATTTCCCTTGATGCCGTCACCGATCAGATCAACGAAAGCCGCTGGAGCATTATCTGGACCATCCTGATTGGTACGCTGGCAGGTGCGATTGGCACTTTGGTGCTGGTGCGCGTGTTGAAGCGCATCTTGTTCGGCCTCGAACCCTACGAGATTTCCACCCTGTTTGAGCAACGCCAGGCGATCCTTAACTCGGTCAAAGAAGGCGTGGTGGCGATGGACGATCAAGCGCAGGTGACACTGGTGAATCAGGCCGCGCGCACCCTTCTTAATGAACCGTCGTCCAGCGGCATGGTTGATAACGAAGGTATTGATGATGCCTCGGTGATCAACCAACACCTGCGAGATGTGCTGCACAGCGGTCGCGCACGTCGTGATGAAGAGCTGAATGTGAATGGTCGTTTGCTGTTGAGCAATACGGTGCCGGTGCGCAGCCAGGGACGCATTATTGGCGCGGTCTGTACTTTCAGGGATAAGACCGAAATCAGCCGACTGATGCAGCGTCTGACGGGCATGGTAAACTACGTCGATGCGCTGCGAGAGCGCTCGCACGAGTTCATGAACAAGCTGCATGTGATCCTCGGCCTGCTACACATGAAAAACTATGCGCAGGTAGAAGCGTATATTTTGAAAACGGCCAATAATTACCAGACTGAGATTGGCTATTTGCTGGATCGCATCAAGTCACCAGTGATTGCCGGTTTCCTGCTGAGCAAGATCAATCGCGCTTCGGATTGCGGTCATCGCCTGACCATCAGCGATGCCAGCTTTGTGCCCGACAGCGGTAACGAAGACCAGATGGCGGCCCTAATCACCGTGGTCGGTAATCTGGTGGAGAACGCCATTGATGCCCTCAGCGAGCAGACCGAAGGCGAGATCCACGTGATGCTGCACTATCAGAACGGCTGGCTGGCGTGCGAAGTGAGCGACGATGGTCCCGGCATTGAGCCTGACAATCTCGCGACGATTTTTGATAAAGGGTTCTCCACCAAAGGAGAGAACCGTGGCGTGGGCCTGTTCCTGCTGAAACAGCAAACGGAAAACCTCGGTGGCGGCGTGACCGTTGAGTCAGAACCCGGCGTATTTACCCAATTTTTAGTACAACTTCCCTGGGATGGAGGAAACCAATCCGCATGATCAATGTGTTAGTGGTCGATGATGACGCCATGGTCGCCGAGTTGAACCGCTCTTTTATCGGTCAGGTTCAGGGCTTCCACTGCTGTGGAACCGCTTCGACCCTGAAGCAGGCCAAAGAGATTTTGTTCAATAGCGACACCCCAATTGATTTGGTGCTGCTGGATATCTATATGCAGCAAGAAAATGGCCTCGATCTGTTGCCGGAACTGCGCAAAGCACAGAGTTCGGTGGAAGTGATCATCATTTCCTCCGCTGCCGATGCCGAGAACATCAAAACTTCGCTGCATTACGGCGTGGTGGATTATCTGATCAAGCCGTTCCAGTTCCCGCGTTTTGAAGAGGCGCTCACCAGCTGGCGGCAGAAGAAGTCGCTGATGGATAATCAGCACTACTATCAGCAGTCTGATGTCGATCTGTTAATCCATGGCAACCCGGCAACGCAGCATGACAACAAGCGCCTGCCGAAGGGCTTAACCCCGCAAACGCTGCGGACCTTGTGTCAGTGGATTGATGCCCATCCCGGTCATGAGTTCTCCACCGATGAGCTGGCGGCGGAAGTGAATATTTCGCGCGTGTCTTGCCGTAAGTATCTGATCTGGCTGGCGCAGATTAATATTCTGTTCACCAGCATTCATTACGGCGCAACCGGCCGTCCGGTGTATCGCTATCGTTTACAGCCGGAATACCATTCGCTGTTGCAGCAATACTGTCAGTAACGCAGCTGCCAGTCGACATCGCGCTGCTGGAACTGGAAGTGGCGCGGTGAAGAGCAGATGATCTGCCGATCGCGGGTAACGAACACCGCATCCAGATCGGGCTGGTCGGCCAGATAGGCCAGTCCCTGCTCCACGCCCATGCCATACAGCAACGTGGTGTAGATGTCGCCATCCAGTGAGCGATCGGAAATCACCGTCACGCTCAGCAACTCGTTGTCCAGCGGATAGCCGGTGTGCGGATCGAAGATATGGTGCCAGCACTTGCCATCCAGTTCGAAATAACGCTCGTAAATCCCCGATGTCACCACCGATTTGCCCTGCACCTGCAGCACGCCCAGCAGTTCATCATCACGTCCAAACGGCTTTTTCAGGCCAATGCTCCAGCCTTGTGGCTCATGCGGCGGTGCGCCAAGGGTTTGCACATTGCCCCCGAGGTTGATCAGCGCCTGCGGTACGCCCTGTTGGCGCAGAAACGCCTGCACCACATCAGCGATATACCCTTTGGCGATGGCACCGAGATCGATCTCCATGCCCGGCTGTTGCAGGAAAACTGAACGGTCTTCTTCGTTGAGGATCACCTGATGTGGATCGGTCAGCGGCAACAGCGCGGCGATCTCATTGGCGGGAGGCACTGCACGGCCCTGAAAACCGATCTTCCAGCGTTTGACCACCGGACCGATGGTGAAGTTGAAAGCGCTGCCCGGTGACACACTGACGGCATGCGCCACGCTGATCAGCCTGAATACCGCCTCACTGACGCGCACCGCATGGCGACCCGCCGCGTGGTTAATCGACATCACTTCAGACTCGGCACGATTGACGGTGAACAGGTTTTCCTGCTGCTTGATAAGCTGAAAGACCTGACGGGCTAAGGTGGGGTTGTCATCGAACAGTTTAAGCTGAATGGGCGAACCCATCAGAACAGCGGAGTAGTTGTAAATACCGGCATCAATGTTCATGGTGTTCTCAAATCGTCAGATGCCTTTAGAATTCAGTGGGATGCAAACACCCGTAGCGGCACAATTTATTGCGCGTCGTGGCAAACAAACTGTTGTACCTAAGCGCGATGAATCGCGCCGCTACGAAGTGTGTGAGGTAGTGGCCTGCGACCTCTTAATTGCCTAACGCCAGTTTAGCCGCATTGTGACCGGCCTTGATACCGAAGATGATGATATCCGCCACCGCGTTACCGCCGATACGGTTCGCGCCGTGGATACCGCCGACCACTTCACCAGCAGCCCAGGCACCTGGAATTACCTGTTTCTGCGCATCCAGCACCGCAGTATCGGTGTTGATGGTGACGCCGCCCATGGTGTGGTGCACCCCTGGGGCGATACGGATCGCGAAGTACGGGCCTTTATTCAGCGGGTGACGCAGCGCCGTCTTACGACCGAAGTCTTCATCATCTTGCTTCGCCACGAACTCGTTGTAACGGCCGAGTGTGGTTTGCAACGCTTCCTGATCCATGTTGAGTTTCACCGCCAGCTCGTGCGGGGTTGGTGCGCTGATCACAAAGCCTTTGGCGATATACTCGTCGGCCGCTTTGTTGTTGGCACGCACCTGCTCATCAAACACAATCCATGCACTTTTCTCAGGCAGTGCGATGATCTCGGCAGAAACTTTGTCACGGGTTTCCATCTCATTGTAGAAACGATGACCGGCCTGGCTGACCAGAATCGCCCCGCCGCCGCGCATCGCTTCAGAAATCAGATAAGAAGTAGTCTGCTCAACCGTTGGGTGAATCTGGATCTCGCCCATGTCCACGGTATCCGCACCGATGTGCTGCAGCATGGCGATACCACTACCTGTGGCACCTTTGTGGTTGGTGGTAACGAAGCCATCCAGCTCCGGACGGTATTTCACCACCATCTCACGGTTAGCACTGAAACCGCCGGTGGCGACAATCACGCTTTTCGCATTGAGAATGCGGCTGTCATTGTACTCATCCACCACTTTGACGCCGGTGACGGCACCGTTTTCTACCAGGATCTCTGAAACTGAAGTCTCCAGTAGCACTTCGATTTCGCGCTGGTTAACGTTTTTCACCAGACCGCTGATCAGGAAGCCACCCACCGCGGAACGGTCTTCCGGACGGTGTGTGCGGTCAATGCTCATACCGCCGGTGATGGTGATGTCGCACAGCTCAATGTCTTTCGCCGCCAGCCACTCAATCGCTTCTGGCGCCTGCTCAACAAACTCGCGAAGCAGCACCGGGTTATTTTTGAATTTACCGCCCTTGAGCGTCTCTTCGTAGAACAGCTCTTTGCTGTCTTCGATGCCTTTCAGTTTCTGATAACGGGTTTCGGCGGCGTTCATGCCCACTGAAGCTTTAATGGTGTTACCGCCGATGGTCGGCATCTTCTCGATGATCACCACGCGTGCGCCGTCGTCATGCGCCTGAATCGCCGCCGCCAGACCGGCACCGCCAGTCCCTACCACCACCACGTCATAGTTAACTGGCGCGTTCGGGTTACCGCCTTCGTCAATCACATACTCTTTGCTGGACGTGGTCAGTGCGCGGGATACCGCTTTTTTCAGCGCCTCACTCTGCGTGGTCGCACCGGTGATGGCATCGACGTGCGGGCTGTTCGCCACCAGAATGCGTTCACGCAGGCTTTCGAAGGTGCTGGTGAAATCAACATCCAGACTTGGATCCGGCACCAGTGAGATATCGGTGATACGGTCAGTGTCGAGGGTGACGTTGATTTTCAGCTTCAGCGCTTCGGCTTCGACTTTCGCCTGGTAAACCCCGGCTTTGTATTTACGATGGCCATCGCTGACGTCGCGGATCATCGCATCCACCAGTGAGAAGCGCCACAGCGGTTCTGGAATCGTCAGCGCCTCACGTTTGGTGCTGTCGATATAAAGTTCCATGTGCTCGTTTTTGATGATGCGGTCGGCCCAGTCCGGATAGGCGATGCAGGCTTTACCTACCGCCACCAGATCAAAACCTTTTTCCAGCGCTTGCTCGGCATCCTCTTTATTCACCACGCCGCCGACGCCAATCACCGGCACTTTCGCCAGTGTCGCTGAGCGCTGCGCCAGATATTTAGTGATCAGTGGAGTCGGATCTTGGGTATCGATAATCGATGGACGCAGCAGCTGTCCAACGGAGAAGTGCACGTAATCCAGACCGCGCGCCGCCAGTTTTTCCAGCAGGTACAGCGTGTCATCCCAACGGATGCCGGGGACTTCCAGCTCTTCCGGTGAGAAGCGATAACCAATAATGAAGTCTGCCGCCGCAAAGCGATCGGCCATTTTATGGGTGATTTCCAGCACTTCCATTGGGAAGCGCGCGCGGTTATCGCGGCTGCCGCCCCATTTGTCGTCACGCTGGTTAGAGTTGGGTGAGTAGAACTGCTGAATCAGATAGGTGTTCGCACCGTGAATTTCGACGCCATCGAAACCGGCTTTGATTGCACGGTTCACCGCATCACCAAACTTGGTGATCATCACATCGACTTCTTCGGCGGTCAGCGCTTGCGGTTTGGTGGCACCTTCACGCGGTGCGGCAATGGCGCTCGGGGCGACCGGGGTTTTACCGCCAATCAGCGCCGGTTCCACCATGCGGCCGCCGTGGTAGATCTGCAGAATAGCCTTAGAGCCTTCGGATTTGATCGCATGAGCGATTTTTGCCAGACCGGCAATTTTATTGTCGCTGTCGATACCCAACGCGCCAGGGAAAGCCGGGCCACGGTTATCGATAAAGCAGCATTCAACAATCACCGTACCGATGCTGCCAGCACGTACGCGGTAATACTCGACCAAATCGCTGGTGACGCCGCCATCAAAATAGCCGGTGCAGGTGGTCATCGGGGCCATCACCAGACGGTTTTTCAGCACCGCACCTTTCGGCAGCGTTAGCGGGTTAAGGATTGGGGTGAGCTTATTCATAATGAGCAACTCCAGAATTAAGAAATTGTGTATTCAATTCTTTGGCGGTTCGGAGCGGTTTATAATTATTTAAGTGGTCCGATATCATGGCGCAAATATACCATTTTATTTAGTTACATAACCCAGATTGTTAGTTATATAAGTTTTACGTTTAGAAATGATATTTGATGCTCATTGCTGGAATTAGCGCTCCGATAAGTTTTAACCAAGACTTGACAAAAATCAACTTTTTCCTTACATTTAAAACAAATGCAGTACTATCATAAAGATAAAAGCCTCTAACCCGCCTCATTTTGCTCGATTTTTCGCGTTTCGATAGTTTGTAGCGTTTAATCCACAGCAGACAGAAAGTTAAATAAAAAGCAAAAGATAAAAATTAAAAAACAGTGCATATTTTTTATTGATCTAGATCAAAAGAGATATTTTAATTAATCGCATATTAGCCGCATTCAATTGATAATTCGCGTATCGAATTTGCAAAGCAAAGTTTCATCAAAGAACAAAATTTAAATTGTCATGACTCATCTGCTGCACGCATGTTGAAACCAAAAAAACAGTGTGTCCGTGACAATCAATCGCATTCTTCCTAACTTGCAGACAAAACTATGAACACACAAACAACCCAGAGTGCCTCCCCCGTAGTGCCTCCTGCGGCGCCGGGGAAAAAGAATCGCCTGATTATGTTGTGCCTGCCGATCATTGTGGCAGTGCTGTTGCTGCTGGTGCCGACCCCTGCCGGGCTGGAACCTTATGCATGGCACTTCTTCGCAATCTTTGTCGGGGTGATTGTCGGACTGATCTTTGAACCGCTGCCGGGCGCCGTTATCGGCCTGACCGGTGTGGTGGTGATTGCGCTATTCAGCCAGTGGGTGTTGTTTAGCCCGGCGGAACTGGCGGATCCCAAGTTCAAAACCGCGGCGCAGTCGTTCAAATGGGCAGTGAGTGGCTTCGGCAACTCCACCGTCTGGCTGATCTTCGGTGCCTTTATGTTTGCCGCCGGCTACGATAAAACCCAGTTCGGTCGCCGTCTGGCGCTGATTCTGGTGAAATATCTCGGCCGCCGCAGCCTGACGCTCGGTTACGCCATCACCTTCGCTGACCTGTTACTGGCACCGTTTACGCCTTCTAACACCGCGCGCAGTGGCGGTACCATCTATCCGATTATCGCTAACCTGCCGCCGCTGTACGGTTCAAAACCGAATGACCCGAGCGCCCGTAAGATTGGTTCTTATCTGATGTGGGTGGCAATTACCGCCGCGTGTATCACCAGTTCGATGTTCCTCTCTGCGCTGGCACCGAACCTGCTGGCCATCGCGCTGGTAAAAAGCATCGTTGGTTTTGAAATCTCCTGGGGCATGTGGTTCCTCGCCTTCCTGCCACTCGGCGTACTGCTGATTCTCATCATGCCGCTGTTGGCTTACTGGCTCTATCCGCCAGAAGTGAAGGTTAACGATGAAGTGCCACGTTGGGCGACCGCTGAACTGGCGAAGCTGGGCAAACTGACACGCAATGAAATCCTGCTGCTGGTGTTTGTGGTCTCGGCACTGATGATGTGGATCTTCGCTGCGGCATGGATTGAACCGGCGATGGCTGCCCTGTTGGTTATCGTACTGATGCTGTGGACCGGTGTATTGAACTGGAATGACATCACCAGCAACAAAGCCGCATGGAACACCTTCGCGTGGTTTGCCACACTTGTTGCTCTGGCCGATGGTTTGGCGCGCGTTGGCTTTATCGCCTGGCTGGGTAAAGAAGGTGCGCAGCTGCTGCAGGGTTATGACCCACAAATTTCTGCGGTGGTGCTGCTGATTGCCTTCTACTTACTGCACTACCTGTTCGCCAGCACCACGGCGCATACCACCGCACTGTTGCCAGCGATGCTGACCATTGCCGCCTCTATTCCGGGCATCAACATGCCGGTGTTCTGCCTGATGATGTGTGTGTCCTTGGGTGTGATGGGTATTATCACCCCGTACGGTACTGGCCCAAGCCCGATTTACTACGGTAGCGGCTACCTGCCAACCAAAGATTACTGGCGTCTCGGTACTATCTTTGGTGGTCTGTTCCTGGTGGCTTTAATGGTTATCGCCTACCCATGGATGGTGATGATGTTCTGATGATGTTGCTCCGATGTTAAAACGGAGCCGCGCAGAGCCGTGAAAGTGTTATGATGCTCGCCAGTCAGCCCCTGCGGAGGGCTGGCGAGAGAAAATCAAAAATCAGATCGCCTAATTTGTCACCTGCCACCCTGACAGGCGACACGAAGCTAAGTGAGCCAACATGTCGAACAAACCCTTCTTTTATCAGAACCCCTTTCCTCTCGCCAAAGATGACACCGAATACTATCTGCTGAGCAGCGATTACGTCTCAGTAGCGAACTTCGATGGCGAAGAGGTCCTGAAAGTTGATCCGAAAGCCCTGACGCTGCTGGCGAAGCAGGCATTCCATGATGCTTCGTTTATGCTGCGCGCCTCACATCAGGCGCAGGTTGCCGCGATTCTGGCGGATGACGAAGCCAGTAAGAACGACAAATACGTTGCCCTGCAGTTCCTGCGTAACTCGGAAATCGCCGCTAAAGGCGTGCTGCCGACCTGCCAGGACACCGGCACAGCAATCATCATGGGCAAAAAAGGCCAGCGCGTCTGGACCGGCGGTGGCGATGAAGCCGCGCTGTCGCAAGGTGTTTACAACACCTTTATCGAAGACAACCTGCGCTATTCCCAGAACGCCGCGCTGGATATGTATAAAGAGGTCAACACTGGCACCAACCTGCCGGCGCAGATCGATCTCTACAGCGTGGATGGCGACGAGTACAAATTCCTCTGCATCGCCAAAGGCGGCGGTTCCGCCAACAAAACCTATCTGTATCAGGAAACCAAAGCGCTGATTACCCCGGCCAAGCTGAAGAATTATCTGGTCGATAAAATGATGTCGCTCGGCACCGCAGCCTGCCCGCCGTACCATATCGCGTTTGTGATTGGCGGCACCTCAGCAGAGAGCACGCTGAAAACCGTCAAACTGGCTTCCACCCACTACTACGATTCGCTGCCGACCGAAGGTAACGAACACGGTCAGGCATTCCGTGACGTGGCGCTGGAGCAAGAGCTGCTGAAAGCCTCGCAAGAGCTGGGCCTCGGCGCACAGTTCGGCGGTAAATACTTCGCCCACGATATTCGCGTAGTGCGTCTGCCGCGTCATGGCGCGTCTTGCCCGGTGGGCATGGGCGTATCCTGCTCGGCTGACCGCAACATCAAAGCCAAGATCAACCGCGAAGGCATCTGGATTGAGAAGATGGAAGACAATCCAGGCCGCTATATCCCGGAAGAACTGCGTCAGCAGGGCGAAGGCGAAGTGGTGAATGTCGATCTTAACCAGCCAATGAGTGAAATTCTGGCGCTGCTGTCGGCGTATCCGGTCTCAACTCGTCTGTCGCTGAACGGTACCATCATCGTGGCGCGTGATATTGCCCACGCCAAGCTGAAAGAGCGCATCGACAACGGCGAAGGTCTGCCGCAGTACATTAAAGATCATCCGGTGTATTACGCGGGTCCGGCGAAAACTCCGGAAGGTTACGCATCCGGTTCACTCGGCCCAACCACCGCCGGTCGTATGGACTCTTACGTTGACCTGCTGCAGGAACATGGCGGTAGCATGGTGATGCTGGCGAAAGGCAACCGCAGCAAACAGGTGACTGATGCCTGCCATAAACACGGCGGCTTCTACCTCGGCAGCATCGGCGGACCGGCAGCGGTGCTGGCGCAGCAGAGTATTAAGAGTCTGGAGTGCGTGGAGTACGCGGAACTGGGAATGGAAGCCATCTGGAAGATTGAAGTCGAGAACTTCCCGGCGTTTATCCTGGTGGATGACAAAGGTAATGACTTCTTCCAGCAGATCCACAATCAGTGTTCTGCCTGCGTGAAGTAAGCGTTTAAGCAGTGCCAAAACTAAAAAATCCGCGGCTAAGGGCTGCGGATTTTTTTATGGGGTGAGGCTTGCGCGGCGCTTACATTCCACCGATTTGTACGTCTAGCAGCATATCGGCATCATCATCGTTTTGACCAATCACGTAGATTGCCTGACGACCCGGCAGATTCACCGTGATGATGTGCTGGTCATCCGCATCCAGCACGTCGTCGTGCTGTTCCTGAAACTTGTGCAATGTGTTCATGTTTTTTCCTTAAAATGGTGCGCGACTTTACTTTCCCTACACTCTTATATCGACAAGACCCGGCTCAAATGTAGCGGAATATTCTGCTTTCGTGATGCAGGCACTGTGTCACGGCCAAATGACAGTCTGATTAAAGAAGTAACGCACATTTCTTACGGTGAGGATGCCAGCGCCGGACAACCCGGTAGCGCCGGATAACGGATGCAATCCGCTGTCACCGCCTTCTCACTGTGCGGTGTCCCTTCCGGTGCCCAGCGGTAATCCACCATGTAGGCACGATACACCGTGTTGCCAATATAGTGGTCACGCGGCATCGCTTTGCCGTAAAACGGGCTGACGTACTCCCAGACAATCGCGCCCTGCGGCGTTACCTGGAACAGGCGGCCGCTCTGCCCTTCGTTAATCAGCGTGTTGCCATTGGGCAGGCGCTGCGCGTTGCTGATATAAGCACTGTAGAAGGTGGAGATCGCCTGTCCCGACTTCTCACCAGTGTACTCCCAGACGATTTGTTTGGTTTGCGGGTTAACTTCAATCACACGGGAAGCGGAAAAGAATCCTTGCCGTGTGGGCGGGAATCCGGCGTTGCCCTGATTATCAAAAATCAGAATATTGCCAGCACCCGGCAATTCCGGCCCGATCATGTGCACATCGTGCTCGCCAATCAGCTGATCCAGCGGACGCGGCAGCGGCGTATCCAGCTTCAGCGCCGGATAATCAGGCCCGATGCGCCACACCACTTTGCCCGTCTGCCGATCGACAATCACGGCCACGTTGCCGTTGCGCGAGTTAAACAAGATGTTGTCAGGGGCAAAGCGCTGATCGCCTTTATCAAACCACGGGTTTGGGCCCAGCGGAGCTGCCGTGTTCATATGCAAAAAATCAGCGTCCTGGCTGTCACGGATCATCGCCAGCTGCGCGTCAGAGAAGCCCAGTTCATTGAGGTGATCAGCCACCGACCAGCTCCACAGCTTTTCTCCCTGCGGCGACACTTCCTCAAGCGTATTATCGATAATGCGATAGTTGTAGCCGGGCAGCTGGCGCAGTGCAGCGCCCAACACCAGCGTATTGCCATCTGCCAGACGCTGGATTTCATGGTGTTGGTGCACCGGTTGCTGCTGACTGCCGTATTGCCACTGTACCGCACCGTTCCAGTCCACCTCCGCCACGCTGGCATTGACCATGCCGTTGCCAGGACTGGCTTCCTTATCGAGATCTTTCTGGCGCTCCAGCTGTAGCAGCAGATGACCACGCTGGCCGTTGACGCGGTCGGTGGGAATCGGCCAGCTCGGGAACCCTTCATAGGCCCAGCGATGCACTTCCTGCCCGGTCATATCAATTAAATGGGTTTGGTTATCGCTGCCGGGGATCACCACATAACCGTTCCAGGCACGCGCGGGATCGTAATAGGTGACGCCGGTTGGAATGGCACTCGGAATCGCCGAGGCACCGAAAGAGAGGGAAAGCAGGCAGACAGACAGCGTTGCCGCAATACGCATGATTCACCATCCTGAATAAAGGAGAAAGAAAACGCCCTTATAGCGTAGATGTGAATCGCAGCAGGATTAGTCCGAATGAGGCATGCAGCTGAAAAGGCAGCGGCGTGAACCGCTGCCAGAGTGCTTAGAAGAAGCCCAGCGGTTGTGTGCTGTAGCTCACCAGCAGGTTTTTGGTTTGCTGGTAGTGATCGAGCATCATTTTGTGGGTCTCGCGACCGATACCAGATTTTTTATAGCCACCAAATGCCGCATGTGCCGGATAGAGGTGATAACAGTTGGTCCAGACTCGACCCGCTTTAATCGCTCGTCCCATGCGATAGGCGCGGTTGATGTCTCGAGTCCAGACGCCAGCACCCAGTCCGTAGATCGAGTCATTGGCGATGGCGAGGGCTTCCGCTTCATCTTTGAAGGTCAGCACACCCACCACCGGTCCAAAGATCTCCTCCTGGAAGACGCGCATGCTGTTGTCGCCTTTTAGCAGCGTTGGCTGGATATAGTAGCCGCTATCAAACGCTTCACCGATTTTCTCCACGCCGCCGCCGTGCAGCACCTGTGCGCCCTCTTTCTGCGCGATTTCCAGATAAGAGAGGATTTTGTCGAACTGCTGCTGCGACGCCTGCGCGCCGATCATGGTTTCGGTATCCAGCGGATCGCCGCGCTTGATGGTTTTGATACGTTTCATGACGGCCGCCATAAACGGCTCAAAGATCGACTCCTGCACCAGCGCACGCGACGGACAGGTACAGACTTCGCCTTGATTGAGGAAGCCCAGCACCACGCCTTCTGCCGCTTTCTCGATAAAGCTCTCTTCCGCATCCATGATGTCTTCAAAGAAGATGTTCGGTGATTTACCGCCCAGCTCAACGGTAGACGGGATCAGGCTTTTCGCCGCCAGTTCGAGAATATGTCCGCCAGTGGCGGTCGAGCCGGTAAAGGCAATTTTGGCGATGCCCGGATGTGACGCCAGCGCTTCACCGGCTTCTTTACCGTAGCCGTGCACCACGTTAATGACACCCGGTGGTACCAAATCTTTGATCACCTCCATAAACAGGGTGATCGACAGGGGCGTTTGCTCAGCCGGTTTTAACACCACGCAGTTACCCGCGCCGAGCGCCGGGGCCAGTTTCCACGCCGCCATTAGCAGCGGGAAGTTCCACGGAATAATTTGCCCGACCACGCCCAGCGGTTCGTGGAAGTGATAAGCGGCGGTGAATTCATCGATCTCGGCTGCGGTACCTTCCTGGGCGCGTACACAGCCCGCGAAGTAGCGGAAGTGGTCCACCGCCAGCGGCAAATCCGCTGCCAGCGTTTCGCGTACCGGCTTGCCGTTATCCCAGGTCTCGTTGACCGCGATATATTCCAGTTTCTCTTCCAGGCGATCGGCGATTTTCAGCAGCACCAGCGAACGCGCCTGCGGGGAGGTTTTGCCCCACGCATCCGCAGCAGCCTGGGCTGCCGCCACCGCGTTATCGATATCGGCCTTATCCGAGCGCGGGAACTCGCCGATGGTAGAACCGTTAATTGGGGTGGTGTTGACGAAGTAGTTACCGTTCACCGGCGCAACGAATTCGCCGTTGATAAAGTTGCCATAACGCGATTGCAGAGTGATGAGAGAACCTTGTTCTCCCGGAGCAGCGTAACGCATGGTGTTTCTCCTTGCGGGACAGAGTGGCGAATAACAACTATGAAACCTGTTATTAACATTGATCGATCAATGTCAGCCTGTCAGATCGCAGAGCGGGAAACTGTGACCGCACCGAAGGAAAATTCTGAGAGTGGAGGGTTTAAGATTTATGCGTGATGACGCTTAACGCCAATCTCACCGGCACTACGATTTACGCACTTGTTCGCCACACAGCCGAATCAGGGTTACGTGATTGATAGCGCCACTTCAAAGCGGAGCCATCAGGTATGGATCCCACCCTTTTTCCCCCGCTTCGTTGCGGATAATTCCGAGTTTTGGCGCATTTGCAGCGAAAAGCGAAACAAACCCAGTGAATTTGGTCAATATGAAACAGGATACTCATCAGGAGAAAGAGATGTTGGCTTCAGCCCTGACGTTAATGCGCGCCAAAGCGAACTTTGTTCAGCAATTTATTCGAAACCCGCGCAAGATGGGCAGCATCACGCCCTCCTCTGCTGCGCTGTGCCGCACCATGTGCGATGCCGCCAACTGGGATCATAGCCTGCGGATCGCCGAACTCGGTGCCGGTGACGGTGTGTTAACCCGTCATATACTGGACAGAATGTCGCCGCAAGCTCAATTAGATGTGTTCGAGATCAGTCCGGATCTAGTGAAGAGTTTGCGCGCGTGGAGCGATCCGCGCATGCAGGTGCGTGCCTGCTCAGCGGAATACCTGTCTGGCGAATACGATGTGATTTTTTCCGGCCTGCCGCTGTTGTCACTGCCGCCGGAAACGCGTGAAGCGATTCTTAGCGCCGTGCACGATGTGTTGGGCCCGCGCGGTGTCTTTATTCAATTCCAATACACCTCATTGACCCAACCGACTCTGTCACGTTACTTCACCTGGCAGCGCCAGCGGGTGCTGAAAAATATGCCGCCCGCCTGGGTATATCGCTGCACGCGTCATTACGCGCCCTGAGCCTGCACGCGCGGCTGCGGCCGCGTTTGGTGCCAGAATCTTTGGAGCAACTCACGTGACCAATCTTCACCGGCAACCTGCGCGCCATCATCACTCACGCCTTCCGGTAAGCAGGTAGTCATGATTTCGCGGGTAAACTCCGGGTGGAACTGCACCGACAGCGCCTGCGGGGAATATCGCAAAATCTGGCAGCCATCCAGCTCGGAACGTGCCAACACTTCAGCCAGCGACGGCGGTGTGATCACCGACTGACGATGTGACAACCACGCCTGGAATTCACCTGGCAACGTCGCTAACCAGGGATCATCACTGGCAGTGTGGGTCAGGGTTTTCAAGCCACGCTCCCAGCCGTTCGGGTTATCACCCACTTTGCCGCCCAGCGCATACGCCATCAGCTGATGACCGTAACAGACGCCCAGCAGCGGCAATTCGGCTTCCAGCGCGCCACGAATCCATGCCGCAGTGCGTTCGCTCCAGTCGGCGTGGTCGGTGACCATTGCCCAGGAGCCGCTGAGAATCGCGCCGCTGACGCGATCAAACGCCGGCAACTCTTCGCCAAGATGCGGACGGACAATCACATAGTCTTCAGGCTGCAGTTGCAGCGCATCAATAAACCAGACGGGTTGTTCACCAATTTGCGCCACAACCTGCGGTGGCGGCACTTCGAGTTGAATCAGAGCAAGGGGTAACGCGCGGGTGTGTGTCATTCCGAATTCATTCCTTAACGGAGTCAGCTTTCGGACATCCACTTTGACAGGAAATCAGTGACCTGTCTTATTTTTTTCCTGCATATGCTCATGCCAATACGAAAAAAAATTTCGCTCAGCATCACAGATTTGCATGGCTTCGTGCCATGATTAGCCGGTGAACTTCCCTCTTTCATGTGAAGGATAACATTGTGGCAGTGCGGCATTTCTTTATGGTTCTGATGGTGGTCTCCATCTGGGCTTTCAACAACGTGGCGGTGAAGTGGGGATTGCTGGAACTTCCGCCGCTGTTCCTGACCTGGATGCGCTTTGTGGTGGTGGCGATTGCGCTGGTGCCGTTCTGCCGCATCACGCGCGAACAGTTGCCGTGGCTGCTCACCCTTGCCTTCACTTTTGGCTTTATGCACTTTTCGCTGCTGTTTGTCGGCATGCGCTTCACCGATGCCGGCACCGGCGCGATTGTGGTGCAGCTCGGCACGCCGATTGCCATGCTGCTGGCGATGCTGGTGCTAAAAGAGAAGCTAACGCTGGTACAGTTATTCGGCATCGCGATCTCGTTAAGTGGCGTGGCGGTGCTCTCCGGTAGCCCAACGATTCCGGCGTGGTGGGTCTTGTGTATTTTGCTGTGCAGCGCCTTTGGCTGGGCCATCAGCAATATGATCGTGAAGAAATCGCCGCCGATAAAACCACTGACGCTCACCGGCTGGATCTCATTCCTCGCCGTGCCGATTGTCGGTGCCGCTTCCTGGCTTACCGAATCGCACCAGTTTTATGCCCTGAGCCACGCGGGTTGGCGCGGCTGGTTTGGCATTCTGTATAGCGCGCTGGCTTCGTCGATTGTGGCTTACACGCTGTGGTATTCGTTGCTGAAAAAGTACAACGTCAACTTAATCATGCCTTACTCGCTGCTCACGCCTGTGCTGGCCGTGTTGATGGGCGTATTTGTGCTGGGCGACAGCATGAACAGCTTCAAGATTCTGGGCGCGTCTCTGGTGGTGCTTGGTACGGCTATTGCGGTGATCAACCTGCGTAATCTGCGCATGCATGCGCGCTTTCCTCGCCTGCGCCGTCGTTAAATTCTCTCTGCTATGCTTGAGTCTCGCGCGTTTTCCGGAGACTCAATATGGATACTCAATCTGCTGCCGCGCTATGGCAGCAACTGTGGCAAGGATTGCGTGGCGCGGAACCCCTTCCCGCGCTCAGCTTTCTCCAGCCCGACAGCTTTTCTTCCGCCTTTGCCGTCAGTGAGCTGGCCGCCACCAGCATTGGGTTGGCAAGCCAGGCAGTGAGCGATTTGCTCGGACAATCAGCCCCGGTCAGCGTCAATGTCCGTCTTGCTTCTCGCTGGTTTCAGCACAGCCTCACGCCGTTAAATCGTCCACCCGCCGCGCTCTGGGACCCTTTTGCTGGCGATTACGCGACCGTCGATGGCTGGATTCGTCTGCACACCAACGCCCCGCATCATCGTGCGGCCATGGAGCAGGTGCTCGGCCAACAAGCCGACCGCGCCGCGTTAGCGCAACGGGTGTCACAGTGGCAAGCTGCCGCGCTGGAGCAGGCTGTGATTGAAGCTGGCGGCTGTGCCGCACAGATGCGCAGTGAGCAGCAGTGGTTGCAGCATCCACAAGGAATGGCCGTCAGTGGTGAAGCGCTGATCGCCCAACAGACCACGGGGGATGCGCCCACACCCGGCTGGCAATTGCCGCCAGCCCGTCCGCTGCTCGGCGTACGCGTGCTGGACCTGACGCGTATTATCGCCGGGCCGGTCGCCACGCGGTTTCTCGCCAGCCTCGGTGCGCAGGTTTTACGTATCGATCCTTACGGCTGGCAAGAGCCGACGCTGGAAGAGGAGATCACCTGCGGCAAGCGCTGTGCGCGGCTCGATCTTAAATCCAAAGCGGGTGTTGAGCAGCTGCGCGATCTAATCAAACACGCCGATGTGATGGTGCATGGCTATCGCGCGGATGCGCTGGAGAAGCTGGGGTTGGATGCAGAGTCACGGCGCAAACTGGCACCCGGTTTGGTGGATGTCAGCCTTAATGCATGGGGCTGGAGCGGGCCGTGGCGCAATCGGCGCGGCTTTGACAGTCTGGTGCAGATGGGATGCGGCATTGCCGAACAGGGCATGATCTGGAGTGGTAACGCCAAACCGACACCGCTACCAGTGCAGGCACTCGATCACGCCACCGGCTATATGATGGCCGCCGCCGTGCTGGAAGGGATGCGTCAGCGTCGGGAGAATCACGTTGGTTGGCAGGCACAGTTATCGCTGGCGCGCACTGCAAGGCTATTGCAACAGTTTGGCGCGTCTCCACAACAGCCGCAGCGTGGCATTATGGCGCAACACGATGATGCGCTGCCGACAGTAGAGATCAATGCGTGGGGAATAGCTGAAAGGTTGCGTGCCGCTGCGTATCTGCCCGGTACGCCGATGATCTGCGCTACGCCGGGCGTGAAGCTCGGCAGTAGCGCAGCCAGCTGGTAATCAGGCTTCTTCGCTGTCGCCTTCGTTCAGCTCGTCGTACATCGCCTGAATGGCTTCACGGCTCAGCGCGGCCAGCGTGCGGTAAAACGCGCTGGTCGCGTGGGCTTCGACTTTGCCGAGGAACGCGCCGCACCATGGCATCAGATAGTCGTCGAACAGCGCCAGCTGCGCGACGGACTCATCTTCCGCGGACTGATCTTCCAGCCACGACGCCGCCAGCAGCAGCACACCAAAATGATCGGCTGGTGCATCGCTCAACGGCATGCCGCGTGAGGAGAGGAACGCACGCACATCCGCCTCTTGCGGACCGTTTGGCCATTGTGACGCATAAGGCGGTACGCTGCATTCGCTGCCGACAAACAACGCGTTGTAATCCGCTGCCAATGCCTGCGGATCGCTGTTCTGCTGCAGACGCGTCAACAGTTCATCCTGCTCCAGCGGCCACTGAGCCTTCAGTTTGCCTTCACGTAACAGGGTGAAGAGCGGCACCAGCAACGGATCTTGTGGCTGGCGGTTGAACAGCGAGCCGATGACGCGGCAGAGAATGGAAAACTCATTCATGCAACAGAATTCCTTGAGGCTAAAAGTTAAAAGTCCGCAAATTCAGCAATGTGCTTACCGGTACGCTGTTCGAGGAAATCGAGCAGGCGGCGCGGCGTGACATTTAACACGCGATCCTCAGGAAAATCCACTTCGCGTGTGATGCGAATGCAGTGTTCGAAATGACCGAGGGTAAACGCGGTGTGAGAATCTGAACCAAACGCCAGACGACCACCCGCATCACGCACCGCTTCGGCGATAGCGCGACAGTTCGGTTCACTCCCCGGACGAGAATGGGTAAAGGAGGAGTTGTTGATCTCCAGCGCCACATCATAATGCGCGGCGGCTTCGGCAATCGCGCGGATATCCACCGGGAATTTCGGGTTGCCCGGATGCGAAATGATATGCACCAGCCCACCCGCCATCGCCGCAATCATCGCCTCGGTGTGATGTGCTTTATCACGCGGCGCGTACACCGGCTCATGGAAACCGGCCACGATCAGATCCAGCGCATCCAGCATCGGACCGCTGCAATCAATCTCGCCCTGCTGGTTTTTGATGTTGGCTTCAATACCGCGCAACACGCCCACGCCATCAATCACGCGCGGCCAGATACGCATGTTTACGAAGTGCCAGTAGTGCGGCGCATCCGCCATATCCGGACCATGATCGGTGATGGCAAACAGCTTCAGGCCATTCTGCTTCGCCTGCACCACATAGTCATGCAGCGTGCTGTAAGCGTGGGTACTGGCAACGGTGTGCATATGCAAATCGACGGGATACATCCTCTTCTCCTGACTCAATATGAATTAATAACCGCGCTGACGATCGACTAAACCACCCGGTTGATCCCCCTGCTCCAGAGCAAGTATGGCACCGGCAATGAAATCCATCGCCTCGCCGGGCAACGTGATAGCCGCAGTATGTGGCGTCAATGTGACATGTGGATGAGACCAGAGCGGATGATCTGCCGGCAGTGGCTCGGTCTGGAACACGTCCAGCGCCGCACCCGCCAGTTGACCGCTGTTTAGCGCCGCCAGCAGATCGGCTTCCACCACGTGCGCGCCACGCGCCAGATTGAGGAAAAAGGCCCCGTGCGGTAACACGCGCAGTAACTTTTCATCGATCAGGTTGGTGGTTTCCGGCGTGGTGGGCAGCAGATCGATAAGCACCTGAGTGCCATCAAGAAACGCATCCAGCTGTTCACGGCCGTGGAAGGTTTCCACGCCATCGATATGCTTAGGCGAGCGGCTCCAGCAGCGCAGCGGGAAGCCCCACTGGCGCAAACTCTCCAGCACGCTACGGCCTAATACACCCGCGCCGAGCACGCCGATGGTGAAGTTGGCGCGGTCTGCTGTGTCGAGTGGCTGCCAGTTTGCCTGTTGCTGCTGCTGACGATAGTCGGCAAAACGGCGGAACCAGCCCAGCACGCACCAGTTAGCATATTCCTGCATCTGTCGCGCCATGCCAGTGTCTTCAAGGCGAAACAGCGGCACGTCATCGGCTAACATTTCCGGATGGGCGCGCAGCTGCTTAAGAATTTCGTCCACGCCCGCGCCCATGGCGAACACGCCTTTTAACGGGCGGCCAGCCAGCATCTCGGTGGGTGGTGAGCGCACAACAGCGTAATCGGCCGGTGCCGTGTCGCCCGGCTGCCAGTAGCGCACGTTGGCTTGTGGTAAACGCTGACGTAGTCCCGCAAGCCAGCGATCGGGGGCTTGCGACGGGTGATACCAGATTATCTCCATACAGCTCTCCTTTTTTTCCTTCAGCCTCAGGCAAATAGCGGTTCAGGGCAAGTAAAAACCTTAGCGTTGATGCAATTTCTTGCGTGATTAATTCCCGCGGCTTCACATTTCCATGGCTTGAGGCGGCTAAGCGGCGCGTTAGCGACTAAAGTTGTTCGTGTGGTCAATGTGTTAGCGCACCACCTTTTCGGACAAGGAGAAAAACCGATGATAAAAAATGTCAAATTCACGCCCGCGCCTCTGACGTTCTTACTCAGCGCGGCGCTGCTGGCAGGCGCTTCTGTAGCGCAGGCGGAAGATACCAGCCGAATGCTGAGCAGCCAGCCACAGCCGCCCGATATCCGCCTGGGGCCGCTGTTTAATGCGGTACAGCAGGCCAAATTTTATCCGGATCAGAAAACCTTTGCCGATGCGGTACCGAAGTACAATCCCTCCTCGATACTGGCGGACTGGCAGATGCAGAAAGGCCAGCGCAACTTCGACCTCAAGCATTTCGTTGACGCCAACTTCACGCTACCTAAAGAGCAGGATAAATATGTGCCGCCTGCCGGACAAAGTCTGCGTGAACATATCAACGGCCTGTGGCCAGTGCTGACGCGATCCACGCCGACCGCCAGCCAGTACGATTCCCTGTTGCCGCTGCCGAAACCCTATGTGGTGCCGGGCGGACGTTTCCGCGAAGTCTATTACTGGGACAGCTACTTCACCATGCTGGGCCTTGCCGAGAGCGGGCACTGGGATCGCGTGCAGGATATGGTGGATAACTTCGCCACCGAAATCGATAAATACGGTCATATCCCTAACGGCAACCGCAGTTACTACCTCAGCCGCTCACAGCCACCGTTCTTTAGTTTGATGGTAGATCTGCTGGCCACCCACAAAGGTGATGAAGCCTATCGCCAGTATCTGCCGCAGTTGCAGAAAGAGTACGACTACTGGATGGCGGACAGCGATAAGGTCGCTGCCGGTCAGGCCAGCATGCGCGTGATTAAACTCGCCGACGGCACGCTGCTTAACCGTTACTGGGATGACCGCGATGCGCCGCGAACCGAATCCTGGCTCGACGATGTAAATACCGCCAACAAAGCGCCGGATCGCAATAAACAGCAGGTGTATCGCGATCTGCGTGCCGGTGCGGCCTCTGGTTGGGACTTCAGCTCTCGCTGGTTTACCGATGCCCACAATCTGGCCTCGATCCGCACCACGCAGTTGGCTCCGGTCGATCTCAACAGCCTGATGTTCCATCTGGAGCAGGTGTTGTCCAAAGCCTCGAAGCTGGCGAATCAGGATGACAAAGCCAAACAGTTCGCGGCAGATGCTGAGAAACGCCAGGCAGCGATTAATCGTTATCTGTGGGATGAGAAGCAGGGCTGGTACGCCGACTATGACTGGCAGAAAAAGCAGATTCATCCGCAGCTGACCGCCGCGACCTTGTTCCCACTCTATATGCAGGTGGCAAGTGAAAAACAGGCGGACCGCACCGCCAAAGCGGTGGAGAAACAGCTGTTGAAACCCGGCGGTTTGGTGACCACCACCGTGAACAATGGCCAGCAATGGGATGCACCAAATGGCTGGGCACCGCTGCAATGGGTGGCAGTGGAAGGTCTGGAACATTACAAGCAACCGAAGCTGGCGCAGGAGATTGGTCAGCGCTTCCTGCAGAACGTGCAGGCCACTTACGACAAAGAGCACAAGCTGGTTGAGAAGTATGTGGTGGAAGGCGCGCAACTGGGCGGCGGTGGCGGCGGTGAATATCCGCTGCAGGACGGCTTCGGCTGGACCAATGGCGTCACGCTCAAACTGCTTGATAAATACTGCCCGAAAGACAAAACCTGCAACAACGCGCGCGATATTCCCAATATGCCCGCGCTGAGTGCGGGGAAATAACCCTGTACCTTTGTAGTCGATAAAATGTCGATAACCGCTGCTACTGTCTTGCTCGTCAAACAGTAGCAGCGCAACGGTTTTTCAATGCCTGGCTTGAGCCAGGTAATGCCATCCTTCCTGTTCGTTTCCTCACAATCTCTTGAACTCACATTAACAACTTGAAACACACCCCACTAAAAGATAATAATTCTCACTCTTAATTTTAATCGCATTCTCACTATTTCGGCATTGCCGGTTGTGTGCTGCTTTGATCTGCTTCCCGTTAAAGGATTTCCGATGACGCTTTTTACCCTCAATCGTGGTCGTGTGCTGTGCGCACTGGCTTTGGCCCTACCTGCCGCAACCTTCGCGGAAGAATCCATCGTCGTCACCGCGCAACCGCAAGAGAGCGCCAACTCACCGACGCAAGGCTATCTCGCCACCCGCAGCAGCGGCAGCAAAACCGATCAGCCGCTGATTACTACGCCGCAGTCCATCTCGGTGGTGACACGTCAGCAGATGGAAGATCAGGGTGCGCAGGATCTTAATCAGGTGCTGAACTACACGCCGGGTGTGTTCACCAACTTCGGTGGTGCCGCCACCCGTTATGACACCATTGCGCTGCGCGGTTTCCATGGCGGCGATGTCGATAACACCTTCCTGGATGGCTTGCGCATCATGAGTGATGGCGGCAGCTTCAACATCCTGCAGGTGGACAACTGGTTCCTCGATCGCGTTGACGTGATCAAAGGCCCCTCTTCAGCACTTTACGGCCAGACCGTGCCCGGCGGGTTAGTGAATCAGGTCAGCAAGCGGCCGCAGTTTGCTGAAGAGGGCCATTTCCGCCTGTCGACCGGCACCAATGCCACCAATAGCGCCGCCTTTGATTACACCAATGCGATTAACGATCAGTGGGCATTCCGTCTCACCGGCATCACGCGTAACAGCGACACGCAATATGATCACACGCGCGAAGAGAAATATGCGATTTCGCCACAATTGCTGTGGCAGCCAAGTGAAGACACCAGTCTGGTACTGCGTGCCTATCTGCAAAAAGATCCGTCCGGTGGTTATCACGGTTCCGTGCCCGCTGAAGGCACGCTTTACAGCCACAATGGTCGTAAGCTGAGTGATGGATTTTACGAAGGCGACAGCGCGCTGGATCAGTTCAAGCGCCACGAGCAGATCTACAGCTATGACTTCTCGCACCGTTTCAATGAAGTGTGGTCTGTTTACTCCACTGCCAGCTATAGCCACTCCAATGTCGATCTCGATCAGGTGTATCAGATTGGCTGGGACGCCTCCAATCCGGACCTGCTGACCCGCTACTACTCCGGTGAACGTTCTTCGCTTAGCGCCTGGGCCAACGACAACCGTCTGCAGGCCGATTTCGCCACCGGCGCGCTGCAGCATCGGGTAATTATGGGTGCCGAATATCATCGTTATAAGAACGACTTGAGCGATGCCGGTGGCTATGCGAGTTCGCTGAATCCATGGACTGGCGAAGCCGTGGGCAGCATGCCGGATTACAGCTGGAGTGAGGAAACCCGCCGTTACTACCAGACCGGACTCTACTTGCAGGATGAGATGCAACTCGACCGCTGGCATCTGGATCTCTCTGGCCGCTACGACCGTATCGTCTCGAATAATGGCACCAGCCGTCGCCAGGACGATCACATCAGCGGCCGTGCTGCGCTGTTGTATGCGTTCGACAGCGGTATTTCGCCGTACGTCAGCTGGAGCCAGGCGATTACTCCGGCTTCTCTGACCGATCCCGATGGCAATCAGTTGAAGCCGACCACTTCCGAGCAGTATGAAGCCGGGGTGAAATACCAGCCGGTGGGCACGCGCGATATGTACTCCATCGCATTGTATGATTTGACGCAGAACGATGTGGCGAACCGTAACGTGGTGGACAGCACCTACACGCCTTCCGGCAAAGTGCATTCACAGGGTATCGAGTTAGAAGCCCGTAATCAGCTGACGTCGCGCCTGAGCACCATCGCTGGTTATACCCTCAACCATCTGCGCTACAAAGATTCAGTCGACGGGAATGATGGCCACACGCCATACGTCACGCCGAACAGCATGGCGTCATTCTGGGGTCACTATAAGTTTGATTACGGTATGAGCGCAGGTGCGGGTGTGCGTTATATCGGTAAGCAGTGGGCTGATAATGAAAACACCACGCGTTTGCCGTCCGTGACGCTGTTTGATGCTTCCGTACGTGCCGATCTCGGTGCGTGGGATTCACAGTTGAAAGGGGCATGGCTGCAGGTGAATGCCAATAACCTAACCGACAAAAAGTATCTCGCCGCCTGTTATGGCACCGGTTACTGCTATCGCGGTGCGGAGCGGACCATTACCGCCACTGTGGGTTACGATTTCTAACCGCCATAAAAAAATCCGCATCCCGTTGGGGATGCGGATTTCATTAAATCAGGGTGTACTGCTAGGTACGCACTTTACGGTAGATCCACAGCACCACGATGGCACCAATTACCGCCACCACGAAGCTGCCAAAGTTGAAACCGTCAACTTTGCCGAAGCCAAACAGGGTACTGATCCAGCCGCCAACCACCGCGCCGACAATCCCTAATACCACAGTGATGATGAATCCGCCGCCATCTTTACCTGGCATGATCCATTTAGCGATGATCCCGGCAATCAAACCAAAAATAATCCATGAAAGAATACCCATTTACTGCTCCTTACGTTATGAATCAAGGTGTTCACTGCGATTAGTATAGCCGGATATTTTTAATCTGCTTGATGAACATCACAGTAAAAAAATAGTTAGCAGGCTAAAGCTTTTTGTCAGGCCGTCGATAACAGTTCGATAGCCGTGTCACCCGTGATAATAACAATCGGATAAGTGGAGCAGGATGTGAAAGACGCCGATAACGAACAATATCTCAAACGAGGCACCCTTGCTGTTTTGAACGTAATGAAGGATTTGTTGCGTTTCCAGACCCCATTAATGGTCAGTTTTTCGCGCGGTCAATTTATCAGCCGCATGCTGGATGCCGATGAGGATCGCGTGATCTTCGATCTCGGCAGTAATGCACTGGATAACGATTTAGCGCTACAGGGCGGTGAAGTGAATATCGCTGCTGAAACCCAGGGTGCAAAAGTGGAATTTGGCTTAATCAAACTGGAGCGCACCGAGTTTGAGGGCTTACCGGCTTTCGCTGCCCCGCTGCCTGAGCTGTTGTGGCAGATTCAGCGTCGTGAGTTTTTCCGCGTTTCAGCCCCGATGGAGCCGGTGTTTTATTGCCATACGCAGTGGCCGGATGGCAGTAAAGCGCGTTTTCGTTTACAGGATCTCTCTCTCGGAGGCGCGGGTGTATTGCTGGATGACAGCTTGCCAGAGGGCCTGAATCGCGGTGATACCTTTAAAAATCTGCGCGTGGAATTGGGCGAATACGGTCATTTTGAGGTCACCGCGCAATTGCTGCACATTGGCGAGCGCAGCACCGTGACCAGCAAAAATGAAACCCGCACCACTCCGCGCCTGAGCTTCCGCTTTACCGCCATTGAGCCCGTACAGGAACGCCAGCTTCAGCAGGTGATCTTTGCGTTGGAACGCCTGGCGCGCGACAAGGCCAATCGCTTTCAGTAAGCTATCTTAGACGGGATATTATCGAACCTCGTACATACCGTAGCGGCACAATTTTTCGCGCATCTTTGCTCAGCTGAGTCGCTGTCATAAGCGCAATAAATTGTGCCGCCACGGGTGTTGCAGAGGTTAGCCACGCGGTTGAGAGCAACAACGTGCCATCAAACCGGTGCAGGAGCGTCAGTTGCAGAAGTTAACCGTGTGGTTGATATCGACAACGCGCCACCGCTTCCAGCCAGCCGCGATAATTTTCCTGCATCATGGCCGCGCGATCGCTGCGTGGTTCAACCACGCTGCCACCCTGCAGCGCCTGCATATCACTACCCTGCTGCCACCAGCCTAATAAACGTCCCGCCAGCAGTGCAGCACCAAGCGCGGAGACTTCGGCGGTGGGAGCTCGTTTCAACGGTCGCTGTAACACGTCTGCCTGTAGCTGCATCAGCCAACTGTTTTCGGTTGCCGTGCCATCGACACAGAGCGCGGGCAGCTGCACACCACTGGCCTGCTCCATGGCGAAGAACACGTCGGCAATCTGGAAGGTGATCGATTCCAGCGCTACCCGCGCCAGCACCTCTGGCGTGGCCGCATCGGTGAGGCCACACACCATGCCGCGTGCTTTCAAATCCCACCAGGGTGCGCCCAGACCCGACAATGCAGGCACAAAATAGATGCCTTGATTATGCTCGCTGCGCTGCGCCATTGCCGTCAGTTCACGTGGATCGCTGATGCCCAGCATGCGTCCCAGCCAGGCCGCGCCCGAACCGGTATGCGTGATATTGCCCTCGAAAGCAAAACGCAGCGTGCCATCATGCCACGCCACCGTGGTGCTGAGGCCGTTCTCGGTCAGCAAAGGTGTGGCCATCGACATCATCAGTGATGAACCGGTGCCGTAAGTGGCTTTCACCACTTCTTCACCCGCGTTGCGTTGCGCCTGCAGCGCTGCATGAGAATCACCAATGCGTGACAGAATCGGCGTGCCCGCTTTCAGTCCAGCAATATCCTGTACCGTGACCACACCCTGCGCACTGGCTGAGGGCACAATGTGCGGCAGTGCCGCGCGTGGAATATGAAACAGCGCCAGTAGCTCGTCATCCCAGTCACCGCTGTGCAGGTTATAGAGTTGAGTGCGGGCTGCGTTGGCGTGATCGGTGACAAAACTTTCGCCGCCGCTTAATTGCCAGCTGAGCCAGCAATCCACAGTGCCAATGCAGAGTTCACCGGCCTGCGCACGCGCCTGGCCATCCGGGATTGCCGCCAGCATCCCGGTGAGTTTGCCCGCTGGGAACATCGGATCCACTGCCAAACCGGTTAAGCCGGTGATGCGTGGCGCTTTGCCCGCCATGCGTAAATCGCGACAAAAGGCTTCCGAACGGCGATCTTGCCAGCTTACTAGCGGCGTCAACGGCTGACCGTCGCGGCGCTGCCAGATCAGTACCGACTCGCGCTGATTGCTGATCCCAACAGCAGCCACCTCGGCTCCGCCGCACTGCGCCAGACAGCTTTCTATCGCCTGTTTTACTGCCTGCCAGATCGCAATCGGATCCTGCTCAGCCAATCCTGGCTGCGGATGGGCCAGCGTCAGAGGCTGACTGCCGCGCGCCACCACGTTGCCTGCGCGGTCCACCGCTATGGCTTTCGCGTTCGTCGTACCTTCATCAATTGCCAGTATTAATGGACCCGCCATGTTTACGCTCCTGCACACATGCGCACTGCACTCTTCACCACGCTGGCGGCGTCAATACCATGATGCGCGCGCGTGGAAGCCCGATCGCCAGCAATCGCGTATTGCCCATCCGGGATACCCAGACGCAACAGCGGAATACCGCAGCCGCCTTCAGCCAGCACTTCTGCCACCAGGCTGCCGACGCCGCCGTTTACGTTGTGTTCTTCTACGGTGATCACCGCCGGATAATGCTTTAACAGCTCTTGCAGGCGTTGGGTATCGCAGGGACGAATTGATGGAATGGCGATCACACCTGCGCTGATTCCCTGTTCATGTAATTGCTCAGCCGCACTCACCGCCTCATGCACAGTGGAGCCCATCGCCACCAGCACGATTTCATTACCTTCACGCAACACGTCGATCTGGCCGGGACGGAACTGGTAGTTTTCATCATGCAGCTGGGGCAGATCTTTGCCATCCAGACGAATGTAAACCGGGCCCACATGTGCAAGGGCATAATCGATGATCTGACGGCACTCCAGCGGGCAAGATGGCGCGTAAATCTCGATGTTGCCGAAGCCACGCATCACCGCAATATCATCAATACTGTGATGAGTACTGGCGAGCGGGCCATAACTGGCACCGGCATTCAGACCGAACAGTTTGACGTTGGTGTTGTTGTAGCAAACGTCCACTTTCACCTGTTCGTTGGCGCGCGAAATCAGGAATGGTGCGGCATTACAGGTCACCGCCACTTTACCGCCAATCGCCAGACCGGCCGCCGTGCCTACCAGCGTTTGTTCGGCGATGCCGACGTTCACCAGCCGGTCGGGAAACGCTTTAATAAAGGGCGATATTTTGGCCGTCGAGGTCGAATCCGCCACCACCGGCACCAGATCTACACCGCGATTCACGGCATCAATAAACGCTTCCACCATTACCGTGGCCAGGTGTTTTGCATTACTCATCTTTCAGTTCCTCCAGTGCCAGTTCGATCTCTTCCCCTTTCGGCACACGGTGATGCCACTCTGGTTTGCCCTGAATAAAGGAGATGCCAAAGCCTTTCTCGGTATGCGCCACAATCACCTGCGGCTTGCCGTTGCGCGGCAGGCTTTCAATGGTTTCCACCACGGAAGCCATGTCATTGCCGTTACACTCGGTGACTTCTAGACCGAAGGCGCGCCATTTGTCCGGCAGCGGGTCGGTGTTCATGATGTCGCGCGTATGCCCCGCCAGCTGTAGTTTGTTCTTGTCGTTGATGATCACCAGGTTATCGAGGTTGTAATGCGCCGCCACCAGCGCGGCCTCCCAGTTACTGCCCTCGGCCAGTTCACCGTCACCCGTGACCACAAAGATGCGGCGGTCGCTATTATCTTTCTTCGCCGCCAGCGCAATGCCGACCGCGACCGGTAAGCCGTGGCCCAGTGCACCGGTGTTAAGTTCCACGCCCGGCGTTTTCTGCCGCACCGGATGGCCCGGCAAATGCGAATTTGAATGCTGGTAAGTCGGCAGCCATTCCGTTGGAAAGTAGCCCGCCTCTGCCAGCACACAGTAATAGCCGCCGACCGCATGCCCTTTCGATTGGATGTAGATGTCACGCTGCGGATCGTTGGTGCGATCCGGTGCGCAATTCAGGATGCGAAAATAGAGCGCCGTCAGGATTTCGACCTGAGAGAGATCGGCACCGGTGTGTCCACCTGCCGGGCTACCCGCATTGAGCTGGATGATGCGGCGACGCACGGCGCGCGCTTTCGCGGTCAGGTCCGCCACCGAGTATTTGAAAGGATTCATAGACACCTCTGAATTTTAAAGCGTTATTGAATATATATTCACAGTAGATAAAAAAATTTACCCAGTTCTTTACCCTAAATAAGCTGAGTTGCGGGAAGGCGGCCAACTCGTAAATCCCCAGGAGCTTACTCAGTTAAGTGACTGGGGTAAGCGAGTGCAGCCAACGCACCTGCGGCTCGGCTTATGACGGGTAACGATTAACCTTTGGCCTCACCTTCCTGAATCATTGCCTTCTGTGCCACCACTGCGGCTTTCTGCTGCATGCGGCTCTGCATCTGATCGATGATCACCGCCACGATAATCACGATGCCTTTGATCACCATTTGCCAGAACTCGCTGACGCCCATCATGATCAGGCCATCAGCGAGGAAACCGATAACAAAGGCCCCCACCAGCGTGCCGAGAATGGTGCCGCGCCCGCCAGCCAGTGAAGTACCACCCAGCACGACCGCCGCAATCGCGTTCATCTCAAATGACGTGCCGTTGGCCGGATGGCTGGCCACCAGCTGCGAGGAAACCACAATGCCGGCAATCGCCGCACAGAAACCTGAAATGGTGTAAACCCAGATTTTTACTGACTTCACTTTGACGCCAGAGAGTTCCGCCGCGCGCTCGTTATCACCAATCGCATACACCTGACGGCCAAACGGCAGGCGGCGTGCCACATAGGCAATCACTAATGCCAGCACCACCATCATCCAGATCGCCCACGGCAAGCCGAGAAAATACCCCGCGCCGATTTTGTCGAAACCGGTATTCCCCAACTGTGGATTGCCCTGCAAACCGGGGAAAGTTTCGCCGCCGGAAGTCAGCATTGCTGCCCCGCGCAGGATGTACATGGTGCCCAACGTGCAGATAAACGGGGCCACATTGTATTTCGTGATGATCCAGCCATTCATCGCGCCGATCAGTCCGCCCACCACTAACACCACAGGCACAATCACCCAGACGCTGGGAAAGATAGCGATGCCGAACATCGGCAGCACGATCCCTTTGGTGATCAGCCAACCGGCAATCATGCCGCACAGGCCCAGCGTGGCACCGATGGAGAGATCAATGCCTGCGGTGATAATGACAAAGGTGATGCCCAGCGCCAGAAACGCATTGATGGCGATGTGTTTAACCATGATCACCATACTGCCCACCGCGAGGAAATCCGGCACGGTGATGGCAAAGAAGCCGACGATGAGGAATAACGCGATAAAGGTGCGCAGCTTTAACAGCAGCAGAATCATGCCTTCACGCGAGTTGAAAGCCTTACCTGGCGAAGCGAGCGCCATTGCGCCATTGTTTTTCATGCTCAGAACCCCTGTGCACTTGCTTTAACCAGCGCTGCCTCTTCCGCTTCCGCGCGCGGCAGGTCAGCTGTCAACTTGCCGCCGGACATCACAAGAATGCGATCGGCGACGGCCATAATTTCTTTTAAATCGGAAGTCGAGAACACCACGGCGATGCCCTGCTCTGACAGTTTCACCATCATGCGGAACACTTCCGCTTTGGCGCCGACGTCAATGCCACGACTCGGCTCATCCAGCAGCAGTAAACGTGGATTGGTGAGCAATGAACGGCCAATCACCACTTTTTGCTGATTACCGCCGCTCAGCGCACTGATCGCTACCTCGGGCGACGAGATTTTGATCGCCAGATTGCCCACCGTAGTGCTCACCGCTTCACGTTCCGCCTGTTCCGAAATCACGGTGCGATGCGATAAACGTCGCCACAGACTGGCAATGGTCAGATTGCTGGCCACGGAGGAGACCGGGAAAATACCGGCCCGTTTGCGATCTTCCGGCACCAGGCTCATGCCCATACGAATGCGTTCGGCGGTGGGCAAACGCGTCGGCAGCGGTTTGCTGTCCAGCCACAGTTTGCCGAGATAGTTGCGCTGGCTGCCGAGCAGGCACTCAAACAATTCGGTGCGTCCCGCGCCCATCAAGCCATAAATGCCGACGATCTCCCCGGCGCGCACGTTAAAACTGACATCGTCCACCAGCTTATTGCCATGAGCACTGACGCAGGTGATGTGCTCGGCTTCCAGCACCGCCGCACCGAACTGGCGATTGGGCGGCAGAAAGTTACTCACCGGTTCGCTGCCGAGCATTTCACGCACGATCCACGGCACATCGATGTCGCTGACCTTGGCTTCCGCCTGAAAGCGTCCGTCACGCAGGATGGTGATCACATCGCCAATCGCCATCAACTCTTCCAGTCGATGCGAGATATAGATGATGGAAACGCCCTGCCGCGTCAGTTCGCGGATCACGCGGAACAGGATCTCCACTTCGGTTTTGCTCAACGCTGAGGTCGGTTCATCAAGAATTAAGATGTCAGCGTTTTCCGCCAGCGCTTTGGCAATCTCCACCAGTTGCTGCTGGCCCACCTTCAGGTTGCCAACCATCTCGTCCGGTGAAATCGGCTGGTCGAGACGTTGCAACAGCGCTGCGGTGCGGCGCTTCTGTTCCGCTTCGTTAATCGGGCTGATGCCGCGCTGGATTTCTCGGCCCAGGAAGATGTTTTCCGCCACGCTCAGGTTTTCGAACAGGTTGAGTTCCTGATGCACCATGCCGATACCGTGGCGGGCGGCGTCTCGCGTGCTGCTCAACACCACTTTTTCACCGTTAAGGAACATTTCGCCACTGGTGGGCTGCTGTACCCCGGCGAGGATCTTCATCAGCGTGGACTTCCCCGCCCCGTTTTCGCCGATGATGACGTTCACTTTGCCGCGCCACACGCGATAATCGACACGATCCAGCGCCAGAGTGCCCGGAAACAACATCGACATCTGTTTGGCCTGCAGAATGATTTCATCGCTCATCATGGATTCCCCTGCTGCAACTGAATCGCCACCACGTCATCGACCTGATTCGGTTCCATGCTCACGGCTAACAGCGCCTGCACCGGTTTGCCGACCCAGCTGGCATCGATCGCCGGCAGTTGCTTAACCGCATGCCGGTTCAACGCTTTGGTCAGCTGCGCGTATTGCACCTGATTGGTGAACTCTTCAAAGCGATAGCCCGCCGCATCACGAATCGCGTTACTGCGCAGCACCGGTCCAATCAACACCTTGACCGGTTTGCCATTGATGGTGACGGTCAGGCTGCGTTCGCGTTCGTTGCTGTTATCAAAGGCGGTGACGGTTCCAGCGGCACGCACAAACACGCTTTCGCTGCCCCCCGCTTTGACGGTATGACTTTTGGTTTCCATGTCCGCCCAGCTCAGCGCCTGCTTCTCAGCCGGTTGCTGCACCCTGCTGGCCCAGCTTGATTCCGCAATTTGCTGCGGCGTCTGGTCGCTGTAACCGGGTTTGGCATTAGGATCTTTCGGCATGATGGGATTGCCGTTTGCATCGAGATCCACCACGGTGCAGGCGGTTAACATCAGCGATAGGAGCCCAACTATCAGCCCGGCTGCTGTTTGTCCCTTCATGCCGACCTCCGTCTTATTTCGCCAGGTTGAAGTTTTTCAGCTTCGCGGCGTTGCTGTCGTCGATCAGCACGCAATCCATCAGCTGCTTCTCTTCTTTCTGCGCTTTGCCGTTCTTCAGGTAGTAATCCACCTGCTCAACCGCCATCTGTGCCTGATCCCAGCCCGGCTGCAGCACCGTGGCTTTGATGTTGCCTTTATTAATGATGGAGTCACGCGTGTAGTCGCTGCCGTCAAAGCCCACCACAATCACATTGGTTTTACCGGCGGCTTTCAGCGCCGCTTCCGCACCCAGCGCCATGGTGTCATTCCCCGAAATCACCCCGACGATGTTGGGATTTTTCTGCAGAATGGTTTCCATACGGCTAAAAGCTTCGGTCTGGCTCCAGTTAGCACTCTGCTGCGCCACCATCTTCATATCGGGATAATCATCCAACACGTCGTGATAGCCCTGCGAGCGCACGCCCGCGTTGGTATCCGACTCTTTACCCAGCAGCTCGACGTAGTCACCTTTGCCGTTCAGCAGTTTGGCGAACTTCTCTGCACCCAGCTGCGCGCCCTGATAGTTATTGGAGACAATCTGCGCCACGGCGATACCGGTTTTATTGATCTCACGGTCAATAAGGAAGGTGGGAATTCCGGCATCTTTGGCTTTTTGCACCGGGCCGACGGTCGCGTCTGCGCCGGCGTTATCCAGGATGATCGCTTTGGCCTTACGCGCGATGGCGGTTTCGATCAGCTGGTTTTGCTTGTTCACGTCATCATCGTGCGAGGCCACCAGCGTGGTGTAACCGAGCGCTTTGGCCTTCTCTTGCGCGCCATCGGCTTCGGCTTTGAAGAACGGGTTATCGTGAGAAGGCGTGATAATCGCTATCAAGCCTTTCTCTGTCGCCAGCGTTGCCGCTGAGGCCAACATCAGTGAAGCCAGTAGGGTCATTTTGAGGACAGAAGCTTTCATTGATTTTTCTCCGCTTGAATATATATTCAATTGCGATTTTATATGCATAATGACTATGCGCTGGCTTGCTGTACTCGTCCATCGCGCGATCCTGAAAAAGCGAAAACGATCACAAAATGTTCTGCGTTGTTATTTATGACAGCCTGATTAACAATACCAGGCAGGTTAAGAGAGAGAAAAAACCATGGCAAAACAGGACGAACAGCGGCTGATGGTGAAGATCGCCACGCTCTATTATGTGGAAGGCATGAAGCAGTCCGATATTGCGCAGTTGCTGAAGCTGTCGCAATCCTTCGTGTCACGTATCCTCAATCGTAGCGTGAAAGAAGGCGTGGTGAAGATCAGCGTGGTGCCGCCGGCCAATGTCTATCCCGAACTGGAGAAGGCGATTGAGCAGCAGTATCAGCTGCCACAGGTGATTGTGGTCGATGTGCCGGATCAGGCTTCCGCGCTGCAAATTAAACAGGCGATTGGTTCGGCGGCAGCGCACTATCTGGAAACTCGCCTGCGCGCCGATGAGCTGATCGGAATTTCATCATGGAGTGGCACCATTCGCGCGATGGTGGATGCATTACATCCGCTCACAGCGCCATGTAAAGGCGTGATCCAATTGCTCGGCGGCGTGGGCGCCAACGGCAACGTGCAGGCCACCATTCTGACGCAGAATCTGGCGGCGCTGCTGGATTGCCCGGCATGGCTACTGCCGTCACAGTCCATTGAGCATTCGGTGCAGGATCGCCAACGCTTATCAGTGAATCCTGACGTGGCCGTGGTGTTGGAAAAGTTTGACCAGGTGGATCTGGCGATCGTCGGCATCGGCGATCTTGAGCCTTCGGCGCTGCTGCGCAACTCGGGTAACTACTATGACGGCGAGATGCTGCGCACGCTGGCAGAACGCGGTGCTGTGGGCGATATCTGTCTGCATTACTTTGATGCCGAGGGTAAACCGGTGCTGAGCGCTGAAGAAGATCCGGTCATTGGCATGGAGCTGGCGCAGGTCAAGCAGTGCGCGCAAGTGGTGGCGCTGGCGGGCGGCAAAGAAAAAGCACAAGCGATTCGTGGGGCGTTACGCGGCGGGTATGTGAAAGTGCTGATTGTGGATTATCCAACGGCACGATTGCTGATGGAATGATGTCATTGAAGCTGGCGCCATGAATGGCGCCTCTATCGGAGACGAAAGCGTCGTAAAGCGCACCGGGAAATATCAGCCAATGGTGCGATAAGCCGTGGTGACCTTCCATAAATAACGTGGAGCCTGCGCTGCCGGATGTTTGTCCTGCACGTGCTGATAAAACTCGTCTGGCGTCATGGAATTGATCATCGCAATCGCCTGGTCGCGATTACGTGAGAAGGTGCGCAGCAGCGCACCGGCACCGTTGGCGTAGGAAACGATCGTCGCATAGCGCAGCGTCAGTGGATTTCGAATACCGGCCAACTCAGAATCCTGCAGCAGCTTGAGATACGCCGCACCGATATCGATGTTTTTCGCCGGATCGCGCAATTCGGATGACGTCGGCTGACCATGGCGGCCCTGGGTGCGATACACCGCACGCCCTGCCGTTGAGGCTTTAATCTGCATCAACCCTACCGCGTTTGAACGGCTGGTAACGGTAGGATTGCCTCCGGATTCGACACTAATAATGGCGCTGATTAACTTCTCATCAACGCCATAATGACTGGCGGCATCTTCGGTAAACAGTGACCATGCATCATTCACTTTCGACGGGGGTGCCTGGGTTAATGGCGTATTTTTCTCTGGCACGACCGTTTTTTCTGGCTCACTGGCACAGCCCGCGAGCAACAGCGCAGATAGCATAAGTAGTCGAATTTTCACTGATTTTTGGTTCCGCAATAGAGTTGGCGCAAGCTATCATACCTGGCGCAGCGCAATGCAAAATTACCGTTTATCCTAAATACGTAAAAAACCTTGTGCTGCCGTGACATCAGTAATGGATTTCGCCATCATCGGCAGGCCACTTTAAATCAGGATGAACGCTATGCTTTCCCCTCGCTCCATTCGTCTGATCGCCCCCTCTGGCTATTGCCACAATCAGGACGCGGCCCAACGCGCTGTGAGTCGTTTACTGGCACAGGGACATCAGTTGGACAACTTATCAGCGATTTCGCGCCGCTTCCAGCGTTTTGCGGGCGATGACGGGGAACGATTAAATGATGTGAATCAGTTGGCAACGCTGAACACCCTGCCCGATATCGTACTAGCAGTGCGTGGCGGTTACGGTGCCTCACGATTACTGGATCAGATTGATTATGTAGGTCTGCAGCGCCGTCTGCTTAATCAACCCATCGCGCTTTGCGGACACAGTGATTTTACCGCAATTCAGCTGGCGTTACTGGCGCAAACCGGACTGGTGACCTTCAGCGGCCCAATGCTGGCCGGCAACTTCGGCGCAGAGGCATTATCCGAATTTACCCTGTCACACTTTTGGCAGGCGCTCTCTTCTCCTACAGTCAATATAAGCTGGCAGTCTCACAGACTGGATGCAGGACGCTGGCAAGGAACGTTGTGGGGCGGCAATCTGGCGATGATCTGCTCTCTGATCGGTACGCCGTGGATGCCACAGATTGAAAACGGCATTTTGGTGATCGAGGATGTGAATGAGCATCCTTTCCGCATTGAACGCATGCTGATTCAACTGCAACAGAGCGGCATTCTGGCGCGTCAGCAGGCGATTATCACCGGCAGTTTTACCAGTACCTCGCTGTCTGCCTATGACAATGGTTTCGATTTTGCCAGCGTATGGCAACGCATCCGCGATGAATACCAGATTCCGGTCATCAGCGATCTGGCGTTTGGCCACGGTGCCGATACCGTTACGCTGCCGCTGGGCGCCAGCGCGACCTTACAGATTGAACAGGGCGAAGCACAGCTTGCCTTCACCGGCCACCCGACATTGCGCTAACGTTTTGCCGCAGGAGACCGACATTGAAGCCACTGTACGAAGATTTGTGGATCTCCACCCCGGAATTTCCCGCCGAAGAAACGGCGAATGATTTAATGATGCATGGCTTTATGCTGCGCCATCCGCGCGGCAATCTGGTCATCGGTCGTATCGAACATCCGCTCGATCATGAGTTTCTGAATGATGCGGGCGGCGTGATTCGCCATTACCTCACCCACTGGCATGAAGCCGCGCCCGGAGCCGTGGCAATCCAGCAGCGCTTTAACAGCGCGCTTTACTGCCACAGCCGTTCATTGGGCCCCGTGAGCCTTATCGTCGAACCCGATGAGACCTTCATCCAGCAGGAAACCCATTTTGGTGATTTCCATCTGCTGCCGACACCTGGACACACGCCAGGCAGCTGCAGTTATCTTTATCACTCCCCGCTGGGCCAGACTTATCTGTTCGTTGGCGATACCTTGACCTGTGATTACAACCGCTGGATCAGCGTGCTGGTGCCGGAGAGTAATCCGCAGGAATTGCAGCAATCACTGGAGCTGTACCGCGCACTGCGCCCGGACGTCGTGCTAATGAGCACCACGCGCGGTCACCTGTCATGGGCGAAAGTCGATTTGCAGAGTTGGCTGGCGGCAATCGATGAGGCAGAACAGTCGCCGCTGGATTTGCGCCAGCAGCCACTGATGTAGTTACAGCGCTTTACTGAGATAGTGACGCTGATGGTGACGCGGGTAATTATCGAGGCTGAAGCGTAAGCTGTAGCCCATCTTTTCATAGAAGGGCCGCGCCTGGAAACTGGCCGTATCAACCTGCGCATAGCGGCAACCGCGTGCGCGGGCTTCGGTTTCGGCGGCCTGAATTAACTGTGTCCCAGCACCCTGCCCGCGTAACGCATCCCCTACCCATAGCAGATCAATTCGCAGCCAGTTGCCAAAGGTGGAGCCGGTCAATCCGGCCAGTTTGCGGCCCGAAGCATCTTTGATGAATACCCCAATTGCCTGCATCTCACTAGGATCGATAAAGCGGCTGTTATATTCGGTGAGGCCGAGACGAACGTCATCCAGATCTTGTGTGGTGACGGTGTCAGTTACGCTTAATTGCATCGTCTTCTCCTTTGACTGGCAACTATGAATTGGGGCGCTGGTTGTCGTCGTAACGCTCCAGCGAAAGAATTTCTGTATCGCGTTTTTCGGTGCGGTTGCAGGGAATCAGTTTATCGCTATCGGCGTAGACAAAGAATGTATCGTCATTATTTTTGTTCACAATCAGCTGATCGCCATTACGAAAACGGGTGATCGCCACTTTATCCCCGCCTTGCAACCGGGTGCGCTGTTGCCCTGCTGCGATTTGAAAATGTCGCGTGGGCCACATCAGCGTGCTTAAACCGTATTCCGCGCGCGACACCGTCATGGTCGGGCGCCCCGGACAGGTAATTTGAAATTCGGTTTCGCTCCAGGCCGGCGCGATTTGGCACGCCATTAAGCCAACGGCAATAGCTATCGCCTTCATTGGGTTCTCCGCTGAGGTTAGATGATGATTTCGTTGGGTTTTATGCAGAGAAGCGTAACACAGAAAAAAGCGCGATGAGGGATAATGGCCCGCTGAATGCGGGCCTGCAAGGATAGAAGGGTATAGAGCGCGTTAGTTAACCGAGTTCATATCTTTGATTTGATTACGGTTTATCTGCTGTTCTTTACCATCAATATCTTTGTAAGTAATCATGCCGGTATCTTCATCCACCGACGGTTTACCTTGCACCACAATGGTTTGGCCATCGGTAGTATGCAAAACGTGATCGGATGCGCAGCCGGCCAGCAGTAGGCCAAGGCTAAAAGTACCAATTAAAAGCAGTGTCTTTTTCATCTCATCCTCCTTTTGGATTCACTGTCAGGTTTAGCACAGCGCTCAGTAATGTGAACCAGGAGAAAGATTAATCTGTGAAGAACAATCGCTGCGCATCAGCCGATATCGACTGAGCAGCAGCTGTATTGCATGGATTTCCATCACAAGCGGATGGGAGAAAGGAACTCACTGAAGGGAATTACTCTGCTGCAACCTGCGCGGCTACTAACATTAACGCCAGACCCGCATCTTCCGGATCGAAGCCTTGCATCACTTCTTGTATGGCCGCTACACAGTTCATAATCTGCTTTTTTTTGTCGGCTTCTAGTTTGTCAATCGCGTGCTGAAGAATCATTAAACTGGCTTCTTCTTCTTTCATAGATTTGCCCTTGTTTTGCTTACCTGATGCGCAACGCTGGCAAGAATAACGTTTATCTGCTACCAAAGTCACCCCTTTACATTCTTACCGCTTAACGATTAAGCAAATGGCAAATGGGAAGCGGTGCCAGACCTGCTATGATCAGCATATCAGTGAGCGTTTATGGGCCACTGCAAACAAGGATACGAACCAGGACAGGATCATGTTGCGAATCACGGTAGTACTCACCCTCTTATTATTGGCTGGCTGCAGCTCCACGCCCAAAGGTGTCGACTGCCCGGGCGAAGTCGCGACCATTTATGGACAATCGATGGGACAGACTCAGGCGCGCATTTTCGACTTAGTGAATGCCTTTACGGTCACGCGTGATGGCGTGGCGGTGAAAAGTGGCACCTTGCACTCCAGCGATCGTTTCCAGTATGTGCCTTCTGCCGTAACGCCTGAGGGCTTTACCGCTCAGCGTCTGTCGGATAAGCAATTTCGCCTGATTAACCCTTATCAGAACACCATGATTACCTGGACGTGCCCTTAAACGTGCTTAGCCGGGCAAGATGGTTTATTGTCAGGCTTCCTCACGCTGCGGACCTGCATTATGGAAAAGAGTCTGGACAACAACGGTTATATCGATTTCCCCTTCCCCGCTTCCAATAACGCGGATGGCTCGGTAAATCCCTGTGGATTTGACCTCACGCTGGAGACCAATCGCATCGATGAAATCTCAGCAGGTAAACATTCCGAAAATTTACGGCGTTTACTCGAAGAGGTGAATTTGCAGGATGGGGTGTTCATGACTTTAGCCTGTGACTGGCAGCAGCGTGACGATGGCGTGTGCGGATTTATCGATGTGGCATTACGCCCGGCACTCTCCAGTGGCAGCAGTGACGAAACGCAAAGTCTGGATCAGGCGTTTGAACTCTATCTGAGCCGTCAGGAGAAGCAGCACAACATGCAGGCGGGCACGCTGGTGAATTATGCGCGTGCCGTCTTGGATTGGGGTTGGTCGCCTTTGCATCAGCGCCATATGCGCTATGAGAAAGTCACCATTCGCTATTACTGCCAGCAAGCCGATGATGCCGAGTGGTGTTTTGACCATTTACGTCACTTTTTTGTGACCTGGTATCCGGCTTATCGCGGCAATGCGTGAAAGCGAACGCACAAACCCTGGGTTTATGGCTTCACCAGCCGAATCGCATGTTCCAGCATCCGCTGTTCGTCGCGTTCATCATGAGCGCGATGGTGACGGGTTCGTTGCAGTAATTCGGTAATCTCTGCCCTTTTCGTTTCATGGCCACATTCGGAAAGGACAATTACCGCATCGCCAATTACCCGGCATACTTCATCGTAATCATCGTCGTTCAGCACATCACGTTTCATATTTTCTCCCGCTACCGTTAGGCCAGTTCAGCAAGATGCATCACGCACCCTGCCATCTTCAAGCCTGGACAGAATTCCCTGTTCCTGCAAACAGCTGTTACAACCTGAATGCGCGTTGGGTTGCTGGTCTCAAAATCTGTGACTACGCTGAAACGTAACATTCACAACCATCAGGGAGCCATCATGGCCGATAAAGCGGAAGCAAAATTGAATGAAGCAGCAGGTGCGGTAGAAGAAAAAATCGGTGAGTGGACCGGATCACGTAAGCATCAGGCGAAAGGTGCCGCGCGTCGTTATCCCGCGCAAGCCAGTTATGCTGTGCAGGATGCGGCAGACTGCGTGGTGAAATCGGTGCGTGAGAATCCCGCTACGGGACTGGCGGTTGCCGCAAGTATCGGCATTATTGTCGGTTTCTTACTGGGCAGGAAATAAGCTGTCTTCGGGGGCCTTTGCGGCCCCAACATTTACTGATGGTGGCCTGCCTCTTCTAACCGCTCCTGAATATGTTCATCCGGCGTTTCTGCCACATCTGCCGTACTATTGTTCACATCAAAATGTCGGCCATGGTGCATCGACATGTTCTGCGGCTGATCAGGTAACTGCGCACAACTGCCAAATGAAACCAGCAGGAAAAACCACGCCGCGATTGTCTTCTTCCCCATCCCCATCCCTACGCCCATCCACACTAAATTAAGTCGGCTCAGATTGCCTGAGAGAGTGCAAATTAGCGTCAGCACTGCGCAAAGCTGTGTGGGCAGTTGTGAGCAATCAGGCTTGCGAACGACGCGCTTTGTAACGTGCGACCATGGTCATCAGCGCCTGGTAAATCAACCCGGCGTACAAGCTTTTCACTATCACCATCGGGATCGCCTCGCCTTGCCCCTGCCACGACATAAACCACATGAAGATGCCCCACAACAGAGAAAACAGCAGCCAGCCTTTAACGAATTTGATTACACCCTGCATACCACCTCCAAATCAGAAGCGTTGAAGATAGCGGTTTCAGTCAGAAAAGGCACGATGGAGGCCGTCTGAATGCTAGCTGTTTCAAAGTTTTTCGAAATGTATTGTTCAAATCCGTTGATTCTCGTGGAGAGAGCTCGCAAGACGAGATTGTGAGACATGCATACCTCAAGTCAGCTTCGCTAAGTTACTCGCCGCCACACTCCAATCCCTAACAATCGCATTGCATGAGTGTGTATCGTGTGTATAATTTCACCTCAAGGACAGTAATGAAAAGCGCAGAGTTAATTAAGCTACTAAAGCGCAATGGATGGATTCTGGAGAGAATTAAGGGCAGCCATCATCAGTTTTCACACCCGGCATTTGTCCACCTCATAACCGTTCCGCATCCCAGGAAAGATTTAAAGAAAGGCACGCTGATGCAGATTCTTAAGGATGCAAACCTGTTTCATCATCACTAGACTCACCTTTCAATTTTCAGGAGAAGCTATGCTGTTTCCCGCCTTAATCGAAATCGATGCTGATGGCTCTGCCAGTGGTTTTTTTCCTGATGTCAAAGGCTGCTATTTTGCTGGCAACACCCCGGAACATACACTGCACGATGCCCACAAGGCATTACATGCTCACTTTGAATTGATGGTCGAAAAAGGGTTGCTGATCCCTGAGCCTTCGCAGCATTGGATGAACAATCTGAATCAGCCGGGGATCTGGATGTATGTGGATATTGATATCACTCGCTATCTTGGAAAATCTGAGCGTATCAATATCACCATGCCACATCTGTTAATTGAGAAAATTGATCGTGTTGTGGGTCATGATGCGCGTTATACCAGCCGCAGCCATTTCCTCGCTGAAGCGGCACGCAAAGCATTGTCCCAATCGTGATGAACTATGCAGATTGCGCACGCGTCGCTTATAGCCCGCAGACGGATTGTGTTTGAATCCCCGCCAACGTTGTCAGGCTTGTTGTGAATATGAATTATTTAAGCAATATCCAGAAATTTATCGAGAGTAATACCCTGTTATCCACCACTTTCAGCCTGCTGCTGCTGGTGATTGCCGGGATGGTTACGCACCTGATCTGCAAATTCTTTGTGGTGAAGGTGGTGCGAAAAGTGTTCTTTAGTTCGCACAAGAATCAGGTGCCACTGGATAAAGATGTAAGGCTTTCTGAGAAGCTTTCTAACTTTATCCCGCTGATCACAGTCTATTTCCTGCTGCAGTTTATGCCGGACTTGCCTGAGCACCTGCTGATCGCGATTAAGACCATCTGCGGCATTTTGTTCTTTGTTTATCTGTCGCTGTTCTTTACCGAAGTGCTGGAAATCGTCAATAACTCCTACTCGCGCAAATCCAAGCGCAAGAATCACTCGATCAAAGGCTATATTCAGATCGGTAAAATTCTGGTGCACATCATTTCTGCGATTATGATCCTGGCGATTATGTCTAATAAATCACCAGTCATTATTATCTCCAGTTTGGGTGCGGTTGCCGCGGTATTGATGTTGGTCTTTCAGCACACCTTAATGTCGCTGGTGGCGAATATTCAGGTGTCATCCAACGATGTGCTGCAACTTGGCGACTGGATTGAGATGCCAGATAAAGGCATTAGCGGCGAAGTGATTGATATTGCACTGCACACCATTACGCTGCGCAACTGGGATAACACATTGTCGCGCATCCCGACAAAAAACTTCCTCACCGAAACCTATACCAACTGGCAGGCGATGTTCTCTTCCGGCGCGCGCCGAATTATGCGTAGCTTTCACCTGGATCAAATGTCGATTCGCTTTCTCGATCACGAACTCATTCAGCAGATGAGTCAGATTCGCGGCGTCAGCGAGCAGCTTTCAGCGTTAATGGATGGCCGCGACAGCAATGCCGTGGCTGAACGCTGGTTTGCCGAAAACGGCATGACTAACTTGACGGTGTTCCGCAAATATCTCACAGCGTGGCTGTCTCAGCGTGATGATATTAAGCAGGATATGTATATCGTGGTGCGCGCCATGAAGCCCTCCCCGGAAGGTTTGCCGGTAGAAGTCTATTGCTTCACCTCGTCGATATTTTGGGTAGAGTATGAGAATACGCAATCGGCGATTTTCGAGTATATCTATTCGATTGTAGGCCAGTTTGGGCTGCGCATGTATCAGCATCCGGGCGGCAATGATTTTTGGCGCTTGTCGCAGCAGCATGCGTTATCCGCCAAATCCGCTGAACAACAAGACGATTAATTTAGCCCATAAAAAAACGGGAGCCCATTGGGCTCCCGTTATGCATTCTGCCTGAGGGCAAATTACATGTTCGCGATGATCGCGTCACCAAACTCTGAGCATTTCAGCAGTTTAGCGCCATCCATCAGACGCTCGAAGTCATAGGTCACGGTCTTAGCGGCGATTGCGCCTTCCATGCCCTTAACAATCAGGTCTGCGGCTTCGAACCACTCCATGTGGCGCAGCATCATTTCTGCGGACAGGATGACGGAACCTGGGTTCACTTTATCCTGACCAGCGTACTTAGGTGCAGTGCCGTGGGTTGCTTCGAACAGTGCGCACTCGTCACCGATGTTCGCGCCCGGTGCGATACCGATACCGCCAACCTGTGCCGCCAGGGCATCAGAGATGTAGTCACCGTTCAGGTTCATACAGGCGATAACGTCGTATTCAGCAGGACGCAACAGGATCTGCTGCAGGAAGGCATCAGCGATCACGTCTTTCACGATGATCTCTTTGCCGGTGTTCGGGTTCTTGAACTTCATCCACGGACCGCCATCGATCAGCTCGCCGCCGAACTCTTCTTTCACCAACTGGTAGCCCCAGTCTTTGAATGAGCCTTCGGTGAACTTCATGATGTTGCCTTTGTGAACCAGGGTCAGAGAATCACGATCGTTGGTGATAGTGTACTCAACCGCTGCGCGTACCAGACGTTTGGTGCCCTCTTCAGAGCACGGCTTCACGCCGATACCACACTGCTCAGGGAAGCGAATTTTCTTCACGCCCATCTCTTCACGCAGGAACTTGATCACTTTGTCTGCTTCTGGGGTGCCCGCTTTCCACTCGATACCGGCATAGATATCTTCTGAGTTTTCGCGGAAGATCACCATATCGGTGTCTTCTGGGCGTTTAACCGGGCTTGGAGTGCCAGTGTAGTAGCGAACCGGACGCAGACACACGTACAGATCCAGCTCCTGACGCAGCGCAACGTTCAGAGAACGAATACCGCCACCAACTGGGGTCGTCAGTGGGCCTTTGATGGCAACACGATACTCTTTGATTAAATCGAGGGTTTCTTGCGGCAGCCAGACGTCCTGACCGTAAAGTTCTACTGATTTCTCACCAGTATAAATTTCCATCCAGGAAATTTTACGCTCACCGTTGTAGGCTTTCTTCACAGCGGCATCAACCACTTTCAGCATGACAGGGGAAACATCAACGCCGATGCCATCACCTTCGATGTAAGGAATGACTGGGTTATTCGGAACGTTCAGTTTGCCCTGATCCAGGGTGATTTTTTGACCTTCCGCCGGAACAACTACTTTGCTTTCCATCAACCTCTCCTTCGAGCGATTTTTTGTTAATGATTTGTAAGATGCGGGTCAATACTACTTGAATATTTCCGCTACGCCAATCACCGCAGTTTCGCGCTATAATGCGCCGATTGTTTCTGACTGCAAAGCCCATGCGAAAAACTTCTCAACGAATTCACCAGGATAAGCGTCCAAACACCGCAGCACGCCAGCCCGTGCGCCGTGACACACGTCCAAAAGGACCGCGACGCGTCATACTCTTTAACAAACCTTTCGATGTCTTACCGCAGTTCAGCGACGAGGCGGGACGCCGCACGCTCAAGGATTTCGTGCCGATTAGCGACGTTTATGCCGCAGGCCGCCTCGATCGCGACAGCGAAGGTTTGATGATTCTGACCAACGATGGCGCGCTGCAGGCGCAACTGACTCAGCCCGGTAAACGAACCGGAAAAATTTATTACGTTCAGGTGGAAGGCGCACCGCAGGAATCAGATTTATCCCTGTTACGCAGCGGCGTCACCCTCAACGATGGGCCAACGCTTCCCGCAGGCGTGGAATTAGTGACCGAGCCAGCGTGGCTGTGGCCGCGCCAGCCGCCGATTCGCGAGCGAAAAGCGATTCCCACCAGTTGGTTGAAAATCACCTTGTATGAAGGACGTAACCGTCAGGTGCGTCGCATGACAGCACATATAGGGTTTCCCACCTTGCGCCTGATTCGCTTTGCTATGGGTAATTATCAGCTCGACAATTTAGCCTTGGGTGAGTGGCGCGAAGTGAATGCAGAAGCTTAAAACAGGTTTTTTCAATAACTTTTAGTTAACAAATTCGGAGGAAGGATGTTTAAACCTCATGTAACCGTAGCCTGTATTGTGCAGGCACAAGGCGAATTGCTGGTGGTTGAAGAGCGTGTTCACGGCCGCATTACCTGGAATCAGCCTGCCGGACATCTGGAAGCCGACGAAACGATTGTCGAAGCAGCACAGCGTGAGTTGTTTGAAGAGACCGGTATTGACGCCCAACCCGAGTATTTCCTCGGCGTTCAGCAGTGGATCGCGCCTGATGATACACCTTTTGTGCGTTTCTTGTTTGGCCTCGATCTGCCGGAAAAATGCGAGACCTCACCACACGATCGTGACATCGATTGCTGCTGGTGGCTGCCGCCAGAGCAGATTCTGACGGCGAATCGCCTGCGTTCACCGCTGGTCGCCGAAAGCGTGCGATTGTGGCAGCAAGGTGCACGTTATCCGCTGCAACTGGTGGCGCCGTTCCAATGGCCGTTTCACGAAGGTGCGCGCCCGGCTTCGGCATGATAGAATGCGCCGCCTGTTTTTATCGTAATTAAGAGTGCGTCATGTCTGACAACAGCCAGAAAAAAGTGATCGTCGGGATGTCCGGCGGCGTCGATTCTTCCGTATCCGCCTGGTTACTGCAACAGCAGGGCTATCAGGTTGAAGGCCTGTTCATGAAGAACTGGGAGGAAGACGATGGCGAGGAGTATTGTACCGCCGCTGACGATCTGGCTGACGCGCAAGCCGTGTGTGACAAACTCGGCATGAAACTGCATAAAATCAACTTCGCGGCTGAGTACTGGGATAACGTGTTCGAACACTTCCTGGAAGAGTACAAAGCGGGCCGCACGCCAAATCCCGATATTCTGTGCAACAAAGAGATCAAGTTTAAAGCCTTCCTTGAATTCGCGGCTGAAGATCTCGGCGCAGACTTTATCGCCACCGGTCACTATGTGCGTCGTGCCGATGTGAATGGCACCAGCCAGCTACTGCGCGGCCTCGACGGCAATAAAGATCAAAGTTACTTCCTTTACACCCTGAGCCATGAGCAGATTGCGCAAAGCCTGTTCCCGGTAGGTGAGTTGGAGAAACCCGAAGTCCGTCGAATCGCTGAAGAACTGGATTTGATCACCGCGAAGAAAAAAGACTCGACCGGTATCTGTTTTATCGGTGAGCGCAAATTCCGCGACTTCCTTGGCCGTTACTTACCTGCACAGCCGGGCGAAATCGAAACCGTTGACGGTGAGATTGTCGGTGAACATCAGGGTCTGATGTATCACACGCTGGGTCAGCGCAAAGGATTGGGTATTGGTGGTCGCAAAGAGAGCAACGACGATCCCTGGTACGTGGTGGATAAAGACGTGGCGCGCAATCGCCTGGTGGTGGCTCAGGGTGCGGAACATCCACGCCTGATGTCCGTTGGTCTGATTGCTCAGCAGCTGGATTGGGTCGATCGCCAAACGATGACGGCACCGCTGCGCTGCACGGTGAAAACCCGTTATCGCCAGACCGATATTCCGTGCGAAATTATCCCGCTCGATGGCGAGCGTATTGAAGTGCGTTTTGACGAGCCGGTTGCGGCCGTCACGCCTGGCCAGTCGGCCGTATTTTATCTGGGTGATGTTTGCCTCGGCGGCGGCATTATTGAACAGCGCCTGCCATTGGCAGAAGCCTGAGGTCGGCGCTGCCGACGCGATGACAGGAGTTAAGCGTGGCTAAGAACTATTATGAGATAACGCTCGCGCTGGCGGGTATTTGTCAGTCCGCGCATCTGGTGCAGCAATTAGCACACCAGGGCAGCTGCAACAATGCCGCATTAACCGTGTCGCTGCGCAGCCTGCTGGATCTGAACCCCGGCTCAACGCTAGCAGTTTTTGGCAATGATGAAGCGAATCTGCATCTCGGTCTGGAATCGCTGATGGCGGTGCTGAACAGCGGCAGCCGCAAGGGCGCGGGGGCTGAACTGACGCGTTATACCCTGAGCATGATGGTGCTGGAACGCAAACTGCACGGCAACAGCGCGGCGCTGAACACGCTCTCTCAGCGCATTGCGCAGCTTGATCGCCAACTCGCACATTACGAGCTGGAATCAGAAACCATTACCAGTGCCATGGCGGGGATTTATGTCGATGTCATCAGCCCGCTGGGTCCGCGCATTCAGGTCACCGGTTCGCCGCAGGTATTACAGAATTCTCAGGTACAGAGCAAAGTCCGCGCCACCTTGCTGGCAGGTATTCGTGCTGCCGTGCTGTGGCAGCAGGTTGGCGGTGGCCGCCTGCAACTGATGTTCTCGCGTCAGCGTCTGCTGCGTGAAGCTAAAACCATTTTATCCCGGCTGGGCCCGGCGTATTAAGCGCCGCCCTGCCCTAATTTGTTAACGATTCAGGAGTTGCACTGATGGAATTATCCTCTCTGACCGCCGTCTCACCTGTCGATGGCCGTTATGGCGATAAAGTCAGCCCGCTGCGCACCATTTTCAGCGAATTCGGTTTGCTGAAATTCCGCGTTGAGGTTGAAGTTCGCTGGTTACAGAAACTGGCTACGACCGCAGAGATCAAGGAAGTTCCTGCATTTGATGCTGACGCAAACGCTTTCCTTGATGCGATTGTCGCCAATTTCAGCGAAGAAGATGCGGCGCGCATCAAAACCATCGAACGCACCACTAACCACGACGTTAAAGCGGTTGAGTACTTCCTGAAAGAAAAAGTGGCCGATATCCCTGCGCTGCATGCGGTATCAGAGTTCATCCACTTCGCCTGTACTTCTGAAGATATCAACAACCTGTCGCACGCACTGATGCTGGAAACCGCGCGTCGTGACGTCATTGTGCCTTTCTGGAACAAAATCATTGATGCGGTGAAAGGTCTGGCGCAGGAATATCGTGATATTCCGCTGCTGTCTCGTACTCACGGCCAGCCTGCTACCCCATCCACCATGGGTAAAGAGATGGCTAACGTCGCTTACCGTATGGAACGTCAGCTGCGTCAGTTAAGCAAAATCGAAGTGCTGGGCAAAATCAACGGCGCGGTCGGTAACTACAACGCCCACATTGCTGCGTATCCGGAAGTGGACTGGCATCAGCTGAGCGAGCAATTTGTCACCTCGCTGGGCATCACCTGGAACCCGTACACCACTCAGATCGAACCGCATGATTACATCGCCGAACTGTTTGATTGCATGGCGCGTTTCAACACCATTCTGATCGACTTTGACCGTGATATCTGGGGCTACGTTGCCCTGAATCACTTCAAGCAGAAGACTATCGCGGGTGAAATCGGCTCTTCTACCATGCCGCATAAAGTGAACCCGATTGACTTCGAAAACTCTGAAGGCAACCTTGGTCTGGCGAATGCGGTAATGCAGCACCTGGCGAGCAAACTGCCGGTGTCACGCTGGCAGCGCGATCTGACTGACTCCACCGTGTTGCGTAACCTCGGCGTGGGCGTCGGTTATGCGCTGATCGCTTATCAGGCGACGCTGAAAGGTATCTCCAAGCTGGAAGTGAACCGCGATCGTCTGCTGGACGAACTGGATCACAACTGGGAAGTGCTGGCTGAGCCGATCCAAACCGTGATGCGCCGTTACGGTATTGAAAAGCCATACGAGAAGCTGAAAGAGTTGACGCGCGGTAAACGTGTGGATGCTGCCGGTATGCAGGCCTTTATCGACAGCCTCGAACTGCCGGAAGAAGAGAAAGTGCGTCTGAAACAGATGACACCGGCCAATTACCTCGGCCGTGCGATTCAGATGGTTGATGATTTAAAATAAGTATTAACGGTGTGCCTGCGGGCACACCCTTTTTTCCCCTCAGGTGTCCGAGCAGCAGCAAATCGGCAAATGTGTTCATTCTTAGTCGCCAGTAGCAGTCAGCGACCGGAATGCATTCACACAGTTTTTTGCCGCCGTCGTTCAAACGATGACAGGCAAGTGTTGTTCTCTTGTTTAGCTCGCTTAACATATACTCTTGCCATCATCACTGAGTTTGAAGGTAAGGAAATTCTATGCGTGTTCTGGTTGTGGAAGATAATGCACTGCTGCGTCATCACCTCGCCGTGCAGTTACGTGAAATGGGTCATCAGGTGGATGCTGCCGAAGATGCCAAAGAAGCCGACTATTTCCTGCAGGAACACATTCCCGACATTGCGCTGGTCGATTTAGGCTTGCCCGATGAAGATGGCATGTCGCTGATTCGCCGCTGGCGCGGTGATGCTGTGCGTCAACCGATTCTGGTGTTGACGGCACGCGAAGGCTGGCAGGCCAAGGTAGAAGCCCTCGAAGCCGGCGCCGATGACTACGTCACCAAACCTTTCCATATCGAAGAAGTGGCCGCACGTTTGCAGGCGCTGATGCGTCGCAACAGTGGACACGCTTCGCAGATTATTGCTATGCCACCGTTTCAGGTTGATCTGTCACGTCGCGAAGTGACCGTCAATGATGCGCCGGTCAAACTCACCGCATTTGAGTACACCATTGTGGAAACGCTGATCCGTAACGCCGGAAAAGTGGTCAGCAAAGATTCGCTGATGCTCCAACTCTATCCCGATGCCGAACTGCGCGAGAGCCACACCATTGATGTTTTGATGGGTCGCCTGCGTAAAAAGATTCTTGCGCTCCATCCGACCGAAGTGATTAACACCGTGCGCGGCCAGGGCTATCGCTTTGATCTCTGATTTATGAATTGGCTGAATCGCTTACGTCCTTTCTCGCTACGCGCCCGGTTTTTACTGGCGACTGCCGCTATTGTCCTGTTTCTGTCGCTCTCCTACGGCATGGTGGCCGTCGTGGGCTATGTGGTGAGCTTCGATAAAAACACCTATCGCGTGATGCGTGGCGAGAGCAACCTGTTCTTCACCCTGGCGCAGTGGCAAAACAATAAACTGACCATTGCCCAGCCAGAGCGTATGACGCTCAATTTCCCGACGCTGGTGTTTATTTACGATGAACACGGCAAGTTGCTGTGGCAACAGCGCGATGTGCCGGACATCCGCAAAAATATTCGCCGGGAATGGCTGCTCAAGCCCGATTTTTATGAAATCGACACCACGAATCGCACCAGCCTGGCGGCTATCGGCAACAACTCCGAGGTCAAAGAGCGGCTTCATCAGTTGGATAGCGACAACAATGACACCTTTACCCACTCGGTTGCCGTCAACCGCTATGATGCCACCACCAACTTGCCGGCACTGACCATCGTGGTGGTGGATTCCATTCCCCAGGAATTACAGCACTCGGATGTGGTGTGGTCATGGTTTAGCTATGTGCTGGCCGCGAATCTTCTGTTGGTGATTCCACTGCTGTGGCTGGCGGCGCACTGGAGTCTGCGCCCGATTGGGCATTTGACCGCGCAGGTGCGCGAACTGGAAACGGGTCATCGCGAGAATCTGGACGACCATCCACCGCAGGAATTGCGCAGCCTGGTGCGCAATCTCAACCTGCTGCTGACCAATGAACGCCAGCGTTACACGCGTTATCGCACCACTCTGTCGGATTTAACCCACAGCCTGAAAACGCCGCTGGCGGTGCTGCAGAGCACCTTGCGCTCATTGCGCAGCGGCAAGGAGCTCACTGTAGAACAGGCCGAGCCGGTGATGCTGGAGCAGATCAGCCGCATTTCACAACAAATCGGCTATTACCTGCATCGTGCCAGTATGCAGGCCGATCACAATCCGCTGCAGCGCGATCTGCATTCGGTGTCGGCGCTATTGGATAGTTTGTGCTCGGCGCTGAATAAGGTTTATCAGCGCAAAGGCGTCGAAATCACGCTGGATATCTCCCCCGAGCTGACCTTTATCGGCGATCAAAATGACTTTATGGAAGTGCTGGGCAACGTGCTGGATAACGCCTGCAAATACTGCCTGGAATTTATTGAGGTCAGCGCACGACAAACCGACAAGGCACTGCATCTGTTTATTGATGATGACGGCCCCGGTATTCCTGAAAGCAAACGTGATCTGATCTTCGTGCGCGGTCAGCGTGCCGATACGTTACGTCCTGGACAAGGCCTCGGCTTAGCCGTAGTCCGCGACATCCTCGAGCAATACGCCGGTCAGGTGATTGCCACCACTAGCCCGCTGGGCGGTGCCCGCATGGAAGTGATTTTCCAGCGTCAGGAAGTTGAACATCACCGCGAGTAGAAAGGCCTGCGGGCTGTTATACTTGCCTGCATTCATGGCCCTAACCGGAACACTCGTATGGACTATCAGCTCGATATTAACTGGCCCGACTTTATTCAGCGCTACTGGCAAAAACGCCCGGTGGTGCTCAAGCGTGGTTTTAAAAACTTCATTGATCCCATTTCTCCTGATGAGCTGGCGGGTCTGGCAATGGAAAACGAGGTGGACAGCCGCCTGGTGAGCCATAACAACGGCAAATGGCAGGTTAGTCATGGTCCGTTTGAAAGCTATGATCATCTTGGTGAGAGCAACTGGTCGCTGCTGGTGCAGGCGGTTAACCACTGGCATGAGCCTTCTGCCGCGCTGATGCGCCCGTTCCGTTTTCTGCCTGACTGGCGCATGGACGATCTGATGATCTCCTTTGCCGTTCCGGGCGGCGGCGTAGGCCCGCACTTCGATCAGTATGATGTGTTTATCATTCAGGGCACCGGCCGTCGTCGCTGGCGCGTGGGCGAAAAAGTGCCGATGAAACAGCACTGCCCGCATCCCGATTTGCTGCAGGTCGAGCCGTTTGACGCCATCATCGATGAAGAGATGGAGCCAGGTGACATTCTGTATATTCCGCCAGGATTCCCGCACGAAGGCTATTCACTGGAAAATGCCATCAACTATTCAGTCGGTTTCCGCGCACCCAATGGCCGCGAACTGATCAGCGGTTTCGCCGACTATATGCTGGCGCATGAGCTGGGCAGCTATCGTTTCAGCGATCCGGATGTGCCTTCGCGCGATTGCCCGTCACAGATTTTGCCTTCTGAAGTGGAAGGGATTCGTCAGGTGATGCTGGATGTGATTAATCAGCCAGAGCAGTTCAATCAGTGGTTTGGCGAGTTTATCTCACAGACACGCCACGAACTGGATATCGCGCCACCAGAACCGCCGTACCAGCCCGATGAGATTTACGATGCGTTGCAGCAAGGCGATGCCTTGACGCGTCTCGGTGGCCTGCGTGTGTTGACGCTGGGCGACGCGGTGTTTGTGAATGGCGAGCGCGTGGCGTGCAGTCACCCGGAAGTGCTGGCAGCACTGGCACATAATCAGGTGTTAACGCTGGAAGATTTCGGCGATGCGCTGGACGATCCGTCGCTGCTGGCACAGCTTGCCGCGCTGGTGAACAGCGGCTACTGGTTCTTTGGCGAGTAATTTGTTGCGTTAAAATCGCGTATGTTTTTTTCAGCGCGATTTTTCATACGCGTCTGCAGCGCAATTGGCGCTGCCAGATTCGCAACAGCCGCAACGAGAGATGTTGATGAAAGGCCTGCTTAGCAGGCCTTTTTCATGCTATTTCTTCTCTGCTGCCAGCGCAGACAGGCGCACAATCACGTCCACCGCCTGCGACATCACATTCAGTGATGCGAACTCGTGTTTGCCGTGGTAGTTATAGCCGCCGGTGAACAAATTCGGGCATGGCAAACCTTTCCACGATAGCGCAGAGCCGTCTGTGCCCCCGCGAATTGGCTTCACCACCGGTTCGATTCCGCAATCGCGAATCGCCTGTAGCGCCAGCTCAATAATCTGCGGATGTGGTTCAACTTTTTCACGCATATTGCGGTAGCTGTCGCTGATCTCCACTTTCACCGAGCATTCAGCCTGCAGCCCTTTACCGACGCGTTCAGCAATTTCTTCCAGCAGATTTTTACGCTGTTCGTAGCTGTCGGCGTCAAAATCACGAATCAGATACATCAGTTCGGCGTGCTCAACCGTGCCTTTGATGGTGTGCAGATGGAAAAAGCCTTCATAACCGTCAGTGAACTGAGGTTTTTCTTTCGCTGGCAGCTCGGCGTGGAAACGCATCGCCAGATCCAGCGCGTTCACCATCACGTTTTTCGCACTGCCAGGATGCACGTTATTACCGGTGATTTTCACCATCGCGGTAGCCGCATTGAAGTTTTCAAATTCAAATTCGCCGAGGTCGCTGCCATCAACGGTATACGCCCAGTCCGCTGCAAAACCTTCCACATCGAAATGGGAGGCCCCGCGACCGATTTCTTCGTCGGGAGTAAACGCCACGCGAATCGCGCCGTGCGGAATATCCTCTTTCACCAGCCGCGCCATCGCCGTCATGATTTCAGCGATTCCCGCTTTATCATCTGCGCCCAGCAAGGTTTTGCCATCGGTAGTGATCAGCGTATGGCCAATCAGCTTGTGCAAGATCGGGAACATCACCGGCGAAAGGATTTCATCGCCGTTGCCCAGCGCAATATCGCCGCCACGGTAGTTTTCGATAATCTGCGGATTAACATTTTTGGCGGTAAAATCCGGTGACGTATCCATATGCGAGATAAAGCCAATCACCGGGGTTGGCCAGTCAACGTTGGCGGGCAAAGTGCCCATCACGCAGCAGTGATCGCTCAGGGACACATCAACAAATCCCAGTGCAATCAGCTCTTCCTGTAACTGACGCGCCAGCGTCCACTGCCCTTCACTGCTGGGCACCTGACGCGCCTGCGGTTTTGACTGAGTTTCTACTGCCACATAACTGAGAAAACGCTCAAGTAATTGATCCATTTGTCATCCCTCTAAAGAACCTGCGTTATTATCATGGCGCGTGAGGCGCGCCATGTTGCGTCAAATCATTATCCTTCAGGTTAGCGTTCTCAGCGCAAAGTGCTTAACCAGATATCGTGTTACTTATACAGCCCGCGTAAAAAGGTGTGCACATAATCCGGCACCACTTCACTGGCTAAGCCATACTGGCTTTCCGCGAACTCATTGCCGACCTGGCTTGGCTCCAGATTGAGTTCAACGGTATGCGCACCCTGCAGTTTTGCTTCGTGCACAAAACCGGCCGCAGGATAAACGTGGCCCGATGTGCCAATCGCGATAAACAGATTCGCTTTCTCGATCGCCTGATAAATTTCTTCCATGCCCAGCGGCATTTCACCAAACCACACCACATGCGGACGCAGTCGGGCCGGGAACTGGCAGCAGGTGCAGCGATCGTCTGGCTTCACATCTTCCGTCCAGTCCAGCACCTGACCACTGCTTTCACAGCGCACTTTCAGCAATTCACCGTGCATATGCAGCACGCGCTCACTGCCTGCGCGTTCATGCAGATTGTCGATGTTTTGCGTCACCAGCAGGAAGTTGTCGCCCAACACCTGCTCCAGCTCGGCCAGCGCTTTGTGCGCGGCATTCGGCTGAATCTCCGGCTGTTGTAACTGACGGCGGCGCGCATTATAGAAACTCTGCACCAGCTCGGGATTGCGATGAAAACCTTCTGGCGTGGCGACATCTTCAACCCGATGCTCTTCCCATAATCCGTCGGCAGCGCGGAAGGTTTGGATGCCCGACTCAGCAGAGATGCCAGCGCCGGTCAGTACCACTACGCGCGGTTGCGGATGCGCAGCCAGTTCAGCTTTGCGATCGCGTTCAAAGATGCGCTGGCGAAAGCGCTGATGCACTTTGCGGCGATTTTTCTTGTCGCGGGCGAGTCGTAGGCGGCGGCGCGGTATGCGCATAAAGGCTCCTTATGCTGCGGTGGTTCTCACCGCATGTCGGGTGTTTGGCTCGGGATAATGGTTCCCGATAATAGCGGCTACGCATGACGGCTGCATGCCACAGACGCTGAAAATGTGCGCAGCCGCGAAGGCGGCTGCGTTTTATATCCTTATTGCCCGCTGAGTACGCGAGCGGGATCGATTCGACTGGCACGCCGCGCCGGATACCAACTGGCAATCAGGCTAAGCAAGATGGCGGTCACCAGCACCGAAATCACATCTATCCAGTGCAGCTCCGAAGGCAGGAAATCGATAAAGTAGATATCCCCTGCCAGCAACTGATGGCCGGTAACATGTTCCAGTCCACGAATGATCGGTGTCAGGTTGAGCGCCACCAGCACACCCACCACCACGCCGCTGATACTGCCAAGTAATCCGGCCAGCAAGCCGTACCAAATAAAGATGGCGCGGATCAGGCCATCTTTGGCACCCAGCGTGCGCAGCACCGCAATATCGCTGCTCTTGTCTTTCACCGCCATCACTAGCGTGGAGACAATATTGAAACAGGCCACGCCAATCACCAGCACCATCGCCAGATACATAATCGCGCGGATCATCTGGATATCGCGATACATGTAACCGTAAGTGCCAATCCAGCTCTTAATATAGACGTAGGAGTGAGTGGCTTCACCGGCATCGCGCACCAGTTTCTGCGCCTGGAACGGATCGCTCATCTTCAGCGCAATCCCGCTGACGCTGTCACCCATATCGAGATATTTCTGCGCATCCGCAAGAGGCACCAGCGCGAGGCTGTGATCCAGCATGCCGCTGAGTTGCAGAATGCCCGACACCTGCAGGCGAATACGCTTCGGCTGCAGCAGCTTATTTTCACCGTCGTTATTCGGGATCATGATGGTGATCCAATCGCCCTGCTTCACGTTGAGCGATTTGGCAATGCCGCCACCGAGGATGATCTGCTGTTTATCCGCGCCGAACTGCTGCCACGCATCACCATCGACAAAGCTCGGCAAGGCACTCAGGCGTGATTCCTGTTGCGGATCGACACCTTTTACCTGCAGCGCCTGCATTTTCGCGCCGCTCTCAATCAAGCCGGTGAAGTTAACATAAGGCGCCGCTGCTGCGATGCCCGGCACCTTCTCAATCGGTGCAATCATCGGCTGCCAGTTACGGAAAGGTTGATTTACCGGTTCGATTTCACCGTGTGGCACTACGGCCAGAATGCGCTTGTTCAGCTCGCGCTCAAAACCGTTCATCGCACTCAGGCCAATAATTAACACGGCGACACCGAGGGCAATACCAATCGTCGAGATGATGGAGATCAGTGAGACCATGCCACCGCGCCGCCGACCGCGACTAAAGCGCAGCCCAAGCAGCAGGGATAATGATGAACCCATCAGATGGCTCCCAGCGTCAGATGCTCGCTCAGCTGACCGTCGCGCATCTCCATCTGGCGATTGAGACGTTTAGCCAGATTTAGGTCGTGCGTCACCACCAGAAATGCGGTGCCCTGCTGCTGATTGAGTTCACCCAGCAGTTTGAAAATCGCATCGGCGTTACGCGCATCCAGGTTACCGGTCGGTTCATCGGCCATCACAAGGCGCGGACGGTTCACCAGCGCACGCGCAATCGCCACACGCTGGCGTTCACCGCCTGATAGCTCAGAAGGACGATGTGCGGCACGCTTTTCCAGCCCTACCGCTGCCAGCATTTCCAGCGCACGTGAGGAAGCTTCAGCTTTGGCGGTTTTGCCAATCAACAACGGCATCGCCACATTCTCTAACGCCGTGAAGTCGGGTAATAAATGGTGGAACTGATAGATAAAGCCCAGTTCACGGTTGCGCAGTTCGGCTTTAGCCGCAGATGACATGGCATTCAGTGATTTGCCGTCAAACACCACGTCGCCCGAGGTTGGCGCATCCAGGCCGCCGAGCAAGTGCAGCAAGGTACTTTTACCCGAGCCGGAGCTGCCAACGATGGCCGTCAGTTCGCCTGGCTGCAGGCTGAAAGCCACATTGCGCAGCACATCGGTCTGCACGCTGCCTTCCTGATAGCGTTTGCACAGGTCACGACACTGCAACAAAGGGGTATTACTCATAACGTAAAGCCTCAGCGGGTTGAACGGCGGCAGCGCGCCATGACGGATAAAGAGTAGAGAGCAGCGCAACGATCATCGAGACCAGCGCAATAGTGACCACCTGCCAGACGTTGATATCGACCGGCAGTGCTGCGCCATCAAGGAACAGGCCAATCACCGGCATCAAATTGTTAAGCTGGCTCGCAAGCAGCACGCCGAGCAGCGTACCGAGCAAGGTGCCGATAATACCGGCACTGGCGCCCTGCACCATAAACACCGCGACAATCTGTCGACGGGTTAAGCCCTGCGTTTGCAGAATCGCCACTTCGCCCTGCTTTTCCATGATCAGCAGACCGAGTGAAGTAATGATGTTAAACGCCGCTACCGCGATGATCAGACTCAGCAGCAGCCCCATCATGTTTTTTTCCATGCGCACCGCCTGGAACAGATCGCCCTTGCGCTCGCGCCAGTCTTTCAGCGTCAGGCCATCAGGTAGTTTCTGTTCGCTGAAGGCATCCACATTCAGCGGTTTCTCCAGCCACAAACGCCAGCCGGTGATATTCCCCAGCGGATAGCGCATCACGCGCGAGGCATCCTGCTGATTCACCAAAATCTGGTAAGCATCGACTTCACTGTTGGCGGCATAGGTGCCTGCGACCGTAAAGATACGCTGGCTCGGCAAACGACCCACTGGCGTGAACTGGCTCACCGTCGGCACCATCAGACGCAGCTGGTCGCCACGTTTAACGCCCAACTGAGAGGCCAGCTGTTCGCCGAGAATCACATTGTATTGGCCTGGTTGCAGCACGCTTTGTTGAGTATTGACGAGGTACGGCGTCAGCGGATCCTGTTCGTCAGGATTGATCCCGAGCATCACGCCCACCGAGACGTTCCGCGCGCTTTGCAGCACCACATCCGCGGTGGTCAGCGGTGCCACGCGCGTCACGCCCTGCAGTTTGAGGCTCTCTGCCGTCACCTGCTGTGGATTGATGCTGCCTTTGTCGCTGGTGACTAACGCCTGCGGCATCAGGCCAAGGATATTGCCTTCCAGCTCACGCTCGAAGCCGTTCATCACTGACAGCACCGTCACCAGTGCCAGCACGCCCAGCGTGATACCAATGGTGGAAAGCCAGGAGACGAAGCGACCGAAGCGGTCTGAGGCACGTCCACGCATGTAGCGCAAACCGATGAATAACGCGACTGGTTGATACATGAGATCCGTCTTGGCAGTTGCCTGAAAATAAGTAGTGGGATGATAAAGGAGCCGTCCTGTTTATGAAACCTCTAACCCTCTGAGTCTGCGGCAAAGTTGCATCCAAATACGTCGCAATCTGCGTCAATGCATAAAATTGCGACAAAATAATGATACTAATTGTGCGTTTATTAGGCATACCCTGCGGTAGACTCGCTGTTGTAGTAAAGATTTTATGTCCAACCGGCACCGCAGCGCGAAGTATGCAGGGCGAGGAGAAACATCCCATGTTCAGATTTCCGAAAGGCAGTATTGTTAAGCACAAATCGGGAGAAATCAGAGGCGAGATCGTCAACGTCTTTGAACAGGGAGATGCGGCAACCGGCTATTACGTGAAGTGGGACGACGGCAACCATAGCTATCATCTGGAAAAAGAGCTGTCCTGGGCCAATGTCGATCGACCGCGCATGCACTACACACAGCAATCAAGTAAGTAGCTATACCGAGAAATAGCACCGCGACAGATGATCCTTAGGGCGGATTATGGAATGATGACGCCCTGGAATCCAAGGAGAGAATGTCGAGTCCTTATGTCGGAACAGAGTCGTTATACCCTGCCTGCGAAAGCGGGCGATCATCGTCAGCTCGGCGAACTGATTGGTGCCGCGCAGGCGGTTGAGTGCGCCAGTATCACCGAACGTCACCCGGGTCCGGTGCTGATGATTACGCCGGACATGCAATCTGCCTTGCGCCTGCAGGAGGAGATTCGCCAGTTCACCGATCTGCCGGTCACTAATCTCGCCGACTGGGAAACGCTGCCTTACGACAGTTTCTCGCCGCATCAGGACATTATCTCCGCCCGTCTCTCTACCTTATACCAACTGCCCAATCTGACACGCGGTATGCTGATTATGCCGGTCAACACGCTGATGCAGCGCGTCTGTCCGCATAGCTTCCTGCATGGCCATGCGCTGGTGATGAAGCAGGGGCAAAAACTCTCGCGTGATGCCCTGCGCGACCAGCTGGAGCAGGCTGGTTATCGCCATGTCGATCAGGTGATGGAGCACGGCGAGTACGCCACGCGTGGCGCGCTGCTGGATCTGTTCCCGATGGGCAGCGATCAGCCCTATCGCATCGACTTCTTCGATGACGAGATTGACAGCCTGCGTCTGTTTGATGTGGACAGCCAACGTACGCTGGAAGCGGTAGACGCCATCAATCTGCTACCAGCGCATGAATTTCCTACTGACAAAGCCGCTATAGAGCTGTTCCGCAGCCGCTGGCGCGAGTTGTTTGATGTGCGCCGCGAGCCGGAGCATGTCTATCAGCAAGTCAGTAAAGGCACGTTACCCGCCGGAATCGAATACTGGCAGCCGCTGTTCTTTGAGCAGGAGTTGCCCACGCTGTTCAGCTATCTGCCCGCCAACACGCTGGTGCTCAATAGTGGCGATCTGCACGGCAGCGCCGATCGCTTCTGGCAGGATGCTAATGCGCGTTTCGAAAATCGCCGCATCGATCCCATGCGTCCGCTGCTGGAACCCGCAACGTTGTGGCTGCGCCCGGATGCGTTGCTGGGAGAACTGAAAGCCTGGCCGCGCATGCAGCTCAGCAGCGAAATGCTGCCAGAAAAAGCCGCCAACACCAATCTCGGCTATCAACCGCTGCCGGAACTGACGGTGCAGGCACAGGCCAAAGCGCCACTCGATCTGCTGCGTCAATTTATGGAGCAGTTCGATGGCCAGATCATTTTCTCGGTAGAAAGTGAAGGTCGCCGTGAAAGCCTGCAGGAGCTGCTGGCGCGCATCAAACTGCGTCCGCATCCGATTGAGCGCTTTGAAGAAGCCGCCAAACAGCCACACAGTTTGATGATCGGTGCCAGCGAACGCGGGTTCATTGATAGCGCAGGCCATCGTGCGCTGATTTGTGAAAGCGATCTACTGGGCGAACGCGTGAGCCGTCGCCGCCAGGACAATCGCCGCACCATCAATCCTGATGTACTGATTCGCAACCTTGCTGAACTGCACCCCGGCCAGCCGGTGGTGCATCTGGAACATGGCGTGGGCCGTTATATTGGCCTGACCACGCTGGAAGCCGGCGGCATTGTCGCGGAATATCTCATGCTCTCCTATGCGGGCGATGCCAAGCTGTATGTGCCGGTTTCCTCGCTGCATCTGATTAGCCGCTATGCGGGGGGTGCCGATGAAAATGCGCCGCTGCATAAACTCGGCAGCGATGCCTGGTCACGCGCAAGGCAGAAAGCGGCCGAGAAAGTGCGCGATGTGGCGGCCGAACTGCTGGATATCTACGCCCAGCGTGCGGCGAAAACTGGCTTTGCCTTTAAGCACGATCGCGATCAGTATCAACTGTTCTGCGAAGGCTTCCCGTTCGAGACCACGCCGGATCAGGGTCAGGCGATCAATGCCGTCCTCAGCGACATGTGCCAGCCGCTGGCAATGGATCGTCTGGTGTGCGGTGACGTCGGCTTTGGTAAAACCGAAGTTGCGATGCGCGCCGCGTTCCTTGCGGTGGAAAACGCCAAACAAATCGCTGTGCTGGTACCCACCACGCTGCTGGCGCAGCAACATTACGACAACTTCCGTGACCGTTTCGCTAACTGGCCGGTACGCATTGAGATGCTGTCACGTTTCCGCAGCGCCAAAGAACAGAGCCAGGTGCTGGAACAGGCCCGCGAAGGCAAAGTGGATATTCTGATCGGCACGCATAAGTTGCTGTCAAACGACCTGAAATGGCACGACCTCGGCCTGCTGATCGTCGATGAAGAACACCGTTTTGGTGTGCGTCACAAAGAACGCATCAAAGCGATGCGCGCTGATGTTGATATCCTGACGCTGACCGCCACGCCGATTCCACGTACGCTGAATATGGCGATGAGCGGCATGCGTGACCTGTCGATTATTGCCACACCACCGGCGCGTCGTCTGGCGGTGAAAACCTTTGTGCGTGAGTACGACAGCCTGGTGGTGCGCGAAGCGCTGCTGCGTGAAATTTTGCGCGGTGGTCAGGTTTATTACCTGTACAACGATGTCGAAAATATCGAAAAAGCCGCGCAGCGTTTGGCAGAGCTGGTGCCGGAAGCACGCATCGCCATCGGGCACGGCCAGATGCGCGAGCGCGATCTGGAACGGGTGATGAATGATTTCCACCACCAGCGCTTTAACGTGCTGGTGTGTACTACCATCATCGAAACCGGTATTGATGTGCCGAGCGCCAATACCATTATCATCGAGCGCGCTGACCACTTTGGCCTGGCGCAGTTGCATCAGTTGCGTGGTCGCGTCGGTCGTTCGCATCATCAGGCTTATGCCTGGCTGTTAACGCCGCATCCAAAAGCCATGACCACTGATGCGCAGAAGCGTCTGGAGGCGATTGCCTCACTAGAAGATTTGGGCGCCGGCTTTGCGCTGGCAACACACGATCTCGAGATTCGCGGTGCCGGTGAGCTGTTGGGTGAAGATCAGAGCGGACAGATGGAAACCATCGGCTTCACGCTGTATATGGAGCTGTTGGAAAACGCGGTGGATGCACTGAAAGCCGGGCGCGAGCCGTCACTGGAAGATCTCACCAGCAATCAGACCGAAATCGAACTGCGCATGCCTGCCCTGCTGCCGGATGATTTTATCCCGGATGTGAACACTCGCCTGTCACTGTATAAGCGCGTGGCGTCGGCGAGCGATGAACAAGAGCTGGCAGAATTGAAAGTGGAAATGATTGACCGTTTCGGCAAATTGCCAGATGCGGCGCGCAATCTGCTGGATGTCGCCGGGCTGCGCCTGATCGCGCGGGCGCTTGGGGTGCGTAAAATCGAAGCCAGTGACAAAGGTGGATTCTTCGAGTTCGCGCCGCAGAACCAGGTCGATCCCGGCTGGTTGATTGGCCTGCTGCAGAAAGATCCCAAACAGTGGAAGCTGGATGGCCCAACGCGTCTTAAATTCACCCGCGATCTGGAAGATCGTAAAATTCGTATGGAGTGGGTACAGGGCTTTATTGCCGAACTGGCGAAGAACCGAGTTTAACCACCACTTCGTCATTGCAACATGGATTGCGCGGCGGCCAGCATAGGATGGTTTCCGCTTAGTGCAATGCATGTTGCCGTAACGGTGTTAAAGCCATAAAAAAAGCGCCTTGCGGCGCTTTTTTCGTTACTGCTGCTGTGACGTGTCTTTGCCCAATCAGGCCTGATTCGAATTCAGGATCAGCTGACCATTACGGTCGAGCGGAATGCGGGTGCCAGGGTCATTTTCCATGCGGATTTTGCCCTGCTGGTCGCCTATTTTATAGGTCACATCATAACCCAGCATTTTTTCCTGTTTGTCATATACGGTTTTGCAACGCTGCTCGTTGGTGGTGTAGGTATCACGATCCTGCAATGCACCCTGCACCTGGTTACCACCGTAACCGCCCGCCAGCGCGCCCGCTACCGTTGCGACATCGCGCCCACGACCGCCACCAAATTGGTGACCGAGCACGCCGCCCGCCACTGCACCCAGTACTGAACCGGCGATGCGGTTCTCATCCTGTACCGGACGACGATGCGTTAACGTCACATTGCGACACTCCTGTCGCGGTTGTTTGATGCTCTCTTTAATCGGCGTAGCCGAGAGAACCTGTGCATACTGCGGGCCGCGATCAAAGACATCCATGCTGGCGACTGCGGCAACACCTAACGCTGCTGCCACGCCGATACCGATACCCGCTAACATTGATTTATTCACAGGAATGTCCTCCTGAATGTTGTTACCGCGCATTCCTGCCGCTACGAAATCCTGTGTAGCCGAGGCATAACCGGCGTGCGCGCCGCGCCGTGTTTGTGGATATAAGTTTTACAGATGGTCCGTAATTGCAACATCAGATTAATGGAGGAAACGCAGCGGAAACCCGTCAGGGCCAGTTTTTCGGAGAGTTCTGAGAGAAGCTGAAATACCGCCGTAACCTTAAGCTGAACTGTCGTTTTTCAGCAGGTTACGGCAGGCAGAGCGGCATCGGGCGGCAGTTTACCGCCCGGGAATCATCAGTGCAGCTTGAGGCGGGGACGCAGCACACGGTTCAGGCTACCGACCAGCATCATCAGGCCGGTCTTGAAGTATCCATGGAGCGCAATCTGGTGCATACGATATAGAGAGATGTAGACGAAACGCGCAATGCGCCCTTCCACCATCATCGACCCGCGCATCAGGTTACCCATCAGGCTGCCCACGGTGGTGAAGCGTGACAGCGACACCAGTGAACCGTGATCTTTATAGACATAGGCTTTCAGCGGCTTGCCTTTGCGTTGCGCCAGAATGTTTTCCAGCGCGCGTGACGCCATCTGGTGTGCAGACTGCGCACGCGGAGGCACAAAACCGCCGCCCGGCAGTGCGCAGGAAGCGCAGTCGCCAATCGCGTAGATGTCATCATCCAGCGTGGTTTGCAGCGTGTCTTTCACCACCAGCTGATTGATGCGGTTGGTTTCCAGCCCACCAATCTCTTTCATAAAGTCCGGCGCTTTGATACCGGCAGCCCACACCATCAGGTCGGCATTGATGAATTCGCCGCCTTTGGTATTCAGCCCTTCTTCTGTCGCGCTGGTGACCATGGTTTGCGTCAGCACACGCACACCCAGCTTGGTCAGTTCCTGATGCGCCGCCGCTGAGATGCGCGGAGGTAAGGCAGGCAGAATACGCTCACCGGCTTCCACTAACGTGACATTCAAGGAGGAGCTATCAAGGCCTTTGTAGCCATAGCTGTGCAGTTGCTTCACTGCGTTGTACAATTCAGCCGACAATTCAACGCCGGTGGCACCGCCGCCGACAATCGCAATGTTCACTTTTTCCAGGCTACCTTCACTGGCGGAGAAGCGCAGGAACAGGTTCAGCATTTCATTGTGGAAGCGACGAGCCTGATGCGGGTTATCGAGGAAGATGCAGTGATCTTTCACGCCCGGTGTGCCGAAGTCGTTAGAGGTGCTGCCTAGCGCCATCACCAGACGGTCATAAGCCATCTCGCGCTGCGGCACCAGCAGTTCACCGTTCGCATCGCGAATTTCCGCCAGCTCAATGGTTTTGTTTTCGCGATTGATTTGCGTCAGCGATCCCAGCTGGAACTGGAAACCGTGATTACGCGCGTGCGCAAGATAGCTCAGCGCATCAATCCCTTCGTCCATCGAACCGGTGGCCACTTCATGCAGCAAGGGCTTCCACAGATGACTGTGGTTGCGATCGACGAGAATAATCTCGGCTTTCTTATTCCGTCCCAGCTTGTGACCGAGCTGTGTTGCCAGCTCTAAGCCGCCAGCACCACCGCCAATAATGACGATTTTTTCCATAGATGTAGTCAACAAAGACCCCCTCAAAGTTGTAAACCAATAGTTAATTAATGGTTACTAAAAACCTTAATAAACATAGGGTTGGCGACGTTTAAATCGCGAGCTGAGGGCAGAATATCACGGCGCTAACGACATATCATAAGAAAATTGATGTACATCAATCTTTCAACAGCATTATCAGAATGTTACACATTTTGTGCGCCGCATCACGCGGCGCGCCGGGGTTCAGGCAAGGGATTTAAAGGCTTTAATGCGCTGCAAATGGGGTGAGATGTTCTTGAATTTGTGGCTGGCCTGTTCGTCCCAAACGATTTCGTAGAAGGGATGTAACTGCGCAGCCGTGCGCTGATTATCCAGCGCCTCGTCATGGCGGGACAAAATGGTCAGGCAACGGTCGCGATTCTTTTCGCGAAAATCACTGACGCACTTGGTGGCGATATCCAGATACTCTTCCGGACGGTCAATCTTGCCTTCCATGTTCTCAAACGGAAACAGGTTGGGGTTGAAGATCACCTGGCGCATACCACAGAGAAAACCGATGCGTTCGGCCCAGTAACCTCCAAGCCCCACGCCGCATATTAATGGATGCGCATCACCGCCCTGCTGCAGCAATTTATCGCACTCTTTCAACAGAAACTGCATGTCATGTTTGGGATGCAGCGTGCTGTAACTGATCAGCCTGACGTCCGGGTCAATAAACTGCAGTTGCAGCACTTTTTCGTGGTTGCCCGGACTGTTGGAATCAAAACCGTGCAGATAGATGATCATGATTATCCTCAGCGTGGAATGACATCCGGGCAGTGACGCTTATCTGCCCGACGCTTTATGCTCCAGCCAGCGATCCTGTAACACGCTGAGCTGGTGATGATTCTGCTTCCAGCGTTCACTGGATTGCAGTGATTCTCGAGTGTAACGTCCCTGATGGTATAACTGCGTGACACGCTCCGCCTGGATCGGCGTCAAGTTATCCAGCACACTTACCGCTCCAGCACGCTGATTGCACACCAGGATCATATCGCAGCCCGCATTGAGCGATTGCTGCGCGCGTTCGGCATAACTGCCCATCACCGCGGCGCCTTCCATCGACAGATCGTCGGAGAAAATTACACCGTTAAAACCGAGTTCTTTACGCAGCACGGTTTGCAGCCAATAAGGTGAGCCACTGGCAGGTAACGGATCGATCTCAGTATAGATAACGTGCGCCGGCATCACGGCATCCAGCAGTTGCTCATCAATCAACTGCTTAAAAACCGCCATATCATGCTTGCGCAGCGTGGCGGCATCACGCGTATCGCGCGGCGTCTCTTTATGTGAATCAGCACTCACCGCACCGTGGCCGGGGAAATGCTTGCCGGTGGTTTTCATGCCCGCTTCGTGCATGCCATCGATAAAGCGACGGGCGATTTGCAGTGCAATCGCCGGATCTTCGTGGAAGGAACGGTCGCCAATCGCCGCGCTGATGTGGCCGATATCCAGCACCGGCGCAAAACTGATGTCGATATCCATGGCGATCATTTCCGCTGCCATCTGCCAGCCCGCTTGCTGCGCCACTTCACCCGCGGTGGCGATATCGTGCAAGGCGGCAAAAGATTGCATTGCCGGGAGTTTGGTAAAGCCTTCACGGAAACGCTGCACTCGCCCGCCTTCCTGATCCACGGCGACTACTAAGCGATTGCGCGAGGCGGCACGAATCTGGCGCACCAGTTCTGCCAGCTGATCGACATCGTGGAAATTGCGGGCAAACAGAATCAGTCCGCCCACCAACGGATGCTTTAGAATCTCGCGCTCTTCGGCGTCGAGTTCATAGCTTTCAACATCCAGCATCAGCGGGCCGGGGGTATTCATGGTCATGGTTACAATCCTGAGTTAAAGATCCTGCCAGCTGGCCTGCGCCAGCTGTTGCAAATGAGAGTCACCGCTCTGTTCTGCGCGCAACTGATACCAGCTGGCCATCAGCAGGTGCAGCCACGGCTGCCAGCGCCGCATGTGTCGCTTGAGTATCGCTTCGTCAAGCTGGCTGCGCTGTGCGTATCCACCAATCCAGTCGGTTTGGTGTTCTCCATCGACCGCACAGAGCGCTGCGAGTTCCAGCGCCACATCGCCATCGGCAGCATATTCCCAGTCAATGAGGCGCAGGCCGTCTGCCGTGGCAATCACATTGCCGGCGTGAACATCCATATGAATCGGTACGAGGCGTAATGGCCGGGGTTCACCCTGCCGGATCAGGCGCTGCAGTTGATGTTGCCAGCGCCAGTGGCGTTGCTGACACAGCTGCCAGTAGTATTGCAACAGCGGTGTCAGTCGCAGGCGATAGCCTGTCAGCGGCTGCTGATGCAGACGATGCAACAAGGTAAGCACCGCGTCGTGCTGTTGATTGAACTGCGCAGGCGTCAACACATCGCCAGGCAACCAGCTCTGTAATAGCCAGGGATGATGCCAATCCAGCGGCGTCGGCCCGAGTTGCGCCTTGCACATTTTGCGTAATACCCGATATTCGCGCTGACGATCAACAAACGGGATGGCTTGCTGTGGCGCACGACGTGCCAGCAGCTCGCCCTGCTCGGTTTTCACCAGCACACTGTTGCCACTCAATCCCGGCAGCGCGAAAAAATGACCGGCAGCTTGCGCCGTCGGCCATTGTTGCTGAATCCGTTGTTGCAGTAGCGGATCAGGGTTGAGCAATACCATTTCCTGACCAGATAATTTCACCGGTCTGCACCAGCATCAGCTGCATCTGCAGCGTCGGCGCTTTCACATCGCCCTGCGCGCTGCTGTACAGCACGTACTGCGCGTTGACGTTGCGTGCCAGGCCAATCGCTTTACTGCGCGAATTGAGGCTGTCATCAGCTGACAAGCCCAAAGTTTGCTTCGCCTGTGCCAGCTGTTCTGGCGTCACGAGGGTGAATTTACCGTTGTTCGCCAGCGCATTCTGGATTGCATCGGTGGCTTTATCGCTCTGCAACGAACCATTGGTGCTGTTCTTGATGCGATCCACCAGCAGTACACTGCCTGGGTTCACACCGGCAGACTGCACCATGCTCCCCACCAACGGCTGCACACTGGCATTCCAGTTGATGGTTTTCAGTTTCGGCGGCTGCGGCACAGTTTCCGGCGGCGGCACCGGCTGCACAGATGGCTGCTCCGGTTGAGTTGGCGTCGTCGGCTGGGTCGGTTCAACCGGCGCTGGGGTTTGCTGTTTCACCACACAACCGGTGAGCATCAACGCAAATAACAGCGCGCTGGAACGTTTTACACTGCGAATCACAGGTTACTCCTCAGAGATAAAGATAGAGACGCACCTTACTGGCGGTCAGGTTACCGATTTGCGAGACAACTTCTGTGCTGCCATGCGCCGGGACGATTTGGGTCTGTGCCGGCTCTTCCGGCGTTATCTCCAGCCCCTTCTCGTCGTACCAATAGAAACGATAGTGAACGGTCACCGGCGTTTCCCGCTGATTATAGAGCACACTTGAGGCGCGCATCTGCCCATCACGGCTAGCCAGCGTGGGTTCATCGGTGATGATGCCCGCAGAGAGCACGGAAGATTCCATCACCAGCGATTGCGACGTGTTGATCATCGGTTTATCACTGCTGCACCCAACAAGAGTCAGCAACAGCAGGCCACTCAGCCATTGACGCATCACAAGGTCCGCCTGAGGTTAAATAGACAGCATCGGACCCAGTGGCTGACCGCCAACCAGGTGCATATGAATATGATAAACCTCCTGACCACCATGCTGATTACAGTTCATGATCAGACGATAACCATCCTCGGCGATCCCTTCCTGTTTCGCGATTTTCGCTGCCACGGTAATCATGCGGCCCAGCGCATGCTCGTGCGCTTCTTGCACGTCATTAGCTGTCGGAATCAATACATTAGGGATAATCAGAATGTGCGTCGGCGCTTTAGGCGCAATATCGCGGAAGGCGGTGACCAGTTCGTCCTGATAAACCACGTCGGCGGGGATTTCGCGACGAATGATTTTACTGAAAATAGTTTCTTCAGCCATGGTGCATTTCCTTAAGCCTGGAGTTCAGTCAGGCAGTATGCGCGAGGAATTCGTTTGCTTTCAACCTCAGTACCACTTTTCTTCTGTTAAATGGCTGCCTTTGCGCCATTTTATCCCCCGAGCAGCATCGCTGTGCTCTGGCTCTCAAATTTCTGCCTTTATTCATCACAAAAATGAAACGCTGTTTTATAAATTAGAGATATCGCGCCATTTTCTTTGTATTTTTGCCACAAAGCCATCAAGCCTTGCCAAATTGCGAAGGTTTGCCGAGGCGCAGCGCTCTACTTTCTATCCAATCCGGGCAAGCAGTACGGAGTAATGAGGGATGTGTCATCCGTCGATTTCAAGGAGAACCTGCCATGCAGTCTCGTAAGATTGGTCTGGGCCATTATCTGGCTTACGGTTCCGGGGATTTCCTCGGCGCCGGCACCACGGCGCTTACCGCCGCCTGGTTGCTCTATTTCTACACTACCTTCTGTGGGCTTTCGCCGATTGAAGCCACCTTTATTTTTGCTGCTGCCCGCGTGCTGGATGCGGTCGTCAGCCCGCTGATGGGCTTTCTCACCGATAACTTCGGATCCACCTGGCTCGGCAAGCGCTTCGGTCGCCGCAAGTTCTTTATCCTGCTCGGTATCCCGTGTGTATTCAGCTATAGCCTGATGTGGATCGGCGACATGAGTTTCTGGTGGTATCTGCTGACCTATCTGCTGTTCGATATGGTCTACACCATGATTCTGGTGCCCTACGAAACGCTGGTGCCGGAGATGACCGATGACTTTAAACAAAAGACCCGCTTCTCTGGCGCGCGCATTGCGCTAGCGCAGCTCTCCTCGATTCTGGCTGCCTTCCTGCCTGGCATTTTGATTGGCTGGTTTGGCAAAGAGAATCCCATCTCCTTCTTCTATGCCAGCCTGGTGTTCTCGGTGATCTGTGCGCTGGTGCTGACTCTGGTATGGCGCTTTACCTGGGAACGCGCCCCAGAGGATTTTTCCGCCGAGTCACGTCGGGCAGAAGAGGAGAAGGCGCAACTCACGTTGTTCCAAAGCCTGAAGCGCCTGTATATCGAACTGGCTTCCACGCTGCGCATCCGCATATTCCGTCAGCATCTCGGCATGTATCTGGGCGGTTACATCGCTCAGGACGTATTTAATGCGGTGTTTACCTGGTATGTGGTGTTCGTGCTGATGCAGAGTGCGCAAATCGCTTCGAATCTGATGGGCACGATGGCGGTGCTGCAATTTATCGCGGTAATGGCAATGATCCCGTTGTGCATTCGCATCGGACCTGCGCCGGCCTACCGTATGGTGGTGATGCTATTTGGCCTCAGCGCCCTCTCCTACGCCGGACTGTGGTACAGCGGGATGAACGATAACTTCGCGCTGTTAGTGCTGATCTCTGCCTTCGCCGGTTTAGGACGTGGCGGCATCAACTACGTGCCGTGGAATACCTACACCTATATCGCCGATGTCGATGAAGTGATCACCGGACAACGCCGCGAAGGCATATTCGCCGGGATCATGACATTGACGCGTAAAGCCTCGCAGGCCGGTGCCGTGATGATCGTTGGCATCATGTTGCAGCTGGCGGGTTTCACCTCCGGTAAAGCTGAACAGGTTCCTGCGGTGGGCCATACCATTCTGCTGATCCTCAGCGTCGGTACCGTCGGCGTGCTGATCTGCGGCTTTATTGTGTCGCTGCGCTTCAAACTTAATCTGCACACCCACACCGTTCTGCGCGAAGAGACGCTGAAGATGCGTGAAGCAGGACGCGTGGTCCCGGAACGTATTACACCGCAGGCACGCACCATCGTCGAAACCCTGGCGGGTATGCCGTATGAAAATCTTTGGGGCAATAACAACGTCGGTTACCTCAACCGCAATAAGCCCGCAGCGCCCGCGCTATCCGCGCAACGCGGCACGCCTCACCCTCTCCCTACCCTGATTAACGATAGGAATGAACCATGACTGTATTTCCTGTAAAACACAGCGCCTTGTTGCGTCAGCCTGAATACCTGTTGCCACGCAGTGAGTTGGTACAACTGATCCACAAACTCACTGACAATCTGGTGAATATTACCGACCACAGCGGCGAGTTTTTGCTGCGGCTGGACGATGGCCGCGTCATCGATACCAAAGGCTGGGCTGGATGGGAATGGACGCACGGGATCGGGCTGTACGGCATGCTGCATTACACCCAGCAGACCGGCGATCAAGCAACACTGAAGATTATCGATGACTGGTTTAGCGCACGCTTAGCAGAAGGCACACCGACAAAGAACGTGAACACTGTATGCCCGTTCCTGACGCTGGCTTATCGCTATGAAGAGACCGGCAACGCAGCATGGCGCCCGGTACTGGAACGCTGGGCTGAGTGGGTGATGTACGAGATGCCGCGCACCGAGCAAGGCGGTCTACAGCACATCGTTTATAACAACGAAAATACCCAGCAACTGTGGGACGACACCTTAATGATGAGCGTGATGGCGCTGGCGAAGATCGGCCAGTTGCTGGATCGCCCCGAGTTTGTAGAAGAAGCCAGCTATCAGTTCCTGATCCACACTCAATACCTGATGGATCGTCAAACCGGTTTGTGGTTCCACGGCTGGACCTTCGATGGCCGACACAACTTTGCTAACGCCCGCTGGGCACGCGGCAATAGCTGGCTGACCATCGTCATTCCGGATTTCCTCGAAATGATGAACTGGCCGGAACAACACGCCACACGTCGCTTCCTGCAGCAGGTACTTGCCAGTCAGGTAAAGGCATTGGCCGCTTGCCAGCACAGTAGTGGTCTCTGGCATACCCTGCTTGACGATCCACAAAGCTATCCGGAAGCGTCTGCCACGGCGGGATTCGCTTATGGGATTCTCAAAGCGGTGCGTAAGCGTTATTTGTCCGATGAATATCGTCCGATGGCGGAAAAAGCCCTGCGCGGCGTGATCGCCAATATCAATGAGGACGGAGAGTTAAAACAGGTGTCGTTTGGCACTGCCATGGGCAGCGATCTGGAGTATTACCGCCAGGTGCCGCTGACTTCAATGCCCTATGGCCAGGCGATGGCGTTGTTGTGTCTGACAGAGTATCTACGGGTATATCTTTAATCGCATTCACGTTGACGTGGGAGAAAGCGGCGGCAGACGTGTAAAGCATCCCGAGCCAGGAACCATAGGCAGTGAAACCTAGGGTGATCACCCAATGCCGCCAACACCGATATCCTAATTTCTGACGATAAGTCTGTTAAGTCCGATGAATTACGAAGGGTTTCCCATCACCGCACCTAAGGTGAGGTGCGAGGAAGCGGCGGCAGAGGAGTAAAGCGTCCCGCGACAGGGATGTCGCGGGCCGAGCCCCAGGGATGGTTTATGGCGTCTTTACGATCTGCCGCCGCTTCATCGCACAGGCTCGGCCTCTGCCTTGATCTTGAACTTGAACTTGACCTTAGCCTCAGACCAAGCCCAATCCTTTACATATTACGAATATAATCATCCATCTCAGTTTTCAGGTTATCGGACTTGGTTCCGAAAATCGCCTGAACACCGGAACCGGCCACCACCACGCCACGTGCGCCGAGGTTTTTCAGTTCAGCTTGATTCACTTTCGCCACATCCGCGACGCTCACACGCAAACGCGTAATACAGGCATCAAGATTAGTGATGTTCTCTTTACCACCAAATGCGGTAACCAGCTTACCTGCCATCTCGCTACCCGTGGTGGCGCTGCTTTGCTCCATTGCGGTGTCCTCACGTCCAGGTGTTTTAAGATTCAATTTCACAATCAGCACACGGAAAACGGTGTAATAAATCAGACCGTAAATAATACCGACAATCGGGAACAACCAAATCTTGCTGCTATTACCGCTCAGCACCACGAAGTCGATCAAACCGTGTGAGAAGCTGGTGCCATCACGCATGCCCAGCAGAATACAGATTGGGAATGCCAGACCTGCCAGAATTGCATGGATCACATACAAAATCGGCGCCACAAACATGAACGAAAACTCGATCGGTTCGGTGATACCGGTCAGGAACGAGGTCAGCGCGGCGGAAATCATGATGCCGCCCACTTTGGCGCGGTTTTCCGGTTTAGCCGAATGCCAGATAGCAATCGCAGCAGCAGGCAGACCGTACATTTTGAACAGGAAGCCGCCAGAGAGTTTACCCGCAGTTGGATCGCCCGCCATATAGCGCGGAATATCACCGTGGAACACCTGACCTGCGGCGTTGGTAAACTCACCAATCTGCATCTGGAAAGGCACGTTCCAGATATGATGCAGGCCAAACGGCACCAGTGAACGCTCAACCACACCATAAATGCCGAACGCGACTACCGGGTTCTGATAGGCCGCCCACTGGGAGAAATCCTGAATTGCCGAACCGATCGGTGGCCAGATAAACGACAACACGATACCGGTGAAAATCGCAGTCAAGCCGGAAATGATCGGCACAAAACGCTTACCCGCAAAGAAGCCGAGATATTCAGGCAACTTGATGCGATAGAAGCGGTTAAACATGTATGCGGCGATCGAGCCGGCAATAATCCCGCCCAGTACCCCGGTATCGGCAAGGTGTTTCGCCTCGATTTCCGCAGCCGGTAAATGCAGCACCAACGGCGCAACCACCGCCATGGTCTTCACCATGATGCCGTAAGCGACCACGGAAGCCAGAGCCGATACACCGTCGTTATTGGTAAAACCGAGCGCCACGCCAATCGCAAAGATCAGCGGCATATTGGCGAACACGGAACCACCCGCCTCCGCCATCACATGAGAAACTACAGCAGGCAACCAGCTGAAGTTAGCCGAACCAACACCTAACAAAATACCGGCAATCGGCAAAACCGATACCGGCAACATCAGCGATTTACCTACTTTTTGCAGGTTCGCAAATGCGTTCTTGAACATAGAAACTCCTGAGTATGAGTGCATATTTGCGCAGTGCGCTGGCAAAGGGGGAGGATCCTTCACCGGGGGTGACGCTGAGCGTCTTTTGATTTATTACGAAGGGTAAAATAAATCGATATTTGTTACTTTGACGGCTATCACGTTTCGCTCATGACAAGCGCTTGCTTTCTGTTATTTTTGACTGACTTGCCTGGAGAAACAGCAACAAATCACTGCCCGTGCTGCGTTAGACGCCGCACAGGTCAGTGATTATGGAATTATTACAGAGTTTAAAATAAAGCGGATTAGCCGCCGAGGCGACTCATCGGGACATGAAACAGACGCGAGAAGTTTTCTGTGGTCGCTGCAGCCAGCGTTTCGATATCAACACCTTTCAATACCGCCATATAATCCGCGACATCACGCGTAAAGGCAGGCTGGTTTTCTTTGCCACGATGTGGGACCGGTGCCAGATAAGGTGAGTCGGTCTCTACCAGCATGCGATCCAGCGGCACATAACGCGCTGCATCACGAATCTGCTCGGCATTGCGGAAGGTCAAAATGCCTGAGAAAGAGATATAAAAGCCCATATCCAGCAGCTGCGCTGCCGTCTCTTTATCTTCAGTAAAGCAGTGCAATACGCCGCCGCACTTTTCCACCTGCTCTTCACGCAGAATCGCCAGCGTATCTTCACGCGCATCACGGGTGTGCACGATGATCGGCTTATTCAGCGCGATGCCGGTGCGGATGTGTTCACGAAACGAGGCTTGCTGCTGCGCTTTGGTTTCCTGCTGATAGAAGTAATCCAGCCCGGTTTCACCCAGCGCAATCACCTGCTCTTCGGCTGCCAGGCGACGGAACTCTTCAACATCGTACGGCGCTTCCTGATTCAACGGATGCACGCCGCACGCCAGGGCGATATTTTCCCTGTCGCCAACCAGCTGTTGAATTTTGTAGTAATCCGGCAGCGTGGTAGCGATCGCCAGCATAAATTTCACGTCACGCGCTGCGGCTTTAGCGATCACATCGTCCAGATCGCGGTGCTGCTTCTCATAATCCAGGCCATCAAGGTGGCAGTGCGAATCAACAATAAACATACTTCTCTCTTTTACGCTTAGCCGACCGCCGTGGGCGACATTAAGCGTCCCCAGGCTAACAGGCGATCGGTCAGGATAAGTTCACGGTTCAATGCGGCAACATGCAGCAGTTGCTCACGGCACTGCATCCACTGCTGGACGCTGGCGTTGAGCGCGCTGCTGTTAAGCTGCTGAGCCAGCTGAGAAACGACCTCAGGATGATCGCCGTTGCTCAGCCAGTTGCTGGCGCCCTGCTGCACTTTCATGGCATCCACCAGCAGTGAAATCAGCCAGCTTAAGCGCTCTGCCACATCGTCGCTATTCAGCGCGGGCAGCAGTTGCAGGACATCACTGTTTAACGCACCGAGCAACGTTTCACACAGCTTCTCACGTGCCTGCCAGCGCTCTGGTTGCAGCAACGCCAGGGCTGCACCAGGCGCGCCGTTGCTCAAGCGCAGAGCAGCACGCAGAACCGCCTCGGATTGCGGCGACTGTTTCTGCAGCCATTGCAGACTGGGCAGCTCTTCCGGTGGGGAAAGATGCCACGTCATGCAACGACTGCGCAAGGTCGCCAGCAAACGCGATGGCTCACGAACGCTAAGGAAAAACCAGCAGTTAGCAGGAGGCTCTTCCAGGGTTTTCAGCAACGCATTAGCAGCGGCTTCAGTGAGCTGCGCTGCATCCGGCAACCAGACAATCTTCGCTCCACCCTGCTGAGCAAAATGGTAGAGCTTCTCGGTGACGTCACGTACCGCATCGATACCCAGCGAAGATTTTCCCTTTTCTGCCTCCAGACGATACCAGTCAGGATGCGTCTGCGCCTGCATCAGATGGCAGCCGTGGCAATGCCCGCAGCTTTTTAATCCTTCCGGATGTTGGCACATTAACCAGCGGCTCACGCCCCACACCAATGCATCGTCACCCATGCCATTAATGGCCTGTATCAGCAAGGCATGATGAGCCTGTCCGCTTTGATGACGGGTGATGATCTGCCGATAGGGCTGATTCAGCCACGGATACCAGTTCATGCTGCCTGACCTGCCAGCCATTTCTGTAACGCCGACTTAAGTGACAGCGTCACTTCATCAATGTTTTGGGTGGCATCAATGGTTAAAATGGTGTCATCGGAGGCCGCCAGCGCCAGATAACGCTCGCGAGTGCGTTCAAAGAAACGCAGTGACTCCTGCTCAATACGGTCGAGTTCCCCACGAGCACGCGCGCGTTGCAGACCGATCTCAGGCGTGACATCCAGATATAGGGTCAAGTCCGGACGGAAGTCGCCTAGTACCGCATCGCGCAGCGTGGTCATCAATTGCGCATCCAGACCACGACCACCACCCTGATAAGCCTGGGATGAGAGATCGTGACGATCGCCAATCACCCACGCCCCGCGCGCTAACGCGGGCTTAATCACATTCTCAACCAGTTGCACACGGGCGGCATACAGCATCAGCAGTTCGGCTTTGTCAGTCACCTGTTCGCCATCAATTCCCTGCTTCACCAGTACGCGCAACTGTTCTGCGAGCGGCGTGCCGCCGGGCTCACGGGTGAATACCACATCTTCGATACCCTGCTCATGCAGCACCGCCACGATGGCTTCACGCGCAGTGGTTTTGCCCGCGCCTTCAAGGCCTTCAATGACGATAAACTTACTTTTCATTTTTTTCCTTCATAGCCAGCCGATAGACCTGCACCGCTTTATTATGGCTGGCGAGATTGGTGGTAAAGGTGTGTCCGCCTTTGCCATCCGCGACAAAATAGAGATAGTTGGTTTTTTCCGGATGCGCCGCCGCTTCCAGCGAGGCACGTCCCGGCATCGCGATAGGGCCTGGCGGCAAACCGCTAATCGTGTAGGTATTGTAATCGGTCGGCGTTTCGAGGTCTTTACGCGTGATGGTGCCCGTATAGTTATCACCCATACCATAAATCACCGTAGGGTCGGTTTGCAGCTTCATCCCAGTGCGCAGGCGATTGATAAATACTGAAGCGACGCGCGAACGCTCTTCCGTCACGCCGGTCTCTTTTTCGATAATCGACGCCATAGTGACCAAATCCTGCTCTTTTTTATAAGGCAGATTATCCATTCGCCCCTGCCAGATCTCATCCACCAGTTTATTCATGCGCGTGTGCGCTCGCTCCAGCAGCGAAACATCACTGGTGTTAGCCGTATACAAATAGGTGTCGGGGTAGAAAGCGCCCTCCAGCTGATTAGCATCCATTTTCAGTGCAGCGGCGACGGTCGCAAACTGATCGTCATTCAGCGTGTGTTTGATATAAGGCGCTTTACGCAGTTCGGCCAGCCACTCCTTCAGGCGTGAGCCCTCGACAAAACGCACCGGGAACTGCGCTTCTTTACCGCTGGCCAGCAACTGCAGCAGTTGCCGTACCGTCATATTGCTTTCCAGTCGGTAGGTTCCGGCTTTGAATTTCGCTAGCTCGGGCTCAAGTTTCAATAGCGGCCCAAACCAGATACTTTCAGGAATGATGTGCTGACTCTCCAGCTGCGCTTCCAGCACGACCCGACCACTACCGGCGGGCAATGTGTAGATCGTTTCCTGATTAATGGTCAAAGACGTATCGGCTAAACGTTCAATCTGCCAATAGCTAAATGCAGCCGCGAGGCCGGCAATCGCCACAGCGCTGGCGAGTATTTTTTTCATTCGGGTCATGATGCTTCCATCTTTTGGCAACTGGTATACAGCTGCTGGTACAGCGTGCGTGCGGTGAACGAAATATCGTCAATTTTGCGCACGGGTAAAACCGGCATCAGGGCATTGCAGATCACCACTTCGTCGGCGTTCAGCACATCTTCCCTGCTTCCTTCAATCAACTGACAAGCCTGGCCTCTCGACGCCATCTGCGCCATCAGATAACGGCGCATAATGCCATCGACACCCGCTTGCTCAAGACGCGGCGTAAAAACCTGATCGCCTTTGCGCCAGAATAAATTGGCCGCACAGCATTCCACCACCGTCCCCGCAGTGTCAAGCACCAGCGCTTCGTCAGCATCGGTGTGATCGAGTTGCTGACGAATCAGCACTTGCTCAAGGCGGTTGAGATGTTTGAGGCCGGCGAGCAGAGGATTGCGGGCCAGTCTCACGGGGCTGGTCACCAGCGTTGCGCCCTGCTGCTGCAAGGCTTCGTAGTGTTGCGGCCACGGGGAAAGGGAAAGGATGCGCGTCGGCGTTGTGCAACCGGTTCGGCTATATCCCCGGCCACCGGCGCCTGGCGTCAGAATCACCTTCAAAACTGCCTCGGCTTGGCCGCTGGCCGCATGCTGCATCTCTGCAGTCAACTGCGTCATATCAGGTAAGGGAATGTATAAACGTTCACAGCTTTCCTGCAACCGCTGCAAATGGGCGTTCAGCAATTGTATCTTGCCTGCCACTACCGCAGCAGTGGTAAAACAGCCATCGCCAAACTGCACCACGCGATCGCGTGCAGAAAGTTCGATCTGTTTAACGCCATTTATCCACATACGAATCACCTCTGGCTGCCTTGCCAGTCTGAATACCACTGACAGCGGTAAGAATCCACGCCACTGCGTGACAAAATATAAAAAAGGCCCGCATTGCGGGCCTCTGTTTGGCTGGGTAAAGCTTATACCTTGCGGAAAATCAGCGAGCCGTTGGTGCCGCCAAATCCGAAGGAGTTACACAACGTGTACTCCAGTCCACTCACCTGACGTGCCGTATGCGGCACAAAGTCGAGGTCACAACCTTCATCTGGATTATCCAGGTTGATGGTTGGCGGAACCGCCTGGTCGCGCAGCGCCAGAATCGAATAAATCGCTTCTACCGCGCCCGCAGCACCCAACAGGTGGCCGGTCATGGATTTAGTAGAGCTGACCATCACACTGTGGGCCGCTGCACCAAACACTGACTTAACCGCCTGAGCTTCAGCTTTGTCACCGGCTGGCGTTGATGTGCCATGCGCGTTAACGTAGCCAATCTGCTCAGCATTCAGTTGCGCATCACGCAATGCATTCACCATCGCGGCGGCTGCACCTGAACCATCTTCCGGTGGAGACGTCATGTGGTAAGCATCGCTGCTCATGCCGAAACCGATGATTTCCGCATAAATTTTCGCACCGCGCTTCTTCGCATGCTCGTACTCTTCCAGCACCACAATGCCTGCACCGTCGCCCAACACGAAACCATCACGATCTTTATCCCACGGACGGCTTGCCGCCTGCGGGTTATCGTTATTGGTTGAGAGCGCACGTGCTGCACCGAAGCCACCAACGCCTAGCGGGGTACTGGCTTTCTCTGCACCACCTGCCAGCATCACGTCAGCATCGTTATACGCAATGATACGTGCTGCATGACCAATGTTATGCACGCCAGAAGTACAAGCAGTCGCAATCGAGATGCTTGGACCTTTCAGGCCATACATAATAGTCAGGTGACCTGCCACCATGTTAACAATGGTAGAGGGAACGAAGAACGGGCTGATTTTGCGCGGACCGCCATTGACCAGTGAACTGTGATTGTCTTCAATCAGACCCAGTCCGCCGATGCCGGAACCGATAGCTGCGCCGATGCGACCAGCATTCTCATCAGTTACAACCAGACCGGAGTCTGCCATAGCCTGAATACCAGCAACAATGCCGTATTGGATGAAGTCATCCATCTTGCGCTGATCTTTGCGCGAGATGAAATCATCACAATTGAAATCTCTTACTAAGCCCGCAAAGCGCGTTGCGTAGGCACTAGTATCAAAATGGTCGATCAGGCTGATGCCGCTCTGACCGGCAAGGAGAGCACTCCAGGTAGACTCTACGGTATTGCCGACAGGAGACAACATGCCAAGACCAGTCACAACTACACGACGCTTAGACACGTACGTCCTCCAGGGAGGGAAAAAATAACGCTATGTGGGGCAAACATAAAACTCAGGCGGTCGAGGTGACCGCCTGAAGATATTCATTAGCCTTGGTGGCTATTGATGTAATCGATCGCTGCCTGAACGGTAGTGATTTTCTCAGCTTCTTCGTCTGGAATTTCAGTATCAAACTCTTCTTCCAGAGCCATTACCAGCTCAACGGTGTCAAGAGAATCTGCACCCAGGTCTTCAACGAAAGAAGCAGTGTTAATCACTTCGTCTTCTTTAACACCCAGCTGCTCAGCTACGATTTTCTTAACGCGTTGTTCGATATCGCTCATACTATTTAATTTCCTATCAAAACTCGCTTTCGCGATGGTTTTCGTAGTGTATAAAATGTTGAAAAAGATGCAACAAAATCCCGGCTGGTCGAACCACGATTTTGCGCTATTCTGCGGTGTTTACCGCAGATAATGCAAATGTTTTCGTGATTATCAGACCATGTACATGCCGCCATTGACGTGGAGCGTCTCACCCGTGATGTAAGAGGCTTCGTCAGAGGCTAAGAATGCAACAGCATTGGCAATCTCCTGCGGGTCGCCTAAACGACCTGCCGGCACTTCTGCCAAAATGCCCGAGCGCTGATCTTCGTTCAGTGCACGCGTCATGTCCGTCTCAATAAAGCCCGGAGCCACGACGTTTACGGTAATGCCACGTGACGCAATTTCTCGCGCCAGTGATTTGCTAAAGCCAATCAAACCTGCTTTTGCTGCCGCATAGTTTGCCTGACCCGCGTTACCCATGGTTCCAACAACAGAACCGATGGTAATGATACGGCCCACGCGTTTTTTCATCATGGCACGCAATACCGCCTTAGAAAGACGGAAGACAGATGTCAGGTTGGTATCGAGGATATCCGCCCATTCATCGTCCTTCATGCGCATCAACAGATTGTCACGCGTAATGCCTGCATTATTGACTAAAATGTCCACTTCGCCAAATTCAGCGCGAACTTTCTCGAGCACGCTCTCAATAGAGGCTGCATCGGTGACGTTCAACAGCAGACCTTTGCCGTTATTGCCGAGGTAAGCACTGATTGCTTCCGCACCGCTTTCGCTGGTGGCAGTTCCCACCACTTTTGCACCGCGCGCAACCAGCGTTTCCGCGATTGCACGGCCAATGCCGCGGCTTGCGCCAGTTACCAGCGCTACTTTACCTTCAAAGCTCATGTTTTTCCTCTTATTCCTGTGTAAGCGCAGCAGAGAGTGAAGCAGAATCGTTCACGGCTGCAGCGGTCAGGCTATCCACAATACGTTTGGTCAGACCGGTCAGGACTTTACCAGGGCCGATCTCCAGCAGCTGGCCAACGCCTTGGGTGGCAATAAATTCAACGGCTTCGGTCCAACGCACCGGGCTATACAGCTGGCGAACCAGTGCACTGCGAATTGCAGCGGCATCGGTTTCACACTTGACGTCAACGTTATTGACGACAGGCACAGTAGGTGCGTTGAAAGTGATGCTTTCCAGTGCCACAGCCAGTTTATCTGCTGCAGGCTTCATCAACGCGCAATGCGAAGGCACGCTGACAGGTAAGGGTAACGCACGCTTAGCACCCGCTGCTTTACATGCTGCTCCAGCACGCTCAACCGCTTCTTTGTTGCCCGCGATAACCACCTGGCCCGGCGAGTTGAAGTTGACGGGTGAAACCACCTGACCCTGCGCGCTCTCTTCACAGGCTTTACGGATTGATTCATCATCAAGTCCAATAATGGCCTGCATGGCGCCCGTACCTTCTGGTACCGCTTCCTGCATCAGTTTGCCGCGTAACTCGACTAACTTAATCGCATCAGCGAAGTTCATTACGCCAGCACACACCAGCGCAGAATATTCACCCAGGCTATGGCCTGCCATCAGCGTAGGCTGCGGGCCATTTTTGCTCTGCCAGACACGATAAATCGCGACGGAAGCCGCCAGCAATGCCGGTTGCGTCTGCCAGGTCTTATTCAGTTCTTCAGCTGGACCTTGTTGTACCAACTGCCATAAGTCATATCCCAGTGCGTCGGAAGCTTCACGGAAAGTGGCTTCAACCTGCGGGTTTTCCACAGCCAAATCGGCCAGCATGCCAACGGTCTGAGAGCCCTGTCCTGGGAAAACAAAAGCAAATTGTGTCATCTGTCGTTCCTGTCAATCAAAAGCGAACCAGCGCAGAACCCCAGGTGAAACCACCACCAAAGGCTTCCAGCAAAATCAGTTGTCCAGGCTTGATACGGCCATCGCGCACTGCTTCATCCAATGCGCTCGGCACCGATGCCGCAGAGGTATTGCCGTGACGATCAAGGGTGACCACCACTTTATCCATGCCCATGCCGAGTTTTTTGGCAGTGGCACTGATAATGCGCAAATTGGCCTGATGCGGTACCAGCCAGTCAAGCATTTCACGATCAAGGTTATTGGCTTGCAGCGTTTCATCAACGATGTGCGCCAGTTCGGTCACCGCCACCTTGAACACTTCATTACCTGCCATGGTGAGATAAGCAGGTTGATCCTGATTCTCGCGATCCTGATACGGCAGCGTCAACAGCTTGCTGTAACGACCATCGGCATGCAGGTGAGTAGACAAAATGCCTGGCTCTTCGCTTTGGCCCAATACCACGGCGCCCGCGCCATCACCAAACAGAATGATGGTGCCACGATCGTTAGGATCCAGCGTGCGCGCCAATACGTCGGCACCGATCACCAGCGCGTGTTTAACCACACCGTTTTTGATGTACTGATCGGCCACGCTTAATGCATAGGTGAAGCCCGCACAAGCGGCAGCCAAATCGAAAGCAGCACAGTCGTCAATTTCCAGCATTTGCTGGATCATGCACGCTGAGCTTGGGAAGGCGTGGCTGGAAGAGGTGGTCGCCACGATAATCAGGCCAACATCGCTGGCTGCAACGCCTGCCATTTCCAGCGCGCGCTGAGCGGCGGTGAAGCCCATAGTGGCAACAGATTCATCCGGCGCAGCAATGCGACGCTCACGGATGCCGGTACGGCTGACAATCCACTCGTCCGAAGTCTCCACCATTTTTTCCAGATCCGCATTGGAGCGAACCTGCTCAGGCAAATAGCTGCCCGTACCGATAATTTTGGTAAACATCTACGCTTTGTCACTCCTGGCTAATACAGCGTCAAGGCGCGCCGCAATCCTCTCTGGGACTTGCCTGCGCACCGCCTGCTCTGCCTGCTCTATCGCCACGGCAAACGCACGTTGATTCGCCGCACCGTGGCTTTTGATCACTGTTCCGCGCAATCCTAACAGACAAGCGCCATTGTACTGGTCGGGGTTGAGATGACCGAAACGTTTGGCCAGACGCTTTTGCAACCAGCGCCCTACCCATTTCAGCCACCAGGCCCGTTTTTTTCCATCCTCTAACGACTTGAGCAGAGAAAGAAACATTCTTACCACGCCTTCCATGGTTTTAAGCGTGACGTTTCCCACGAAGCCATCACAAACCAGCACATCCGTCTTGCCGGTGAGGAGATCGTTCCCCTCAAGATAACCAATATAGTTGATTTGTGGCGTGTCCCGCAGAACCGCAGATGCTGTGCGAATCGTTTCCAGACCTTTGGTCTCTTCCTGCCCAATGTTGAGCAGCGCGACGCGCGGTCTGTCGATTTCCAGCACTTCCTCGGCCATGACAGCGCCCATGATGGCAAACTGCACCAGCATATCGCTATCCGATTCCACATTCGCGCCAAGATCCAGCACCACCGTTTTGCCCTGTTGCTGATGCGGCAGAACGGTCATCAACGCCGGACGCTCAATGCCATCCAGCGGCTTCAACAACATTTTGGCCAGCCCCATCAGCGCACCGGTATTGCCGGCACTGACACAGGCTTGCGCATGTCCTTCTTTCACCAACTCTAACGCCACGCGCATTGAGCTGCCGCGGCTGTTTCGAATGGCTTGTGAAGGTTTAGCATCACTTGCAATAACCGATTCCGCAGGAATAACCTGCACACGCCCCAATAATGAGGAATCCGCTTTGGCAAGAAATGACGAGATGATGTCGGGATCACCGACCAGAAGAAGAACCAGATGCGTATGAGAGGCCAGTGCCTGCAAGGATGCAGGCACTGTCACGCAGGGACCGAAGTCCCCGCCCATGGCATCAACTGCCAGGGTCAAACGTGTCAAGGTATCGCCTTGCGTAACCGCAAAGAATTACTTGGTGATAACCTTGCGACCGCGGTAGTAACCATCCGCAGTGATATGGTGACGCAGATGAGTTTCACCAGAAACTTTATCTACTGACAGAGCTGCGGTGGTCAGCGCATCGTGCGAACGACGCATACCACGCTTAGAACGGGTTGGTTTATTCTGTTGTACGGCCATGGACCTTACTCCTATTACTTACGCTTTAAACTGGCTAATACGGCAAACGGATTTGGTTTTTCTGCCTCTTCAGGCAACTTACCAAATACCATGTCCGCGTCGGACACTTCACAGTGTTCAGAATCATGCACCGGAACTACAGGCAGCGCGAGGATGAGTTCATCTTCGATAACTGCCAGCAAGTCGATTTCGCCGAAATCATTGATATCAACTGGCTCGTAAGCTTCCGGCAGTGCCTCGGCCTGTTCATCAGAAGAGACAGGACTGAAGCAATAGCTTACGTGAACAGCATGTGGGAATGACTGGTTGCAGCGTTGACAAGACAATGTCACCTGCACATCAGCTGTTCCTTGCAGAACCGCTAAGCGCTGGTTGTCAATCGCAAACGACATGGTGCATTCCACATCACTGTCCACACTCACGACCGTGTCGGCCAGGCGCGCCACCAATTCAGGTGCATACACACCTTGGTAATCAAGGCGCTTTTGCGCGGCGCGGGCCAGATCGATCGTCAGGGGTAATTTTACCTTTTGCATAGGGCGCGCATATTAACTTTGTAACGTCATAGAGTCAAAGAAAAAGGCCGGTTTACAGCATCTTTCACCCGTTAGTCGCATCCAGTGCGGCGCATAGTTTAAAATGCCTGTCATCTTTACGCTATCAATTCTGAAAAAAAATCATGACACCGTTAATTCTGGCCTCAACTTCCCCGTTCCGTCAGGCATTGCTGAGCAAGCTTGGCCTGCCTTTTCTCGCGGTTGCGCCCGATTGCGACGAAACACCGCAACCGAATGAAACCGCACCGCAGTTGGTGCAACGCTTAGCACTGGCGAAAGCACAGGCGCTAGCCGCTCAGCATCCACAGAGCTGGATCATTGGTTCCGATCAGGTTTGCGTGCTCGACGGTAATATCACCGGAAAACCGCATACGGTGGAAAATGCTTGCCGGCAATTGTCTGCGGCCAGTGGCAAAGTGATTACGTTTTATACCGGACTCGCACTGATTCAGCCGCAAACGGCGCAACAACAGGTGATTTACGAACCGTTCAACGTGCATTTTCGTCACTTAAGACCCGAAGAAATCCGTCACTATGTCGAAAAGGAGCAGCCGTTGAATTGTGCGGGCAGCTTTAAAAGCGAAGGCATGGGAATCTGCTTGTTTGAGCGCCTGGAGGGGCGCGATCCCAATACGCTGATTGGATTACCGCTGATTGCTTTAAATGAGATGCTGATAAAAGCGGGCATCAACGCATTGGGTTGATGCCCGAAACATCAGGATTTTTTCTGACGCAGTTGCGCCAGGCAATGTTTCAGCGCGTTATCCAGCGGCGCTTCCATCCGCAGAACTTCACCGGTATTCGGATGGGTAAAGGTCAGCGCCGCCGCGTGCAGGAACAAGCGCGCCAGACCGGTTGACGCCAGCTGTCGATCAAAGTCCCGATCGCCGTAGCGATCGTCAAAGGCGATAGGATGGCCGCCATGCAGCGTGTGCACACGAATCTGGTGCGTACGCCCGGTCACCGGACTGGCTTTTACCAGGGTGGCGAAACCAAAGCGCTCTTCCACTTTGAAGCGGGTTTCGGATGGCTTGCCTTCCGCATTGACGCGCACTACACGCTCACCGCTTTGCAGAATGTTTTTCAGCAGTGGCGCCTTCACAACTTTCAAGTGTGATGGCCAGTCACCGCGCACCAGCGCCAGATAATCTTTCTGCATGCCTTTTTCACGTAACTGCTCGTGCAGCGATCGCAGTGCAGAACGTTTTTTTGCCACCAGCAGAATACCGGAGGTGTCACGATCGAGGCGATGTACAAGCTCAAGGAAACGGGCTTCAGGACGCAATGCGCGCAAGCCTTCAATCACACCAAAGCTGAGACCACTACCACCATGCACCGCAGTGCCCGATGGTTTGTTGAGCACCAGCAGATGATCGTCTTCATACAAGATGGCATTCGCCAGCGCGGCAACCTTATCGAGTTTCGGTGATACTGCCTGCTCTTCACGCTCGGCCACACGCACTGGCGGAATACGCACTTCATCCCCCGCCTGCAGCTTATACTCGGGTTTAACGCGTCCTTTATTCACGCGCACCTCGCCTTTACGCAAGATGCGATAAATCATACTTTTCGGCACACCCTTGAGCTGAGTACGCAAAAAGTTATCAATACGTTGTTCGGCATTTTCAGCCGTAATGGCGACATAAAGTACGCCTGGATTCTCTGTTTTCATGGCGGCGATTCTAAATAGTGTCCCTGGATAGCGCCACCCCTTTTTCTGTGCTTAACTCTCTCTTTGTCGCGCTGGCAAAAGGTCATAATGATGACTTTTTCACCGATGCGATGTTAAGCCCTGCAAATGAACAGGTTATGGACGCACAAACTTCACAGCTCGGCAAAAGTCGCCTTGCTATATGTGAGTGAGCAATGGAATAATGCAGGGGTTTCTGCCCTGGAAAAATTCAGGCCGGAATAAAGAGCGAAATAAGTCATTTTGCCGGATTGAACGGACACGCAGCAATGGCGTAAGACGTAATGTTAAATCAGGCACTTAGCGGGCTGCGGGTTGCAGCCTGGACGACAGACTGGGATGTGTGGATTTCTGAATTTTCTATAGCTATTCCACCTTCAGGCGCTGTTTTTCCTTATGAAAAACAGGCCACCGACAAGATTTGCGCCCCTTTAGCCGCCGACAACCGTGAGGTTGACGTCAGTGCATTAAGACACGGGGCCATCGGTTGATTCTCGTCCAGGGTAACGATGCCCGCAGCTACATCACTCATGTGAGAATAACGAGTAAGTCACGATGAAAAGAATGTTAATTAACGCATCTCAGCAGGAAGAGTTGCGCGTTGCCCTTGTTGACGGCCAACGTCTGTACGATCTGGATATCGAAAGCCCAGGACACGAGCAGAAAAAAGCCAATATCTACAAAGGTAAAATCACCCGTGTTGAACCCAGCCTCGAAGCGGCATTTGTCGATTATGGTGCTGAGCGTCACGGTTTCCTCCCTCTGAAAGAAATTTCCCGCGAATACTTCCCTGCTAATTACAACGCACACGGCCGTCCAAACATCAAAGAGGTGTTGCGTGAAGGTCAGGAAGTTATCGTTCAAATTGATAAAGAGGAACGCGGAAATAAAGGTGCTGCACTCACCACCTTCATTTCTCTGGCCGGTAGCTATTTAGTTCTGATGCCGAACAACCCACGTGCGGGTGGCATCTCTCGCCGTATTGAAGGTGACGATCGTACCGAGCTGAAAGAAGCTCTGTCCGCTCTGGAACTGCCAGACGGTATGGGTTTGATCGTGCGTACTGCTGGCGTTGGCAAATCTGCCGAGTCCCTGCAGTGGGACCTGAGCTTCCGTTTGAAGCACTGGGAAGCGATCAAAAAAGCGGCTGAAAACCGCCCAGCCCCGTTCCTGATCCATCAGGAAAGCAACGTGATTGTACGTGCCTTCCGCGACTACCTGCGTCAGGATATCGGTGAAATTCTTATCGATAACCCGAAGGTTCTGGAACTGGCGCGTCAGCATATCGCTGCACTCGGTCGTCCAGACTTCAGCAGCAAAATCAAACTGTACACTGGTGAAATCCCGCTGTTCAGCCATTACCAAATCGAATCGCAGATTGAATCGGCTTTCCAGCGCGAAGTGCGCCTGCCTTCCGGTGGCTCGATTGTTATCGACAGCACCGAAGCGCTGACCGCTATCGATATCAACTCCGCTCGTGCGACTCGCGGTGGCGACATCGAAGAGACGGCATTCAATACCAACCTTGAAGCGGCTGATGAAATTGCTCGCCAGTTACGCCTGCGTGACCTCGGTGGCCTGATCGTTATCGACTTCATCGACATGACCCCTGTTCGTCACCAGCGCGCGGTAGAAAACCGTCTGCGTGAAGCGGTGCGTCAGGATCGTGCACGTATTCAAATCAGCCACATTTCGCGCTTCGGCCTGCTGGAAATGTCGCGTCAGCGTCTTAGCCCATCATTGGGTGAATCCAGCCATCACGTGTGCCCGCGCTGTAGCGGTACCGGCACCATCCGTGATAACGAATCGCTGTCACTGTCTATCTTGCGTCTGATTGAAGAAGAAGCGCTGAAAGACAACACCAAAGAAGTGCATGCCATTGTGCCTGTTCCCGTCGCCTCTTACCTGCTGAACGAAAAACGTGATGCAGTGAGCGCGATCGAGAAACGCCAGGGTGGCGTGCGTGCCATCATCGTGCCTAACGATCAGATGGAAACCCCGCACTACTCTGTACTGCGCGTGCGCAAAGGCGAAGAAACGCAGACCCTGTCTTATCACCTGCCGAAGCTTCACGAAGCCGAGATGGCGCTGCCTTCGGAAGAAGAGCACGCTGAACGTCGTCGCCCTGAGCAGCCAGCACTGGCCGCCTTTGTGATGCCGGATGCGCCGCCAGCGCCGGTTGAAGTGGAAAAAGAGAGCCGTTCTGCTGTTATAGCTGATGCGAAACCAGCAGCAGCTGCCGCCGCGCCTGCGGTTGCCAGCACCGGCTTTGTGGCTCGCCTGTTGGGTGGTTTGAAGAAACTGTTTGCTGGTGACGCACCTGCTGCTGCACCGGTTGAAGCTAAGCCAGAAGAGAAAGCTGCTGAAAGTGAGAACAATCAGCAGCGTGGTGACCGCCGTAATAACCGTCGTAGCAATAATCGTCGCGATCGCACTCCGCGCAACGGTGAAAATGCTCAGGGTCGCGAAGGCCGTGAATCTCGTGAAGCGCGTGAGCCACGCGAATCGCGTGAACCACGTGAAGCCCGCGAACCGCGTGATAATCAGGACAATCGTCGTAACAAGCGTCAGAACGAACCTCGCGGTGAACGTCCAGCGCTGACCGATGAGCAACTGCAGCAGCGTGATGAGCAGCAACAGCAACGTCGCGAACAGCGTGCTGAACGCCAGCGTCGTCGTCAGGATGAGAAACGTAATCAGCAGCAGGATCAAAAAGTCGCTGAGACCGTTGTTCAGAGCGATATCGTTGATGAGAACGTTGCACAGGAAGAAGAACGTGTGCAGGTTATGCCGCGTCGCAAACCACGTCAGCTGAACCAGCGTGTGCGTGTAGGTGATACGACAGAAATTGCAGCAGCGATCCCAACGCCTGCAGCCACTGAAGCAGTTGTGGAAAATGCGCACCGCACGGCGTTCAATGAGCAATCTGACGTCGCTCAGGACGAACAGGATGATAACGAGAACCGTGATAGCGCGAATATGCCGCGTCGTTCACGTCGTTCACCGCGTCACCTGCGCGTCAGTGGTCAACGTCGTCGTCGCTATCGTGACGAGCGTTACCCAACGCAATCTGCCATGCCGCTGGAATCAGCAGCTGCTTCCCCAGAGATGGCTTCAGGCAAAGTCTGGATTACCTACCCGGTTGCTCAGACCCACGATCAGTTCTCCTCACAGGAAGCGCTGAACGAAATGCCAGATTACAGCTATCAACATACCGATGCGGCGGATGCACTGCCGGTTGCGGCAGCAGCAGAACACGTTGCTCAGCCTGCGGCGCAAGAAGCAGTTCATCAGTCTGAGCCGCAGGCACACACCGAGGTGCCAGTGGTGAATACCGATGATCTGACACCTGTCGCTGCACCGGTCAATGAAGAGCCTGCTGTGATTTCTGCTGCTGTTGAGCAGACTGCGCAAGAAACCGCTGCTGAAGCCGTACCGGCTGATGAAGTGACAACTGAGTCGGTTGAAACCGTAGCAGCTAGTGAAGTTGCAGAGGTTCCGGCTGAAGTAACACCTGCTACTGAAGTGGCTGCTGCATCGACTGAAACGGTTCCTGCTGCTGAAGTTGCTCCGGCTGAAATTACACCGGTTGAAGTAGCTCCTGCAGCGGAAGCCGTTGAGCCTGCTGCGCCGCAGGTAAGTGAAGCAGTCGCTGCGGCTGAGCAAGCACCTGCTGAAGTTGAACCTGCTGTTGCAGCGCAAGTGGAAGAAGTGCTGACTGCTCCGGTGGCTGCTGAAGCGCCTGCTGCACCAGTCACTGAACCGCATGCCCCTGTTGCTGCACGTGATACCGCAGTGAGCAATGTTGATACGCGCTGGAAGCATCACGCCACGGCTCCGATGACCAAAGCACCGGCCCCTGAATGGGAGCCAGAAGTCGTTCGTCACAGCGATTGGGTTCGCCCACCGTTTGACTTCGAAGGTCGTGGTTCTGCGGGCGGCCATAGCGCCACTCATCAGGCAACTGCTCCGGCAACGCGTCCGGAAAGCATTTAAACCTTAGTCGCTAATCAGCGCTAACAAAACCCCGACTGGTTCGGGGTTTTTTATTGCCTGCCGTTTCCCACTCACCTCTCTGAAAAATCACTGAAGGGTTGATGAGTTGATGAGTTGATGAGTTGATGAGTTGATGAGTTGATGAGTTGGTCTGGTATAGCCATCGAAGATGGCGCGATCAAGAACTTATATCGTCACTGAGCAGGCAAAAAAAATCCCACGGCCCCGAAAGGCGGTGGGAGAAACTAAGCGCGCCCGGTTTAAGCACGCTCAAATTTTCAGGTCAGATATTAGGAATTCAGCTGGAACAGCGACATCTGCGACATATCAGTAAAGGTCTTATAAGACGCTTGCAGCGCAGTTTGTTGCATGGTGTAGCTTGAAATGGCTGAAGTGTAGTCAACCTCGACCAGGTTACTCATTTGAGTGGCCATAATGGTGTCATTGGTATCACCCTGGGCGTCCAGTGTATCCAGTTCGTCAAGTTTGATACCGACATCGGAACGCACAGCCAGCACGTTGTTCAGAGAGTTGCTCAGACCGCGGTTGGTTTTATCCATCGCATCCTGGAACGTCTGTTTAGTCGCATCATCGGCATCATCTTGTGGCACCTTTAATGCTGCGATGGCGCTATCCAGCATATCAAACAAATTAGTTTCACTGGCGCTGCCGTCAGGCTCAGTTTTCGCATTGCTGGTGATCGACATAAAGACAGAGTCACCGGTGTTTCCTACCGTCATCGTGCGGCTGTCAGCCACCTTCTGACTGATGGCATCAGCCCCGCCAACATAGGTAACGCCTGTGCCGGTGTCGCTAAACGGCTCAGACTCTGTTTTGTAGCCCGCAAAGATATAACGACCGCTTGCATCTTTACTGTTCGCCAGGCCAAGCAACTGATCGCGTAAACCCTGAAGCTGAGTCGCATAGGATGCGCGGTCATCATCACTCAAGGTGCCGGTTGAAGCCGCAACCAGCGCGGATTGTGCATCAATAATGCCGTTAGTGACGCTTTGCAGCGTGTTCTCTTCTAACGAAAGACTTTGTGTAGCGAAAGTGCGCGCAGTGGCATATTGGCTACTTTTCGCTTGTGACTGTGCCAACACTACCGAGCTTGCCGCAGCAATAGGATCGTCTGATGGCGTGTTAACGCGCAGTCCACTTGAAAGCTGCTGCCCCACTTTCAACCAGGATGCCTGTGACTCGGTAATCCCGCGGACCTGCTGGTTGAAAATCATATTAGTACTAAGACGCATGGGCTTTTATCCTCTCTCTACTTAGCTCATGATGCCAATCAGCGCATTGAAAATCGTATTCGCTGTTTGCAATACCTGGGCATTCGCCGTGTAAAACTGCTGATATTTGGTCAGGTTGGCATACTCTTCATCGAGGTTGACACCAGACACGGATTGTTGACGGTCGGTCAATTGACTCACGACGCTCTCTTGTGTTGTGCTGGCCGTTTCTAGCGTGCTGGTTTTATTACCCACGGTGCTCACGATGGTGGCATAAGCCTGTGCCAGCGTGGAGTTGCCATTCACCAGGTTTGCATCCTGTAAATCCAACATTTTTTGTGCGTTGGTGTTATCACTTTCACCGCTTGTCGCTGACGATGCGGCGGCTATTTGTGATTCATCAGTGATGGCAACGGACATATCGTTGATAACATTTTGCACCGGTTTGACCAGGAAACTGTCTTTGGCCTGAGCGGTTCCACTTACGGTGAGGTCGAGTCCATCAAAACTCAGCGTGGTATTGCCATCGGCATCGGTGCCGGGTGTCGCCGTCACTTTCACGTTGTCCGACATGCGCGTTACCGACCAGTTGGTGCCGTCATAACTCACCGTGTAGTTCGATGCTTTTAACGCACTGCTATCAGACCACTCAGCCGTCACCGTTGCGCTACCGGTATTTTTGGTGTTGCTTAATACGCTAGGACTGCCAATGGTGAAGAAATCGGTGCCCTGATTGCCGTTACTGTCATAACCCGCGGTTTGCACCGCATTGAAGCTGGTCGTGAAAGCTGCAGCCAGTTGTCCTAATTGGTTCTGAGCGGTATCCAGGTCCTGCGAACGGAATGCCAGTAATCCACCCAGTGAACCTGTGGTCAGTGTCTTCTCGGGAATTTCCACATTGCCCGCTAGCTTATCGACATAACCGACGGTGGTTCGGGAAGGATCACTGCTGGATGGCATTGCTACCAGCTGGGTAGTATTTTTACCGTTCACCAGCGTCGTGCTACCCATAGAAACGATATAGTTACCATCCTGCTGCGACACAGTCACGCCAACCACGTTATTCAGGTTATTGACCAGCTCATCACGTTGATCCAGAAGATCATTAGGTGCAGCACCGCTTGACGTAGTCAGCTTTGCGATTTGTGTGTTGAGGTCGGCAATCTGACTGGTATAGGTATTAATCTGATCAACGCTGGATGAGACATCCGTGTTCACGCTGTTTTGCATGTTAGTGAGATATTGCGAAGTGGTCTGGAACTGATTAACCAGCCCTTGCGCATAACTCAGCATCGACTGACGCGCCGACGGATCGTCCGCATTGCTCACCACGTTCGACACGTTGGTGAAGAAACTCTGAATCGAGGTCGACAGGCTGGTGGTCGACGTTGACAGCAGATCATCGATATTAGAAATCTGGTTATATTGCGTGTTTACCGCGCTGTAGTTGGCGCTGGAGCCACGCAACTGGGCAGTGATGAACTCATCATATTCGCGCTGCACGCCCGTAACATTCACACCGTTACCGTAATAGCTGTTGACCGACAAGGTACTGTTCGCCTGGTTCAGCAAAATGGTCTGACGCGAGTAACCCGCTACCGTGTAGTTGCTGATGTTGTTACTGGTGGTGCTTAATGCGGCCTGTGCGGCGCTCAGCCCACTCATCGCTGAGTTAATTATGCTGGACATCTCGGTTCCTTTATTTCCCGTTAACCGGGCTGGCAGTCATCAGTGCGATTGCGCGGGCTAAAGCGCCCGCAGCTTATGATGGTTATCGGCGTGCTTAAGTGAAACTTGAGGTAAAAAATCAGAACAAATCAGTGATATCCTGGCTGTACGCCTTCACCACTTTTTCGCCCATGTTTTTGAATTGCTGGATCATTCCTACTAACTTCTGCGCATATTTCGGATCGGTCGCATAACCCGCCGCCTGCAAAGCACGTGCGCCCTGCTCCGGCGTCGCGGCATTGGCGACGGCGGCATAGCGCGGGTTATTGGAAAGCAGTTTGACGTAGTCGCTGAGTGCTTCCATATAGGAGCCATAAACGCGGAAGGTGGCGCGCACTTTTTTCGCCACGCCACCTTCATATTCAGTGGTCATGATGTCGGTGGTTGCACCTTTCCAGTCTCCACCCGCCTTAATGCCAAACACGTTGTAGCTTGGTTTGCCGTCGCGCGTCAGGATCTGGCGTTGTCCCCAGCCCGATTCCAGTGCCGCCTGGGCAAGAATCAGGTGATGAGGAATACCACTCTGCTGACTCGCGGCCTGCGCGGGTTGGGACAGCTGTGCAATAAAGTCGTTACTGTCCGTTGGGAAACTGGACGGCGACACCGGCAAGCGCGGTACGGCTTTACGCACCATCTGCTCCAGCTGGTTCGAAGGCAGATTGCTATAGATGAAGCTGTTATCCAGCTTCATCGGCACGGTGCCCGCGGTTTCATCCGGTTCCTGCGCGGGCTGCATCTGTTTGACGATCAGATCCGCCATCCCCAGCCCGCGTTTACCGATTTCCTGCGCAATTTGCTGATCGTACATCGAGGTGTACATCTTCGTTGAGTCGCTGCTGAAGATGCCGTCCTGCGGCAAGGCTTCACGCATGCTTTTCAACATCATCTGTACGAACATCCCTTCAACCTGTTTTGCAACCTGCAGCGCCTTCCCTTTCGGGTCAGCGGCCGCTTCGCGTTTCAGGTTGTTCAACGAGCGGCTGTCATAAGCCGCATTCATCAGCGATTGCGTATCGGTCATCAGATGATTTCCAGTTTGGCTCGCAGGCAACCTGCAGTTTGCATCGATTGTAAAATCGACATCAACTCGATTGGTGTGGCGCCCAGAGCATTTAATGCACGCACTACGTTATTGAGATTGGCGCTGGAGTTAACATGCTGCAAGGCTCCACCGCTCTGGCGTAAATCGATTGACGTCTGGGTGGTAGCGACCGTCTGTCCACCGGCAAAAGGCGTGTTCGGCTGGCTGACGTTCTGCTGTTGGTTAACCGTCACAGACAGGTTGCCTTGTGCCACAGCACAAGTGTTCAGTGTGACTTCGCGGTTCATGACCACAGAACCGGTACGCGAGTTAATGATGACCTTGGCATCTTCAATCGGTACAGAAACGTCAATGTTCTGGATTTCGGCCAACAAGCGCACCTGCGAACTGTTGTTCGGTAAAACGCGAATCTGCACGGTACGCGCATCCAGCGGTTGCGCTGAGCCTATGCCACGGCTGTTAATCGCATCAGCGATACGCTGTGCCATGGTGAAGTCTTCATTATTCAGCTGCAGGTTGATGGTGTTCTGGCTGCCAAAGTTACTTTGTAGTTCACGCTCCACTGTCGCACCGTCAGTAATGCGCCCCCCGTTAAGCTGATTGACCTGCACACTGCTGCCGCCGGCTGATGCGCCCGCACCACCGACGAGGATGTTACCCTGCGCCAGCGCGTAAACTTGATTATCGACCCCTTTCATCGGCGTCATCAGCAGCGTACCGCCGCGCAGGCTTTTAGCGTTACCCAGCGAAGAAACCACCACATCGATGTTTTGACCCTGACGGGCAAAGGTCGGCAATTTGGCGGTGACCATAACCGCAGCGACGTTCTTCAACTGCATATTGGTGCCGGTGGGCACAGTGATGCCGAGCTGTGACAGCATGTTGCTGACGGTCTGCGTGGTAAACGGCGTTTGCGTGGTCTGGTCACCGGTGCCATCCAGACCGACCACTAAGCCGTAACCGATCAGCTGGTTGTCGCGCACGCCCTGCACGGATGTCAGATCGCGGATGCGATCCGCATGGGCCATCAGACTGACACCGAGCAGCAGGCTCAGGCTCAGACGCAGCAGAGTGTTCATTTTCATCATTACCTCGATTACATCGGCGACACGTTCAGGAAGAAACGCTGGAACCAGCCCATGGTTTGCGCCTCATTGATATACCCGTTTCCGACATACTCAATACGTGCATCGGCCACCTGCGTTGACAACACGGCGTTGCTGGCGCTGATGGTGCGTGGGTTAACCACACCTGAGAAGCGAATAAACTCAGTTCCCTGGTTAATTTCGATCTGTTTCTCACCGACCACGCGCAGGTTGCCGTTGGACAACACCTGATTCACGGTAACGGTGATGGTGCCGGTAAAGGTGTTATTGGCGGTCGCGCCACCTTTGCCAGCGAAATCATTTTTGCCATTGGCATCCAGACCGGCTTTCTCACCGGCGGCGCCGACCAAACCGCTCAGGCCGGTTGGCACAGTGCTCACGCCAAAGCTGTTGCTGCCATCGCGGCTGGCATTGGCGGATGAGCTTTTGCTGGCGCTGACGTTTTCTTGCAGCGTAATGGTCAGGGTGTCACCAATGTTACGTGGTCGACGATCCTCAAACAGCGGCTGGTAGCCGTAGTTCAAAGGTGCTACACCCTGAAAAATGGAACCGTTCACCACTGGCGGTGCGGATGGCGTTGGCTCTGCCGTTGTTGCGCCCTGCACCAGTGGCGTGCGTGGTACCAGCGCACAACCGTTAAGTGTCAGTAGCAGCGTGGCTACTAACCAATGCCCAGGCTTGAGAATCACTTGCTTCGCCACGGAGTTCTGACCTTTTTTCATGTTCTTAATCAGGCCAGCCCCAAGCTGGCCCAACGGTCCCAGATTAAATCTGGGTTAATTTCTGCAGCATCTGATCAGAAGTAGTGATCGCTTTACTGTTGATCTCATAAGCGCGCTGCGTCTGAATCATCGTCACCAACTCTTCCGCCACGTTGACGTTCGAGGTTTCGACATAACCCTGATACAGAAGGCCAGCCCCGTTCTGACCCGGCGTACTTTGCGTGGCCGCGCCTGATGCCTGTGTTTCCTGATAGAGGTTTTCACCCAGGCTATCGAGACCTGCATCGTTCATAAAGGTACTGATTGTCAGCTGTCCGACCTGTGCCGGGTTGGTCTGCCCCTGCTGGGTCACACTCACCACACCGTCACGCGAGATGGTGATGCTGGTGGCGTTTGCCGGGATAGTGATCCCTGGCTGTACCGGATAACCGGCATTGGTCACCAGCTGACCGTTCTGATCCACCTGGAATGAACCGTCGCGAGTATATGAAGAGGTGCCGTCTGGCATCTGCACTTCGAAATAACCCTGACCGTTGATCGCCACGTCTTTTGAGTTGCTGGTCTGCGACAGGTTTCCCTGAGTATGCAGACGTTCGGTGGTCACAGGACGCACACCGGTACCGATCTGCAAACCCGAAGGCAGCGTGGTCTGTTCCGATGACTGCGTACCCGGCTGACGCAGTGTCTGATACATCAGGTCTTCGAACACCGCACGCGAACGTTTAAACCCGTTGGTCGAGACGTTGGCGAGGTTGTTCGAAATGACGTCCATATTGGTTTGCTGGGCGTCAAGGCCGGTTTTGGCGATCCATAAAGAACGAATCATGTTGTTTTCCTCACGCCTTAGCTGCTCATGTTGAGCAGTTGATTAGCTTTTTGTTCGTTTTCATCGACGTTGGTGATGACTTTCATCTGCATCTCGAAACGTCGGGCGTTGGCGATCATGTCTACCATGGTTTCCACTGGCTTGACGTTGCTGCCTTCCAGCACACCTGGCATTAAGGCGACCGTGGCATCAGGGGCTAGTGCCGCACCGCGCGTGGCCTGCGTCGCCTGGGTCGGACGGAACATGCCGTCGTCACCGCGCTGCAACTCTTTGCCCGTGGCCTTGACCATCTTCAGCTTGCCAATCTGCACCGTGGCGTTTGGCGCATCACCCGCATTACGCGAAGTGATGGTACCGTCAGCCGCGATGGTCAGTTCGGCGCCTTGTGGAATGGCGATTGGACCGCCATCGCCCATCACGGGATTGCCCTGAATGGTCAAAATACCGGTGGAGCTGATCTGCATGTTGCCGTTGCGGGTATAGGCTTCAGAACCGTCAACGGTACGCACCGCCAGCCAGCCATCTTGCTGTACTGCCACATCGAGCGGGCGTCCGGTGTTGTCCATTGCGCCCGGTGTCATATCGGCACCCGGCGTTGATGCAGCAACCAGGGTGCGCGTCGGCAGCGACCAGCCGTTGACCGGCACCGCGCGCAACGCGTTGAGCTGAGCGCGAAAGCCCGGCGTTGAGGCGTTGGCGAGGTTGCTGGCAGTCACCGATTGTTGTTCCATCGTCTGACTGGCGGCGCCCATCGCGGTATATATTGCGTGATCCATAGTGCAATCCCGTTAGCGTATTAACGTAAGTTAACCAAGGTGTTAAGAATCTGATCCTGCGTTTTGATGGTCTGGGCGTTGGCCTGATAGTTACGCTGCGCCACGATCATGTTGACCAATTCCTGGCTCATGTCGACGTTAGACGCTTCCAGCGCGCCAGAGGTGAGCGAACCGTAAGTACCGGTATTAGCAAGACCAATAGCAGCCTGACCGGAAGAGCTGGTGGCTGACCAGACGTTGTCACCTTCGGACTTCAAACCTTCAGGGTTAGAGAAGCTAGCCAGCACGACCTGACCGAGCAACTGAGTCTGCTGGTTGGAATAGGTGCCTGTGATAGTGCCATCGTCGTTAATCGCGTAGCTGGTCAAATCGCCAGGTGCGTAGCCATCCTGAGTTGGGTTGCCGAATGTAGTCGTCCCGGTGTTCTGCTGCAGGCTACCACTCATGCTCAATGTGATTGCCTGCCCTGCTGCGGCACCATTAGAACCGTTGATGGTCAGGGATACTGAAGTTGCTCCAGCCACACCGCCTAAGCTCGTCATGTTGCCACTAGAGTCAAAGACTGCTGCAAAATCGCCAGCGCTTGTTCCTGTCGTGGAATCAATAGCGTGAACACTCCAGGTGTTATCAGCCGTTTTCACATAGTACAGATCCAAAGCATGATCATTACCTTGTGAGTCATACACGGTTACCGTACTTTTGGCGTTGTAAGTGTCGACGTTGGAGGCATCAAATGCGGTATCGTCCAATGCAGTACTGGTTGAGTTCAAATTCGCTACTTGTGTCGCAGTCGTTGTGGCACGTGCTGACATCTGAGTGGTAGGCACACTCAGCGCGACCGGGTTTGCACCGGTTTGAATTGTCGGTGGAGTTCCTGTGGCCGGATATCCGGTTACTGAGAGACCCTGGGTGTTCACCAGATTACGGTTCTCATCCAAAGTAAACTGACCGTTGCGTGAATAATAAACTGCTCCACTGGCGTCGGTCATACGGAAGAAACCGTTACCGCTCAATGCCACATCGAGACCACGGCTGGTAGTGGTGGTGGTGCCATCGTTGAAGTTCTGGATGACTGCAGCCACTTTCGTCCCCATACCCACGTTTGAACCGGCGAACATATCGGCAAAAGAGATGGTGCTGGATTTGAAGCCGGCAGTGGCGGAGTTGGCAATGTTGTTACCGATGACGTCGAGGTTACTGGAGGCAGCACTCAGACCACTCACCGCTTGTGAAAAAGACATGTTATTTCTCCTGCTAAAAGGTTAATCAGAGAATCTGACGAATTTCATCGAGGGTCGCGGAGCCCATGGTGCCGAGATCCAGTTTGGAGGTGTCATCAACCGTACTCACGCCATTGACGTAGGCATAGTTGAGCGGCTGAGCCACCAGTTGTGTTGTGCCATTACTGGCAGCAATGGATACTGAATATTTACCGTCTGCAACGGTAGCGCCATTTGCATCGGTGCCGTCCCACGAGAAAGTATGCACACCGGAAGACAGCGCACCCAAATCAATGGTACGAACCACCGTACCGCTGCTGTCCTTGATCGTCGCCGTGGTCGCTGTGGATGCGGTAGTTAACTCGACGCCGAATGGTGTAGTGGTACCACTGCCAACCAGCACCTGGCTGCCATCGATCATTACACCATGACCAATCAGCGTGGTGCTCTGCAGCGACTGGCTGGTGGTGAGCTGGCCAGAGATAGAACCCAATGTGGTATTCAGCTTCTCAATGCCGCTCAGGGTGTTGATCTGTGCCAACTGGGTGGTGAGCTGGCTGTTATCCATCGGATTGGTGGGATCTTGGTTCTGCAACTGCGTCACCAGCATGGTCAGGAACTGGTTCTGCAGGTCTTCTGAAGTATTTCCAGTGCTCGATGAACTGGTTGAACTCAGTACCGTTGGGTCAAGATTGGCATTAACGCCGACTGCTACGCTCATATTTATGCTCCGTTATTGACCCATCGTCAGGGTTTTCATCATCATTGATTTCACCGTGTTCAACACTTCGACGTTGGCCTGATAGCTGCGAGACGCTGACATGGTGTTAACGGTTTCTGATACGACATCGACGTTTGGCATCTTGACGTAACCCTTCTCATCCGCCATCGGATTACCTGGGTCATACACCAATTTGGCCGGGGTAGGATCGTTCACCACGCCCGCGACTTTGACGCCACCGGTGGCCGCGCCTGGGGCGGCATCGGTCTGGAAAATCACCTGTTTTGCCACGTAAGGCTGACCATCTGGCCCGGTGACACTGTCGGCGTTGGCCAGGTTACTGGCGCTGACGTTGAGGCGCTGTGATTGCGCGGTCATCGCAGAACCGGCGATATCAAAAATATTCAGCAATGCCATGGTTATTGCCCCTGCAGAACGCTCATCATGCCTTTGATCTGGCTACTGATGAGGGTGAGATCGGTTTGGTATTTCAGGCTGTTATCAGCAAACTGCGTACGTTCACGATCCATATCCACGGTGTTGCCATCCGCGGCAGGTTGATCGGGAATGCGGTACATCAGGTCCATGGATGGCTGAGAATTGGTTTCAGCGGCGATGTGGCGTGATGAGGTGACTTTCAGCGACATGCTGCTCCCCTCTGCACGACCGTTTTCCATCACCTTGCTCAGTTGGCTGGCAAAGTCGATATCCCGCGCCTGGTAGCCCGGGGTATCGGCGTTGGCAATATTTGACGCCAGGATTTCCTGACGCTGAGCTCGTAGGTTTATCGCTTCTGTACCAAATCGCAGCGCGGCATCGAGTTTGTCGAGCATGCTTCCTCCGCGAATGAGAATTTTGAGCTGACAGCTTAAGTGGACAAATGCAAGGGTGATCGTCTGAATAGCAGCAAAAATCACGGCTATTTTTGACATTGAATTTTTCGCGCGAAGAGTAGACTCAGGCCATCTTCTCGACAGGAGGCGTTTATGCGCAGTTCTTCACCTTTGCTGGCCACGCTGTTGTTGGCCTTCGCGCTGCCCGGCCATGCGGCGGACCTGACCGCCCAGTTAACGCAGTTTTTTAAAGCGCGCGATCCGCAACATGCCGCCGGTATGACCGTGGTGGTGCGCACACCCAAAGAGCAATGGCCGACCTGCGAGTCGCCGGAATTACAACTTCCAGGCAACAGCCGTCAATGGGGCAATCTCAGCATTTCCGCTAACTGTGCGCAGAACCGTCGCTTTTTACAGGTACAGGTTCAGGTAACGGGCCAGTATCTGGTTGCCAGTCGTCAGGTGGCGCGTGGTACAGCACTGGATCCCAATGACTTCCGTATGGAAAACGGCCGCCTGGATGAATTACCGCCTCGCGCGCTGTTTGATAACAACAGCGTGACCGATGCGATTGCCCTGCGCGATATCCCGCCAGGACAGCCGGTGACCGCATCAATGCTGCGCCAGCCATGGCGAGTCAAAGCGGGTCAAAATGTGATGGTGGTGGCGAGCGGAAACGGGTTTAATGCCAGTAGCGAAGGACGTGCGCTGAACAACGCCAGCGCGGCACAAATGGTGCGCGTACGCATGGGAAATGGTCAGGTTGTCAGTGGTCGCGTCGACGCGGATGGGAATATTCTGATATCGCTATAAAGCGTTAAAGAACCCTGTTGTTCTGCCGATAGAGATATCAACAAAGACATTACCCTATGCTGACTCAGTTGACTGACCCTCAACTGACCTTACAGGAGCACTACCATGAGCATCGACAGAACGCAGCCTTTAATCCCGGTGAGCACTGTACAATCACGCGACACCAACGACAACAACGGCAAGGTGCGCCAAAACGTTACCGCTGCAACCAACGCCAGCACCAGCGAAAGTGGTGCTGAAGTGAAGTTGAGCACCGCTCAGGCGCAGTTGATGCAGCCGGGCAGCAAAGACATCAACACCGCGCGTGTTGAACAACTGAAAACCGCTATTCGTAATGGCGATCTGAAAATGGATACCGGTAAGATCGCCGACGCGCTGATCGCCGATACCAAGGCGTATTTAGAGGGTAACTAATCCCAATGGACAATCTGCTGACCACCTTAGATAAAATGCAGGACGTGCTGGCTTCACTCACTGTGGTGATGGATGAAGAACAACAGCAACTTTCTGCCGGCCAGGTTAATGGCAACCTGTTGCAGCGCATATCAGAAGACAAAAGCGCGCTGCTGACGACGTTGAATTATCTGGACGAAATGCGCCGCAGTACCGAAAAATCACTCGGTACGCAGGCGCCCTATGGTGGTCACAGCGATCGTGAACGCCGCTGGCAGAGCATTCAGCAGCATACCCGCCGTTTGCGCGATACGAATACTCATAATGGTATTCTGCTGCAGCATCAGATCAGCTTCACCAATGATGCGCTCTCGGTACTGAAACCGCACCAGACTCAGGCGTTTTACGGTCCCGATGGATTAGGCAAAGGTCAGTCGACACTCAGCCGCAAAGGTTAATAAAGAAAAATCCCGCCGAGGCGGGATTTTTTTATGCCAGCGTACGGCGGGCAAAATCTCTCGGACGGAAGCCCAGCAAGCCCAGCATCACAAAGTAGGCGCCGCCGCCAATCGCACAGACCGCAGCAAGACGCAGTAATCGCCACCACATCTGCCCTTCTTCCCAGGCCGGCATCACATGCAGAATGCCCAGCAGTGCTGCCGCCATCACCACAACCGCAATCAACAGACGCACCAGGAAGCTGAACCAACCCGGCTGCGGCTGGAAGATATCCTGTTTGCGCAGTTGCCAGTACAGCAAAGCAGCGTTAAGACAGGCCGCGAGTCCAATCGACAACGACAATCCGGCATGTTTGAGTGGGCCGATAAATGCCAGGTTCATCACCTGCGTCATGATCAACGTCACAATCGCAATCTTCACCGGGGTTTTAATGTCCTGGCGCGAATAGAAACCGGGCGCCAGCACTTTAACAACAATCAGCCCCATCAATCCTACCGAATAGGCCACCAGTGCACGCTGTGTCATGGCGGCATCGAATGCGGTGAATTTACCGTACTGGAACAACGCCACGGTGAGTGGACCGGAGAGGATCCCGAGGGCAACGGCACTCGGCAGCGCCAGCAGGAAGCAGAGGCGCAGGCCCCAGTCCATCAGACGGGAATACTCATCATGATTACCGCTTGAGAAACTTTTCGCTAATGACGGCAGGAGAATCGTGCCCAGCGCCACACCCAGCACGCCCGACGGGAACTCCATCAAACGGTCGGCATAATACATCCACGACACCGAACCCGAGACAAGGAACGAGGCGAAAATGGTGTTGATAATCAGGGAGATTTGGCTCACCGACACGCCAAGAATCGCCGGTCCCATTTGGCGCATCACGCGCCACACGCCTGCGTCACGCAGATTGAGGCGCGGCAATACCAGCATGCCAATCTTTTTCAAATGCGGCAGCTGATAAAACAACTGCAGCACCCCACCGACTACCACTGCCCACGCCAGCGCCATCACCGGCGGATGGAAATGCGGGGCGGCAAACACCGCAAAGCCAATCATGCTGATGTTTAATAATGTGGGCGCAAACGCCGGAACGGAGAAGCGGTTCCAGGTATTGAGTATCGCACCGGCCAGTGACGCCAGAGAGATCAGCAGAATATAAGGAAAGGTGACGCGCAGCAGCGAACTGGTCAGCGCGAATTTATCGGCGGTATCGGCAAACCCGGGCGCGGTAACCACGATCACCCAGGGCGCGGCAATCATGCCAAGCACCGTGACCACCGCCAGCACCAGCGTCAGTAAACCGGAGACGTAAGCGACAAATACGCGTGTGGCATCTTCACCCTGCTTGCTTTTGTACTCGGCAAGAATGGGCACAAACGCCTGAGAAAAGGCGCCTTCCGCAAAGATACGGCGCAGTAAATTAGGCAATTTAAAGGCCACGAAGAAGGCATCGGTGGCCATCCCGGCACCGAAAACGCGTGCCACAATGGCATCACGGGCAAAGCCCAGCACACGGGAAAAAAGGGTCATCGAACTGACCGCAGCCAGCGATTTCAACAAATTCATTTTGAGTGGCGCATCCTGAAAAGTGTCGGATAAATGAGCAACTTAGCGCGGACATCTGCTGATGTCCGGCGATAGTCTACTGCCACGGCGGGAAATGACCAGCATTGAGTGTTACAAGGGGTTATTCCTGTTCGGCATCGCGCCACAGTTTTTCCACCAGACGCTGCGCCGCCAGCGCCTGTTCACCGCTGGTTTCAGGCATCGTCTGATTTTGTACGCACTGGATAAAATGCTGTGCCGCACCGCTGAAACCGCGCTGAGTAAGGTGGCTTTGCCAGGAAGGTGAAGGATCGGTGCGTAAGCCGCCGAGGTTTTCCTGCTGCCAGTCACGCATCTCATTAATTTCGATATAATCACCGTCGCAGATGGCGCTGACCACTTCGCGCTGTGTGCCTGCACGACGATGCATACTGGTGGTGATTTGCAGCGCGCCCGCTGAGAAGTGATGTTCGGCATACAGCATCGCGCCCTCCTCATTGGTTTCAATAAAGCCCTGCTCACGCGTCAGCTTGCCGCCCGCCAACCACAGCGCCGTGTCCACCACGTGCAGGTAGTCATCCAGCAAGGTAAAACGCAGATTCTGCGGACCCACACTATCCGCTCGATGCTTCTCAATACGCAGCGAGGCCGCTCGCGGCATCTCGGCTTTCAACTGCTGATAGCGTGGCGCAAAGCGGCGATTAAATGCCACCATGAGTTTACGTTTGCGCTTTTCCGCCAGTGCCACCAGCGCTTCCGCCTGCTGCAAGGTTTCGGCTAAAGGTTTATCCACGCAAACATCTTTGCCGGCAAGCAGTAGCGCTTGCACCACTTCAAAATGACTGGCGGTACTGCTGTGCACAAATACCGCATCACTGGCGGCCGCCAGCGCGTCCAGCTGGTTGAAATAAGGCATGCGATAGCTGTCGCAAATCGGCTGGGCTTTTGCCTGATTCGGCGAAAACGCCCCTGCCAACTGCCAGTCGGTGGCGTGTGACAACACGGGCAGCCAGGCTTTTTGCGCGATGCCACCTAATCCAACAATGCCGATGCGTAGCGTCATGTTATTGCTCCTTCTGCAGCAGGTGTTCCAGTTGGGATTGTAGTTGAGCCACCTGCTGTTCCAGCTGTGCGACCCGGCTCACCAAATCCTCGCTGTACACCTCATCCGCACTCGCCGAGGGTTCGTCAGTGGCAACATCACCGCCAAACAAATGCATGTAACGACTTTCGCGTTTACCCGGCTCACGTGCCAGGCGCACCACCATCGGACCGTCATCACGGGTGATTAAGCCGCTCAGCGTCTGCTCCACCTCATTCATATCAGTGAACTCATGCAAGCGTCCGCTGCGGGTGCGCAATTCACCCGGCGTCTGTGCGCCGCGTAAGAACAGTAACGTCAGCACCGCCACTTCTGCGCTATTTAGCTGCAGATTACCGAATGCGGAGTTGCAGAAGCGCTGTTCATACTTACTGACGCGTTGACCAAACCCATTATTGGAAGTGGCCAGATGCTTTTTCACCAGCTCATCAAGCTGAGATTGCACTTCCATTTCACTCAAATTCATCACCGGTTCACGGTTGGATTTTTGATTACAGGCGGTGACCACGCCGTTGAGGGAAAGTGGATATTGATCCGGAGTGGTGACCTGCTTTTCTAACAGGCAACCAATCACACGCAGCGCCTGCGCGGATAAAGCCATCTTCATGCGTATTTCCTTGTTATTGTCCACGACGATCCGGGGTCCACTCCTGCCAGGTCAGCGCGGTCAACACGTGATCCTGCCAGCGTCCATCAATCAGCAGATAATCTTTGGCATACCCTTCTTTCTCGAACCCGAGACGTGCCAGCAAATCACCGCTGCGCTGATTATGCGGCATATAGTTAGCCATGATGCGGTGAATGCGTTGCTGCCGCTGCATGTAGCGAATCGCTGACTGCAATGCCTCATACATCATTCCCTGACCCTGCCACTTTTCTCCCAGCGAATAACCGAGGTAACAGGCGTGAAACGAACCGCGCAGCACGTTGCTAAAATTGGCGACACCGCGCACTTCATGCTCTTCCGGGTCCATTAGCACAAAATAGTAGGCTGAGCCCTGTTTATGCATATCCGCGATCAATCCAAGGCGTGCCTGCCAGCCCGAAGGATAACAGTGGCTTTCGTCGCGCACCGGCTCCCAAGGTTTAAGGAAGACGCGGTTCTCCGCATAATAATCTGCCAATCGCCAGGCATCGCGCTCGTGAACTAAACGGACCACCAAACGATCGGTAGTCAGGCGCACGCGGGGTCCAGCAGAACGATAGCCAAACATCATGACTCCTGAAATCCATAACTTTAAGAAAGATGTACGCCTGGGGCGATACTTCTCACTATAACCGTCACCTGGGCTACGGTAAAACACTCGACAGCATGTCACGCAATTCATCCTTATCCAGGATTAATTTTTCTGCGGATTCGATGAAAAAATATCATCCTGGATACGCTGTCTTTCCCGTTAGCGCAGGCGGAAAATAGACCAACTGGTCTCTTTTCTCATCTCTTGCTCAGGATTAAGCATGTCTCGGGTTGCGCGGGCACGACGCCTCGGTAAATCATTCCTCTTAGTCGATAACATGTTGGTGGTGTTAGGCTTTTTCGTGGTATTCCCGCTGATTTCTATCCATTTCGTTGAACAGCTTGGCTGGGCGGCGTTAATGGTCGGTATCGCGCTGGGTTTACGCCAGTTTGTGCAACAGGGATTGGGCATTTTCGGCGGTGCGGTGGCCGACCGTTTTGGTGCCCGCCCGCTGATTGTCACGGGCATGCTGATGCGCGCGGCCGGATTTGCCTGCATGGCGCTGGCGCATCAACCCTGGATGCTGTGGCTGGCCTGTTTGCTATCCGGACTCGGTGGCACCCTGTTTGACCCGCCCCGCAGTGCCATGGTGGTGAAGCTGGTACGTGCACGCGAGCGCGGTCGCTTTTTCTCGCTGCTGATGATGCAGGACAGCGCGGGTGCGGTGCTGGGTGCGCTGATTGGCAGCTGGCTGCTGGCGTGGGATTTTCGCCTGGTATGCTGGGTGGGCGCGGCAGTGTTTGTCGCTGCGGCGATATTTAACGCCGTGTGGTTACCGGCGTGGCGCATCTCAACCGAACGCATTGCGATGCGCGAAGGTATGCAGCGCGTCTGGCAGGATAAACGCTTCCGCCTCTATGTGCTGACGTTGACCGGCTACTACATTTTGGCCGTGCAGGTGATGCTGATGTTGCCGGTGATGGTCAATCAGGTGGCTGGCGCGCCCGCCGCGGTGAAGTGGATGTACGCCATCGAAGCCATGCTGTCTCTCAGCCTGCTCTATCCGCTGGCACGCTGGAGCGAAAAACGCTTCCGCCTGGAAACCCGCTTAATGGCCGGTTTGTTCCTGATGACCTTTAGCCTGTTGCCCGTCGGAATGACCCAATCTCTGCCTTCGCTGTTCCTGTTGATCGGCGTGTTTTACCTCGGTTCCATCATCGCTGAACCGGCGCGTGAAACCCTCAGCGCGTCGCTGGCCAGTTCACGCGCGCGTGGCAGCTATATGGGTTTCAGCAGACTGGGGCTCGCCATTGGTGGTTTAATTGGCTACTCCGGCGGCGGCTGGATGTTCGACGTCGGGCAGCAGATGGCGCTGCCGGAACTGCCGTGGATGCTGCTAAGCAGCGTGGGCATGGTTACGCTCATGGCATTATGGTGGCAGTTCCAGCCACGTTCCGTGGCACCGGCTATCTTCAGCAGCTAGTTTGCCCCTTCGGGTTATCTCTTCCATACTTCCCGCACGTCCGAAAAAAGGGTGACCTTCGTCACCCTTAGATTTACACAGGAGAAACGGGATGAAACTCTACATCTACGATCACTGCCCTTTCTGCGTGAAAGCACGCATGATTTTTGGCTTAAAGAACTTGCCGGTTGAACTGATCGTTATGCTGAATGACGATGAGCAGGTGCCTAAAAAACTGATTGGTCAGAAGATGGCGCCGATTCTGCAAAAAGCCGATGGCAGTGCGATGCCGGAAAGTATGGACATTGTCCGCCTGGTGGATAAGCAGGATCGCGAGCCACTGCTGAACGGCAAAAACAACCCTGCCATCAGCGAATGGCTGCGTCGCGTTAACGGCTACATTAACAAGCTGCTGATTCCGCGCATCGCTGACGCCTCGTTTGCGGAATTTGCCACGCCGGAAGCGCGCAGCTATTTCCGTGAGAAAAAGCAGGCCAGCATCGGTGATTTCACGGAACTGCGTAAGCATGCGCCGGGACTGATCAAAAATATCAGTGACGATTTGCGACAGCTCGACAAGCTCATCGTCAAACCCAATGCTGTGAACGGTGAATTGTCAGAAGACGATATCAATCTATTCCCGCTGCTGCGTTCGCTCACTTTAGTGGCAGGCATCGAATGGCCGAGTCGCGTTGCGGATTACCGCGACAATATGGCGAAGCAAACCCAAATCAACCTGCTCTCTTCCATCGCGGCTTAACATCGTCTGATGAGAAACGCTGCGGCGTTTCTCATCCCTCTCCTGGTGACACCTGGCCCGGTTTCAGGCAGGCTATGGCTGTTTTGCCGTATCGTTCAGGATGAGGAACTATGAAAAAGGCGATGTCTGGGCTGCTGGCCCTGTTTTTAGCCGTGCTATTGAGCGGCTGCAACCAATTGACGCAATACACTATCAGCGAACAGGAAGTGAATCAGGCGCTGCAGAAGCGCAATAATTTCGAAAAAGACGTCGGCGTGTCCGGGCTGGTCAATGCACACATCGTGCTCAGCGATCTCAGCAGTCAGATTGGTCGTGAAGAACCCGGCAAGATTACCCTGTCCGGCAAAGCGAACATTAATGTTAGTTCGCTGTTCGGCCCGCAGCAGGCTGAAATGCAGCTGAAAATGAAAGCGCAGCCGATTTTCAATGCTCAGGAAGGCGCGATTTACCTGCATGATATTGAAATTGTCGATGCGCAGGTTCAGCCAGAAAAGATGGCGTCTATCATGAAAACGCTGACGCCTTATCTGAATGAATCACTCAAACGCTACTTCAATGAGAAGCCCGCCTATGTGCTGAGCGAAGATCGCAGCAAAGGCGAAGCGCTGGCGAAGAAATTTGCCAAAGGCATTGAAGTGAAGCCGGGTCAATTGGTGATTCCGTTTACGGATTAACCGCCATCACCGCACCTTCGGGTGCGGTTTTTGTTTGCCGCAATAAAATCCCGTGCAAACGGTTGCTCACACCCTTATGATTACTCCCCGGCCTAAACGTGCCCATTCGTTTTTTCACAGCCGGAGCCTTTTTGAATGACAGCCCAACCCCAGCAACTCACGATTCGCCGCCCTGACGATTGGCATATCCATCTGCGCGATGGCGCGATGCTTAATGCAGTTCTGCCTTATACCAGTGCGGTCAACGGTCGTGCGATTGTCATGCCAAACCTGGTTCCACCGGTGACCAGCGTCGAGGCCGCGATTGCCTATCGCGAGCGCATCATGGCTGCGCTGCCTGCTGAACACGCTTTTACGCCACTGATGACCTGCTACCTCACTGACTCCTTAGATGCAGATGAAGTTGAGCGTGGCTTCCGCAACGGGACCTTCACGGCAGCAAAACTCTATCCCGCGCATGCCACCACCAACTCCAGCCACGGCGTCACCAACATTGATTCTATTGCCAGCGTACTGGATCGTATGCAGCAGATCGGTATGCCGATGCTGGTACACGGTGAAGTCACGGATTCGCACATCGATATTTTTGACCGTGAAGCACGCTTTATCGAAACCGTGCTGGAGCCGCTGCGTCAGCGCTTCCCTGCCCTGAAAGTGGTAATGGAACACATCACCACTAAAGAAGCGGCAGAATATCTGGCGGCGGGCAACCACCTGTTGGGTGCCACCATCACACCGCAGCATTTGATGTTTAACCGTAACCACATGCTGGTGGGCGGTGTTCGTCCTCATCTCTATTGCCTGCCCATCCTGAAACGCAATATTCATCAGGAAGCGCTGCGTGCCCTGGTGGCGAGCGGCAATCGTCGCGTGTTCCTCGGCACGGACACGGCACCGCATCTGCGTCATCTGAAAGAAGCCAGCTGCGGCTGTGCCGGCGTGTTTAACGCACCGACCTCGCTGCCTGCCTATGCCACGGTATTCGAAGAGTTGAATGCACTGGAACATTTTGAAGCGTTCTGTTCAGAAAATGGCCCGAACTTCTACGGCCTGCCACTGAATGAGGGCACGCTGACGCTGGTCCGCGAGGCATGGACAGTACAGGACACCATCAATGTGACCGATGACACACTGGTGCCGTTCCTTGCAGGTGAAACCCTGAACTGGCGTATTAAAGAATAATAGTGCACGGCTTGCCTTTGGGATAACTTTACTGTACAAATAACCAGTATATTATCCCGGAGGCTTTTATGCGTGTTGAAATTACCGTAGCGAAAACTCAGCCCCTTCCCGCAGGTGCACTGGATGCACTCAGTGCCGAACTCACCCGTCGTATTTCCCGGGATTTTCCCGAAGATGATCACCACGTCAAAGTCCGTTATGCGGGCGGCAATCAATTGAGCGTATTTGGCGGCTGTAAAGAGTCACGCGAACGCATTAGCGATATTTTACAAGAAACGTGGGAAAGTGCAGACGACTGGTTTATTACTGATTAACTGCCACTGTGCCGTTTTTGCCGGGTTTCGCCACCCGGTTTTTTTGTTTTTATTTCCCTCTCGCCAGATAAAGTCGCTGCATCTAGACTCATGTTTAACGATCCCCTATTCTTGCCTCGTCATGCTTACAGGAGGTGTTTTACATGACTACTGAAAAACCAGAAGAGGCGATGACCTTCGGTGAATTGCTGGCATTGATTGCTGAACAGCAACGACGATTAACGGTGCTGGAAAATGCTTTTGCTAGTTTGACGTTCTGTCTTGACGATCGCGCCAGTCAGTTACTGGTGCATAACCTGTCCCTCGAAGCGCAAAACCAGAACCACGACGCACAGTTACAGCAGCATTTTACTCGGCTGGCGGAAGAGATTCAGCGACGTAATGGTCAGGTTCCTCCGGAAGCACAGGCCTGAAGATTCCCCTTTTTTACCGATCGCGGCGGCGTAAAGTTTTCCCTTAATGCCGCCGATAACTAAGGTGTAGCCGCTGTCACGATTATCGAATAAATGCCCGAAGCGGCGGGCACTTTATTATTCGACATAAGTCGCATTCTGAAGGCATTTATTACCGTTCTCTTTTTAATCGCCACACGTTTTAACTATTGTACCGCCTGTTTCATGTTATAATTGTTCCGCTAGTGCAAGAAAAGCCGCATTGAACCTCAAGAAGCACTTCGTTTAACGAGTAATATGGAGGTTATAATGGACAGAAATAAAGACGTCATTCAGACTCATCCGCTAGTTGGATGGGATATCAGTACTGTAGACAGTTATGACGCCATGATGATCCGCCTGCACTCGCTATCATCGCAGGATCAGAAAGAAGAAGAAGCTGACGTGGGCCCCACCTACTGGCTGACTACCGATGTAGCCAGACAGTTCATCTCCATACTCGAAGCTGGCATTGCAAAGATTGAGTCCACAGAGCAATACCTACGCGATAATCAAAAGCACTAATTTCTTACCTCGCGTGAAAGGGCACCCAATAGGGTGCCTTTTTCATGGGCGCGATTTTTTTGCTATGCTGTTGAAAAATTTCGTCGTTTGGCAGGAGTGATGTGGTTATGGTTTATGATCTGATTGTGGTGGGCAGCGGCTCGGTCGGTGCCGCCGCCGGGTTTTACGCAACCCAGGCTGGTTTATCGGTATTAATGATCGATAGTGCCCATCCTCCGCACAGTAACGGCACGCACCACGGTGAGACTCGCCTGATCCGCCATGCCTACGGCGAAGGCGAACGCTATGTCCCGCTGGTGCTGCGCGCACAATCCTTGTGGGATGAGCTGGAACGTCAGAGCGGCGAACGCATCATGCATCGAAGCGGCATCCTCAATCTCGCTCCTCTCACCTCCTCATTTATCCAGAATGTTATCGACAGCGCCAAAACTTATCAGCTGGACGTCAAAATCCTGCAGGCAGACGAAGTGCGTAAGCGCTGGCCGCAGATCTCTGTGCCCGACGGCTACATTGGGGTATTCGAACCTCACTCTGGCTTCCTCAAATGTGAGCAAGCGGTTCGCAGTTGGGTGCAACTGGCTGAACAAGCTGGCTGCGCACAGTTGTTTAACTGCCCGGTGAGTGAGATCTCACGCGATGGCGACTTGCAGCAGGTTACCACCCACGATGGCGTGTTTCGCGCGCGTAAGTTATTAGTCAGCGCTGGCACCTGGGTGAGTGAACTGGTCAAAGATTTGCCGGTACAACCGGTGCGTAAAGTCTTCGCCTGGTATCAGGCAGATGGACGTTATAGTGAGAACAACCAATTTCCTGGTTTCACGGTGGAGATGCCTGATGGCAGCCACTTTTATGGCTTCCCTGCCGACAACAATGCATTGAAAGTGGGACGTCATGATGGCGGGCAACTGATGCAGAAACCCGAAGACCGTAAACCATTCGGCAGTATCACCGCGGATGGCAGTGAAGCTTTCAGTTTCCTGCGCCAGTTCTTACCAGGTGTTGGCGTTTGCTTACACGGTGAAGCCTGCAGTTATGACAACACGCCTGACGAAGACTTTATTATTGATACTCTGCCTGGCGAACCCAATCGATTAATCATTACCGGCTTGAGTGGACATGGATTTAAGTTTGCCAGCGTATTAGGCGAACTCGCCAGTGAATTTGCCCAGAATAAGCCCTTCTCCTTTGACCTGAAGCCATTTTCACTTTCGCGCTTTGCCTGAGAATGTCACGCTGGCGCCCTCAACGCGCCAGCGTGATTGACTTAAACTGACAATAATAATTATTACCTGACATTGAGGTCTTAATATTGCCGCATTAGGTGTAGCAATATTCCATAAAATTTTATTTTTCCGCCCCCCGTTCAATCATCGTCAATAATACTGTCGCAATAGTCGATATAAACGCATTATTTCCGAACGTCTTTTAAAAATTTATAGAAAGGTAAGCTTGATTGCTTTCATATTTCAAAATGTGGATGCTTATTACCACCTATTTCCAGATATTGGCTCACTTTTATGTGGCGTAATTCCAAACAGCATTTCGGGCTAGTGACCATTATGTTGCACTGGCTAATGGCGCTGGTCATTTACGGCATGTTCGCGCTGGGTTTGTGGATGGTCGGGTTAGGATATTACGATGGCTGGTATCACAGTGCGCCAGAGATCCATAAAGGCATCGGCATCCTCCTGTTTGCTACCTTGCTGCTGCGTCTGGGCTGGCGTTTCATCTCTCCTCCTCCCGCTCCTTTGTCGCACTACTCCCCTTTGATTCGCCGTTCCGCCACCGTTGCACATGGGCTGTTGTATGGCTTGTTGTTGCTGCTATTGGTAAGCGGCTACCTCATCTCCACCGCCGATGGCAAAGCTATCTCTGTTTTTGGTTGGTTCGAGGTGCCAGCCCTGTTGAGTGGAGCCGGTGAACAGGCCGATCTAGCGGGCGACCTGCATTTATGGCTCGCCTGGGGATTAGTGCTGATTTCCGCTCTGCACGGACTGGCTGCCTTGAAACACCATTTTGTTGACCGAGACGTGACACTGAAAAGGATGTTGGGTTACCGCATCCCGTTAACCGCTGAAAAGGAAAAATAATATGCTAAAGAAGACGTTACTGACATTGAGCGCTGCCAGCCTGTTGGGCACCAGTTTGCTGGCCAACGCAGCAGATTACAAATTTGATAAAGAAGGACAGCATGCCTTTGTGCAATTCCGCATTCAGCATCTGGGCTATAGCTGGCTGTACGGGACATTCAAGGACTTTGACGGCACATTCACCTTTGATGAAGCCAATCCTTCAGCCGATAAGGTTAACGTAACCTTGAATACCGCCAGCCTCGACACTAATCATGCAGAACGCGACAAGCATATTCGCAGCGCAGATTTCCTTAACACCGCCAAATTCCCACAAGCCACCTTTGCCTCAACCGCAGTGAAAAAGGAGGGTAAAGAGTACAAGATTACGGGTGACCTGACGCTCAATGGCGTGACTAAGCCAATTACGCTGGACGCACGACTGCTGGGCGAAGGTAAGGATCCCTGGGGCGGTTATCGTGCCGGATTTGAAGCTAACGGTGAGATTGTGTTGAAGGAATTTAATATCACTAAAGATCTTGGGCCGGCATCGCAGAAAGCAGAGCTGATTATTTCAGTGGAAGGCGTGCGGCAGTAAGGCTGAACCAGCCTGAGGTCATGCGACTTCAGGCTGGACGCAGTTTACTTCTTCTCTGGCGCGGGGATCGCCATCGTCATATTGAGTAAACCACGCGACTTATTGAACACCTTATTGCCGTTTTCACGGCCTGCACGGCGTGAACGCTGCTCTTCGGGTGTTAATGTCGCTTCTTCCATACACAGCGGGCTGCAGCAGTTTTGATATTTCTCCGCACAGCTTGGGCACTGGATGAACAGCAGATGGCAACCGTCATTGACGCAGTTGGTGTGACTGTCGCACGGCACGCCGCACTGATGGCAGCTGGAGAGAATATCGTCAGAGATACGCTCGCCCATGCGTTCATCAAAGACAAAGTTTTTGCCTTTAAAACGCACCGGTAAACCCTGCTCACGCGCACGTCGGGTGTACTCAATGATGCCGCCTTCAATGTGGTAAACATCATTGAAGCCTTTGTGTTTCATCCAGGCGCTGGCTTTTTCACAGCGAATCCCGCCGGTGCAGTACATGACAATCTTTTTGTCTTTATGCTCCTGCAACATATCCACTGCCATCGGCAGCTGATCGCGGAAGGTATCGGCGGGGACTTCCATTGCCTGATCGAAATGTCCCACTTCGAATTCGTAGTGGTTACGCATGTCGACAAACACCGCATCGGGATCGTCCAGCATCGCATTAACGTCTGCGGCTTTTAAATACGCACCCACATCGCTGGCATCAAAGCTTTCATCTTCAATGCCATCCGCCACGATACGCTCGCGGACTTTCAAACGCAGCACCCAGAATGATTTGCCATCATCATCCAGCGCAATGTTCATACGCAGATGATTTAAAGCTGGATCAAACGCATACAGCGCAGTTTTCATGGCTTCATATTGACTGGCAGGGACGCTGATCTGCGCGTTGATCCCCTCTTTTGCCACGTAAACGCGTCCGAACACCTTGAGCTTTGTTAGCGCAACGTAAAGGGCATCACGGAAGGCTTTTGGGTCGGCAATCTGGAAGTACTTATAAAAAGAGACTGTAGTACGCGGCTCGCTTTCAGCCAGCATACGATCTTTCAGCTCTTTATTGGAAACAAGGTTATGTAACACTGGCATGGTGTTCGATCCTGTTAGCAATCAGAGAAATTTAGCGCGCACATGATACCTGAATTCAGCTCGATGCAAAGCCCCTGGTCGGATAATCCTGAATGCCGTGATTACCGGCGCAATTCTCCGCCGCAATTGTAGATAAATGCGCAAACCCACTGCCTTACCTGCACCGGCAGGCTATGCTTGATTTCAGTCAGCTCGAATAAATGGCATAATTAGGGCAAATAACAGAAACCGGACTCTCTGGCATAAGACGCAGGATACTGACATTTCAATGACTCAACTTCCCCAATTCTCCCGTGAACTTCTTCACCCGCGCTACTGGCTGACCTGGATAGGTATCGGTTTTCTTTATCTGCTGGTGTTACTTCCTTACCCGGTGTTACATGCGCTGGGATGTGGCCTTGGCCGTATCGCCATGCGTTTCCTGAAACGTCGCGTGGAAGTGGCACAACGTAACCTGGAACTCTGTTTTCCGGATATGCCCACCAGCGAACGTGAAGCCATGGTGAAGCACAACTTTGAATCGGTTGGCATGGGGTTGATTGAAACCGGTATGGCGTGGTTCTGGCCTGACTGGCGCATTCAGAAATGGGTTGCGACTTCCGGACTGGAGCATGTCAGCCATGCGTTAGCGGAAAAGCGCGGTATTTTGTTGATTGGCATGCATTTTCTGACACTGGAGTTGGGTGCTCGCGTATTTGGCATGCACAATCCAGGCATTGGAGTTTACCGCCCGAATGACAACAAACTTATCGACTGGCTGCAAACCTGGGGACGCATGCGCTCAAATAAGAGCATGCTGGATCGTAAAGATCTCAAGGGCATGATTCGTGCCATGAAGAACAACGACATTATCTGGTACGCACCCGATCATGATTACGGCCCACGCAGCAGCGTGTTTGCGCCCTTCTTTGCCGTACAGGATGCTGCGACCACCACGGGCACGCATATGCTGATTCGCTTGGGCAATCCCAGCGTGATCCCTTTTCTCGCACGCCGCCTGCCCAACGGGCGCGGTTACGAGCTCAAAATGATGCCTGACATTCGCCATAAGTTCTCGCTGGAGAATGAACTCGATACCGCTATCGTAATGAATAAAGTGGTTGAAGAGACGGTTTTGTTGGCGCCAGAACAGTACATGTGGTTGCATCGCCGCTTCAAAACCCGCCCGGAAGGTCAACCATCGCTGTATTAATGTGATGTGGAGCACAGTTCGTGCTCCACGCTTTTCTGAGCCAATTTGTGTTATTTCACGATGATACTCTGTCAATTTTAGTAAATCCGGACCAGTCTGAATTCAGGCTGATAGCATTTGCCGATCCAGATTTAGCTTGATGCTCAAGGCAGAATAACCTGTAGAAATGCAGAATATTAATCTTTGTTAACGAAATGTGAACACTAAACTGCGCATCTTATTGAATTTGCTCTCAACAGCATAAAAAAACATTAACCATCGAAATATGTGATCTCGGATCTAATTCCCACGCATTCCAGGCCTATTCCTATTTAATATTGCTGAATGCTTTGGCTTCGCTTATCAATCCAGTAAAATTAACTTACTTAACAAGGTTTTGTCTTAGTGCATAGTGTGCATATTCTGTTTTAAAAGAAGAAGCACTATCCTTATTCCATTCTGGAATTTGTTAGCGAAATCGATTCCAGTTAATTTCAACCGTGACAGTTAGCCAATTAACTGCCCTTCTAAAAATATAAAAAGATTACACACAGCAAATATATCGCAGGAACCTATAACATGAATAAAGGCATCTATTACTACGTGACAATCAGTACCGATCAAGAGGGATATCACCTCTTGCATCGGAAAGAGTGTAAACGCCTACCCGTAAAGGAGGATATGGTTTTTATCGGTACGCTCTATAATTTAAATCAGGCTTTATCAACCGCCCGTATTAATTTTAAAAAGGTGAAACCCTGTATTAAATGCTGCATTCGTTACTCTGCTCCTATTATTCGCGAGTCAGTGCGCCCTGTACTGCATTTCCCGCAAAAGATGATCTAAACGGTTTGGGCGGATGAATTTTACTCATCCGCCCTCCGTTATTTCCCTCCTGCTCTGCACACCCCGAATTTTCGTCTATCCTTCTGTGAAATCCCTTTTTTACAGACAAGGAGTTCATCATGAGCCTCTATAGCACCCTTGAAGAAGCCATCGACGCTGCACGCGAAGAGTTTCTTGCCAGCAAACCAGACCTCAACGAAGACGATGCCAATGTAAGTCAGTTCTCACTGCAGAAGTATGTGATGCAGGATGGCGATATCATGTGGCAGGCGGAGTTTTTTGAAGGTGAAGATGAGCAAGGCGAGTGCCTGCCAATTCACAGCGGTGAAGCGGCTCAGGCGGTATTTGACGGCGACTTCGACGAGGTGGAACTGCGTCAGGAGTGGCAGTCAGAGAACACCCTGCACGAATGGGATGAAGGTGAATTCCAGTTGGAGCCACCGCGTGACCTCGAAGAAGGTGAAGCTGCCGCGGAGGAGTGGGAAGATGACGACAGCCCATCGGACAAATGGGCGTAAGCGTTATTCGTAAGGGCCGTGGTTGGCATCGACGGGCAGCAACAGCGTATCCATCACCAGCGAGAGTGGTAGATCAAGGATGGTCAGCACGCGCCAGGGGCCGTCACGAACATCCCACTGCACGCCTGGGTAATACTGGCTGCCATGTCCCTGCCCCGGAATGGTTCGACTGATGATGCTGCCGCAGCCGCTGAGCAAAAACGTGGCGGCGCAAACGACCGTTAATTTCAGGAAATAATTCACAACATTTACTCACAATGAACTGGCGTTAGTTTAACCGGGTAACGGGTGGAATAACTACACCTGCGCGCGTAAAGATTGTGTTAGTCAGAATGTTGGCAAAAAAAAAGCGGCATCGCTGCCGCTTTTTGCTTTTCAATGTTAGCGCTGTGGAAGCGCTTCAGGATTGAGTTTCAATTTCTGATAACTCTCCACCCATTGATGATATTTCTCTGCACTTTCCCACAGACGTGAGTGCACGCGCGCCAGCACCACCGGATCGCTAATCAACTGCAAACGCTGCTCGCGGTTCAGTTTCTCAGGCGCATCGCTGAGTGCCTGGTCGACACGACGATCGCGCGCATGATCAAGCAACACACTCTGCTTATGACGCGAAGTGGCCATCGCCGTTGCCAGGGCGTTGAACGACGGGTTGAACAAGGCATGCATAAAGCCATTTTTCAACGCGCGCTCGCGGTTCAACTGCAGGTAGTGATCGGTATCAACCAGCTCTTTCGGTGGTTCATACTCTTCCGGGATCAGGAACAGCTTGGCATTCTTACTCTTCTGACCCACCGTTGCGCGGCTCGACATCACCGACACAAACGGCGACAGAATCAGTGAGAACACAATCGGCGCCAGCCACCACAGGAAGTTCAGATCGAGCACACCCATACCGCCCGCCCAAACGATACCTAACAGCATCTGAGAACCATGACGACGGAAGGCTTCGCTCCACGGTGTCGCATCATCATCACGCTGCGGTGAATTCCACACCACTTCCCAACCGAGGAATGCACTGACCACGAAAACGGTGTGGAACAGCATACGCACCGGCGCCAGCAGCACCGAGAACAGCATTTCCAGAATCAGAGAGCAGAACAGCCTAATGGCACCGCCGTATGGCTTGGCACCTTTGAACCAGATCAGTACCACACTGAGCAATTTCGGCAGGAACAGCAGCACCAACGTGGTAGAGAACAGCGCAATCGCCAAATCAGGACGCCACTGCGGCCACACCGGGAACAGCTGACGTGGTTGCAGGAAGTAGGTCGGTTCCATCAGCGTATGCACCACCTGCAATGCAGTGGACAAGGCGAGGAACATAAACCACAACGGCGCTGACAGATAAGACATCACACCGGTCAGGAACACCGCACGGTGAACCGGGTGCATCCCTTTCACCAGGAACAGGCGGAAGTTCATCAGGTTACCGTGGCACCAGCGACGGTCACGCTTCAGTTCATCCAGCAGGTTCGGCGGCAGTTCTTCATAGGAGCCCGGCAGATCATAGGCGATCCACACACCCCAACCGGCACGGCGCATCAGCGCGGCTTCAACGAAGTCATGCGACAGAATTGAACCCGCGAAAGAGCCCTCGCCTGGCAGTGGCGCTAACGCACAATGCTCGATGAAGGGCTGAACACGGATGATGGCGTTATGGCCCCAGTAGTGTGATTCACCCAACTGCCAGAAGTGCAGACCGGCGGTAAACAGCGGACCGTAAACACGGGTGGCAAACTGCTGGCAACGCGCGTACAGCGTGTCCATGCCTGACGCTTTTGGCGAAGACTGGATGATACCGGCGTTTGGATTCGCATCCATCATGCGCACCAGACCGGTGAGACACTCACCGCTCATTACGCTGTCGGCATCCAACACCACCATGTAGCTGTAGTTGCTACCCCAGCGACGGCAGAAGTCATCGATGTTACCGCTTTTACGCTTCACACGACGACGACGACGGCGATAGAAGATCTTGCCTGCGCCTCCGACATCACGCACCAGCTCCATCCACGCTTTCTGCTCGGCAATGGCGATATCGGCATCGTAGCTGTCGCTCAGGATGTAGACATCGAAGTGCTCTGCGTTACCGGTACGCTGCACCGATTCCCAGGTGGCACGCAGGCCGGCGAAAACGCGTTCAACGTCTTCGTTACAGATCGGCATGATCAGCGCGGTACGGTGTTCCGGGTTAAGCGGTTCATCGCCCGTGGTCGAATACGAAATGCTGTATTTGTCGCGACCAATCAGCAACTGCAGGAAGCCCATCAACGCGGTCCAGAAACCAGCGGACACCCAGCAGAACAGAATGGCAAACAGGAACAGTATCCCGGTTTGCAAAATGTACGGCAGGACCAGTTCCACCGACTGCAGCCAGTTCTGGTTAAACAACTCGATCGGATCGAGCAGCGTCCAGCCCTGATACGGCAGAATGGTTTTCATGTACCAGGTCGCCACCACCGTCTGCAAAATCGTCAGAATCAGCAGGACATAACGACGCATGGAACCGACATGACGCCATTTGTCTTCGGTCTTTTGCTCTTCCGCTGTGGCATAACGTGGCGTGGATTTTTTTCCACGCACGGAATCCCATGCACGCGCGATTGGGTTGGTGCGCCAGATCTCAGGGAACATCAACGAGCGCTTCACTTTAGGCATCGCCTTCAGCGTGGTGCGATCGAGGTAGTCTTTACTGAGCTGTTGCCCCTCGGCCAGTGAATCCGGCCAGGCCATCTGCACGCGTGATGACACCGATTTAAGCGGTGCATCATCCGGGCGATCGCTGGCGGCAACATCTTGCCCCAGCGCCGTATGAATAGCGTGGAACGCCTGCGCATTCTGTAACGAATCGCTTAGACGAGCGCGCCCCGCCGCATCAAGCGGCAGGGCCTCCACGTAAGATTGAGGTAAATAAGTCGAATTATTCATTGGCAGGTAGCTGATAGCTCCAGGTTTCCGTCAATGTCTTGTCGCCGCTTACCAGCGCCGCACGCATTTCGGTCGGCTGCTTGTTATCTTTCACGCGCAGACGCAGTACCAAACGCCAGCCTTTGGTCACCGGGTTGTAGCGTACACTCTGCTCAACCACGTCGGCATTGTTGCCCACACTGACCTGAGGCGCGACCTGAGTATTGTCCGGCAATTTGCTCATCGCTTTACCGACGAAATCGATGGTAAAGGCAATAGAGCCATCCGGCTGACGTACCAGATTAGACTGCTTCACATCACCCGCAGAACGCAGCGTGTTTTTCACCCATGCCACATCATCCTGATGCAGTTGGTTTTCATCACGCGTGAAGTGCAGACGATACTGGAAGTTCATCTCTTTGCCCGGCTCAGGCAATGACTCTGGCGTCCAGAAGGCAACGATGTTGTCGTTGGTTTCATCCGCTGTCGGGATTTCGACCAGTTCAACACGGCCTTTACCCCAGTCACCCTGTGGCTCAACCCAACCGCTTGGACGCAGGTCGTAGCGATCGTCGAGATCCTGATAATGGCTGAAGTCACGGCCACGCTGCAGCAAACCGAACCCTTTCGGATTTTCAACGGTGAAGGTGCTCACCGCCAGATGTTTCGGGTTGTTCAGCGGGCGCCAGATCCATTCACCGTTGCCAGCGTGAATCGACAATCCGTTAGAATCGTGCAGCTCATTACGGAAATTGGTCACCGGTGACGGCTGGTTAGCACCAAACAGGAACATGCTGGTCAGTGGCGCAACACCCAGTTTGCCGACGTTGTCACGCAGGTAAACTTTAGACTGCACATCCACCGTCGACTCTTTGCCCGGTTTGATAATGAAGCGATAAGCACCGGACGCGCGTGGCGAATCCAGCAGTGCGTAGATGACCAGCTGCTTGTCCTGAGGTTTTGGACGTTCAATCCAGAACTCTTTAAAGCGCGGGAACTCTTCACCTGATGGCAGTGCAGTATCAATCGCTAAGCCGCGTGCTGACAGACCATAAACCTGGCCTTCGCCAATCACACGGAAATAGCTGGCACCCAGGAAGCTGGAGATTTCGTCGTCTTTACCCTTTTTGTTTAAAGGATACAGTACTTTGAATCCGGCAAACCCGAGGTTTTTGACGGAATCAGCATCGTGTTTCACGTTGCCGAAGTTGAAATAGTCAGGGTTATATTTGATTTCACGTACCGATGAGGCGGTGACTTCATTAATTTTCACCGGCGTATCGAAATACATGCCCTGATGATAGAACTCGAGCTTAAACGGCGTACGCAGTTTGCCCCAGTATGCTTTGTCGTGGTTAAACTGGATCTGCTGATAATCCGCAAATTTCATATCACGAAACTGAGAGGGTAAATTGCTCTTCGGCGCTTCGTAACCCTTCCCTGCCAGCGCCTTGGCTTGTTTTGCTACATCATCAATGTTGAACGCCCAGCTATTGTTGGCGTACAACGCCAGCAGAACTGCCGCGCCTACCCAGCGCATTTTTACCAGTCCTACTTTTTTATTCACTTTATTTAGCACATCCCCCCCTTTCGTGTGCACAGATCAAACCCGTTTATCTTAAAGGATTATTCGGTATTCCGACAGCTTATGCACAAGATTGTTGCGCTGATTTGTAAGCTGAAAGTGTGCTTTTCAGATAATTAAACCCTTCAGGTTAAGATACAGAATCACCTGATAGTATACGCTGTTTACAGGCGGTAGAATTTTAAACCAGCATAATCCGGTTTCAGGGCGAAACCGGCAAGTAAACTGACAAATTGGAAGCTTATGAGTTCAGCAAAACCCGAACGCGAATATTTTCTCGACTCCATTCGAGCATATTTAATGTTATTAGGCGTGCCCTTTCACGTCTCGTTGATCTACTCCACCCAGCGTTGGGCCGTGAATAGTCACGATGCCTCGATGTGGTTAACCATTTTGAATGACTTCATCCACGCCTTCCGCATGCAGGTGTTTTTTGTCATTTCCGGTTATTTTTCCTACATGCTATACCTGCGCTATCAGCCACAACGCTGGCTGAAGGTCCGCATGGAGCGCGTAGGAATTCCGCTGTTAACGGCGATTCCGCTTATTACCCTGCCGCAGTTTTTTATGCTGAAAAATCTGACCGATAAAGTGGGTAATTGGGATAGCTTTTCTCTGTATGACAAGTACAACACGCTGGGGTGGGAACTGATTTCTCACCTGTGGTTTTTACTGGTTTTAGTGATTCTGACGGCACTCGGCATGCTGACTTTCCGCTGGCTACGCACCCAGAAGCGTCAAATCGATTATCAGCAGGTTGGCTGGGGAAAACTGACGCTGGCGTTTCTGGCTTATGCATTGATTTGGTGCCTGTTCCGCCGCGTGCTGTTTTATGCAGTGCCGAGTGTGTTCGCTGATGGTCTGTTCAGCGTGGCCGTGATGCAGACCCTGACGTTCCTGCCGTTCTTTATGCTGGGTGCGCTGGCATGGAAACATCAGGCGCTAAAAGCCTTGTTTGTTCGCTTCAATCCGGTGATGTGCTTTGGTGCCATAGCGGTATTCATCGCTTACAGCCTGAATCAGCGCTACAGCAGCGGCGATGGCTGGCTGTATGAAATCGATGAGGTGATCTCAACCTTGATGGGGCTTTGTATGCTGAATGTTTGCTTTAGCTTCGGCCACAAGCTGCTCAACAGCCACTCACCGCGCATCATGTATTTGGTGAATGCCTCACTGTTTATCTATCTGGTCCACCATCCGCTGACCATTCTGTATGGCATTTACGTCACCCCACACATTAGCAACGACACGCTGGGGTTCTTTGTGGGTCTGCTGATGGTGTTTGGTATTGCTTTTACGCTGTACGAAATCCATCTGCGCATTCCGCTGCTGCGTTTCCTGTTCTCGGGTAAGCCCCAGCGCAACGTTGTTAAAGCGCCTTCAGCCACACGGTAATCAGCATCATGCCCCCGCAACCTGGGGGCGATTTCACTCGTGTGCGCATTAATACTCTTCGTCGTTTACAACAACCACTCCACCGGTAAACGCCACACCAATCGCACCAGCAGCCGTTGTATCCACGTACACTGCGGCTCATGTTTGTGTACCACTTCACCTGACTCCCCGGCATATTCGACCCAGTTCACCCGCCCCCAATTATCCAGACGCAGTGTCCAGGCGCGATCGCGCATCCCGGCAATAAAGCGCTGATGGGTTTGCTGTGCCAACGTTTCACTCTCAATCACCAGCCCCATTTCAGTGTTGAGCACCGCAGAGCGCGGATCAAAATTGAAGGATCCGATAAACACTTTCCGGTTGTCGACGGTGAACGTTTTGGCATGCAAGCTTGAACCGGAATTACCGGTCAACCCGCGGTCATGTGGGGCTTCACTAGGGTTGGCTTGCGGCTTCATCTCATACAGCGCAATACCATGACGCAGCAACTTTTTACGCCAGCGCGCATAGCCTGCGTGCACCACTGACACATCATTGGCCGCCAGTGAATTGGTGAGGATCGCGATTTTCACCCCCCGCCGCTTGAGCGCCACCAGCTGAGCCACGCCAGCGCGCGTCGGCACAAAATACGCCGAGATGATATCGAACTGCTGCTGTGGCGTGCCGATCACCTCCAGCATGCGCTGCGGTAGCAGGCTGGAACGTTTGGCTTTGCCTAAGCCCTTGCGCGGGTCGTCACTCAACAAGCGTGATTCGGCCCACGTCATCTGCATCGAACCCTGTTCCATTTGGCTGACAAAGGATGAGTGCTCCAGCCGTGCAAGATAGCGCTGAACGGCCTCACTCTGCTGCCACTCTGCTGGTAAACGCACCGCCTGGTGGGCATCACCTGAGACATCCACCACCGCTCTAAGAGGGGAAACCGCTTTACTCTGCCAGTAGCGCTCAAAGTCATGCGCCACTTGTTGCACCACCGGCCCAACCGCCAGCACATCCAAATCGGTAAACAGCGGCTCATCGCCGGTCCCGAAATATTCGTCGCCGATATTGCGCCCGCCAACCAGCGTCACCGCCCCATCCACCGTCAGGCTCTTATTGTGCATGCGTCGATTAAGGCGAGCGAAATCAGTAAGGTAACCGAGGGCGCGAAGGGTGCGGAATGAAAAGGGATTGAATAAGCGCACCGCAATATTGGGATGGCGATCGAGTTCGGCCAGCGTGTCATCCAGGCCCGGCGTGTTGTTGTCATCCAGCAGTAAACGAACCTTGACGCCACGTTCTGCCGCATCCAGCAGTGCGCTAAACAGCAAACGACCGGACATGTCGTTGTGCCAGATGTAGTACTGCACATCAATGGTGTGTTGCGCCATGCCCATCAGCAGATAGCGCGCGGCAAAGGCATCCAAACCATCGTTAAGGGGGTGGATGCCACTCATATCGGGATGCAGCGCGCAGCGCGCATCAACAATCTCTCGTAACCCTTCGCCCGTTGGCGGCTGCTGAACGGATGCTGCTTCACTCATACCGAATCCCTGAATTCACTGGATCTATTATTGTTGGTCTTACCGCGCCGGATGGCAATCAGAGACATCTGCTACCGCTGGCTGACGCGTCTTTAGTTTACAGTCTAGACTTAGGCTTGCGTTCTGCACCCGACGTTTACCGTGAGGAGAGGATGATGACTCAGCAATCCCCGCGCCATCACCCGCAGCTTTTCCGCAGTTTCTTCCAGGGTAGCTTCCCCTGCTCTACCGCTTGCCGCAGCGGCGGTCGTCGTATGGATATGGTAATCAGTAGCGGTCACGACATGTTACTGGAGAAAGATTACGCCGCGCTGTCGCAGGAAGGATTACATACTGCCCGCGACGGTGCACGCTGGCACCTGATTGAAGCTACGCCTGGCGAATATGACTGGCGCAGCTTTTTACCGATGGTCCATGCCGCCGCACGTCACGATATGCAGATCATCTGGGAACTAGCGCATTTTGGTTATCCTGAACACCTTGATATCTGGCGTAGCGCCTTTGTCGATCACTTTGAGCGTTTCGCACGTGCCATGGCGCAGCTGATGCGAGATGAAGGCGTTGAGCACCCTTTTTTCACCCCAATAAACCAAATCTCGTTTTGGTCATGGGCCGGGGCGGATGTTTCCTGGCTTGATCCTTATGCCAGCGAGCGCGGCCGCGAGCTAAAACGTCAGTTGGTGCGCGCCTCGCTGGCGGCGATGCATGCGATTCGCGAAGTTTATCCTGATGCGCGCTTTGTGCTCACCGATCCGCTGGTGCAAATCGCCGCCGATCCCGACAACCCCGACAGTAAACCCTACGCAGATGCGCAGCATCAGGCACAGTTTGAAGCCTGGGACTGGATTGCCGGACGTGATGCGCCAGAGCTGGGCGGACGTGATGATTTCCTCGATATCCTCGGCTTAAATTACTATCCCGATAACCACTGGTTCTTTTCCGGCGACACTATCCCCGCTGAACACGCAACTTATCAACCGCTGCATCGTTTGATGCTGCAATGCTGGCAGCGCTATCGGCGCCCATTACTGCTTGCAGAGACGGGAGCCGAAGGAGACGCACGGGCGCCATGGTTACGGCATGTCACGGAAGAAGCACGGTTAGCCCTGGATGAAGGGGTAGCGCTGGAAGGGATTTCGCTCTATCCGGTGGTGGAATATCCGGCCTGGGCAGATGATCGACGTTCACCTGGTGCGCTGTTTGGTCTCGGCGATCCCAATGGCAATCGCACCCTACACGAAGCGCTGGCGTTAGAGCTGCGCAGTCAGCAAATTAAGTGGCACAACCGGGAAAAGCAGGATTAAGAGTGTTGCGTCGGATGAACTTTTGGCGGGCAGGTTTGTACATCAAGCGTGGGATCGGCGGGATGGCGCACATCGGTTAGCCATGTCATGGTGAACAAGAACACCACGCCAATTAAACAGGCAGAGAGCAGGCCAATTATGGCGATCAGTTTGTCATCTCGGGCTTCCATCGACATCTCCTTGCAGGCTTCCATGAACTGTTGCTGACCTTAGCTCATCCATAACGTCACCATCAGGACGAAGATTATAAGGGTAACAGAGGTCACTGCAAGTACCACAATAGCGAAGTGCGCATCATCCAGAGATTGTCGTAAAGGCTCGTCGTGATCGTCAGGTGGCGCGGGTGAACTCATGTTGACTCAATAACAAAGGACTTTTATGCGCAGGATTGCCGCACTGAGTGTAATGGAATGCGTGGCAAGGTACAGAATTATTTCAGTATGAAATGACAACAGGGACGCGATGGCGTCCCTGTTAAGAGCGGATTAGAAATCGTAGCTCATGGAGACTTTCAAGGTGCGTGGATCGCCCTGGTAAATGTAGTAGCCGTAGCTTTCTACGCTTGACCAGTACTTCTCATTAGTGACGTTATCAACGCCCACGCGCCAAACCATATCATGGTCGTTCAGCTTGGTACGGTAACGCACACCGAGATCCAACGTGGTGTAGCTATCCAGCGACTTGGTGTTCTGCGCATCGGCATACTGCGAACCTGAATGATTCACATAAGCCGTGGCCGTTAAGCCATCCACCGGTTTGATGTCGTATTCAGCACCGAGTACAAAGTAGTAACGAGGAACGCCAATCGCCTGCTTGCCATTTAACGTGCCGTTGGCGGATTCGGTGATCTGCGCGTCCAGCCAGGTCGCACTGCCGTTCAGGCGGAAGCCCAGCACCGGCTCACCAAACAGATTCAGCTCTACACCGCGGTTACGTTGCTCACCGTTCAGCGCATAAACGTTATCGCTGTTGGTGATAGCGTTAGGTTTGCGGATATCAAACAGTGACAGCGCGCCGCCAACACGATCGAAGTCGACTTTTACACCCACTTCATTCTGCTTCGAGTGCGCGATCCCGGTAGTTTTACCGTAGTTAGCTGCGGTATTTGGCGCCGCGCTACCCGGTTGCAGTGCTTCGGTGTGGTTGGCATAGAAAGAAACTTCTTTCCATGGCTTGTACACCACGCCGTAAGTTGGCATCCAGCGACTGGCGTCAAAGCGAGAATCGGTATCTTCTGCACCAGTGTCGTTATTATAACTGCGCACCACCACTTTCTGATGGCGTGCACCGGCGGTGAACAGCACGGTGTCATCGAAGAAGCCTAAGGTATCGCTCAGCAGATAACCCTGGGTACGCGTGCGGCCGGTGGTCAGCGGATCGTGGTAATCACCACTGCCGGAGGTGGTCACTGGGACAGCGGTGGTCGGGGTGTTATAAATATTGGTGTCTACCGAACCTGCACCATAACGCCACGCCGTTTTGACCGCCTGAGTCACTGCAGAGTAACCAAAGTTAACTTTGTGGGTGACAAAGCCGGTGGTGAAGTTACCGCGAATGCCCGTCATGCCACTGAAAGCATCACTGATACGATTGGTATCTAAGCGGCCATACTGTGCATCGCCGCTGGCATCGGAAACTGCCGGGCTAGCATACAGACCAATTTCATGCGAGTGCTGAGCACCCACCGCACCGTACCAGGTCCAGCTATCGGTTAAATCATACTCGGCTTTCGCCATACCGAATTCGCTTTCGATATTGCTGTAGACCCAAGGCTGGCTGGTGTTGTGCGTTGCGGCTGTCGGTGCAGGAATGAAGTCCAGCCCACTGACGTTAACGCCAATACGGTCACCGTGGAAAGTCTGTTTCTGGTAGCCGAGGTCCAGTGAAGTACGCAGGCGATCGCCACGGAAATCCAGACCGAGGGAAGCGGCCGTGGTGCGGCGTTTAGCGCCATGCACTGCGGTATCACCTTCGCGATCCAGCACATTGACGCGCACGCCGAACTGGTTGTTATCACCAAAACGACGTCCAGCATCAACCGATCCGCCCACCTGAGAAGAAGAGGTGTAATCCAGCCCGACACGCGCCATTGGCGTATCTTCTGCGTGTTTTGGCTCAAGGTTGATCATGCCGCCAACGCCTGACGTTGCCGCACCGTTAACCAGTGAGTTAGCACCTTTAAACACTTCCACGCGATCAATCAGCTGGGTATCGATTACCTGACGCGGCACGACACCTGGCAGTCCGCCATAGGTCATGTCATCGCCATCGAGCTCAAAACCACGGATGCGATAGGTTTCAGCGTAGTTGCCGTAACCCTGCACGTTCTGCACGCTGGCGTCGTTGCGCACCACGTCAGCGATGGTTTTTGCTTGCTGATCCTGAATCATCTTCGAGGTGAAGCCGATGACGTTAAACGGCACGTCCATGGCATTCTGCTCACCCAGCATGCCGAGTCGGCCGCCGTGGGCGATTTGTCCGTCGAGGTAGGCGGGTACTAAGTCGTTGCCGCCGGATTTGAACTCAGCTTGTGGCGTCGCGGTAACGGTCAGCGTCTGCTGTTCGTTTTTGGCCGCAGTTGAAGATGTTGTGGTGTTGGTGGTAGCAGCCATCACTGGCAAACAACCGGCACTGACCAGAACGGCGAGCAGCGTCGGTTTCAGTCCGGGATTGAAAGGCGAAGTACGCATGGATATCCCCTGATACAAAATGTATTGATAATCATTATTATTGCGGTTTGCGATTATGCTTGGCGCTATTACGAAAGCAAGTAAAATCGCTGAACTTTATCGATCAGGTGCGGTCAGTGGCGTCCAATCGTCAGGAAAGCGCTAAGATTGCGACTTTTTTAGGCAACATCCTGCATATTCACGCAGTTTTCGTGGGGAATTGAGGCCGGGGAAATTCAGAGGCCAGCGGCTTCATTACAAAGCCACTGGCGAATGGAGAGGATTAAGCGTCGCGCCAGCGTTTAAACACCAGCGAGGTGTTGATCCCACCAAAGGCAAAGTTGTTAGATTGAATAAAATCGGTATCAATCGCGCGTGATTCGCCGATGATATAGTCCAGATCGCCACACTCTGCGGCGGGCTGCGTCAGATTCAGCGTGGGCGCGAACCACCCTTCTCGCATCATCTCAATGCTCATCCAGGCTTCCAGCGCACCACAGGCACCGAGCGTGTGGCCAAAATAGCTTTTCAGCGAGGAGATTGGCGTGTTATTGCCAAATATCGCTGCCGTGGCCTGACTTTCAGCGATATCGCCCCGATCGGTCGCCGTGCCATGGGCGTTGATATAGCCAATCTGATCCGGCGTCACGCCCGCTGTTTTCAGTGCACGCTCGATACAAATCTGCATGGTTTCACGCTGCGGCTGAGTAATATGCGCCGCATCGCAGTTGGTGTGGAAACCCACCAGTTCAGCGTAAATGGTCGCTCCGCGTGCCTGAGCATGCTCCAGCGATTCGAGGATTAACGTCCCTGCACCTTCGCCAATCACCAACCCATCGCGCTGCTGATCAAAGGGTGACGGTGATGAATTCGGTGCATCGTTGCGTTGGCTGGTGGCAAACAACGTGTCAAACACCGCCGCTTCAGAGGGACAGAGTTCTTCTGCCCCGCCCGCCACCATCACAGTTTGATAGCCATGGCGGATCGCTTCCCACGCATAGCCAATTGCCTGGCTGCCCGACGTACAGGCGCTGGAGGTGGGGATCACCCGGCCACGCAAGCCAAAGAACAGCCCGGCATTCACCGCCGTGGTGTGCGGCATCATCTGCACATAGGTGGTACCGGTGATGTTATTGGTGTGCTTTTCCGTCAGCATAGTGGCGAATTCGCTGACCGGGCCAGTACTGCCAGTGGAAGAACCATAGGCAATGCCGGTTTCACCGCTGGTCAGCACCGGATGATCGATTAATCCCGCCTGTTCCAGCGCCAGTTCGGTGGCGCGCGTCGCCATTAACGACACACGACCCATCGAACGAATGCGTTTACGCGTGTAGTGCGCGGGCAGTTCGAAGTTATCGACCGGGGCACCAAGCAAGGTGTGCAAACCGTCGTAAATCTGCCATTCCGGCATTTTCCGCACCGCGTTTTGACCCTGTTTGATGCGCGCGGCCACCGCTGGCCAGTTTTCGCCAAAGGCGGTGACGCCGCCCATTCCGGTTACCACGACCCGCTGCATCACAGCATACCTCCGTTGATTGAAATCACCTGACGCGTCACATAACCCGCGATATCCGACATCAAATAGCTGGCGAGTCCGGCGACTTCCTCAGCCGCGCCCATGCGCTTCATCGGGATGATCTTTAGCGCTTCGTCGATCACCATCGGCTCCAGATCTGTCATGCCTGTGTCGATTAAACCTGGCGCGATACAGTTCACGGTGATTTTGCGTTTTGCCAATTCGATGGCCAGCGCTTTGGTGGCACCGATAATCCCGGCTTTGGCCGCGCTGTAATTGACCTGCCCCCGGTTGCCCATGATGCCAGACACTGAGGATAAGGTGACGATACGGCCGCCCTTACGCAGACCAATCATCGGCATCACACAGGGATGAATCACATTGTAGAAGCTGTCGAGGTTAGTGTGGATCACGCTATCCCACTCATCTTCGGTCAGGGCCGGGAAAGCCCCGTCGCGTGTGATGCCGGCATTGTTCACCACGCCGTAATAGGCGCCGTGCTCCGCGATGTCGGTTTCAATCGCATTACGCGTGGCTTCGCGTTCGGCCACGTCAAACTGCAGGATACGCCCCAGGCCACCCGCGCCACTGATTTCAGCCAGCGTCTGTTGTGCGCCCGCCGCATCACGGTGGTAATGCACCACCACGTTGAAACCGTCCTGCGCCAGACGAAGCGCGATGGCACGGCCAATCCCTTTACTGGCACCGGTCACTAATACGCTGCGTGTCATGGCTGCATCCCTTGTTGTAATTGATTAAGTTCCTGTTCATCCGGCTGATAGGTATTCAGCCGACCACTGGCAAGGACCGCGTCCTGGCTGCGGATCTCGCCTTCGAAGCTGCCGAGCTTTTCGTCACGCATCAACAGATGCATTTCCACACGCAGCGTAATGTCTGCGGCAAAGGTAGCGGCAGCGGCACGATAGCCGCGCCCGCCCAGTAACATGCCGGGCCGGATATCCCGATCGCCGCGCTGGCGAGCATGAAAGCCAGACCAAACGCCGACGGTCTGCGCCATGATCTCGACGCCAAACCACGCGGGCAGTTCGCCATGCGCATTGAGGAACGGAGCGAGTACGCCATGGTGGTTGATTGTCACTTCACACACTACGCGCTCGTCGCTGACCTGAATCACGCGATCCAGCAGCAACATCGGTGCACGGTGCGGCAGATAATCGCCCACCGGCAGAAAATCAGTCATGAGGCTTTCCTACAATCAGGCAGGTGTTATTCCCGCCAAAAGCAAAAGAGTTTGAAGCGATGATCGGACGCACCAGTGGCTGCGGCGAAGTCAGCAGTCCACAGGCAGGCAGCGTGCTATCCAGAGAAGTGGCGCGAAAATCCTGCGTCGGTAACGTCAGATTTTGTTGCACGATAAGCGCCGCCAGCGCCGCCTCGGTCGCACCCGCCGCACCCAGCGTGTGGCCCGTCAGATGTTTGGTTGAGCTGCACGGCACGCTATCGCCAAACAAGCGATGAATCACGCCTGATTCGACCTGATCGTTGAGCGGCGTCGCGGTGCCGTGCAGATTAATGTAGCCGATATCCTGCGGCTCTAATTCGGCCTGCTTAAGCGCCATCTTCATCGCCTGCTCAGCGCCAATGCCTTCAGGATGCGGAGCCGACATATGCCAGGCATCCGATGATTCGCCCGCGCCAAGCAACGCCAGCGGCTGCGGTTCACGCGTCAGTAACAGCAGCGCCCCCGCTTCGCCAATCGAGATACCGTCACGTTCTGCGCTGAATGGTGCACATTGGCGCTCGGATAATGAATCCAGGCTGGCAAAGCCGTTTATTGGCATGCGGCTCAGCGAATCTGCGCCTCCCACCAGCGCCACATCCACCAGACCGGCCTCAATTAAGCGCTGTCCGCTGATCAGCGCACGGGCGCTGGAGGAACAAGCGGTGGAAATGGTGTACGCAGGACCATCCAGCTCAAGGTAATGAGCCAGGAAACGCGACGGATCGCCCAACTCCTGCATGCGGTAATCGTAACCCGGCAAACCACCGTCAACCTGGCGGTCGCCCTCATCCACGCCCGAGGTGCTGGTACCCAGCACCACCGCGACACGCTCACAGCCAAAGTGGGCAATCGCGGCATCGACAGCCGGACGGATCTGCGCCAGAGCTGCCAGCAGCAGCTGATTATTGCGCGTATTGTGCGCGGCAAGGGCGGCGGGCACTGGCGGCAGTTCGCCCGGCACTTCGCCGAGCCAACAGGTTTTACTTTGCTGCAACCAGCCTTCGCGCGGCTGCATGCCGGGTGCATGGCCTGACGTTAGCTGCGCGGCAATCTGCTCCAGCGTGTTGCCGAGCGCATTGACCATGCCAAACGCCGAGATGTAGATCATGAAGATGCGTCCAGATGCTGGATTTGAATTTGATAACCGAAAGCACGCTGGTCGATGCTGATCGGTTCACGCACGGTTCCCCGTTGCAGATAGCGAATCAACGTCACCACGTTACCGGCAGGATCGCGCAACTCACGACGATCGCCCTCGTCGACCAGCTGCCAGCCTGGCGGCAACTGCGGCTGCCACGCACTGAGCGGCCAGTGACTTAGCATCACATCCGCCAGCACCTGACTGGCTGGCGGCATTTCGGGCAGCGCCATCATTTGCTGAGTATGAATACCGTTTTTATCATAGGTCACACGGAACAAGCGAATGCCCAGCGAGGACAAACCCGCCAGGCTGACTTGCTGGGAATCAGCGCTCAGCAGTACCAGCAGTGACTGGGTCTTGCCTTTGGCGTGGCCGGTCAGCAGTTGCTGCTGTTGAAACGAGGGTGAGATGCCTGGCGCAGGCAAAGTGACACGCACGCCCGGTTTTAGCCACGCGTTGGGCCGATCTGATGGGCTGTCATGCTGAGCACAGCCGCTCAACAGCAGGCTCAGCATCAATAACAAAGCACCTGTTTTCATCGTTGCTTCCTTTTCCCAGGAGCCAGCGCCAGCGGCGCTAACAAGAATGCACAAAAGATCCCGCTGCACAGCACGGTGCCAAAACCACTGATCGCCGCCGTGCTGCTGAACACCAGCATGCCCAGCGTCAGCAGTGTGGTCATCATCGCCAGCGTAACCGCCAGCATGGAGGTCAGCGGCGTCCCACGTGGATTACTGAAGAACAGCGTGTAATTGATGCCAATGCCGAGCACCAGAATCAGCGCCAGCAAGGCGAATAAGTTCAGGCTGGCACCAATCCAGCCTAACGTCGCCAGCGCCGCTGCCAGCGACAGCCAGGAAGGCAACGCGCTGCGCAAACCTGCTGGCAAACCAAGACGTACGATGTAACTCACGGTGATCAGCAGCAGCGCCAGCCCCAACAGGCCACTTAGCATCGTGCGCCAGAAGCGGAACAGCTCATCGTAGCTGGCTTTGCGATCGACCCAGCTTACGCCCGATTGCTGCGTTGCTAAGTCCAGTAACGCCGCGCTGTTTTTCACGCCATTGACCGGCACCAGCACGCTGCTGCTTCCATCTGGTAACGACAGCCACAGCAAACGCCAGCCCTCGCTGAGCGGACTCGCCAGCCAGTCATCGGCATTGACCGGCATCGCAGTAAGATCGGCATTGGCTAACGTGATTCCCGCCTGTTTTAACCGCGTCAGGATATTCGGCGCGGCCTGCTGCAACAGCTGCAGATCCTGCTGTTGCTGGTCCAGTGAATTGAGCGGCAAGACGCGATAACCCGCCATCCAGCCCTGCTGCTGTGCCTGCTGCAGTTTCGGCGCCAGTGCGCTGAGACGCTGCAATGCCTGCTGTTCATTATCGCCCCACACCACAAACCAGGTTTGATCGGCCTGCTGGCCGGTAAGCTGCGCCAGCTGACGATCCTGTGCCAGCAGTTTCGCGGGTGCGCTTTGCAGATGGGCAATATCGTCATCAACGTGCAGCTGCATCATGCCGCTCAATGCATAGATCGCCACCAGTAGCGGCAAGCCGATTTTTAACAGTTTGTTGCGACGCCATGCCGCTAACCAGCGCGCCAGCCACACCATGCCGGGAATCGGTCGCACCGGCAGGCCGCGCACCAGCCATGGATAAAAACAGATTACCGTCAGGCAAGATGCACTCAATCCGCTGGCGGCGAACACCGCCAGCTGGCGTAAACCGGGGAACGGCGCCAGCAACATCAGCAGCCAGGCAATCGCCGTGGTGCCAAGCGCTAACAGTAAGGTGGCGCGCACCTTGTGCAGGCTTTGCCATGGCGTGGATTGCTCGCCGTGCACCATGCGTTCGGTCAGGTAATACAAGGTATAATCGGCAGAGATACCGACAATGCTGAGGCTCATCACTAAGGTGGTGAGATGCAACTCGCCAAAGCAGAGCAAGGTCAGCACCGTGCCGGTCATCGCACCTATCGCCACCGAGAGCGCACACAGCGCCAGCGGTCGCAACGAGCGGAACACCAGCCACACCAGCAGCAACAAGCCGGCCAGCGTCACGCTGCCGAGCGTTTCAACATCATGCTGCGCGCGCTGGCTAGCATCATCGCTGAACAGCACCGTGCCACGCGTTAACAGCTGCGCATCCGGCCAGCGCGTTTTTAACTGCTGTTCAAGCTGGTTGAGGGCGGTCACCAACTGGTGACTCTGCTGGATGCTAAAGGCATTGCTGGCCAGTTCACCGTGCAGGAAATACCAGCGACGCTGTTGGGCATCATTCACGGTTAACCAGCCGTTATGCAGCACCATTTTGCTGGCATTCTGCTGCAGTGCCAGCTGCGCACCACGCACCAGCATCAGCGGATCGTTTTGGATCTCTTTACTGCCGACGCCGGCAAACACTGAGAATAGCTGCGCCAGAATCCAGTCGGCTTGTGCTGTGCCGCCGTTTTGCAGACGTGCCCGCGTCAACGGGTCGATCAGGCCATTGCGATGCTGGAAGGCGAAGGTGCCCCAGCGTTGCATTTGGTCATCATCCAGCGCACCGCTGACCTGTTTGAGCATCGGCAACGCCTGCAGGTGCGTTTGCCACCACTCCGCCACTTCATCGCCGTGATCATTATCGGCGCTCACCAGCCACACCAGTTGGCGATCCAGCCGCTGCATAAAGCCTTGCTGGATCTCAGCGGGCGCCTGCCCGAGATTTTGTTGCGGCAGTAAGGCCAGTACACTGCTATTCAACTGGCTGCGCGGCAACAGGATGGCAAGGGCCACCGCCAGCGCCAGACACACCGCCAGCCACAGTAGTGCAGCGGTTTTCTCACTGCGCTGGGGCAAAACGCGCTCGCTCTTCATCAGTCAGTTGTTTTGGTTCGATGCGGGTATCACCCAGGGTGATGGCGGTTTTATCGCCCTGCTTATCATCCAGCGTAATGCTGTTAAGGAAGGCTGCGCCTTGCAGATCGATGCGGTTGAAGATTTTATTCAGCGGTGCCGCTTTCGGCGTCAGGCTCAGCTGCCACTGGTCATTGCCTTGATCGCGGAAATCGAGTTCGAAATTCTCGCGCAGAACCTTTTCGTCGGCCTGGAACAAAGCGCGCAGCAGATGATTGAACTGGAACATCTGCGGATTGCTGTCGGCAGTGATCACCTGCGGAGGCTGACCGCTCATGCTCTGCACCATACGCTTATCATCGAGAATCAGGGTCATGACAAACGGCGTGGCCTGATGCCACCACAAACCTTGCTGTTGAGCGATTAACAACTGGCCGCGCGACACCAGCGGCTGCGACATACCAGAAATGGTACGCACCTGCTCGAAGTTGGCACGGATCACTGGCTGGCTGGCAAAGCGCTGCTGCAGTTGGTCCAGCGTCACGGCGTGTGCGCTGGCGCAGACCAGTGTTAGCAGTAAGCAAAATAGTCTGATCACGGTTTGACTCCCAGGCGTTCAAACAAAATGTCCGGCGAGACAAAATTCATCTCCTGACTGGCTGCATCCACCGCCACCTGCAGCGTGTGCGCTTTGGTGGTGATTTGGCCCGCCGCATTGCGGATCACATAATCGATACGCAGGCGGTTTTCGTATTCTGTAATGCTGGCTTCGACGCGAATCACCTCTTCGCAGCGCAGCGGCTGGCGATATTTAACGCGCGTGTCCACCACCGGCCAGACAAAACCGCTGGCGGTCATCTCACCGTAGCTGTAGTTGATGCTGCGCAGCAGCGCTTCACGCGCCACTTCAAAAAAGCGGAAATAGTTGCCGTGCCACACCACGCCCATCGGGTCGCAGTCGTGGAACGACACGGTTAATTCAACCTCAGCGCGCCAGGTGCATTCACTCATCGCGGCTCTTCTCCTCTGGTAAGGTCCAGAAATCGTAAAAGTTAAACCAGTCCAGCGGCGCCATCAGCGCATGCTGTTGCAGTCGTTCGGCGTAGCGATCCACCGTGGCCTGCAGCGCTGCCTGTCGTTGGGCGCGCGGTAGCTGGATAGGATCGGCGAACGGTTCACAGTGCACCCGCAGTCTGCCCTGTTCACGCAGGGCAAACATCAATAGCACCGGACACCGCAACGCGGCCGCCAGCACAAAAGGCCCCTGCGGAAACGGTGCCGGACGGCCCATAAATTGACTCCACACCACGCGGCGTTCACCTCCGCGCTGACGATGCACGGCGGTACGATCGCCGACAATCGCCACCCATTCACCAGCATCCAGTTTTTGCTGTAGCAGGATGGCGGTATCCGGGCCGATATCGGTGACCGGCATCAGATTCACCCCAGCCTGCGGCGCGATGCTCTCCAGCACCTCGCGAAAACGTTGAGCGTTGTCGGTGAACACCAGCGCGTTAATCACCAACCCGCTGACCTGCTTTGCCATGGCGCGGCAGGCTTCGATATCTCCCAAATGCGACGCGAGGATCAAATGTCCTTTGCCATCTGCTGCTCGGATAACCGCTTCGGCACCCGGCGCAAAATCGATATCGCGCCCCCACTGTACATCTCCGCGCCAGCTGGCCACTTTGTCCAGCATGCTGTAACCAAAGCGCAGAAAGTGGCGATAGCTATTGATTGGCGTTGGCAGCGCAATCTGCTGTTTGCTGGCTTCAGCCTGCACCCGCGTCAGCCACTGCTGAGAAGCGGCACGCGCCTCACGTCCGCTTAGCCAGTAAACCGCCACCACTGGCCACAGCAACAGCACAAACGGCAGCCGCCCGGCTCGACGATACAACCACAGCATAAAACGTAATCCGCTCTGGCCCCGGCGTTCAGGCGTGGCTGACCAGTGCTGTTCAGCTCTACGACGGCTCAGCAACCGTGGGATGCGCGGCAACATGCCAAAGAACAGGCGCGTATGCATCCATGAGATACGCAGGTTGTCGTACAGCGCATCAAAATGCGACAGACCACTTTCCGGATAGGTGACGCGCGTGCTGATAAAGCGGCTCGGCGTGCCCTGCCAGTACAAACGCACCATGATTTCGGTGTCGAAATCCATGCGCTGGCCAATCGGGCGACGGTCGCACAGTTGCAGTGACGGTTGCAGCGGATAAACGCGAAAACCGCACATGCTGTCTTTTAGTGAAAATGACAGCGTTTCGATCCACACCCAAAAATGGGTAATGTAGCGGCCGTATAAGCGGGATTTAGGAATGGAATCATCGTAAACAGGCTGGCCGGAGATCAGGCAATCAGGATGGCTTTCCGCTTCCGCCAGCATGCGCGGCGTGTCCTCCACCTGATGCTGGCCGTCTGCGTCGAGTTGCAGCGCGTGGCTGTATCCTGCCGCAGCGGCTTTGCGCATCCCGGCGATCACCGCCGCGCCTTTGCCCTGATTCACCGGCAAGGTGAGGATTTCCAGCTGCGGGGCGTCGAGCGCGGCAATCTGTTGCTGAGTCTGCGCATCGCTGCCGTCATCAACAATAATCACCGGTAGATTATAGGGAGCCAGCCGCGCCAACACTGAGGCCAGCATGGCGCCATGGTTGTAGCAGGGAATCAGAACACAGGGTTTGAAAGGCGCACTCAGCACAGGCGAATCTTCCCGCTGCTGGCCATCTCAGCGCTGTCCGCGCGAATCAGGCTGTAGCTGAAGTTCAGCAGTGATTTTTCTTCCTGCCAGCTCAGCTGCAGCTCCAGCTCCGCATCTGGCGGCACCGGCTGCTGAAATTTGATGTTCTCGATAGAACAGAAGTGTTTGCCGATCGCCAGACGCGACAGGCCATAATGCAGCGCCCAATCGAGCTGCGCAACGCCGGGCAAAATCGGTAGCGTTGGGAAGTGGCCGCGGAACCAAAACAGATCCGCGTCGGCATGCAGGCGCAACGTTAGCGTCGCGCCCTGCTGCTGGGCGTTGAGTTCAACCGGCAACATCAAACAGTTCCTCAATTTGGGGCCAGGCACGTTTACTCTGCGCCGTAACCGGAATTGTGCTCACCACGCGCCAGTAGCGCGGCATGGCGACCGGCTCCAGCCAGGGTTGCAGCGCGATTTTCCATTGTTTCTTACGTTGGATTAGCGTTGCGGCATCCAGCGTGTCCGGCAAGGCCAGCACCACGCCAATTGCCTGACGGCCATGACGCTGAATCGCTAGGGCCGCTGCGTCTTCTACGCCGGGCAAGGCTAGCAGACGGCGTTCGATTTCGCTCAGCGACACGCGTTTGTCTTCAATCTTCACCACCCGATCCTGACGGCCTGCCAGCTGAAATGCGCCGGAGGGCTGTTGCACAATACGATCGTCGAGCGGCCAACCTTCGCTGGTTTCCAGCAGAGCCGAAAACACCCGCCAGCCGGCTTCCTGCTGAACCAGCCTAACCTGTGGGAAACAGCGCCACGGGGAATTTTCTGCCTGCGCACAGCGCCAGCCAACCACGCCGGTTTCGGTGCTGCCGTAAATTTCATCCACCGCACACTCAAAGGCGCGCTGTGCGTGCTGCGCATCGGCCCAGGGCAATGCTCCGCCTGCTGAAACGATCAACGCACACGATGGTGCATCCAGGGCAGGATCCAGGCGACGTAAAAAGGCCGGGCTACTGATAAAGGCGTAGCGGCGATCGCGGCGCTGATCGGCGAGCTGTTCACCGTAAAAAATTTGCTGGGCGGCGAGCGGCAAACTCAGCGCCATCGGCAGCACAATACGAAACGTCAGGCCATACAGATGTTGATGGCTCACCGAAGCAATCACATGGCATTGCTGCAGACGGGCGGCCCATAAGTCCGCCAGCCACTGCGCTTCAAGATCAAGTGCACGCAGTGATTTCAGCACGCGACGCGGCGTGCCGGTGGATCCAGAGGTAAACAGCACCAGCGCGACATCCTCTGCGATGGCAGGCAGTTCACCCAGCGCCAGTGCGCCGTCCCAACGCAGCTGCGGCAGTGAGACCGCCAATGGCATATCACTGATCACACCATCCAGCTGATCGGCCATCTCTTCCAGCTGCGCGGCGCGACAGTGTCCGGGGATCACCGGCGTTTTACCGGCATGCCATAGCGCCAGCAGCGCAGCCGTGAAGTGATAACTGTTATCGAAGCACAATGCCCAGTGCTGACCCGGCAGCCGTTGCAGTGTCTCTACGAGCGCCAGTACCTGTTGACGCATCTCCGATAGCCAATGCTGTTGCTGCCCTTGCCAGGCCACCACACGATCCGGTGCAGCGAGCCAATCGCGGATACTTACCACCTTCATGCCTTGTTCCTCATACGCTGACGCAGCAACCATTCGCCGCCCATCAGCGTGCCCATCAGCAGATAACTGATGCACCCATTCCAGAGTGTCCATAGCGAGAGATCATTGAGCAGGCACGTGACCAACGCCACGCTGCCGTTAATAATGAAAAACCCACACCATACCTGTGTAACACGGCGTGTATAGCGCACGGCCCGTGCGGGCAAATCCGGTTCACGCAGGCGCGCTAAACGCTCGACCAGCGGCATGGGACTCCATAAAGATGTGCCAAACAGCAGCAGCATCAGCCCATTCACCACAACCGGATACCACAGCAACAAATGCTGACTGCGCAACAGCATGCTGGCAAGGCACAGTAAGGTGCCCACCAGCGCCAGCAACAGCATCACCCGCCCCATTGCGCCCTGCGCGTGACGTAACTGCCAGATGCGCCAGCCAAACAGCAGAGCTAACACAGCAATCACTCCGCGCCATTGCGGATGGGTGACGGCAAGCCACACCAGAAACGGCCAGGCCAGCAGGGCCAGACCGTTTAACAGGCGCAGAAATGCTGGCATGCCGGAAATCAGGCTTCGTCGCGCATCAATTGATCGACGGCGTCCACCACATCCTGCACGGTGCGTACGGCACGGAAGGCTTCGGGTTTGATTTTACGGCCGGTACGTTTTTGCAGGTGCACCACCATGTCCACAGCATCAATGCTGTCGAGTTCGAGGTCTTCATACAGACGGGCATCCGGGCGGATATCATCGGCATCAATTTCAAACAGCGAGGTGAGCAGCGAGGCCACTTCCTGGTAAATTTCGTCTTTATTCATCATTTTGACTGTTCTCAGGCTTGCTGTTGTTCAACAAACGCGGCCAGCGTGGCCACGGAAAAAAAGTGCGCGCGTAAGGTTTCGCTTTCTGCGGAAAGCTGTACGCCGAAGCGATTTTTCACCGCCAGTCCCAGCTCAAGGGCATCGATAGAATCGAGTCCCAGCCCTTCGCCAAACAGCGGCGCGTCAGTTTCAATATCGTCCGGGCTGATATCTTCCAGGTTCAGCGTGTCGATAATCATCAGTTTGATGTCGTCAATCAGTGCTTGCATAACTTACTTTGTCTCTTCAGGGACCAGTGCCTGTTGCAGGTGACGCGTCAGACGGCGCGCGGCGAGCGGCTGCGCATCCTCATCGGCTTCACTGAAGGCCTGGCTATCAATACGCGATTGTACGCGTACAGTAAAAAGTGGTTTAACCAGCGGAATCTGATACCAGCGACTTTGCTTATCGAGCATACGCTGGGTGCAGCTAATATGTACCACGCGCAGATCGCATCCGGCACGCACCGCAATGTTGGCGGCACCGCGCTGCAGCTTCAGCGGTTCACCGTAGCGGGTACGCGTACCTTCAGGAAAAATCAGGATAGTATCGCCGCGCGCCAGGCGTTGCTGGCTATCCGGCAGCAAGGTATCGGCCTCGCTGTTAATCAGATAATCGGCAGATTTGATCACGCCATTAAAAAAAATATTGTGCTGCAGTTCGGCCTTCACCAGACAATCCATTTCCGGCAGTACCGAGGCAATCATCACGTAATCAATTAATGACGGATGATTGGCGACAATCAGACAGCCGCGATCCTGGCGCAGCAACTCGGCACCAATAATCTGGTAATCGTAGACACCGACAAAACGACAGAAACGCAGGAAACAGCGGAAGCTCCACGCAATGCTGCTGCGTGCAATCTGACGACGACGCAGGCCATCGCGCTGAATTAGCAGTAGCAGGTTAAACCAGGTCACAGACAGCAGCAGACCACCTACGCTGAACAGCGTAAAGCTCACGGCGGTCATCACCAGCCGCCAGTAAAAGTTGCAGCCAGCACGCCAGCGCAGGGCAAGCGAATTATTCGCCATCATGGCGCTCCCAGTGCCACAGGTGACGTTCACCGGCAATCGTCATTTGGGCGTCGCCCCGCAAAATCGCCTGCAGGAATTGCAGACTTTGCGGTAAGGCCACGGATTCGGGGCGCGCGGACTCTGCTGTACAGCGCCACGCATCGCCGGATTGCAGCAACAAAGCCACCGCGTAAGGAGCGTTGAAGCGGTCAATTTCAGGTAGCCATGGCTGATAATAGTCGGGTACGACACCGTCAAAATCCACCAGCAGCACTTGCGCGTAGCCCGCCTGGTGCAATGCAGTGACTTCAAGTAACCCTTGCTGAAAACTGTCCATGCCCGCAGAGATCGACGACGAAACCAGCGGCTGTCGCGCCGCAATGGTTAAGCTACCCACCGCAGAGTTATGCACCGACATAGCGAAATCGGTCGGCGACAGCGCCTGCTGATCTTTTAACGCCGTCAGTATGCGCAGATTGCGTTCCAGCTCACCGTGACGGCTGGTAAACACAATGGCATCCACCGATTGACGCGCGAGAATCGCCAGTCCGCACTCCACAGCTGCGCGACTGCCCGCACTCAGGCGACGCGCGGTCATCATCGGCAAAAATTGAGGTTTGGCGATCGGTAAGGTGGCGTCCAGCGTGGATGCCTTCCCGGCCCAGTGCTGCCACTCATCGACAGTGCTGTGACCTGGTGCAATCGCATGCCAGTCAACCAGGGTGTAAGCGAGTTTCATACCTGTATTCTTTCTTCAGCCTCAGGGATGGTCAGATTTTCGCTGTGCGGCATCCCTTCCCTGCTTGCGTTCGAGTCCGTCATCCGTCTCATGCGGATGTCGCCGATTAACAAGGCGGGCACATGGCCCGCCTGTTTTCTCTTTCGGCAGCGTTAGCGCTTTCTTTAAGACATTATGTCAGCGATGACGCCTGGCGCTTATTTTACGGCCTGAACTGCAAGGCGCGTCTGGATGCCCTGATTCAGGTTCTGAATCCAGTGATTATAGTTACGGTGGATCTGACCGCTGCCCGCTTTCAGATTCGTGCTGCTCACGTAATCAATGCGGTAGCTGTTTGCCGTGTAAGTGATACGAATATCGGCCGTATGACCGCGCTCGGACAGTTGGCCATTCATCACGCCTGGACCCGCTGGAGAAACCACCCAGTGGTTGGCCGCACCAGCTTCAACGATGGCACGCTGCATTTGGCTATCAGTGTAGCTCTGCCCAACGGTCTGGCTCACGTTCTGAATCGGTGCGGTGCGCGGTGCGCAACCGGTCATTAATGCCGCCGTCACGATTAAGGCAAGCGCTGCTTTTTTATTCATCATTTCCTTTGTTTCCCCTGTCGTAGCCAATCACCACAAATGGCGACCGTGTGCGTGATTAAACTTGCACTGATCCGTTCAGACTTTGTAAAGCGCGCGAATAATACCACTAGATGTAAAGACAAGTAAAAAAAAGCACGAATGACTAAAGAACCGACCCGCTTCATGGCAAAAGCAGAATTTGCCGGGTTTACAGGGGAAAATCTGCCGCAAAACCGGCTTGCGGCATGATGTTTACCCCTGCCAGCCGCCACCCAGCGAACGGTAAAGATCGATTTGTGCGAGCAACAGAGTGTTTTTCACTGAAACGATATTGAGCTGAGTACTAAACAGGGTGCGCTGAGCGTCCAGCTCATCCAGATACGAGGCGTAACCGTTCTGATAGCGATTACGTGCAATGCGGTACGCTTCTGTCACATACCCTTCCTGCTTCTGCAATTCCGTTAGCTGTTCCTGACTACGACGAATGGCATCCAGCGCGTTGTCCACATCTGAAAAGGCACTGCGGACCACTTTTTCATAGCCATATAGCGCCTGATTGCGGGCGGCCATCGCCACATCCACCTGCGCTGTCAGTGCCTCACGGTTCAACAACGGTGCGAGAATACTGCCGCCGATACTCCACAGACGGAACGGATTATCCAGTAGCTGATGCAGCTGGTAACTTTCCAGCGTCCCGCTAGCCGTCAGATTGATCGAAGGCAATAAATCCGCCTGCGCCGAGGCCAGCGAAGCATCCGCTACAATCAATTGGCGCTGAGCCTGCACAATATCCGGACGACGGTTAAGCAGTTGAGACGGCAACAGCGATGGCAGCGTCTGTGGTTTGATGTGGTCGAAGTTGCGGGTACGCGCAATCTCTCGCGGATTCATCCCCACCAGCACGCTCAGCGCATTTTCCTGCTGCTCGATCTGATGCTGCAGCTGCGGCACCTGCGCTTTGGCGGTCTGATATTCTGACGCCGCCTGCATCCACTCCAGCCGCGAGGTATAGCCGGTTTCGAACTGACGCTGTGCCAGATTCAGCGAGTTTTCGCGCGTGGAAAGCGTGGCTTCGGTGACGCGCAATTGCTCGTCCAGCGCGCACAGGCTGAGGTAGCCGGAGGCCACCGAGCTGGCGACCGTCAATTCCGCCGCTGAGGCTGCGGCGCGTTGTGCATCCAGTGACGCTTGCGAGGCACGAATGCTGTTGCTGCGGCTGCCCCACAGATCCACTTCATAGTTAGACTGTAACAGCCCCTGGAATACCGCGTTCTCATACGGCTCCCCGGTTACAGCCGACAACGCACGCTGATGCGTGGCTGCCACGCCCGCTGATAGCGTGGGGAAATTATCGCCCTGCGCGGCACGCAATTGCGCACGGTACTGATCGACCCGTGAGCGGGCAATCAGGATATCGCTGTTATGTTGCAATGCCTGATTAACTAAGCGATTAAGGTTATCGTCGCCAAAACGTTGCCACCACTGCGCTTCAGGTGCCGCCGCAGGGCCTACCTGCTGGCGCCAGCTGTCCGGAATCGGTAAGGATGTCGGGGCTTTTTCCACTTCTGTCGCACAGCCGCTGACCATCAACGCTATCAGTGAGGCGAGGAATAACCGCTTCATGGCGCATCCTTGTGCGGCTCTGCTGCGGTATCAATGTTGACTTCAACCGACATACCGGGCCGCAATCCTTCCGTGTCATCAAGAATACGGATACGCACCGGAATGCGCTGGGCGATTTTGACAAAGTTACCGGTGGCATTGTCTGGTGAAATGGCACTGAATTCAGAACCTGCGGCAGGTGAGATAAACTCCACCCGGCCGTTAAAACGCTTGCCGTCCAGCGCATCAACCCGAATGGTCACTGGCAAGCCCGGGCGCACCCGTGCCAGCTGCGTCTCTTTCAGATTGGCGATCACCCACTTGTTGTCCGGCACCACTGAGGTCAGGCGTGTGCCTGCCGTAACATAAGTGCCTTTGCGCACCGACAATTGCCCCAGCTGCCCGCTGTCGGGTGCGATGATGCGCGTGTTGGCCAGATCGATATTGGCCAGTTCCAGTGCGGCTTTTGCGCTTGCCACATCCCCTTCAAGTGAACCGCGATTCACAATCACCGTTTGTAAACTCTGCTGCGACACCGCAACCTGCGCATCGGCCTGGCGAAGTTGCGCTTGTGCCTGTGCATTGGCCGCGCGCGATGCATCACGCTCGCGCACTGACAGCGATCCATCTGCTGCCAGGTTTTCCACACGCTTGAGGTCCAGACTGCTTTTCAGCGCCTGCGCTTTAGCATTCTCCAGCGCCGCTTTATTGCTGAGAATATTCGCCTCTGCGCTGCGACGCTGCTGCTGGTTATTGTTTTGCGCCGCGATTTTCATATCCAGCTGCGCCTGCGCTTGATGCACTCGCTGACGATAGATACGATCGTCAATGGTCATCAGCAACTGGCCTTTAGTGACAGGCTGCAAATCCACTACATTGACGTCGGTCAGATAGCCGCTCACCTGCGGGCTAATAAAGGTCACCTGACCGCGCACGTAGGCGTTTTCTGTAGACTGAATGGTGCTGGTAAACGGCCACAGCTGCCAGGCGTATAAAATCACCAGTACGCCAACAATCACAATGCCGCTGCCGAAAGCGATGGAAAGAATGCGTCGGCGGTTGGCGCGTTCGCGTTCCGCAGCCTGAATATCGTCCTGTTGGCTCATGAATTCTCCGTCGGGTTTGAAACTTGCTGACGCTGTTCCGTCAAAGTACGGCGTGCCTGACGCCAGTTGATATAACGCAGCCGCGTCAGTCGCCACAGCACCCACATCAGGGTGATCAACGCCATCGCAGCAGTGAGTAAATAGGTGTCGTTATAGGCCAGTACGTTAGCCTGCAGCGTAGCTACCGCTTGTAGCTGACTGCTACTTTGCGCACTGAGCAGGACGTTATCGGGCAGCTGGCTGCTAAACAGTGAGCTGTATTGGCTCAGGCGCTCGGTGACATTGGGATCGAGTTGTGACAGCTGATCGCCCAGCAGACTGGAGTGGTACTTCTCGCGCCAGGTCTGGAATGTACCAAGAATGGCCGAGCCAATCAGCCCGCCGAGATTCTGGCTCATGCCAAACAGCACCACAAAACTCACCAGATTTTTCGGTTGCGTCACCACACCGCCAATCCCCAACAGCATCGCGGGCCCGAGGAAAAAGGCGCTGCTGAAGCCGAGTAAAAATTGACTAACGTAGAGATTGTTGCCGCGCGTCAGCGGGCTGGATTGTGCATCCATATACGAGGCAATGATCATCACCACCAGCGAGGTGACAATTGGCCAACTGAGATGCGTGGGTTTAATGGTCAGCGCACTGGCGATCATGCCAAAAATCACCCCGGCGATGATCGCTAACGCCAGCCCGCGCATCTGGTCATTCAGCAGCCCGAGCTGCTGCAGGAAGCCCACCGCGCCAGTGTTCTGCTCGGCCAGCACGATACGCATCATGATCATCACAATGCCCAACCGCACAATCATGCCGTTGCTAAGCCATCGGGTGTTAATTAGCGGATTCGCGCGGTTATGTTCTACCACCACCGCCGCGACAATCAGCACCAGCGAGATGGCCAATGAAATGCCCAACCACGGCGTGGTAAACCACCATTCAATGCGGCCCAGCGATAGCACGCCGCACAGCAGTGCCATGCCAGGTGCCAGCAAGATGAAGGTGACAAAATCCATCTTTTCAAAGGCTTTGATACGATCGCCGGGCGGCAACTTCACCACTAAAACACAGCCGAGCGCTATCATTGCCAGCCCAAGCTCAAACAGATACAGGCCGCGCCACTCTTCCAGCTGCAATAATTCTGTCGAGAACAAGCGGGCCAGCGGAATCGCTAACTGTGAGGCAGTAATGCCGATCACCAGAGCTTTGAGTCGATGTTTCGCCGGCCATGCCTGAATTTGGTAATAAATGCCCAGCGAGCTGAGAGCCGCACCGACCATCCCGTGCGCGGTGCGGACAATGATAGCGGAGCTGAGATCGTTGGCCAGAATATGGAAGAACGCCACGATAACGTAAAGCACCAGGAACGCTTCGGTAAACAGCCGCAGGCCGAACTGCTGGCGAAATTTGACCAACAGCAGGTTGATGGAGATATTGCCCATCACATACACCGCCGGCAGCCAGGCGATCTCATTGCTGTAAGCGCCGAAGGTGCCCTGAAGATTGGTCAAATTGGCGGTTACCAGCGCATTACTGAGCGCGCCGGTGATAGAAATCAGCAGTCCGATAATGCCAAACGCCACGCGCTTTGAGGGCGAGTGGATTGGAGTGGAAGGTGAACCCGGCAGCATCGGTTTTTCATGAGGCAGCCATTCACGTTGTGCATAGGGATTGCGTTTTGCCACGATCACATACTTCCTAATCGCGCCAATAACTGTTGCAGCACCTTCTCGGTCACCGCCAGCGCTTCAGGATCGATATCAGCCAGCAACTGCGCACGCAAAGCATCAGCTTGAGTTTTCACTTCGGCAAAGGCCACGCTCCCCTGCTCGGTCAGCACCAACAAACGTTTGCGGCGATCTTCTTTGGGCTGAACACGCGCCAGTAATTGCTGTTTCACCAGACGATCTACCAGCGGCACCACGCTCGCTTCTTCTAATCCCAACAGCTGGGCCAGCGCTTTCTGTGTCGGCGGCTCAGTGGCCGTCGCCACTGTCGCGATGGCCATCCAGCTACTCATACTTAAGCCACTCTCTTTCAGGCGACGATCGACCGCCAGCCGCCATGCGTGTGCCGTAAGATGTAATAAACGCGAAAAAGGTTGTGGATAGTCACTCAAAACGTAGTAGCCTAATGGTTAGATAGCTAACTAAACAATTGCGTTATTATAAACAAAGCGCAGGCCTGAAGAAAAGTTTGCTTACATAAGCAATGTAGTTCGCGCCCCGCAGGCCTTCCACATTGTTCATTAATTGATACATCCAATCCTAAAACCTATCCCTGTACAGCTATTTTGTATAAGTTTGCCTTAAGTGATATTCAATAACCCATTGATATACAACATAAAGCACAAATTCCTTAAAAATATCATTGTACAAGTTAGCTCTCATTGTATAAGTTTACTTCCCGTGAGCCAGCTGATGGCTCCGTAACGAATGATGCACTTTGCGTCGCCTCTGAAGGTGTTTTTGGATTTCCACCTTCAGAGGTGTCTTTTTGCGTTGGTTGATGAGTTTGGGTCTTACGCGCCTGTCCGCGCGTGAGTTTTTTCATCATGGAACTGAAGGCCAGGTTGCCATCAGACCGATCTTAAGGGCTTCACACATGCAAAACGCCGCTACCAGCAGCGCAGCTATCGCTGACTATTTTAAACTCGCAGGCAACAGCGACAGCACCGAGATGGAAGTTTTCGGACAGATTATTGCTGAAATCCTGCAAGCCGGCATGCCAGTCACCAATAAAGCTATTATCGCTTCGCTGATTAATCGCCTTGAGATGGAAAGCGATGTGATTCAGCTGGACATTTATCGTCATCTGCTCGAACTGGTGGTTAACAAAACGCCTGACGATCTCTCGGTGTAATACCGGATTCCAGGGACGGAATCGCTCTCTTCTTTGCTCCCCCGCTAGCTTCATCTCTCAATGCCCGCTAACATCATCCGCGTTTAGTGTCCAACTGGTTACTGCCGTGCCGTGACGGCATGCGCAAAATAATAAAAGAGCCTGCACATTTATGAGCCAATCTACAGAACACGCCCCTGCGGCGAACGATATTACCGTGGGCAGCGTTTTACGCTCGCCTGCGCTGCTGACCCGTGAGTGTCTGGCTGGGGTAATTACTGCCCTGGCGCTGATCCCAGAAGTCATCTCTTTCTCCGTTATTGCGGGTGTCGATCCCAAAGTGAGCCTGGTCGCCTCGGTGGTGCTGTGCCTGACCTTGTCGATCCTGGGTGGCCGCCCAGCCATGGTCACGGCAGCAGCGGGATCGGTGGCACTGGTGATTGGGCCGATGGTGCATGTGCACGGCGTTGAATACATTCTTCCTGCGGTGATCCTCGGCGGTATTATCCAGATCGTTTTTGGCCTGGCCGGGCTGTCCCGCATGATGCGCTACATTCCGCGTTCTGTGATGCTGGGTTTTGTGAATGCGCTGGGCATCCTGATTTTCTTCGCGCAGGTTCCACACGTCTGGGGGCAATCTGGGTTGGTGTGGGTGCTGTTCGCCGTGACGCTGGCGATTGTGCTGCTGTTACCCAAAATCCTGAAAAGCGTTCCGTCTCCGCTGGTGGCCATTGTCGTCGTCACCGCAGTGGCGCTGCTGCTGGGTTATCGCGTGCCTAACGTGGGCGATGAGGGGCCGATGAGTTCCGGCTTGCCTGGATTCACCACGCTGCTGGTGCCGTTTAATTTACAGACGTTGCAGATTGTCTGGCCCACGGCACTGAGTATTGCCTTTGTGGGTTTGATGGAATCTCTGCTTACCGCCAAATTGGTGGACGATATCACCGACACGCCTTCCGGTAAGCGCCGCGAGTCCTGGGCGCTGGGCGTCGGTAATATTTTGGCTGGTTTTTATGGCGGTATTGCTGGCTGTGCCATGATCGGTCAGACCATCGTTAACGTTGAACTGGGCAAAGCACGCACGCGCATCTCCACCATTGCGGCGGGTATTGTGCTGCTGCTGTTGGTCACGGGATTGAGTCAAATTATGGCGCAGATTCCGATGGTGGTGCTTGCGGCGATCATGATGGTGGTAGCGGTGAAAACCGTTAACTGGCACAGCCTGCAACCGGCCACGCTGAAGCGCATGCCGTGGTCAGAAACCTCGGTGATGGTTTTGACGGTAGTGGTCACCGTCTGGACCGGCAACCTGGCGCTGGGCGTATTGATTGGCGTGATCCTCGCCATGATGCTGTTTGCACGCCGTATTGCCCATGTTATTCATGCTGAACGCAAGTTAAGCGATGACGGTGAAGAAGTGTATTACACGGTGCGCGGCCCGCTGTTCTTTGGCAGCAGCAATGATTTATTCGAGCATTTCGATTACGGGCACGATCCGAAAACCGTCACCATTGACCTGACCCATGCGCAAATCTGGGATGCATCCAGCGTTGCGGCGCTGGATGCCATTGAATACCGCTATCAACGCCACGGTGCGACGGTCACGGTTATCGGGCTGGATAATCGCAGCAGCGATTTCCGCGACCGCCTGAGCGGTAATCTGGGATGATAACTTTAATGAAATGAGTTCGACTCACTTCAGCTTGATGAGTTAACACTGAGCTGTCATTTCCAACGAGATGACAGCTTTTTTGTGTGCTTAATTCAACGATAAATAAACTACGCTTAGGAAGTAACGCTTGGTTGCCGGAAGAAAGGACGTGATTAATGAAGCATTTTTTCGCTGGGATGATGATTATTACTTGTCTGGTAACGTTATTGGGCTGCCAGCAATCCGACAGGCCCATTGGGCCAGATGGTCGTCCTAACGTGCCAACTAAGCAGCCTGTTCCCGGTGGGCCGATGAGTAAAGGGCCTGTTGGGCAACCGCAAGCCTGAAGCTGATTGGGCAGATGAGCAGATGAGCAGATGAGCAGATGAGCAGATGAGCAGATGAGCAGATG